>NZ_JAIBOA010000013.1 GCF_019458805.1 Actinomadura parmotrematis
CTCGATGACCGGCGGGTCGCCGAGCTTCTTGCGCAGCGTCATCATGGTCACCCGCACGACGTTGGTGAACGGGTCGATGTGCTCGTCCCAGGCCTTCTCCAGCAGCTGCTCGGAGCTGACGACCGCGCCGTCGGCGCTGAGCAGCACCTCCAGCACCGCGAACTCCTTGCGGGTGAGGTCGACCTGGCGGCCGTCGCGGGCCACCTCGCGGCGGCCGGGGTCCAGGCTGATCCCGGACCGCTCCAGGACGGGCGGCAGCGGCGCGGCGGCGCGGCGGCCGAGGGCGCGCACCCGGGCGATCAGCTCGGCGAACGCGAACGGCTTGGCCAGGTAGTCGTCGGCGCCGATGCTGAGGCCCTCGACCTTGTCGTCCAGCTCGCCGGCCGCGGTCAGCATGATGATGCGGGCCGGGTAGCGGCGCGCGACCAGCTCCCGGGTGACCTCGTCGCCGTGCACCCGCGGCAGGTCGCGGTCGAGCACGATCACGTCGTAGTCGTTGACGCCGGCCCGCTCCAGCGCCCCCGCGCCGTCGTAGGCCACGTCCACCGCCAGCGCGTCGCGGCGCAGGCCGGTGGCGATCGCGTCGGCGAGCACCCGCTCGTCCTCGACGACTAGAACCCGCACCGCTCCCCCCTCCTCGCCGGCTCCCCGCCGGCCGCCCACCAGGTATGCCACGCGGGCCGTAAGACGTCCGTAAACCGTCGCTGGCGGCGCTCCCCGCCGGGCGCGAAAGTTGCCGTGAAATTACCTTCCCCATCAGGTTTACCCGAAGGTTCGCCATGGGTACGGACGGGCTGATCCGGGAGGAGGCCCATGGGCGAGTTGTCACGCCAGATCCAGCAGCGGCTCGACGACGCGTACGCGTCGCTGCGCAGCGCCCACGCGGCAGGAGACACCTACCTGGTGGACATCCGCCAGGAGGAGATCAAGGAACTGCGCCGGATCGCGGCCAACAACGACATCGGAGTCGAGCCGCCCCGCTGCGACTGAAGCATCCCCTCACCACCCCGTCCGACCACCCGCACGCACCGCACGTCTCCCCGCTTCACGGAAGGACCGGAGGACTCCCTCCGGTCCTTCCGCGCGTTCAGTCGTGCGCGGGGTCCAGCGGGACGAGCAGCGACTGCAGCGCGTCGAACAGCTCCGGCGCGGCGGCGAGCGCGAACTCCGGGCCGAGGGCGGCGCCGCCCAGGCCGCCGATGCGGCCGCCCGCCTCGGTGACGACGAGCCGTCCCGCGGCGACGTCCCACGCCTGCACGCCGCGCTCGAAGTAGGCGTCGACCCGGCCCGCGGCGAGCGAGCAGAGGTCCACGCAGCACGAGCCGCCGCGGCGGATGTCGCGGACGAACGGCAGCACCCCGGTCAGCACGCGCGCCTGGTGGGCGCGGCGCTCGGCGGCGTACCCGAAGCCGGTCGCGACGAGCGCCCGCTCCAGCGGCACCCCGGTGTTGACGCGCAGGTCGCGGACGCCGGACGCGGTGTGCAGCCGCGCGCCGCCGCCCTCGACGGCGGTGTACAGCTCGCCGCGGCGCGGCATCGCGATCGCGGCGGCGACGGTCCGCCCGGCCACCTCGGCGGCGATGCTGACGGCCCAGTCGGGCAGGTCGTACAGGTAGTTGACGGTGCCGTCGATCGGGTCGACCACCCAGCGGACGGCACCGTCCGCGGCGCCCTGGTCGCCGCCCTCCTCGCCGAGGAAGGCGTCGCCGGGGCGGGCCGCGCCGATCCGCTCGATGATCATCTTTTCGGCGGCGCGGTCCATCTGGGTGACGACGTCGGTCGGGCTCGACTTGGTCCGCACCACGTCGGGGCCGGCGGCGGGCCGCTCGTCGACCAGCATCCGGCCCGTCTCGCGGGCGGTCTCGACGGCGAGGTCGCGCAGGTCCTCGTACAGGCTCATCGGGCTCGGGCTCCGTTCCGGCAGCAGTCGGCGGGGCAGGCGTCGGGCCGGGCGCCGAGCGCGCCGACCGTGGGGCGCTCCGGCGCGTCGCCGGACCGCTCCAGCAGCAGCTCGCGCACCATGGCGACGAACCTCGGGTGGGTGCCGGGCGTCGCGGCGCGGCGGAAGGCGAGGCCGAGCTCGGCGGCCTTCGCGGTCGCCTCGACGTCCAGGTCGTACTTGACCTCCATGTGGTCGGAGGTGAACCCGATCGGGACGTTCACCACCGCCCGCGTCCCGGCGGCGGCGGCCTTCTCCAGGTGGTCGAGGATGTCGGGCTCCAGCCACGGCTGGCTCGGCGGGCCGCTCCGGCTCTGGTAGACCAGCTCGTAGGGGTGGCCGGGCGCCGCCTCGGCCGCCACGACCGCCGCCACGTCCCGCAGCTCGGTGACGTAGGACTCCCGGCCGGGCTGGGAGAGCGGGACGCTGTGGGCGCTGAACGCCAGGTGCGCGCCGTCGCGGACGTCGTCCGGCAGGTCGGCGAGGGCGCTCCGGGTCGCCTCGACGAACGGCGCGACGAAGCCGGGGTGGTTGGCGTACACCCGCAGCTTGTCGATCTCGGGGGCGCCCTCGACCTCGCCGCGCGCCCGGTCGATGTCGTCCAGGTACTGGCGGCAGCAGGAGTAGCAGCTGTAGGCCGAGGTCACGAACGCGGCGGCGCGGCGGACGCCGTCGTCGCGCATCGTGCGGACGGTGTCGGCGAGGTAGGGCTCCCAGTTGCGGTTGCCCCAGTAGACCGGCAGGTCGATGCCGTGCGCGGCGAGATCGGCCTCGATCGCCGCCTTCAGGTCGCGGCACTGCCGGTTGATGGGGCTGACGCCGTCGAACAGGTGGTAGTGCTCCCCCACCGCCTCCAGGCGCTCTCTCGGGATGTTGCGCCCGCGCGTGACGTTCTCCAGGAACGGGATGACGTCGTCGGGGCCCTCGGGGCCGCCGAAGGACACCAGAAGCAGCGCGTCGTACGTGCTCATGCACTCCATCCAACCAGGGGGTATCGGCTCTCACGCGGAGGCGCCCTGTCGTCTGCCCCACACCGACGCGGGGTCAGTTGTAGCGGGCGGCGTACGCCTGGGCCAGGTTCAGGACCTTCTGGACGTACCAGTCGGCGTGGTTGTAGTGCCAGATCGCGTTGTAGAGGGACCTGCCGCCGCGTCCGGCGCCGTTGGCGCACAGGTACTTGGCGGCGCCGGGGATCGCGTCGTAGGGGTTCATGATGTCGGCCTTGCCGTCGCGGTCGCCGTCCACGCCGTAGGACTTCCAGGTGGCGGGCATGAACTGCATGGGGCCGAGGGCGCCCGCGCTGGAGCGGCCGGGGTTGCGGTTGTGGTCGCTCTCGACCTGGCCGATCGCGGCGAGCACCGTCCAGGACAGCCCCGGGCAGGTGGTGGCGGCGTTCTTGTACAGGTCCAGGTAGCTGCCCGAACCGCCGCCGCCCGCCGACGAGCTGTACTTGCGCTCGTGCAGGTTGACGGCGCTCGCGCCGCTGCCGAGGGCGTGGCCGACGGCCTTGGTGACGGTGGCGGGCGCCACGCCGGGCGCGTTCACCAGCACGGCGACGTTCTTCACCAGGCCGAGCTGCTCGCCGACCTTGGCGCTCACCAGCATGTCGATGCCGGGCAGACCGAGGTTGCCCGAGCCGCCCATCGTGACCTGCGGCATCGTCCGGCCGACCACCGCGTACGGGAAGCCCTCGCTGAGCCGGAGCTGCTCGGCGGCGTCGGCCGACACCACGAACCTCCCGGCCGCGAGCGCCGTCCACAGGGCGTCCTTGCGGGCGGTGTCGGGCGGCGTCCAAGACCGGAAGGTGGACGGGTCGACGGCGAAGGTGTTGACCGCGCGGCCCTGGAGCTGGACGGCGCCGCCCGCCACCGCGATCAGGTCCTTGACGCGCTTGTTCTTGGCCAGCCGGGAGATCCTGGCCTGGCCGATCGGGGCGCCGCTGGAGACCGCCAGCACGTCCGGCGGGACGACCCGGCGGAGCGGCGCGACGCGGTCGCCGGTGGCGACGTTGGTCACGGGGCCGCCGGTGCCGCCGGCCTCCGGCAGCTCGGCCTCCTGGATCTCGCGCCCGGCCTTGCGCGGCCCGTCCACGGTGAGCGCGCCGTAGGCGCCGCCGCCGAGGCTCGCCGCGATCAGCGCGGCGAGGGCGGCGACGGCGAGGACCGGACGGCGCCGCCGGGGCGGGCGTCCGGGGGCGGGCGCGGAGGCGGTGGAGGCGGTGGAGGCGCGACGGGGCGGGGTAGAGGCGGCCACGACCATCCCAACGTGAGTCACTACGGGCGGGTTGCAGGGGAAATCCGGTTGTCACGCCCGGGTAGCGTGACCGGGTCGTCGACGTCGAAGGATAGGCCCGGAAGTGCGATCTTCCCGGGGTCGGGAGGCTCGCTTGTCCAGTCCTTACCGTGCGCTGCTCGCCGTGCCCGGCGCGCGGCGGTTCGTCGTCGCGGGGCTCGTCGGCCGGATGCCGATGTCGATGGTCGGTATCGGCACGGTCCTCCTGGTTTCGGCGGTCACGGGATCGTACGGTACCGCCGGCGCGGTCGCCGCGACGATGTCGCTCGCCTACGCGGCGAGCGCCCCGCTGAGCGCCCGGTTCGCCGACCGGTACGGGCAGCGCCGGGTGCTCGTCCCGATCGCCTGCGCCGGCGCCGCCGGGAACGTCCTGCTGATCGCCCTGGCGGTCGGCGGGGCGCCGGTCTGGACGCTGTTCCCGGCGGCGGCGTTCGCGGGCGCCGCCGAGACCTCGCTCGGCGCCTGGGTGCGGGCGCGCTGGTCGCACGTGCTGCGGGACCGCCCCGAGCGGCTGCACGCGGCGTTCTCGTTCGAGTCGACGGTGGACGAGGCGATCTTCGTGGCGGGGCCGCTGCTGGTCACCGCGCTGTCCACCGGCGTCCATCCGGCGGCGGGGCTCGCCGCGTCGGCGGTGTTCATGCTGACCGGGTCGCTCGCGCTCGCCGCGCAGCGCGGCACCGAGCCGCCGCCGGCGCCGCCCGCTCCGGGCGCGGCGCGCGGGAGCGTCCTCGCCGACTCCTCGCTGCGCGTCCTCGTGCCGGTGTTCCTGCTGCTCGGGACGGTGTTCGGCGCGATCGACGTGAGCGGGGTGGCGTTCGCCGAGGAGCAGGGCCACAAGGCGCTGGCCGGGGCGCTGCTCGGCTGCTACGCGCTCGGCAGCGGGACGGCGGCGCTCTGGTACGGGGCGCGGAGCTGGCGGGCGCCGCTCGTGCGGCGGCTCCGGTCCGGGCTCGTGCTGCTGGCCGTGCTGCTCGTCCCGCCGCTGCTGGTGGACGGCCTGGTGCCGATGATGGCCGTGGTGTTCTTCTCCGGCCTCGCCATCTCCCCGACGATCATCCCCGGCTACGGGCTCGTCGAGCGGCTCGTCCCGTCCGCCCGGCTGACCGAGGGCCTCGCGCTGGTGTCCACCACCGTCGGGATCGGCGTCGCGCTCGGTTCCTCGCTGTCGGGGCGCCTGGTGGACGCCTTCGGGGCGCGGTCGGCGTTCCTCGTGCCGCTCGGCGCGGCCTGCGGGGCGGCGCTGCTCGGCCTGGCCGGAACGCGCACGATCAGCAAACGTGAACTTTCCTCACGAACGTGCGCCGAGTAACATCGCCGCATGTCCACCGTGACCAACCAAACGTGGCGCAACTGGGCCGGCAACCAGGCGGCCGCCCCGCAGCGCGTCGAGACCCCGCGGACGGCCGAGGAGGTCGCCGCGCAGGTGCGGGCGGCCGGCGCCGAGGGCCGCACGGTCCGCATGATCGGCACCGGCCACTCCTTCACCGGCGCGGCCGTCGCCGAGGGCGTGCTGCTCCGCCCGGACGCGCTCACCGCCGTCCGCTCGGTGGACACCGCGGCGGGCCTGGTCACCGTGGAGGCCGGGCTGCCGCTGCACCGCCTCAACCGGATCCTGGACGAGCACGGCCTCGCCCTCGCCAACATGGGCGACATCCAGGAGCAGACCGTCGCGGGCGCCCTGCAGACCGCCACCCACGGCACCGGCCGCGACGCCGCCGGCCTCGCCTCCCAGGTCGCGGCGCTGGAGCTCGTCCTCGCCGACGGGTCGCTCGTCACCTGCTCGCCCACCGAGCGGCCCGACCTGTTCGACGCCGCCCGCGCCGGCCTCGGCGCCCTCGGCGTCGTCACCGCGATCACCTGGCGCGTCGTCCCGTCCTTCCTGCTGCGCGCGCGGGAGGAGCCGATGAAGTGGGACGAGGTGCTGGCCCGCGTCGACGAGTTCGACGCCGCCAACGAGCACTTCGAGTTCTACTGGTTCCCCCACACCGAGGGCTGCCTCACCAAGCGCAACAACCGCACCGAGGGCCCGGCGGAGCCGCTGTCGCGGTTCCGGCACTGGCTGGACGACGAGTTCCTGTCCAACTCCCTGTTCGGCGCGATCAACCAGGCCACCCACCGGGCGCCGTCGATCGTCCCCAAGGTGAACGGCATCTCGGCGCGCGCGCTCGGCGCCCGCACCTACAGCGACACCTCCTACAAGGTGTTCACCAGCTCGCGCACCGTCCGCTTCAAGGAGCAGGAGTACGCGATCCCGCGCGAGCGGCTCGTCCCGGCGCTGCGCGACCTGAAGGCGCTGTTCGCCAAGCGCGACTGGAAGATCAGCTTCCCGATCGAGGTGCGGCTGCTGCCCGAGGAGGACGCCTGGCTGTCGATGGCGCACGGCCGCCGGTCGGCGTTCATCGCCGTGCACGTCTTCCACAAGGACGCGCACGAGGAGTACTTCGGCGGCGTCGAGGAGCTGATGACCGCGATCGGCGGCCGGCCGCACTGGGGCAAGCTGCACACCCGCGACGCCTCCTACCTGGAGACGGTCTACCCGCGCTTCGGCGACTTCCGGGCGCTGCGGGACGAGCTCGACCCCGAGCGCCGTTTCGCCAACCCCTACACCCGGCAGGTCTTCGGCGACTGACCCGCCGCGTCCGCGCGTACGGCGAGGCCCCCGTCCCGGTGTTGCGGGCGGGGGCCTTCGCCGTTCGAGGGGTGTGCTGGGTCGGGCGCTACTGGGGGGCGCCGCTCTGCTGGGCCTGCTGGTCCTGCTGCTGGGCGTCGTTGGTGGCCTGCTGGTCACCGCCGCCGCCCTGCTCGGGGGCGCTGCTGCTCGGGCCGGCCGGGCCGCTGGAGGAGGACGGGGCGGTCGCGCCGCCGGACGTCGGCGGGGCCGGCGCCTGGCTCGGGGCGGTGCTCTGCCGGCCGGAGCCGCCGGTGCCGCTCTCGCTCGGCGCCGGGGAACCGGTGCCGCTCCCGCTCGGCCGGACCGTCGGCGTCGGCGTCGGGTCGCTCCCGGTGGAGCCGCCGAGGTTGCTCCAGGTCGTGCCCTTGCCGCCGCTCTGGCCGACCCAGCTCGCGGCGGGCTTGTTGGTGATCTTCTCGGCGACGGTGATCGCGCCCATCACGACGGCGAACATCGCCACCGAGGCCACCACCAGCGTCACCCAGCGCTGCCGCGCCCACGCCAGGGTGGCGGTGAGCGCCGACTTCCAGGCGGCGTGGCGGACGGCGTCCTCGCCCGCGTCGCCGGCGATCTCGCCGGCGACCGCCGCCTCGGCGCGGCCGGCGTCCGGGCGGGCGATGCCCGCGCCGGCGCCCGCGCCCGCGTCCAGGCGGGTGGCGTTCGGGTCGCCGAAGGCGCCGGGGTGCGGGCGGTCGAGGCGCGTCGCGTTCGGGTCGCCGGACGGCGGCCCCGGGGCGGCGACGGGACGGTCCAGGCGGGTCGCGTTCGGATCGGCGTCCATGACGCCGGACCAGACCACCGCCCGGGTCGGGTCGGCGGAGACGGCGTCGGCGGCCGCCTCCCCGGCCGACTGCCGGTGGGCGGCGGCGGAGTGCAGGGCCGTCCGCTCCCTGAGCTGCTCCTTGCCCTGGTCCAGGTAGTGCTTGCCGATCGCGGTGCCCGCCGTGGACATCACGCTCATGAGCGCGGCGCCCGCGATCGTCCCGTAGACGCCCAGGTAGGACGCCCCCACGGCGGCCGCTCCGGTGGCGAGCCCGCTGGCGATCAGTTGGGTCGTGCTGATGTCCGGCAGCTTGCGCTGCATCTACCTATCCCCCTATACGGATGTCCATAACTACCCCCACAACTCGAACTATCGGGGCGGGCGAGGTGTTCCGATACCCCGGCGTGATGAGAGCAACCCGAAAAGGCTGGAGTCGGTCCGGCGCGTCAGGCACAGTGTGGAAAAGGATCCACAAGAATGGGGAACAGCGATCCCGGCCGTCCCGCGGCGCGGGCAAGCTGGGTCGGACGCCCTCTTCCGGCACGTGAAGAGGGCTTCGAGAGCGACGATGTTCGGACATGCCGGGTACGGTGCTGGCAGCAGGTGTGTCCGAAAGAGAGACTCGGGAATCCGGGGGAAGGGCACGCATGCGCCCTCGGTGGGGGTCGGACGGACGACCGGCACGAGCGCGGTGAGGCGGGCTCGCGGACCGGCGGCCGCGCCGGCACCCTCCGTGCCGTCAGGACAGGGCAGGAAGGACACGCATGCAGGAGCTGCGCCTCGTCGCGGTCAGCGAGGACGGTACGTACCTCGTCCTGGCCACCGCGGGCAGGGGCACCCGGTTCACCCTGCCCGTCGACGACCGCCTGCGCGCGGCGGTCCGTGGGCACTTCTCCCGCCTCGGCCAGTTCGAGATCGAAGTGGAGAGCCCCTTGCGCCCCAAGGAGATCCAGGCCCGGATCCGGTCCGGTGAGACCGCGGAGGAGATCGCCGAGTCGGCCGGCATCCCGGTCGAACGCGTCCGCTGGTTCGAGGGGCCCGTCCTCCAGGAGCGCGAGTACATGGCGCAGCAGGCCCAGCGCGTCGCCGTCCGCCGCCCCGGCGAGTCCGCCCCCGGCCCGCCGCTCGGCGAGACCGTCGAGGAGCGCCTCGGCCGCGGCGGCGTCGACCTCGAAGAGGCCGAGTGGGACGCCTGGAAGTGCGAGGACCGCACCTGGCGCGTCCGGCTGTCGTTCTTCGAGGGCGGCCGCCCGCACGCCGCCGAGTGGACCTTCGACCCGCGCCGCCGCAACGTCGCGCCCCTGGACGAGGTCGCCGCCCGGCTGACCGCCGTCGAGTGGGACGACGAGACGCTCTCCGACACCGTCACCCCGCTCGTGCCGCGCCGCCCGGCGATGAAGGTCGTCCCCGACGTGCGCGAGCGGCCCGCGCCGCCGGCCGCCCCGGTCGCGCCGGTGGCGCCCGCGCGCGGGCTGCCGCCCGCCGAGGGCGACGCCCGCGAGTACATCGTCGAGCGCGGCCGGATGGTCGACGCGCGCCCGGCGTTCCCGTCGCGCGAGCTCCCCGCCGAGCCGCCCTCGCGCGAGCTGCCGACGGCCTCGGCGCCCCGCCGCATCGAGCGCCCCGCGCCCGCCGCCCCGCCGGCCCAGCCCGCCGAGCGCCCCGCCCCGCCCGCGCCGCCGGTCCAGGCCGAGCGCCCCGCGCCGCCGACCCAGCCCGAGCGCCCCGTCCAGGCCGAGCGCCCGGCCCAGCCCGCCGCCGAGCGCCCCGTGCCGCCGGTCCAGGCCGAGCGCCCCGTCCAGCCCGCCGAGCGCCCCGCCCCGCCCGCGGTCGAGAAGCCTGCCGCCGAGGCGGAGCAGACCCCGGTCGAGCAGGCTCCGGCCGCCGAGAAGACCCCGGCCGCGACGCCCGCCCCGACCGAGGCCGCGCCCGAGCAGGCGGCACCGGTGCAGGCCGCGGCCGAAGAGACCGAGCCCGAAGAGGCCGCGCTCGACGAGACGGTCGCCGAGGAGCCCGCCGCCGCGCCCGCCGCGGAAGAGGCGCCCGCTCCGGCCGTCACGCCGGAGCCCGCCCCGGAGCCCGCGCCGGTGACCGTGCCGGTCGCCGAGGCGCCCGTGGAGCCGGTGGAGCCCGAGCCCGCCATCGAGGCCGCCGCCCAGGCGCCCCCGGAGCCGGTCGAGGAGCCCGTCGCGGACTCCGGGTCCGACAACGCCGCCGAAGCGCCGGAGGAGGCCGCTGAGGCCGCTCCGGCCGTCACCGAGGCACCCGCCCCCGAGCCCGCGGTCGCGTCCGCGGTCGAGCCCGTGGTCGAGGAGGAGCCGGAGCCGGTCGCGGAGGCCGAGCCCGAGCCCGCCCCCGAGCCCGCCCCGGAGCCCGAGCCGGTCGCGGAACCGGTCGCGGAGGAGCCGCAGCCCGCTCCGGCGCCCGCGCCCGCGCCGCCGCAGGCCCCGGCCGCCCACGGGGCGACCCGCCCGCCCACGGCGGGCGCCGCCAAGCGGAAGCCCGCGGCCCGCCCGTCGATGCCGAGCCCCGGCCTCGACAAGCCCGCCGCCGCGGCCGCCGCCGCGGAGACCGCCCCGGCCGCCGCGCAGCGCCCGGCCCGCAACAACCGGCGCAAGGCCAAGGGCAAGCGCGCCTCCGTCCCCTCCTGGGACGAGATCATGTTCGGCGCCCGCCGCCCCGAGTAACACCCGCAGCACACCGAAGGGCCCCGCCCGCTCCCCAGGAGCGACCGGGGCCCTTCGCCGTCCAGCCCCTTCCCCCCGCAACCCCGCCAGCACCCGACCCCCCGCCCGCCCACCCCGACCACCTGGTCACCCTTCGTCGACTTGCGGCGTGTTGGGCATTTTCGATCTTTAAAACGCCCAACACGCCGCATCTCAACTTTCCATGACCACCCGGTCGCCGCACGGCCCCACACCCCCGACCACCCGGTCACCATCCGTTGACTTGCGGCGTGTTGCGCACCTGGAACGTTCCAGACAGGCAACACGCCGCAAGTCAACTTCTCGCGACCGGGTGGTCACCGTCCGTTGAGATGCGGCGTGTTGGGCATTTTGAAGATCGAAAGTGGCCAACACGCCGCATCTCAACGGTGCGTGACCGGGTGGTCAGGCGGCCTTGCGGGGCGGGGACGGGGGGTGGTCCAGGAAGGGTTCGAGCCAGGCGGGGGTGATGCCGGTGGCCAGGGCCACCGCGTCGTCCTCGGCCAGGTCGAGGATGGGGTAGCCGCCGTCGCCCGCGCCGACCGCCGCGATCAGCGTGGCGAGGCCGAGGCGGCGCTGGAAGAGGGTCTGGCGGAGGCGCCAGCCCACGATGGCGCGGTTGTCGACGACCACCTGGCGGCGGCGCAGCGACCCCGACCGCGAGGTGAGGCGGAGGGCGTCGCGGGCGTGGCCGAGCTGCCGGTAGCGGTCCAGGCCGATCGGCACGGCGCAGCAGGCCAGCACCGCGCAGCCCGCCGCCACCAGCGGCTGCCCGGCGGCGAGCGACAGCGCGCCGAGCGCGGCGGGCGGCGCCGTCGCGCGCGCCACGCGCCGGCCGCGCGCGGCGCGCGGGTGCGGGAGGAGCGGCGCGGGCACCGGGCCGAGGACGCGCGCCGTCAGGTCCTGCGCCGTCCCCCAGGGCGCGGCGGGCAGCAGCCGCCCCCGGTGGGCGGCGTCGCCGAGGCCCGTCACCAGCGCGTTCACCCGGACGACGCGGGCGAGGCGCTCGAACGGGTTGTCGGCGAACTCCACGCCGCGGATGCGGCGCCGCTCCAGCGACACGCTGCGCCGGGTCACCAGGCCCCGCTCGGCGATCACCGACCCGTCCCGGGCGTAGACGGTGAAGTCCCAGTTGAACAGGGTGAACACGATCACCGACATGACCGGCATGAGCAGCAGCACGGCGGCGGCCGTGGCGAGGACGGCGGCCGCCGGCAGCCCGATCACGTCGTGGCCGAGGCGGGTCAGCCGGTCCTCGGTGACGAGCCCGAGGTCGTCGCCGAGGTTGTACAGGGCGCTGAGGAGGCTGCCCGCGAGCGCGAACGGCGTGAGCAGGTAGGCGCCGGAGAGCGGCGCGTACACGTACCAGCGGCGCCGCATCCGGGCGAGCGTGCGGCGCGGCGGGCGGAGCGCGGTGGCGCCCGGCGGCCCCGCCGCGGCCGCGTCCCGGCTGAGCAGGACGCGGCGCAGCCGGGCCGCCTCCTGCCGGGACACCGCGTTCAGCGTGCCCTCGCCGCCGTCGGCGCCGGCGTCGATCTGCACGACGGCGAGGCCGAGCAGCCGGTGCCCGAGGGACGCGCTCACGTCCACGCCGCGGATCCGCTCGCGCGGGATGGTCTTGACCGACCGGCCGACGAGCGCCCGGCGCAGCTCGATCCGGTCGTCGTGCAGGGTGTAGGTGAACGTCGCCCAGGTCGCGGCGTGGAACGCCAGGCCGAAGACCAGGCCGGCGAGGGTGAAGTAGAAGGCGGTGGACAGGCCGCCGACGAGCAGCCCGGTCGCGCCCGCGCCGACCAGCGCGACCATCTCGCGGACCGCGCCGACGACGAACGTCAGCGGGTGCAGGCGCTGCGGGCGCGGGACGGCGGCCGGCCGCGGCGGCGGCGCCGGCGGGACGTCCTCGCGCGCGATCACGTGGCGTCGTCGCGGAGGTCGTGGGCGCGGTGCGCGAGGTCCTCGGCGAGGCGGGTGGCGACGCGCGCGGGCAGCCCCGACACCTCCGACGAGCCGGCGTGCGAGGCGGTGTTGACCTCGATCGTGGCGAGGCCGAGGAGCCGCTCGATCCAGCCCTGCTTGGTGTCCACCGTCTGGATCCGGCCGACCGGGACGAGCAGCCACTCGCGGCTGAACCAGCCCGTCCGGGTGTAGACGACGTCGGCCTCGACCTCCCAGCGGTGCACCCGGTAGCGCCAGACGGGCGCGACGGCCACGGTGAGGACGCCGGCGGCGCCGACGAGGGCGGGCAGCAGCCACAGGTGGCGGTCGAGCCATTCCGGCAGCCCGTGCCAGTGAGCCTCTTCTATCCAGACCGCCACTCCCCAGGCGAGCCCGAACGCCAGGCCCCACAGCAGCAGGTACTCGATGGCCCAGTGCGCGACGGCCCGCGGCGAGACGCGGTGCGCGGGCGGCCGCAACCGCGGCGGGTGCGGGCCCCCGCCGCCCGGCCCCTCGGGGTCGCGCCGCACCGCTGTCACGAACGGAAGTCTAGGGCGCGGGGGGCCCGCGCCGCCGGAACGGCACCCGGACGACCGGCCCGATGATCATCAGTGACCCGCGTCACGTGTTCTGTCACACCCCCGTGCGAGGCTGTCAGGTGATGCCAGCGCCGTGTCAGCAGTCTGCCAGCGGCACCACGAAAACTGTTCGTATCGAGCCGCCGGGCCCTGGCAAGGTTGACCGGCCCAGCACACCGTCGGGCGGCGCACAACGGAGGAGTCCACATGTCACACGCCATCCGGGCCGAGGGCCTGGTGAAGCGTTTCGGCGACACCCAGGCGCTGGCCGGCGTCTCCCTGACGGTCGAGACCGGCACCGTCCTCGGCGTCCTCGGCCCCAACGGGGCGGGCAAGACCACGATGACCCGCATCCTCGCCACCCTCGTCGCGCCCACCGAGGGCCGCGCCGAGGTCGGCGGGCACGACGTGGTCGCCGAGGCGCACCAGGTCCGCCAGCTGATCGGCCTCACCGGCCAGTACGCCGGCGTCGACGAGATGCTGACCGGCACCGAGAACATCGTCCTCATCGGCCGGCTGCTCGGCCTGCCGCGCGCGGCGGCCAAGCGGCGCGCCGCCGAGCTGCTGGAGCGCTTCCAGCTGACCGAAGCGGCCGAGCGCGCCGCCAAGACCTACTCCGGCGGCATGCGCCGCCGCCTCGACCTCGCCGCCAGCCTGGTCGGCCGGCCGCAGATCCTGTTCCTGGACGAGCCGACCACCGGCCTGGACCCGCGCAGCCGCAACGACCTCTGGGACATCGTGCAGGGCCTCACCGCCGACGGCGTCACGGTGCTGCTCACCACCCAGTACCTGGAGGAGGCCGACCGGCTCGCCGACGACATCGTCGTCATCGACCGCGGCCAGGTCATCGCGCAGGGCACCTCCGACATGCTGAAAGCGCAGGTCGGCGGCCAGGTGCTGGAGGTGCGGCCGGTGCACGGGACCGACGGCGACGCCGCCGCCCGCATCATCGGCGATCTCACCGGCGCCGCCCCCGAACTGCACGACGGCCTGGTCAGCGCGCCGGTCACCGACCCCGCGCTGCTGCCCGCCGTCGTGCGCCGCCTCGACGAGGCCGGCGTCGCCGTCGGCGAGCTCACCCTCCGCAAGTCCAGCCTGGACGAGGTCTTCTTCGCCCTCACCGGGCACCACACCGACGACATCGACGCCGAGGCCGGAGCGCTGGCCGACGCCGCCAACAGGCAGGAGACCAAGGCTTGACTTCCTCCCCCGCCTAAAGGCGGGGGATTCCAGCGGTCGCCCGCTGAGCTTCCTGTTTCACCGACGACCGCCCCGTCCGGGAGGACTCCCGTTGAGGTCTTACACCGTCTCCACAGGCGGACGCCGCCAGCCCGGCGGCCAGGATGTTACGCGCCGCGTTCACGTCGCGGTCATGCACCGCGCCGCAGTCACACGTCCACTCCCGGACGTTCAGCGGCATCTTCGCCGCGACCCTTCCGCAGGCCCCGCACAGCTTCGAGCCGGGGAAGAAGCGGTCGATCACGACGAGTTCGCGCCCGTACCAGGCGCACTTGTACTCCAGCATGGAGCGCAGCTCCGTCCACGACGCGTCACTGATGGCGCGTGCGAGCTTGCCGTTCTTCAGCAGGTTGCGGACGGTGAGGTCCTCGATCACGACCGTTTGGTTCTCACGGACGAGCCGAGTGGCCAGCTTGTGCAGGAAGTCCCGGCGCCGGTCGGCGATCCGCGCATGAACCTTGGCGACGCGACGCCGGGCCTTCTCACGGTTCGCCGAACCCTTCGCCTTGCGCGACAGTGCCCGCTGCGCGCGGGTCAAGCGGGCGCGGTCAAGGCGCTCGTGCTTGGGATTAGCGATCTTTTCCCCGGTGGACAGGGTCACCAGGCTGGTGATGCCCGCATCGATACCGACCGAGTTCGCGGTACCCGGGGCCGGGGCGATGCGGTCGTCGCACAGCATCGAGACGAACCAGCGCCCGGCACTGTCGCGGGACACCGTCACCGTGGTCGGCTCCGCGCCCTCTGGGAGGGGGCGAGACCAGCGGATGCTCAGGGGCCCCGCCATCTTGGCCAACGTCAGTTCCCCGTCGCGCCATTTGAAGGCGGAGCGGGTGTACTCGGCCGACGCGCGGGACTTCTTCCGGCTCTTGTACCGGGGGTACTTGGCGCGCTTGGCGAAGAAGTTCCCGAACGCCGTCTGGAGGTGCCGCAGTGCCTGCTGGAGCGGCACGCAGGACACCTCGGTGAGGAAGGCCAGTTCCTCGGTCTTCTTCCACTCCGTCAACGCGGCCGACGACTCCACGTAGGAGACACGGCGCTGCTCGCCGTACCAAGCCCGAGTGCGCTCCTCCAGCGCTTTGTTATAGACCAGACGGACGCAGCCGAACGTGCGCGACAGTTGGGCCGCCTGCTCGTCCGTGGGGTAAAAGCGGTACTTGAACGCCCGCTTGACCTGCCGCATCACGCGTCACACCGTATCGGGTTCCGTCTGAGCAACGGCTGTCGACCAGTGGCATCAGGCGCCGAATCGCCTTGACGGCGATTCGCCTTTCCCTGCCCCGCTACGCGGGAGCTTCGGCTCTTCCCGGCCTGAAGGCCGGGGTATCCACGAAGGAGACCCAATGACGACCGCCGCACTCGCACCGCAGACGGTGACGCGCAAGGTGTCGCCGGCCACCGCACTCCGCAACGTCGCGACGCTGACGTGGCGCAACCTCGTCCAGATCAAGCACAACCCGATGGAGCTGCTCGACCTGTCGATCCAGCCGATCATGTTCGTGCTGCTGTTCGCGTTCGTGTTCGGCCCGGCGATGGCCGGCAGCGTCTCGGCCTACCTGCCGATCCTCATCCCCGGCATCATCGTGCAGAACGCCCTGTTCGCCTCGATGAGCACCGGCGTCGGGCTGAACACCGACATCGGCAAGGGCGTCTTCGACCGGTTCCGCAGCCTGCCGATCGCGCGCTCCGCGCCGCTCATGGGGCGCATCGTCGCCGACACGGTCAAGCAGGCGTGGTCGATGGCGATCGTGCTGGTGCTCGGCTTCGCCATCGGGTTCCGGATCGAGACCTCCTGGCTGGCGCTCGTCCCGGCGTTCCTGCTGCTCCTGCTGTTCAGCCTGCTGTTCTCGTGGGTGTCGGTGTTCATCGGGGTGATGGTCAGCGAGCCGGAGAAGGTGCAGATCTTCGGGTTCACGATCATCTTCCCGATCAGCTTCCTCAGCAACGCGTTCATCCCGCTGTCGGACCGCTACCCGGACTGGCTGCGCACGATCATGGAGCACAACCCGGTGTCCCAGCTCGGCGACGCCCTGCGCGGCCTGCTGATCGGCCACGACGCGGTGAACCCCGCCATCGACCAGCCGGTCGCCGGCCCCGCCGCGCAGGCGCTGCTGTGGGGCGCGGTCTTCGCGGCGATCTTCCTGCCGCTCTCGCTGCGCGCCATCAAGAACCGGGTCTGACCGCCCTCCCGCGCCGCCGCCCTCCGTGCCGCCGGCCGGGACGCCCTGCCGCGGGGCGCCCCGGCCGGCGGCACGGGGCGCCCGACCGGGACGTCAGCGCAGAACGTCCGGCCGGGACGTCAGCGCAGGGCTCCGTGCCGGGCCGCCGGTCCGAGGTGCCGGCCGGGGAGGGCGTCAGCTCGGGGGGTCCGGGCGGGCGGGGCCGCTCCACTGCGCGTCCGGGCCGAGGATGGGGCGCGTCTCGACGGACAGGCCGAAGGCGTCCAGCACCTGCTGGAACGTGCGGCTCCGGCCCCGCGCGTACGCGGCGTCGAAGCCGTCGCCGAGCGCCTCGCGGGCGGCGCCCTCCAGCTCCAGGACGTCGGGCAGTGACAGGTCGCGGCCGCCGCGCACCGCGTCGGCCTCGCCGAGCAGCTCGGCGGCCCGCGCGGCGTCCCCGTCGTGCAGGGCCGCCGCGGCGTGTGCGGCCACCGCGTGGGCGATCACCGGGTGGTCGTGGGCCTGGACGGCGAGGCGCAGCGACTCCGCCAGCAGCGCCCGCCCGGCGTCCGCGTCGCCGGTGGCCAGGGCGAGCTGCCCCTGGGCGCCGCGCACCTGCGAGTCGAACTGCGGCGGGCCGTTCAGGCCCGCGGCGAGCTCGGCCGCGCGCTCCAGGTGCGCCGCCGCCTCGCCGTACTCGCCGGTGTGGCGGGCGAATTCGCCCAGCTGGTAGTGCACGACGGCGATGCCGTCGCGCGAGCCGTTCCGCTCGGCGTTGGGCAGCGCGTCGGCGAGCAGCGCCGCGGCCTCCTCCTCGGCGCCCGCCAGCCGGAGCACGGTCGAGAGGCGCATGTTGGTGGCGCTGAACAGGTCCAGGCCGAGGGCGCGGCTCGTCGCCAGCGCCCGCTCGTAGAGGCGGGCGGCCTCGGCGTAGCGGCCCTCGCGGCCCCGCAGCTCGGCCTGCGAGGTGAGGGTGAACGCCGTGCCCCACCGGTCGCCGGCGTCCTCGAAGTTCGCCAGGGCGCGGGCGAAGTCGTCCTCCAGGCGGTCGTTCAGGGCGAAGTTGGCGGCGAACTGGCCGCGGGCGAAGTACCCGACGCCGCGGACCCACGGGTCGCCGTCCACCAGCAGCTCGTCCAGCCGGGAGATGACCGTGCGGTCCCAGCCCTTCTCGAACAGGGCGGCGGAGATGCGGGCCAGCCGCAGGATGGGGTGCAGCGCCCGCCCGTCCTGCCGCTCGATGATGCCGAGGGCGCGGGCCAGCCAGTCGAACGCCGACGCGTTGTCGTTCTGGCTGTCCAGCGTCGCCATGGCGCCGATGGCGAGGGCGACCGCGGTCGGCTGGTCCTCCGGCAGGCCGGGCATGCGGGCGAGCTGGTCGATGCCGTCCACCGCCTCCTCCAGCCGGCCGGACAGGAACTGGTACCAGCCGAGGGCGGCGCAGAAGCGGGCGGCGGACGCGGCGTCGCCGGTCGCGACCATCCGGCGCAGCGCCGCCTGGAGGTCGTCGTGCCGGGAGCCGAGGTGGTCCAGCCACCGGATCTGGCCGGCGCGGAACAGGTGCGGCTCGGCGGTCTCGGCGAGCGCCAGCATCGCGGCGGCGTGCCGGTCGCGGACGGCGTCCTCCTCGCCGGCCTGCGCGAGGCGCTCCAGGCCGTAGGCGCGGATGGTCTCCAGCATCCGGTAGCGGGGCGGCTCGGCCGCGGTGTCGGCGACGACCAGCGACTTGTCGACGAGGGCGGCGAGCACGTCGAGGACGTCGTCGCGGTCCAGGTCGCCGCCCGCGCACACGTCCTCGGCCGACTCCACCGTCGCGCCCGCCTGGAACACCGCGAGGCGCCGCCAGAGGGCGCGCTCGGCGCCGTCCAGCAGGTCCCAGGACCACTCGACGACCGCGCGCAGCGTCTGGTGGCGGGGCAGCGCGGTGCGGCTGCCGGCGTTCAGCAGCCGGAACCGGTCGCCGAGGCGGGCCGCGACCTGGCGCGGCGTCATGGCGCGCAGCCGGGCGGCGGCGAGCTCGATCGCCAGCGGCATGCCGTCGAGGGCCCGGCAGATCCGCACCACGTCGGCGACGTTGGCGCCGGTCACCGCGAAGCCCGGCGCGACCGCCGCGGCGCGGTCGGCGAACAGCCGGACGGCCGGGTAGCCGAGCGCGTCGCCCGCGGCGGCGTCGGCGGGCGGCAGCGGCAGCGGCTCGACGGGCCGCAGCGTCTCGCCGGTGATGCCGAGCGGCTCGCGGCTGGTGGCGAGGACCCGCACGGCGGGGCACTCGGCGAGGACGCGGTCGGCGAGCGCGGCGGCGGCGTCGAGGACGTGCTCGCAGTTGTCCAGCAGCAGGAGCAGCCGCCGGCCGCGCAGCGCGGCGGCGAGGCGGGTCGGCGGGTCGGCGGACTCGGCCACCGCGAGCCGGCCGGGACCGCCGGGCACGAGGACCGTCTCGCGGAGGCCGAGCGCGTCCAGCACGGTCGTCGCGACCTCGGCCGGGTCGTCGACGGGGGCGAGCTGGACGAACCAGGCGCCGTCGGGGGCGTGGCCGGCCAGCCGCGCCGCGGCCTCCAGCGAGAGCCGGGTCTTGCCGGCGCCGCCGGGGCCGGTGAGGGTGACGAGGCGGCCGCCGGCGAGGGCCTCGGCGACGTGCTTCAGGTCGTCGTCGCGGCCGATGAAGCTGGTCAGCCGGGTCGGCAGGTTCCCGGGCGGCGCGTCCGGCAGTGCGTCCGGCGGCGCGTCGGGGGCCGCGGGGACGGGCGGCGCGGCGGGCGGCGCGGCGGACGGCGCGGCGGGCGCCAGCGCGGCGTCCTGGCGCAGCACGGCCAGGTGCACGGCGGCCAGCTCGGGCGAGGGGTCGACGCCGAGCTCCTCGGCCAGCGCCGCCTTGATCGCGCCGTACTCGGCGAGCGCGTCGGCCTGCCGCCCCGCCCCGTACAGGGCGCGCATCAGCCGCGCCCGCACCGGTTCCGACAGCGGTTCGGCGGCGGCGAGCGCCTCCAGCTCGGGGACGAGCCCGGCGTGCCGGCCGAGTTCCAGCTCGGCGTCCACCCGCTCCAGCCGGGCCGCGCGGCGCAGGCCCTCCAGCCGGGCGGCGGGCGCCTCGGCGAACTCCTGCCAGGCGACGTCGGCGAGGGCCGGGCCGCGCCAGAGGGCGAGGGCCTCGCCGAGCAGCCCGGCCCGCCGCTGCGGGTCGGCGGCGCGGCGGGCGCGCAGCAGGCGCTCCTCGAAGTCGTGGGCGTCGACCGCCTCGCGCGGCACGTCCAGGCGGTAGCCGCCCGGCCGCGTCTCCAGGTGCTCGCGGCCGATCGCGGCGCGCAGCCGCGAGACCAGGGACTGCAGCGCGTTCGGCGCGGCCGCCGGGACGCGGTCGGCCCACAGCGCGTCGATGATCCGCTCGGCCGGGACGGGGCGGCCCGCGTCCAGCGCGAGCAGGACGAGCAGCGCCCGCAGCCGCGCCCCGCCGATCTCGACGGGGGCGCCGTCACGGGTGACCTCCGTCGTCCCCAGGATCGCGATCCGCACGGGACCGATTGTCCCCCATCTGGCCCGGACGCCGGACGCCCCGGCCGCCAGGGTCCTGGCGGCCGGGGCGTCCGGTCCGTGCGGTGCGGCGGGACGGCTCAGGCCGTCTTCTCCGCGGCGGGCTCGGCGGCCCGCTCCTTCGGCTTGGCGTCCGAGGCGGCGGCGAGCTCGAAGTCCGACCGCGGCCGCTCGACCGAGCCGAGCGGCACCGTCTCGCGCTTGAACACCAGGGCGAGCGTCCAGTCGGCGAGCACCCGGATCTTGCGGTTGACGGTCGGGACCATCAGGCCGTGGTAGGTCCGGTGGAACAGCCAGGCCGGCCAGCCCTTGATCTTGAAGCCGAGCGGGTTGGCGACGCCCTTGTGCAGGCCGAGGCCCGCGACGGCGCCGAGGTTGCCGTGCACGTAGGGCTTGAGGGCCTTGCCGCGCAGCGAGCGGACGATGTTGTCGCCGAGCACCTTGGCCTGCCGCGAGGCGTGCTGGGCGTTCGGCGGGCAGAACATGCCCTCCTGGGTAAGGTCGGGGATCGCCGCGTTGTCGCCCGCGGTGAACGCCCGCACCAGGCCCTCGATGGTGAGGTACTCGGTGCCCTTCACCTGGCCGCGCTCGGTGACCGGCAGGTCGGAGTGCTTGACGACCGGGGCGGCCTTCACGCCGGCGTTCCAGACCAGCGTGCCGGCCGGGAAGCTGCTGCCGTCCGACAGCTCGATGCGGCCGTCGACCGCCGACTGCAGGAACGTCTTCATCTTGACGTCGATGCCGCGGCCGCGCAGCTGCTCGGCGGTCCACTTGCCCATGTCGGGGCCGACCTCGGGCAGGATGCGGTCGGCGGCCTCGACGAGGACGAACCGCAGGTCCTCGGGGCTGACCTTGCGCATGTAGCGGGTGGCGTCGCGGGTCATGTCCTCCAGCTCGGCCACCGCCTCCACGCCCGCGAAGCCGCCGCCGACGAACACGAAGGTGAGCGCCTTGCGGCGGATCTCCTGGTCGTTGGTGGACTCGGCGATCTCCAGCTGCTCCAGCACGTGGTTGCGCAGGTGGATGGCCTCGCCGACGGTCTTCAGGCTGATGCCGTTCTCGGCCAGGCCGGGGATCGGCAGCAGGCGCGGGACGGCGCCGGCGGCCATCACCAGGTAGTCGTAGGAGATCCGCTCGGGCGGGCCGGCCAGCGGCTGCACGATGGCCCAGCCCTCGTCGTGGTTCAGCTCGGTCACGCGGGCGTTGCGCACGGTGCAGCGGGTGAGCACGCGGCGCAGCGGCACCACGACGTGGCGCGGCGAGATGTTGCCCGCGGAGACCTCGGGGAGGAACGGCTGGTACGTCATGTACGCGTTCGGGTCGACGACGGTCACCTTGACCTCGCCGCGCTTCAGCTCGCGCTTCAGCCTCTTCTGCAGGCGGAGCGCGGTGTACATGCCCACATAGCCGCCACCCACGATGAGGATGTGGGGAGCGCCAGAGGTGCCCTCGGCGGTCCTGGCCATTGCGGCCTCCTAGATCACGGTCGGCTTGTGAAGGTATTCACAAACTATCCGATCTCCGGGGGTCGAAGCGAACCGGATCCCCCGAAAGATCGGCGAAACTTTTCATCCGGGCAAACTGGAGCGTGCCCGCGACGGGAACTTCCCCTTTATTTCACGGCATTTCGCCCACCTTGACATGAACCACGCATGACGAACGTCACACCCGCTCTCCCGGGACGCGCTCGCGGCGCACGGGAGGAAAGACCCGTTCCACCCCGGCGATGCGTCTACAGTTGGCCCGGACCAGAAGGGAGCGTCCGGGACGACGGTGCCGCCTGGGAGAGGCCACCCAGAGGACCGGCCGGCGGCTCCCGCCCTCGCTCCTGGGGGCGGATCCGGCGGCGGACGGCGCACGGGCCCGTTCCGGGAGCGAAGCTATGATGAGCAGAGACCGGCGCGCCGCGCTGGCCCCGGCGGCCGCGGTCGCGCTCGCCGGCACGCTGGGCGGGTGCGGGCTGATCGGCCAGCCACAGAACAAGAGCGCCGAGCTCTCCGAGTGGTTCACGGTGACCAGCCCGGTATTCCGCGATGGCGGCGACTTGCCCACGCGGTTCGGCTGCGCGACGTACTCTGGTCCGGGCGGCCAGGCGGGCCGGACCCCGCCGCTCCGCTGGTCGGCGCCCGGGTCCGCGCCCGGATCGCAGGCGACCGCCCGCTCGTTCGCGATCGTCATGGACGATCCGGACGCCTCCAACGGCGCCTACGTGCACTGGGTGTACGCGGGCATCGGCAGCACCACGCAGGAGATCGTCGAGGGCGCGCGCCTGGACCACACGGTCGAGGGGCAGAACACCGGCGGGAAGGTGGGCTACGCGCCGCCGTGCCCCCCCAAGGGGGACCGGCACCGCTACCGCTTCACCATCTACGCTCTGGACAGCCTCGCGCCGTTCCCCAACGGCGCGCCGCTCAAGGAGTCGCTCGACGCGATCGCCAAGCACACGGTGGCCCGCGGGCGGATCACCGGGAACTTCGGTTCGCGGTGACGCGTTGCCGGTGGGGTTTTTCGGGCATGGACGCCCGGAACGCCGCTCGGGGGACGCAGACGAACAGGGCGTGCGGGCCGGCCGCCGGCACGCCCCGGATGAGGGTGAATGTGCGCGAAAGGTGTGACAACGGTCATAGCGGTCGGCCAGAATCTTCCTAGGTCCGCTGGGAACCGGCTGTCGGCGAAAATCGGGACGATCCCACGGCCTGCGCCGGTCACATCGGCGGGGCCAAGGCATTGGGTGGTGGCATGACTTCTTACATCGTGGTCTTCGGCCTCATTGTGGTCGTGGTCCTCGTGGTCGTCCTGGTGGTGCTCGGCCTGCGGGCCAGCCGCGCGGGCGGCGACGAGGACGACTGGATGGACGACGAGCAGCAGCGTCCACGCGGCCGCCGCGGGGCCTCCGCGCCACCTCGTGAGGAGCAGCAGCCCGACGACGGCTACGGCTACGACGAGGCCGGGTACGACGGCGGCTACGAGGCCGGTTACGGCCAGGGCGGCCAGGAGTTCGACCGCCGCGTCGCCGGCGGCGCCGCCCAGCACGGCGGCAGCCCGACCGGCACCCAGACCCTCGGCCCGCAGTCCGCCGGCCCCCAGCACGGGGGTCCGGGCCCGCTGTCGGCCCCGGTCTCCCCTCCTCCCCCGCCCGCCGCGCACGCGAGCGACGAGATGGAGGACGACGACTACTGGGCCACCATCACCTTCGACAAGCCCAAGTTCCCCTGGCAGCACGGCAACGACGGCGAGCAGGGCGGCCCCGACCCGTCCGCCGGGCCGCCGAACGCCCCGCAGGAGCCCGCCGACCTGCCGGTCGCGCAGGGTCCCGGCCAGCAGGGCCCCGGGCCGCAGGGTCCCGGCCAGCAGGGCGACGGCTTCCCCGGTGACGGCTTCCCCGGCGGCACCATCGGCGGCGGCCGCGGCGGCACCGGCCCGCAGCAGGCGGGCGGCTTCGCGCCCGGCGCGTTCGGCGACCCCGGCCAGACCGCGCACGACCCGATGCCGGCGATGGACCAGGGCCAGCCCTACGGCGACCAGCCGCTGTATCCCGAGCAGCAGCCCTACGCCGACCAGGGCCAGCCCTACGGCGACCACCAGCCGTACGCCGAGCAGCAGCCGTACCCGGACCAGTCCCCCTACCCCGAGCAGCAGCCGTACCCCGAGCAGCCGCCCTACGCCGACCAGCCGTCGTCCTACGACTCCCCGTCCTACGGCGACCCCCTCGGCGGCGGCCGCCAGGGCTTCGACATGCCGCTGCCGCCCGCGCAGCACACCACCACCGGCGAGCAGCGCATGCCCGACCCGCTCGGCGGCGACCCGCTGGGCCTGCCCCCGGCGCGCGCGGACGAGCCGCCGGCGCGCCCCTACGAGCCCGAGCCGGCGCCGTCCCCGCTGTCGAGCGGCTGGGGCGACCCGGGTCCCGCCCCCGCCCCGCAGGCGCCGGCGCCGTCGTCGCCGTCGTCGACCGACGGCCACAAGCTGCCGACGGTGGACGAGCTGCTCCAGCGCATCCAGACCGACCGGCAGCGCTCGTCGGCGCCCGAGCCGCAGCAGCCCTACGGCGGCTCCCCGCTCGGCGGCGACCCGCTCGGCTCCGGCTCCTACGACGCGCCCGCGCCGTCCTCGTGGTCGCCCGGCCAGTCCTCCGGCGGCTACGCGCCCGACGGCGGCGGCTACGCGCCGTCCCCGCAGCCCTCGCCGTACGGCCAGGGCGACTCCTACGGCCAGGGCGACGGCTACCCGTCCTCGCCGGCCTACGAGTCGTCCTACGGCGACCCGCTGAGCACCGGCGGCAGCGGCACCCGCGACTCCTACGGCTCCCAGCAGCCGCCGGCCGGCGAGCCGGGCCGCTACAGCGACTTCAGCGGCAGCAGCTACAACGGCGGCGACCCGCTGTCGGGCGGCGACACCGGCGGCTACGACCCGAACGGCACGCAGGCGTACGGCGCCCCGCAGCAGGGCGGCTACTACGGCGGCCAGCAGCAGGGCGGCTACCCGCAGCAGCACCAGGGCGACACCGGCGGCCAGTACGGCGCGGGCTACCCGCAGCAGCCGACCGGCGACCAGCGCCCGCCGCAGGACGACTGGGAGAACCACCGCGACTACCGTCGCTGACCCGCACGCGCCTCACCCGGAGGGCCCCGCCGATACCGGCGGGGCCCTCCGGCGTTCCGGGGACGGATCGCCGGGCTTGTCGGTCGTGTCGTGTCGTGCGCGGCCAAGCGCCGCTAAGCATGGTTCTATACTCAAGGTGACCGTAAAACCACTCAACGCGACGACCGCCAGGCGTGACGTGCTCGCCTCGTTCGTGGTCTTCCTCGTCGCCATTCCCATGTCCCTCGGGGTCGCCGTCGCCTCGGGGGCGCCCGTCGCCGCCGGCCTGATCGGCGCGGTCGTCGGCGGCGTCGTCGCCGGCGTCCTCGGCGGCTCGCCGCTCCAGGTGAGCGGCCCGTCGGCCGGGCTCACCGTCATCATGGCCGACCTCGTGCACACCTACGGGTGGGCCGCGACCTGCACGATCGTGGTGCTGGCCGGGCTGCTGCAGCTCGCGCTCGGCGCCTGCCGGGTCGCCCGGACGGCCCTCACCGTCTCGCCCGCCGTCGTCGGCGGGATGCTCGCCGGCGTCGGCGTCGTGCTGATCCTCGCGCAGCTGCACGTGATGCTCGGCGGCGCGTCGCGGCCGGACGCGCTCGCCAACCTCGCCGACCTGCCGGGCCTGCTCGCCGCGCCGGACGCGCAGCCGGCGCTGCTCGGCCTGCTGACCATCGCGGTCCTGCTCGGCTGGACGCGGCTCGCCGCCCGCACCCCGGACGCCGGCCTCGGCCGCGTCCTGCACCTGGTGCCCGGCCCGCTGCCGGCGATCGGGCTCGCCACCGTCCTCGCCTACGCGCTCCGCTGGGACGCGCCCCGCGTCGCGGTGCCGGGGTCGCTGCTCGGCGACCTGCCGGCGACGGCGTGGCCGCACGGCGCCCCGCCCGCCATCTTCGGCGCGGTGGTGTCGGTGGCGCTGGTCGCCGCCGTCGAGTCGCTGCTCTGCGCGGTCGCGATCGACCGGCGCCGCCCGATCGGCGTGCCGCGCGCCGACCTGGACCGCGAGCTGCTCGGGCAGGGCGCGTCCAACGTGGTGTCCGGGCTGCTCGGGGGCCTGCCGGTGTCCGGCGCGATCGTGCGCAGCTCGGCGAACGTGGAGGCGGGCGCCCGCACCCGGCTGTCCACGGTGCTGCACGGCGTGTGGGTGCTCGTCCTCGCGGTGTCGTGCGGCCCGGTGCTGGAGCAGGTGCCGCTGGCCTCGCTCGCCGCGCTGCTGGTGGTGCTCGGCGCCAAGATGATCGACGTGTCGCGGCTGCGCGACCTGCGCCACCATCGCGAGGCGCCCGCGTACGTCGCGACCCTCGCCGGGGTGGTCGTGCTCGGGCTCGGCGAGGGCGTGCTGCTCGGCATCGCCGTCGCCGCGGTGCTCGCGCTCCGCCGCCTCACCCGGCTGTCGGTGCGGGTCGAGGAGGCGGTGCCCTCCCCCGACGACCGGCCGGGGCAGGCGAGCTGGCATCTCGTCGTGGAGGGCACGCTCACCTTCCTCGGGGTGCCGAAGGTGACGAGCGCGCTGCAGCGCATCCCCGCGGGCGTCGCGGTCGACCTCGACCTCGACGTGGACTTCATGGACCATGCCGCGTTCGACGCGATCCACCAGTGGCGGCTCGCGCACGAACGCCAGGGAGGGAGGGTCGACATCGACGAGGTGCACGAGTCTTGGTATGAAAGAGCTGTGACGGGCGATATGTCAGCGCCGCGGAAGTCCACGCCGTCCACCCGCTGGTGGGCGCCGTGGGCGAGCCGGCGGCGGCGCAGCGAGAACGTGGACCTGGACGCGCCGGAGGTCTCGCCGAGCGCGCTGCTGCTCGCGGGCGTCCGCGAGTACCAGGGCGGCACCGCGCGGCTGGTGCGGCCGATCATGGCGGAGCTGGCCTTCGAGCAGAAACCGCAGCACCTGTTCATCACCTGCGTCGACTCGCGGGTGGTGCCGAACATCATCACCGCGAGCGGGCCGGGCGACCTGTTCATCAACCGCAACGTCGGCAACCTCGTCCCGCGGTACGGGACGCGCACGCCCGACGACGCGGTCGCCGCGACCGTCGAGTACGCCGTCAACGTGCTCGGCATCCGGACGATCACGGTGTGCGGGCACTCCAACTGCGGCGCGATGGCGGCGCTGCTCGCGGGCGGCACCGAGGTCGAGCACCTGCGGTCGCTGACCCGCTGGCTGAAGCACGGGCAGCACAGCCTGGCGCGCTTCCTGTCCGCCGAGCCGGACGGCCGCGCGCCGCTCACCCGGCTCTGCCAGACCAACGTGCAGCAGCAGCTCGACAACCTGCTCACCTACCCGTGGCTGAAGGACATGGTGCAGGCCGGCGAGATCGAGCTGGTCGGCCTCTACCTGGACATCGGCACCGCGGAGGTGCAGGTGCTGGACTGGACGGCCGGCGCGTTCGTCCCGGTGCGCGCCGAGACGCCGGAGGACGCGCCGGAGGACGGTGCGGACGACGCGGCGCCGGAGCCGCGCGCCGTCACCTGACCCCGGCCGGTCCCACGCGTTCGAGGGCCGTCCCCTTCTCGGAGGGGGCGGCCCTTTCCCGTGCGGCGGGCGCCCCGCCCGCCGCCGACGGGTCAGTGGCTGACCAGGCGATCGTCGTCGGCGTCGGGACCGGGGTCGAGGTCGGAGCCGCGGGTGTACATGCCGGTGACCCGGCGGGCGCGGCGGGTGCCGGAGGAGTCCGGCGGCAGGAAGATCGAGTCGCGCCGGCTGGCCCGCGCGAAGTCGGCGAGCAGGACGGCGAGCAGGACGACGGACACGGTCACGAGCGCGACCCCCGCGAGAACCACGATGATCACTTGCGCTCCTCTCCGCGGGACGGCCGAGCGGGCGTCCCGCCACCACCGCCGGTCTCCCCTTGCGACCGGCCGTACCAGTGAAGGTAGGCGCGCGACCGCAAGACCTTTGTGTCGTATGACCGGATTCCGGAGAGTTGCGTGCCGCAGGGCCGGGCGGCCGCGGATCCTCGCGTCCGCGCACGTCGGAGCGCGGACGGCGCGGGCGGGCGCCGTCAGGCCGCGGAGCCGCCCAGCCGCACCCAGTAGTGCAGCAGCAGGAGCAGCTCGATCCGGTGCTCGGGGTCGTACATGACCGACCCGAGGAGCTCCTCCAGGCGCCGCACCCGGTACCGGACGGTCTGCTCGTGCACGAGCAGCCGCTCGGCGGTCGCGACGGCGTTGTCGCGGTTCTCGATGTAGGTGAGCAGGGTGCGGGCGAGCGGCTCGCGCCGGTGCGGGGGCAGCTCCATCAGCGGCGCGAGGCGGCCGCCGAGCCCCGCGACGATCAGTTCCTCGCTGCCGACGGCGGCGAGGCTCGGCAGGTGGTCCAGGCAGCGCAGCGGCCCCTTGGGCGGCAGCAGGCCGCGCTCGGCGAGCGCGAGGCCGCGGCGGGCCCAGCGGAACGACACCGCGCCGCGGTTCGGCTCGACCGTCGGCCCGATCGCGGCGGTGAGGTCGCCGAGCAGCGCGTGCACGCGCCGCTCCTGCCCGGGGCCGTCGGGGTCGGGCCAGATCACGTACGGGTCGGCGGCGTGCCAGTCGGCGAGCAGGTCGGGCGGCAGCACCGGCAGGTCGCCGTCCGGGCCGGGCCGCACCGCGACGATCGCGAGGGTGCGCGGCAGGTCCCAGCGGGCGTTGCGGGCGAGCTCCTCGATCGCCTGGACGCTGGCCGGCGGGTCGGCGATCATCAGGTCGCGCAGCCGCCACCGGTAGCGCTCGCGCTCGCCGGCGAGCTCGCCGCGGGCGTCGGCGTAGCCCTGGCCCGCGGCGCTCGCGATGCGCTCCAGGAAGACGAACAGCGTCTCGGTGACGGCGCCGAGGGTCGGCAGCGACCACTCCAGCCGGCGGGCGTCCTTGATGAAGCGGCGGCAGGCGACCTGGCCGCTCACCCGGATCGCGGTCTGCAGCCCGTCCAGGCTGCGGCCCTGCCGGGCCTCGTAGGCGCCGATCTCGGTGTAGATGCCGGTGACGCCGTCCCAGGCGACCTCGGTCTGCCCGAAGGCGTCGACGAAGGTGCGGACGGTCTGCTCGACGGCCCAGTGCATGCGCCGCCCGTAGGGGCTCTCGGCGGGCCGCGCGTACTCGGGGACGAGCGCCTGGATCTCCGACACCATCTCCGACGCGGTCGCCTCCACCTGCGGCCGCAGCGGGCGGACCGCCGCGGCGGGGACGCCCGACATCGGGAGGTCCGAGGTCGTGCTCGAAGCCATGCCGCCCTCCTGTCAGTGATCTGCGAGTGACGCCTGACACAGTGTCCTCCAGGATCGGCCGCGACGTTACTGGGCAGTAGTCTCGCCCGTTCAAAAAATCCCGGCGGCGTTTGTCAGGAAGGGCACAAACCCCGCGCCCTCAGGGCCCGACGGGCCGTTCCGTCAGCAGTTCGGTGACCAAACGGGTGGCGGCCTCGGCGTCGCCGGCCAGCGCGTTGACGCGGTCGGCGAGCAGGAACGCGGTGATCTCCAGCGCGGTGATCTCCTCGGCGGTCCACGGGCCGTAGTGGCGCCGCCACAGCGTGGGGCTCTGGTCCAGCGCCGCCGCGGTCATCATCGCCGCCATCGTCGGGACGCCCTCGGCGCGGACGCTGCCCGGCAGCGCCCGCAGCGCCCGCACCACCGGCGGGACGACCTCCGCCAGCACGCCCTGCCGGCCGCTCCCGTGGGCGTGCCGCAGCCACTGCACGAACACGAAGATCAGCGTGCAGGCGCCGTCCAGCACGTCGCGGGCGCCGCGGGCGTCGAACGCGCGCAGCGCCCGGTCGTCGATCTCGCGCGGCGGCGCGCCGGCGCGGACCCGGCGGAGCTGGGCGTCCACGAGCAGCATCGCCGTCCCCACGTCGCCGAGCGGAGCGTCCTCGGGCGCGAGGGGCGAGGGCATGGCGGCCTCCCGGATACGGTCGGTCAGGGCACGTACCCGTACCGTAGGCGGCACGGGCGGCGGGCGCCCGCGCTTCGCGGCAACCCCTGGAGGAGACCGGCATGCTGATCGACCGGCGGCCCTGGTCGGCGCTCGCGCCCTCGCGCGTCCAGCTCGCCGCGGACGGCGCCTGGCAGGACGCCCTCCCGGTGCCGCCGGCCGGCCCGGACGCCCGGACGGCCGCCTGGCTCGCGGCGCACCCCGGCGACGTGGCGCTGGAGGTGTTCTTCACCGAGGACCTGTTCCTCGGCGTCCGGTTCACCGCCCTCGCCGCGCCCGACCGCGAGCGGTTCGTCCGCGCCCTCTGCGCCGCCCTGGACGGCACCACCCTCGGCTTCGCCCGCGCCTTCTGGCGGCTGCCCGGCGGGGCCCCGCTCCTGCCGACGGCGCCGCCGCTCGCGCTGGAGGCGGGCGTCGTGGACGCCTGGGACGAGCACGCGCCGGCCGTCCTCTGGCGGCGCGGCGAGCCCGCACCGGACCTGTCCCGCCTCACTCCCCCGCTCCGCGAACCGCATCCGACCCGCGTCGCGCTGGAGGCCGCCTACGCCAACGGCACCTGGATCGGGCGCTCGGTGTCGGCGCCCTCGGCGGGCGGCTACGTCCTGGACGAGGCCGAGCTGGCGCGCGCCGCCGCCGACTTCCTCAGGTGACCCGGCCCTAGTCGCGGCGGCCGAGCTCTTCGGCGACGAGGCCGAGGCCCGCGCCGAGCATCCAGACGTCCTTGGCCAGCGGGATGCCCTGCTGCGTCGGGCGCAGGCTGCCCTCCTGGCGCATCCCGGGCGTCTTCAGGTAGAGGCCGAGCAGGCCCCCCGCGAAACCGGTGAGCGCGGCGCCCGCCGCGAGCGACGGCACGAACGGCACGAGCAGCGCCGCGCCGATGGCGATCTCGGCCTTGGACAGCAGCGCGGTGAACCGCTCGGGGTCCTGGGAGCCGAGGAACGGGTAGGTGCCGCTCGCCATCCCGTGCACGCCCTGCGCGGTCTCCTTGTCGGCCCTGGCCTTGGCGAGGCCGGAGTTCAGGATGAACGCGCCGGTGGCGATCCGGACGGGAAGCTGGTGCGGTCGGGCGAGGAATCTCATGGTCGCTCACAGGTGAGACGGTCGGGTCGGGATCCCCCTTCCCTCCGCCCACCTGCGCGAACCCTGCCCGGAACGGCGGTGGGCCCCGGGGTCTACCCATACCCCGGGGCCCGCTTGAGCCGTTCCTCTGCGTTCGCCGGTCCCGCGACGGCAGGTCAGACGTCAGCTCACCGCGCTCTCCCATTGAGCCACGGACGCATGCGGAGCGTCCGGCCAGAATCGAACTGGCATCTCAGTGAATCTCCCACCACCGCGAATTACACGGCGCGAACGGCGATGCTGATTCTGGAGCGATAGCCTGAGCTTCACACCGGCCGCCTCTTCCGCATTGGGCCACCCGGACGCGAAATGCCCGGGAGGGGATTCGAACCCCCACTGACACCGGCAATTCAGACTGAGCCTCATCCTCAGCTTCCGCGCCCTTCCGGGCGCACCCCCGCGCTCCGGCGGGGGAGTCTGGTGCGGCCGGGCGTCCTCGGGGGACGCCCGGCCGGCTAGGCGAACAGGTAGCCGAACACCGCGGCGCCGGCCTGCCGGTCCTGCGCCTCGGCGCCGTTGGCCTCCTCGCGGGCGAACTTCACCGCCGCCTGGAGCCGCTCGACGCGGTCCCGCAGCTCGTTCACCCGCCGCGCGGGCAGCGCGCCGGAGAAGGCCACCCGGGTCCAGGTGCCGACGATGACGTCCTCGGTGTAGGTCTCCACCTGCGCCGGGTGCTTGTCGGTCGCCTCGTACAGCACGTGCGCGCGCGGGATCTTCTTGGTCCGCGCGGTCGCCACCGGGTCGGTGCGCCACACGTCCTGGCCCTCGTCGTAGGTCCAGGTCTCGGCGGCGTCCAGCACCGGCAGCCGGCCGATGAGCTGCTGCACCTCGGCGAGCTGCTTCTCCAGGAACAGCAGGTAGGTGACCGGCACCTGCGCGAGCACGGCCCGCCCGTCCACGACCACGTCGGCGCGCGCGTCGCAGTTCGCCCACTCCTTGGTGGCGACCACGTCGAACAGCCGGACGAGGGAGCGGGCGGCGTCGCGCAGCACGTCCTCGGCCTTCACCTGCACGCGGGTCGACTCGGGCGGCAGCCGCTCGCCCTCCTCGTCCTTCGGCCGGTAGGTCCGCGCGATGCCCGACAGCAGCGCCGGCTTCGCCAGCACCTGCTGCACCTCGCCCAGCTCGCGCTGCGCCCGCGACTTGGCACCCTTCTCCACCGCGATGATCTGGTTGATCCTGGCCATCTCCGCTCCCCCTCTCCGTCCTGGAACCGAAAGGAACGTAACGCTTTTCCCGGAGCGCCCGCACGCCATTTTCCGGCGCCGCGAAAAGGCCGCCCCGCGGGGGTGGACTCCGGTCGGCCCGCAAGAAATCTTCGGATCGGGTAAGCGGATCGGCCCGCCCAGGCGTGAAGGGGGTGTGAAGCAGATGGAGTTCCAGGAGTTCTACGAAGACGGCCGGGACGCCTGCCTGCGGGCGGTGCTCGCGGGCGTCGGCGACCGGCAGCTCGCCGAGGACCTGGTCGCCGAGGCGTTCACGCGGGCGTACGCGGCCTGGCCGTCGGTGCGCCGGCACCCCTCGCCCGCCGCCTGGGTGGTGCGGACCGCGCTGAACACGCGGGTGTCGTGGTGGCGGCGGCGCCGCCGCGAGGTCCCGTTCGACGCGGGCGAGGCGGCCCCGGCGCCGTCCCCCGCCGACGGCGGCGGCCTGGACCCCGCCCTGCTCGCGCTGCTGCGCGGCCTGCCGCAGCGGCAGCGGGAGGTGATCGCCTACCGGGTCTTCCTCGATCTGGACACCCGGGCGACCGCCGCGGCCATGGGCGTCTCGCCCGGCACGGTCACCGCCCACCTCTCCCGGGCCGTCGCGACCCTGCGCGGCCACCTTCTCCTCACCGACCCGGAGGCCGGACGATGACCGACACCGACGTCCTGGACGCCCTCAGGAACTCCCTGGACGGCGTCACCCTGCGCACCCCCGCCGAACAGATCATGGCGGCCGGGCGGGCGCGCCGCCGCACCCGGCGGGCGATCACGGCGACCGGCAGCGTGGCGGCGGCGGCCACCGTCGCCGCCGGGATCGCCGTCCCGCTGCTCTCCCACCCGTCCACGGCGCCGCCCGCCCCGACCACCCTGCACGTCCAGGAGGCCGCCTTCACCCTGGACGCCCGCGCCGACGGCACCATCCAGGTCACCTGGGACAAGGACCGCTACTTCCGCGACCACGCGGGCCTGGAGGCCGCCCTGCGGCGGGCCGGCTTCCCCGTCCTGATCAAGGAGGGCGTGTTCTGCCACGGCGCGGGCGAGGCCGCGCCCCTGGACCCGCACGGCGTCGGCCCCGGCGTCCGCCCGGTCATGATGGGCCAGCGGGACGGGGGCGGCGGCAAGAGCGGCGGGAACACGGGCGGCGGCACCGTGAGCAAGGACGCCCTGGGCCCCGGCGGCGCGAGCAAGGCCGGCGGGGACCGCGTCACCTTCGTCTTCGACCGCACCAAGCTGCCGCCGGGCCGCCGCCTGTTCATCGGCTACCTCACGCCCGCACAGCTCGCCGTCACCGGGGGCCGTCCCGGCTCGGTCGAGCGCCTCATCCCGGCCACGGGGCCCCTGACCTGCACCACCCAGGCCCCGCCGCGCTCGCCCCGCTGACACACCCGCACGCCGCGACCCCCGGCCGGACCGTCGGCCGGGGGCGCTCGCGGCGTCAGCTCATGAGGGGCTCTTCCTTCCAGAGCTGCTGCGCGGAGTGGTTGCACGCGAACACGTACGCGTAGAGGCCCTTGCCGGCGTCGGAATGGTCCAGGCACTTGTCGCTGGCCTGGTTCACGATGGAGATCGAGCCGATCGCCGGGTAGGAGTACAGGTACCAGTTCTGGTTGGTCGCACCATTGCAGTCATAGACGTAGGCGTACAGTCCCCGTCCCCAGTCGGACTGGTCCAGGCACTTGTTGCTCGTCAGGTTGCGGACGCGGTACACGTCGCACGCGCTGTTCACGCACTCCCATTTCCAGAGCTGGTTGTTGGCGTACAGATTGCACGCGAACACGTAGGCGTAGAGGCCCTTGCCATTGTCGGAATGGTCGAGGCACTTGCCGCTGGCGGAGTTCACCAGGAACCCGAGCGCCCGCTCGCCACCCTGCGCCGCGAACGGGTTCGCCCCGCTCAGCCGCACCTTCTGCCCCGGATCGCCGTCGCCCCCGTCGGCGAACGCGGGGCGTCCCCCGAGCCCCACCGCGACCGCGAGCACGCCCACGAGCAGGGCGAGCAGCGCCCGCCTCCACTCCACAGTCCCCGTTCTGTTCATTTCCCGCTTTCCCCGTTCCTGGTCATGCGCTACATCCCGCAAGAAACTCCAGCCATTCCCCAATGGCGGAACCCGTTTCCCGCGCCCGATCCAGCGCCGATCACTTGGCGCCCCGACGCTAACCGCTCCCTCGTCCCGACCCGCAGGGATCCACGTCCCTTCTCCTTTCCTGCCCTCCTCGGGACTCAGGTCCCGCCCCCACCCCTTTCCGGCCACGCCGAATAGCGGAATCGGCGTCGCCAAGAACCAGCGGTAACGGTAACGTCGCAGCGTGAAGCTGCTCTCGGTCAACATCGGCAAGCCGCGCGACAACCCCTGGCGGACGGCGTCCCTCACGGGCATCGACAAGCACCCCGCGGACGGCCCCGTCCCGGTCACCGTCCCCGGCCCGAAGGGCACGGGCGAGATGGGCCTCGCCGGCGACCGCGCCTACGACGTCGCCCACCACGGTGGCGCCGACCAGGCCGTCTACGCCTACGCCCGCGAGGACCTCGACGTCTGGGAGACCGAGCTGGGCGTCCCTCTCCGCAACGGCGTCTTCGGCGAGAACCTCACGACCCACGGCATCGACGTCAACGCGGCCCTCATCGGCGAACGCTGGCGCGTCGGCGCGGACGTCGTCCTGGAGGTGTCCGCCGTCCGCGTCCCGTGCAGCACCTTCCAGGGCCGGCTCGACCGCCGGGGTTGGATCGCCCGCTTCACCGAGGCCGCCAAGCCCGGCCCCTACTTCCGCGTCATCGCCGAAGGCGCGATCAGCGCCGGCGACCCCGTCGAGATCCTCCACCGCCCCGACCACGACGTCACCGTCGCCCTGGCCTTCCGCGCCCTCACCCGCGAACCCGACCTCCTCCCCCGCCTCCTGACCGCCGACGCCCTCCCCGCCGACATCAAGGCCCGCATCCACAAACGCCTCACCGATTAGCGCCGCCCGATTCATGCCCGTTACTGTTCCGGCGTCCCCTCACACGCCGCCTCGCGGCGACGGCCCCGGAAGCAGATCCCCGCCATGACGCAGTCCCCCACAAGTGCCGCCGTCGCGATGTCAGCGATCCTCACGATCACGCTGACGGCCTGCTCTCACGAGCACCCCACCGCACGCCCTCAGGCGACCCCACCCCCAACCGCCCACCTCACCGGCGCCCCCGAACCCGAACCGGACCTGACGACCGTCCTCACCGACGGCCCCCACAACGGCAACGGCTACACCGCCCCCTTCAGCGCTCGCCGAGGCCCCCTCTGGCTCGCCACTTCCTGCCAGGGCACCGGCACCGTCAAGATCTCCCTACCGCCGCTCGCCGCCCTCGACATCCCTTGCAGTACCGAGCGGATCGACTCCACCCTCAACCGCATCGACCTCACCGGGCCCCACAACTTGACGCTGCACGTATCCGCCGCCCCCACCACCACTTGGTCCCTACGAATCCAGCGCTGAACCCGCTACACCCGACCCAGCAACATCCTGTTTGTTGGGCGGGTTGCACAGATCGTGGAGGGCTTCGCTGAGTGTGGCGGCCTCGGGGACCTGGCGGGCCTTCACAGCGGTGAGCACCTCACGGGCGCGCCAGTGGTTCGACGGGACGAGCCGGCCTGAGGTGATCGCTTCCAGGGCGGTGTGCGCGGCCTCGTCCGGCCGGTCGGCGGCGAGCAGGGCGAGTGACAGGTCCAAACGCGCCGAAGCCGCGCGGCGCGGGCGGGGCGGGCCGTGCTCGCCGCCCTCCAGACGGCCGAGCACCGCGCGGGCGTACGGCTCGGCGGCGGCATCGCCGATCCACGCGAGCGTGGTGGCGGTGTAGGCGTCACTCTTGGCCGGGTCGTACCGGTAGTGGTGTTCGGGTCGATCCGGTGTCGCCAGAGGTGCGACGAGTCGCTCGACACGGGTGAGGGACCGGCGCGTCTCGTCGGCGTCGCCGAGGCGCGCCCAGGCACGACCCTCCTGGGCGGTCGCCTGGATGAACGCCGAACTCCCGCGAGGCGCGGCCTGCCGGGCGGCCCGCGACAGGTCCAGGGCGCGCCGGTGGTTCCCCTCGGTGAGCGCCTGCCACGCCTCGGTCTCCAAGCACCAGGCAGCGATCTCGGAATGCTCGGCGTGCCAGGCCAGCGCTGCCGCGCTGCGCAGGCGCGCGGCGGCAGGGGCTCGCTGGTGAAGGTCGATGTGGCATGTCGCGGCCAGCAGCGACAGCCAGCCGCCGACGGCGATGAGGCGGCGCCGCTCGGCAAGGGTCATGCGAGCGTCCAGAAGGCCGTCGACATAGTGCAGGTGCCGCCGGATACGGCCGAGCAGGTGACCGGGATCAGACGTGGGATAGGCGGACGCGAGATCGTCCACCGCCGCTTCCAGAGCGGTCAAGGTGTCACCGCCGACATCGCTGGCCGCAACACGGCGGGCGAGATCCAGCGCCTCCACGGTGTCGTCCGCAGTCGTCGGGATCAGTGCGGGCGCGGCTGGCGCCGGGAACAGGTCGCTTTCGGGCCGCTGGTGAACGCGGGCGTAGAGCGGGCGGTACCGAGGGCCGGGCAGGTGGTCGCCGCGCTCCCAAGCCTTGATCATGCCTGTGAGCGTCTCGACATGCGGCATGGCCGCGCGGTCGCGAGGATCGGCGGCGGCTCGCAGAAGCCGGGACATCTCAGCCCGCGACCACCGGGGCGGCGCCTCGCGCAGCGCGCGCAGGCGCGCGCCGACAGCTCGTCGATCGGTGGACATGTCGCATGCACCTCTCACCGGAAGGGGTGACGCCCGGTCATCCCATCTGCCCCCATCCTGCCCTCTCGCCTTCAGCATCAGCCGGCAGTTCACTGGCCGTGACCGGATCGCCACCGCATCACGACAGGAGCAAGCTGCGTGATCTCCATCGACGCGCCATCACCGGAGCGGCTCGCCGAGCGCACCATGCGGGCGCGGGGGCTGCGGTGAGTGAGGATGCGCCCTTCGACGCCCTGAAGGACCCAGAGCGAAGGGTTCAGCTCATGGCCTTGCTGATGCTCGCGTCCCACCTCGGCATGCGCTACGGACCCACGATCATCTTCCGCGAGCCGCCGACCCTCCGCGTCCGAACGCCCGACACACCGGTCGTCGGTGACCACATCAGCGCGCTGCCCGGATGCGATGGGCACGGGCTCTGGTACTGGTCGTCGCTGGGTGTGATGCTCGCTCCCGTGAGCGAGCCGGAGCGAGCGGCGGAACTCGTCGCCGAGGCGCTCGCCGCACCGTGGGAGTTCCTGCGGCGGGCTCGCGGATGAAGGGAGTGCGGGGCGGACGAGTCGGCCTGTAAGCCGGGTTCTGTGCCCGTCTTGCGACGGGTGACGGCCATCCATCTCGGGCCGCCGTTGCCGACGGCCTCCAGCGGTCTACCCGCAGGCTCGGGCGAGCCGCCCTCGAACGCCTGCGCGGAGAACGGTTCCGTTCTCCTTCTTGACCTTGCTCCGGGTGGGGTTTACCTAGCCGCCCACGTCGCCGTGGGCGCTGGTGAGCTCTTACCTCACCCTTTCACCCTTACCGCCGGGCCGAGGCCCGGTGGCGGTCTGCTCTCTGTGGCACTGTCCCGCGGGTCGCCCCGGGTCGGCGTTACCGACCACCCTGCCCTGTGGAGCCCGGACTTTCCTCGACGGGGCGATGCCCCGACGCGGCCGTCCGGCCGGCTCGTCCGCCGTGGGGACAGGATATCGGGAAAACGGGGTGTGGGAGGTGTCGAGGGCGGGGTGGTGGCTCCGACCAAGTGTGACGAGAGAGCGGAGGGTGTTGTGGGGAAGCTGATCTACCACGTGCATGTGTCGGTCGATGGGTTCGTGGAGGGGCCCGGAGGGGTGTTCGACTGGGCGGAGATGGGGCCTGAGCTGTCGGATTACGGGGCGGAGCTCGACGGGCGGGTGCGGACGTTGCTGTACGGGCGGAAGGTGTGGGAGGTGATGTCCTCCTACTGGCCCAAGGCCGAGGAGGTCTCGGATCATCCGCATGACCTGCGGTACGCGCCGGTGTGGCGGAGCAAGCCCAAGGCCGTCGTGTCCCGGACGCTTGAGACGGCGGGCTGGAACACGCGGGTGCTGGACGGCCCCGAAGGCGTGCGAAAGCTCAAGGAGGAAGGGGACGTCCTGCTCAACGGCGGCGCGGGCCTGGCGGGGGCGCTCGCGGACGCCGGGCTCGTCGACGAGTTCCTGGTGATGGTGCATCCGGTCGTGCTCGGCGGCGGGCGGCGGGTGCTGCCGGTGGACGGGCGGGTCGGGCTGCGGCTGGAGGAGGCGCGGGTGTTCGACGGGCGCGTCACGCTGCTGCGGTACTCACGGGAGGTGTGAGAGGGCCGCGCGGAGGTCGGGTTCGGGGAGGGGGCGGTCCTGGAGGCGGCCGGACAGGTGGGCGTCGTAGGCGGCCAGGTCGAGGTGGCCGTGGCCGCAGAGGGCGGTGAGGATGACCTTCGGTTCGCCCGTCTCGGCGCAGCGGCGGGCCTCGGTGACGGTGGCGGCCAGGGCGTGGGTGGGTTCGGGGGCCGGGACGATGCCCTCGGTGCGGGCGAACAGGACGCCGGCGTCGAAGCAGGCGCGCTGCGGGAGGGCGACGGCGGTGAACAGGCCGAGCTCGTACAGGTGCGACAGGAGCGGCGCCATGCCGTGGTAGCGGAGGCCGCCGGCGTGGATGGGGTCGGGGACGAGGCCGCGGCCGAGGGTGTGCATCTTGAACAGCGGGGTGAGGCCGGCGGCGTCGCCGTGGTCGTAGGCGTAGCGGCCGCGGGTGAGGGACGGGCAGGCGGCCGGTTCGGCGGCCAGGAACGCCGGGGACATCGTGCCCGCCATCTTCTCGCGGAGGAACGGCAGGGCGAGGCCCGCGAAGTTGGAGCCGCCGCCCGTGCAGCCGACGACGAGGTCGGGCGTCTCCCCCGCCATCGTGAGCTGCTCCAGGGCCTCCTCCCCGATGACGGTCTGGTGCAGCAGCACGTGGTTCAGGACGCTGCCGACCGCGTAGCGGGTGCCGGGCGCCGCGGCCGCTTCGACGGCCTCGCTGATGGCGATGCCGAGCGACCCCGGCGACGACGGGTCGGCGGCGAGGACGGCGGCGCCCGCGCGGGTCGCCGGGGACGGGCTGGGGTGGACGGTGGCGCCGAACAGCTCCATCATCGACCGCCGGTACGGCTTCTGGTCGTAGGAGGAGCGCACCATCCAGACCTCGCAGGCGAGGTCGAACTGGGCGGCGGCGAACGCCAGGGCGCTCCCCCACTGGCCGGCGCCGGTCTCGGTGGTGAGGCGGCGGACGCCGAGGCGGGCGTTGTAGTACGCCTGCGGGACGGCGGTGTTCGGCTTGTGCGAGCCCGACGGCGAGCCGCCCTCGTACTTGACGTAGATGCGGGCCGGGGTGCCGAGGGCGCGCTCCAGGCGGCGGGCGCGCAGCAGGGGCGTCGGGCGCCAGAGCCGGTAGATCTCGCGGACGGCCTCGGGGATGTCGACGTAGCGGTCGGTCGACGTCTCCTGGGTGATCAGGTCGGGCGGGAACAGCGGTTCCAGGGCGGCGGGGTCCAGCGGCGCGCGGGTGGCGGGGTCCAGCGGCGGCGGGGGCGGCGCCGGGAGGTCGGGGACGACGTTGTACCAGCGCCGCGGGAGCCGCGACGCGTCGAGCGGGAACCGGTTCGCCACGGCGGGCCTCCTCGGTGACGTTCGCTCTACGCAGAGTAACCGAGGAGGGGTGCCGCGGGAAGGGCCGGAAGCGGTCAGCCCAGGTGGTGGGTGTCGTTGAAGGACCGCAGCGACGCCGGCCCGTCGGCGTACCAGGCGACGGTGGACAGCGACGCGACGTCCAGGTGCATCCGGTACAGCGCCTTCAGCGGCGCGCCGAGCGCCTCCTTCACCAGCAGCTTGATCGGCGTCACGTGGGAGACGACGAGGACCGTCTCGCCCGGGTGCCGCTCGCGGAGCCGGTCCAGGCCGCGGCGGACGCGGCGGGCGACGGCCTCGAAGCTCTCCCCGCCGGGCGGGGCGAGGGCCGGGGACGCCAGCCAGTCCTTCAGCGCGTCGGGGTCCTTGGCGGACGCCTCGGCGAAGGTGAGGCCCTCCCAGGCGCCGAAGTCGGTCTCGCGGAAGTCCTCCTCGACCCGGACGGGCAGGCCGGTGACGGCGGCGGCCTCGGCGGCGGTGGCGCGGCAGCGCGACAGCGGCGAGGACACGATCGCCTGGACGCCGCGCCCGTCGAGGGCGGCGGCGGCCGCGCGGGCCTGCGCGACGCCGCGGTCGGTGAGGGGGTGGTCGCCGAGGCCCGCGAAGCGCTTCTCGGCCGACAGGGGCGTCTCGCCGTGCCGCAGCAGGACGGTGGTGAGCGGCTCGGACGCGGCGAGGGACCAGGCGGGCGTCGCCGACTCGGCCGGGTCGGCGACCGCCGACGCCGACGCCGTCCACTGCTCGCCGCGCGCGGCGGCGTCCATCGCCTCGTTGGCGAGGCGGTCGGCGGCGGCGTTCTCCGCGCGCGGGATCCACTCGTAGGCGACGGAGCCGAGCCCGGCGGCGATCTCGCGGGCGCGGGCGGCGAGCGGCACCATGTCCGCGTGCTTGATCTTCCAGCGGCCCGACATCTGCTCGACGACGAGCTTGGAGTCCATCCGGACCAGCACCTCGGCGGCCGGGTCCAGGGACGCGGCGGCGGCCAGACCGGCGATGAGGCCCCGGTACTCGGCGACGTTGTTGGTGGCGTGCCCGATGGCCTCGGCGGTCTCGGCGAGCACCCCGCCGGACGCGGCGTCGCGGACGAGCGCGCCGTACCCGGCGGGCCCCGGGTTCCCCCGCGACCCGCCGTCCGCCTCCACGACAAACGTGCTCATTGCCTCGCCTCCGCTCGGCGGCGGGACTCCGTCACAGGCCCGACTCGGGGGTGCGGACGAGGATGCGGCGGCACTCCTCGCAGCGCACCACGTCGTCGTCGGCGGCCGCGCGGATGCGGTTGAGGTCGGCGGTGTTGAGGGCGAGGCGGCAGCCCTGGCAGGAGCCGCGGTGGAGGACGGCGGCGCCGACGCCGCCGAACTGGCCGCGCAGCTTCTCGTAGAGGGCGAGCAGGTCGTCCGGGACGTCCTTGGCGACGGCGGTGCGGGCCGTGCCGGTGGTGCCGGACTCCTCGTCGATCTCCTTCTGGACGGCGTCGCGGCGCTCGGTCAGCGCGCCGAGCTCGCGCTCGGCGGCGGCGCGCTCGTCGCGGAGCGCGGACGCGCGGCCGTCGGCCGCCTCCCGCCGCTCCATGATCTCCAGCACGACGTCCTCCAGGTCGCCCTGGCGGCGCTGCAGCGAGACGATCTCGGCCTGGAGGCCGGCCAGGTCCTTGGCGGAGGTCACCTGGCCCGAGTCCAGGCGCTTCTGGTCGCGGTCGGCGCGGGTGCGGACCTGGTCGACGTCCTGCTCGGCCTTGCGCTGCTCGCGGTCCAGGTCGCCGAGCTCGGTCTCGGCCGCCACGACGGCGTCGCGCAGCTCGGCGGCGCGGGCGGTGAGCCGGTCGATCTCGGCGAGCTCGGGCAGCGTGCGGCGGCGGTGCGCGAGCCGGTCCAGCGAGCTGTCGATCTCCTGGAGGTCGATCAGGCGGAGCTGGGCGTGCGGTGCGGCTTTCACTTGTCTCCTTCGTCGTGCAGGCGCCAGGGGTCGGTGACGACCGTGGACACCCGGGTCTCCAGTTTGCCGGTCGCGCCGGCGTGCAGGTGCCGCTCCGCGTCGGCCAGCCAGGGCCACTCGGTCGCCCAGTGCGCGGCGTCCACCAGGGCGGGGCCCTGGAGCTCGGCGAACTCGGTGGCGGGATGGTGGCGCAGGTCGGCGGTGAGGTAGACGTCCGCGCCGGCGCGGCGGGCGTCGTCCAGCAGCGCGTCCCCGGCGCCGCCGCAGACCGCGACGGTCGCGACCCGGCGGTCCGGGTCGCCGGCGGCGCGCACGCCGCCGGCGGTGGCGGGCAGCCCGGCGGCGGCCCGCGCGGTGAACTCCCGCAGCGTGACCGGCTCGGGCAGCTCGCCGACGCGGCCGAGGCCGCGGCGCGGGTCCGCGCGGGACGGCGCGAGCGGCCGCAGCTCGCCGGTCAGGCCGACGGCGCGGGCGAGCGCGTCGGAGACGCCCGGGTTCGCCACGTCGGCGTTGGTGTGGGCGGTGTAGAGGGACGTCGCGTTGGTGATCAGGCGGTGCACCGTGCGGCCCTTCGGGGTGGTGGCGGCCACGCCGTGCACCCCGCGCAGCAGCAGCGGGTGGTGCGTCACGATGAGGTCGGCGTCCCACTCGACGGCCTCCTGCACCACCGCGGCGAGCGGGTCGACGGCCAGCAGGACGCGCCGGACCTCCTGGTCGGGGTCGCCGCAGACCAGTCCGACGGCGTCCCAGTCCTCGGCCGTCTCCGGCGGGTAGAGGGCTTCCAGGACGTCGATGACTTGGGAAAGGCGCACGTGCGCAGGCTACCGCTCCGGAGGGGGCGGGCCGAGTCATCCGCACCGTACGCGAACGGGCGCGCGCCGTCTGCGACGATAGAGGGGCGCAGGCGTAAGAAGGGGAGAGGGATGATGTCCGAGCCGACCGCGACCCGACCGTACATGCCCGGATACGGAACGCTCGATCCCGCGGAGGGGGGCGGGCTCCTGCCGTGGAAGTGGGCCGAGGAGCAGATGGGGCTGTCGCGCAACTTCTGGCTCGCGACGGTGTACCCCGACGGCCGCCCGCACGTCATGCCGGTGTGGGGGGTGTGGGGCGACGAGCGGTTCTGGTTCTCCAGCAGCCTGCCGTCCCGCAAGGTCCGCAACCTGGTCGCCAAGCCCGAGGTGACGGTCACGACCGAGGACGCCGAGCGGCCGGTGGTGCTGGAGGGGCGGGCCGAGCTGGTCACCGAACCGGCGGCCTTGCAGCGCTTCATCGACATGGTCAACGCCAAGTACGGCACCGGCTATGGTGTGGATTTCCTGGATCCCGCGGTGAACGCGACGGTAGCGGTGCGGCCGCAGCGGGCATTCGGACTGAAGCAGGGGGAGTTCACCGGCTCGCCCACCCGCTGGACGTTCGGCGAGTGACGGACCCGGCGGGATCGAAAAGCAGTCTGTTCGCGTTGGAGAGTGTGTGAAGTCACCCTTTCGCCGCCGCAAGCGTGTCAAGGGCGCCAAGCCCGTCAAGCGGAAGCCCGTCGAGCAGGAGGTCGTGGAGTGGCCCCACGAGGGGACCGGCAAGACGTCCCTGATGGGCGCCATCCGCGGTGACGGCGAGACCGGCGCCGGGTTCGGCGGCGGCATGTTCGAGGACCTCGCCTCGGCCTTCGAGGGCTCCAAGAAGATCAAGATGGAGGAGCAGCAGGCCCAGCAGACGCGCCGCGAGGACGACCACGAGGTCGCCGGCGGCGCCGGGACCGGCCGCGACAACCTGGACTCGGGGCGGATCCGCATCCGCCGCGGCGGCCAGGACCCGTCCCCGTCCTGACGGCCGCCCTGACCGTTCCCGGACGCCCCGCGATCGAACACGGGTTCGAATGCGGGGCTATTCTGGTGCGGTGAGCATCCACGTGCCGCCCGGCTGGCCGCCGCAGGTCCACCCGCCGGGCGCCGACCGCTTCGAGGAGACCGCGCTCGCCTGGCTGCTGGAGCTCCTGCCGCCCGAGTACCGCCGGTACGGGGTGCTGCGCCGCTATCCCCCGGCGCTGGCGCGGATGGCGCGCCACCACGTGAACGCCTCGGTGGAGGCGGCCCGGACGGGCTTCCGGTCGGCGCGCGTCGAGCTCGCCGGCCTCGTCCCGCCGCACGGCATCGACGCCGTCCTGGAGACCTACCGCCACGAGGGCGCCCGCCTCGTCGAGCTCCTGCACGCCGTCGAGCTCGTCGAGGACGCGCTGCGCGCCTGAGCCCGTCAGACGCCCGCCGGGACCGCGGTGAGGAAGCGGGGCGGGCGGCGGATGCGGCCCGCCAGGCGTGCCGTCACCTCGGCGCGGACGGCCGGGACGGCGGCCATCGGGACGAGCGCGACGCCGCAGCGGCCGAGGGCGCGGCCGCCGAGGGCGCCCGCGGCGCGGGCGGCGGCGAGCGCGGTGTCCAGCGGCGTCCCGAGGTCGGTGTGGGCCTCGGTGAGCAGCGGGCCGAGCTCGTCGAGGTTGCCGGTGCGCAGCGCGGCGGCGCCGCGCCGCACGAGCTCGGGCGCCGCGCCGTCCGGCGGCGCCGGGTCGCCCCCGCCGGCCACGTCCATGATCAGCAGGCGCAGCCCGGCGGCGGCGAGGTCGCACGGCAGGTGCCGGACCTCGCCGCCCTCGCCGCCCTCGCCCCCCGCGCCGTCCTCGACGAGCACGGCGTGCCGGTCGCGGGCGTGCAGCGCGGCCGCGTAGGCGGGATCGCGGGACGGCTCGTGGCGGGCGCCGGGCGGGCGGGACGGCGGCCCGTGCAGGTCGCCGAGCACCAGCGACACCGCGCAGGCGGTCTCGGCGCCGGTCAGCAGCGCCATCTCGGCGGGCAGCTCGCGGTTGACGACGAGGCGGGCGCCCGGGGCGGGGTCGGCGTGCGCGAGCAGCGCCGCGACCGCGGGCGCCGCCCACGGCGGGACGGTCCCGGCGGCGAGCGCGGCGGGCAGCCCGCCGTGCCCGGCGGCGAAGGCGTCGGTGTGGCGGTTCATCGAGTACAGCGCGGCGCCGCCGTCGGGGGACGCCCCGGCCGCCACGACGACGCCCCACGGCAGCGCGAGGGCGAGGGCCGCGCCGGGGCCGCCGAGCAGGGTGAGGCCGCCGTGCACCCGGCGGACGGCGGCGGGCGCGGCGCCGTGCACCCGCTCGTACATGTGCGCGGTGAGCCGCAGCTCGGGGACCTCCGACGGGGCGCCCGCGAGGCCGGCGCCCTCCACGCCGATCACCCCTCGTCCTTGCGGGCGAGCACCCGGTAGGCGTTGCCGCCCGGCAGGAGCGGCAGGGCGAACCGGTCGGCCGCCCACGCGGCGAGGAACAGCGGCGCGGCGGCGGTCGCGGCGAGCGCGCGGCGCAGGTGCGCGCCGCGCCGGGGCGGCGCCCAGGGGCGGTCGGGCGGCGGGGCGAGCGCGTCCAGGACGATCGCGACCGCGCAGACGGCGTCGAGGCGCTGGTGCGCGGCGCGGCGCTCGCGCGCGACGACGCGGAGGCCGCGCGCGGCGAGGGCCTCCTCCAGGTTCCGCAGCGGGATCATGTGCAGGTGCTGGGGCTGCAGCCAGCCGATCCAGCGGCGGCCGAGCAGCCGGGCCGGCATCGACTCGGGGTCGGGCAGCTCCAGCAGCAGGTGCCCGCCGGCCGGCAGGATCTTGGCGGCGGCGTCCAGCTCGGCCTGCGGGTCGGGGGTGTGCTCCAGGTAGTGGTGCATGCTGACGAGGTCGTAGCGGCCGGCGAGGTCGTCGGGCAGCTCGGTGAACCGGCCCCGGTGGGCGCGGCGCAGCCAGCCGCGGCGGGCGCCCTCCTCGACGCCGGCGCCGAGGTCCAGGCCGTCGAAGGCGGTGCCCGGCAGGACGGCGGCGGCCGCGCGGCAGAAGTGGCCGTGCCCGGCGCCGACGTCCAGCCAGGCGCGGGGCGCGGCGTGCGCGGCGGCGAGCGCGGCGCGCCCCCGGTAGGAGCGGGTCTGGGACGCGAAGAGGCGCTCGGCGGTGGCGGCGCCGAGCCCGTCGTAGGCGTCGCGGTAGTAGAAGGCGAGGCCCTCCGCGCTGAGGCGGGGGTTCTGGAAGATGTGGCGGCAGTCGCGGCAGCGCTCCAGGGTGAACCGGCCGGGCTTGCCCTGGACGATGTCGCCGCTGGTGACGTGCCGGGACAGGGACCGCGACCCGCACCAGGGGCAGTCGGGGCGGCGCGGCTCCAGGAAGCGGCCGGGTCCGGCGAGCTCCTCCCGGTAGAAGGCGCGGGCCTCCTCGCGCTCGGCGTCGCGGGCCCGCTCCCAGGCCGTCGGCCGGTCGGCGAGCGTCGCCCGCCACGTCCGCGGGGCGAGCAGCGGGCGCAGCAGCGCGGTGCGGTGCAGGTCGCGGGGCCGCAGCGGGCCGCCGGCGAGCGCGAGGTAGGGGGCGGCGCAGTAGGCGGCGACGGCGGCGAGGCCCCACCAGGGGTCGAGGACGGCGGCGGACGCGACCGCCGCGTAGGCGGCGGCCGAGCCCGCGACGGCCAGGTGCGGGTCGGCGCCCTGGCCGCGCAGCCGGGCCCGGCGGCCCCGGCAGGCGGGCTCGCCGGGCGCGGTCCGGCCGGGCACGACGGCGATGTCGGCGCGGGCCGCGTACCGGCGGAGCCGGGCGGTGGCGGCGGCGTGCGCGCCGGGGTCCAGGGACGCGGCGGGCTGCCCGGCGCGGGCCAGCAGGTCGGTGCGGACGAGCGTCACGAACCCGGCGCCGGGCCCGGCGCCGAGCGGGTCGGCCCGGTAGCGGCGCGGGTCGGTGGCCGCGGCCAGGTCCAGGGCGCGCCGGACCGCGAGGTCGGCCGGGACGAGGTCGAGGACCTGGAGGTCGTGGCGGCGGGCGTGGTCGAGGGCGGCGGCGCGGACGGCGCCGGGCAGCATCGCGCCCGGCGCCGCGAGCATGCCGTAGGCGGGGCCGTCCGGCGGCCCGCCCGGTCCGGCGTCCCCGCCGGCCGCGTCCCCGGGCGCCGCGCCGACGCGCGCCAGCGGGGCGAGGCGCCCGCGCAGGTGGAGGGCGTGCGCGGACACCCCGGCCGCGACCAGCAGGGACCAGATCACGTCAGCTTCTCCAGCCGGTCGGCGGCCTCGGCGGCGCCGCCGGCGGCGGCGAACGAGGCCCGCACCCGCTCGGCGGCCTCGGTGAAGGAGTCCTCGGTGAGCACCTCGAACAGCGCCTCGGCGAGCTCGCCCGCCGACGCGCGCGCGAACCGGACGGTGAGGCCGGCGCCGGCGCCCTCCACCTGCCGGGCGATGATCGGCTGGTCGTCGCGGATCGGCGCGACGACGAGCGGCAGGCCGTGCGCGAGGGACTCGCAGACGGTGTTGTGGCCGCCGTGGGTGACGACCGCCGACATGCGCTCCAGCACCTTCAGCTGCGGGACGTGCGGCCGCACCAGGATGTTGTCCGGCGGGTCGGGCAGGACGCCCTCGGGCGCGACGAACACCGCCTGCACGTCCAGGTCGGCGACGGCCTCGGCGGCGACCCGGAAGAACCGCTCCCCCGCCTCGCCGTTGACGGTGCCGAGCGACACCAGCACCGCGGGGCGCTTGCCGTCCAGCCACTCCCACGGGAAGTCGGCGGCGGCGCCCGCGGCGGGGCGGCCGAGCGCCGGGCCGATGAACGCGAAGTGGTCGGGGAAGAACGAGGTGTCGCCCATCAGCGCGGCGGTGGAGAACACCAGGACCAGGTGGTCGGAGAAGCGCAGGTCGAGCAGGTCCTCGATCTCGTAGTCGAGCTGGAAGTCGCCGATCTGCTCGCGCACCCACTCCTCCACCAGCGGCATCGCCGCCAGGGGCCGGGTGAACTCGGCGGAGGTCGTCGCCGAGGTGACCCACGGGACGTCGTTCAGGCGGGCCGCGACGGGCCCGGCGAGCGCCTGCTGGTCGCAGATGATCGCGTCGGGGCGGAACCGGTCGATCGCCGCCTCGACGCCGGGCATCATGGCGTGCCCGAGCGGGACGATGAACTCCTCCCACAGGAACTTCAGCGCGGCCGGGCCGCGCAGCCCGAGCCACTCGCGGCGGGCGTCCTGGAGCTTGGCGGTGAGCTCGGGGTCCTCGGCGGGGTAGATGCGCGAGCCGGGCCGCAGCAGCGGCTCCAGCGTCTCGCGGTGCCCGGCCCAGGCGACGCGGTGGCCGCGCGAGGTGAGCTCGGCGGCGAGCGCCACCGTCGGGTTGATGTGCCCGACGAGCGGCGGGACGACGAACAGGAACCGGCGGCGGCCGGTGTCCTCGCCGCGCAGCGACAGGGCGCCGCCCCCCAGGGAGGCCGGCATGTCGCCGAGCAGCGAGGGGACCTTGACGCGGCGGCCCCTCATGACCGAACCCCCGAGGGGGCAGCGGTAGCGGTCGCGACGGGCACGGCGGTGCCGGCGTGGTGGGCCAGCCAGGGCAACATGACCTCCAGGAGTTCGGCGGTGCCCTCGCGCAGCACGGTGTGCGCGTGACCCGCCATGACGTGCAGGGTGCAGTCGGGGACGGTGCGCGCCAGCAGCGCGCCCGCCTCCGCGACGTCGGAGTGCTCGCCGTAGATGGCGAGCACGGGACAGGGCAGGGACGCGAGCGCCGCGGGCGGCACCGGGTCCAGCGCGGCCAGGTCGGCCAGCAGGCTCGTCCCGTTGATCAGGGCGTCGGCGGTGGCGGCCTTCCGGCCGCCCCGCCGCCAGCCGATCGCGAGGAGCTGGTCGGCGAGCCGCTCGTACTCCAGGACGAGGCCGGACTTGCCCAGGGTGTTCAGCAGGGCCTCGGTCCACTCACCGCTCCGTTCGGCCGGGCCGTAGGCCTCGATCAGCACCAGCCCGGCGATCCGGTCGGGCCGGGCGAGCGCGGCGTTCAGCGCCACGACGCCGCCGAAGCTGTTGGCCACCAGGTGCACGCGCCGCTCGCCGAGGACGTCCAGCAGGGCGAACAGGTCGGCGACGGCCTCGGCGGCGCCGTAGCCGGTGGCGGTGCGCTGCGAGCGGCCGTGGCCGCGCAGGTCGTAGAGGACGGCGCGGGCGCCCGCGGCGGCGACCGGGCCGGCCAGCGTGTAGTAGAAGCTGGACAGGTCGTCCACGACCAGGCCGTGGACGAACACCACCACGGGCACCACCACGGGCGCGCCGCCCGGCGGGTCGGCGGCGGCGCCGGCGGGTTCCATCGTCTGCACGTGGAACCGGGTGCCGCGCGCGGTCACCTCAGGCATGGGCCTCCTCCAGGAAGTCGGCGATCAGGGGCGTCAGCCGGGCCCGCGCGGCGACGTGCAGGTCGTGGCCGCCGGCCAGCTCGTGCACCCGGGCGGCGGGCAGCGCCCGCGAGACGAGGCGCGCGGCGGGCCGGTAGGGCGAGCCGGTGCCGACGGCCGCGAGCACCGGCAGGCCGCCGAGGCCGCGCAGGTCGCCCTCGGTGACGGCGGGCTCGGCGGCGAGGTCGGCGAGGACGCTGGTGCGCTCCAGCAGCGCCGTCGCGCGCGGCGTGAGCCGGCCCGCGGCGGCGACGGCGTCGGCCGCGGGCACGTCGGCGAACGGCGGGTCGACCAGGACGAGCCGGGTGACGCGTCCGGGGGCGGTGCGGGCGAAGCGGACCGCGACGGTCGCGCCGTGGCTGTGCCCGGCGACCGCGAACGGCGGCAGGTCGGCGGTGAGCGCGGCGAGGTCGGCGGCCAGGGTGGCCGCGTCGTAGCCGCCGGGCGTCCGCTCGCTCAGGCCGTGCCCGCGCCAGTCCAGCAGCCGCACGGGGCGGGCGCGGGCGAGGGCGGGCGCGACGGTGAAGAACCAGGACGCGGCGCTGCCGGTGAACAGGCCGTGCAGCATCACCAGCGGCGCGGGCCCGCCGGGCGCGGCGGGGCGCCCGAGGTCCACGACGTTGAACCGCACCCCCCGGGCGCAGACGAGAGCCACCGGCCGGTCAGACCGCCGCGGCGCCGAGCCGCGACCCGATGTGGGCGACCAGGTCGCCGACCGTCATGTTCATGATCTCGTCGAGGTCCATCCCGGCGATGAACGCGGGGAGGTCGACGCGGTCGCCGTAGCGGCCCTGGAGCTTCTCGGCGAGCGCGACGAACTCGATGCTCTCCAGCGCCAGGTCCCGGTTGAAGGTGGTGTCCGGGCCGACCTCGACGTCCAGCAGGAAGTCCTCGCCGACGACCTCGACGAGCATCGCGACGACCTCGCCGAGCACGTCCTGTCCCTCTGTCATCCTCTGTTCCCCCCCATGTCCTCGGTGGTGCCGGGCGCGTCCGGCGCGCCGGGCCGGTCCGCCGCGACCGTCCAGGTCACGACGTGGCCGCCGACCAGCCGCGACCGGACGGTCGTGACGGTGCCGCGCGCGGCGACCACCAGCCGGCCGGGCTCGGCGGCGGTGACGGTGAAATCGCGGGGCCGGCCGCGCAGGCCCGTCCCGGCCGCCTTGGCGGCGGCCTCCTTCGCCGTCCAGAGGCGGGTGACCGCCTCGTCGCGGCCGCCGGGCAGCGCGGCGAGCAGCGCGTGCTCGCCGGGGCCGAACGCGGCGTCCTCGACGGCGGTGCCGCGGTCGGCGACGATCTCGGCGTCGATCCCGGCGGGCTCGCCGGCGCCGCGCACCAGCGCGACGCCGAGTTCAGCGGTGTGCGCGATCGAGACGGTCACCGGGTCGTCGAAGGGGCCGCTGACTCCCGGGCGGCCCGCCTCGTCGTTGAACACGGTGAGTTCGGCGGGGAACAGCGGGCCGTGCCCGCGCTCCCACAGCCAGTGCCGCACCGCGTCCTTGGCCGCGATGCGGCCGAGCAGGAACGGGCCCTGCGCGCGCGGCGGCAGCGCCCGGTAGGCGGCGCGCTCGGCGGCGTTCAGGTACTGGCGCATCAGCAGGTCGCGAGAGGACGCGCCGTTCCAGCGGCGGCGGGCGAGCGTCCAGCCCTCGGGCTGCGGCTCGCCGACGCTCGACACCTCCGGGGTGAACCGCATCCGCCAGACGAGCTCGTCGGTGTGGAAGCGGTGCGTCGTCCAGCCCTCGACGCGGCCGAGGACGCGGCCGCGCGGATCGGCCATCTCGACGTCGCAGCGGAGCGCGGTGTCGGAGATCGACCGGTTGCGCACCGTGGCCTCCAGCCGCTCGCCGGCGGGCGGGGGCGGCGCGTACCAGGAGACGCGCTCGATGCCGATCGGGAAGACGGTCTGGTCCTTGTCGCCGTAGACCTGGATCCAGTGGCCGCAGAGCTGCCCGGCGCTGTCCAGGAGGGCGCCCGGCGTCGGCAGCGACGTCAGGACGGCGCGCAGGCCGTCGGAGGCCAGCGACCGCATCTCGGTGACGCCCTGATAGCGGGGGCCGTGGAACATCCAGCGCTCGGCGTAGAAGCGCTCGGCGGTGACCGCGGGCGGGCCCTCGCCCGTCAGCGGGCTGTCATCGGGGGCGGGCGGCGCCGGGTAGTGCTCGGCGAGCAGAACGGTGCCCTCGGTGTGCCCGACGATGGTGGCCTGAACGCGGCGAACACCGTCGCTGTCGCCGCCGCCGCTGTCGGGGACGAGCGCGGCGTGCACGTCGGTGGTGGTGGGCGGGTCAGCGGTGAGCCAGCGCAGCGCGCGGACCCGCTCGAAGCCGATGACGGCGAGGTCGGGGAACAGCTCCCGGGCCGCCTCGGCCATCACCTCCAGCAGCGTGGTGAGCGGCACGACGGGGAACAGGTCCGAGGCGTCGGGCCAGCCCGCACGCTGCGGGACCAGGCAGTGGTCGGCGATGTAGGGCATCGACTCCAGCGAGAACACCCGCGAGGTGGTGAGCTCGGTGACGGGCGCGCGCGGGACGGCGGCCTCGGCGGGCGTCGGCAGCCGCACCGGGCCGCCGCTCGCCAGCGCGTCGAGGACGGTGCGCGCGCTGGTCGTCGCGTCGCGGAGCAGCGCGTCCAGCTCGGCGATCACCGGGTCCACGCCGGCGGCCGGCGGGGTCTCGGGCGCCGGGCCGAGGGAGCGGAGCGGCGGCACCGCGCCGTCCAGGCGGACGAGCGGGGCGCCGAGGTCCAGCCGCATCGGGCGGCCCCCGCCCCTGCGGGCGGCGGGCACGACCGGCGCGACCGGCGCTGGGGCCGGGCCGTGGCCCTCGACCCACAGCGCGGCGACGACGCGGCGCAGCTGCGCCATCCCGGTGCGCTTCGGGGAGCCGGCGGCCATCGCCAGGTGCTCGCGGCCGGCGAGCCGGTCGCCGACGAAGCCGGTGAGGCTGCCCGGCCCGACCTGCACGAACGCCCGCACCCCGGCGCCGTACAGCGCCTCGGTGAGCGCGCTGAACCGGACCGGCTCCAGCAGGTGCCGGACGACGAGGGCGCGCACCTCGTCCGCGCCCGGCGGGAACGGCGCGGCGGTGGTGCCCGACCAGAGCGGCACCCGCGGCTCCCCGATCGGCAGCTCCTCGAACGAGCGGTGCGCCGACGCCAGGTAGGTCTCGGCCATCGGGGTGTGGAACCCCGACCGGAACGGCAGCTCCTGCCCGAGGACGCCCTCGGCGGCGAGCCGGGCGAGCAGCGCGCGGACCTGCGCGGGCGGCCCGCACACGACCGACTGGTGCGGGCAGTTGTCGTGCGAGACGACGACGCCGGGGTGCGCGGCGGCGGCCGCGGCCGCGCGGTCGGCGCCGCAGCCGAGCGCGCCGTAGGCGACGTCCGGGACGTCCAGGGAGTCGTCGTCGAGGGCGGCGAGGAACGCCTCGGCGGCGCCCTCGGGGTACATCCCGGCGACGATCATCGCGGTCCACTCGCCGAGGCTGTGCCCGGCGGCGACGTCGGGCTCGACGCCGGCGGCGGCGAGCGCGCGGGCCAGCAGCCGGCCGACGGCGATGACGTCGGCGGCGCGGCCGAGCAGGTCGGTCCGGCCGGTGAGGGCGGGGCGGGGCAGGCCGAAGTGGTCGGCGACGTCGTCGACGCGCGGCGCGAACGCCGGCTCGAAGCCGGGGAACAGGAACGCGATCCGGCCGCCGGCGGCGAGCAGCGGCCGCGGCGTGAACCAGACGTCGCCGCGGCCCCGCCACGGGGTGCCGCGCCGCACGATCGTGCGGGCGAGGTCGAGCTTGCGCGGCGTCGGGCCGGCGACGGCGAGGCGGCACGGCCCGCCGTCGGGTTCGGCGCCGGCGAGCGCGATGAGGTGCGCGTCGTCCCTGGCGAGGAGCGCGGCGAGGTCGTCGGGGGTGGCGGCGGACAGGCGCAGCACCGGCTCGTCCGCGCCGAGGGAGGGGGCATGGCGGCGCGCGGGGCGGCGGGCGGGGCGGCGCGCGGCGGGCGGCTCCTCCAGGACGACGTGCGCGTTGGCGCCGCCGAAGCCGAAGGCGTTGACGGCGGCGCGGCGCGGCGCGCCGTCCGGCGCCTCCCACGCGGCCTCCTCGGCGAGCGTGCGGAGGCGGGTGCCGGCCATCGCCGGGTGCGGGTCCTCGACGTGCAGCGTCGGCGGCAGCACCGCGTCGCGGAGCGCGCAGGCCGCCTTGATCAGCCCGGCGATGCCGCCGGCCGGCATCGCGTGCCCGATCATCGACTTGACGGTGCCGACCGCCAGCGGCGCGCCGTCCGCGCCGAACACCCGGCAGAGGGTGGCGAGCTCGGCCGCGTCGCCCGCCGGCGTCCCGGTGCCGTGCGCCTCGACCAGCCCGACCGCGCCCGGCGCCGCCGGGTCCAGGCCGGCGTCCCGCCAGGCGCGCTCGACGGCGAGGACCTGGCCCGCCACCAGCGGGCTCATGAGGCCGGCGGCGCGGCCGTCGCTGGACGACCCGACGCCGCGGATCACCGCGTGGATCCGGTCGCCGTCGCGCTCGGCGTCGGCGAGGCGCTTCAGCAGCACCACGCCGGTGCCCTCCGACAGCAGGGTGCCGTCGGCGGACCGGTCGAACGGGCGGATCCGGCCGCTCGGGCTGAGCGCCCGCAGCCGGCTGAACACGCTCCACACCGTGGCGTGGTGGGCGTGGTGCACCGCGCCCGCCAGCATCGCGTCGCACTCCCCCGACCGCAGGGCCCGCACCGCCTGCTCGACCGCGACCAGCGACGACGCGCAGGCGGCGTCCACGGTGTAGGCGGGGCCGCGCAGGTCGAAGCGGTTGGCGATGCGGGACGCGGCGAAGTTCGGCACGAGGCCCGCCGGGTCGTCGGCGCCGTCGGGGCCGAGCCGGTCGCAGAACGCGCGGCGGATCTCCTCGACGCGGCCCGCGCCGAGCTCGGGCAGCAGCTCGGCGAGGATCCCGGCGAGCTGGTGCGAGGTCCGCACCCGGGTGTCGAACCGCGACACCCCGGGCGTGATGTAGCCGCCGCGCCCGATGACGACGCCGATCCGCTCCCGGTCGGGCAGCCGCGCCTCGCCGCCCGCGTCCGCGATCGCCTCGGCGGCGGTGCGGAGCGCGAGGAGCTGGTCGGGCTCCATGCCCGCCACCGCGTTCGGCGGGATGCCGAACGCGGCCGGGTCGACCGTCGCCAGGTCGTCGACGAACCCGCCGCGCCGGCAGTAGAACCGGTCGCTGCGCGGCTCCCGGTAGGACTCGGGGTCGTAGTACAGCTCCGGATCCCAGCGGTGCGCGGGCACGTCGCTGATCGCGTCCACGCCGGCCCGCACGTTCCGCCACAGCTCGCCCGCCGACCCGGCCCCGGGGAACACCGCCCCGACGCCCACGATGGCGATCGGGACGCTCACGCGCCGGCCCCGGTGAGGACGACCTGCGGCTCGTCGCCCGCGGCGATCTCGCGGAGGAGCGCGGCGACGGCGGCGTCCGGGTCCAGCAGGGCGATACCGCGGCGGGCGTAGGCGCGGGCGAGGTCGGGCGAGACCATGCCGCCGCCCGCCCACGGGCCCCAGTCGGCGACGAGGACGCGGCCGCGCAGCTCGGTCCGCCAGACGCGGGCCAGGGTGTCGCAGGCGTCGTTGGCGGCGGCGTAGTCGGCCTGGCCGCGGTTGCCGTGGACGCCCGACACGCTGCCGAACACCACGAAGAAGCCGAGGTCGGAGCGGACCGCGCCGGCCAGCGAGCGGGCGCCGTCCACCTTGGTGCGGTAGACGCGGTCGAACGACGCGGGGTCCTTGTCGCGGACGAGGCGGTCCTCCACCAGCCCGGCGCCGTGCACGACGCCGTCGAGGCGGCCGTGCCGGGCGTACACGTCGTCGATGACGGCGCAGACGGCGGCGGCGTCGCGGACGTCGGCGGCGTGGTAGGTGACCGAGGCGGCGGCGCCGCGCAGCGCCTCCAGCGTCGCGCGGACCTCGCGGGCGGCGCGGGTGCGGCGGATCTCCGCCTCGATCTCGGCGGGCGTCCCGGCGCCGCGGTCCAGCAGGGCGCGGCGGAGCGCGGCCTCGTCGGCGGCGCCCGCGAGGGCGGGGTCCTCGGCGCCGGGCTCGGGGGTGCGGCCGACGAGCTCGACGTGGCAGCCGGTGGTGCGGGCGAGCGCCAGCGCGACGCGGGCGGTGATGCCGCGGGCGCCGCCGGTCAGCAGGACGACGCCGCCGGATCCGAGCGCGAGCGGGCGGCCGTCGTCGGCGAGCGCGGCCGGCGCGACGGCGAGGGTGCGGCGCCGGTCGCCCTCGTAGCCGACCTCGACGGGGCCGTCCTCGTCCAGCAGCTCGGCGAGGACGCGGAGCGCGAGCGCGCGCGGGCTGTCCTTGACGTCCAGGTCCACGGCGCGGACGCGGGTGCCCGGGTATTCGAGGGCGAGGGTGCGGGCGAGGCCGCGGAGGCCCGCGCCCGGCGTCGGGTCGCCGGCGCCGCCGTCGTAGCGGTGGCCGAAGGCGCCGCCCGCGCCGCTGGCGAGGAGCAGCCACCGCGGCCCGATCGCGAGCGTGTCGCGGATGCCGGCGTAGGCGCCGGGCAGCACGGGCCCGCCGCCGGGGCGGAGCGCGGCGAGGTGGACGAGGCCGTCGCAGGGCCCGTCGGGCTCCAGCGGCACGCGGACCTCGGCGCCCTGCGCCTCCAGCAGCGCGGCGAGCTCCAGCGCGACGCCGCAGCCGTCGTCCACGATCACGATGCGCTTGCCCGCGAACAGTCCGGGCGCGGGCTCGGGCTCGGGCAGCGCGGGCAGGTCGGCGATCCGCACGACCTGCCGGACGGGCGCCACGGCCGGCGGCCCGGCGCCCTCGGGGACGGGCGGCGCGGCGGGGGCAGCGGCGGCGGGGGCGGGGGCGGGGTCGCCGGCGAGGTGGGCGACGAGCTCGCCGATGGTCTTGATGCGGGCCAGCCGCTCCACCAGGTCCTCGTCCGGGGAGGCGCCCGCCGGGGCCAGGTCCAGGCGGTCGGCGAGCGCGCCGATGATCTCGGTGCGCTTGATCGAGTCGATGGACAGGTCGGCCTCCAGGTCCAGGCCGTCGCCGAGCATCGCCTCGGGGTAGCCGGTCCGGCCGCCGATGACCGCCAGGACGGTGGCGCGGACGTCGGGCGGCGCGGACGCCGGGGCCGGGGCCACGACCTCGCCCGCGACGACCGGCCGGGGCGCCGGGACCGGCGCCGGGACGGGCACCGGCGCCGCCGGCGGCAGGGGCACCCGCGCCGCCGCGGCGGGCGCGGTGGCGCCGAGGAAGCCGAGGACGACGTCGCGCTGCGCGGCGACGAGCTCGCGGCTGGTGCGCAGGTACTCCAGCACCGCCTGCTGGGCGGCGGACGCGGCGTCCTGCGGGGCCTGGTCGCCCATGGTTCCTCCCGGGGGCGGCGCGACCCGCTCGGCGGGCCGCAGCGCGTTGTCGAGGTGGCCGCCGCCCGCGGGCCGCACCAGGTGGCCGTTGACGACCCAGCCGGGCGCGGGGCGGGCGGCGCTGACGGGTGCGGCGTCGCGGCCGGCGAACAGCGGCAGCGCGTCCACCGGGACGCCGGCGGCGGCGAGCTCGGCGAGCGCGAGGAGCAGCCGCCGGACGCCGCCCTCGCCGGGCGCGTCGCAGGCGACGGCGGTGTGCGGCCGGTCGCCGAGGATCTCGCCGACGAGGCGGGTGAGCACCTGGCCGGGGCCGGCCTCCACGAAGACGCGGGCGCCCGCGGCGTACATGGCCTCGATCTGCTCGACGAACCGGACGGGCGCGGCGACCTGCCCGGCGAGGGTCGCGGCGAGCTCGGCGGGGTCGCTGTCGTAGGGCGCGGCGGTGGTGTTGGACCACACCGGGAACGCCGGGGAGCGCAGGTCGCGGGCGGCGAGCTCGGTGCGGAGCGGCGTCGCGGCGCCCGCGACGAGCGGGCTGTGGAACGCGCACGCGACCGGGAGGCGGCGGGCGCTGACGCCCGCCTCGGCGAGCCGGGCGAGGGCCTGCTCCAGCGCCGGGGTGGCGCCGGAGATCACGACCTGGCGGGGCGCGTTGTGGTTGGCGACGACGACCTGCGACACCTCGGCGATCGCGGCGCGGACCTCGTCCAGGGACGCCGCGACGGCGGCCATCGACCCGGGGTCCTCGTGCGAGTCGCCGCGCGCGGCGGCGGCGCCGAGGATCGCCTCGGCGCGGGCGGCGCTCAGCGCGACGAGGTCGTCCTCGCCGAACACCCCGGCGGCGCAGAGCGCGACGAGCTCGCCGTAGCTGTGCCCGGCGGCGAGGTCGGGGCGGACGCCGAGCTCGGTCAGCAGCCGGTGGACGGCGAGGCCGGCGATGCCGAGGGCGGGCTGCGCGGCGCGGGTGTCGGTGACGGCGGCGCGCTGCCGGTCGGCCTCGGCCCGCCCGAACGCGGCGGGCGGGAACATGACGGGCGCGTAGGCGCCGCCCGCGAGGCGCAGCAGGCGCTGCAGGCGCGGGAACGCCACGAACAGGTCGGCGAGCATGCCGGGCCGCTGGCTGCCCTGCCCCGGGTAGAGGAACGCGACCTGCCCCGCCTCGTCCGGCGACGCGACGAAGACGCCGGGCCCGGCGGTGAAGGAGCGGGCGGCCTCGGCCTTGGCGGCGAGGTCGTCGACGTCGTCGGCGACGATCGCGACCTGGACGGGCGCGCCGCCGGTCGCGAAGGTGCGGGCCAGGTCGCGGAGGCGCGGCCCCCCGGGGCGGGCGCCGGGCGCGGCGAGCGCGGCGAGGCGGTCCAGCTCGGCGCGCGCGGCGGCGCGGTCGGCGCCGCGGATCAGGAACAGCTCGGCGGGCCACTCGGCGAGGCCGGAGACGGGTTCGGGCGCGCCGTCGTACCCGGCGAGGACGGCGTGGAAGTTGGCGCCGCCGAACCCGAACCCCGACAGCCCCGCGTACCGCTCGCCGGGCGGGGTCGCCCACGGCCGCGCGCCGCGCCCGAACGCGAACGGGCTCGTCGCGGCCTTCCACGCCTTGTTCGGCTCGGTGACGTGCAGGGTGCCGGGCAGGACGCCGGCGTGCAGCGCGTAGGCGGTCTTGACGAGCCCGGCGAGCCCGGCGGCGCACTTGGTGTGGCCGATCTGCGACTTCACCGACCCGACGGTGACGCTGCCGGGGCGGGCGCCCGCGGCGGTGAAGGTCTCGGTGAGGGTGGCCAGCTCGGTGCGGTCGCCGACCTCGGTGCCGGTGCCGTGCGCCTCGACCAGGCCGACGTCCGCCGGGGACACCCCGGCGCGGGCGTAGGCGCGCTCCAGGGCGAGGCGCTGGCCCTCGACGCGCGGCGCGGTGAGGCCGAGGTCGCGGCCGCCGCTGGACCCGGCGACCGACTTCACCACCGCGTAGATCCGGTCGCCGTCGCGCTCGGCGTCGGCGAGGCGCTTCAGGACGACGCAGGCGACGCCCTCGCCGAGCGCGATGCCGTCGGCGCCGGCGTCGAAGGTGGCGCAGCGGCCGCGCGGCGACAGCGCGTGCACCGAGGAGAAGAGCAGGTAGTCGTGGACGCCGTTGTGCAGGTCGGCGCCGCCGCACAGCACCATGTCGCTGGTCCCGGCGGTCAGCTCCTTGCAGGCGGCGTCGAGGGCGGCCAGGGACGCGGCGCAGGCGGCGCCCACGGTGTAGTTGGCGCCGCCGAGGTCGAGCCGGTTGGCGATGCGGCCCGCGATGACGTTGGTGAGGACGCCGGGGAAGGAGTCCTCGGTCAGCCGGGGGAGCTGGGCGTCCAGCCCGGCGGGGACCTCGCCGTAGTAGCCGGGCAGGATCGCGCGGGTGCTGTAGGCGGTGGCGAGGTCGGTGCCGGACTCGGCGCCGAACACCACCGACGTCCGGGACCGGTCGAAGGGCCGGTCGGCGTACCCGGCGTCCTTCAGGGCGCGGGTGGCGACCTCCAGGGCGAGGAGCTGCACCGGTTCGACGCTGCCGAGCGAGTTCGGCGGGATGCCGTAGGCGAGGGCGTCGAAGGGGATGTCGGGCAGGAAGCCGCCCCACTTGGACGGGGTCCGCTCGCCCGCGCCGGCGCGGGTGGCGGCCGGGTCGTAGTAGATCGCGGGATCCCAGCGGTCGGCGGGGACCTCGGTGACGCGGTCGGCGCCCGACACGACGGTGGCCCAGAACGCGTCGGCGTCGGGCGAGCCGGGGAACACGCAGCCCATGCCGACGATGGCGACGTCCACCGGCGCGGCCTCGCCCGCCGCGGGCGCTCCCGCGTCGATGCCGAGGACGCCGGCGCGGGCGGCGAGGAAGGCGGTGGCGCCGCCGGTGACCTGCGCGTGCAGGCCGGCGACGGAGGTCGTCGCCGAGCGCAGCGCCGCGACCTGCCCGATCATGTACATGCCCTCGCGGCGCTGCTCGTCGGGGCTGACGACGGCGAGGCCGTCGCCGGGGGCGCCCGGGTCGCGGCGGAGGCCCTTGCTGGTGATGCGGAGGCGGCCGAGGTTCAGTTCCTCCAGCCGCCGCCACATCTCCGCGCGCGGGACGTCGGCCTCCTCCAGCTCGCGGCGGGCGGCCTCGAACGTCTGGACGTAGGGGGTGCGGGCGCAGCGGGTGGCGTGGCCGGGCGAGGTCTCCAGCAGGGCGGTGCCGTCGCACTCGACGGCGGCGCGCTGGAAGCCGGGCAGGATCGCGCCCGCCGCGACGGCCTCGGCGGTGAACAGGTAGGCGGTGCCCATGAGGACGCGGACGTCGGCGCCGCGCTCGGCGAGCGGCCCGGCGAGCGCGGCGACCATCGCGGCCGACCGCTCGTCGTGGATCCCGCCCGCGAACAGCAGCGACATCTCCGCCGCCGCGCCCGGTCGGGCGTCGGCGAAGTCCAGCAGCCGGGAGACCTGCGCCTCCCAGAGCGGGAAGCTGGCGCGCGGGCCGACGTGGCCGCCGCACTCCAGGCCCTCGAACACGAACGCGCGGGCGCCCTCGGCGAGGAAGCGCTCCAGCAGGCCCGGCGACGGCACGTGCAGGTAGGCGGTGATGCCGGCGTCCTCCAGCGGCGCGGCCTGCGCGGGGCGGCCGCCGGCGATGAGGGCGTAGGGCGGGCGGGCCTCCAGCACCGCGGCGAGCTGCTCCTCGCGCAGCTCGGCGGGGGCGAAGCCGAGCAGGCCGACGCCCCAGGGCCGGCCGCCGAGCCGGCTCGCGGTCTCGGCCAGCAGCTCGCGGGCCTCGCCGCCCTTCATCAGCGACAGCGCGAGGAACGGCAGGCCGCCCTCCCCGGCGACGGCGGCGGCGAACGCCGGCCGGTCGCTGACGCGCGTCATCGGGCCCTGCACGACGGGACGGGCGCCGCCGTCCCGCACGGCGAGCGGCTCGGCGCGGACGGCGGCGGCGATGCCCGCGGCGATCTGGTCGCGGACGGCGCGCACCACGCCGCCGGCGGTCTTGTACCGGCCGGCGAGGGCGGCGGCGAGCGCGCCGTCCTGCCCGACCGGCAGGAGCTTCGCGTGCAGGCCGGTGGCGCCGAGGCGGGCGTTGATGTCGGCGAGGTCCAGGCACGACAGGTCGACGTCGGGCAGGTCGGGGCGGGTGTAGAGGCGGTGGCCCTCGACGACGCGGGTCTCGCCGCCGTCCATGGCGGTGAGCGCGGCGGTGACGTCGGCGGGCAGCTCCATCTCGCGGACGAGCGCGAGCTGGGCGTCCAGGACCACGCCCGCCGCGCCGCCCGCGACGGCGGCGGCGGCGGTGTGCGGGCCGATGCCGCCCGCCGCGTAGACGGGGACGTCGACGCGGGGGTCGCCGAGCAGGTGCTGGAGGAGGACGAAAGTCGTGAGGTCGCCGACGCGGCCGCCCGCCTCGCAGCCGCGGGCGACGAGGCCGGCGGGCCCGGCGCCGCCCTCGGCGGCGAGGCGGGCGCCGAGGCCGAGCGCGGCGGCGGCCTCCCGCGGGTCGACGATCTCCACGAGCAGGCGGCGGCCACGCGCGAACGCGGCGGCATCGGCGAGCGCGGCGTCGGGGCGGAGCATCGCGGCGTCCATGAGGACGGTCGCGGCGGCGTCCGGCAGCTCGTCGGGGCGCACCCGGCAGCCGGCCGGGACGCGGACGCCGAACGGGCCGTCCCACCAGCGGGCGACGTCGGCGAGGGCGTCGAGGGCCTCGGTGCGGTCGGTGCCGAGGTCGAGGACGCCGAGGCCGCCCGCGCGGGCGACGGCGACGGCCAGGTGCGCGGCGGGGCGGCCGAAGGGGGTGACGCCGATGACCTCCGGGGGGTGCGCGCGCCCGTCCCGGCCGCCGATCCCGTTCGCCCCGCCCGAACCGGCCCCAGCCGTCATCGCACTGCCCCTCGACGTCGTCGACCGCCCGGGCGACCCTCCCGGACGGCTTCCTGCACCCTGCTGAACCCTGGCGCGCGGCCCGCGGTCCGCGACGCTGCGACACACTACGAGCGGTGACGACGCGACCGCGGAGGCGACACACCAGGGGCGGCGCGCATGGGGCAGCCGGGAAGGTCCCTCGAACCTCCCTTGACCTGCGCCGGGCGGGGGGCGGGCCGGACGCCCGCGAGCGCCGCCCCGCGCGCCGCCCGAGGCCCCCGCGGCCCGTTCCCCGGGGGCGTCGCGCATAATGACGGTTACAACCGGTAACGGAAGGGTTACCGGGAAGGCTGCCAGGTGGCGCGATGACGACACTCAACCCGGCGGACAGACCCTGCACGGCCCCCGGCCCGCCCGGGGCCGCCGCTCCGGGCGGCCCCGCACCGGCCCGGCGCGCCCGCCCCCGCGTCCCGCCGCGGCGGGCCCTGTACCGGCTGGTCGGCGCGGCCGGGCGGGCCGCCGACCCCGTCCCCGCCGCCGTCGCGCCGCTGCTCGCCGCGCACCGGGCGGCCTGCCCGCAGGCCGACGGGGCGGCGCTGCTGCGCGCCTACGCCGTCGCCGAGCGCATGCACCGGGGCCAGCTCCGCAAGTCCGGCGCCCCCTACATCACCCACCCGCTCGCGGTCGCCACCATCCTCGCCGGGCTCGGCCTGGACACCGACACCCTGGTCGCCGCGCTGCTGCACGACACCGTCGAGGACACCCCCTACACCCTCGCCGAGGTGCGCGCCGGCTTCGGCGAGGAGATCGCCGCGCTGGTGGACGGCCTCACCAAGCTGGACGGCGACCGCTGGCGCGGCCGCGCCGAGGCCGAGACGTTCCGCAAGATCGTGCTGGCGGCGGCCGCGGACCTGCGGGTCCTGGTCATCAAGCTCGCCGACCGGCTGCACAACCTGCGCACCCTCGGCTACCAGCCGCCGCACAAGCGGGCCCGGATCGCGCGCGCCTCGCACGAGCTGTTCGTCCCGTTCGCCGACCGGCTCGGCATCCACGTGCTGAAACGCGAGATGGACGACCTGGCGTTCGCCGCCAGTGCCCCCGAGGCGCACGCCGCGACCCGCGACGCCGTCGACGCCGCCCTGCGCGAGGCGCCCGCGGTGTTCGCGCCCGCCGTCGCCCGGGTCCGCGCCGCGCTCGCCGAGCAGGGCGTCGCCGCCGAGGTGACGGTGCGGGTCTCGCACCTGTACGCGGTGCACACCTCCACCGGCGGCGACCTGGCGGGCCTGCGCCCCTGCCAGGTCGCGCGGCTGCTGCTCGTCGTGGACGGCGCCGAGCAGGACTGCTACGTCGCGCTCGGCGCCGTCCACGCCGCGCTGCACCCGATCGCCGGGCGGCTCGTCGACCACATCGCGATGCCGAAGCACAACCTGTACCGGTCGCTGCACACCCGCGTCATCGCGCCCGCCGGCGACCCCATGGAGGTCATCGTGCGCAGCCGCGCGATGCACCCGGTCGCCGAGCACGGCATCGTCGCCCACATCAGGGCGGCCGCCGGGGACGGCGCCGCCGCGGGCGCCGCGACCGGGCGCCGCGACCTGGACTGGCTGCGGCGGCTCCTCGCCTGGCAGGCCGACGCCCCCTCCGAGGGGTTCCTCGACAGCCTGCGCGCCGACCTCGCCGACGGCGGCCTCACCGTCTACACCCCCTGCGGCAGCATCATCCCGCTCCCGCCGGGCGCGACCGCCCTGGACGTCGCCTACGCGCTCGGCACCGACACCGGCGACCACAGCATCGGCGCGCTGGTGAACGGGCGGCCGTCGCCGCTGTCGGCGGAGGTCCGCGACGGCAGCCTGGTCGAGGTGCTGACCGACCCGCGGGCCGCCCCCTCCCCCGGCTGGCTGGACTTCGCCGTCACCGCGCCCGCCCGCGTCCACCTGGCGCGGGTCCTCGCCGCCGACGGCGCCGAGCGGGCCGCCGCGGCGGGCCGCGACCGGCTGGCGCGGGCGCTCGCCGGGCGCCTGGACCTGCTCGGCGCCGAGGCGCGCGGCGCCGCCCTCGCCGTCGCCCGCGACCTGGGGTTCCTGGAGGTCGACGAGCTGTACGCGGCGCTGGACGCCGGCGCGGTCGGCCTCGCCGACCTGGTGGCCCGCCTCACCGCCCGCTGACCGCCCCCGCTGGAGTCGATCGCGGCTCGGTCGCGGTGCGGCTGGTGCGGGCCGGGCGCCGGCCGGTGACCGTCGTGCCTGATTGGCGCCGCCGCCACCGGGAAGATCATCAGTGCGACCAGATCGAGAACGTGGGGGGCCGGCCGGTGTCCGATCCATACCTGAGCGAGGTCCGCTGGAGCGGCACGGAGCTGCTGGTCCGCGGCCGGGTGGGGGCCGCCGGCGCCGCGCCGCCGGCCGAGCTGCTGCTCCGCGAGCGCGGCGGCGCCCGCGTGTTCACCGCCCCGCTCAGCACCGAGGAGGCGGGTGGGGACCTGCGCTTCCGCGCCGCGCTGGACGTGGCGTCCATCGCCGGCGGGCCGCTGCCGCACGGCGTCTGGGACGTCGAGCTGGGCGCCGGGGGACGCGGCGTGCCGCTCGGCCGCGACCGCGACGCGGGCCTGGAGACCGAGCCGCAGCGCCGCTTCCTGCCCGGCGACGGCACCGCCGTCGTCTACTTCGGGGTGCGCGGCACCCTCGCCGTGGACGTCGGCGGCGAGCCGCACGCCGCGGGCGAGGTGCGCGCCGAAGCGCTCGCCTGGAACGCCGGCGCCGAGGAGCTCGTCGTGCGGGGCCGCGTCCGCTACGACGACCTGCCCTCGCCGGTGTCGGCGACGCTGGCGCTCCGCGAATCCGCCAAGGGCCGCGTCTACGAGGTCATCGCCGCCCTGGAGGAGGAGGCCGGCGGCCTCGCCTACACCGCGTCCATCCCGCTGACCAGGGCGTTCATCGACGACCCGCTGCCGCGCGGCGTCTGGGACGCGGTGCTGGTGCTCGGGTTCTCGGGGATGCACCGCGAGATGCGGGTGATGGCCCCGCCGGACGGCGTCGACCTGCAGGTCTGGCGGCGGCTGCGGCACGTGCGCGTCGCGACGAGCGTCGCTCCGGACCCGCTGCGCGTCTCGGTCGGCCGCCCGGGCTGACCGCTCAGCGCCAGCCCGGGGGCGGGCCGCCAGGCACGTCGCCGAACGGATCGCCGAACGGGTCCTCGAAGGGATCGGGGCGGTGGCCGCGCGCGAACGCCGCCGACAGGGCGAGCAGCGCGATCACCCCGCCGCCGCCGACCAGGTTGAGCAGGGCGGTGCCGGCGGCGTCCGCGAGCGGCCGGTGCAGGGTGAACGGCAGCAGCGTCATCAGCGTGACGACGATGCCGCCGATCCAGCAGAAGGCCCGCACCGGGTGCGCGGCCGTGGCGAGCAGCACGTGCAGCAGCGCGGTGGCCTGGAGGGTGAGCGCGCCCGCGCAGATGCCGTAGCCGAGCGCGGCGGTGTTGCTGGACCCGTCGGCGAACGCCGGCACCTGGAGGCCGAACGGGCCGCGCAGCAGCAGGACGCTGGCGGCGGCGAGCGCGGTCGCGCCGGACGCGCAGGCGACGCCGCTCCACCAGAGCCGGCGGAGGTCGGGCTCGTGCGGATCGGCCGTGGCGTGCAGGGAGACGAAGTCGGTGTAGCGGTAGAGCGGGGCCTCCCGCCGCCGCCGTGGGGCGGCGCGGCACCGGAAGGCACGCCCGTGCACGCGCGGTCCCGCCGTGGTGCGGCCGGCACGCCGCCCCGGCAGGCCGTCGTAGAACGGCGAGTCGCCCATGGTCCCCTCCCCCGTCGGACAGCAGATTGCTACCCGGCGCGCTTCCCGGGGACTCCGGGGGAGTTCGCGTCTTTATCGTCATTTGATAGTGTCGCGAAACGGCCCGGACCAGCGAGTACCGCGGCGCGACACGGCCCCGAGAGGGCAGGGTTGAACGAGGGCGTCACCCTGCGCCCGCATCCGCTCACTCTGCGAGGCTGACCGATCGTGCCCGAACCCTGCCCCCAGGGCTGCCCCTGCGCCGCCGCGCCCCCGCGGACCGCGCTCGGCCGCTTCCTGCACTGGCTCGCCCCCGACGGCGAGCACGACGACTGGCTGCAGCCCGACCCCGATCCCGAGGGCGAGGAGGACGGGCCGGCGGTCGGTACGGTGAGCGCATGACGCAGGGGGAGCAGGAACCGCACGAGTCCGCCGAGGGGTCCGCCGCCGAGCACGGCACCTGGCAGTTCACGGTCGAGGAGGCGCGGGCGCTCGTCCCGCAGGTCCGCGAGCGGGCCGCCGAGATCGTCCGGCACCGCGCCGACCTCGCCGAGCTGGCGCTCGACCTGCGCGCCGGCGGGCCGTCCCGCCTCGGCGGCCGCCCCGAGCTGAAGGCGCTGGAGGCCCGGCTGGACGAGCTGCTGACCTGGTTCACCGGGCAGGGCATCGAGGTCAAGGGCATCGCCCCGTTCCTCATCGACTTCCCGTGCGTGCTGGACGGCGCCGAGGTGCGGCTCTGCTGGCTGGAGGGCGACACCGAGCTGGCCTGGTACCACCGGGCCGACCTCGGCTTCGCGGGGCGCCGCCCGCTCCCCTGAGCGGGCCGCGCGCGCCCGTCCCCAGACGTGGCCCGTCCCCGGATATGGAAAGGCCGAGGGGATCCCGGAAGCGCCCCGCCCCGGGATCCCCTCGGCCGCATCCGTCGCGGCGGGTGCCGGGACGGAAGTCCGTGCGGGTACTGCCGCCCCGCCTGGTCAGGCGGGCCGGATCAGACCTGGCCGGATCAGACCTGGCCGGCCTTCTCCAGCGCCTCGCAGCAGGTGTTCACCAGCAGGCGGGTGACGTTGTAGGGGTCGATGTTGGCGTTCGGGCGCCGGTCCTCGATGTAGCCCTTCTTGTCGACCTCGACCTGCCAGGGGATGCGCACCGAGGAGCCGCGGTCGGACACGCCGTAGCTGTACACGTCGTGCGGGGCGGTCTCGTGCGAGCCGGTGAGGCGGTCGGCGATGCCGTGGCCGTAGCCGGCGATGTGCTCGTCGACCTTGCCGGGGGCGCCGAGCGACTCGCACGCGGTGATGATGGCGTCCCAGCCCTCGCGCATGGCCTTGGTGGAGAAGTTGGTGTGCGCGCCCGCGCCGTTCCAGTCGCCCTTCACCGGCTTGGCGTCCAGGGTGGCGGCGACGTCGTAGTCCTCGGCGATGCGGTAGAGCAGCCAGCGCGCGACCCACAGGTGGTCGGCGACCTCCAGCGTGCCCGCCGGGCCGATCTGGAACTCCCACTGGCCCGGCATGACCTCGGCGTTGATGCCGGAGATCTTCAGGCCGGCCGCCAGGCAGGCGTCCAGGTGGGCCTCGACGATCTCGCGGCCGAAGACCTCGTCGGCGCCGACGCCGCAGTAGTACGGGCCCTGGGGGGCGGGGAAGCCGGTCTCGGGGAAGCCGAGCGGGCGGCCCGCCTGGAAGAAGGTGTACTCCTGCTCGATGCCGAACCAGGGCTCCTGGCCCTCGTACTTCTCGGCGATCGGGCGGGTCTTGGCGCGGTTGTTGGTCGGGTGCGGCGTGCCGTCGACGAGGAAGACCTCGCAGAGCACCAGCTTGCTGTCGCCGCCGCGGATCGGGTCGGGACAGACGAAGACGGGCTTGAGCACGCAGTCGGACTTGTCACCGGGGGCCTGGTTGGTGCTGGAGCCGTCGAACCCCCAGTCGCCGGGCTCGGCGCCGTCGGCCAGGACCTTGGTCTTGGACCGCAGCCGCGCGGAGGGCTCGGTACCGTCCACCCAGATGTACTCGGCCTTGTAGCTCAACGTCGGTTCCCTTCCGTCAGACCAGGCCCCTTCTGTGGCCGGAACGAGACTGACAATCCGGCATTTCGGACCTGTTGCCCGGTTGTGAACGGCGTGTTAAACGGTTGCTGACCAGCCGTAACACACGTGAGATAACGGTCACAGGGCTCTCTTTACGGACACCGGACGCGAGCCGGGACGCGGCCGGACGAGCCGGTCAGACGACCTTTCCGGGGTTCAGCACCCCGGCCGGATCGAGGGCCGCCTTCACCGCCCGGTGCAGGTCCAGGACGTCCGGGTCGGCCCGCACCCGCCCGGGGACGGCGGCCTCCAGCAGCTCGGGGAACGTCATCGTCCGTCCTCCCGCCGACGCCATGCATCACGGGAGGTCCTGGCATAATCCGCCCCATGGATCCGGTGCTGCGCCGCCTGCTGGACGACCGCCACGTCTACACCCGCGACCTGGAGCGCCACCCCGACCTGCTGGACGCCTGCCCGCACCGGCACGTGTTCGTCGTCGCCACCCCGCGGGTGCTGAAGATCGCCCCGTTCTCCGGCGCGCTGCCCGCCCTGCTGAAGGCCGTCGAGCACCTGGAGGACCGCGGCTGGGAGCCGGTCGCCTGGTCGCTGGAGCAGTCCGGCAACTCCGGCGTCATGATGCGCCGCGGCGCCGCCCCGCCCGCCGGCTGACGCCCGCCGCCGGCGCGGCGCCCCGGAGGACGCGCCGTCCTGGCGAAACCGTGTACGGGCGGCGGCCCCGGGCACGGTATCGTCAGTGCGGTCAGGGGCTGTGGCGCAGTTGGTAGCGCGGCGAGCTTACACCTCGTAGGTCGTCGGTTCGAGTCCGGCCAGCCCCACCCGGACGGCCCCTCGGCGCCCGCCCCGCGCCGCTCAGACGGCGCCGTCGACGCGCGCCGGCAGGTCCGCGGGGAGCTGGCGGGCGGCGTCCAGCAGCTCCAGCTCCACCAGCTCGCCGCCCGGCGCGAAGTGCACCAGCGCGAGCAGGTCGCCGTCGTCGTCGCTCACCTCCAGGACGGTGCGGTCGCCGCGCGGCGGCGGCCCGAACGCGATGACCGCGACATTGGCCTGAACATCCCAACGGATCTGCGGATAATCCATGGAATTCCTGGTTCTTGAGGCGACCGGGACGAAGGCGACGACGATCCTAACACGCACGACTTCCCGCCTTACGGGCGGCTGAAGTTGATAATTCTACGACCACCCGGTCAATACGTTGCTCGCCCCGCTTCCGGCCGTCGATGCTGGTGAGGACCGTTGACGGGGCCCCGCCTCCCGCCATTTCGACAAGCCATTCGCACTGCGAAAGGAAACCGCCGGTCCCGAGTTCCGGTGCACGTCGCAGCCCATTCGGGGCGCGCCCGATTCCCCCGCCCGTCCCACCAGCCGGGGACCATCGACCGAGGCCGGACGGAGGCGGGCGCCCGCGCCCGCAGCGCTCCGGCACGGCGGACGCCGTCCGATAAACCGAGAGCTTCTTCACATCACCGCCTGCCGGACGGCCCTTGCTTCTCCCTCCGGCGCGTTTTATTCGTTCGATGACGGCCTTTCGCCGGCCGCCCCCGCGGCCTTCACCGTCCGCCCCGTCACCACTCGATGATCTTGTCCATTATGACCGTTATGTGATACTCAATAGCTGTTGAACGACATACGAGAAGAATGACCGGATCGTGGGCTACCGTGGCGCACCGCCGCCGGCCGCTCCGCACAACCTGTGAGGGACAACACCGTGTCGACCGACGTCCGCGAGTCCACCGCCGGCCCCTTCCCCCGCTCCCCCGCCGTCCGCGACGTGCCGCTCCGCCGGGTGACCTCGCTCGTGCGGAGCGGCGGCCCGCTCGGCATGCTGGAGCACCTCGGCGAGGCGCAGGGGGCGCTCACCCGCCTGCACCTCGGCCCGTTCACCCCCTTCCTCGTCACCCACCCCGAGCACCTGCGCCGCATCCTGCGCACCAACGCCGCCAACTACCCGCGCGGCGCGGCGATGTGGAAGGCGCTGTCGCGGCTCGTCGGCGACGGCATCGGCGGCGAGGGAGCGCAGTGGCACGCGAGCCGGGAGGTGCTGCGCGGCGCCTTCTCCGGCGCCTACCTGGCGCAGATGGGCCCGCAGATGGCCGGCTCCATCGACGCGGCCGTCGCCGACCTCGGCGCGCGCGGCGGCGCCGGCCGGCCCCTCGACGCGAGCGTGGAGATGACCCGCGTCGTGCAGCGCGTCATCGACCCGGTGTTCTTCGGGCGGCTCATCCCCGACGGCGAGGGCGACCGGCTCGGCGCGGCCGTCGGGACCGCGATGGGCTCGCTGCTCTGGCGGATGGCCATGCCGTTCGTGCCGCACTCGGTCCCGCTGCCCGGCGACCGCGCGTTCCGCAAGGCGACCCGGACGGTCAACGAGATCCTGCGGCCGGTCGTCACCGCCGCCCGCAACGCCCCCCGGGACGGCGGCGACGTGGTGACCCGGCTGTCCAACGGCACCGGCCCCGACGGGGCGCCGCTGACCGACGACCAGGTCTGCGACGACATCGTCGCGCTGTTCGTCGCCGGCTCGGAGAGCTCGGCCATCGGCCTCACCTGGATCTGGGTGGCGCTCGCGCAGCACCCCGACGTCGCCCGGCGGGTGCGCGCGGAGGTGGACGCGGTGCTGGACGGCGCCCGGCCCGCCCGCGAGCACGTCCGCCGCCTCACCTACACCCAGCAGGTGCTGCGCGAGGTCATGCGCGTGTACTCGGTCGGCTGGGCGGTGCCGCGGACCGCGCTGGAGGACGACGTCATCGACGGCGTGCCGATCCCGGCCGGCTCCACCCTGGCGATCTCGCCCTACCTGACGCACCGCATCGAGGAGTTCTGGCCCGACCCGCTGCGCTTCGACCCCGCGCGCTTCGACCGCGCCGAGGTGCAGAGCCGCCACCCCCTCGCCTACGTGCCGTTCGGCGACGGCGTCCACCAGTGCCTCGGCGAGGCCTTCTTCCAGCAGGAGGCCACCCTTGTCGTCGCGGCGATGCTGAGTCGCTACGATGTCGCGGTTGCGGGTCGGGTGACGCCGAAGCTGTCGCTGACCCTGCAACCGCAGGAACCCGTTCAGCTGGTGGTGACGCCGCGTCACTGACCTTGCCCGTCCGAGGAGGCGCCATGGCCGGCAACGCCGCCGGGCCCGGCTGGCCCGGAGCGCTGGAGACGCGGCTCGCCACCGAGCTGCGCGCCTGCATGGCCCGCTATCCGCGGCTGTTCGACGCCGCCCGCTTCCCCGACCGGCCGTTCATGCCGATCGCCGGCCTCGCCGCGCGCGCCCTCGCCGAGGGCGCGCCCGACTGCACGATCGCCCAGCTGCGCGTCCCGGCCCGGGTCTCGCTCTGGACGCTCGCGGCGGACGCCGAGATCACCGCCGGGACGAGCCTGCCCGCCATCCTGGCGATGGTGCGGCGCTGCGTGGCCGTCGCCGAGGGCGCGGCGCCCGCGCCGGGCGACCAGCTCGGGCGCTTCCTCGCCGACGTGCGCGCCGACGTGCTGCGCGCCGCGACCCTGCACGGCGCGGCGCTGCCCGGCGCGGCGCCCGGCCGGCCCCGGCGGCTCGCCGCCGCGTGGGCCGAGGAGCTGCGGTTCATGCTGCACGCCATGGTGCGCGAGTGGGAGTGGCGGCAGCTGCGCGGCGTCATCGCGGCGACGTCGTGGGAGTCCGGGGCGGCCGCGCCGCCGATCGCGCCCCCGGTGTCGCTGGCGGCCTACCTGCGCAACGCCGGCAACATGGGCACCGCCTGGGTCAACCTCACCCTGTGGATCGCCGGCGGCGACGGGGCCGCGCTCCGCGAGCTCGTGCAGCTGCGCCGGGTGGACGGCTGGATCCAGCAGCTGCTGCGGCTCGCCACCGACGCCGTCTCCTACCAGCCGCACTCCGCCGACCAGGTCAACGCGCTCCAGCTCGCGGACCGGCCGGCCATCGACGAGCTCGCCGCCGCGCTCCAGGCCCGCGCCCGGCACGAGCTGGAGGTGCTCGCCGAGCGCTGCCCGCGCTCCGTCACCTACCTGTCCTGGCTGCTGGACTACGCGACCGGCCGGCACGGCTCCGTCCCGAACTACCGGGGCGAGCAGCACACCGGCTGACCCGCCCGGCCGCCCTCGCCGGCCCCGGCGGTATTGACCGGGGCGCTGACCGGCGCGGGAGCGCCCGTTGGACGATCATTGGGGGTCCGCGGTTGCTAGGGTGCTGCGCGTGCACGCGGTGATCTGCGAGGTATGCCCGCCATTCGTGCGCGGATGAGGGTGCCTCCGGCCCGTTCCTTCCCCCCGCGACATTGAGGAAAGTTCATGCGTCTGCTGCCCTGGGGCAAGTCCCGGCCGGACCGCAATCTCGGCCTGGGCACGAGGATCACCGCGATCCTCGTCTGTCTGGTGTCGGTCTGGGGCTTCTCCGCCTGGGTGGTGTTCCGCGACGGCGTGGACCTGCTCCAGACGCAGACCGTCGACGAGACCGCCGGGCGCCCGACCAAGTCCCTGATCTCCGCGCTCCAGGACGAGCGCCGGCTGTCCCTGGTCCGCCTCGGCGACCCGAAGCTGGTGAGCGCCCGGGACCTGGCCGGGCAGCGGGCCCGCACCGACCAGGTGATCGCCGACTGGCGGCGGCTGTCGGCGGGCGCGCCCGGCCGCGTGCGCAAGCACATCGCCGAGACGCGCGACCGGCTGAACCTGCTGAGCGGCACCCGGCGCGCGGTCGACACCGGCACCGGCGACGCCGCCGGCACCACCGAGGCGTTCGACACCACCGTCGACGCCGCGTTCGGCATCCTCGCCATCAACGCCGAGGTGAACGACAAGGCGACCGCCGCCGACGCCCGCGCGCTGATCGCGCTGACCCGCGCCCGCGAGCTCATCGCCCGCGAGGACGCCACCCTCGCCGGCATCATCGCGCACGGCCGCTACGCCCCCGGCGAGGCCGCCCGCTGGGCGCAGGCGGTCGGCGTGGCCCGCTACGGCCTGGCCGACGCCGCCGGCCAGCTCGCCGATGAGGACGCCGGCCGCCTCCGCGCGTTCACCACCGGCACCGCCTACGTGGCGCTGCACGCCGCCGAGGACCGGCTGCTGACCGCCAAGGGCCGCGCCGCCCTCCGCCCCGCGCTCACCCCGGCGCAGTGGAGCGGGTTCACCCGGCCGGTGCTCGGCCAGCTCGACCGCACCATCGACGTCGGCGGCGACGCGGTCGTCGAGCGCGCCCAGCCCGGCGGCATCGCGGTCATCGTCCGCCTCGTCATCGTCGGCGTCCTCGGCCTCGCGGCGGTCATCACGTCGATCTGGCTGGCGGCGACCACGCACCGGCGCCTGAACAGCCAGCTGAAGCGGCTCCGCCTCGCCGCCGACGACCTGGCGAACGAGCACCTGCCGCAGCTGATGGACCGCCTCAGCCACGGCGAGCCCGGCGCGCAGGTCGACATCGGCGCGCTCCGCCTGGAGTTCGGCAGCGACGACATCGGCCAGGTGGGCCACGCCATCAACCGCGTGCAGGACATGGCGTTCCAGGCCGCGATCGGGCAGTCCGCCCAGCGCAACAACACCCGCGAGACGCTGCGGCTGCTCGCGCAGCGCATCGCCTCGCTGCTGGCCCTGCAGCGCCAGGAGATCGACCGGATGGAGCGGCGCAGCGACCTGCACCCCGAGCTCGTCAAGAGCCTGTTCGCCGCCGACCTGCACAACACCCGCGCGCTCCGCTACCTCGCCAACGTGCGCCGGTGGACGGGCGAGCAGGCCGGCACGCCGCGCAGCACGCCGATGTCGCTGCTGGACGTGATCCGCAGCGCCATGGGCCAGGTGGAGGACTTCCCGCGGGTGCACGTCAGCCCGCCGCGGGCGGGCCTCGCGCTGAGCGGCCACGCCATCGACGTCGTCGACCTGCTCACCGAGCTGATCGAGAACGGGCTGCGGTTCAGCCACCCCGACACCGTCGTGGAGGTGGCGGTGAAGGAGGTCAGCAACGGCGTCGCGATCGAGGTCGAGGACAAGGGCTGGGGCCTCAGCGAGGAGCAGATCGCCGAGGCCAACGCCGTGCTGGCGGCCCCGCCGACGTTCGAGGAGGAGTTCCCGGCGCGGCTCGGCCTGCCGACCGTCGCGCTGATCGGCCACCGGTTCGGCGTGCGGACCACGCTGATGGCCTCCCCCTACGGCGGCGTCCGCGCGGTGGTGCTGCTGCCGCGCACGCTGCTCCGCGAGCTGCCGCCCGAGGAGATCCTGGTCCCGGCCGCCCCGGCCGCGGCGGCGGCGCTGGAGGGCGGCACGACGCAGAGCGGCGGCGTCGCGGTGCTGGCCCCGCCGGCGCCCCGCCCGCTGCGGGCCGTCCCGCCCGCCGAGCCGGAGGCCCCGGCCGGCGGCGAGGGCGGCGACGGCGCGGGCGGCGGCGACCGGTCGCGCACCGACGGCGGCCTGCCGATCCGGCGGCCGCAGGAGAGCCTGAACCCGGCGCTCCGCGAGGAGCCGCCGGCCGGCGACGCCCCGGCGTCCGAGGAGGAGCCGGAGGCCGGCTCCCCCGAGCGCGCCCAGCGCGTCATGGGCGCCTTCCAGCGCGGCACCCGGCAGGGCCGCCGGGACGCCGCCGAGGCGCGCCGGTCCGCCGAGGACGGCGCCGGCGGCGCGGCGGACGGCTCCCCGGTCGGCGCCCCCGACGGTTCCCCGGACGAGGGCTAGCGGCTCAGATCCCCCAGAAGTCGGCCTCGCGGTAGAAGCCGCGGCAGAAGTCCATCTGCCGGTCCAGGTACTCCGCGAGGCCGGGGGCGCCGTCCCGGACGGCGGCGACCTCGGCGCGGGCCGCGTCCAGCAGGTCGGCGACGCGGGCCTGCACCCGGTCGCGGTCCTCGTCGAGCAGCAGCACGTTGAGGTCGCCCGAGCGGACATCGCGCTCGTAGGTGCCGAGGTCGTTGAGCAGCCGGACCACCCGCTGCACGGCGGCGCTCGCCGCGCGCACCGCGGCGGCGTCCCCGCCGCCGCCGCTCGCGATCCAGTGCGCGGTGAACACGAACGAGAAGCCGAGGTTGTCGGCGTTGGCGAGGTACTCCTCGACGGTCGGCTTCGGGCCGCCCGCCGCGATCGCCGCCGCCCAGTCCCACTCGCGGGCCATCGCGTCCAGCATCGCGCGCAGGTCGTCCAGCCAGACGGGCGCGAGCCGCTCGTAGGCGGGCAGCGCGGCGAGCTCGGCGCGGACGTCGGCGAGGAACCGGGTGAGGTCGTCGCCGGGGACCGGCGGGGCGCCCCCGGCGACCGCCAGGCAGCGCGCGGCCGCCGCGTCGACCTCGGCGCGGGTGCGCGCGGCCGAGTCGATGAGGCCGTCCAGCGCGAAGCACCAGAGGCAGACGCGGTTGGCGACGCGCAGGTCCGCCGCCGACAGCGACGGGCCGCTGAACGCCGACGCGAGCGACAGGGTGACGAACAGCGTCGGGTCGTAGGCGGTCTCGTCGCCGTACAGGGCGGGGTACTCCGCCGCCCAGGAGCGCATGGCGCGCGCGCCCTGCCCGGCCGTCGCGCAGATCCGCCCGGCCGCGAGGGCGGCGCCGGCGCCCTCCCCCGCCCCGGCCCGCTCGTCCGCCCCGGTCCGTTCCTCGGTGCCCGCCGCCATCGGTGCCGCCTCTCCCGCAGGTGTCCTGGCCACCTGCGAGTATCGCGGGCGCCGCTCGCGACGATCAAGGTGGCCGGGATCTCAGCCGGCCCGCAGCTCGCGCTTGAGGATCTTGCCGGTGGGGCTGAGCGGCAGCGCGTCCAGGAACCGCACCTCGCGCGGGCACTTGTAGTTGGCGAGCCGCTCCCGGCAGTGGGCGATCAGCTCGGCGGCGCGGTCGTCGCCGGCGGCGGCGCCCGGCCGCAGCGTCACGCACGCCACGACCTCCTCGCCGAGCCGCTCGTCGGGGCGGCCGACCACCGCGGCCTCGGCGACGTCGGGGTGGGCGTAGAGGACCTCCTCGACCTCGCGCGGGTAGACGTTGTAGCCGCCCCGGATGATCAGGTCCTTGACCCGGTCCACGATGAACAGGTAGCCGTCCTCGTCGAGGTGGCCGAGGTCGCCGGTGCGGAACCAGCCGCCCGCCAGGGCCGCGGCGGTCGCCTCGGGCCGGCCGTGGTAGCCCTTCATGACGTTGTGCCCCTGGATCAGGACCTCGCCGACGTGCTCGGGGCCGGGCGGCAGCTCCGCGCCCGCCTCGTCCACGATCTTGACGCGGACGCCCCAGACCGGCCGGCCCGCCGAGCCGATCCTGCGCTGCTCGGCGCTGACGTTGAAGGTGGCGGTGCTGGCGGTCTCCGACAGGCCGTAGCCCTCCAGGATCACCACGCCGGGGAACGCCTCCTCGAACTCGCGGACGACCTCCTCCGGCATCGCCGCGCCGCCCGAGACGCCGACGCGCAGGCTGGACAGGTCGCGGCCGGCCCGGTCGGCGCGCAGCAGCGCGAAGTACATCGTCGGCACGCCGGTGTAGATCGTCGCGCGGTGCCGCTCGATCGCGTCGATGACGTCGTCCACCTCGAAGCGCGGCACGAGCACCAGCGTCCCGCCGAAGCGGACGGCGGTGTTCAGCACCGACGACAGGCCGAACACGTGGAACAGCGGCAGCACCGCGAGGCCGATGTCGTCGTCGCGGAACCCGAACAGCTCCCCGGCGACGGTGCAGTTCATGTAGAGCTGGAAGTGGGTGAGCTCGGCGCCCTTCGGGACGCCGGTCGTGCCGCTCGTGTAGAGCAGCACCGCGACGTCGTCGGCGGACGTCGCGGCGATCTCGCCGGTGTCCTCGGCGAAGTACAGCTCGTCGAAGTGCCGGGTGCCCTCGGGGCGGGCGTCGCTGCCGGGCAGGTTCACCACGTAGGCGGGGACGTCCCCGGCGCCCTTCACCGCCTCGGCCGCGAACGTCTCGAAGGTGATCAGCAGCTTGGCGCCGGAGTCGCCCAGGTGGTGGGCGACCTCGGGTGCCTTCAGCAGCGGGTTCAGCGGCACCATGACGAGGCCGGCCTTGAGGACGGCGAAGTAGCTGAACAGGAACTGCGGCAGGTTCGGGAGCTGCACCGCGACCCGGTCGCCGGGGACGAGGCCGAGACCGAGCAGGGCGGACGCGACCCGGCCGGAGATCTCGTCCACCTGGGCGTAGTCGAACGACAGGTCCCCGAGGGCGCAGAGCGGTTTGGCCGGGTTCGCGACCCGGGACTCGCGCAGCATGGTCGCCAGGTTGAAACTCATATCCGCTCCTCGCACAGATAACATACCGACCGGCCAGTATGTTCAAATCTAGTGAGCCGCCGGCGCGGCTGGCAACACCCCCGGGAGGCACCGTGACCAGCGGATCGGAGCGCGTGCGGGACGTGCGCGCGGAGGACGCCTTCGACGTCGCCGCCGTGCACGAATGGCTCGCCCTGCACATGCCGGGCTACCGCGGCGCGTTCGCCGCGCCCCCGCGCGTCCGGCAGTTCGCGGGCGGCGCCTCCAACCTCACCTACCTGCTGTCGCCCCCGGACGGCGCGAGCCCCGGCGTCGTGCTGCGGCGGCCGCCGCGCGGCACCAGGGCGGCGTCGGCGCACGACATGGGCCGCGAGGTGCTCGTCCAGCGGCGGCTCCGCCCGCACCTGGACGTCGTCCCGAGGGTGCACGCGTTCTGCGAGGACGAGACGGTGATCGGCGCGCCGTTCTACGTCATGGAGCACCTGCGCGGCACCGTCCTCGGCGCCGAGCCCCCGGCGGGCGCGGACCTCGGCGAGGCGGCGGCGCGCGCCCTCGGCGAGACGGTGATCGACACCCTCGCCGACCTGCACTCGGTGGACGTCGCCGCGGCCGGGCTGGAGCCGCTCGGGCGCGGCCCGGGGTACGTCCGCCGCCAGGTGTCCGGCTGGTCCCGCCGCTGGACCGGCGCGGCCACCCCCGACGCGCCGGACGCCGCCGCCCTGCTGGCCTGGCTGGACGAGCGGCGGCCCGGCGACGTCGCCGCCCGGCTGCTGCACGGCGACTGGAAGCTCGACAACCTCGTCGTGGACCTGGCCGGCGCGGCCCCGCGCATCGTCGGCGTGCTGGACTGGGAGATGGCGACCGTCGGCGACCCGCTCATGGACCTCGGCGCCGCCATGGCCTACTGGATCACCGCGGACGACGACCCGGACTACACCGTGCTCCGCCGCCAGCCGACGCACCTGCCCGGGATGCCGACGCGCGAGCGGGCCGTCGCCCGCTACCTGGACCGCACCGGCCTGCCGGTGGACGACTGGCGCTTCTACGAGGTGTTCGGCCTGTTCCGCCTCGCGGTGATCGTCCAGCAGATCTGGGCCCGCTACACCGCCGGCCAGACCACCGACCCCCAGTTCGCCGCCTTCGGCTCCCTGGTCGCCATGCTCATCGCCCGCGCCGCCCGCCGCGCCGGCGTCGGGTAGCGGGCGGGTCAGGGCTGGGGGTCGGGGCCGTCCTGCTCGGCGAGGAAGCGCTCGAACTGGGCGCCGATCTCGTCGGCGGTCGGCATGTCGCGGCCCTCGGCGAGCAGGCTCTCGCGCTCGGCGGCGCCCGCGAACGCGTCGTACTGCTGCTCCAGCGCCTGCACGACCTTCTCGACCTCGGCGTTGCCGGCGACCTGCTCGGCGATGTCGGCGTCGGTCTTGGCCGCCGCGTCGCGCAGCGCCTCCGTCGGCAGGACGAGGCCGGTCGTGGCCACGATCCGCTCCAGCGCGGCGACCGCCGCCGCCGGGTAGGCCGCCTGCGCCAGGTAGTGCGGGACGTGCACGGCGAAGCCGAGCGCGTCGTGCCCGGCCTCGCCGAGCCGGAACTCCAGCAGGCCGGCGGCGCTGCCGGGCACCTGCACCTTGTCGAACCAGGACGTGCTGGTGATCAGCTCGGGCCGGGTGGCGTGCGAGGTCATGCCGACCGGGCGGGTGTGCGGCACGCCCATCGGGATGCCGTGCACGCCGACGACCAGGCCGACGCCGATCCGCTCGACCAGGTGCAGGACCGCGCGGGTGAAGCCCTCCCACAGCCGGTCCGGCTCGGGGCCGGCGAGCAGCAGGAACGGCGTGCCGACCTCGTCGTGGAAGAGGCGCAGCGCGAGCTCGGGGGCCTGGTAGTCCGCCCAGTGGTCCCGGTCGTAGGTCATCATCGGCCGCCGGGCCCGGTAGTCGATCAGCGCGTCCACGTCGAACCGCGCCACCACCCGGTGCTCCAGGGACTCCAGCAGGTGCTCGCGCACGAGCTGGCCGGTCGAGCCGGCGTCCACGAAACCGTCGAGGCTGTGCAGCAGCACCGGCCCGGTCATCTCGGGCAGGTCACCGTCCAGCTCGTACAGATCCTCTGGTTTCGCCACATCTCCCCCACGACGGCCGTCTGGTAGGACCAAACATAGGACATGGCGCGGATAATCCCGGTGTCGGCCGTCACCTCGCGGCGGCCGTCACGCGGTGAAGACGCGGCTGGCGAGGAAGTCCTCCGGGCGGAGCGTCGTCAGGTCCTCCCGGGTGACCTCGCCGCCCGCCGCGACGAGCCGGCTCGCGTGCCGCAGCCGGGCCCGCTCGACGGCGTTGCGGACCGACCGGGCGTTGGCGAACCGCGGCTGCCCGCGCCGCCGCTCCAGGTAGTCGCGGAGCACCGGCTCGGTCTCGGGCGCGAGCCGGTAGCCCTCGCGGGCGGTCATCAGCCGGCCGATCTCCTCCAGCTCGGCGGTCTCGTAGTCGGGGAAGTCGACGTGGTGGGCGATGCGCGAGCTCATGCCGGGGTTGGAGGAGAAGAACGAATCCATCCGGTCCTTGTAGCCGGCGAGGACGACGACGAGGTCGTCGCGGCTGTTCTCCATCACCTGCAGCAGGATCTCGATGGCCTCCTGGCCGTAGTCGCGCTCGTTCTCGGCCCGGTACAGGTAGTACGCCTCGTCGATGAACAGCACCCCGCCCATCGCGCGCTTCAGCACCTCCTTGGTCTTCGGCGCGGTGTGCCCGACGTACTGGCCGACGAGGTCGTCGCGGGTCACCGACACCAGGTGCCCCTTGCGGATGTAGCCGAGGCGGTGCAGCAGCTCGGCGAGCCGCACCGCGACGGTCGTCTTGCCCGTGCCGGGGCTGCCGGTGAAGCACATGTGCAGGCTGGGGCGGCCGGAGTCGATGCCGAACCGGCCGCGCACCCGGTCCACCAGCAGCAGCGCGGCGATCTCGCGGATGCGGGTCTTGACGGGGACGAGGCCGATCAGCTCGGAGTCCAGCGCGTCCAGCACCTCGTCGGCGTGCGACTCGGCGCGCTCGCGGGCCAGGTCGACGCGGGCGTCCGGCGGCAGCGTCGCGGGCGCCGCCTCGGCGGGGGACGGCTCCCCGGGCGTGGCCGGGGAGCCGTTGCGCATGGCGAAACCGCTCATCGGTAGCGCTCGCCCTGCGGCCGGTCGGCGGCGTAGGCGTGCGTGGTGTAGCCGATGCGCCGGTCCGAGCCCTCCGCGCGGTCCAGGCGGAAGCCCGGCTCCTCGGCGGGCCGCTGCACGAGGAACGACAGCGCCGTCGTCTGCCGCCCGTACCGGGCGTCGTAGGCGTTCAGCCGGATGTAGGCCGCCGGGTACGCCTTGCGGCACTCGTTCAGCTCCAGCAGGACGCCCGCCGGGTCCTTCAGGTCGAACATCGGCAGGCCCCACATCTCCCAGTAGGTGTTGCGGGGGTGCGGGTCGTCGGTGAACTCGATCGAGCAGGGCCAGCCCCGGTCCAGGGCGTAGGCGACCTGGAGCCCGATCTCCTCGTCGGTCAGCTCGGGCAGGTACGAGAACGTTCCTTGGGTCACTCGCATCAGGCGCTCACAGGGGTCTCGACGACATCGGGGGTGTCGGTGGACTCGTAGGTGAAGGTGATGTCGCCCCAGGTGGCGAGGGCGACGTCCAGCTCGCGGCTGTGCTTGGCGGCGGCGCGCAGGATGTCCTCGCCCTCGCGCAGGAAGTCGCGGCCCTCGTTCCGGGCCTTGATCATCGCCTCCAGCGCGACGCGGTTGGCGGCGGCGCCCGCCGCGATGCCCATCGGGTGGCCGATCGTGCCGCCGCCGAACTGCAGGACGACGTCCTCGTCCAGGTAGTGCAGGAGCTGGTGCATCTGGCCGGCGTGGATGCCGCCGGAGGCGACCGGCATGCAGCCGGGCGTCGACGCCCAGTCCTGGTCGAAGTAGAGGCCCTTCACCGGGTCGGCCTCGATGCGGTCCTTGCGGAGGACGTCGTAGAACCCGGCGACGCTGTTGGGGTCGCCCTCCAGCTTGCCGACGACCGTCCCGGCGTGGATGTGGTCCACCCCGGCGAGCCGCATCCACTTGGCGATCACGCGGAAGCTGACGCCGTGCGCCTTCTGCCGCGTGTAGGTGGAGTGCCCGGCGCGGTGCAGGTGCAGCAGGACGCCGTTGGCGCGCGCCCAGTGCGCCATGGACTGGATCGCGGTGTACCCCACGGTCAGGTCGATCATGACGATGACGCTGCCGAGCTCCTTGGCGAACCCGGCCCGCTCGTACATCGCCTCCATCGTCCCGGCGGTGACGTTCAGGTAGTGCCCCTTGATCTCGCCGGACGCCGCCTGCGCCCGGTTGACCGCCTCCATGCAGTACAGGAACCGGTCGCGCCAGCGCATGAACGGCTGGGAGTTGATGTTCTCGTCGTCCTTGGTGAAGTCCAGGCCGCCGCGCAGCGCCTCGTAGACGACGCGCCCGTAGTTGCGGGCCGACAGGCCGAGCTTCGGCTTCACCGTCGCGCCGAGCAGCGGCCGGCCGAACTTGCCGAGGTGCTCGCGCTCCATGACGATGCCGTGCGCCGGGCCCTGGAACGTCTTCACGTAGTGCGCCGGGATGCGCATGTCCTCCAGGCGGAGCGCCTTCAGCGCCTTGAACCCGAACACGTTCCCGATGATCGAGGAGGTGAGGTTGGCGATCGACCCCTCCTCGAACAGGTCCAGGTCGTAGGCGATGGAGGCGATGAACTGGCCCTCCCGCCCCGGCACCGGGTCCACCTTGTAGCACTTGGCCTGGTAGTTCTCGTAGCTGGTGAGCCGGTCGGTCCACACCACCGTCCACGTCGCGGTGGACGACTCGCCGGCGACGGCCGCGCCCGCCTCCTCCGGCGGCACGCCCGGCTGCGGCGTGATGCGGAACGCCGCGAGCACGTCGGTGTCCTTCGGCACGTAGTCCGGACGCCAGTACCCCATCTCCGCGTACGGGATGACTCCGGCCGACCAACGATCGGTACTCACTGTCACTCGCCTCAGTTCCCGGCCGGGGGTGGCGGCGCGCCTCCCGAGCGAAGGACGGCAGGCCCAGGGGATCCGGGCGGCGCGCCGCGCCCCGGCCACGGTGGGTGGTTCCGTGAACGGTTCGAGCGTGCCCGCGCGACACTTGCCATGTCCATCAAGTGTTTTTCGGTGATACTTGAGGCATGACTGAATCCAGGCTGCGGAGCTTCGTCGCGCTCGCGGACGCCGGGTCGGTCCGCGAGGCGGCCCGGCGGCTGTACGTGACCGAGTCGGCGGTGTCGTCGGCGGTCACCGCCCTCGCCCGCGAGCTGGACGTCCCGCTGGTGCGGCGGGAGGGCCGGGGGCTCGCGCTCACCCCCGCCGGAACGGTCTACGCCGCCTACGCGCGGCAGGTGCTCGGGCTGCTGGAGCAGGGCCGGGCGGCGGCGCGCGGCGCGGCCGACCCGGCGCGCGGGACGCTGCGGCTCGCCGCCGTCACCACCGCCGCCGACCAGGTGCTGCCCGAGCTGCTGGCGTCGTTCCGGACGCGCCGGCCGGGCGTGGAGCTGGCGCTGGAGGTCGGGCCGCGCCGGCAGGTGTGGGCGAGCCTCGCCGCGCACCGCGCCGACCTGGTGCTCGCCGGCCGGCCGCCCGCCGGGCTCGCCGCGACGGTCCTCGCCCGCCGCCCGAACGACCTGGTGGTCGTCGGGGCGCCGCCGCTCGCCGCGGCGTTCGCCCTGGACACGACGCCGTGGGTGATGCGCGAGCCGGGCTCGGGCACCGGCGCCGCCGCCGAGGCGTACCTGGCCGAGCGGGACGTGGCGCCGCCGCGGCTCGTGCTCGGCTCCAACGGCGCGGTGATCGCGGGCGCGGCGGCGGGCCTCGGCGTCGCGCTGGTGTCGCGCGACGCGGTCCGCGACCGGCTCGCCGCCGGGCTGCTCGCCGAGATCGCCGCGCCCGGCACGCCGCTGCACCGCCCCTGGCACGCCGTCGCGGGCTCCGCGCCGACGCCGACGACGCTGCTGTTCGTCGCCCACCTGCTGGACGCCCCCGGCTGGACCGCCGGCGGCGCGCCGGGGGCAGGCGTCTCAGGCGGCGAGGGCGGGCAGGACGAGGGAGAGCGCGACGAGCCCCGCCGCGAGCAGCACGAGGGCGACGGCCTTGCCGCGGTCGACGGCGAGCTGTGAGTAGCCGCGCAGCACCGAGCAGCCGACGCCGAGGCAGAGCAGCACCGCCGCGAGGTCGAGCAGCAGCGCGACCCAGGTGATCACACCTGCGGCCTACCCGCGGCCGGCCCCGGGCAAGGTCAGCGCCCGGTAAGGAGCCGGGCGAGGAGTGGGCTCGGTCACACCCGCGGGGCGTGATGGCCGGGCCGCCCGGGAAGGGACAGAATCGAGTTCGGCACCCCGAGAGAGGCATCCCCATGACGGCCGACCGCCCCTACGACCTCGTCCTGTTCGGCGCCACCGGCTTCACCGGCGGGCTCACCGCCGAGTACCTGGCCGCGCACGCCGGCGGCACCCGCTGGGCGCTCGCCGGGCGCAGCCGGTCCCGGCTGGAGGCGGTCCGCGACCGCCTCGCCGCGATCGACCCGGCGCTCGCCGACCTGCCGCTGCTGCTCGCCGACACCACCGACGCCGCCTCCATCGAGGCGATCGCCGGGCGGGCCCGGGTCGTCATCACCACGGTCGGCCCCTACGCCGAGCACGGCGAGCCGCTCGTCGCCGCCTGCGCCCGCGCCGGCACCGACTACGTCGACCTGACCGGCGAGCCGGGGTTCGTGGACGAGATGTACATCCGCCACCACGAGACCGCGCTCCGCTCCGGCGCCCGCATCGTGCACGCCTGCGGCTTCGACTCGATCCCCGCCGACCTCGGCGCCTACTACACCGTCCGGCACCTGCCCGAGGGCGTCCCGCTGCACGTCGAGGGGTTCATGCGGGCGAGCGGCGACGCCTCCGGCGGCACCCTGCACTCGGCCGTCGGGGTGTTCGCCGACCTGCGCGGCATGGTCCGCGCCGACCGCGAGCGCAACGCGCTGGAGCGGCGGCCCGCCGGGCGGCGCGTCCGGGTGTCGAAGCGGGCGACGCCGAGGGCGAAGGTGTCGGGCTGGACGCTGCCGCTGCCGACGCTCGACCCGCGCATCGTGGTGCGGTCGGCGGCGGCGCTGGAGCGCTACGGCCCCGACTTCACCTACGGCCAGTTCCTCAACGTGCGGCGCCTGCCGACGGCGGCCGGGCTCGCCGCGGGCGCGGGCGCCGTCCTGACGCTCGCCCAGCTCCCGCCGACGCGCGCGCTGCTGCTGCGGCTCCGCACGCCCGGCGAGGGCCCGGCGCCCGAGGCCCGCGCGAAGCACTGGTTCAGCGTGACGTTCGTCGGCGAGGGCGGCGGGCGCCGCGTCGTCACCGAGGTCGCGGGCGGCGACCCCGGCTACGACGAGACGGCCCGGATGCTCGCCGAGTCGGCGCTCTGCCTGGCCCACGACGACCTGCCCGGCACCGCCGGGCAGGTCACCACGGCCGCCGCGATGGGCGACGCGCTGATCGACCGGCTGGTCAAGGCCGGCCTCACCTTCCGCGTGCTCCAGGAGGGCCCGGCGGGCGGCTGAGCGCGGGGATCGGGACGACCGCCTCGACGGTCGTCCCGACGCCGGGCCGCCCCGTCACCGTGACGCGGCCGCCGAGCAGCTCGGCGCGCTCGGCCATGCCGCGCAGCCCGTAGGAGTCGGGCCGCCCGCCCGGCCGCCCGGCATGGCGCCCCGGCCCGTGCGCGAACCCGACGCCGTCGTCGGCGACGGTGAGCCGCACCCGGTCCCGGTCGTGCTCCAGCAGCAGGTCCAGGGACGAGGCGGCGGCGTGCCGCAGGCAGTTCCCGACGGCCTCCTGCGCGATCCGGTACAGCGCCGTCTGCACGTGGTCGGGCAGCGCCGCCTCCAGCTCGCCCGAGACGGTGACGGTGACGTCGAGGCGCTCCCCGGCGTCGCGGGCGAGCGCGGCGAGCGCCGCCGACAGGCCGAGGTCGTCCAGCACCGGCGGGCGCAGGCCGCCGATCGCCGCGCGCGTCTCGGCGGACGCCAGGTCGCAGAGGCCGCGCGCCAGCATGATCTGCGCGAGCGCCTCGGGATGGTGCTCGGGCAGCGCCCGCTCGGCCGCCGACAGGTGGAAGCCGAGCCCGGCGAGGCGCTGCGCGATGCCGTCGTGGATCTCCCGGCTGAGCCGGGTCCGCTCGGCCTCCTGCGCCTCCACGGCCCGCTCGGCGAACCGCTCGGCGGCGTGCTCGCGCTCGCGGGCGGCGCGGAGCCGCCGGCACGAGCAGAGCACCGGCGCGAACAGGTCGCCGAGGGACGCCGCGAGCGCCAGGTCGGCGGGCGCGCACGGCCCGGCGGCGCGCACGTCCAGCACCGCGATGACGGTCCCGCCGCTCCGCACCGGCAGGGCGGCGCCGCGGCCGTCGGCGTGGCCGCGGGGGCGGCCGTGCGCGGCGGCCCGGCCGACGTCGCCCGCCCCGAGCGCGACCGCGCGGCCGCCGCGCGCGCCGCCGCACTCCAGGACGCGCTCGTCGTCGTCCAGGACGTACACGTCGCAGAAGGTCAGGCCGCCCGCCGAGCGGACGACCAGCCCGGCGAGATCGGCGGCCATCGCGGGCAGCTCGCGGTCCGAGCAGGCCGCGGCGATGACGCGGAGCAGCAGGTCGCGGCCGTGCCCCTGGAGGGCGGCGGTCACCGGAACAGCCCCTCGCGGAGCGCGACGGCGATCGCCGCGGACCGGTCGGCGACCTCCAGCTTGCGGTACAGGGCGCGCAGGTGGCTCTTCACCGTCTCCTCGCTCAGCACCAGGCGCGCCGCGATGGCCTTGTTGGACAGGCCGCCGACCAGCAGCGACAGCACCTCGCTCTCGCGCTGGGTGAGGCCGCGGTTGGCGCCCGGCCAGAACTCGCCGCGGGTGAGGCGGGCGGCGGTGACGGCCATCCGCCCCGCCAGCGTCGGATCCACCACCGTCTCGCCCTGCGCGACCTCCTCCAGCCGCCGGACGAGCTCGGGGCCGTCGACGCGCTTCAGCAGGTAGCCGCCGGCGCCCGCGCGCAGCGCCTCGAAGACGTACTGCTCGTCGTCGTAGACCGACAGGAACACCACCCGGGTGGCGGGGGCGGTCCCGGTGAGCGCCCGGCAGAGGTCGAGGCCGCTCTCGGGGCCGAGCCGCACGTCCAGCAGCACCACGTCGGGGCGGAGGGTGGTGACGAGGCGGGTCGCCTCGCCGGCGGTCCCGGCCTGCCCCACCACGCGCACCCGGCCCGCGAACCCGGCCAGCATCGCCTGCAGACCGGCGAGGATCATCTCGTGGTCGTCCACCAGGACGACGCGTACGGGGGCACCCATCCCGGCACCCTAACAACCACAAGCTACCGACCAGTAGCCCTTGTGGGGCAGGGCTTCCCGGCACTTCACCCGTCCCCTCCCCCATCCGGGGGACGCCGCGGCGGGCGGCCCCGCCTACCGTCGGGGCCGACCCTTCCCCCATCCCCGCACCGGCCCGCCGTCACCGGCGGCCCGGCAAGGAGGCCAGGTGCCCCACCGGATCGTGCACATGCAGCGGGCGCGCGGATCGGCCCGCCGCCCCGTCATGCTCGCCATCGCCGGGGACAGCGCGGCGGGCAAGACGACGCTCACCAAGGGGCTGGTGGAGTGTCTCGGCGAGGACCGCATGACCGCCGTCTGCGCGGACGACTACCACCGCTACGACCGGACGGAGCGGGCCGGCAAGCCGTTCACGGCCCTGCACCCCGACTGCAACCACATCGACATCATGGAGCAGCACCTGCAGCTGCTGTCCATGGGCGAGCCGATCCTCAAGCCCGTCTACGACCACGCCACCGGCGAGCTGGTGCGGCCCGAGCTCGTCACGCCGCGCGACTTCGTGATCGTCGAGGGGCTGCTGCCGCTGCACACCCGCCTCGCGCGGGCCTGCTTCGACATCACCGTCTACCTCGACCCGCCCGAGGAGCTGCGGCACTCCTGGAAGGTCCAGCGCGACTGCGACAAGCGCGGCTACCGGCCCGAGCAGGTCCGCGCCGAGCTGGCCCGCCGCGAGCCCGAGAGCGCCGCCTACATCCGCCCGCAGCGCCGCTCCGCCGACATCGTCGTCCGGTTCGCGCCGGTCGCCGACCGCGCCGACCCCCCGGGCACGCCGCTGTCGGCCGAGCTGCTGCTCCGCCCGACGATCGACCACCCCGAGCTCGCGCCCGTCCTGGAGGCGGTCACCTCCCCGGCCGGCGAGAGCCACCGCGAGACCGCGATGCACCTGCGGCTGCACCGCGACACCGACGGCCGCCCGGTGGACGCGCTGCACGTCCACGGCTACGTTCGACCCGAGGAGTCGCAGATCATCAAGAAGGCGATCTGGGACCGGGTGGACCGGAGCGCGGGCGCCGGCCGCCACCTGGACCCCGCCGCCCTCGGCCGGTACGCCGGCGGTACCAGCGACCCCCTCGCGATCACCCAGCTCCTGCTGCTGTACCACCTGCTGGACGCCGATCACCGGCAGGCCGCCTGACGGCCCGCCGCCGCAGCGGCGGACCGCACGGGGAGGCCCCGGACCCCCGGGCCGTGCGGTACCGCGTCGCCGGGAGGGCGCGTCGATCGGCGCTTGATCTCGACCGGGCGCCCGGCCGCCCTCCCGGCCCCTATCCGCTCCGCTCCCCGGCGGGCGCCCCGGCCAGCTCCGCCCAGGGGACGTCGGGGCGCTCCAGCGCCACCACCGCGAGGCTCTGCCCGCCCCGGACGACCTCGCCGGGCTCGGCGGCGAGCCGGAACCGCGCGTTCGGGCGGTGCGACTCGCCGACGGCGAGCAGCGTGCTGCCGCGCCGCAGCAGGAACACCGCGACGTCCAGCCGCGGCCACTCCCCCGCGCCCTCGGGCACGTCCACCCGGAACAGCGACGCGTCCGCGTCGAGGGTGCTGGCGAGGTTGTGGTAGATCCCGGCGACGCCGGGGTTGCGGATCGCGACCGCGACGACCGCCGGGTCGTCGATGTCGACCGGCTCGATGTCGGGGTCGACCAGCCCGAGCGCGTCGGCGATCTCGGCGCGGCGCCCGCCGTCGTGGACCCCGGCCAGCAGGTGCGGCGGCGAGGCCGCCGACGCCTGCCCGGCCCGCCGCAGGTGCGCGGTGAGCCCGAGCATGACCCGCACCGTCTCGTCGTCGGTGCGGCCGGTGACGAGGACGGTGCGGGCCGCGGCGGCGCACGCCCGCTCGTAGGCGGTCTCGTCGAAGGCGACGACGTCGTACAGCTCGGGGTCGGGGTTCTCGCCCGACAGCTGGTCGGGCCAGAACACCGCGACGACCGGCGTCCGCGCGTACGCGGGGTCGGCGCGGAGCTGGCCGATGACGGCGCGCAGCCCGTCGCGGTCGTAGCCGACCACCACCAGGTGCCGGCGGTGGTGCAGGCGCGCCTGCCCGTTGGCCTTCATGGTCCTGCCCTTCGCCATCCACAGCGTCAGCTCGGCGAACAGCACGAGGCCCGCGGTGAGCCCGGCCATCACCACGAGCGCGCCGCCGATCCGGCCGCCCGCGGTGACGGGGAACAGGTCGCCGTACCCGGTGGTGGTGCCGCTGACGAAGAAGTACCAGAGGTAGTTCGCCGGCTGCTTGATCTTGGCGCCGGGCGGCTCGCAGGCCGCGATCAGCGCCCAGCCGGCCGCGCCGGCGAGCAGCAGCACGAGCACGGGCGCCCGCCAGGAGCGGGTGGTGATCCCGTGGAAGAGGCGCCGGAGCGCGAACTGCATGGACGCCTCCCGGCCGCCGGCCATCGCGCGCACCGCCGTCCGGTGCGCTGACCGGCCGGTTCGCCGGTCGGTCCGTGGTGGGGCAGCGTCGCAGCCGCCGGACCGCGCGTCAAGAGCGCCCACGGCGGGGCACGGGGCGGCCACCGTCCGTCACCGGCCCGGTGGCCGGAGCCGGCCACCCGTCCGGCGGGCGGTCAGGCGTTCGAGCGGCGGCGCAGCACCCGGGCGAGGGCGGCCTCGACCTCCTCGGCGAGACCGGGCTCGGTCGCCGAGGCGACCTCGTCGGCCAGCTCGCGCGGGACGGCCGCGCGGGTGTGGCCGCAGTCGCGGCACTCGATCTCGCCGAGGCGGCACTGGAGCGCGGGCGAGCCGCAGGCCGCGCAGCGGTCCAGGCCGGCCGCCCAGTCGTGGGCGGTCTGGCACAGCGGGCAGACCAGCACGTGCCGGTCGGCCAGGACCCCGCGCCGCCAGGGGCTCGCGCCGCGGGCGGGGTCGGTCTGCCGTACCCCGCAGCGGTAGCAGGGCATCACACCTCCAGGGGCGTGCTGGGAGCGGGCCGCGCCCGTCGCGGTGGCGCGGGCGGCCGCTCCGGTCACTCGCGGAGCGCGGCGAGCGCCGTGCGGTACTCGCCGATGTCGCGCGCGTCGGGAACGTCGTGCAGGACGCTCCACCGGACGGCGCCGTCGGTGTCGACCAGGAAGGTGCCGCGCGTCGCGACGCCCCGGTCCTCGTCGAACACACCGTAGGTGCGGGCCACCCCGCCGTGCGGCCAGAAGTCGGAGAGCAGCGGGAAGGGGAAGTCCTCCTGGTCGGACCAGGCGCGCAGCGCGAACACCGAGTCGACCGACACCGCGAGCACCCGCACGCCCTCGCCGAGGGTGGGCAGCTCGTCGCGGAGCGCGGTCAGCTCGCCGGTGCAGACGCCGCTGAAGGCGAGGGGGTAGAAGACCAGCAGGACGGCCTCGCCGCGCAGCGCCGACAGCCGCACCGGCGTCCCGTGCTGGTCCTTCAGCTCGAAGTCCGGTGCGGTGTGCCCGATCTGGACGGTCACTGCGTCTCCTGGGTCCGTGGGAGCCTCTGCGGGGCCGAGGGCGTGCGTGGCGGACGTGGCGCCCGCCAGTCCGCCATCTCGGGCCCGGGGTCCGGCGGACCGGCCCCCGCCGCCGGTCGCGGCGGTCGCGGGGGCCGGTGCCCGGTTGCTACTTGCGGACCTTCGGTGCGACCAGCCGGGTCCCCGACCACTCCTTGGCGGCGCTGATGCTGCTCGTCTGGGACAGCCCGGCCGTCTGGGCCGCCTCCCCGATGTCGCTCGGCTCGACGTGCCCGTCGCGGCCCGCCTTCGGCGTCAGCAGCCAGATCTGGCCGGCGTCGTCGAGCGGGATCATCGCGTCGGTGAGGGCCTCGAACAGGTCGCCGTCCTCCTCGCGCCACCAGAGCAGCACGATGTCGACGACGTCCTCGTAGTCCTCGTCGGCCAGCTCGTTCCCGGTCACGGCCTCGATCGAGTCGCGCAGCTCCTCGTCGACGTCGTCGTCGTAACCGATCTCCTGCACCACCTGGCCGGCCTTGAGGCCGAGCCGATCGGCCAGGCTGCGCTCAGACTGCGCCTGACCCGCGGTCGCGCTCACGAAAGTCCTCCCGTTGTCGTCTGTCCGCCCGGTGCCCCTTGCGGGCCGTCGCTGTGCGGTCCTTCCGCACCGGTGCGGTGTTTGCGGGACAGTCCACACAAGTAAGGGGCCGTCGCGCAAGTGTCTTGGTGGCTTTTGCGGGGCCCATCGTCCCGAATGCGGCCCGCGTCGTCACGGAACACATGCCGAGCGTAACAACCCACGCTCATCCCGCAAGGAAGGACAACCGCACGTGCCGGTCGCGGTTGTCCACGTTGAGGTCGACCAGCGCGACCGACTGCCAGGTGCCGAGGGCGAGGCGGCCGTCCAGCACCGGGACGGTCGCGTGCGGCGGGACGATCGCCGGCATCACGTGCGAGCGGCCGTGCCCGCGCGAGCCGTGCCGGTGCCGCCACCGGTCGTCGGCGGGCAGCAGGTCGCCGAGCGCGGCGAGCAGGTCGTCGTCGCTGCCGGCGCCCAGCTCGATGATCGCGACGCCGGCGGTGGCGTGCGGCACGAACACGTGCAGCAGGCCGTCGCCGCCGTGCGCGGCGGCGAACCGGGCGCACTCGTCGGTGAGGTCGCTCACAGCCTCCCGGTCACCGGTGGTCACCCTGATCACGGTGCTCTCCATGGGCATGGTCTACCCCGCGAGGCGCGCTCGACCCCACCCCGCGCCGGAGGGCGGAAAAACGGGCCGCGCGGGTACGCAAAGGCCCTCTCACCGGGGACAATGGTTACCGGTTGGTAGAGATGCGTTAGCCGCCACAAACGGCGACGATGGATCACGAACCACGGCGACGAACAGTCGTGATAGCTCAGAACGGTAAGCAAGAGGGGACCCCGTGGCTTCCGGACGTCAACGCTTTTCGATCATCAGCGACGGCCTGCCGAGCCAGCTCCCAGACATCAACCCGGACGAGACCCGGGAGTGGCTGGAGTCGCTGGACACCGTCATCAAGACCCAGGGCCGCGGCAGGGCGCGCTATGTGATGCTCCGGCTCCTGGAACGGGCGCGGGAGCAGCAGGTCGGCGTGCCGGGCCTGCGCAGCACCGACTTCATCAACTCCATCCCGCCCGAGCGCGAACCCTGGTTCCCCGGCGACGAGCACGTGGAGCGGCGCATCCGCGCCTACATCCGCTGGAACGCCGCGATCATGGTGTCCCGGGCCAACCGCCCGAACCTCGGCGTCGGCGGCCACATCGCCACCTACGCCTCGGCCGCCTCGCTGTACGAGGTCGGCTTCAACCACTTCTTCCGCGGCAAGGACCACGGCGAGTCCGGCGACCAGGTGTTCATCCAGGGCCACGCGGCGCCCGGCATCTACGCGCGCGCGTTCCTGGAGGGCCGGCTGCCCGAGGAGAAGCTCGACGGGTTCCGCCAGGAGTTCTCCCACCCGGGCGGCGGCCTGTCGTCCTACCCGCACCCGCGCCTCATGCCGGACTTCTGGGAGTTCCCCACCGTCTCCATGGGCCTCACCGCGATCGACTCGGTGTACCAGGCGCGGTTCAACCGCTACCTGTACAACCGCAAGATCAAGGACACCTCGCGCTCGCACGTGTGGGCGTTCCTCGGCGACGGCGAGATGGGCGAGCCCGAGTCGCTCGGCGCCATCGGCCTCGCCGCCCGCGAGGAGCTGGACAACCTCACCTTCGTCGTCAACTGCAACCTGCAGCAGCTGGACGGCCCGGTGCGCGGCAACGGCAAGATCATCCAGGAGCTGGAGTCGTTCTTCCGCGGCGCCGGCTGGAACGTCATCAAGGTGGTCTGGGGCCGCGACTGGGACCCGATCCTGGCCCAGGACACCGACGGCGTGCTCGTCAACAAGATGAACACCACCCCCGACGGGCAGTTCCAGACCTTCACCGTGGAGTCCGGCGAGTACATCCGGGACAAGTTCTTCGGCGACGACCCGCGGCTCCGCAAGATGGTCGAGCACCTGACCGACGACGACATCCGCAAGCTGTCGCGCGGCGGCCACGACTACCGCAAGATCTACGCGGCGTTCAAGGCCGCGCGCGAGCACGTCGGCCAGCCGACCGTCATCCTCGCCCACACCATCAAGGGCTGGACGCTCGGCCAGGACTTCGAGGCGCGCAACGCCACGCACCAGATGAAGAAGCTCACCAAGGCCGAGCTGAAGGAGTTCCGCGACCGCCTGTACCTCGACATCCCCGACTCGGCGCTGGAGGGCGACCTGCCGCCCTACTACCACCCGGGCGAGGGCTCCGACGAGATCCAGTACATGCGCGAGCGGCGCGCCGCCCTCGGCGGCTTCCTGCCGAAGCGGGTCACCCGCGCCAGGGCGCTGAAGCTGCCCGGCGACGAGGTCTACGCCGACCTGAAGAAGGGCTCGGGCAAGCAGAACGTCGCCACCACCATGGCGTTCGTCCGGCTGCTCAAGGACCTGATCAAGGACAAGGAGATCGGCGCGCGGTTCGTCCCGATCGCTCCGGACGAGTACCGGACGTTCGGCATGGACGCGATGTTCCCGACCGCCAAGATCTACTCGCCGCACGGGCAGACCTACGACGCGGTCGACCGCAAGCTGCTGCTCACCTACAAGGAGTCCGAGCAGGGCCAGATGCTGCACGAGGGCATCAGCGAGGCCGGCTCGATGGCGTCGGTGATCGCGGCGGGCACGTCCTACGCCACGCACGGCGAGTTCATGATCCCGGTCTACATCTTCTACTCGATGTTCGGGTTCCAGCGGACCGGCGACCAGATGTGGGCGCTCGGCGACCAGATGGGCCGCGGCTTCCTGCTCGGCGCGACCGCGGGCCGCACCACCCTCACCGGCGAGGGCCTGCAGCACGCCGACGGGCACTCCCCGCTCCTCGCGGCGACCAACCCGGCGTGCGTCCACTACGACGCGACCTACGCGTTCGAGCTGGCGCACATCACCAAGGACGCCATCGAGCGGATGTACGGCTCGTCCGAGGAGCACCCGCACGGCGAGGACGTCTTCTACTACCTCACCGTGTACAACGAGCCCTACCAGCAGCCGGCCGAGCCCGAGGGGCTGGACGTGGCGGGCGTGCTGAAGGGCCTGTACAAGTACCAGGACGCGCCGGACCTCGGGGACGGGGCGCCGAAGGCCAGCATCATGTCCTCGGGCGTGGCGGGCCGCTGGGCCGTGCGCGCGCAGCAGCTCCTCGCCGAGGACTGGGGCGTCGCCGCGGACGTGTGGCAGGCCACCTCGTGGAACGAGCTGACCCGCGAGGCGCAGGCGTGCGACGAGTGGAACCTGCTGCACCCCGACGCCGAGCAGCGCACCCCCTACGTCACCCAGGCGCTCGGCGACGTCGCCGGGCCGATCGTGGCGGTCACCGACTACATGCGCGCGGTGCCCGACCAGATCGCGAGCTGGGTGCCCGGGGACTTCTCCTCGCTCGGCACCGACGGGTTCGGGTTCTCCGACACCCGCGCGGCGGCCCGCCGGCACTACCACGTCGACTCGGCGTCGATCGTGCTGGCCGTGCTGACCCGCCTCGCCAGGCAGGGCGAGGTCAAGCACGAGGTGCTCCAGCAGGCCATCGAGAAGTACCAGCTGGACGCCGACGTCTCGACGGTGTTCGCGGGCGGCGTGCAGAGCGCCGAGAGCAACACCGGCGGCGAGGCGTGACCGTCCGCTGAGCCGGGACGCCCCGACGGCCCCGGAGCCCACGAAGGTGTAGGTCGTGGACTCCGGGGCCGTCGCACGTCCGCGGCGGGCCGGCCGGTTGCGGAGGGCCCTCGGCGCCGCGCGGGGCGGGGCGCCGGGCTGTCCGGGGCCGGGGCGACCCGGTGGGGCGGACGGGCGGGTCAGACGGCGGGCGGGGTGAAGACGCCGAAGTGGTGGCCCGCGCTGTCGTGCAGCTGGGCGAAGACCAGGCCGCCCTCGGCGGTCGTCGGCGGGACGATCACCTTGCCGCCGAGCGCCTCGGCGCGGGCGACGCTGGCGGCCACGTCCTCGACCACCACATAGAAGATCGCGTAGTCGGGGAAGGCACCGCCGGAGGCGAACACCCCGCCGCTCACCTCGCTCGCGCCCGGCGCGGTGATCTCGCTGTAGGCCGGCTCGCCGTCCGCGCCGATCGAGAACGTCCAGTCGAACAGCTCGCCGTAGAAGCGCTTGGTCTCCTCCGGCCGGTCCGTGCCGATCTCGAACCAGCCCACCGAGTTGTAGGGGACCGTCGCCATGTCTGCTCCTTCGTCGCCGGAATGCGGTCCCCGCCAGGGTGCGGGGCTCCGGCGACAGCCCTGTGTCGGTGTTTCCGGGGCCGGGTCAGCCGAATTCCAGCGCCGTCAGCTCCCCGTGCGGCGGGTCCTCGCGGAACACCTCGGGGCACCGCTCGGGGGCGGCCTCCTCCAGCAGCGCGGCGCTCTGGACGCGGTCGATGCGGAACACCCGGGCCTCGCCGCGCAGCCGGCACCAGCCGATCAGGTACCAGGCGCGGGAGGCGGCGGTGAACGCGGCCGGCTCGACGTCGCGCTCGGTGGCGGCGCCCGCGGCGTCGACGTAGCGGAGGCGCACGACGCGCCGCTCGACCATCGCCTGCTCCAGCACCGCCGGGACGCCGCCGGCCCGCTCGGGCTCGGCGGACGGCAGGAAGTGGATGCGGCCGGCGAGCTCGCGGGCGGCGGCGCTGTCGGCCGCCGGCATCGCCGCGACGATCTTGTGCAGGCCGGTGCGGGCGGCCCGCGCGTAGGGCGACCCGCCGGCCCGGCCGAGGGCGATCGCGACGGCGACCGCCTCGGCGGGGGTGAAGTTCAGCGGCGGCAGCGTCCGGCTCTTGTCCAGCGTGTAGCCGCCGTTGCGGCCCACGTCGGCGTAGATCGGGACGCCCGCCTGCTGGAGGGCGCTGACGTCGCGCTCGATCGTGCGGACGCTCACCTCGTAGCGCGCGGCGAGCTCCCGCGCGCTCAGCCGGCGGGGCGCGCACGCGCGCAGCTCCTCCACCAGCGCGTACAACCGGTCGGTGCGGTTCACCCTGCGACCGTACGCGCCGCCTCCGACATTTTCCGGGGACGCCTCCGGGCGGCCGCCTACAGCCCCCGGATGAAGTCGATCATGGCGGCGGACGTCTCGGCGGGCCGCTCCTGCTGCGTCCAGTGCCCGGCGCCCGGCAGCCACACGGTGCCGCGCAGGTCCGGGACCGCGTCGCCCAGCCGGTCGATGGCCTCGCGCGCGCCGGGCGCCATGGTCACCATGTCGCGGTCGCCCGCGACGTACAGCGCGGGCGGGGTGATCGGGGCGCGGTGCCAGGCGGCGGTGAGCTCCCAGCTGCGGTCCAGGTTGCGGTACCAGTTGAGGGGGCCGGTGAAGCCGCTCTCCTCGTACTCGGCGACGTAGGTCGCGATGTCCTCGGCGGTGAGCCAGCCCGGCAGCCGCCCGGGCTCGGGGCAGGCGTCCAGGAACCCGCCGCCGTCGGGGACCACCGGGACGAGGCCGTCCGGCGCGTCGCCGGACGCGGCGAACAGCAGCCGCCGGAACGTCGCGGCGCGGTCGCGGTCGAGCTCGGCCTCGGGCACGTCCGGCCGCTGGAAGTAGACCATGTAGTAGCCCTCGCCGACGACGTGCCGCATCGCGGCGACGGGCGGCCGGGACGCGCGCGGGCGGTGCGGCACCGACAGGCCGATCACGCCGCGCACCTTGTCGGGGCGCAGCTGCGCGGTGGCCCAGGCGACCGGCGCGCCCCAGTCGTGCCCGGCGACGACGGCGGTCTCCGCGCCGAGCGCGTCGATGAGCCCGACGGCGTCCCCGACCAGGTGCAGCATCGTGTACTGGTCGGTCTCCTTGGGGCCGCCGGTGCGCGCGTAGCCGCGCTGGTCGGGGGCGACGGCGTGGAACCCGGCCTCGGCGAGCGCGGTGAGCTGGTGCCGCCAGGAGTACCAGCACTCGGGGAAGCCGTGCAGGAGCAGGACGAGCGGCCCCTCCCCCGCCTCGGCGACGTGCATCCGCAGCCCGCTCCGCGACGTCACATGGCGGTGCGTGATATCGGTCATCGGTCCTCCGCGGTGATCGCCGGTGTGCGCCCGGTCCCCGACACTGCCACACGTGCCCGGCCGGCCGCCCCCGCGCCCCTCCCCCGGGCGGGCCCGCGCCCACATCGGTGGGCGGCGGAATGTGTCGGGCGTCCACATGGGAGCGGGCGGGCGGCCTACATAGGTTCGCCCCATGACGAGCGGAACCCCCCAGCCCCCCGCCGCGCAGGGGCTGGACCTGACGGGCAGGCGCGCGCTGGTGACCGGCGGGGCGAGCGGCATCGGCCGCGCCTGCGCCCGGCGCCTCGCCGCCGCCGGCGCCCACGTGACGGTGGCCGACATCGACGCCGAGGCGGCCGAGGCCGCGGCGGCGGAGTTCGGCGGCACCGCCGTCGCCGCCGATCTGGCGGACCTGGACGGGCTGGAGGCGCTGTCCCGCGACGCCGACGTCCTGGTCAACAACGCCGGGCTGCAGCACGTCGCGCCGCTGGAGGAGTTCCCGCCCGAGACCTTCTCCCGCATCCTGGCGATCATGCTGGAGGCGCCGTTCCGGCTGGTGCGCGGCGCGCTGCCCGGCATGTACGGGCGGGGCTGGGGCCGCGTCGTCAACATCTCCTCGGTGCACGGCCTGCGCGCGTCCCCCTACAAGGCCGCCTACGTGACCGCCAAGCACGGCCTGGAGGGCCTGTCCAAGGTCATCGCGCTGGAGGGGGCGGCGCACGGCGTCACGTCCAACTGCGTGAACCCCGCCTACGTGCGGACGCCGCTCGTCGAGGGGCAGATCGCCGACCAGGCCCGCTCGCACGGCCTGGCGCCCGAGCGGGTCGTCGAGGACGTCATGCTGGCGCGGGCGGCGGTGAAGCGGCTCATCGAGCCCGCCGAGGTCGCCGAGATGGCCGCCTACCTGTGCTCACCCGCGGCGTCGATGATCTCCGGGGCCTCGCTGACCATCGACGGCGGCTGGACGGCGCACTGATAATGTCCCGCATGTCGCCCGGTGTCTTTCTCGAACTGCTCGCCCGCGACGCCTCCCCCGTGGAGTACGAGGGCCCGCTCGTCGAGGCCCGCGCGGCGGGCGCCGCCCCGGCGGTGCTGGCGGAGCTGGAGCGCGCCAAGCTCGCCGCGCTGCGCGTCCGGGCGTCCCTGGAGCGGCACGCCCGCCGCGAGGCGCGCCTCACCGCGCTGTTCGACACCGCCGGCGACCTCGCCGCGCTCCGCGACGTGGACGCGGTGCTCCGCGCCATCGTCCGCCGCGCCCGCCGCCTGCTGGACGCCGACATCTCCTACATCGCGCTGAACGACGATGAGGCCGGGCACGCCTACATGCGCGTCACCGACGGGTCGGTGTCGGCGGCGTTCCGGCGGCTGAAGCTGCCGATGGGGTCGGGCCTCGTCGGGCTCGTCGCGCAGACCGCCACCCCCTACTCCAGCCCCGACTACCTGACCGACGCGCGCTTCAACCACCGCGGGTTCATCGACGCGGCGGTCGGCGAGGAGGCCCTCGTGGCGATCCTCGGCGTCCCGATGCGGCTCGGCGGCAAGGTCCTCGGGGTGCTGGCGGCCGCCAACCGCACCGAGCGGCCCTTCGACCAGGAGGACGTCACCCTCCTCGCCTCGCTCGCCGCGCACGCCGCCGTCGCCCTCGACAACGCCCGGCTGCTGGAGGAGACCCGCACCGCGCTGGAGGAGCTGAGCGTCGCCAACGAGGACGTCCGGGCGCGCGGCGAGGCCGTCGAGCGCGCCGCGCAGGCCCACGACCGGATGACCGACCTGGTGGTGCGCGGCGGCGGCATCCAGGGCGTCGCCGCCGTCGTCACCGAGGTGCTCGGCGGCGCGCTGCACGTCCTGGACGCCGACGGCCGCGAGCTCGCCGCCGTCGGCGCCGCCGGGGAGCTGGCGCCCGCGCGGGCCGCCGACGCGGCCGCCGCCGCGTCCCGCACCCCCGGCCACGCGGTGGCCTGCGGCGACCTGTGGGTCGCGGCGTTCTCCAGCGGCGAGGAGCGGCTCGGCACGCTGGTGCTGCGCGAGGCGGGCGAGCTGAGCGGCGCCGACCAGCGCATCCTGGAGCGCGCCGCGCTCGTCGCGGCCCTCCTCCGGCTGTTCCGGCGGAGCGCCGCCGAGGCCGAGGGCCGCGTCCGCGGCGAGCTGCTCGGCGACCTGCTGGACGAGCGGACCGGCGACCTGGACGGCCTGCGCGACCGCGCCCGCCGCGTCGACGTCGACCCCGACGCCCCGCACGTCCTCGTCGCGGTCCGCCTCACCGGCGGCGAGGACGAGCCGGGGCGCCGCCGCCGCGCGGCGTTCTGGGCGTCCTCGCACGCCGCCGCCCAGCGCGGCCTCGCGACCGCGCGCGGCGACGAGGTCGTCCTGATGCTGCCGGGCGACCGTCCGGGCGCCGCCGCCCAGCACGTCGCGCAGCAGCTCGGCGCGTCCCTCGGCGTCCCGGCGACGGCGGGCGCCGCCGGGCCCGTCAAGGCCCTGGACGGCGTCGCCGCCGCCTACCGCGAGGCGCAGCGCTGCGCCCGCGCCCTCGTCGCCCTGGACCGCCACGGCGACGGCGCGGGCGCCGCCGAGCTCGGCTTCGTCGGCTTGCTCATCGGCGACGAGCACGACGTCGCCGGCTTCCTCGGCGGCGCCCTCGGCCCCGTCCTCGCCTACGACGAGCGGCGGGGCACCGACCTGGCGGGCACCCTGGAGACCTACTTCGGCACCGGCGCCAGCACCGCCCGCACCGCCGAGCGCCTGCACATCCACGTCAACACCGTCGCCCAGCGCCTGGACCGCATCGCTCGCCTCCTCGGGCCCGACTGGCAGTCCCCGTCCCAGGCCCTGGAGATCCAGCTCGCCCTCCGCCTGCACCGCCTGCACCGCCCCGCCTGATCGCGGAACGGAACCGGGACGTGTAGAGTCCCGGTCATGCGGATGGGCGAGGGCGTGGAGTGGGGCCTGCACTGCTGCGTGACGCTGGGCTGGCTGCACGCCGAGGCGCCGGTGCCCACCCGGCGGCTGGCGGCCTGGTTCGACCTCCCGCAGGAGTACCTGAAGAAGCGCCTGCAAGCGCTCGGCAGGGCGGGGATCCTCGCGTCGAGCCCGGGCGCGCGCGGCGGCTGGTCGCTCGCGCGGCCGCCCGAGCGGATCACCATGATGGAGGTGGTCGCGGCCCTGGAGGACGGGCTCGACGCCTTCACCTGCACCGAGGTGCGCCGGCGCGGCGCCGGTGCGCGCGGCGGCGGGCCGGAGCTCGGCGGGACGTGCGGCGTCGCCGCGCTCATGCGCCGCGCCGAGATGGCCTGGCGCCGCGAGCTCGCCGCCCACACCATCGCCGACCTCATGGCGCAGAGCCCCGAGAGCGCCGCGCGGACGCACCGCAACTACCGGCACCTGACCGGCTGACCCCCACCGCTCCGCTCCGGCGGGGCCGTTCACGGAAGGAACAGGGATGGCGAATATCCCGATAGCTCGACCAGGGGAGCGGATGGACGCCGCGCCGCGCGGGCTCGGCGCGACGGCGATCCTGGCGCTCGGCACGTTCGCGGTCGGGACGGACGCCTACGTCGTGGCCGGGTTCCTGCCCGCCATGGCGCGCTCGCTGCACGTCTCGCAGGCGGCCGCCGGGCAGTCGGCGACGGTGTTCGCCGTCACCTACGCCGCGCTGTCGCCCGTCCTCGCGACGCTGCTGGCGCGCGTGCCGCGGCGGGCGCTGCTGGCGGGCGCGCTGGTCGTCCTGGCCGCCGCCAACCTGGGCTCGGCGCTCGCGCCGAACCTGGCGACACTGCTGGTCACGCGCGTGCTGGCCGCCGCGAGCGCGGCCGCGTTCACTCCCAACGCGGGCGCGGTCGCCTCGGCGCTGGTCGCGCCCGCGCAGCGGGCCCGCGCGCTCGCCGTGGTGATCGGCGGGCTGACGGTGGCGACGGCGCTCGGCGTCCCCCTCGGCAACCTCGCCGAGAAGGCCCTCACCTGGCGCGCCGCGCTCGGGCTGGTCGCGGCGCTCTGCGCGGTGGCCGCCGCCGGGGTGTCCGCGGCCCTGCCGCCGCTGCCCGGCGCCCCGCCCGTCCCGCTGCGGAGGCGGCTCGCGGCGCTGCGGAACCCGGGGGTGCTCGCGATCCTGCCGCTGACGGTGATGGGGATGGCCGCCGCGTACGGGCTCTACGTGTACGCCGTCCCGGTGCTGCACGCGCTCGGCGCCGGGGGCGGCGCGGAGGCGTGGCTGCTGTTCCTGTACGGCGTCGGGGCGGTCCTCGGCAACCTGCTGGCCGGGGCGCGGATCGACCGGGACGGCCCCGCCCGCGTCCAGACCGCCGGCTACGCCGGTCTCGCCCTGACGCTGGCGGCGCTCGCCTGGGCGGCGGGCGCGGGCGTGCGGCTGCTGCCGCTGACCGCGCTGCTGATGGCGGCCTGGGGCGTCACCACCTGGTTCCAGACCCCCGCCCAGCAGATCCGGCTGATCACCGTGGCGCCCGAGGACACCGCCGTGGTCATCGGCCTGAACGCGGCCGCGCTGTACGGCGGCATCGCGCTCGGCACCGTCCTCGGCGGCGCCCTGCTGCCCGGCGGCGCGTCCCGCGCGCTCGGCGCCTGCGCCGGGCTGGCGCTGCTCTGCCTGGTCTACCAGCGCGCCACCCGGCGCCACGGCTGACCCGGCGCGCCGCCCTCGGGGGCGGGCGGCGCGCCGGGTCAGGGCCGGGGCGTCAGCACTGGCCGTCGGCGATGACCCAGTAGTTCGTGCCGGTCTGCTTGAGGGTGTGGGTCACCAGGACGTTCCAGAGGCCCATGTTCTGGTCGGAGCCGTTGGCGTAGGCGTAGCCGCCGGACTGGTGGGCGCGGCCCGCGGTCGTGTGGGCGTAGTTGCTGGCCGTGACGCAGACGGCCGGGGTGGTGGGGGTCGGCGTGGGCGTCGGCGTGGGCGTCGGGGTGGGCGTGGGGGTCGGGGTGGGCGTGGGGGTCGGGGTCGGGGTCGTGGGGGTGCCGGGCTGGTCGAGGCCGAAGTACCGGGCGTCGTAGTAGGCCGAGCAGATGCTGTCCAGGAAGTACGCGCCCGCCGTCCCGCACTGGGTGGCGCCGGTGCCCGGGTCGACGGGCGTGCCGTGCCCCTGCCCGGCGATCTTGTAGAGGCGGACGGCGTCGTCGCCGTACTTCTCCAGCGTGGTGCCCGCCGGCAGCGTCTCCGTCGAGGCGGGCGTGGCGGAGACCCCGGCGACGTTGGTGAACTGGTCGCGCAGCTCGGTGCCGTTCGCCGAGTTCACGACGTAGTCGGCCTGCCCGTGCCAGATCGCGACCTTGGGCCGGGTGCCGGTGAAGCCGGGGTCGGCGTTGCGGACGAGGTCGCCCCACTGCTGCGCGGTCTTGCTCACGGCGCCGTTCATGCAGGTGCTGGTCGAGGCCGGCGGCGAGCACCGGTAGGGCAGGCCGGACGCGATCGAGCCGCCCGCGAACAGGTCGGGGTAGGTCGCGAGCATGACGGCGGTCATGGCGCCGCCCGCCGACAGGCCGGTGACGTAGACGCGGCGCGCGTCCAGGCCGTAGGTGGACGTGGCGTACTGCACCATCCGCGCGAGCGACAGCGCGGCGCCCTGGCCGCGGTTGATGTGCGCCTCCTGGTACCACTGGAAGCAGTTCGACGGGAAGGACGAGGAGTCGACCCGCTCGGCGAACACGACCGCGAACTTGTCCTGGTCGGCGAACTTCGTCCAGCCCGAGTTGGCGTAGTAGTCGTTGGCGGTCTGCGTGCATCCGTGCAGCGCCAGCACCATCGGCGCGCCGGCGGGCAGCCCGTCCGGCCGGTAGACGTACATGTTGAGGCCGCCGGGGTTGGACCCGAATCCGGTGACCTTGGTGAGCGTGGCGGCCCGCACGGGGGTGGTGGAGAACCCGAGAAGCACGACGGCCGAGGCCGCGCCGACGAGCAGCGCGAGCCCCAGCCGGAGGAGGTTCTTCATGGAACCGCTCCTTTCCGAACAGCGGGGGATTTCCCGCCATTCAAGGACGTGTCCCACGCCACTCATATGTGCGGCGCCCCCACAAAAGGCGGCGCCTTTATGGGTCCATTACCACGTGAAATTGTTCACGAGGTCGCCTTCGACCGGGAGCGGGAAGGTCGCCGACGCGGGCGGCGCCGCGCCGTCCTCGACCCAGCGCTCCAGCGCCTCGAACACCGCGCGGAACACCGGCAGCAGCGGCCGGACGCGCCCCGGGAACAGGTCGTGGTAGCCGTCCACGTGGTTGCCGCCCTCGATCCGGTAGAGCCGGTGCAGGCCGCCGTGCCCGGCGGCGCGGACGAGCGCGGCGTACGGGTCGGCGTGCAGGGAGATCGGCAGCAGCGCGTCCAGGGTGCCGTGCAGCGACAGCAGCGGGCGCCCGATCGCGCCCGTCAGCGAGATCCGCTCGACGCCCTCGCGGACGGACGCCGGCCGCGCCGCGTAGTCGTAATCGGCCTCGGCCCCTGAATAGCCGGGATCGAAAACGGCCCGGTAGGTGCGCTGCGTGAATTCCCAGTAGACCTGGTCGTGCGCCTCCCACAGGAATTCCGAGGCGGCCGGCAGCCCGGCCTTCTCCATTCCCGCGAGCGCCTCTTCGGACCGCCCGTCCCGCCACTGCGGGTAATGCCGCAGCACGGCCGGCAGATGGGTCAGCAGGTTCGGGCCCTCGGCGCGCCAGAAGGGCCCCTCCCAGTCCACTCCCCCGTCGTACAGGTCGGGCCGGTTCTCCAGCTGCCAGCGCGTCAGGTAGCCGCCGTTGGAGATGCCCGCCATGTAGACGCGGCGCGGCGCGCCGCCGTAGTGGGCGGCGACGGTCTGCGCGGCGGCCTCGGCGAGCTGCGTCGTCCGCCGGTGCCACTCGGCGATGGCGTCGCCCGGCGCGCCGCCCGCGGTGAAGAACTCCGGGCCGCTGTTGCCCTTGTCGGTGCAGGCGTAGGCGTAACCGCGCGCCAGCGCCCAGTCGCCGATCAGGACGTCGGGCGCGTACTGGCGGCGGACGCCGGGCGCGCCGGTGACGACGAGGCCGCCGTTCCAGGCGTCGGGCAGGCGCAGCACGAACTGCGCGTCGCGGTCCCAGCCGTGGAAGGGGTTCAGCCGCGTCGCCGACGGGAAGTGCCCGTCGATCTGGACGCCCGGCACGCCCGAGGGGTTGCGCGTCCCGGCGGCGTGCAGCCAGGCCCAGTCGTCGGGTTCGGTGTGGCGGCCGGCCGCCAACCCGGCCGTGATGAGGTCGGGCAGGCGGGCCGAGACCTGGCGCGCGGCGCCGGGGACGGCCGTCACGGCGCGCCGTCCCGCGCCGGGCGCAGGCGTCCCGCCAGCCCGGCGAGGCCGCCCGGCAGGAAGTACACCGCGAGGACGAACAGCGCGCCGAGCAGGAACAGCGGCTCCGACAGCGGCGCTCGCAGCACCGCGGGCAGGTCCGCGACGGCGCCGGAGGTGCCGAGCGCGGCGAGCCGGTGGTCCAGGAACGTGTAGAGGACGCCGCCGAGGATCGCGCCCCACCGGCTGCCCGCGCCGCCGAGCACCACCATGACCAGCAGCCCGAGGGTGAAGTCGGAGGTGGTGATCTGCGGGGTGGAGCCGCCCATGACCAGCAGGTGGACGGCGCCGCCGAGGGTGGCGAGGAGGGAGGCGAGCACGTAGGCCATCAGCCGGAACCGCAGCACCGGCAGGCCGAGGACGGTGACGCGCCGCTCGTTCTCGCGGATCGCCGCCCACACCCGGCCCGGCTCGGACGCCACCGACCAGGCGATGGCCAGCGCGACGAGCGCGGCGTACCCGAGCGCCAGCCAGTACAGGTTCACGGTGTTGGCCACGCCCGACAGGAACGCCGGGACGCCCGCACCGCCGAGCGCGAGTCCCTCCTCCCCGCCCGTCCTGCCGTCCGGGTCGCTCAGCACGATGATCGAGCCGAGCTGCGCGACGGCGAGCGTCACCATCGCGAACGCGATCCCGTTCACCCGCAGCGCGACCGCGCCGATGACAGCGGGCAGGACCAGCCCAACGGCGGCCGTCAGCGCGAGCGCGGCGCCGAGCGACCAGCCGCCGCGGGTCACGGCGATGTTGGTGGTGTAGCTGCCGACGGCGATGTAGAGCGCGTGCCCGAACGACAGCAGCCCCGTCCGCCCGAACAGCAGGTCGTAGCTGAGCGCGAACCCCGCGAACAGCAGGCAGACCGCGATGAGCTGGAGCGTCCCGGGGCTGTTCAGCGGGCCGGGCAGCAGCACCGGCACGTCCAGCGTCGAGTACGGCACCGCGAGCAGGACGAGCGCGAGCAGCAGCGGGGCGCCGCGCCGCGCGAGGGTCCTGGTGGTCGTGCGGGCGTTCATGCGGTCCTCCCCGCGAGGCCGGCCGGGCGCGCCAGCAGCACGGCGGCGAGCAGCAGCACCACCGACGCCTCCCCGACGCCCGCGCCGGTGTAGTAGTTCGCGAACTGCTGGACGAGACCGACGAGGACGGCCGCGACGGCCGAGCCGGGCACCGAGCCCATGCCGCCGATGACGACGACGATGAACGCGAAGATGAGCAGCGACCCGCCCTGGCCGGGCGTGACGTTGCCGAAGTAGACGCCGCCGAGCGCCCCGGCGAGCGCGGCCGCCGCGCCGCCGATCGCGAACACCAGCGTGAACGCGACCCGCACGTTGATGCCGAGCGCCGCCACCATCGCGCGGTCCTCCACGCCGGCCCGCACGACCAGGCCGTAGCGGGTGCGGCGCAGGAACGCCAGCAGCGCGACCAGCACGACCGCGGCCGCGCCGATCAGCAGGAACCGGTCGTTGGGGACCTGCGCGCCGAGCACGCCGGTCGTCCCCGCCGCCCACGACGGCTTCGGGAACTGGCGCGGGTCGCTGCCCCACACCGCCCGCAGCAGCGCGACCCCGGCGAGGCCGAGGCCGACGGTGACGAGCACCTGCTCGATCGGCCGCGCGTACAGCGGCCGGATGAGGACCAGCTCGACGAGCACCCCGGCGAGGGCGCCCGCCGCGACGCCGAACAGCACCGCGAGCCAGAACCCGGCGCCCGAGGCGCCCGCGCCCGGCAGGTGCCCGGCGGCCCACCAGGTGCCGTAGGCGCCGACGGCGAGGAACAGGCCGTGCGCGAAGTTCAGCACGTCGGCCAGCCCGAAGATCAGCGACAGGCCGGAGGCGATGAGGAAGTACAGCGCGCCGAGCCCGAGCCCGGTCAGCGCCAGCAGGACGATCGTGCTCATCGGGCCCTCCCGACGCCGAGCAGCTCGCGGGTGCGGGCCGCGTCCTCCAGCAGGTCCGCGCCGCCGGCGTGCGCGACGGCGCCCTGCTCGACCACCACGACGCGGCCGGCGATCCGCCGCACCAGGTGCAGGTTCTGCTCCACCAGCAGGATCGGCACCGCCGACGCCGCGCGCTCCAGCGCCTCGGCGACCTCGGTGACGATCCGCGGGGCGAGGCCCTTGGTCGGCTCGTCCACCAGCAGGATCCTGTTCTCGTTGAGCAGCGTCCGCCCGATCGCGACCATCTGCTGCTGCCCGCCCGACAGCGTCCCGGCGCGCTGCCCCGCGCGCTTGCGCAGCTCGGGGAACAGCTCGTGGACGAGGTCGTAGCGGGGCTCGCCGCCGCGCTCGGCGAGGCGCAGGTTCTCGGCGACGGTGAGGCCGGCGAAGATCCCGCGGTCCTCGGGCGCGTACCCGAGGCCGAGCCGGACGATCGCGTGCGTGGGGCGCCCGACGGTCTCCACGCCCCCGACCTTGATCGAGCCGGTGCGCGGAACGAGCCCGAGGATCGCCTTCACCGTCGTCGTCTTGCCCGCGCCGTTGCGGCCGAGCAGCGCGGTGACGCCCTGCGCGGGCACGCTGAACCCGATCCCTTGCAGGATGTGCGACCCGGCGATGCGGACGTGGACGTCGGCCAGCTCCAGCAGCGGCGCGGCCGCGGTCGTGTCGTTCACAGCGGTTCTCCCAGGTACGCCTCCTGCACGACCGAGTCGGCCATGACCTCGCCCGGCGTCCCGAGGGCCAGCAGCCGCCCGTGGTGCATGACCGCGACGCGGTCGGCGAGGCCGAGCAGCACGTCCATGTGGTGCTCCACCATGAGCACGGTGCGGCCCTCCTCGCGGTGCACGGCGCGGACGACGTCGGTGAGCGCGGGCACGTCGCCCGCGCCGAGGCCCGCCATCGGCTCGTCCAGCAGGATGAGGCGCGGGTCGGTGGCCAGCAGGATCGCCAGTTCGAGCTTGCGCTTGTCGCCGTGCGACAGCGAACCGGCCGCCACGTCCGCGCGGTGGGCGAGACCGACGCGCTCCAGCGCGGACGCGGCCGCCTCGCGCGAGGCGGCGTCGGCGTCGGCGCGGCGCCAGAGGCGCAGGCAGCTCCCCCGGTGCGCGGCGGCGGCGAGGCGGACATTCTCGGCGACGGTGAGGCCGGCGAACACGCTGGACGTCTGGAACGTGCGGCCGAGGCCGCGCCGCGCCCGGCGGTGCGGCGCGGCGCGGGTGATGTCGGCGCCGTCCAGCTCGACCGTGCCCGCCGTCGGCCGGGTGAGGCCCGACAGCAGGTTGAACAGCGAGGTCTTGCCCGCGCCGTTCGGGCCGATGACGGCGACGAACTCGCCCTCGGCGACGTCGAAGCCGACGCCGGCGACGATGTCGGCGCCACCGACCGACCACCCGAGGTCCCGCACGCTCAGCACGGGACCGGGGGCGGCCGGGGCGGCGCTGCCCGCCGTCGTCACTTGCCCGCGGCGGGCGGCGCGACCTGGTCGGCCGGCAGCGTCTTCACCACGGACGCGGCCGGGGCCGCGCCCTCCGACAGCTTGGCCTGGTACATCGGCTGGAGCAGCGCGTGGTCCCCGGCGCGGACGGTCAGCCTGCCCTTGACGCCGTCGAACGACCAGCCCTCCAGCGCCTTGGCCATCGCGGCGGCGTCCCCGCCGGCCGCGGCCGCGTGCACGATCATCTGGGCGGCGGTGAACCCGTCCGGGGTGAAGATCTCCGGCTTGGACCCGGCCTTCGTCACCCGCTCGGTCATCTGCTTCTCCAGCGCGGTGCCGGCGGCGCCGCCGAAGTAGTGGTTGAGGAAGGTGACCTTCCCGGCGACCTTCCCGTAGGCGGGCCAGGTCGCGGAGGTGTCCAGGCCCGTGACGACCTTGGTGACGTCGAAGACGCCCTGCTGCCCGAGCGCGCCCCACATCGCCTGCGCGGTGGCGCCGGCCCAGGCGACGAACAGCATGTCGGGCTTGGCGGCCTTGGCCTTGGTCGCGAACGGGGTGAGGTCGGTGGCGCTCGCCGGGACCATCAGCGGCTCCACGGTGGCGCCCTTGCCGCCGAGGACGGTCTTGACGGCGGCGAGGTTGGCCTGCCCGAACGCGCCGTCCTGCGCGAACACCACGACCTTGCGGCCCTTGACGTCGCCCGCGAACGTGGCGGCGGTCGCGATGTCCTGCCAGGTCTGGCGGCCGGAGCGGAAGGTGAACTTTCCGGCGCCGGTGAGGGCGTCGGTCGCGGCCGGGCCGGACACGAACAGCACCTTGTTCTGCTCGGCGATCGCCGACACCTGCGTCGCGACGCCCGACGCCGTCGAGCCCGCGATCACCTTGTAGCCCTTGCCGATGAGGTCCTTGGCGCCCGACACGGCCTTGGCGGGGTCGCCGGCGTCGTCGACCTCGGTCACCTCGACCTTCCGCGACCCGACCTTGCCGGTGCCGTTGGTCGCGACGTCCAGGCCCGCCCGGAAGCCCTCGATGTACTGCTTGCCGTAGGCGGCGAGCGGCCCCGACTTGGAGTAGACCAGCCCCACCTTCACCGGCGCGTCCTTGCCCCCGTCCGCCGCGGTGCCCGGGCTGCCGCACGCACCGGCCAGCAGCGCGGTCGCGACGGCGGCCGCGCCGATGCCCGCCTTACCCGATCGGATTCCTGCACCCATCACGAACTCTCTTCTCCTCAGCGACCCGCCGGGGGCGGGTGACGGGGGCCACACGGCCGCCGTTGCCGGTGAACGCTAAGAGCACGCCCGGCGGCGGGCCATGTGTCCCCGCCACACATTCGGGCCCGGCGGAACGGCGGCCCCGCACATAGGGCCCAGGTCAGCGGCCCGCCACACAGCGCCGCCCGCCGATGTGTGGCCGCGCCACGTAGGCCGTGCCGGGCCACGCGCCTAGATTCGCGGTCCGGAGGTGACCGGATGGACAAGGTGACGGCGTCCGCCGCGCGGGCGGTCGCGGACATCGGCGACGGCGCGTCGCTGGCGGTCGGCGGGTTCGGGCTGTGCGGCGTGCCGATGGTGCTGATCGGGGCGCTGCTGGAGCAGGGCGCGACCGGCCTGCGGGTGGTGTCCAACAACTGCGGCGTGGACGGCTGGGGGCTCGGCGTCCTGCTGGAGGCGGGCCGCATCGCCCGCATGACCAGCTCCTACGTCGGCGAGAACAAGGAGTTCGCGCGCCGCTACCTGGCCGGGGAGCTGGAGGTGGAGCTCGCCCCTCAGGGCACGCTCGCCGAGCGGCTGCGCGCCGGCGGCGCGGGCGTCCCGGCGTTCTACACCCCCGCCGGCGTCGGCACCCAGGTCGCCGAGGGCGGCCTGCCCTGGCGGTACGCGCCGGACGGCACGGTCGCCGTCGCGTCGCCGCCGCGCGAGACGCGCGCCTTCGGCGGCCGCGAGTACGTGCTGGAGGAGGCGATCGTCACCGACTTCGCCCTCGTGCACGCCGCGCGCGGCGACCGCCACGGCAACCTCGCCTTCCACTCCTCGGCGCGCAACTTCAACCCGCTCGCCGCCATGGCCGGGCGCGTCGCGGTCGCGCAGGTCGAGGAGCTGGTGGACGCGCTGGACCCCGACGAGGTCCACCTTCCGGGGATCTACGTCGACACGATCGTGCCCGTGGGCCGGGTCGAGAAGAGAATCGAACGAGCGGCGACACGCTCCCGGCCCACGGGCACCGCCGCGCACGCCGAGGAGGCCCGATGACCGCCCCGCGCGGCCGCACCCGCGACCAGATGGCCGCCCGCGCCGCCGCCGAGCTGGCCGACGGCTCCTACGTCAACCTCGGCATCGGCCTGCCGACGCTCGTCCCGAACCACCTGCCGCCGGGCGTCCGGGTGGTGCTGCACTCCGAGAACGGGATCCTCGGCGTCGGCCCGTCCCCCTACGAGGACGAGCTCGACCCCGACCTGATCAACGCGGGCAAGGAGACGGTGACGGTCCTGCCGGGCGCGTCCTACTTCGACTCGGCCCTGTCGTTCGGCCTGATCCGCGGCGGCCGCCTCGCCGCCGCGATCCTCGGCGGCATGCAGGTCTCGGCCCGCGGCGACCTCGCCAACTGGACCGTCCCCGGCAAGATGATCAAGGGGATGGGCGGCGCGATGGACCTGGTGCACGGCGCCGCCCGCGTGATCGTCCTGATGGAGCACACCGCCCGCGACGGCTCCCCCAAGATCGTCGAAGAGTGCACGCTCCCCCTCACCGGCCGCGCCGTCGTCGACCGGATCATCACCGACCTCGCCGTCATCGACGTCACCCCGGCCGGCCTCGTCCTCACCGAGACCGCCCCCGGCATCACCCCCGCCGACGTCATCGCCGCCACCGCCGCCCCCCTCACCGTCCCGGCGGGCGTCTAGGCGCACCGGGGAGGGTTGCGCGAAGACGAGCCCAGGAGGGCTCTGCGGTTCGACGGCGGTCGTGAGGGTACGCGACCGCCGTCGTAACCAGCCCCGCGCCAGGAGGCCCTGTGACCCTGCGAAAAGTGCTCGGTGCCGTGTTGCTCATCGCCATGTGCGGCTTCATCGTCTTCGCGCGTTACACCATGATGCGCCATATCGACGTCCCCAACTGGCTTCTCGGGATCGGCATTCTTGTAGGGGCTGGAGGAGTCGCCTTCGAGATCTGGTCGAAGAAGAGCGGGCGGCGCGGCCACGAGCTCTGAAACACACCCGGCCAGGGCGTACCGGGGTATGACGGCGGGGTCGTACCGGTGGGGCATTCGGGAGGGTGTCCGGTTTCTCTAGGGTTGGGCCCATGAGCGCGGGCGGCGGCGGGTGGCGGGCGACGGCGGGGCTGGTGTGGCGGCCGCTGGTCGCGGCGGCCGTCACCGGGACCGCCGATCCGCTGCCCGAGCCGCGGCCGTGGCCGGCGGGGCTGCGCTGGGCGGCGCGCGGGTGGGTCGGGCGGGTGCCCTACGGGCTGGTGGTGAACCTCGCGGGGCTGCTGCTCGCCGTCGGGATGGTCGCCTCCAGCCGGTCGCTGCTGATGACCGAGACGGCCGCGCGGGGGCTGGACGTCTCGGCCGGGACGCTGCTGTTCGTGTCGGTCGCGGTCTGCCTGCCGTTCGCGCTGCGCGACCGGCACCCGCTCGGGGCGATGCGGGTCAGCTTCGTGGCGATGGCGACGGTCGACGTGAGCGGCTGGCTGTCGGTCCCCTACGTCCCCGCCGGGACGTTCGCCGCGATCCTCTGCCTGGCGACGGTCGGCGTCCGCTGCTCCCGCGAGATCACCCTCGGCGTCGGGGTGTGGTGCGTCGCCGGGGTGTGGGTGCAGGCCCCGGGGTTCGCCGGCGGCGCGACGGTCGTCGTCCTGCTGTCGCTGCTCACCGGCACGGTGGTGCGGCTCCGCCGCGCGTCCCGGGACGAGCTCGCCGAGCAGGAGCGGCGGCACCGGGAGGAGGCCGCGGTGCTCACCGAGCGGCAGCGCATCGCGCGCGAGCTGCACGACGTGGTGGCGCACCACATGTCGATGATCGCCATCCAGGCCGAGGCCGCCCCCTACAAGGCCGCGGTGCCCGAGGTCACCCGCGCCGACCTCGCCGAGATCCGCGCGACCGCCCTCGGCGCGCTCACCGAGATGCGCCGCGTCCTCGGCGTGCTGCGCTCCGAGGGGCCCGCCGAGACCGCGCCGCAGCCGGGCCTGGACGGCCTGGACGCCCTGCTGGACGGGGCGCGCGGCACCGGCCTCGCCATCGACGCCGAGACCTCCGGCGACCTCGCCGGGCTCCCGCCGGGCGTCGGCCTGTCGGCGTTCCGGATCGTGCAGGAGGCGCTCAGCAACGCGATGCGGCACGCGCCCGGCTCGCACGTGCGGGTGGCCGCCGCCCGCCGGGGCGGCATACTGCACCTGGAGATCGTCAACGGCCCCCCGCCCGCCGGTCAGCGCCCCACCCCCTCGCCGCCCGGCGGCGGGCACGGCCTCACCGGGATGCGCGAGCGGGCCGCGATGCTCGGCGGCGACCTGGCCGCCGGGCCCACGCCCGAAGGGGGATTCCAGGTGACGGCGCGCCTACCGGTGGCGGACCCGGCATGATCCGCGTGGTGATCGTGGACGACCAGGGCATGGTCCGCGCGGGCTTCGGCGTGCTGCTGGACGCCCAGCCCGACATCGAGGTCGTCGGCGAGGCCGTGGACGGCGCCGAGGGCCTCCGCCGCGTCGCCGAGCTGCGCCCCGACGTCGTCCTCATGGACGTGCGGATGCCCGTCATGGACGGCCTGGAGGCGACCCGCCGGCTGCTGGCCGGCGCCGCCGCCGGCGCCCCGAAGGTGCTGATGCTGACCACCTTCGACCTCGACGACTACGTCTACGAGGCGCTGCGCGCGGGCGCCAGCGGGTTCCTGCTGAAGGACGCCTCGGCGGGCGAGCTCGCCGACGCCGTCCGCATCGTCGCGGCGGGCGACGCGCTGCTGTCGCCCGGCATCACCAAGCGGCTGATCGGCGAGTTCGCCCGCCTCGGCGGCCCGCGCGCGCCCGCCCGCGCCCGCCTGGACGCGCTCACCGAGCGCGAGACCGAGGTGCTCGGCCTCGTCGCGCGCGGCCTGTCCAACGGCGAGATCGCCGAAGCGCTCGTCGTCGCCGAGCAGACCGTCAAGACCCACTTCGGGCGGGTGCTGATGAAGCTCGGGCTGCGCGACCGGCCGCAGGCGATCGTCTACGCCTACGAGGTCGGGCTCGTCCGCCCCGGCGACTGACCGGCGGCTGACCGGTGTCACACCCTGGTCGCACCCGGCGGGACGGCACCGCGGGGTGATCCGGACGAGGCGCCCCGGCTCCTAGCTTCGGAACCGGACGCACCCCCGGCCCGGAAGGACGCCCCCGATGCGCAGGTTCCTCACCGTCTCGACGCTCCTCGTCGCGGGCGGCCCGCTGCTCGCCCCCGGCGCCGGGCAGCCCTACGCGGCGCCCGCCGCGCCGCCCGCCCTCACCGGCCCGGCGGCGCTGCCCGCCCGCTACGCCGCCGTCCGGACCGCCGTCCGGACGGCCGCCGCGACCGCCGACCGCGTCCACGACACCGGGCGCGCCCGCGCGTTCCGCGCCCTCGCGGCGCCCGGCCGCACCCTCCTGTCCTTCGACCCGCGCGGAAGCGGCCGCGCCGTCGAGGTGATCGGCGACCTGGCCGCCGCGTCCCGCGTCGCGGTCGTGGTGCCCGGCGCCGACGGCCGCCTCACCAACTTCGACGACGCCAAGTGGGCCGGCGGCGGGGCCCGCGCCGTCGCCGCCGAGGCCCGCGCGCAGGCGCCCGGTACGCGCCTCGCGGTCGTCGCCTGGCTCGGCTACGCCTCCCCGTCCACGACCAGCCTCGCCGTCGCCACGACCGGCCGGGCCGACGGCGGCGCGCGCGCCCTGCGCGCCCTGATCACCGACCTGCATCGCGCCGATCCCCGGGCGCGGGTCGCGCTGCTGTGCCACAGTTATGGCTCGGTCGTGTGCGGCCGGGCGGTGACGTCCGGCCTGCCCGTGGACGAGATCGCGCTCTACGGCAGCCCCGGCACGACCCAGGACACCTCAGCGGGCGTCCGGACCGCCGCGCACGTGTGGGCGGGCCGGGCGCGCGGCGATTGGATGCGCTACGTCCCGAAAGTCCGTCTCGCCGGTCTCGGCTTCGGCCGCGACCCGGTGTCGCCCGCCTTCGGCGCCCGCGTGTTCGACGCCGGGACGGGGGCGCACGGCGCCTACCTCCTGCCCGGCACGACGTCCCTGCGCAACATCACCCGGATCGCCCTCGCCCTGGAGGACCAGGTGACCCGCCATGCCTGACCCCCGCGACCCGCACCCGCGCCCCCGCCCGCAGCCCCACGCCCTGCCCGCCTGGCACGCCGCCCGCTACCAGCGCCTCGCCGAGCCGAGCCGGTTCGACCGCCTGGTGGGCCGCCTCGCGGGCCGCCTGCGCCGGCGCCGCCACCGCCGGCCGCGCGCGAAATGATCTCAACCGAAGGCGCCCCGCGTACGTCGAACCGACAGAAGCCGAACACGCGGTCCTACCCCCGGGTGCGCGGATCATTCACCGACATCAGGTAGAAAGACGGACCATGCCGCCGCACCGCGAGAAGCCCGCCAGGGCGCACCCCAAGCGCGCCCGACGCCTGCGACGCGCCCTCGCGTGCGCCGTCACGATCGGCGGTGTGCTGCTGACGACGGCGCCCGCCGGCCACGCCGACCCCTACGCGGCCCCCGGCCCGGCGCCGTCCTTCTCCGCGGCGACGCTCGGCGCCCGCTACCAGGCCGAGCGCGCGGCCATCCGCGAGGCCCTGCGCACCGCCGGCGAGGTCGGCGACACCGGCCGCGCCAGAGCGCTCACCTCCTTCCTCGGCCCCTCCCGCCACTTCCTGTACTTCGACGCGCGCGGCCGCGGCCAGGCCGTCGAGGTCATCGGCGACCTCGCGCACGCCCGCCGCATCGCCGTCCTCGTGCCCGGCGCCGACTCCACCCTCGCAGACTTCGACCGCCGCGCCGGCACCGCCTACGCCACGCCCGGCGGCGGCGCCCGCGCCGTCTACGCGCAGGCCGCCCGCGACGGCGCGGCCGGCGGCCTCGCCGTCGTCGCCTGGCTCGGCTACGCCGCCCCGAAGACGATCAGCAGCGAGGTCCTCACCGCCGAGCGCGCCGACCAGGGCGCCGTCCAGCTCCAGCGGTTCCTGGCCAAGGTGCACCGCGCCAACGCCGGCGCCGGCATCGCCCTGCTCTGCCACAGCTACGGCTCGGTCGTCTGCGGCCGCACCGCCCTCGCCGCGGCGGGCGCGGCGGGGGCGGACGCCGCCGGCTGGCGCGCCGTCACCGACATCGCCCTGTTCGGCAGCCCCGGCACCACCGCCTGGTCGGCCGCCGCGCTCGGCGGCGGCGCCCGCGTCTGGGCGGGCCGCGGCGCCACCGACTGGATGGAGGACGTCCCGCACGTCCGCATCCTCGGCCTCGGCCTCGGCCCCGACCCGGTGTCGCGCCGCTTCGGCGCCCGCGTCTTCGACGCCGGGCACGGCGGGCACAGCGACTACCTGAAGCCCGGATCGGTGCCGCTGCGCAACCTGACCGGCATCGCCCTCGGACATGACTCGGCGGTCACGTCCGCCTGACCCCGCCCCCGGCCGCTAGTGGCCGTTTCCGGCGCCCCTACCAGCGGGTACGCGGCGGGGGGACGGTCCGGGCACCGCCGCCGGGGTGGCACCCTGGTCGGGTGGACACCCCGAGCGACGCCGAGCTCCGCGAGCAGACGACCGAGCGCCTGGAGAAGGCGATGGGCACCTTCGGGACGGCGGCGCTCGCCTCCATGGAGGAGCAGCTCCCCTGGTTCCGGCGGATGCCGCCCGACCAGCGCTCGTGGATCGGGCTGGTCGCCCAGGCCGGGATCGCCGCGTTCGTGGAGTGGTTCAAGAGCGCCGAGCAGTCCAGGCCCGCCATCGCCGGGGAGGTGTTCGGCACCGCGCCCCGCGAGCTGCTGCGCGCGATCAAGCTGCGGCACACCATCGACATGGTCCGGGTGATCATCGATGTGGTGGAGACCCGGCTGGACGAGCTCGCCGCGCCCGGCGGCGTCCCCCAGCTCCGCGAGGCGATCCTGCGCTACACCCGCGACGTGGCGTTCGGCGCCGCGCAGGTCTACGCGCAGGCCGCCGAGACCCGCGCCGCCTGGGACGCCCGGCTGGAGGCCCTGGTCGTCAACGCCGTCATGCGCGGCGAGGTCGACGACGGCATGCACTCGTGGGCGGCCGCGCTCGGCTGGACGTCCAAGCCCGTCACGGTCATCGCCGGCTACCAGCCCGAGGACGAGGACCCCGAGGTCACCATCGACCAGATGCAGCTCGCCGCCCGCCGCGCCCGCGTGGACGTGCTCGCCGGCGTGCAGGGCACCCGCGTCATCGTGATCGTCGGCGGCGCCGAGGACCCGCTGGAGGCGGCCCGCCCGATCGCCGCCAAGTGCGGCCCCGGCCCCGTCGTCATCGGCCCGCCCGTCGACGACCTGTACGACTCCACGACCTCGGCGCGCGCCGCCCTCGCCGGGCTGCGCGCCGCGGCGGGCTGGCCGGACGCCCCCCGCCCCGTGCAGGCGATCGAGCTGCTGCCCGAGCGGGCCCTGGACGGCGACGACGCGGCCCGCCGCCACCTCACCGAGCAGGTCTACAACCCGATGCTGGCGGCGGGCGCGCCGCTGCTGGACACCCTCGCCACCTACCTGGAGCAGGGCTCCTCGCTGGAGGCGACCGCGCGGCTGCTGTTCGTCCACCCCAACACCGTCCGCTACCGGCTGCGGCGCGTCACCGAGCTGACCGGCCTCGCCCCGACCGACGGCCGCAACGCCTTCACCCTGCGCATCGCGCTCGTCCTCGGCCGCTTCAGCGCCCGCTCCGCGCGGCTCTGAACGCGGGGACGCCCGTTATCGGGCCTTGTGGCCCTTGTAGGTGTCGTACAAACCCCCACGACCAAACTTCGTGCCGATCCGCATCGGCAGGCGATACCCGCAGCGGGCAGGCTTGGCGTGTGATTCTCCTCGCATCGCCCGGCCAGGGCGCCCAGTCCCCCGGATTCCTGCGGCCATGGCTCGAGGTCCCCGGTGTCGCTGACCGCCTGGCCTGGTGGTCGGCCGTCACGGGCCTGGACCTGGTCCGCTACGGGACCACCGCCGACGCCGAGGAGATCCGCGACACCGCCGTCGCCCAACCGCTGCTGGTCGCCGCGGCGCTCGCCGCCTACGAGGCCCTGTACGAGGTGTCCCCCGACGGCGGCGCCCCCGCCCGCCCCGCCGCCGTCGCCGGGCACAGCGTCGGCGAGCTCGCCGCCGCCGCGATCGCCGGCGCCCTGACCCCCGAGACCGCCCTCGTGCTGGTCCGCGAGCGCGGCCGCGCCATGGCCGACGCCGCCGCCGTCACCGAGACCGGCATGACCGCCGTCCTCGGCGGCGACCGCGACGAGGTGCTCGCCGCCATCGAGGCCGCCGGCCTCACCCCCGCCAACGTCAACGGCGCCGGCCAGATCGTCGCGGCCGGCACCGCCGAGCGGCTCGCCGCCTTCGCCGAGCAGCCGCCCGCCAAGGCCCGGCTGCGGCCCCTCGCGGTCGCCGGCGCCTTCCACACCGAGCACATGGCGCCCGCCGCCGACGTGCTGCGCCGCCTCGCGCAGGGCGCGCCCGTCACCGACCCGGCCGCCCGGCTGCTGTCCAACAAGGACGGCGCGGTCGTCGACTCCGGCCGCGAGTACCTGGCGCGCCTCGCCGAGCAGGTGAGCGCCCCCGTCCGCTGGGACGCCTGCATGGACACCATGCGGGAGCTCGGCGTCACCGCGATCATCGAGCTGCCGCCGGCCGGGACGCTGACGGGCCTCGCCCGCCGCGAGCTGAAGGGGATCGAGCTGCTCTCCCTGAAGACCCCCGACGACCTCGCCCAGGCCCGCGAGCTCATCAAGGCGCACGCGTGAGCGGGCCGGTCGCGCTGCGCCTGCCGCCGCTCGTCGCCGGGTCGCGCGTCCTGGCGTTCGGCGACTACCAGCCCGCGCGCGTCGTCACCAACGACGAGATCGCCGAGACCGTCGACACCGACGACGAGTGGATCCGCAGCCGCGTCGGCATCGTCGAGCGCCGCATCGCCGCGCCGGACGAGACCATCGTCGACATGGCCGCGCACGCCGGCGGCAAGGCCCTCGCCGCGAGCGGCCTCGCCCCCGGCGACATCGACCTGGTGATCGTGGCGACCTGCTCGGCGGAGACGCCGATGCCCGCGCACGCCGCGTCCGTCGCGCACCGCCTCGGCATCGCCGCCCCCGGCGCCTACGACCTGAACGCCGCCTGCTCGGGGTTCTGCTACGCCCTCGCCAGCGCCGACGCGGCGGTGCGGACCGGCATGGCCCGCCACGTCCTCGTCGTCGGCGCCGAGAAGATGTCGCAGTGGATCGACTGGACCGACCGCTCCACCTGCATCATCTTCGCCGACGGCGCGGGCGCCGCGGTCGTCGGCCCGAGCGAGGCCCCCGGCATCGGCCCGGTGGTGTGGGGCAGCGACGGCGGCGCCGCCGACCACATCATGATCGAGGACCGGCGGTCGTTCATCCGCCAGGAGGGCCAGTCGGTGTTCCGCTGGGCGACCAGCGCGGTCGCGCCGGTGGCGCTGGCGGCCTGCGAGCGCGCCGGGGTCCGCCCCGACGAGCTCGCCGCGGTCGTCCCGCACCAGGCCAACCTGCGGATCATCGACGCGATCGCCCGGAAGGTGAAGGCGACCAACGCCGTCGTCGCGCACGACATCACCCACACGGGCAACACCTCGGGCGCCTCGATCCCGCTGGCCCTGTCCCACATGCTGGGCCGCGGCGACCTGCCGTCCGGTGCCCCGGCCCTGCTCATCGGGTTCGGCGCCGGATTGGCCTACGCTGCCCAAGTCATCCAGATCCCGTAGGCAGGTTCTGCCCGCCCGCACGTTCTGGACCAACCCACGAAGGAGATCCACACCACCATGGCTGAAGTCGCCACCGAGCAGCAGATCCTCGACGGCCTCGCCGAGATCATCGACGACATCGTCGGCATCGACAAGTCCGAGGTGACCCCGGAGAAGAACTTCATCGACGACCTCGACATCGACTCGCTGTCGATGGTAGAGATCGCGGTGGCCGCCCAGGACCAGTTCGGCGTCGAGATCCCCGACGACGAGCTGCGCAACCTGAAGACGGTCAAGGACGTGATCAACTTCGTCCAGAACCTTCAGCAGCAGCAGGGCTGAGCAGCCGGCCGCGGCGCGCCGCCGTCCCCCGCCACGGCACGGCGGCGCGCCGCATCGCCACCCCCACTCGCGAGGAGCACTCGATCATGAGTAAGAGCCAGACCACCGTCGTCGTGACCGGGCTCGGCGCGACGACACCGCTCGGCGGCGACGTCGCGTCGACCTGGTCCGCGCTGCTCGCCGGCGAATCCGGGGTGCGCAGGCTGGACTGGGACAACGTGGACGAGCTGCCGGTGCAGTTCGCCGCGCAGGTCGCCGTCGACCCGGCCGAGGTGCTGCCGAAGCAGCGGCTGCGCCGGCTGGACCGCAACCAGGCGCTCGCGCTGATCGCCGCGCGCGAGGCGTGGCTGCACGCGGGCTACGCGCCGCCGCTGGAGAAGGGCGACGACCCCGGCGCCGAGCGCGCCGGCGACGTCGTGGACGGCGACCGCCTCGGCGTGGTGCTGTCCAGCGGCATCGGCGGCCTGCACACCGCGCTGAACAGCTACGACGTGTTCCGCGAGAAGGGCTGGAAGCGCGTCTCGCCGTTCACCGTGCCGATGCTGATGCCGAACGGCGCCTCCGGGCACGTCGGCATCGAGTACGGCGCGATGGCCGGCTCGCACGCCCTGGTCAGCGCGTGCGCGTCGAGCGGCGAGGCCGTCGGCTACGCCATCGACATGATCCGCGCGGGCCGCGCCGACGTCGTCATCTGCGGCGGCACCGAGTCGTGCATCCACCCGCTGCAGATGGCCTCCTTCGGGTCGATGCGGGCGATGTCGACCCGCAACGACGAGCCCGAGCGCGCGTCCCGCCCCTACGACAAGAACCGCGACGGGTTCGTGCTCGGCGAGGGCTCCGCCGTCATGATCCTGGAGTCGGAGGAGCACGCCCGCGCCCGCGGCGCGCGCATCCACGCCATCGCGTCCGGCGCCGGGTACTCCGGCGACGCCTACGACATCGTGCTGCCCGACCCGTCGGGCGGCGGCCAGGCCAAGGCGATGCGCCGCGCGCTCGCCGACGCCGGGCTGGAGCCGGCCGACATCGTGCACGTCAACGCGCACGCCACCTCGACGCCCGCCGGCGACGTCGCCGAGCTGAACTCGATCAAGGTGGCGCTCGGCGAGGACGTCGCCCGCCGGCTCACCGTCACCGCGACCAAGTCGATGACCGGCCACCTGCTCGGCGGCGCCGGCGCGCTGGAGTCGGTGATCACCATCCTGACGCTGCGGGAGGGCCTCGTCCCGCCCGTCGCCAACCTGGAGGACCCCGACGACGACGTCGACCTCGACATCGTCCGCGGCGAGCCGCGCAAGCTGGCGGACGGCCCGGCCGCCGCCATCAACAACTCGTTCGGCTTCGGCGGCCACAACGTGTCCGTCATCTTCCAGCGCGCCGAGTAGCGCGCGCCCGCGCGGTGCGGGGCGGGACCGGGTCGCCGGTCCCGCCCCGCCGCGCGTTCAGGGCAGGAGGGTGTCGAGGAAGGTGTTGCTGAAGACCCGGTAGGGGTCGTAGGCGTCGAGCTTGGCGACGCCCGCGTCGAAGTCGTCGCCGGCGGGCTGGCCGGCGTTCATCGCGGCGCGGTAGGCCGCCATCCGGGCGGTGTCGGTCCACACGCCGCCGGGCGCGCAGGCCCAGCCCTTGGACCACTCGGGCCGGACGGTGGCGTAGGAGCCGGTGTAGTTGGCCAGGATCCACGCCTCCATCTCGGCGTAGAATTCGTCGCAGTGCGGGGTGCCGGGGACGGTGCCCATGTCGAGCCAGACGCAGGTGTCCCACTCGGGGTGGTCGGGGCGGGGCCGGAGCGAGGAGAGCTGCGGGCTGACGGCGCCCGCGACGCCGTCCACCTCGCCCGGCTTGTCGAGGCCGTTCACGCGGATCTCGAACGGCATGTTCATCGGGTAGTTCCCGTTCGCCTTGTAGGCGTTGATCGTCGCCATGTACCGGGTGTAGAACTCGCTGACGACGCGCTGGACGTTCGCGCGGGCGGTGATGACGGCGAAACCGGTCTCCACGATCCGCAGCGTCGACCGCTCGACCCACAGCCACACGTTCTTGGACTTGCCCCAGATGTCCCAGGTGCCGGTCGCGATGAGGCCGGAGCCGATGACGGCCATCTGCCCGTTGGTGTAGGTCGGGGTGCCGGACACGTTGCCGCGCACGATCTGCGAGACGAAGTCCGACTGGTCCTGGTTCACGAAGTTGACGAAGTCGAAGTTGTAGGGCGCGGTGACCTTCTTCGACAGCAGCGGCTTGCTCGGCGCCACCGACCACATCTTGATCCACGGGACCGTGGTGAACGGGAAGTACAGCACCTCGATCCGCCCGTACCTGTCGACGAGCCTGGCGAAGGACGAGGAGCCCGCGCTCGCCGGGGGCGCGAACACGTCCGTCACCTGCGTGCTGTACCAGGACTGGCAGCGCACGTTCTGGTTCGCGCCGACCTGGAGCGTCACGTCGGTGACGAACGCCCGCCCGAGGTGCGACAGGAACGGCGCGATGTCGGGGTCGGTGCGCTGGAAGGTCTTCAGGACGTAGGCGCCGCCGTTCCACACGACGGCGGTGAGCGCCCGGATGCTGTTGCTCATCGACCCGTAGGACATCCCGGCGGGGCGGCTCTCCCCCGTCGCCGGGACGCACGAGCCGTGCGCGTTGATCGCCAGGACGCCGCCGACGGTGATGCCGCCGGGGAAGGGGATGCTGAGGAAGCCGAGGCCGGCGTCCTCCAGCGTCTGCACGAGGCTGTCCATGAGGCAGCCGGTCTGCACGGTGACGGTGCGGGGGCTGCCCGCGTTGACGGTCGCCCTGGTGAGGTGCTGGGTGGTGTCGACGAAGATCATCTTGTCGACGTTCGCGCCGTCCGGCACGAGCAGCGGCGACCAGTTGTGCCCCATGCCGCGGGCCCGGACGCGGTAGCCGTTCGCGCGCGCCCAGTTGGCGACGGTGACGACGTCGGCGGGGGTCTGCGGCGCGCAGGTCCAGGCCGCCTCGATCCTGATCTCCTCGGACCAGTTCTCGAACGCCTGCTGGTAGAGGGCGAGGCCGGCCGGGAAGCCGGGCGGGGCGGGCAGCGTCGCGGCGGCCGAGGCGGCCGGGACGCGGAACGCCGGGGTCCAGCCGAGCGCGGCGCCGAGGGCGCCGGCGCTCGCGGCGGCGAGCAGGCCGCGGCGGGACAGGCCGGCGGGGGCGCGCTCGCCGGGGTGGTTCTCGGCGGGCCGGTCGGGGTGGTGGTCGGGGTGGTGCGTCGACGGGTTCGTCATACCCGGTTCCCTGCTTTCGTGCTGACAGGGTCCGGGGTGGCTCGCGCCTTGAAATGCCGCCCAGGACGTGACGAGACATCGGTTCGGCAGGGCGCGCCGGCGCGCCGTGCGGGGGGTGGGACGGCCGCGCCGCGGGCGCGGCCGCAGGATGCTGCGACGTCTAGGAGGGTTATATGACCTGTCTCACATCCGGTCAAGCATTTGCTTGGCCGACCCGTCCCGCACCGGCCGCGGGCGGGCGGCGGCGCGGCCGGGCGGGGCGGTCGGACGGCGCGGGCGGGCGGGCGGGGCGGTCAGACGGCGGCGTGCAGCCAGCGGACGGGGGCGCCGTCGCCGGCCCGGCGGAAGGGCTCGAGCTCGTTGTCCCAGGGCGTGCCGAGCAGCCGGTCGAGCTCGATCTCCAGGGTGGTCTTGCCGACGGCGGCGTTGGCCATGACGGCGCGCAGCCGATCCTCAGGGATCATGATGTCGCCGCTGGCGCCGATGACGCCGCTGAACACCCCGAGGGTGGGCGTGAAGCTGTACCGGACGCCGTCGCACCCGGGGGTCGGGTCCTCGGTGACCTCGAACCGGGCGAGCTTCCAGTTGCGCAGCGCGGAAGTGATCCCGGCGGCGACACCGGCCCGGCCCTCCCAGTGCAGCTCGGCGCGGAGCGTCCCCGGAGCGGCCGGCTGATCGGCCCATTCCAGGGAGACGGGCACGCCGAGGACACCTGCGGCCGCCCACTCGATGTGCGGGCTCAGCGCAGGTGGCGCGGAGTGGACGTAAAAAACGCCACGTGCGGTCACCGGACCTCCAGGATCTGTACTGAGGCTCGTCTTCCCCTACGGCCTCGTACGCCTCAAGGCAGCGTCCGCGTGACTCATTCTGCATCATCGACACGGAACGCACCACTGCGCGAGCGCTGTTTGCCGAACCATTGCCCCGGCGCCCTACCCCCTGCGGGCGCCTTTCGTGCCGCCCGACAATGATCTTTGTAGATTTCGACGAACCCGGCGAAGCGGGAATTCCACCTCCGGTGGGGGGCGAGCCGACCTGCCGGAACGTCCGGGCCGGGGACGCGCGGCGGACCCGCCGTCCCGATTGCGCGATTGTCCGGCCGCCCCTTCGCGGGACCTACCCGATCCCCTTTTCCGGGCCGAACAGAACCCGTCAGGTGCGGACGCCGGCGCGCCGGGCCGGTCCCCCGCCGCCCGCCGGGGCGGCCCGTCCGCGCGTCCGGCGGGGCTCCGGAAATGGCTTTGCCGCTCGCGCCCTCTGGGGCGCGAGCGGCAAAGGTGCTCAAGGGGGGCGGCGGGGCCCTGTCTGTGCAGCGGGGTTCGTTGTCAGGATTCCCAGGGTCGGCGTCCCGTAATCATCAGGGATCGGAAACAACCTGGACGCGAACGGGTAACCGCGCCTTCACGTTCCGTGCCCGGAGCGCTAGTTTGCAGGTGGCGGGGCCCGCGAAGGAGACTTCGTTGGCCGAAGAAGGACGGGACTCCGGCGAGCTGGTGCGCCGGGCGCGCGCCGGCGACGGCGGCGCCTGGACCGAGCTCGTCGAGCGGTACAGCGCGCTGCTCTGGTCGATCGCGCGCGGGCACGGGCTGCGCGACGCCGACTGCGGCGACGTCGTGCAGATCACCTGGCTGCGGCTGGTGGAGCGGCTGGACGCGCTCGACGCCCCGGCCGCCGTCGGCGGCTGGCTCGCGACGACGGCGCGCCGCGAGAGCCTCCGGCAGGCGCGGCTCGGCGACCGCGAGGCGCCGGGCCCGGCGCCGGACGCGGCGGGCGCGTCGTCCGCCGCGCCGGTCGAGCAGGTCGTCGCCGGGCGCGAGCGGCTCTGCCGGGTCGGGGCCGCCCTCCAGGACCTTCCCCGCCGCTGCCAGCACCTGCTGCGCCTGGTCGCGCTCGCGCCGGGCCAGGCGGAGCTGGCGGCGGCCCTGGACATGCCCGTCGGCAGCCTCGGCCCGACCCGCGTGCGCTGCCTGGCCCACCTGCGGCGGAGGCTCGCCCCGTGAGCGGGCCCGCGGACGAGGCCGAGCTGGCCGCCGGCATCCGCGCCGCGTTCCTCGCCGCCGACCCGGTGCCCGAGGGGGTGCTGGCGGCGGCGCGGGCCGCGCTCGCCCTCCGGCTGCCCGGCGCGGCTCTCGCCGGCCTCGCCGCCGACGACGCGTCCGCGCCCGCCGGCGCCCGCGCGACAACCGCCACGCGCACGCTGACCTTCACCGGCGGCGGCGTGACGGTGGAGCTGGAGGCGTCCGGCGACGGGGAGGTCACCGGACGGCTGACCCCGCCGTCGCCCGCCCGGGTCCGGCTGCGGCGCCCCGCGCACGCCGACCGCACCGCCCTCGCCGACGAGGAGGGCTGCTTCGCCCTGCCCTGCGTGGGCGAGGGCCCGGTCAGCCTGGTGGTCGAGCCACCGGGCGGAGACGCGGTGGTGACGAGCTGGATCCGGCTCTGACGCGCGCGGCGCTCGCCGACCCCGGCGCCGTCCACCGCCGCTGCCGTCCGGGCGGCGCCGCACCCGACCCGTTCGCGGCCGGCCTGGCCGCCCGCGAACTGGCCCGCCCGGCCGAAGCCGCCGCCCTCCTACGGGCGGCGGCCGAGAACACGCCGTCCGCAGCCCCGCATCTGGCGGCCGCGCTCGCCGACCTGGGCGAGGTCGATGAGGCACTGCGGGTCGCGGACGCCGCCCGCGCCGCCCTCACCGGCCATGATGCTGACCGGCTGGTGGCTGTGGTGGCGCGGGTTCATGCTCGTGCTGGGCGGCTTGTGGAGGCGCGGAGGGTTGCCGAGCGTGTTCTGCCTCGCCTGCGCGACGACCCGGCCGCGCTCGCCGACCTCGCTGACGCCTACCGGGGCGCCGCCGCCGCCCGGGTTCTGCGGCGGGCGATCGAGGTGGCCGACGGTGCCGGACTGCGGCACCTCGCGGCGTCCTGCCGGGCGCGGCTCGCCGCCGTTCTTGCGGCGGAGGGCGACGTCCCGGGCGCGCTCGCGCTGTACGCCGAGGCCGAGCGCGGCCTGGCGGGCGAGCGCCGCGCGCTCTGCCGGACGGGACGCGCCGGGGCGCTCCTCGCCGCCGGGCTCCCCCGCGAGGCCCGCGACCTGCTCACCACGGCGGACGGAGGTGACGACCTGCTGCTCCTCGCGCACGCCGAGTTCGCCGACGACGAACCGCTGCGGGCGGCGTCCACCGCCGAACGCGCCCGTGCGGTCTTCGCCGGCCAGGGACGCGCCGGCTGGGCCCTCGCCGCGTCCGCGCTGGCCGTGCGCGGCCGCTGGGCCGGCGGGGAGCGCTCGCCGGAGCTGGCCGGCGCCGCCCGCGCCCTGATCGGACCGCTGGAAGGCGCGGGCTGGGACGCCGCCGAGGCGCGCATCGTCGCGGCCCGGCTCGCCCTGCACCTGGGGCATCCCGCCGGGCCGCTCCTCGCCCCCGTCCTCGCGGCGCGCGGGCCGGGCGCGCGGCGGGCGGCGGCCTTCCACGCCCTCGCCCTCGACCGGCTGGCGTCCGGCGACCGGCGGGGCGCGCTCGCCGCCGTCTGGCTCGGCCTGGAGGTCCTGCACGAGCACGCCGAGACGATCGGCGCGGCCGAGCTGCGCGCCCGCACCGCCGGCCTCGGCGCCGACCTCGCCGACCTCGGGCTGGCCCTCGCCCGCTCGGCCCGCGAGCTGCTGCGCGCCGACGAGCGCCGCCGCGCGATCCTGCGCCGTCCCGCCGCCCTGCGGCCGCCGCCCGACCCCGAACGGGCCGCCGCCCTCGCCGAGCTGCGGACGCTGAGCGCCGAGCAGACCACCGCGACCCTGCGCGGCGGCGCCTGCCCCGTGCTCGCCCGGCGCCTCACCCGCCTGGAGCGCACCGTCCGCGCGGCCGCGCTCCGCCGCCCCGGCGCCGCCGACGGGCGGCCCGGCGTCGACCTGCACGCCCTCGCCGACGCCCTGGACGGCCGCGAGCTCGTGCAGCTCATCCGCGTCGGCGCCGAGCTGCACGCCGTCACCGTCCACGACGGCCGCGTCCGGCGGCGCGTCGCCGCCGATCACCCGGCGGCGGTCCGCGACGCCGCCCTGCTGCGGGCCGCGCACCGGCGGCTGCTGGACGGCCGGGACGCCGAGCGGTCCCGCGCCGACCTGGACCGGACGGCCGCGCGCCTCGCCGGGCTCGTCCCCGGCGACCGCGAAGTGGTGATCGTCCCGACGGGCGCGCTGCACGGGCTGCCCTGGGCGGCGCTGCCGTCCCTGGCGGGCCGCCCGTTCAGCCTCGCGCCGTCGGCCGCCGCCTGGCTGCGCGCCGCGCGGGCCGAGCCGGGGCGCGGCGGGACCGTCCTCGTCGCCGGCCCGCACCTCGCCCACGCCGCCCGCGAGGTCCGCGCGCTGCACCGCCTGCATCCGGGCGCGCGCGTCCTCACCGGCCCGCACGCCCGGCCCGAGGCCGTCCGCGACGCCCTGGACGGCGCCCGCCTCGCGCACCTGGCCGCCCACGGCGCGCACCGGCCGGGCAACCCGCTGTTCTCCCGCCTCACCCTCGCCGGCGGCGCCCTCCTCGCCCACGACCTGGACGACCTGCGCGCGCCGCCGCACCGCGTGGTGCTGTCGGCCTGCGACGTCGGGCAGGGCGGGCCGGGCGACGCCGCCGCCGGCATGGCGGGCGCGCTCCTCGCGCTCGGCACCGCCACCGTGATCGCCAGCGCCGCGCCCGTCGCGGACGCCGACGTCCCCGCGTTCATGGGCGCCGTCCACCGGCGCCTCGCGGCGGGGGACGGCCCCGCCGCCGCGCTCGCCGCCGCCCTCCGCAGCCCCGGCACCCTCGGCTTCGCCGCGATGGGCGCCGGGTGAGGACCCGTCAGTTCTCGCCGGTCGCGACCGGGTTGGACGGGTCGGCGACCCAGTTCGACCACGACCCCACGTACAGGGCCGCGGGCACGCCCGCGATGGTGAGCGCGAGGATCTCGTGCGCGGCCGTGACTCCCGAGCCGCAGTAGGCGCCGACGTCCAGCGCGTCGGTCGCGCCGAGCTTGGCGAACCGCTCGCGCAGCAGCTCGGGCGGCAGGAACCGGCCGTCGACGCCGACGTTGCCGGACGTCGGCGCGTTCACGGCGCCCGGGATGTGCCCGGCGACCGGGTCGACCGGCTCGTTCTCGCCGCGGTAGCGCTCGGCGGCGCGGGCGTCCAGCAGCACCCCGTCCCCGGCGAGCGCGGCCGCGCCCGCCGCGTCCAGGACGGGCAGCCGCCCGGGGCGCGCGACGAAGTCGCCCGGCGCGGGCGCGGGCACGTCGGTGGTGACCTCGCGGCCGCCCTCGACCCAGCCGTGGTAGCCGCCGTCGAGGACGCGGACCTGCTCGTGCCCGAAGTAGCGGAGCGTCCACCAGAGGCGGGCCGCCGCGGTCGAGTCCGCGTCGTCGTACACGATCACCTGGGCCGCGCCGGACACCCCGGCGCGGCGCATCGCCGCCTCGAACGCCTCCGGCTCGGGCAGCGGGTGGCGGCCGGCGGGGCCGGGCGGGCCGGCGAGGTCGCGGTCCAGGTCGACGAAGACCGCGCCGGGCAGGTGCCCCTTGCGGTAGGACTCGGCGCCCGGCGGCCCGGCCAGGTGCCAGCGGACGTCCAGCAGGATCGGGGGCGGGTCCCGGCGCAGCAGGCGCTCCAGGGCGGGCGCGTCCACGAGTGGGTGCACCCCGCCAGTCTGACCCGAGATGCCGCCGTGCGGGAGGGGCGTGCGCTCGTCGTTCATATCGACGCAGCTTACGTGCGGGCGGCCGTCAGCAGCGGGACCAGCAGCTCGGCCGGCACCAGCGACCCGTGCATGCCGACCATGGACTCCAGCCACGGCTCGCGCTCGGACGCCACCAGCGCGAGGCCGGTGAAGGGGACGGCGACCACGTCGCCGATCCGCTCGGCCATGCCGGGACCGACCGTCCCGAACCAGCCCGCCGCGATCGCCTCGTCCCGCCCCGCGACCCAGCAGCGGTCGCCGAGGACCTCACGCCAGGCGTCCAGCAGGTCGGCGGCGGCGCCGCCGGCGGCGTAGGCGTAGCGGGCGCGGGCGTCGCCGCCGAGCAGCGCCAGGCCCGCGGTGAGGGCGGGCGTGGCGTCCACGTCGAGGCGCTCGTCGGGGTCGACCATGCCGTGGTCGGCGGTGACGTGCAGGGCCGCGCCGTCCGGCAGGGCGGCGGCGAGGCGCTCGGCGAGCAGGTCGACGAACCGCAGCTGCTCGCGCCAGGATTCCGAGCCGCACCCGAACCGGTGGCCGGTGGAGTCCAGGTCGGAGTGGTAGACGGTGACGAACGCCCGGTCGCCCTCGCGCAGCGCCGTCCGGGCGCGCCCGACGAGCTGGCCGAGGCCGACCGCGCCGAGGTAGTCGGCGCCGCGCGCGGTCGCGACGGTGAGGCTGCTGCGGCGGAACGCGGGCGAGCCGATGTAGGCGGTGCGGACGCCGTCGGCGGCGGCGCGCTCGTAGACGGTGGGGACGGGCTGGAACTCCATGGGCTCGACCTGCCCGTCCCAGCGCAGGCAGTTGAGCAGCCGGCCGGTGCCCGGGACCGCGACCTGCACGCCCAGCAGGCCGTGCTCGCCGGGCGTCGCGGCGGTGCCGAGCGAGCCGAGGCTCGTGACGGTGGTCGACGGGAAGCCCGCCGTGAGCGGCCCGCCGGGCAGCGACGCCAGGAACGGCGCCTCCTCGGGGTGGGCGCGCAGCAGCTCCCAGCCGAGCCCGTCCACGATCAGCACGCAGGCGCGCGGCAGCTCCGGCAGGTCCAGGACGGCCGCCGCGCCGGGCACGCCGAGCGAGGCCAGCACCGAGCCGGCCAGATCGGCGAGGGCGCCGGCCCCGTAGCGCGGGACCGGCGCGCTCACCGGGCGGTCGCCGCCGACAGCGCCTCGGCGAACACCAGGACGTGCGCGACGGCGTCGGCTCCGTCGGCGGCCTCGCTGACCCGCAGGGACAGGTCGTCGGCGGTCACGCTGCCGGTGTAGCCGTGGTCGGCCTCGCAGTTCTCGTCGCCGCAGGTGGCGGGCTCCAGGTCGATGTGCGCGATCGCGCCCCAGCCGATGGTGAGGACGACCTCGGTCGGCGCGACGCCCGGCACGTAGGACGCCGGGTCGGGGACGACCCGGGTCACCGCGACCGACTGGACGCGGTCCAGCTTGACGGCCTCGGTGGTGGTGGAGGCGTGCGGCTGCGCCATCCCCTCCCCCGGCGGGTGCTCGTCGGTGTGGCACACCAGCAGCCGGGTCGGCGACAGCACGAGCACCGTGACGTGCCTGCGGACCTCCATCGCGGGGTCGAAGGCGGCCTCGTGGTGGACCACGAAGGCGTTCACGCGCTCCTCGCCTATCGCGGACTCGACCGCGTCCGCGACCAGTGCCGGGTAGTAACCGCTGCGCTCGATCGCCGTGCGCAACCCGTGAGCCGTCGCTCGGGTTTCCCTCATGGCCCCATCCTGCCCTGTCCGGGGCGGCCTCCGCACACGCGGCCCGCGAACACGGTCATAACGTCGCGCCGCGGGTAGGGGTGGGGGCATGGACGACACAGATCCGCTCCCGCCCGATCCGGGGCCGGTCACGCCGCCGGGCCCGTCGCCCGAGCCGCCGCGCCCGCCCGTCCCGCCGGGACCGGGCCCGCAGCCGCCCAGCCCGCAGCCGCCCGGCCCGTCACCGGTGCCGCCGGGCCCCGCGCCCGACCCCATCCCGCCGGTCCCGGTCGAGCCCGCCCCCGGCCCACCGAGCTGACCACCCGGTCACCGACCGTCGAGATGCGGCGTGTTGGGCATTTGGCACGTTCCAACAGCCCAACACGCCGCATCTCGACGGGGAGTGACCGGGTGGTCGGGGTCAGCGGAGGCGGCGGGGGGCGTACTCGGGGCGGGGGCCGAGAGGGCGCTGCAGGCGCAGCGCCGCCCGCCGGACGGTGGCGCCCGCGGCGTCCACCGCGACGGGGTTCAGCTCCAGCCGCGCGACCTCCGGCAGGTCGTGGCCGAGGCGGGAGACGCGCAGCAGCAGGTCCTCCAGCGCCGCGACGTCCACCGGCTCGGTCCCGCGGTGGCCGAGCAGCAGCGGGGCGGTGCGGACGGCCCGCACCGTCCCGGCGGCCTCCACGTCCGTCAGCGGCGCGAGCCGGTAGGCGCGGTCGTCCAGCAGGGCGGCGGTCTCGCTCGCCAGGCCGAAGGACACGACCGCGCCGAACGAGGCGTCCTCGCTGGTCACCACGCGCACCGCGACGCCGCCGCCGTCCCGGTCGGCGACCGGAACGCCGTAGCAGGCCAGCAGCTCGGCGGCCTGCTCCGGCGTCGCGGTGACGGGGCCGGTCCCGTCGCCGAGCCACTCCTCGACGAGCGCGCGCGCCCGCGCGCGGTCGGCGCCGACCTCGGGCAGCCGGCCCGGCGGGCGGCGCCGCCACTGCGCGTAGCGGGTGACGTAGGCCAGGGCGCGGACGGCGTCCTCGGGCGCGGGGTAGGACGGCACCGAGCCCTCCCCCGGCATCCCGTCGGGGCCGGCGACCCGCAGCTCGGCCGGCATGCCCTTGGCGCCGAGGTAGGTCGCCACGATCGGCTTGTCGCTCGCGGCGGCCAGCCGCAGGATCCGCTCGGGGACGCTGACGTCGAAGCCGCCGATCGTCGGCGGGGTGAACAGGGCGACGACCGAGTCCACCGCCTCGTCGGCGAGCGCGGCGGCGAGCGCGTCCTCGTACTCGGCGGCGGTCGCGAGCGGCCCGAGGTTCACCGGCGGGTTCACGTGCAGGCCCTGCGCGGTCGCGGCGTCCTCGGCGAGCAGGCCGAGCGAGTCGGAGTTGTCGATGATCGCGACGCGGTCGCCGGCCGGCAGCGGCTGGTAGGCCAGCAGCTGGGCCACGTCGAACAGCTCCGACAGGTCCTCGACGCGGATCACCCCGGCCTGCTCCAGCAGCGCGCTGACCGCGTGGTCGGGCAGGCTGAGCGCCGTCGCGGCGTGGCCGAGCGGGACGCCCTGGGTGCTGCGGCCGCTCTTGACCACGACGAGCGGCTTGCTGCGCGACAGCCGCCGCGCGAGGCGGGTGAACTTGCGCGGGTTGCCGAGCGACTCCAGGTAGAGCAGGACGGCCTTGGTGGCGGGGTCCTCCTCCCAGTACTGCATGAGGTCGTTGCCGGACACGTCGGCGCGGTTGCCCGCCGACACGAACGTCGACAGGCCGAGGCCCCGCTCGGCGGTGCGCTGCAGGATCGCGATGCCGAGCGCGCCCGACTGCGAGAAGAACCCGACCGGGCCGCGGCCCGGCATCGTCGGGGCGAGGGTGGCGTTCAGCCGCACCTCGGGGTCGGTGTTGGCGACGCCGAGGCAGTTGGGGCCGACGACGCGCATCCCGTAGGCGCGGGCGAGCCGGACCAGCTCCTCCTGCCGCGCCTGGCCCTCCGGGCCGGTCTCCCCGAACCCCGACGACACCACGATCAGCCCCCGCACGCCCTTGGCGGCGCACTGCTCCACGACCTCGTGGACGGCGCCCGCGCGGACGGCGACGACCGCCAGGTCCACGTCGTCGGGGATGTCGAGGATCGAGGCGTACGCGCGGACGCCCGCGACCGCCTTCGCCTCGGGGTGCACCGGATAGACGGGGCCGGTGAAGTCGCCGCCGAGCAGGTTGCGCAGGACCGTCTGGCCGACGCTGTGCTCGGCCCGGCTCGCGCCGATCACCGCGACGGAGGCGGGGAACAGGAGCCGCTGGATCGAGCGGGACTCGGCGCGGTGCTCGCGGGCCGCCATGACCTCCACGGACGTCTCGGTCGGCTCCAGGTCGAGGACGAGCTCGATGACGCCGTCCTCGAAGCGCTGCTCGGCGCGGTAGCCGGCCTCCCGGAACACCCGCGTCATCCGCCGGTTGTCGGGCAGCACGCTCGCCACGAACCGCTGGAGGCCGCGCTCGCGGGCGGCGGCGGCGATGTGCTCCAGCAGGACGGGCCCGACGCCGCGGCCCTGGTGGGCGTCCTCGACCAGGAACGCGACCTCGGCGGTCCCGGGCCGCTTCGGGAGCCGGTCGTAGCGCACCACCGCGATCATCTCCTCGCCGACGGTGGCGATGAGCGCCACCCGCCGGTCGTAGTCGACGGTGGTGAAGTGGGCGATCTCACGCTCGCTCAGCGTCGGGCGCGGCGAGAAGAACCGGTAGTAGATCGTCTCGGCGGACAGCCGGGCGTAGAACACCCGCAGCAGCTCGGCGTCCGCGGGCCGGATCGGGCGCAGGTGGGCGGTGCCGCCGTCGGTGAGGACGACGTCGGCCTCCCACTGGTCCGGATAACCCTCGGTCACCTACCCGAGGGTAGGGCACGCCGCCGGGCGGCCCGGACGCGGGAGGAGATCGGGAAAAGGGCGGCCTTCCGCGGTTTCGCTGCGCGTTCGAGACCTCTTCGAGGGTCAAGAGCTGTTACCTTCGGTCTTACGCCCAGTATGCCGCTCACGCGGGCCGTGTTGATCGAGGTGATGACTCCCATGACGCGCGTGGTCGTGGTCGGCGACTTGATGACCGACACCGTGGCTCGTGCCGCGTTCCCCCTCGCCAAGGGAAGCGACACCCCGGCCGCCGTGTCGTCCCACGGGGGCGGCTCGGGTGCCAACGTCGCCTCCTGGCTCGCCCTGAACGGCGTCGACGTCGCGTTCGTCGGCCGCCGCGGCTCCGACATCGCGGGCCGCAACCGCGACATGGAGCTCATGGGGTACGGCGTCGACGCCCGCCTGGTGATGGACTCCGAGCGCCCCACCGGCACCTGCGTGGTGCTGGTCACCCACAAGGGCGACCGCACGATGCTGTCGGACCCCGGCGCCAACGCCGCGCTGCTGATCGAGGACATCGACCGCTGCCGGGACCTGTTCCACCAGGGCGTCCACCTGCACCTGTCGGGCTACTCGCTGATCAACGAGGGGTCGCGCAAGGCCGCCATCCACACCCTGGACCTGGCCCGCAAGGCGCAGATGTCCATCTCGGTGGACGGCGGCTCGTCGTCGCCGCTGAAGCGGATGGGCGCCGAGCCGTTCCTGGAGTGGACCCAGGGCGCCCGGCTGCTCGTCCTGAACGCCGCCGAGGCCGAGGTGCTGACCGGCCGCGAGCAGCCCGACCAGGCCGCCAAGGTGCTGACCGCCTGGTACCCCCAGGTCGTGATCAAGTGCGGTGCCGACGGCGCCCTCTGGTACACCAACGGCCGCCCCGAGCCGATCGCGGTCCCCGCCGAGCCCGTCGACAAGATCGTCGACGGGACGGGCGCGGGCGACGCGTTCGTCGCCGGGTTCCTGCCGGTCTGGCTGGACGGCAAGCCCCCGGCGGAGGCCCTCACGGCCGGCTGCCAGCTCGCCGTCCAGGCCCTCCAGCACCTGGGCGCCCGCCCGTCCCTCGACGTGATGGACAACCCCATCAAGAACTGACGCCCCGCCGGGCCGCGCCGCCGAACCGCCCCGCACCGGGCGGCCCGGTCACCTGCTGAGCAGCAGGTACAGCACGACGGTCACGACGACGCTGGCGGCGAGCGAGGCCAGGCACCCGAGCCGGCTCGAAAAGAAGAAGAACATGCCGGCCGCCTACCCCCCACCCCCCGATCATGCATCCCCGCGCGGTTCGCGTGCGGCGCGCACGGTGACGTGCCCGCCCTCGGACCCGATCGAGCCGCCCGGACCGCGGCGCCCGGTCCGCCCGCTCGTACCGCCCCGCGTAGGCCCCGCGTAGGCCCCGCGCTCCGAACGCCGCGCCGGGGCGGGCGCCCCGTCCGGCCGTGCCCCCGGCCGTCCCCGGTCAGTTGGGGACGGCGAGGACGAGGGGGAGGACGGCGGGGGCGCCGGCCTCGCGGAGGAGGCGGGCGGCGACGGTGGCGGTCCAGCCGGTGTCGATGCGGTCGTCGATCAGGAGGACGGGGCCGCCGGCGGACGCGACGGCGGCGGCGACGTCGTCGGGGAGGGCCAGGGAGTGCCAGACCGAGCGGAGGCGCTGGGCGCTGTTGTGGCGGCGCGGGGCGGGTTCGCCGAGGGGGATCAGGTCGCCCAGGTGGGGCAGGCGGCCGATCTCGGCGATGCGGCGGGCCAGGCTGCCGACGAGGAGGGGGCGGGTGCGGGAGCCGACGGCGACGACGCCGGCGGGGCGCTCGGCCCAGTCCCAGGCGGCCAGGACCTTCACGACGGCCTGGAACATGTCGTCGGGGATCTCGGTGTCGGGGGCGGAGTCGGCGAGCAGGGCGCGCAGCCGGTTGCCCCAGCCGATGTCGGTGAGGCGGCCGAGGGCGCGGCCCGTCTCGGCCATGGCTCCGGCGGCGATGCGGCCGGAGACGCCGGGGTCGTCCTTGACGCCGGTCGGCCACATGCGGCGGGGCGCGACGTCGACGCCGGGGCGGGCGAGGCGGTCGCGGGCGGCGGCGGCGAACTCGGCGCTGACGGCGGCCGGGCGGTGCGCGCCGGTGCAGTTGTCGCAGCGGCCGCAGGGTGCGGCGGCCGGGTCGTCCAGTTGGCTGCGCAGGAACTCCTCACGGCAGCCGGTGGTGGCGATGTAGTCGAGCATCGCCTGCTGCTCGCGGGCGCGTTCGGCCGAGACGCGCCGGTAGCGCTCGCGGTCGTAGGCCCAGGGCTGCCCGGTGGCCGTCCAGCCGCCCTTGACGCGGCGGACGGCGCCGTCGACGTCCAGGACCTTCAGCATCATCTCCAGCCGCGCCCGGTTGAGGTCGACCTGCGGCTCCAGCGCGCTGGTGGACAGCGGCCGGCCGGCCGCCTCCAGCACGCCGAGGGTGGTGCGGACGACCGGCTCGGGCGGGAACGCCAGGCTGGCGAAGTAGGCCCAGATGTCGCGGTCCTCGCGGCCGGGCAGCAGGACGACCTCGGCGCGGTCGACGCCGCGGCCGGCGCGGCCGATCTGCTGGTAGTAGGCGACGGGCGAGGCGGGGGCGCCCAGGTGGACGATGAAGCCGAGGTCGGGCTTGTCGAAGCCCATGCCGAGGGCGCTGGTGGCGACGAGCGCCTTGAGGGCGTTGTCCTGGAGGTCGCGCTCGGCCTGGAGCCGCTCGGCGGGCTCGGTCTGGCCCGAGTAGGCGGCGACGGCGTGGCCGCGGTCGCGCAGGTAGGCGGTGAGCTCGTGGGCGGCGGCGACGGTGAGGGTGTAGACGATGCCCGAGCCCGGCAGGGCGTCCAGGTGCTCGCCGAGCCAGGCGACGCGCTGCTCGGCGGAGGGCAGCTCGACGACCGACAGGTGCAGCGAGTCGCGTTCCAGGGCGCCGCGCAGGACGAGGGTGTCGTCCTCGGCGAGCTGCTCGGCGACGTCGTCGGTGACGCGGGCGTTGGCGGTGGCGGTGGTGGCGAGGACGGGGATGCCGGGCGGCAGGTCGGCGAGCAGGGTGCGCAGCCGCCGGTAGTCGGGGCGGAAGTCGTGGCCCCAGTCGGAGATGCAGTGCGCCTCGTCGACGACGACGAGGCCGGCGCCGGCGGCGAGCTTGGGCAGGACGAGGTCGCGGAAGTCGGGGTTGTTGAGCCGCTCGGGGCTGACCAGCAGGACGTCGACCGCGCCCTGCTCGACCTCGGCGAAGACCCGCTCCCAGTCGTCGGTGTTGGCGGAGTTGATCGTGCGGGCGGTGATGCCGGCCCGCTCGGCGGAGGCGATCTGGTTGCGCATGAGCGCGAGCAGCGGCGAGACGATCACGGTGGGGCCGGCGCCGCGGGCGCGCAGCAGCCGGGTGGCGACGAAGTAGACCGCCGACTTGCCCCAGCCGGTGCGCTGGACGACGAGGGCGCGGCGGCGCTCGACCACCAGGGCGCGGATCGCCGTCCACTGGTCGTCGCGCAGGCGGGCGTGGTCGCCCGCGAGGGCGCGGAGGCACGCCTCGGCCTCGTCGCGGAGGCCGGCGGCGGTGGGATCGGTGGCGCGCTCGTCGGTGGTGGTCACCCCTCCTTGCTATCAGCCGCCGCCGACACCCCGCACCCGAACCCCGTTCTGTGGATAAGTCCGCCCGGAGCCTGGAATAGGGACAAGTCGGATAAAGGTAACCTCAAGCGCGATCTTGACGGGACGGGACGAGGGGGACGCGTTCGGCCATGGGGCGGGCGATGGAGCGGGTGCGGCACGGCTGGACGGCCCTCATGGACGGCCCGGACCCCGAACCGCCCGAGGACGAGCCGGGCGAGGCGTTCGACCCGCGGGCGATCGACCTCGTGCTGCGGGTCGGCGAGCTGCTGCTCGCCTCCGGGGAGTCCACCGAGCGGGTGAACGAGGCCATGCTGAGCCTCGCCCTGGCCTACGAGCTGCCGCGCGCGGAGGTGCAGGTCTCCTTCACCAGCATCCTGGTGTCGGTGCATCCCGGGGGCGGCGCCCCGCCCGTCACCGGGACCCGCGCGATCCGCCGCCGGACGCCCGCCTACTGGCGGCTGACCGCGCTGCACGACCTGGTGCGGCGGGCGTCCGTCGGGATGCTGGCGCCGGCCGCCGCCCGCGAGCGCCTGCGCGAGATCAAGCACGGCCGCGCGCCCTACCCGCCCTGGCTGATGGTCGTGTCGCTCGGGCTGATCGCCGCGTTCGCGGGCGTCCTCGGCGGCGGCGGGGCGATCGTCGCGGCCACCGCGTTCGTCGCCACGCTGCTCGGCGACCGCGCGGCGGCGGCGCTCGCCCGGCGCGGCGTCGCCGAGTTCTTCCAGCTCGCGCTCGCGGCCGCGATCGGTGCGACGGCGGCGGTGGTCGTGGTCGCGATGGGCAACCCCGGGCGCGCGTCCACCATCGTCACCGGCGCGATCCTGGCGCTGCTGCCGGGGCGGCCGCTCGTCGCGAGCGTCCAGGACGGCATCACCGGCGACCTCGTGAGCGCGGGCGCCCGCCTGCTGGAGGTGTTCTTCATCATCGCCGCGATCGTCGCCGGGCTCGGCGCGGTCGTGTACCTGGCGATGCAGGTCGGCGTCGACGTCAACGTCGGCGAGCTGCCGAGCGCGCCCGCGCTGCTGCGGCCGCTGCCGGTGCTCTCGGCGGCGGGCGTCGCGGTCACCTTCGCCGTATGTCTGGCGGTGCCGCGCGACGTGCTGCTCCCGGCGGCGGCGGGCGGCGCCCTCATCTGGACGGTGTACGCGCTGCTGCTGAACGCGCGCGTGACGCCGGTGCTGGCGTCGGCGGTGTCGGCGGTGTTCATCGGCCTCGCCGGCAACCTGTACGCGCGCCGCCGGCACGCGCCCGCGCTGCCCTACGTCGTCCCGTCGATCGCGCCGCTGCTGCCCGGCCTGCTGCTGTACCGGGGCATGGTCGAGCTGAACACCCGCGACGGCGCCGCCGAGGGCGCGCTCAGCCTGGTGTCGGCGCTGTCGGTGGCGCTCGCGCTCGGCGCCGGGGTGAACCTCGGCGGCGAGCTGGTGCGCGCCTTCCAGCGCGTCGGGCTGAGCGCCTCGGGCCGCTGGGCGCGCCCCGCCGCCCGCCGGACCAGGGGTTTCTGAGGGGCGCCCGGGACTGTCGGTGGCGCCGGTTAGCGTGCCCGGCATGTACCGACAGGGAGACATCCTCATCGTGCCGGTCGCGGAGGACGCCGTGCCGGCCTCCGTCCGCGCCCTTCCGCCCGCCCCCCGCGACGGCCGGGGCCGCATGGTCCTCGCGCTCGGCGAGGCGACGGGCCACGCGCACGCGCTCGCCGCCCCCGGCGAGCTGCGCCGCTCCCCCGACCCCCTCGCCGCCGACCACCTGCATCTGCCCGACGGCGGGCGGCTCGGCCACGAGGAGCACGCCGCGATCTCCCTGCCGAAGGGCTGGTACCGGGTGGTCCGGCAGCGCGAGTACGTGCCCGGCGCGGTCCGGGTGGTGGCCGACTGATGGACGCCCTCACCCGCGCCGCGCTGGTGCTGACCTGGCAGGACGCCGCGTTCGCCACCGGTCCCGCCGACCGCCCCCGCGCCGAGGCCGGCGTCCGCGCCGCCTACGCCGCCGCCGGCCTGCCCGCCCCCGAGCACTTCGTCTGGACGGACTCGCCCGCCGAGGCAGCCCGCGCCGCCACCACCATCGGCGCGGGCGACCTGGGCGCGAGCGTCCGCGACGCCGTCCGCACCGCCCCCTGGGAGGCCGTCCGCGCGGACGCCTACGCCGAGCTCGGCCCGCAGGGCTGGGCCGAGGCGTGGGCCGCGACCGGCGGGCCGCTCTGGGAGCAGACGAGCACCCTCGTCACCCGCATCCGCCAGGGCATCGGCGACGACGACGGCGGCGACGACGAGACGCGGGCCGCGCAGCGCGCCGCGACGCTGGACGCCGTCCTCGGCCAGCACGAGGCGGCCTGGCTCGCGCTGTTCGACTCCCTCGGCCTCCTCGACCCGCTCGCCGGGCTCGCCGAGGTCGCCCGGTCGGCCGGCTGGTGGTGGCCGTTCGAGCGCATCGCGATCCTGTCGGAGCGGCCGACCGAGCTGCACCGCGACGAGCCGGGCCGGCTGCACAACGGCGCCGGCCCCGCCCTCGCCTACCCCGACGGGTTCGCCCTGCACGCCTGGCGCGGCATGCCGATCCCGGCCGACTTCGTCGCCTCCCTCGGCGGCCTCACGACCGCGCGCATCGACGCCGAGGGCAACGCCGAGCTGCGCCGCGTCATGCTGGAGATCTTCGGCTACGACCGGTACCTCGCCGAGACCGGCGCCCGCCCGCTGCACCGCGACGCGACCGGCGTCCTCTGGCGGATCGACCTGCCCGGCGACGAGCCGGTCGTCATGGTCGAGGTGGTCAACTCCACGCCCGAGCCCGACGGCACGTCCCGCGTCTACCACCTGCGCGTCCCGCCCGGCACCCGCACCGCCCGCGAGGGCGTCGCGTGGACGTTCGGGCTCGGCGAGGAGGAGTACCGCCCGCTCCGCGAGACGTGAGCCCCGGCGCCCTGACGGCCCCTTCCCCCCGCCGTCAGGGCGCCGCGCCGCCGGGGACGATGCCGCGCAGCAGCCGTCCCGCCCCGGCCGGACCGGCCTCCGCCAGGGTCAGCGACCAGCGGGCGCGCGGCGGCACGTCCACGCAGACCAGGCCGGGGCCGGGCAGCGTCAGGCCGAACATGCGCGGCCCGCTGCCCGCCAGGGCCGGTTCGCCCCGGCGGCAGGCGGGCCGGTGCGCGTGGGCGCGCCCGCACTGGTAGGCGACCCGCCACGGCCCGTCGGTGTCGAGGTGCACGTTGAGGGCGGTGCGGGCGGCGGCGCGCACCGCCAGCACGTCCGCGCCCAGGCCGTGGTGCTCGGCGGTCAGCTCGGCGGCGTCGCGGGCGGATTCCAGGCGCAGCGTCCAGGTGTTGTGGGCGGCGCTCGGCCAGTCGTCGGCCGGCACTCGCAGGTGGGTGGCGCCGGCCGGGTACACCGGGTTGGTCCAGCCTCCGATGAGGAAGCGCCCTTCGGCAGGCCCCCACAGGAACGCGACCCGCCCGGCCTCCTCGCGGCCGTCCGCGATCGCCACCGCCTCCAGCCGGGCCTCGCCGTCCGCGCCCTGCCGGGCGAAGTGGACGATCGCCGGGGCGCCCGGCTCGGGCCAGTCGATCGCGAAGAGGTGGTCGGCGTCCGAGCGCCCCTGGTAGCGGAAGCGGTCGCCGCTGTAGGCGGGCGCGGGACGGTGCGCGGCGATCCGCTCGGGATCGGCCGGCACCGGGCGCCCCGCCTCCCGCGCCTGGATGCGGATCAGCGCCGTCCGGCCCGCCTCCAGCGCCCGCCGGGTGGGGACGGGGTCGCCCGGGTCCGCCGTCCGCGCCTGCTTGGCCTCCTCGTAGGCGTCCAGGGCGCGGCCGTAGTCGGCGAGCGACTCGGCGTGGACGCGGGGCGCCGCCGGGTCGATGTCGAGGGCGGCGAGCTCCTCGCCGAACCCGGTGATCGCCCGATCGGTCTCGTCGGGGCCGGCGGGCACCGCGGGCGGGGCCGGCGCGCGTCGCCGTAGCCGCCCCGTCAGCAGGCCGAGCGCGTAGGCGACGGCGATGAGTGCGAGTGCCGGCCCGAGGCCCATGACCGCCTCCACGGTTCGTCCCCGGTGATCGTAACCGCGGGGCGGGGCGGTGTCCGCCGCTCAGGTGAGGCGGACGAGCATCTTGCCGGTGTTGGCGCCGCGCAGCATGCCGGTGAACGCGCCCACCGCGCTGTCGATGCCCTCCACGACGGTCTCCTCGTACGACAGCGACCCGTCGGCGAGCCAGCCCGCGGCGAGGCGCGCGTACTCCTCGGCGAGGTCGTTGTGGTCGCCGACGATGAAGCCGCGCAGGGTGAGGCGCTTGCCGACGATGAGGAACAGGTTGTCGGGGCCGGGCACGGGCTTGTCGGCGTTGTAGGCCGACACCGCGCCGCACATCGCGAACCGGCCGCCGGTGTTGGCCGCGGCGATCGCGGCGCGCAGGTGGTCGCCGCCGACGTTGTCGAAGTACACGTCCACGCCGTCCGGCGCCGCCGCCGCGAGCTGCCCCTCCAGGTCGCCCCGGCGGTAGTCGACGGCGGCGTCGTAGCCGAACTCCTCGGTGAGGCGGCGGGCCTTCTCCGGGCCGCCCGCCGAGCCGACGACGCGGGCGGCGCCGAGGTGGCGGGCGACGCGCCCGGCGATGATGCCGACGGCGCCGGCCGCGCCGGAGATGAAGACGGTGTCGCCCTTCTCCACCGGCGCGATGCGGACGAGGCCCGCGTACGCGGTGAGGCCCACCATGCCGAGCGCGCCGAGGTAGGACTGCGGCGGCGCGATCGAGGTGTCCACGACCCGCGCCCACTTCGCGTCCAGCACCGCGTACTCGCGCCAGCCCGCCATGTGCAGGACGGTCGCGCCCTCGGGCACGCCGTCCGCGCGGGACGCGACGACGGTGCCGACGGCGCCGCCCTGCATCACCTCGTCCAGCTTGAACGGCGGCACGTAGGACTTGGTGTCGTTCATGCGGCCCCGCATGTACGGGTCCACCGACATCCAGTCGTTGCGGACGAGGATCTGGCCCTCGCCCGGTTCGCCCACCGGCACGTCCACGGCGGCGAAGTCGGACTCCTTCGGCTCGCCCTTCGGCCGGGCGACGAGGTGGATCTCTCGGCTCGTGCTGGTCCCCGTGGTGTCGTTCACAGCGGTACTCCTTCGGTGTGCGAATAGCCTTCGAGCAGGGCCTCCACGGCCTGCGGCAGCAGCCTGGCGGTGCCGGGCGCGGCCTCGAAGCCGCGGGCGAGCGCCAGGCAGACGTCGGCGGCGTCGGCGGGCGCGGGCAGCCCCGCGGTGGTGAAGATGTCGATCAGCAGCGCGCGCAGCCGGGCGGTGAAGCCCTCGCAGATGCCGCCGAACAGGCGGGCGCGCTCGTCCAGCAGCTCGGCGGTGTGCGGCGAGCCGCCGGGCGGCAGCAGCGCGAGCTTGGCGGCCAGGACGCCGCGCACCCGCTCGCGGGGCGCGGCGCCGGGCCGGGACGCGGCGCCGGCCGCCGCGCCGAGGGCTTGCTCGTGCAGGCGCTCGGCGAGGCGGCGGAACGCGTCGTCCTTGTTGCGGACGTACTGGTAGACCGCCGACCGCGACATGCCGGCGCGCCGCGCGATGTCGTCCATGGTGGTGCGCCGCGCGCCGTACAGCTCCAGGCAGGCGTACGCGGCGTCCAGCACCTCGTCCAGGCGGTCGGCCATGGGTCAGAGCCGGGCGAGGATCTCGTCCGCGAGCGGGCCGGACGAGGCGGGGTTCTGGCCGGTGACCAGGTTGCGGTCGGCGACCACGTGGGGCTGCCAGGGCTCGCCCTCCTGGAAGTCGGCGCCGAGGGCGGCCAGGCGGTCCTGGAGCAGCCAGAGCGCCCGGTCGGCGAGGCCGGCCTGGGTCTCCTCGGCGTTGGTGAAGCCGGTGAGGCGGTAGCCGGTGAAGGCGTTGCCGCCGTCCGCGCGGTCGGCGGCGAGCAGCGCGGCCGGGGCGTGGCAGACGACGCCGAGCGGCTTGCCGGAGTCCAGCGCCGCCGCGAGCAGGCGGCCGGAGTCGGCGTCCACCGCGAGGTCCTCCATGGGGCCGTGGCCGCCGGGGTAGAACACCGCGTCGTAGTCGGCGAGGTCGATCTCGGCGAGCTTCAGCGGGTGCGCCAGGCCCGCGATGGCGTCCAGCGCGGGCCGGACGTCGCGGCCGCCGTTGTTCTCGGGCGCGAGGCTGCCGCCGTCGGCGACCGGCGCGACGCCGCCCGGGGTGGCGAAGACCACCTCGTGGCCCGCGCCGGTGAAGGTCTCGTAAGGGGTGAGCAGCTCCTCGGCCCAGTAGCCGGTGGGGTGCTCGGTGCCGTCCTTCAGCGTCCAGTGGCGGGCGCCGGTCACCACGAAGAGAATCCTGGACATGCGTCCTCCTTGACGTCTGGCCTGGTCGTCCTGACGTTCCGTGCGTTGATCGTCACTTCGTCGTCGGTGCCCACGCTATGCGCGACCGCCGCCGAGCCCAAATGATCTTTTCCTCGCCGGGACGCTGCGCGAGGCGGCCCGCTCCCGGTGAGCCCTGGACGGCGCCGCCAGGCAACCGCTAGCAGAGCGCGTCGTCGGCGCGGATCTCGCCCGCCTGGCGGGTGATGCCGCCCCCGGCGTCCTTGGGGACGGTGAACCCGGGCCCGATGACCAGGTCGAGGACGCCCGGCGCGGCGCTCGCGGTCGGGGTGAGCGTGGCGCGGGGCACCACCTTGGCGAGGGCCTCCGCAGCCGCGCGGTCGCCGGCACCGTAGCGGATGCGGGTGAAGGACGCGGTCTTCAGGTTGCCGACCTTGGTGATGGTGTAGCCGCGGGTGCGCAGCGCGTCGGCGGCGGCCTTGGCCTGCCCCTCGTTCCCGGAGGCGTTGAGGACGCGCAGTCGCCCGGCCTGGGCGGTCGGCTTCGGCGCCGTCTTCGGGACGGTGCGGTCGGCGCGGACGGCGGCGAAGAACGGCGCGGCGGCAGGAGTCAGCGCGACCCGGTCGCGGTTCTGCGACCAAGGACCGCTGGGCACGGTCACGAACCGCAGGTCGCTCGCCTTGAGGCCACGGACGCCTTGCAGGATGGCCAGCATTTTCACCGTGCTGAGGCCCGAGTCGGTCTTCAGCGATTTGGCGACCGAGTTCAACAGCGCGTTCAGCCGGACGGGGTTGGCGAGGACGTCGCCGCGCATCGCCTGCTGGGCGAGCGAGCCGAGGAACTTCTGCTGCCGCTTGATGCGCCCGGTGTCGGTGCCGTCCCCGAAGGCGTGCCGCGACCGGACGTAGGCGAGGGCCTGCGCGCCCTTGACGGTGTGCGTCCCCCGGGTCATGTAGAGCCCGGCCTGCGGGTCGCGCACGTCGTGCGGCAGGCAGATCGGGACGCCGCCGACCGCCTTGGTCACGCCCTCGAACCCGACGAAGTCCACCTGCACGAAGTGGTCGATCTTGATGCTCGAGACCTGCTCGATCGTCTTCACCGTGCAGGACGGCCCGGCCAGCGCCATCGCCACGTTGATCTGCTGCAGTGCGTACGCCGGCGTGCGGCCGCCGCCCGGCTTGGTGCAGGCCGGGATCGGCACCATCAGGTCGCGCGGGAAGCTGATGCCCATGGCCTGCTCGCCGCCGGGCGACAGGTGCAGCAGGATCATGGTGTCGGAGGCCGGCGCCTTGTTCCGCAGGCCCCGCCCGAACCTGGCGTTCGCGCCGTTCCGCCCGTCGGAGCCGATGAGCAGGATGTTCAGCGCGCCGTTCAGCTTCTTCGGGCGGCCGCCGCCGATGAGGCCGTCGGTGTCCTCGTGCTCGATGCTGCCCTGGAGCCGGTAGTAGTAGCCGTAGGCGGACAGGCTGCCGGTCACCAGCACCGCGGCGAGCGCGATCGAGGACCAGGCGGGCAGGCCGTGCGGGCGCGACCGGCGGCGGCGCGGTTCGTCCATCCGGGAAGACCCTTTCGAGAGGCTTGTCGGTGTTGTATCGCCGCACCGCCCCCGAAAGGTTCATTCCATGATCTTCTAAGGCGCGCCGTGCGGAATCCGCTCCAGCAGGCCGCCGCGGAACACGTCGTACAGGCCCGTCGCTTCCAGGTGGACGTAGCCGATGTGGCAGTCGCACTCCGCCAGCGGGCAGCCGCGCGGACGCAGCGCCTCCCGGAAGCTGCCGTCGTAGAGGTTGCCGAGCACGGCCGGGACGAAGTGGCAGCGCCGCACCGTCCCGTCGCCGTCCACCGACACGACCGTATCGCCGGTCCGGCACGGCAGGCCGCGGCTCGGGTGGGGGCGCCGGCTGTAGGAGAACAGCGGGTCGAGGGCCTGCCAGCCGGCGGCCTCGGCGTCGGTGTAGGTGCGGCCCTCGGCGGCGTTCACCCACAGGTAGACGCCCTCGGGCAGGTCGGCGCGCAGGCGGCGGGCGGCGTCCAGGTGCTCGGGCTGCCCGACGACGCCGACGCTGAACCGGACGCCGCGCGCGGCGAGGTCGCGGCATTTGGCGGCGAACCGCTCGTGCTCGACCTGGCCGGGGTGGTAGGTCGTCCAGAGCGCGAGGGTGTCCAGGTCGGCGTCCGCCGTCCAGGACGTGCGGTGGCTGAGGTTGGTCTGGATGGCGGCGCGCTCGACGTGCGGCAGGTGGCTGAGGCGGACGAGCGCCCGCCGGTACCAGGACCGGACGAGGCCCTCGCCCCACGGCGTGAACAGCACCGACACCGGGTGGTCCTGCGCGGCGACCCATTCGGTGAAGCGCTCCAGGGCGGTGCGGTCGGCGCGCAGCTGCTCGGGGGTGTCGCGGCGCTTGGCGAACGGGCAGTAGGGGCAGTCGTAGTCGCAGCTCGCCAGCGGCCCCCGGTACAGGATCGTCAGGTGCCGCATCAGCGCGCCTCGTAGGCGTCCATCAGGGCGCGGGCGTTCGGCGAGAACAGCGCCGGGCCGACCGCGTCGGAATGGGCGAGTCCCTCGGGAGTCAGGCGGAGGCGTCCGGGCGTCTCGTCCAGCCAGCCGCGCTCGCGGAACGTCCCGAGGTCGAAATCGGCGGCGGGCGCGGTGCCGAAGCGGGTCGTGTAAGAGGCGGTGTCGAGCCCTTCGGCTTGCAGGAGCGATTGCAGCAGGTGCCGGCGGCGGCGCTCGTCGTCGTCCAGGCGGAACCCGACGCGGGCGGTGGAGAAGTCGTCGGCCTTCACGTAGTCGTCGATGATGGCCCGCACCTGGCTCGCGCCGACCGCGTACTCGAAGGAGTAGTGCAGGTCGGCGGTGTAGGAGCGGGCGCCGCAGCCGAGGCCGACCATGCCGTCGGTCTGGCAGCAGTACTCGGTGCCGCCGCCCGCGCCGCCGGGCAGCCGGAACATGCGCATGGACACCTGCTCGTAGCCCTGGGCGAGCAGGTGGTCGCGGCCGAGGCGGTACAGCTCCAGCCGGTGGTCGTCCCAGTCGGCGCGGCGGGCGAGGCCGGTGAGCGGCCGCACGTACAGCGGGTACAGGTAGATCTCCTCGGGCCGCCAGGCGAGCGCGGCGTCCAGGGAGTGCAGCCAGGTGACGGCGGTCTGCCCGTCGATGCCGTAGATCAGGTCGATGTTGAGGACGGGGAACCCGACCGCGCGGATGCGGTCGAGGGCCGCCTCGACCTCGGCGCGCTTCTGCGGGCGGACGGCGGCGCGGGCCTCGGCGTCGACGAAGCTCTGCACGCCGATGGAGATCCGCGTCGTGCCGTGGTCGGCGAGGACCTGGAGGCGGTCGGCGGTCGCGGTCGCCGGGGACGTCTCGACGCCGAGCGGGATCGCGCCGACGCCCGCGATGGCGCAGAGCCGCTCCAGCTCGGCGGCGGTGAGGTAGGTGGGGGTGCCGCCGCCGAACGCGGCGGTGGCGAACCGGGCGTCGCCGAGCGCGTCGCGGACGGTGCGCGCCTGCCGCTCCAGGGCGTCCAGGTAGGCGCCGGTCAGCTCCTCGGGGGCGCCGGTGCGGGTGAACAGGTTGCAGAACCCGCACCGCATCTCGCAGAACGGGACGTGCAGGTAGAGGAACAGCGCGCTGCGGTCCTCGTCCCGCCACACGTCCGCGAGGGCGGGCTCGGGGTCGAGGGGCCGATAGGCGGTCTTGTGCGGGTAGGCGTAGACGTATCCCTGGTAGGGACTTCCCTGGTGGGGGCCGTTCATCGCAGCAGGAACTCTCCGTAGGGGACCGTCCACACGACCTCGTGCCCGAGGCGGTGGCCGGAGTGGCCGTCCTCCCCATAGGCGGTGCCGTGGTCGGAGCAGACGATGACGAAACAGGGGCGGCGCATCAGGTCGAACAACCGCCCTATATGGGCGTCGACGTGGCGGAGCGCGGCGGCGTGACTCTCGCGGGTGTCGCCGTGCTCGCGGCTCGCACCCTCCAGGTGGAACCAGTTGGGCTGGTGCAGGGCGGCGACGTTGAGCAGCAGGAACAGCCGCCGGTCCGCCGGCAGCCGTCCGACGATCTCGGCGGCGCGGTCGATCTGGTTCGGCAGCGACGCGGGGTCGGTGACGCCGAACTCCGGCTCCCAGTGACTCTCGGCGAACATCGACGGCAGCGCCGACCCGAGGGGCGTGCGCTTGTTGAAAAAGCCGACGCCGCCGACGCAGGCGGTGTGGTAGCCCGCTTCGGCGAGGCCGGTCGGCAGGTCGGCGGCGTGGAACCGCCAGGTGCCGTCGGCGGTCGTCTCGCTGCCGGGGAACTCCGCGGCGAACAGCCGTGGGTGCGGGCCGGGCGCGGCGGGCGTCGGCAGGAACCCGGCGAGGATCGCGGCGTGAGCGGCGTAGGTGAAGCTGCCGGGGCTGTGCCGCCGCTCCCACCGCCCGCCCGGCAGCAGCCCGGCGAGCGTCGGGAGGCCGCCGCCGGCCGCCAGCTCGGCGGCCACGTCGTAGCGCAGGGTGTCCAGCGTCACCAGCAGCACGTCGTGGCTGCCGATGATCTCGTTCATGTCGTGCACGGGACGCCCCGGAGCGCGGCGCGGACCTGCGCCGCGTAGGTGTCGAGGTGCGCGGCGGGGCCGCCGGGCAGGCCGGTGAGGCCGGGCAGCAGGTCGCCGAACGCGTTGACCTCGCCGACCGCGACGCGCCGCCACCCGGCTCCGACGAGCAGGTCCACGCCGGCCATGAGGCTGCCGGGGAAGCAGGCGGCCGCGGCCGCGCAGGCGTCCAGCGCCCGCGCCCAGCCGCCGGCGCCGAGCGCCTCGCGGACAGCGCCGAGGTCGCCGCGCGCCCCGCCGAGGTGCAGGTTCGTCATCGGCGAGCGGCTGGTGCGGACGACGGCGTGCGTCGGCTCGCCGCCGACGACCACGACCCGCAGGTCCAGGGTGCGGCCGCCCAGGGCGGCCTTCGGCATCCAGCGCTCGACGTGCAGGCCGTCGGGGGCGAGCGCGCCGACCAGCGCGGCGACCTCGGCCTCGGTGTCGTAGGACCGGACCCGCAGCGAGTTCACGTAGCCGCCGCCCGGGGCGGGCGCGGCCGAGGTGACGGCCTTGATCCGGCCGCCGGGGGCGGTCTGGAGCGCGATCACGCCCGACGCCGACGAGCCGTGCGCGGGCTTGACGAACACCCGCCGCTCCCCCGCCGCCGCCATCCGCTCCCGCAGCTCGCCGTACCCGGTGACCTGCGGCAGCGCGGCCGGGACGGGCACGCCGGCGGCGTCCAGCCGGGCGTGGCAGAGCCGCTTGTCGAACATGACCGCGATGTCGCCGGCGTCGCTGGTGGACGGCGCGGCGGGCAGGCGGCGGAGCGCCGCGGTGAAGCGGGCGTACCAGGCGGCGCCGCCGCCGACGCGCGCCGGGTCGCCGGGGCCGCGCAGCAGGGCGTCGGCCTCGGGGTCCTCGCCGGGCGAGTCGATCCGCAGGACGGTGCCGTCCGGGACGCGCGGCGCGGCGCCGCGCAGCAGGTCCGTCCAGGCGATCACGTGCGGGTCGTCCAGGCCGGCGGACCGGCAGGCGGCGGCGAACAGCGCCACCCGCCGGTCGCCGGGCGTCCCGAGGACGGTGAAGCCCCTCATTCCGCGACCGCGATGTAGATGAACCCGGGTCGGGCGTCGTCGCGCAGCGGCTCGCCGGCGTCGATCTCGGTGTCCGGCAGCGCGGCGCGCAGCCGCTCCACCATTCCCTCGGACAGGAAGTGGTGGTGCAGGTCGAGGCGCCGCAGGTGGGTGAGCGGCTGCCCCGACAGCAGCGCCTCGGCGCCCGCGTCGGACAGCGTCCCGAGGGCGAGGCTGAGCGACTCCAGCCGCGCGACGACGGGCGCGGCCGCGAGGGCGGCGGCGACCCGGTCGGTGAACTCGCAGTTCTCCACGCCGAGGTGGCGGAGCGCGGGGAACCTCGCGCCGTCCAGGAACGGCGCGAGGTCGTCCAGTTCGGTGTCGCCGCCGTACCCGCTGTCGCCGAGCATCAGGGCGAGGCTCTCCAGCGCGGGCAGGTCGCTGGCCGCGACGCCGCGCACGACCTCGACGGGCAGCCCGCCCGACTCGAACCGCAGCTCGCGCAGCACGCCGCTCTCCACCGGCGGCCACTGCACGTCCGCGCCCCGCACCGCGAGCACCTCCAGGCGCGGGAACGCCTCCAGCAGCGGCGTCACGTCGCCCTGGACGATCCAGGAGACCTCGCACTCCTCGCCGAGGACGTCCCCGAGCATGAGGGCGCGGAGGGCCGGGTAGGACGCGGCCCGCTCCAGCAGGATCTCCAGGGGGTGGCGGTCCTGCCACCACGATCCGACGACGAGGGTGGTGACGCGGGCGGCGTCGATCTCGGCCTCGAACAGGTCGAGGCAGCCCTCCCAGTCCTCCGCCTGCCCCTCGGACGTGATCCGCCACGCGACGGCGTCCGCGGCGGGCGGGGGGCCGGCGCCGTCCGCGCCGTGAGTGACGACGGGCAGGCCGGCGAACTCCGCCAGATGCTCGGTGAAGGTCACTGCGGGCTCACTCCGAGACCGCGATGAAGCGCCACTCGCCCTCGGCCTTCTGCTGGTCGTCGAGGTCGACCTCGACGTCCGGCAGCGCGGCGCGGATCCGCTCCATCATCGCGTCGCTGAGGAAGTGGTGGGACAGGTCCAGCTCGTCCAGGTGGGTGAGGGGCTGCCCGGACAGCAGCGCCTCGGCGCCCGCGTCGGTGAGCGCGCCGAGCGCGAGGCTGAGCGTCGACAGGCGCGCGACGATCGGGGCGGCGGCGAGCGCGGCCGCGACCTCGTCGGCGATCTCGCTGTTCTCCAGGCCGAGGTGGCGGAGCGCGGGCAGCTTCTCGCCGCTGAGGATCGGCGCGAGGTCGGCGGTGGTGGCGTCGCCGCCGTAGTTGTCGGTGCCGAGCCAGAGGTCGAGCTGCTCCAGGTTCGGCAGGTCGGCGGCGGCGACCGCCCGCACGACGGCGGCGGGCAGCCCGCCGGTCTCGAACCGCAGGACGCGGAGCGCGCCGCTGCTCGGCGGCTCCAGCACCAGGCCCTCGCTGCCGCGCACCTCCAGCCGCTCCAGCTCGGGGAACGCGCCGAACAGCGGGGTGATGTCGCCGTGCTCGATCCAGGAGACCTCCGACTCCTCCATGACGATGTCGCCGACGAACAGCGCCTTGAGGTTCGGGAAGCGGCGGGCGTTCTCGACCAGCAGCTTCACCGGGTCGGCGGCGCCGTCGTCGTAGGAGGCGCCCCAGTAGCCGAAGATCAGCGCGGTGACCTGCGTCGTGTCGACCCGCTCGACGAAGCGCGCGAAGACGTCGGCGAAACCGGCCTCGTCGAACTCGGTCCGCACCCGCCAGGCGTGCCCCCCGACCGCGGGCAGCTCGGCGTCCGCGCCGGTGTCGTGGGTGAAGTCGGCCACCGGCAGGCCGGCGTACTCGGTCAGGTGCTCGTTGATCGTCACTGCGGTCCCTTCCGGATCATCGGTCGGGACCTGTCCTATCAGCCCGCCCCGACATCCCGGGAGACAACGGGCGGAACCGGCCGGGCGCGGGCGCGCCCGGCCGGTTCCGGCGGGTCAGGAGCCGGTGGCCGGGAGGACCGAGCCCTGGTACTTGTCCTCGATGAACTTCTTCACCTCGGGGCCCTGCAGCAGCTGGACGAGCTTCTTGACGCGCGGGTCGCCCGCCTTCTCCGGCAGCGTCACGATGCCGTTGGCGTAGGGGTTGCCCTCGGCCTTCTCCAGGACGAGCGCGTCCTTGGCGGGGGTGAGGCCGGTCTTCAGCGCGTAGTTGCCGTTGATGACGGCGAGGTCCAGCTCGTCGAGGGAGCGCGGGAGCTGGGCCGGCTGGAGCGCCTTGAACTTGAGGTTCTTGGGGTTGGTCGCGATGTCCTTCGGGGTGGCGGAGGTCGGCGCGCCCGGCTTCAGGGTGATGAGGCCGTTGTCGGCGAGCAGCTTCAGGCCGCGGCCCTGGTTCGCCGGGTCGTTGGAGACGCCGACGGTCGCGCCGGCCGGCACGTCCTGGAGGCTCTTCAGCTTCTTGGAGTAGACGCCGAGCGGCTCCAGGTGGACGGGCGCGACGAAGGTGAGCTTCTTGCCCTTGGCCTTCTCGAACTCCTGCATGAACGGCACGTGCTGGAAGTAGTTGGCCTGCACCTGGTTCTCCACCAGGGCGGTGTTCGGCTGCACGTAGTCGTCGAACTCGACGATCTTGAGCTTGAGGCCGGCCTTGGCGGCGAGGTTGTCCTTGACGTACTTCAGGATCTCGCCGTGCGGGACGGGGTTGACGGCGACCTTGAGCTCGCCGTCGGCCTTGTCGGCGGAGTCGGACGAGCCGCAGGCGGTGGTGAGGCCCGCCAGGAGTCCGAGCGAGGCGACGGCCAGGGTGATCTTGCGGAGCACGAAGAGTGCCTTTCTACTTGTGGGTGAGCCGGCGCGTGACGAGGTCGCCGACCATCTGGACGAGCTGCACGAGGACGATGAGCACCACGACGGTGGCGACCATGACCTTGGTCTCGAAGCGTTCGTAGCCGTAGCTGATGGCGAGGTAGCCGAGGCCGCCCGCGCCGACGGTGCCGGCCATGGCGGTGTAGCCGAGCAGCGCGATGACCGTGACGGTGAGGCCGGCGACCAGGCCCGGCCGGGCCTCGCGGAGCAGCACCTTGACGACGAGCTCGCGTCGCGAGGCGCCCATCGCGCGGGCCGCCGCGACGACGCCGGGGTCGACCTCGCGGAGGGCGGTCTCCACGAGCCGGGCGTAGAAGGGCGCCGCGCCGACGGTCAGCGGCACGATCATGGCGGTGTTGCCGTAGGAGCTGCCCGCCACGAACCGGGTGAAGGGGATCAGCGCCACCATGAGGATGAGGTAGGGCAGCGACCGGCCGATGTTGACGACGAAGCCGAGCCCCTTGTTCAGCGCCGGCGCGGGCAGCAGCCCGCCGCGGTCGCTCAGCACCAGCAGCACGCCGAGCAGCAGCCCGAGGACGCCGGCGAGGGCGGCCGACGCGCCGGTCATGTAGAGCGTCTCGCCGGTGGCGGTGCGCAGCAGCGGCCAGATCTCGTCCCAGGTCACGGGGCGACCTCCACGGTGAGGCCCTGCGCGCGCAGGTGCGCGAGGCGGGCGGCGTTCTCCTCGGGGCCGCCGGGCAGCTCGACGCGGAGCCGCCCGACGCGGGCGCCGCCGACCTCCTCGACGGCGCCGCCGAGGATGTTGACGTCGATGCCGAACTCGCGGGCGAGCGCCGACACGAACGGCCGGTCGGCGCTGTCGCCCTCGAAGGTGACGTCGACGACGGTGCTGCCGGGGCGCGGCGCGTGCGCGGGCAGCGGGAACAGGTCGCGGGCGAGCTCGGAGCCCGGCGCGGTCAAAAGGTCGCGGACCGGGCCCGCCTCGGTGATCCGCCCGTCCCGCATGATCGCGACCGAGTCGCAGATCCGCTTGACCACCTCCATCTCGTGGGTGATCAGCAGGACGGTGAGGCCGAGCCGCCGGTTGAGGTCGCGCAGCAGCGCGAGGATCGAGGCGGTGGTCTCGGGGTCCAGCGCCGACGTCGCCTCGTCCGACAGCAGCACCTTCGGGCGGCCGGCGAGGGCGCGGGCGATGCCGACGCGCTGCTTCTGGCCGCCGGAGATCTGCGCCGGGTGGGCGCCGGCGTGGTCGGCGAGGCCGACGAGGTCCAGCAGCTCGGCGACGCGCTCGCCGCGCTCGGCCCGCGGCACGCCCATGACCTCCAGCGGGAACGCCACGTTCCCGGCGACGGTGCGGCTGGACAGCAGCCCGAAGTGCTGGTGGATCATCCCGATGCGCTGCCGCGCCCGCCGCAGCTCGCCGCCGGACAGCGCCAGCAGGTCCTGGCCCGCGACGGTGACGCGCCCGGAGTCGGGGCGCTCCAGCAGGTTCACGCAGCGCAGCAGGGTGCTCTTGCCGGCGCCCGAGCGGCCGAGGACGCCGAAGACCTCGCCGTCGGCGACGGTCAGGTCGACGTCGTCGACGGCGGTCACGGCGCGGCCGCGGTCGCGGTAGACCTTCCGAAGTTTCTCTATCTGGATCACAGGGAATCGTCCGTGCGGAGATCGCCGCCGGGCGGGCGGCATGGGGATGGGCGTGCTCGGGACGGGCGGTACGGCGCGGGCGGCCTAGGAGAGGCCGGGCGGGTACGGCGCGTGGCCGAGGAGATGGCGCTCGATGGCGTGGCGTCCGGAGATCATGTGTGCGTTCGTCCTAGCGGAGCCGTCCGGGGACGGGGGTTCGCTCGCTTCGGGGCGCGAGGCTCGGAGAGACGGGGGCCCTCAGCGGGCACACATTCGCGGGACGCACATCATGGTCAGCAGTAAACCGGCAAGTGGCGAATGGCGTCAAATCGCCTCTATGTCCCTGACCTGCCGCTATACGCCAGTGTGACGCTTCCCGCACCGGTGCGCGCGTCGACCGTCCCGGCCGCGGCCGGGTCGCCGAGCGCCGGGTCGACGCTCCGGTCGCCCGTCCCGCTCTCGACGGCGAGGCGGTAGCGGGTGCCGGGCGGGAAGGCCAGGTCCACCTCGCCCGCGCCGGTCCGCGCCCGCACGCGGGCGGGCGCCGCGGCGAACCCGACGGCCACACCGCCCGAGCCGGTCTCGGCGTCCACGTGCGCGGCGGCGGACGCCTCGGCGCGCAGCTCGCCGGACCCGGCGCGGAAGGAGATGTCGCCGCGCCCCCCGCCGACGTACAGGTTCCCGCTGCGGGTTCGCACGTCCAGCGGCCCGTCCAGGCCGCGCGCGGTGATCTCGGCGGAGGTCGCCTCCACCGACACGGGCGTGCCCGGCGGGACGGTGAGGTCCAGGTCGATGCCGCAGCCCTCGGGGAGCACCGACCAGACGGCGTCCCCGCAGGCCGCCGTGACGGTCAGCACCGTCCCCGCCCAGGACGCGCGGACGCGCGGCTTGGCGGCGGTCCAGCCGAGGTGGCGGCGCAGCAGCACCCGGCCCGCCGCTCCCTGCCCGAGCGACACCTCCGCGCCGCCGACGTCGAGCCGGACCCGCGAGACCGGCCGGTCCCAGGGGACGGCGGCGGTCTCCTCGCGCCGCAGGCTCTCCCCCGCGAGCCGCAGCCCGAACGAGGCGGCGACGGCGAGCGCGGTGAGGGCCGCCAGCAGGTACCAGACGCCCTTGCGGCGGGGGCGGGCGGTCACGTCCCGCCCTCCAGGAAGCGCAGCACCGCGAGGACGCGCCGGTGGTCGCCCTCGGCGTGCGGCAGGTCGAGCTTGGCGAAGATCCCGTTGATGTGCTTGGCGACGGCGCTCTCGCTGACGACGAGCGCGGCGGCGATGCCGGCGTTGGAGCGGCCCTCGGCCATGAGCGCGAGCACCTCGCGCTCGCGCGGGGTGAGCCGGTCCAGCGGGTCGCTCTGGCGGCGCAGCAGGAGCTGCGACACCACCTCGGGGTCGAGGGCGGTGCCGCCCGCGGCGACGCGGCGGAGCGCGTCCAGGAACGCCGCGACGTCGGCGACGCGGTCCTTCAGCAGGTAGCCGACGCCGCTCGTGTGCGCGGACAGCAGGTCGGCGGCGTAGCGCTCCTCGACGTACTGCGACAGCAGCAGCACCCCGACGCCGGGATGCTCGCGGCGCAGCACGAGCGCGGCCCGCACGCCCTCGTCGGTGTGGCCGGGCGGCATCCGCACGTCCACGATCGCGAGATCGGGGCGGTGCCGGTCCACGGCGGCGAGCAGCCCGGCCGCCTCGCCGACCGCCTCGGCGACCTCGAACCCCGAGGTCTCCAGCAGCTTGATCAGCCCGGCCCGCAGCAGGACCGAGTCCTCGGCGATCACAACGCGCACGGCAGCTCCACGGTGAGGGTGGTCGGCCCCCCGGCGGGGCTGACGATGCGGAAGGTGCCGTCCACCGACCGGACGCGCCGGGCGAGGCCGGCGAGGCCGGTGCCGCGCGCCGGGTCGGCGCCGCCCGCGCCGTCGTCGGCGACGGTGACCAGCAGGCGCGCGCCGTCCCGCCGGACCGCGACGTCCACGACGCTCGCGCCGGCGTGCCGGACGACGTTGGTGAGCGCCTCCGACACCACGAAGTAGGCGACGGCCTCGACGGTGGACGACGCCCGCTCGGGCACGTCCACCGCGAGCCGCACCTTGACCGGGACGCGGGCGGCGACGCCCGACAGGGCCGCGTCCAGGCCGCGGTCCTCCAGCACCGCCGGGTGCAGGCCGCGGATGAGGTCGCGCAGCTCGGCGAGGGCCTCCTTGGCCTCCTCGTGCGCGTCGACGATCGCCCGCATGGCGTCGTCGGGGACGCCGGTCAGCGTGGCGCGGGCGATCCCGAGGTTCAGGGCGAGCGAGACGAGCCGCTGCTGCGCGCCGTCGTGCAGGTCGCGCTCGATGCGGCGGCGCTCCAGGTCGGCGGCGTCCACGACGTCGGCGCGCTTGCCGGCGAGGTCGGCGACGCGGGCGGCGAGCGCGGCGGCCGGGTCGGGGCCGAGCAGCCGCACCGCCGCGCGGGCGTCGAGCGCCCGGACGCCCGCCGCGAGCCAGGGCGCGGCGAGGAGCAGCAGCGCGCCGGCGGCGGTGAGCAGGCCGAGCCGGACGGCGTGCCCGCCGGCGGCGAGCGGCCCCCCGGGCGGCAGCGCCCAGGCGTAGGCGTGCACGGCCGCCAGGGCGGCGCCGGCGGTCCAGGCGAGCAGGACGCCGACCGCCCCGCAGGCGAGCAGCGGCCCGACGACCAGGTGGTAGCGGACCTCGCGCCACAGGTCCTCGGTGCGCAGCGCCCGCAGCGGGCCGCGCAGCGGGCCGCCGGGGCGGGGCGCGGGCGCCGGGACGTCCAGGCCGAGCATCGCCCACATCCGCTCGCGCTGCGCGTGCGTCGCCGGGCGCAGCAGCACGAGGACGAGCAGCGCGGGCAGCAGCAGGGCGGCGGTGACCGGGAGCGTGCTGACCGGCGTCCACACCAGCCAGGGCGCCGCCATGATCGTCCAGCCGGCGAGCTGGAGCGGCGCCCCCGAGGCGGCGTGCGCGGTGTCCCGCCACGCGCCCGGCGACCACGGGGCGCGCGCGAGCACCCGCCCGGGGAGCGTGTCGGAGGCCATGCCGGAACCGTAGGGGCGCCGGTCCCGCCGCGCACATCCGGCCCGCTCCAGTCCGGGGGTGTACCTGGTGCCACCCCCGGTCGGAAAGCGGCGCTACTGCCTCTCGCCGCGCCCCGGAGCAGGGTGGTGATCAAGCCCGGAGCCGCCGGGCCGCCACCGCGAGGAGCCCCCCATGGTCACCGTCACGAGCCCGGCCCGCCCCGTCCCCGCGATCCCGGCGATCCCCGCCCCGTCGCGGGCCGCCGCCCGCCGGTGGACGGCCCGCGCGCTCGTCGCGGCGGGCGCGGCGATGGTGCCGTGGGTGGCGGTGCTGATGACCGAGCTGCCGTCCACCACGCAGGTGTCGCACTGGGGCGCGGCGTGGGCGGGCCTGGACCTGGCCTTGGCCGCCGGCCTCGCGGCCACCGGCGTCCTGCTGGCCCGGCGCGATCACCGGTATGCCCTCACCGCCGCCGCCACCGGCGCCCTGCTGCTGCTGGACGCCTGGTTCGACACGATGCTGTCGCCCGCCGGGCCCGAGCACACCCTCGCGATCGTCCTGGCGTTCGCCGCGGAGCTGCCGATGGCCGCGGTCTGCGGCGCCCTCGCGGTGCGCGGGCTGCGCCCTGTCCCGGGTTCACCGGGAATCCGGGTGATCGAAACCCATCCGAAATGACCACGTCGACAGGATGAAACCTCTGGAGCTGGGCGTTTAGAGTGAAGGCCGCCAACGGGAGGCCGTCGCGCCCCCGGCCCTTCCGCCGCACGCCCGCGTCACCACGAGGTCCCCATATGAACGTCGAGAAGGCGACCGAAGCCTGCCTCCGGTTCCTGCACGCCGGGTCGATCGCCCCCGAGGCGACCGCCGAGGACGACTTCGGCTTCCTGCCGCTCGCCATGGACATCGACGGCGACGTCGCGGTGATCATGCTGATGGCGACCGGCGCCGACGTCCCCGAGGACCACCTGACGGTCGAGGAGTGGACCTTCCACCGGCGGCACGGCGGCGACTGGATCCCGCTCGGCTCCTACGGCGGCCTCGCGCTGCCCGCCGCGCTGACCCGCCGCCCGGCCGCCGAGCTCGGCGGCCGGCACCTGCGCCGCGACTGCTACGGCCGCTCGGTCCGCAACGGCGACCGGCTGCTGCCCTGGGGCGCCAAGTACGTGAGCGAGGCGCGGCTGACCGTCGCCGCCGAGACCGCCCGCCTCCGCGTCGGCAAGCGCACCCTGGACGTCCCCGAGCACGGGCAGGCCGTGGTGGTCTGGGGCGCCCGGCGCGGCCCGGTGATCGAGGCCCTGAACGCCGACGGCGCGGTGCTCGACAAGCTCGACCTGAGCTGACCCCCCTTTCTTGACCGTTCGTTCTCGATAGCTCTAGGGTCGCGCCCATGGCACGGACCAAGGAGTTCGATCCCGACGCCGCCCTGCAGCGCGCCCTGGAGCTGTTCTGGGAGCGCGGCTACGCGGCGACGTCCATGGCCGACCTCGTCGAGCGGCTCGGCGTCGCGCGGGCCAGCCTCTACGCCACCTTCGGCGACAAGCACGCGCTCTACCTGGCCGCGCTGGACCGCTACCTCCAGCTCCGCGACCCGGCGATCATGGAGGCGCTGTCGCGGCCGGGCCCGGTCCTGCCGGCGGTGCGCGCGCTGATCGAGCGCTACGCCGCCGAGTCCGCCGGGGACGGGCGCCGGCTCGGCTGCCTGGTCGTCAACAGCGCGGTCGAGCGCGGCCCGTCCGACGCCGAGGCCGCCCGCCGCGTCGAGGCGAGCTGGACCGTCCTGGAGACCGCCCTCACCACCGCGCTCACCCGCGCCAGGGCGCAGGGCGAGCTGGCGGCGGGCCGCGACCCGCGCTCCCTCGCGCGGCTGTTGCTCGTGCTGTTCCAGGGGATGCGCGTCCTCGGGCGCGCCCCCGCCTCCCCCGACCGGCTGCGCGACGCCGCGGCCGAGGCCGTCGCCCTGCTCGGCTGACTCCCCGCCCCGCTCGCCGGCGGGGTCTTTTTCCACCCTCATTCAAGACCGATCATTCTCGAATTCCTCCCCGGGAGCCCCCATGTCCCCGCGCTTCACCGGCAAGGTCGTCCTCGTCACCGGCGGCTCGTCCGGCATCGGCCTCGCCACCGCCCGCGCCTTCGCCGGCGAGGGCGCCACCGTCGTCCTCGCCGGCCGCGACGAGGCCCGCCTGAAGGCGGCCGCCGCCGAGATCGGCGCCGACCACGTGACCGCCGACGTCGCCGACCCCGCCTCCGCCGCCCGCATGGTCGCCGCCACGGTCGAGCGGCACGGCGGCCTGCACGTGGCGTTCAACAACGCCGGCGTGCTCGGCCCGTTCGGCCCGCTCGCCGACCTGCCCGAGGACGCCTGGGACGCCACCCTCGCCACCAACGTGACGGGGGTGTTCCTGTCCATGAAGCACGAGATCGCCCACATGGCCGCGCACGGCGGCGGCGCCATCGTCAACACCGCCTCCAACATCGGCGCGCACGTCCGCCGCCCCGGCCTCGCCGCCTACGCCGCGACCAAGGCCGCCGTCAGCGCCCTCACCCGCGGGGCGGCGCTCGACCACATCGGCGCCGGGGTGCGGATCAACGCGGTGAGCCCCGGCGCGACCGACACGGCCATGACCTTCCGGCCCGGCGAGACGCGCGCCGGCCGCGACGCGCGGATCGGCGCGGCCACCCCGGCGGGCCGGATCGGCGGCCCCGCCGAGGTCGCGGCCGCCGTGCTGTGGCTCGCCTCCGAGGCGGCGTCCTACCTGGTCGGACACGATCTTGTGGTGGACGGGGGCGCGTCGGCTTGACGTGCCCACCTCTTGATTACAAAGAGTCACTTCCGTGAACCGCTGCGTGTTACCTTTCCGGTCCTGATACGGACGATCGGAGGAGGTGATCACGTGGGCTGGCGCGCCCAGCTGTCCACGAACCCCTTCGCCAGCATGGTCGCGGCGACCGCGATCCTGCTCGGCGGGCTCGGCATGGTCATCGGGGACCGGGCGAGCCGGGGCATGTCCATCAGCCTGGCCGGCCACGCGAACGTGATCGCCCACCTGTGGGGCGCGATGTTCGCCGTGGGCGGCGTGCTGACGCTGTTCGGAATCTACCGGCCGCGCCTCACCGTCGAGCTGCCCGGCCTGTACCTGCTGGCCGGCGGCTACGGGTTCTACTGCCTGACGGTGCTGACCGGGCTGCGCACGCACGGCCTCGCGGCCGGGCTGATCTCGGGCGCCCTCACCCTCGGCAGCCTGCTGAAGGCGCGCGCGATCACCGCGCGCGCCCGCCACGTGCGGCCGGAACCGCCGGTGGAGCCGCCGGTGGACGCGCCGGCGGTCGAGGGGCGCGTCCCCGAGCCCCGGGGCGGGGGTGCGGGATGACGACGTCGGACATCGTGGTGTCGATCGCGCAGCTCGCGGCGGGCGGCACCATCGTGCAGGCGCTGGTGGCGGTCATGCGGCGGCGCGGCGAGCTGCGCCAGCTCGACCGGCAGACCGAGTCGGTCGCGGTGAGCACCGCCGACCAGCTCGTCACCATGCTGCGCCGCGAGCTGATGGACGCGAAGGCCGAGGTGAGCGGCCTCCGCCAGGACCGCTCGTCGCTGGCCGAGCAGGTCGAGCGGCTCTCCCGCCAGGTCTCGGAGATCAACGCCGACCTGGCGGAGGCCCGCGCCGTCTCCTCCCGCCTGCACAAGCCCGCCCCCTGAGCGCCGCTCACAGCCAGCCGCGGTCCCGGGCGGCCTGGACGGCGGCGTGCCGGTTGGCGGCGCCGAGCTTGGTGACGGCCGCCGACAGGTAGTTGCGGACCGTCCCCTCCGACAGCCCGAGGCCGCGCGCGATGCGCGCCACCGGCGCGCCGTCCGCGGCGGCCCGCAGCGCGTCCAGCTCGCGCGGGGTGAGCGGGCACTCCTCGGCGGCCAGGGCGTCGGCGGCGAGCTGCGGGTCGATGTAGCGCGCGCCCGCGGCGACCTGCCGGATCACCTCGGCGAGCCGGGCGCCGGGGGCGTCCTTGCCGAGGAACCCGCGGACGCCCGCGGCCATGGCGCGGCGCAGGTTGCCGGGCCGCCCGTGCGCGGTGACGATCACCAGCCGGCAGCCGGGCAGGTCGCGGGCCAGCCGCTCGGCGGCGGCGAGCCCGTCCAGGCCGGGCATGTCGATGTCGAGGACGGCGACGTCGGGCTTGCGCTCCAGCGCCCGCGCGACGGCCTCGTCGCCGCGGCCGACGTCGGCGACGACCTCGATGCCGTCCTCGGTCTCCAGCAGCAGCACCAGCGCCTCGCGGATCAGCAGGTGGTCGTCGGCCAGCAGCACCCTGATCACGGTTCTCCCCTCGGCACGGCCGCCACGACCCGGAACGTCCCGCCCCCGGCCGGCCCGGCGGCGAGGGCCCCGCCGACGGCGGCGAGCCGCTCGGCGAGGCCGGCGAGGCCGCTGCCGGCCTCGTCCCCGCGGCGCCCCGCCCCGTCGTTGACGATCTCCAGCTCGATCCGGCCGGCCGCGTCCCGCACCATGATCTCGCAGCGGGTGGCGGCGGAGTGCCGCAGCACGTTGGTGGCGGCCTCCCGCGCCACCCAGCCGAGCGGCTCGTGCACGTGCGCGGGGAGGTCGCCCGCGACGTCGGGGGTCGCGCAGGCGATCCCGGCGGCGCGCAGCACCGCCGACATGCCGTCCAGCTCGGTGCGGAGCGAGGTGCGCCGGTACCCGCGGACGACCTCGCGGACGTCGCCGACGGCGTCGCGCGCCATCGCCTGCACCTCCGTGAGCTCCTTGCGGACGCGCCCGGGGTCGCGGTCCAGGTACCGCTCGGCGACCTCGGCGCGCAGCGCGATCGCCTGGAGGCTGTGGCCGAGGACGTCGTGCAGGTCGCGCGCGAACCGCAGCCGCTCCTCCCCCACCGCCGACCGGGCGAGCTCGGCGCGCGCCTCGCTGAGCTCCTGCACGACGTGGAAGAACCAGACCGTCACGTAGCCGGAGAAGGTGTACAGCGGGATCGCGGCGGCGGTGTAGAGCGCCGACGGCACCGGCAGCCCGAGCGCCAGCCCGTACAGCGGCGCGGCGACGGCCGCGACCGGCGTCACGATCATGGACTCGCGGAGGGGCAGCACCACCGCGAACAGCCCGGCGGGCACGATCAGCGCGTTCCCCCAGCCGTGCGCGACGCCGAGGACCGCGGGCAGCGCCCAGCAGACCGCGGTGATCGCGGCGAGCGCCCAGCGGTGCGCGGGCGCCGTCCGCCGCATCAGGTTCAGCCAGAGCAGCCGCCCGTGCAGGGCGAGGACGCCGCCGGCGCAGGCCGCCGCGAGCAGCGCGCGCCCCGCCTCTGACCGCTCGACCGCCTCGTACCAGAGCGCCGGCACGAGCAGCCCGGCCAGGCTGAGCGCCGTCATCGCCACGATGATCGCGGCGATGACGGTCGGCCGGGGGATCCGTGGCTGCACCGGGCGCACCGCCTCGCTCACTGCGGAAGGGAGGTCTCAGCGTATGTCACGGCATGTCAGGCGGCGGCCGGTCCGGCGAGCCGCCCGGCGAGGCGCCCCCGGGCCAGCACCCCGACGCGGTCGGCGCGGGCCGCCTCGGCGGGGTCGCCGGTGGCGACGAGGACGGCGGTCCCGTGCGCGGCGATCAGCCGCAGCACGTCCCAGACGCGGGCCGCGTCCGCCCCGCCGAGACCGGCGGTGGGGCCGTCCAGGTACAGCACGTCCGAGCGGGCGACGAGGGCGAGCGCCACGTCCAGCAGGCGCCGCTCCCCCGGCCCGAGCCGCTCGAACCGCACGTCGGCCAGCCCGGCGAGGCCGGTGAGCGCCAGCGCCTCGTCGCGGGTCAGCGGGTCGAGCGTCCAGCGCCGCCAGGCGTCCACGACCTCGGCGACGGTGAGGCCCGGGAACAGGCCGCCCTCGCGCCACACCGCGCCCGACCGGACGGCGTCGCGGTGCTCGTAGGGGTCGGCGCCGCCGACCCGGACGGTGCCCGACACCGGGCGGCGCAGCCCGGCGACGGCCTCCAGCAGCGTGGTCGCGCCGGACCCGGCGACCGCCTCCAGCACCGCGTACACCTCGCCCCGGGAGAGGGTGAACGAGACGCCGCGGACGGTCTCGCCCTCGCCGGCGCGGACGTACAGGTCGCGTACCTCGATCAGTGGTGCCCTCATGCGTCCATGCTCGCCGCCGACCGCGCGGACGTGCAGTCACGTGCGTCAGCAACCGCCCGTGAGGTTCGCAGGGGCGGCCCGTGACAAACGTCAGCGGTCGCGCACGAGGACGTCGAGGTCGATCTCGCTCGGGCGGGTGAGGCCCGACAGCGCCATGTTCAGTTCCAGGTCGGCTTGCAGGCAGCGCAGCACGTGCCGGACGCCCGCCTCGCCGCCGAGCGCGAGCCCGTAGGCGTAGGCGCGGCCGATGAGGACGGCGTCGGCGCCGAGCGCGAGGGCCTTCACCACGTCCGAGCCGGTGCGGATCCCGCTGTCGAACAGGACGGCGGCGCGGCCCTTGACGGCGTCGGCGACGGCGGGCAGCGCGTCCAGCGACGCGATCGCGCCGTCCACCTGGCGGCCGCCGTGGTTGGAGACGATCACGCCGTCCATGCCGGCGTCCACGGCCTTGCGGGCGTCGTCGGGGTGCTGGATGCCCTTCAGGGCGATCGGGCCGTCCCACCGCTCGCGCAGCCACGCCAGGTCGTCCCAGGTCAGCGAGGGGTTGCCGAAGTTGGCGACCCAGTGCAGCAGCGCGGCGTCCCTGTTCTCCTCGGTGACGGGGCCGCCGACGGCGCGCTGGAACACCGGGTCGGTGTAGTAGTTGGCGACGCCGATGCCGCGCAGGAACGGCAGGTACGCCTGGTCGAGGTCGCGGGGCCGCCAGGCGAGCGTGAACGTGTCGAGCGTTACGACCAGGGCGCTGTACCCGGCGGCCTTCGCGCGGGCGAGGAAGCTGGCGGCGAGCTCGCGGTCCTTCGGCCAGTACAGCTGGTACCAGCGGGGGCCGTCCCCGGCGGCCTCGGCGACCTTCTCGATCTCGTACGAGGCGGCGGTGCTGACGATCTGCGTCACGCCGGCCGCGGCGGCCGCGCGGGCCGTCGCCAGCTCCCCGTCGGGGTGCAGGATCGACTGGACGCCGACGGGCGCCAGCAGGACGGGCGACGGCATCGCGGTGCCGAGGACCTCCACCGACAGGTCGCGGTCCGCGACGTCGCGCAGCATCCGCGGGACGATCCGCCACCGGTCGAACGCCGCCCGGTTCGCGCGGGCCGTCGCCTCCGAGCCCGCCGAGCCCGCGACGTAGCCGTGCGCCTGCGCCGACAGCTTCGCGCCCGCCAGCTCCTCCAGCCGCGTCAGGTCCGTCGGCAGGGCGGGGAGCGCGTCGCCGAGCCCGTTCAGGTAGATCTCGTTCTGGAAATCGGCCAGTGAGCTCACGAAAGCCTCCCCGGAATCGGCGCGCCGCGCCGGTACGGTGCGAATCTGTCGTTGGGACCGGCAACAATGTCCCACATGGCACGACGTGGATCCCAAGCCCCTCCCCCGCCGCCGGACTTCGAAGAGAACATCATCGACGTCGATGTCTCCGAGGAGATGCGCGGCAGCTACCTGGAGTACGCCTACTCGGTCATCTACTCGCGCGCGCTCCCGGACGCGCGCGACGGGCTGAAGCCGGTGCAGCGGCGCATCCTGTACTCGATGAACGACATGGGGCTCCGCCCCGACCGCGGGCACGTCAAGTGCGCCCGCGTCGTCGGGGAGGTGATGGGCAAGCTCCACCCGCACGGCGACAGCGCGATCTACGACGCGATGGTCCGCCTCGCCCAGCCGTGGGCCATGCGGATGCCGCTGGTCGACGGCCACGGCAACTTCGGGTCGCTCGGCGGCGACGACATGCCCGCCGCGATGCGCTACACCGAGGCGCGCCTGTCCCGCGAGGCGATGCAGCTCGTCGCCACCATCGACGAGGACACCGTCGACTTCCGGCCCAACTACGACGGCCAGGAGCAGGAGCCCGAGGTCCTGCCGGCGGCGTTCCCGAACCTGCTGGTCAACGGCGCGTCCGGCATCGCGGTCGGCATGGCCACCAACATGGCGCCGCACAACCTCGGCGAGGTCGTCGCCGCCGCCCGGCACCTGCTGGAGCGCCCCGACGCCACCCTCGACGACCTCATGCGCTTCGTGCCCGGCCCCGACCTCCCCACCGGCGGCAAGATCGTCGGCTTGGACGGCATCCGCGACGCCTACGCCACCGGCCGCGGCACCTTCCGCACCCGCGCCACCACCCACATCGAGGACGTCTCGGCGCGCCGCAAGGGCATCGTCGTCACCGAGCTGCCGTACGCGGTCGGCCCCGAGCGGGTCAAGGCGAAGATCAAGGAACTGGTCAACGCCAAGAAGCTCAACGGCATCGCCGACCTCAAGGACCTCACCGACCGCAACGTCGGGCTCCGCCTCGTCATCGAGATCAAGAACGGGTTCCACCCCGAGGCCGTCCTCGCCCAGCTCTACAAGCTGACGCCGATGGAGGAGACCTTCGGCATCAACAACGTGACGCTGGTCGACGGGCAGCCCCGCACGCTCGGCCTCCGCGAGCTGCTCCAGGTCTACGTCGACCACCGGCTGAACGTGGTGCGGCGCCGCTCGGCGTTCCGCCGCCGCAAGCGCGAGGAGCGCCTGCACCTGGTCGACGGCCTGCTCGTCGCGCTGCTGAACATCGACGCCGTCATCGCCGTCATCCGCGAGTCCGACGACTCGTCCGCCGCCAAGCAGGCGCTCATCGACCGGTTCGAGCTGTCGGAGATCCAGGCCCAGTACATCCTGGACACCCCGCTGCGCCGCCTCACCCGCTTCGACAAGCTGGAGCTGGAGAAGGAGCAGGACCAGCTCCGCCGCGAGATCGCCGAGCTGACCGCGCTGCTGGAGTCCGACGCCAAGCTGCGCAGGCTGGTGGCCAAGGAGCTCGCCGCCGTCGCCAAGGAGTTCGCGACGCCGCGCCGCACCGTCCTCATCGAGGACAACGGCGAGACCAAGTCGGCCGCCGCCGTCCCGCTGGAGGTCCCCGACGACCCGACGCTCGTGCTGCTGTCGTCCACCGGCCTGCTCGCCCGCACCCCCGACGCCTCCCCGCTGTCGGCCGAGGGCGGCCGCTCCGCGCACGACGTGCTCGTCGCGGTCGTCCCGTCCACGGCGCGCGGCCAGGTCGGCGCGGTCACCTCGGACGGCCGGATGATCCGCGTCGAGGTCATCGACCTGCCGATCCTGCCGCCGTCGGCGTCGCCGCCGTCCCTGGCGGGCGGCGCCCCGATCACCGAGTACATCGAGCTGGCGGCGGGCGAGCGCGTCGTCGGGCTCGGCGCCATCGCCGACACCGGCGGCGGCCTCGCGCTCGGCACCGAGCAGGGCGTGGTGAAGCGCGTCGTGCCCGAGTTCCCCGGCAACCGCGACGACTTCGAGGTGATCACCCTCAAGGACGGCGACCGGGTCGTCGGCGCCGTCCAGCTCGGGTCCGAGGACGAGCACCTGGTCTTCATGACCACCGACGCGCAGCTGCTGCACTTCCCGGCGTCGATCGTCCGGCCGCAGGGCCGCCCGGCGGGCGGCATGGCGGGCATCAAGCTCGCGGCGGACGCCCGCGTCCTCTGGTTCGGCGCGGTCGACCCGTCCCGCACCTCCCGCGTCATCACCGTCTCGGGCAGCGCCGCGGCGCTGGACGGCACCCAGACCGGCGCCCTGAAGATCGCCGACTTCGCCGAGTACCCGGCGAAGGGCCGCGCCACCGGCGGCGTCCGCTCGCACCGGTTCCTCAAGGGCGAGGACACCCTGATCCTCGCCTGGGCCGGCCCCGCCCCCGTCAAGGCGACCGCCCCCAACGGCCAGTCGATCACCCTGCCGGAGGACCTCGGCCGCCGCGACGGCTCGGGCGAGAAGCTGCACCGCGCCATCGCCACCGTCGGCGGCCCCATCGGCCCGACCGCCGACCCCGGCGAGGCCGACGCCGACGCCGCGGGCGAGGCCGCCGAGCTGGGCGGCAAGGTGGAGTGACGGTGCGACCTGCCGTGCCTCACGTGCCAGGGGCACGGCAGGTCAGCCCGCTCCCAGCTCCCCGTCGCACCGCACGATGGCCTCGGTCACCTCGGCGACCTCGCCGAGCGGATACCGGACGGTCCCCGTCCCCGGCTGCGTCAGCAGGATCCCGTGCCGCCGCACCCACACCGTGATCTCGGGCCGCACCGACAGCACGGCCATGTTCCACCCCTCGCACCGATGCAGCCGCGCGAACCCCCGCGCCCGCAGCAGCCCCTCCAGCTCCCGCCCCACCGCCTGACAGTCCGGCTCTGGCCCGCTGCTCCACACCCCCGGCACAGGCACCGCGAAGTAGGCGACCTTCCCGGGCGCGGCCATCACCCCACGCCACGACCGCGACCGGTGCACGCCCCACTGCCCGCCGTGCTCGACGACCAGCGCGTTCACCATCTCCAGCCCCCGCCCACCCTCGGCGTCAGGCGGCGGCCGGAACGGCGCCCGCGGAAACTCCCCCCGCCACCCGCCCCCGTCGAACACCTTCACCACCAGCTCGGGCGCCGCACCCCGCCGGTAGGCGTACAGCTCGGGCGCCGCCACGTCCTTGCCGAGCGCATGCACGAAGGCGTTGGTCGCCAGCTCGGACACCATGGTCACCGCGTCCCGCGCGAGCCCGCCCGCGAGCCCCAGCTCCCGGGCCGTCCCCCGCACCCGCTCCCGCGCCACCGCCGCGCACGTCGCGTCACCCGGCAGCCCCCACACGGCGAACCCACCACCCCGGATCACCGCGGCCGCCACACCCGCATCAGGGGGATTCCACATACCGATCACCACCCAGGGAGAGATCGGCACCGTTGCCGATCGTGGTCGGATAGCTCCCCAGCGTGACAGTGATCCGAGAATCCGGCAACCAAATCACGAATCGAAAATCTAATCACTCGAAGTCGTCACCCACCGTGCGCGATCGTGGCACCCTGTCGCCATGACGGAGGTCCACCCCGCCGGCTACAGCCCGACGATCAAGAAGCGCGCCCTGAGCAAGAAGCTGGTCGCCGCCCGCAAAGAGGTCGGCATGACCACCACCGAGGTCTGCAAGCGCCTCCGCTGGAGCCCCTCGAAGCTGAACTACATCGAGAAGGCCAAGTGGATCGAGCCGAGCAGCGACTCCGTCGCCGACCTCTGCGAGCTCTACGGCATCGAGGGCACCGAACGCGACGGCCTGATCGCGCTGGCCCGCGAAGCCCGCCAACGCGGCTGGTGGACCCGCTACAACGACGTCTTCCGCAGCGAGTTCCCCGGCTTCGAGGCGGCCGCCTCGACCATCCTGACTTTTCAGAACGTCTTCCTGCCGGGCCTTCTCCAGACAGCGGCCTATACCGAGCAAGCCATCCGCGCTGACGGCACCGACGACCCGGCCGAGGTCAAGCGCTATCTCTCAGCTCGCCTCGAACGCCAACAGATCATCCAGCGCGCCGAGGACCCTTGCCGCCTCCATGCGATCATCGATGAGAACGTGATCGCGCGGCTCGGTTCCAGCGAGAAGCGCACGGCCCAACTGCAACACCTCGTGCAGATCGCCGAGTTGCCGAATGTCGAGCTCCAAGTGATCAGAACGAGCGTCGGGCTCTACCCGGGGACGGGTGAGCCGTTCACTTACTTGCAGTTCGCCGATCCAAGCGAGCGCGACATCGTCTTTCTGGAAACGACGGTCGATGCCCGGCTCCTAGAGGAGAAGATCGAACTTCAGCGCTATATGGTCAGGTTCGACACGCTACGCGCGAGCGCCCTCGACACCAGTGCGACGCGCGCCTTCCTGTTGGCCGAGCTGAAGGACGCGGGATGATTCCTTCCGACCCCTGCTGGCGCAAGAGCAGCCGCTCAATGGGCACCAATGACGACTGCGTGGAGGTTGCGGCCCTCGCCACCGCTCACGCCGTCCGCGACTCCAAGAACCCCACCGGCCCCACCCTCACCCTCCCCCACCCCGCCTGGCGCGCCCTCCTGCACCACATCAAGCAAGGCCGCCACGACCTCTGATCGCCCGGCGCACGGTTGGAAAGCAGACGACATGACCAAGCCGATCAGTGCAGGAGCGGGCTGGCGCAAGAGCCACCACAGCGACGGCGGGAACGGCTGCGTGGAGGTCGCGACCCTCGCCACCGCCCATGCCGTCCGCGACTCCAAGAACCCCACCGGCCCCATCCTCGCCCTCCCCCACCCCGCCTGGCGCACCCTCCTGCACCACATCAAGCAAGGCCGCCACGACCTCTGACCGCACGGCTCGCAGCCCCGCTCTCACGATGACCACCCGGTCGCCGTTCGTTGAGATGCGGCGTGTTGCGCACTTTGAAGATCGAAAGTGCGCAACACGCCGCATCTCAACATCGAGCGACCAGGCGGTCATGAGCAGCGGAGCGAGTGGACAGGACCTTGGGCGCGCCCTGCTAGCGGCCTCGCTGCCCTTCGCCAGGAGCAACGGCATTGACGACGCAGTGATCGAGCTGGAAGAAGGGAACGCGGCGGGGCGGCTGGCCAGCGAGTTCAGTGCCTGGCCAATGGCGCACCTTCCGGCCGAGCGGAGAGCTCGACAGCGTTATCTGCTGCCCACCGCCTGACGTCGGTGACACGGTTTGCGGGCCGGGACGCCGCGGTTAGCCTTCAAGGGTGATCGATTCGGCAGGGGAACGGCTGGGAGCGAGCGCCGCGCGGGAGCTCCGCAAGATCGGAAGGTACGCGTTCGGGCCGGGGCTCACCGATGCGGAGTTCACTCGCATCGAGGCCGAGTTCGGCATCGAGTTCGCCGACGATCACCGCGCCTTCCTCGCCGCCGGCCTGCCGCTCAACTCGGCGCGGGAACCCGGTGAGACATGGCTCCATCCCTGGCCGGACTGGCGCAACGGCGACCCCGAGGCCCTTCGGACCCACGTCGACTGGGCGGTCAACGGCGTGCTCTTCGATGTCGAGCACGGCTTCTGGAAGCAAGCGTGGGGTGACCGCCCCGACGATCTCGCGGAAGCGCTCGCGACCGCACGGATCCACCTCGATCAGGTGCCCAAGCTCGTCCCCGTCTTCGCCCACCGCTTTCTCCCCAGCGGCCACGGCACGTACGGGCACCCGGTCCTCTCAATCCACCAGACCGACATCATCTTCTACGGAACCGACCTCGTGAACTACGTCGCCAATGAGTTCCTCAACGAAGGCCACTGGTCCATCGACCCCGGCTGGACTCCGCCGCCCCTGGTCGCGTTCTGGGGCGACTTCCTCTAGGGGATCTCGGAACACGACTGCCGGGGTGCGTTGCGGCGGCCCAAGCGAAGGCCAGGGCGCCGGCGGTGAAGAGGACGTCCGTGCTGACGCTCGCGGTCACCGCCCAGAGGGACGGGTGCGGGGTGCCGGTGACCTGCGCCATCGTCATATCGGTGAAGCCCCGGGGCAGCAGGCCGGTCGCGCGGGCCAGGTCGTCGGCGACGCCGGACAGGCCCCGGAGGCCGAGCAGCGCGCAGCCCGTCCAGGCGGTCGCCAAGAGCAGCCGGTGCGGGATGTGGCGGCCCCACTGCTGGGCGAGCGCCAGGGGAAGGAGGATCCCGACCGCCACCATGCCGATCAGGACCACCCCGCCCACCTGCATGGCCACCCGCGAGGCCCCGTCGTGGTCCGCGGGCGACGGCGTCTTCAGGCCGGTGCGGACCCACACCACGTGCCAGGCCAGGAAGAGCATCACCCAGGCGAACGCCGTGTAGGCGGCGCGGCGGGCGGTGCGTGCGCGGTCGTCGTACGTCTGCATACCGACGAGGATCGCCGCGCGGGCAGGCAGCCGCCTCCCCCGGACGGGCGATTCACCCGGCCCGCGAGCGCTGCCCCGCCTCGTCCGGACGGACGAAGCGGGGCGGGGCACCTCACGGACGGGCGCGGCGACGTCCGGGGATCTCGGCGAGGCGGACGGCCGCCAGGGCGACCCCTGCGGCGGTCAGCCCTGCGACGACCACCTCGCTGGGATTCTGGAAGTAGAAGTCGGACAGGTGCGGGCCCGCGTATTGCAGGACCGGCGGCGCGCCGGGCAGCGCCAGCAGCACGACCGCGCGCCGCCCCGCCCCGCTGCGCCAGAGCGCGCCGGCGACGAGGACCGCGGCTCCGACGACGACCGTCCACACGGCCGCGGACCAGATCTCGATGACGTGCGACCAAGCGGTCCCCTCCGGCCGCGGCGTGCCGGCGGTCGGCGACGGGACGGACGGAAGGAGCACCAGGTACGTCGTCACGAACGCTGCGGCGCCGTTCAGGGCGAGCACGCCGGCGACGGCGCGGCGGCCCAGAAGCCGGGCTCCCTGCGCGGGGCCGGGCGACGCGGCCAGCGACAGGATCACGAGCAGGCCGAGCGGCAGCGAGACGTTGGCGTAGGCGTGCGTCGCGGCCCAGCCGCGATCGGGATCGGTCGTCCCGTAGAGCGCGATCGGTACCTGGACCGCGATGACCGCTCCTGCGGTGAGCAGCGCCGCCCGGCGCGCCCCGCGCCGGACGAGGACGGCGATGACGGCCCAGGCCGCCCAGAGGGGTGCGGTGGAGAAATGGTCGACCAGGGACGCGTATCCGCCCGCTCCCGGGTAGCGCTCCGCCCGGTCGAGCTGGATCATCCGGACCTCGAACGGAATGTTCGCCGCGAACCGCAGCCCGTCGGCCAGCAGCGCTGCCAGAGCCACGAACCCGGCGATGGAGAGGGCCGCGGGCCACCCCACCGGCGCCCCGCGACCCGCCACCGCGCGGCGCAAGTGCAGGCGCACCGCGCCGACCAGCAGGTCGGCGGTGTCGGCGGCGGACGGCCGCGTCTGGCCGGGACGGGCGGCGTCCAGCAGCACGTCCAGCATCTCCCGCCGCTGCCCGGCCGGGTAGAGGCCGAGCAGGCGGCGGTAACGCTCTTCGAGTGTGCGCAACGATCTTCCTTCGGAGGGGGGCGCGGGTCGGTCAGGCGGACGGGTGGGCGCCCTTGCGGAGCCGCGCCGGGAGCTCGATCAGCAGGAGGCCGCCCAGCGCGACGGCGAGTCCCGCGACGGCGGTGAGCATGGGACCGTGCGGGCCGTCCTCCACGGAGAAGCCGCGCACGGCCGTCTCGGCGACCGTCGCAAAGACAGGCGTGACGGGCAGCACGAGCAGCGCGCAGGCGCGGCGGCCGTGGCCGCTGCGAGCGAGCACGGCCAGCAGCGCGATCCCGAGGGCGGCCACCACCAGCAGGCGGCCGACCTGGAGCATCCGCAGCGCACCGCTGAACATGTCCAGCGCCCCTGGCTGGTACCGGTCGCCCGGCCAGTACATGCGGCCCGTCACGAGGGCGGCGCTCGGCGCGGTGAACAGCAGGGCCAGCAGCGCGCCCGCGGCCGGGACCGCCGAGGCGACGCGACGCCCCAAAAGCCGCGCGCCGTGCGCGGGTCCTGGCGAGGTGACCAGGGAGGCGGTGCACAGCAGGCCCAGCAGGAACGGGACCGTCGAGACCGAGGTCGCGGGCATGCCGTACGGGACCGGGCCGTGCGCCAGATACACCGTGAGGACGGCGGACTGGGCCGTGAGGACGAGGGCGGTGAGGCCCGTCGCGGTCCGCCGGAACCCGCGCCGGACCAGGACGGCGACGGCCGCCCAGGCGAGCCAGTACGGACCCGTCCCGAGCGCGGCGGACAGGTGCTCGAAGGCGCCCCGGCTCTGGTCGCCGGCGGTGAGCGCCAGCACGTACGGCGCGTTGACGAGGAAGCGCAGCCCGTCCGCGAGCAGCAGGACGAGCGACACGTACCCCGCGATCGCGAGGCCCTGCTGCCACGTCCCGCCGCCCGCGCCGCAGACCAGCCGGCGCGCCCGGATGCGGACGGCGCCGAACAGCAGGTCGGCGGTATCGACGACGGACGGCCGCGCCTGGCCGGGGCGGGCGGCGTCCAGCAGGACGTCCAGCATCTCCTGCCGCCGCTCGGGCGGATACAGCGCGAGCAGGCGGCGGTAGCGGTCTTCGAGAGTGCGCATGGGGGGATTCCTCGTCTCGGTCAGGCGGGCGCGGTGCCGGGGCGCGGGCGGGCGGCGAGGCGGCGGGCGGCGGCCTCGGTGCGCCGCCGCAGGGCGTCGACCTCGGCGGCGAGCGCGGCGGCGCCCTCGTCGGTCAGCCGGTAGTAGCGGCGGAGGCGGCCGTCCACGACCTCCTCGCGGTCGGCGCCGATCAGGCCGTCGGCCTGGAGGCGGTCCAGGGCGGCGTAGAGCGTGCCCGCGCGCAGCCGCGTCCGGCCGCCGGAGATCCGCTCGGCGTCGGTGATGATCCCGTAGCCGTGCTGGGGACCGTCCGCGAGCGCCGTCAGGATCAGGAAGGTGGGCTCCTGCATGGTCTTGCTCATGTCATCTTTATATACCGATGATCTGACTATGATCAACCCGCGTCCCGGACGCGGCCGGACGCCGTCCCCGTCAGCGCTCGGCGGGGTGCCGGAGGCAGGGCGAGGCGACGTGGACAGTGATCCGGGACCGTCCCGATTCGGTGAGCGCCACCCCGAGCCGCGCCCCGTACCCCTCGTCGGGCGCGTCCATCAGCAGCACCGGCTCGTCACCGGCCGCGTTCGGGGCGAGCACCGACGCGCGCTCGCGCCAGCCCGCCGCCTCCAGCCGCTCGCGCGCGGCGGCGAGCGCGGGGACCGCCGCCGACGGCGCGACCAGCTCGACGTGCCCGATGTAGAAGACCTGGTACGGGCTGTAGTCCACCCACCAGGCGGGCAGCGGCGGCTCGGGCACCGGCTCGTCCACCGCCACGGTCCCCTCGAGCGCCTCGCACGGCTGCGGACTCACCTCGTCCGGCGACCGGCTGAGCGCCCCGGCCTCGGCGAGCGCGCGCCCGACCGTGAAAGCGTGCCGCGTCACCTTCTCCGCCGCGTCCCGCGGATGCTCGACCGCCAGGCCGGACGGCATCCACGCCTCAGGCATTGGGATGCCTGAAGCAGTCGGTCTCCAGCTGAACGGTCAGAGTGGCTCGCGGAGGTGTACCGGTGTCATAGACCGACAGTCGAACGTCGTCCTTCTCGCCGCTGAGGCCGCCCGGCGCTCCACCCATCGTCTTCTGTTCTGACGGATGCCAACCGCCCACGTTCTTCACTTGCCGGAGCACTGCCGCCAGCAGCGCCCGCCGGTCCTGCTCATCGCGCAACACCACCTGAGCATCGAAGTGGATGCTGTAGAGGGCGTACTTGACCTTCCTCGGATCATCGGCCAGCGGAGCGACCTCGCGGTTGTAGTCCTTTTCGTAATCGTTGCCGCAGGGAAACCCGTAGACGCCGCGGCCGCGCACGTCACGCCCGCCGAGAGCCGGAACCAGCTCGCGGCTCAGCGCCGAGACCTCATCCCCCACACCCTTCGGATCCCTGCGCGAGTAGTGCCCGGAAAGCGGATCGCAGGCGCAGCCGGCGAAAGCGCAGGCGAAGACGGCGACCGCCGCTCGGATCATCGTGTTCCGCATCCGCCCCGCCATCGGCCTGCTTGAGGCGGACGAACTCAGAAGAGGCGTTGCCACCATGTGTCCTTACTCTCGCCGGGCCCGCCCGACCCGTAGGGAACCGGATCGTTGCCGCTGCCGCCCGCGTCGTAGGCGGTCCCGGCCACCACCCTTCCCTGTTGGTCGAGACTCCTCATGGCACCGCCGAAGGTGTAGGGATCCGGATCCTTGTCCGTCCAGTAGGAGCTGTGGCCGCCCCCGTCGGTGACGAGACGGCGGCCGCCGAACTCGGGGTCGGAGGGGACGCGCGGCGGGCCGATCGCACCGCCGTCGCCGTGGCCGTACCTGCCGATGCTCGGGACCTGGTCGCCCCGGGCCTCCTGCGCGTAGACGTGCCCTGCGCCGATGTGGAGGTCGCCCGCCTTGTCCACGCGCATGCCGGGGCTGCCCGCGACCATGATGTCGTTCACGCGGAGCCTGTCGTCGGCGTGGCGGGCGGCCTCACCGATGACGGTCGAGCCGTAGCTGTGGCCCACCGCCGTCATGTGCGCGTTCGGGTTGCCCTCCGCGGCCTGGGTGGCGCGCAGGCCGTCGACGAAGGCGTTCAGTTTCGGGCCGCCCGCGTCGGCGTACTTCCCGCTCGGCGAGTCCGTGTAGACGCTGTCGGGCGCGTCGTAACCGAGCCAGGCGATCGTGGAGACCGGCTTGTCGGTGTAGGCGCTCGCCGCATCGTTGAGGTTGGCCGCGCGGTTCATGCTGCCGCCGAACTTGTCGAGGTCCTCGGTGGTGCCCGGGACGTAGGTGGCGACGTGCGTGGCGGTGTCGGGATTGCCGAAGGCGACGATCGCGCGCCCGTCCGAACCGTCCTTCTCGGCCTTCTCCCGCACGGTCGAGTCCAACCCGAGCAGGTACAGGTCGCGGCCCTTCGCCTCGTAGGTGCGCATGGCGGCGTCGAGGTTCGTCAGCCGTTTCAGGTCGCGCTGCTCGAAGGCGCTGAGGTTCGCGCCCTTGGCCTGGAGTTCGGCGAGGCGGGCGTCCAGGCGGGTGCGGTTGGCCTCGTCGCGGTCCTCGGACGGGATGCCGTTCGCCCAGCCGATCTTGTCGGGGTAGGCGTTCATCAGCAGGTGCCGCTGCTCTTCGGGCAGGCTCTTCCACCAGGCGGTGACCTTCTTGGGGTCGGTCATACCCTTCGGCGGCACGTTGCCCGGATCGAACCCGGCGAGGGCGGTCGCCTTGCGGGCGTCGTCGCGGAGGTCGGCGAGCGGGTGCCTGCTGGTGAGGATGTCGGGTTGGAAGGCACGGAGCGCCGCCGCGACCTGTGTGTCGGCGTCGGTGGCCTTCTTGACGGCCGCGGCGAACCGGTCGTGGACGGCGTTGGCGGCCTGCTGGTACTGCTGCCAGTTCGCGTAACGGGGCGGCAGGCTCGGCGCCAGTCGGATCGAGCCGTCGTCGCCGACCGACAAGTACTCGCCCTGCGCGGCGTGCAGGACGTCGCGGAGCTCCGCCTGGGCCGCGGAGATCTTCGCCTGGGCACTGCACAGGACGCCGGCGATGCTCGCCGCTTCGGTGCCCGCGACCTTCATCCTGGTCCGCTCCAGGAGCAGGACGGGCATCGCCGCCTCGGCGTCCTTGCCCGTCCAACGCGCCTTGCGGATGCCCTGGAGGAACCCGTCGTGATAGGCGTCCTCGGCCTTCTCCAGGTGCTCGACGAGCTTGCGCCACGACCGCCAGGCACCGTCCAGCTCACCGGGTTTCGCGTCGCGGAGCTGTGCGAAGGAGACCACCGCGTCACGCCCCGGCCTGGATCCGGCCGAGCCGCCGCCGGGTCGCCTCGTCGGCGTTGCCGTGGTTGGCCGCGCAGGTCTCCACGGCCTCGCCGGCGCGCTCGACCTGCTCGGCGAGCTTGCCGAGGGCGGTGCGCCAGCCCGACACTGTCTCCTCCAGCGCGGCCGCCATCGTCCAGCCGCGCAGCGCCGCGACGGCCTGCTGATTCTCGCCAGGGACGGGACGGGCGCCGCTGACGATCCCCTCGCTGACCTGGGACGTCTTCTTCGAGGCGCTCCTCATGGCCGCGGAGTCGAAGCCGATACCCCCGGAGGCGGCCGGTCGCGGGTCCGGTCGCGGGGGGCGCGGCGGGGCGACGGGCGGCGCCTGCGGGCTGGGCCGCGGCGCCGTCGGGGCGGCCGGGGACGGCGCGGGTGCTCGGGGACTCGGCTGCGGCTGAGGGATGGGGCCGTTCAGCAGTTGGTCGATGCGGTTCGGCGGGGCCACGCTGGGGTGCTCCTCCCGGAAGGGGCCACGGGACGGCGTGGGGTGGGCAAGATGATTCACAGAGCCATGACTCTCGGTCAAGTGGTGCGTTGTCCTTGATCGGGCTTTCGGTCGGACCGGGAAGAGAATCTCCGGTGCGGGGCACGGCGCGTGTCGAGGGGCGGTCGTCGGCTCCGACCTTGTGTTGATGGCAGGGCGCGCGAGTGGCGGTCCGCTCGCGGACGTGGTGGGGTCGGACAGGCCCGGCCGGCCGCGTGACCTGCCGCGCTTCCGATCCGCACGACGCCCGACCCGATACGAGAGGACCACCGCCATGGCCACCACCACCGTCACCTCCGCCGACGGCACCACGATCGCCGTCGAGACCGCCGGGGACGGGACGCCCGTCGTCCTGATCGGCGGGGCGTTCAACGACCGGTCCACCGTCGCGGGCCTGGCCGCCGCGCTCGCGCCGCACGTCGCCGCCGTCACCTACGACCGGCGCGGGCGGGGCGGCAGCGACGACAAGGACCCCGCCGGGTTCCGGGTGGAGCGCGAGGTCGAGGACCTCGCCGCCGTCCTCGCGCACGTCGGCGGATCCGCCGGGGTGTTCGGGCACTCCTCGGGCGCGCTGCTCGCGCTGGAGGGCGTGCTGAGCGGCCTGCCGATCTCGCGGCTGGCGATGTACGAGCCGCCCGTCATCGTCCCCGGCACCCGGCCCGCGCCGCCCGCCGGCGCGCTGGAGCGGCTGCGCGCGCTCACCGAGGCCGGTGACCGCGACGCGGCCGCCGCGCTGTTCCTGACCGAGCAGGTCGGCGTCCCCGCCGAGGTCGTCGAGGGCATGAAGAGCGGCCCGGCGTGGGGGTTCATGAGCGGCCAGGCGCACACGCTCGGCTACGACGTCGCCGTCTCGGCGCGCAACGCCGACCCGCGGGACGCGCGGCTCGCCGCGATCGGCGTCCCGGTGCTGGTGCAGAACGGCGGCGCCGGGGAGGCGTGGATGGCCGAGGGCGCCGCCGCGCTCGCCGCGTCCGTCCCCGGCGCCCGCCACGAGGTGCTGCCCGGCGAGGACCACGCCGTGCTGCAGCGCCCGGAGAACCTCGCGCCGTCGCTCGCCGCGTTCTTCGCCTGACGGGCGGCGGGGGCTGCGGGGACGGTCAGGACTCGATGTCGTCCGGGCCCCACAGGGCCCGCATCTCGACGACCTTGCCGTCCTCGCCGAACGTCATGACGTCGATCGCGCGGATCCGCATGTTCATCGCCGGCACCTCGACGGTGAACGCCATCGCCGCCTGGTTTCCGTGCGAGCCGCGGATCGGCCCGTCGAGTGTGAGCTTGCTCCCTGCCGCGATGGCGTTGGCGTAGAACTCGTCGATCGCCGGGCGGCCGTGGACCGGCGGCGTGCCGACCGGGTCCTCGATGACGGCGTCCGCCGCGAACAGGTCGGACACGGCCGCGGCGTCGCCGGCGGCGAAACCGTCGATGTAGGCCTGCAGGGCGCGCTTCATGTCTTCCTGGGAGAGCATGCCCGGAGACTAGCAAGCGGTTGCTCGGTTCACCATGGAGCAGAATGCCGCCATGGCGATCGCATCGTTCATGGTCCCGCTGGGCTCCCCCGCGCCCGGCTTCTCCCTGCCGTCCGCCGCGGGCGGGACGGTCGCGCTGGACGACCTGGCCGGCGCGCCCGCGCTGCTGGTGGCCTTCCTCAGCAACCACTGCCCCTACGTGCGCCGCGTCGAGGCCGGCCTCGGCGCGCTCGCCGCCGAGTACGCCGCGCGCGGCGTCGCGACCGTCGGCGTCTGCTCCAACGACACCGACCGCTACCCCGACGACGGCGCCGCGCACCTGCGCGAGCAGGCCGCGCGCGCCGGGTTCGCCTTCCCCTACCTGGTGGACGCCGACCAGACGGTCGCGCTCGCCTACAAGGCGGCCTGCACGCCCGACTTCTTCCTCTACGACGGCGCCCGCCGGCTGGCCTACCGGGGCCAGTTCGACGCGGCGCGGCCGAGCAACGACGTCCCGGCGGACGGGGCGACGCTGCGCGCCGCGCTGGACCGGGTCCTGGCGGGCGAGCCGGTCCCCGGGCCGCACGTGCCGAGCCTCGGCTGCGGCATCAAGTGGCGGCCCGGCAACGAGCCCGCCTGAGCGGTCAGGCGCGGGCCGCCGGGGCGGCGAGCGTGCGGCGGGCCCGCTCGGCCGCGGAGGCGAGGGCCTCCATCAGGTCGGCGGGGCCGCCGGCGGTGTCGCAGTGCCAGTTCCGGACGATCCGCTCGCCCTCGGGGCCTGGGTCGAACCGGCCGCCCGCGAAGCAGCCCGCCGCGTCGAGGCGGGCGACGGGATCGGCGTCGTCGTCCAGCCGCATCGCGTAGGCGGCGGCGTCGATGAGGCCGATCGCCGCGCGGGCGTCGTGCCCGCCGTCGCGGTCGGCGCCCTCGTCGTCGCGGGCGCCGGCCCGGTCGACGCGCCACCGGGCGTACGGGCGCAGGTAATCGGCGATCATCCAGCTCTTGCTCACCGCCCCATGGTGCGCGCCGCCCGCCCGCCCGTCAGCGGCTTGACCGGTTCCTTGCCCGCGCTTTCCGCATTCCGGACGGCCGGCGCCGGGGTCAGCCGCCCGGGGCGAGGCCGTGGCGGTAGGCGTAGGAGACGGCCTGGGCCCGGTCGCGCAGGGCGGCCTTGGCGAACAGGTTGTTGATGTGCGTCTTCACCGTCGCCTCGCTGATCACCAGGTCGGCGGCGATCTCGGCGTTGGAGCGGCCGCGCGCGATCAGCGCCAGCACCTCGGCCTCGCGGCGGGTGAGGCCGTCGGGCAGGCCGCCGGCGCGCGGCGCCCGCGGCTCGGCGGCGGCGACCGCCTCGACGAGGCGCCGCTGCACCGCCGGGTCGAGCTGGGACGCGCCGCCGCGCACCGCGGCGACGGCGCGGGCGATCTCGTCGGCGCCGGCGTCCTTGGTCAGGTAGCCGCGGGCGCCGGCCCGCAGCGCCGCGAAGATCGACTCGTCGTCGGCGTAGGTGGTGAGCACCACCACCTCCACCTCCGGGTGGGCGGCCTTCAGGCGGCGGGTCGTCTCCGCGCCGTCCATGCGCGGCATCCGCAGGTCCATGAGGACGACCTCGGGGCGCACCTCGGGGACCAGCCGGAGCGCCTCCTCCCCGTCGGCCGCCGCGCCCACGACCTCCAGGCCCGGCAGCAGCTCCAGCAGCAGCACCAGGCCCTCGCGGACCACCGTCTGGTCGTCCACGACCAGCACCCTCGTCCGCCCGCTCACGCCGGCACCCGCAGCGCCACCCGGAACCCCTCCCCCGCGGCCCCCGTCTCCAGGGCCCCGCCGATCAGCTCGGCACGCTCGCGCATGCCGACCAGCCCGTAGCCGCCGCCCGCCAGGTCCAGCACCGGCTCGGTGCCGCCGCTGTCGACGACCTCCAGGCGCGCCTCCTCCGGACCGTAGTGCAGGACGATCCGCACGCGCGCGCCGAGGGCGTGCTTGCGGACGTTGGTCAGCGCCTCCTGGGCCGTGCGCACGATCGCCAGGGACGCCTGCACGGGCAGCTCCCGCGGCTCGCCGGTCACCTCGACGGCGCACGCGCGGCCCGTCGCGGCCCGGAACTCCTCGGCGAGGTCGGCGAGCGCGGCCTCGGGCGGCGGCGCGTCGCCGCGGAGCGCGGCGAGGGCGCGGCGCGTCTCGTCCAGGCCCGCGCGGGCGAGGCGCTGCGCGCGCTCCACCCGGTCCAGCGCCTGCGTCCGGTCGCCGTCGCGCGACAGCAGCAGGCGGGCGCCCTCCAGGTGCACGATCTGCGCCGACAGCGAGTGCGCGAGGATGTCGTGGATCTCGCGGGCCAGCCGCGACCGCTCGTCCAGCACCACCGCCTCGGCCTCGGCCCGCCGGGTCGCCTCCTCGGCGAGATCGCGCTGCCGGGTCGCGACCGCGCCGAGCAGGATGCCGAGGACCGCGACCAGCAGCCCGTACTCGGGCCCGCCGCCGCGGAACAGCGCCCCGGTGCCCGTCAGCGCCGCCATGAACGCCAGCCCGAGCGCGCCCACCCAGGCGGCGGGCAGCATCCAGGCGAGCGGCCACAGCGCGATCATGCCGAGGACGATCCCGGCCCCGCCCTTCGCCAGCGCGTACAGGGCGAGCGCGGCGGGCAGCACCGCGACCAGCGCGGCGGCGCCCGCGCGGCTCCCGCCGTCCCACGGCGGGCAGGGGCCGGGCCGGTCGTGCCGCCGCGCCCGGGTGGCCCAGAGGCCGGCGGCGAGCAGCACGACCGCGAGGGCGTTCAGCACGATGACGGCGAGCCCGGCGCCGCGCGGCGAGGGGTGCGGATATCCCGTCCACACGCTGTGCAGGTAGGTGACCGCTCCCCACGCCGCGCAGCAGAGGACCAGGATCTCCCGCAGCCGGACGGCGGTGTGGCGGGGCGGGTCGGTCCGCACGGGGCTCATGTCCCTCACGCTAGACGGTCGCCCGCCACGGGGGATCGGAGCACGGGCGGACCTTCCCTCTCCACCCGGGGGCGGAGCCGGCCGCTGTCAAGGGGCACGCCGCCGGCCTGCCCGCCGCTCCCGGCCGGCCAGGACCCCGCGCCCGCCAACTGCCTCCAGCTGGTGGTCGTGGGCGGCTCGATGAAGCTCGGCGCGCTCACCCAGCAGACCACCTCGCCACTGAAGATCACCGCGCTGGTGCCGGCGCCCGAGCTCGGCGACGACTTCACCGCCACGCAGGTCACCATGACCGGCGACTCGCTGACCGTCCCGGGCGGCGTGCTCGGGCTGCTCGACCTTCACCGTGCCGGAGACCACCGGCTCCGGCCTCGTCGGCCCGATCGCCGGCTGGAAGGCGGGCCTGCCCGCGGCGGTCGGCAGGGCGGCCGCGAAGGCGACGGCGAAGCAGAGCCCGCTCCAGCGGCCCCGGCCGCTTTTGGACGAGATGTCAACTCTTGTTCGCAGGTAAGTGCTCCGTTACGTTACGGCCGGGAAACTCGCGCCCTGGAGGTAGTGACGATGCGCCGTGCCATCCGCTGGACCGCCCCGCTCGCCGCCGCGGCGCTCGCGTTCGGCGGCGCCGTCCCCCCGGCCCACGCCGCACCCGCGAAGGCGGCCGCCGCCGCGTGGAAGGCCCGCCCCGCCGCCTACGGCGTCACCGCCCAGCAGGACGTCCGGCTCACCATGAGCGACGGCGTCCAGCTCGTCGCCGACATTCGCCGCCCCGCCCTGAACGGCAGGGCCGCGCCGGGCCGCTTCCCCGTCATCGTCACGATGACCCCCTACAACAAGACGCTGCCCGGCGCGAACATGGCCGACGACTACCTCGTCCAGCGCGGTTACGTGCAGGTCATCGTGGACGTACGCGGCACCGGCGGCTCCCACGGCAAGTGGGAGGCGTTCAGCAGGCGCGAGCAGCTCGACGGCAAGGAGGCCGTCGAGTGGGCGTCGTCGGCGAAGCGGCCCTGGAGCGACGGCCGCGTCGCGATGGTCGGCGCCTCCTACGGCGGCATCAACCAGATCTTCACCGCGGCGCAGCACCCCAAGGGCCTGAAGGCCATCTTCCCGGTCGTGCCGATGGGCGACAGCTACCGCGACGTCATCGGCACCGGCGGGCAGCTCGGCCTCGGCTTCGTGCCGCTCTGGCTCGCCGGCGTCGGCGGCCTGTCGCTGCTGCCTCCCACCTACAGCGGCAAGAGCCCCGACGAGGCGATCGCGCTGCTGAAGGAGCACTTCGGCAACATCGGCGACTTCCAGATCGCGATGCTGTTCAACGCCCTCACCGGCGGCGACAAGGCGTTCGACGGCCCCTTCTACCGCGAGCGCTCGCCGCTGGAGGTCGTCGACAAGGTGAACGTCCCCGCGTTCGTCGTCGGCGGCGAGTTCGACATCTTCCAGCGCAGCGAGCCGCTCCTCTACCAGCGGCTCGCGCGGCGCGTCCCGGCCCGCTTCACCTACGGCCCCTGGTACCACATCAGCGGTGCCGCGCCCGCCCTCGGCCTGCCGCTGCCGAACGTCCCGCAGCCGCCCGGCCCGTCCATGCAGGAGCTGATGCTGCGCTGGTTCGACCACTACGTGCGCGGCGCCGCCGACCCCGGCCTGGACCGCGACGTCGCGCCCGTCACCTACTACGACAACGGCGCCGGCACGTGGCGCACCGCCGGCCAGTGGCCGCCCGCCGGCGTCCGCTACCGCGCCCTCCGGCTGACGGGCCGCGCGGGCCTCACCACCGGGCAGGGCTCCGGCGGCCCCGACGCCGTGCCGTTCCAGCCGTTCGCCGGGCTGTGCAGCCGCTCCACCGTCCAGTGGGCGGGCGCCGGGGTGCTCGGCCTGTTCGGCTGGTCCTGCGAGCTCGACAACGGCGAGAACGACCGGCTCGGCGCCGTCTACGACCTGCCCGTGACTAAGCCGCTCCGCCTCGCCGGGCCGATCAACGCCCACCTCAGCGTGTCCACCGCCGCCAAGGACGGCCAGCTCACCGTCCGCGTCGAGGACGTCGCCCCCGACGGCAGGGCCACCCAGCTCACCGCCGGCTGGCAGGTGCTGTCCCTGCGCGCCCTGGACGGCGCCCGCACCGTCCGGCAGGACGGCCTGACCACCATCCCCTACCACCCGTTCACCAAGGCGTCGGCGAAGGCGATGCCGAAGAACGCCCCCGTCGGAGTGGACGTCGAGGTGTTCCCGATCGCCGCGACCGTCCAGCCCGGCCACCGCCTGCGCGTCTCGGTGCAGACGGCCGACTTCCCGCACCTGTTCCCCGACCTGCCCCAGCTCGGGAACTCCCTCGGCGGCGGCGTGCGGATCTGGCACGACGCCGCCCACCCGTCCTGGGTCGCGCTGCCCGTGCAGGGCTGACGCCCGCCTCGGCCCCCGGGGCGGGTCAGGTGTCGATGCGGTCGGTGTCCAGCTCCGAGGCGCCCGCGGTGATGAACGCGCGGCGCGGCGCGACCTCGCTGCCCATCAGCAGGTCGAACACCTTCGACGCCTCCTCGGCGTCCTCGATGCGGATGCGGCGCAGGATGCGGTGCTGGGGGTCCAGCGTCGTCTCGGCCAGCTGGTCGGCGTCCATCTCGCCGAGGCCCTTGTAGCGCTGGATCGGCTCCTTCCAGCTCTGGCCCTTGCGCTCCAGCTCGACCAGGCGGCGCCGCAGCTCGGCGTCGGAGTAGGTGTAGATGTACTTGTCCTGGCCGCGCTTCGGCCGCACCAGCTCGATGCGGTGCAGCGGCGGGACCGCCGAGAACACCCGGCCGGCCTCCAGCATCGGCCGCATGTAGCGGTGGAACAGCGTGAGCAGCAGGCAGCGGATGTGGCTGCCGTCCACGTCGGCGTCCGCCATGATGATCGCCCGGCCGTAGCGGGCGGCGTCCAGGTCGAAGGTGCGGCCCGAGCCGGCCCCGAGGACCTGGATGATCGCCGCGCACTCGGTGTTCTTCAGCATGTCGGCGACGGACGCCTTCTGCACGTTCAGGATCTTGCCGCGGATCGGCAGCAGCGCCTGGAACTCGGAGTTGCGGGCGAGCTTGGCGGTGCCGAGCGCGGAGTCGCCCTCGACGATGAACAGCTCGCTGCGGTCGTCGGTGGCGCGGCAGTCGACCAGCTTGGCCGGCAGCGCCGAGTTCTCCAGCGCGTTCTTGCGGCGCTGGTTGTCGCGCTGCGTGCGGGCCGCGATGCGGGTCTTGGCGGCGCCGACGACCTTCTCCAGGACGGCGCGCAGCTGCGGCTTCTGCCCCCGCCCCGGGTTCTCGAAGATCTCCTTGAGCTCCTTGGACACCACGGTGCCGACGATGCGGGTCGCCGCCGAGGTGCCGAGGATCTCCTTGGTCTGCCCCTCGAACTGCGGTTCGGGCAGCCGCACGGTGACGACGGCGGTGAGCCCTTCGAGGGCGTCCTCCTTGATGACGTCGTCGTCGCTCGCCTTCAGCAGCCGGGCGGCGCGCAGCTGCTCGTTGAGGACGCGGGCGAGGGACCGCTCGAAGCCGCGCAGGTGCGTGCCGCCCTTGGGGGTGGCGATGACGTTGACGAACGAGCGCATCGTGGTGTCGTAGCCGCCGCCCCAGCGGAGCGCGATGTCGACCTCCAGCTCGCGCTCGACGTCGGTCGGGGTGAGGTGGCCCTGGCCGTCCAGGACCGGCACCGTCTCGGTGAAGCGGCCGCGGCCCTGCAGCCGCAGCACGTCGCTGATCGCGGCGTCCTTGGCCAGGTAGGTGCAGTACTCGCCGATGCCGCCCTCGAAGCAGAAGGTCTCGTGGACGGTCTCCTCGCCGCGCTCGTCGCGGACCTCGATGGTGAGGCCCGGGATGAGGAACGCGGTCTGGCGCATGCGGTCCAGGACGAGCGACTGCTCGACGGTGGCGTCCGGCAGGAAGATCTGCAGGTCGGGCCAGAAGCGGGTGCGGGTGCCGGTGGTGCGGCGCGCGACCCGGCGGATCTGGCGGACGCCCGAGCTCTTCTTGAACCGGGCGTTCGGGCGGCCCTCGTCGGCGAACACGCCGGGCAGGCCGCGCTTGAAGCTGATGGCGTTGGTGTGGCCCTCGCGGTCGACCTCGACGTCCAGGCGCGCCGACAGGGCGTTGACGACGGAGGCGCCGACGCCGTGCAGGCCGCCGGAGGCGGTGTAGGACACGCCGCCGAACTTGCCGCCGGCGTGCAGCCGCGTCATGACGAGCTCGACGCCGGGCAGTCCCGTCTTCGGCTCGATGTCGACGGGGATGCCGCGGCCGTTGTCGCCGACCTCGAACGACCCGTCGGCGCGCATGACCACGCTGATGTGGGTGCAGTGGCCGGCGAGGGCCTCGTCGACGCTGTTGTCGACGATCTCCCACAGGCAGTGGGCGAGACCGCGGCTGTCGGTCGAGCCGATGTACATGCCGGGGCGCTTGCGGACGGCCTCCAGCCCCTCCAGCACCGAGAGGTGCCGGGCGGAGTAGCCCTGCTGATCGTCGGTCGTGGGTTCGGCGGTGGCGGCGGTCAACTGCGTGCGCTCCTCGGGGGTGAGGCAGGTCCGGTTCGTGGTGGCGAACTGCCGGGACGAGAGTACCCCCGCCGTCCGACAATCTTTTCGAAGGCTCGCCGCCGGCCCCGGCGGTGATGGCCGCCCCTGGCCGTCCTCGACCCTCCTCGGGGTGGAGAGCGGAGATCCACCCGTGGTGGGGTGTGCCCGCGCGGCCCGCTCCGTAACGTCCAGATCATGGCATACACCATCAGCGCGAGCGGCCTGCGCAAGCGGTACGGCGACGTCGCGGCCGTCGACGGCGTCTCCTTCGACGTCGAGGCGGGCGAGTTCTTCGGCATCCTCGGCCCGAACGGCGCCGGCAAGACCACCGTCCTGGAGATCGTGGAGGGGCTGCGGCGGGCCGACGGCGGCGAGGTGTCGGTGCTCGGGCTGCCGCCCTGGCCCCGCAACCCGCGGCTGCTGCCGCGCATCGGCGTGCAGCTGCAGTCCAGCGCGTTCTTCGAGCGGCTGACGGCGCGCGAGCAGCTTCAGACGTTCGGGTCGCTGTACGGGGTGCCGGCCGCGCGCGCCGACGCGATGCTGGAGATGGTCGGGCTCACCGACAAGGCCGGCGTCCAGGTGGAGAAGCTGTCGGGCGGGCAGGCGCAGCGGCTGTCGATCGCCTGCGCGCTGGTCCACGACCCCGAGCTGGTGTTCCTGGACGAGCCGACCGCCGCGCTCGACCCGCAGGCCCGCCGCAACCTGTGGGACGTGCTGGCCGGCATCAGCACCGAGGGCCGCACGATCGTGCTGACGACCCACCACATGGACGAGGCCGAGTCGCTCTGCGACCGCGTCGCGATCATGGACGCGGGGCGGATCCTTCAGCTCGGCGCGCCCGCCGCGCTGGTGCGCGGGCTGGACGCGCCCGCCCGGGTGAGCGTCGCCTCCGGCACCCTGCCGGTCGAGGACGCGCGCGCCCTGCCGGCCGCCGACGAGGTCGCCGACGACGGGGTCTCGCTGGTGGTCTCCACCCGCGACCCCGGCGCGGTGGTGGCCGCGCTCGCCGCCAAGGACGCCCTCGCCGGCGTCCGGATCGGCGGCGCCACGCTGGAGGACGTCTTCCTGGAGCTGACCGGACGGGAGTACCGGGCATGAGCACCTACCAGAGCTTCACCAGCCTCGCGCGGGCCATGCTCCTCGGCTTCCGCCGCGACAAGGGCGCGCTGTTCTTCACCGTGCTGTTCCCGCTGATGTTCCTGGTGATCTTCGGCGGGGTGTTCGGGCACCAGGCGACCGCCAAGGTCACCGTCGTCGCGGCCGGACCGGTGCCGCTGGTCGACCGGGCGGTGGCGCACGACGGCGACCTGGCGGGGACGCTGAAGGTGGTGCGCGCCGCGAGCCGGGACGCGGCCTTGAAGAAGGTGGAGAAGGGCGACGCCGACGCCTTCGTCGAGCAGTCCGGGAACGCGCTGAACGTCCGCTACTCGGTGGCCGACCAGGTGAAGTCCGGGACGGCGCGCGGCCTGCTGTCGTCGATCGCCCAGTCGGCGAACCTGGCGGCGACGGGACGGCCGCCCGCCTACACGGTGACCGAGGCGCAGGTGGAGGACAGGTCGCTGAAGGCGATCCAGTTCTTCACCCCGAGCCTGCTCGGCTGGGCGCTCGCCTCGGCGGGCGTGTTCGGAGCGTCCCAGACGCTCGTCACCTGGCGCACCAAGGGCATCCTGCGGCGGCTGCGGCTGTCGCCGGCGCCCGTCCCGACGGTGTTCGCCGCCCGGGTGGCGGTGAGCCTCGGCATCGCGCTCGTGCAGTTCGCGGTGTTCGTGGCGGTCGCGCACCTGCCGTTCTTCGGGCTGAAGCTGACGGGCGACTGGTGGCTGGCGATCCCGACGCTCATGGCCGGGGTGCTCGCCTTCCTCGGCATCGGCACGCTGATCGGGTCCTGGGCCAAGACCCAGGAGACCGCGCAGCTCGTCGGGCAGCTCGTGGTGCTGCCGATGGCCTTCCTCGGCGGGTCCTTCTTCCCCCTGGACTCGATGCCGGGCTGGATGCGGGCGGTCTCCTACGTCTTCCCGCTCCGCTACCTCAACCAGGGGATGCTCGACGTCATGGGCCGCGGGCTCGGCCCGGGGTCGGTCCTCGTGCCCATCGCGGTACTGCTCGGTGTGGCGCTGGTCACGGCGCTGCTCGCCGTCCGGGTGTTCCGCTGGGACGCCGCCTGATCGGCCCCTGCTGATCGACTTCTCGCCGCCGGAGGCCGCATCCCTTGCGCCGCAGGGGATGCGCTCCGGCGTCCCGAAAGGATGTGACCTCGGTCACCATGGGGGCCATTCCGCTGTGAGCGTATGCGTGGCCGGATTGGGAACGTCCACGTCGGGTTAGATGTTCTCCTAAGTACCGACCCCGAGCATGAGGAAGGTGCCGTGACTGGAGCCCTTGCCCCGACCAAGCCGCTGTCCGTCGCAGACCGCTGCGACCGCTGCGGCGCCCAGGCCTACGTCCGTGCGGTCCTTGTAGGCGGCGGCGACCTTCTGTTCTGCGCCCACCACGGACGCAAGTACGCAGAGGCGCTCCGTTCCAACGGGGCCGACATCCAGGACGAGAGCGACCGTCTGATCGAAACCCCGGGCACCGCCTCCGAAGAGGAGCGGTAAGCCCTCGAAATAAAAGAATCGCGGAACGGCGGCCACCCACGCGGCGGCCGCCGTTCGCATTTCCCGCGATACTTCGCAGCGTGCCCATTCAACTACGGAGAGTGTCGGCGTTTCGCCGGGCCTTTCCGACGCGATAGTGATAATGGCCCGCCGGGCGGAACCCCTCGCTCTCGTAGAGGGCGCGGGCGCCCGCGTTGGCCTCCACCACCACCAGGTAGGCGCGCCGGCAGCCCTGCGCGCGCCCCCAGGCCATGAGCGAGCGCAGGACGCGCCGCGCGAGGCCCTGACGGCGCGCCTCCGGGACGACCGCCATCGCGTACACCCCGAGCCACTCCCCCTGCGGCACGCCGCGCCCCACGGCGGCTCCGGCGAGCGAGGCGTACCCCGCGGGCACGCCGGCGAGGATCCGCTCGGCGACCGCCAGGCCGCCGGGGAAGCGGCCGTCCACCGACCACCACGTGTCGAGCCAGGCGGGCGACGGCGCGTCCGCGATCTCCACCTCGGGGTCCGCCCCGCCGGGCCCGAGGTCCGCCGCCATCGCCAGCGTGCGGTCCACCTCGGCGTAGCCGCGCGCGGCGAGCCGGGCGTCCAGGTCGGCGGGACGGGACCGGCCGGTGACGGTGAAGACCGGCGGCAGGCCGAGGGCGGCGTAGTGCCGCTCCACGGCCGCGATCGCGGCGTCCGGGTCCGCCGGTTCGCCGAGGGCGAGCACGGAGTTGGCGCGCTTGGTGACGCCGTGCGCGCTGCGCAGCGTCCAGCCCGCCATATCCTGGGAGTGCAGGGCGGGCCACGCCGCGGCCACCAGCTCGCCGAGCCGGTCGTCGAGACGACCGCCGGGGCCGCGGCCGCGCTGTTCCATGAGCTCTGCCATGGCCTGCACCCTAGACAGGCCTGCGGTCCATCACGCTTTCGGGGGGAAAGTGCACATCCTGCTGCCGCCGTCGGAGAAGAAGACCCCGGCCGGGGACGGCCCGCCCCTCGACCTGGCCGCGCTCAGCTTCCCCGAGCTGAACCCGACCCGCGAGCGCGTGCTCGCCGCGCTCGGCGAGGTCTGCCGGAGCGACGACGCGCCCGCCGTCCTCGGGCTGCCCGGCGGCCAGATCGACGAGGCCCTCGCCCGCAACCGGGCCCTCCGCACCGCGCCCACGCTGCCCGTCGCGCGGCTCTACACCGGCGTCCTCTACGCGCAGCTGCGGCTGGACGCGCTCGACGCCGCCGGCGCCGCCCGCGCCGCCGACCAGATCATCGTGTTCTCCGGCCTGTGGGGCGCGCTCCGCCTCACCGACCGCATCCCGCCCTACCGGCTCGCCATGGGCGTCACCCTGCCGGCCGAGGGCCGCCTCGCCGCCACCTGGCGGCCCGCGCTCGCCGCCGCCCTGGACGGCCTGGACGGCCTCGTCGTCGACATGCGCTCGGGCCCCTACGCCGCCGCGTGGAAGGCCCCGGAACCCGCGGTCGCCGTCCGGGTGTTCCGCGAGCGCATCCTCGGCGGCGTGCCGAAGCGCACCGTCGTCAGCCACATGGCCAAGGCCACCCGCGGGCGGATCGCGCACGACCTGATCGCGTCCGGCGCCGACCCGCGCACGCCCGAGGAGCTGCTGAAGGCCGTCACCGGCCTCGGCCACACCGCCGAGCTGAACGGCGCGAACCTGGACGTCGTCCTCGCCGCCTGACCGGCCGCCCGCTCAGGCCGCCATGACGTTGAGCTGCCGGCACGCCTTGACGTACTGGCCGACGCCGTCGCCGCCGCCGAGGTAGGTCCACGGCAGCCCGCTCGGCCGCCCGAACGTGCGCAGCAGGTGCTGGCGGGCCGGGCGGCGCGCGTCGGCCAGGTGGAACGCGGCCCCGAACAGGTTGTGCGCCTCGATCGTCCGCGGATGCGGGTGCGGGCCCTCGAACCAGCCGCGCGCGGCGGCCGCCACGTCCCGGATCTCGTCGTCGTCGAACCACGACGACGCGCCCCGGATGATGGACGAGCGCTCCTGCACGAAGTACTCGAAGTAGGCGAGCGGCACCAGCGCGGCCCGCGGGTCCGCGCGGCCCGCCAGCCCCATCGCCACCCGCGCGAACTCGAACATCTCGCCGTGCACGCCGCCCCACTGCGGCGACAGGCTGACCACCCGGGCGACGTGCGCCCCGTACAGCGTCGGGCAGCGCGCCGACGCGCGCCGCCAGAGGACGTCCTTGTCCTCGCGGTCCAGGTCGAGGCCGAGCGCGAGCCAGAGCATCGCCTCCCACGGCACCGGATCGTCGTGCCAGATCTCGGCGGCCCGCATCAGCGGCTCGCGCGCCGACCGCATCGTCTTGGTGTAGGCGGTGTAGGCGGCGGTCTGCGTCGACCGGGCGCGCGCCTCGGGACGCATCGCCCACGCCTCCTCCACCCGGGTGCGGCCGAGCCAGAGCCACAGGTCGGGGTTGCCGGGATCCTCGGCGAGCAGCGCCTCGATGCTCGAACTCCAGCCGCGGGCGGCCTTCGCGAGGGCCTCCACGCGCAAGGACCGCACCTCGAAATCGTGCCGGGAGGTGCCGAGCAGGTGCGCGCCCAGCCGGAAGTAGCGGTCGTGGACGGCGTTCACGGCCTGGTCGAGCGCGGCGTCCGCCCAGGGACGCCCCCCGACCACCTGGGCGGGCCGGGGACGGGTGGCGGGGCCGGCGGCGCGGTCGTACTCCACCGAACCTCCAGGCGCCGGGTCGAGCTCCATGAGTCCCATAGCGCGGAAGCGTAGGAACGCGCAGCACGGCGGACGCTACCTGGACGTAAATCCTGTGTTACATCCCGGAAAGCGCCCTGACCTGGAGGTTCACCCCGCGTCAGGACGCCCGGACGGCCCCCCGCCCGCGCGGTACACACGCGCGTAACGGTGCAGGCCCCCGCCGGAGCGGGGGCCTGCACCGTCGCGCGGCGTCCTAGTCGAGGTAGTCGCGCAGCACCTGCGAGCGCGACGGGTGGCGCAGCTTCGACATGGTCTTGGACTCGATCTGCCGGATGCGCTCGCGGGTGACCCCGTACACCTTGCCGATCTCGTCCAGCGTCTTCGGCTGGCCGTCGGTCAGCCCGAACCGCATCGAGACGACGCCCGCCTCGCGCTCGGACAGCGTGTCCAGCACCGAGTGCAGCTGCTCCTGCAGCAGCGTGAAGCTGACCGCGTCGGCCGGGACGATCGCCTCGGAGTCCTCGATGAGGTCGCCGAACTCGCTGTCGCCGTCCTCGCCGAGCGGGGTGTGCAGCGAGATGGGCTCGCGGCCGTACTTCTGGACCTCGACCACCTTCTCGGGGGTCATGTCCAGCTCCTTGGCCAGCTCCTCCGGGGTGGGCTCGCGCCCGAGGTCCTGGAGCATCTGCCGCTGCACGCGGGCGAGCTTGTTGATGACCTCGACCATGTGCACCGGGATGCGGATGGTGCGGGCCTGGTCGGCCATCGCGCGGGTGATCGCCTGCCGGATCCACCAGGTGGCGTACGTGGAGAACTTGTAGCCCTTGGTGTAGTCGAACTTCTCGACCGCGCGGATCAGACCGAGGTTGCCCTCCTGGATCAGGTCCAGGAACAGCATGCCGCGGCCGGTGTAGCGCTTGGCGAGCGACACCACCAGCCGGAGGTTGGCCTCCAGCAGGTGGTTCTTGGCGCGCCGGCCGTCCTCGGCGATCCACTCGAAGTCCTCGAGGTCGTCCTCGGACATCGACGGGCCGTCGGCGGCGAGGCGCTCCTCGGCGAACAGGCCCGCCTCGATGCGCTTGGCGAGCTCGACCTCCTGCTCGGCGTTGAGCAGCGGGACCTTGCCGATCTGCTTCAGGTAGTCCTTGACCGGGTCGGCGGTGGCGCCGGCCGCGGCGATCTGCTGCGCGGGGGCGTCCTCGTCGTCGTCACCGAGGGTGAACGACTCCTCCTCGCCGGGGGCCTTGACGCCCTCGGGCTTGGCGCCGGGGGCGGCGGTCTTGGCGGCCGGCGCGGCGACCTCCTCGACCTCCTCCTCGGTCTCCTCGGCCTCGTCGGCGGTCTCGGCCTCGGTCTCGCCCTCGATGTCGAGGTCGGCCTCGAGGTCGGTCAGGTCCTCGTCGAGGTCGACGTCCACGTCGTCCTCGAGCTCGGGGTCGTCGGCGCCCTTCTTGCCCTTGGCGGCCGGGGCGGCGGCCTTCTTGGCCGGCGCCTTGGCGGCGGCGGCCTTCTTCGGCTTGGCGGCGGCGGGCTTGCGCGCGGCGGCCGGCTTGGCCGGGGCGGCCGCGGCCTCGGTGGCGTCCTCGTCGTCGCCGACGACAGCGGTCACCGTCTCGGGCTGCTGCTCCTTGGCTGCAGCGGCGGTCTTGGGACGCGCCGGTTGCGCCGCGCGCTTGCGCGGTCGCTTCGGCGCTGCGGAGTCGGCAGCGCTCAACACGACGGTCACACCCTCCTTGCTGAGGCTCCGCAGGATGGAGGTGGCTTTCGACACGGGGATGTCGGCCTCTTCGAACGTACGGCGTACGTCGTCGGCTTCGAGGTAACCCTGGGACCGTCCACGCTCGATCAGTTGCGCGATGACATGCTCGTGCAGATCTGACGCTTTCGAGGTCGAGCTAGCAGGCGACACAAATACCTCTCGAACGAACGTGTGGCTTGGTTGACCCAAGTGCCCTGACGGGCCGGCCTCACACGGGGTGGGACCACACACCGAGCGGGGCCACCCTGTGCGGGACCGCAGCGTACCCGCTTCTGTCTAGGGTCAAGCATTCTGGCACGGCTGCGCATTCCGCTTCGAAACCCTGCCCGGTAACACACCACCTTAGAGGGCGCGGAGCTGTCCTTCGTACGTGCTGCGGCGACCGCAGGCCGTCACGAGTGGGGGTTCTAGGAGGACTTGGGCGGAACGTGCAGGGCAAGTACGGTCACATCGTCCACCTGCTCGTAACCGGCAAGCATGCGATCGACCAGGAAGTCGACGAGTCTCTCGGGATCTCCTACCACTTCAGGTGGGGCGTCCTCCGCGGCGGCGACCAGCTCGTCCAGCCCGGCGTCCACCCCACGCCTACGGTTCTCGACAAGTCCATCGGAATAGAACACCACAGTGTTGCCGGTCTCGATGGAAAAATTCGTCTGCTGCCGCTGCGAGGGCCAGCCGAGGGGCGTCCCCGGCTCGTTGGTGCTGACCCGCGCGGGCTCGTCCGGCGAGATCAGCAGCGGCGGCATGTGGCCGGCGTTGCTGAAGGCGCCCTGGCCGGTCTCGGGGTCGATGACCGCGTAGGCGACGGTGGTGAACTGCTCCTCGTCCTCGGTGGCGCTGAACAGCCGGTCGAGTCCGGCGAGCACCGCGGCGGGGCGGGGGTCGTTCAGCGCGAGGGCGCGCAGCGCGTTGCGGACGCGTCCCATTCCGGCCGCGGCGAGCACGCCCTTGCCCATGACGTCGCCGGCCGCGACGGCGAGGCGGTCGTCGGGCAGCCGGAACACGTCGTACCAGTCGCCGCCGACCTGCACGTGCCGGGTCGCGGGGTTGTAGCGCGCGGCGAGCACCATGCCGGGCAGCTGCGGCAGGTCGCTCGGCAGCAGGCTGCGCTGCAGCTCCTCGGCGGTCTTGTGCTCGCGCTCGAACAGCAGCGCCCGCTCGACGGCGAGCGCGCACTGGCCGGCGAGGGCCTCCAGGAAGACCCGCTCCTCCTCGGTGATCTCGCGCGGGCGGGTGAAGGAGAAGCGCAGCGCGCCGATCGGGGCGCCCGCGGCGAGCAGCGGCAGCCCGACCCAGGCACGCTCCTCGTTGTGGCGGCTGAACAGCTCGGCCTCGTCGCGGCCGAGCTGCAGGCGCAGCGCGTTCGGGTGCTCGGCGAGGAACGGGCGGCCCTCGCGGACCGCCACCGACATGACGGTCTGGTCACCGACCTTGATGTCCTCGCGGTAGGCGCGGCGGGACTCGCCGGACTCGCCGCCGGGCTGCGGCGGCTCGACGATCGACAGCCGCAGCTTGTCGTCGTCCAGCAGCGCGACGGCCGAGTGGTCGGCGCCGATCGCCGACCGGCCGACCTCGGTGATGACCTGCACGACCTGCGAGACCGTCAGCGCCTCGGCGAGCATCGAGGTGGCCTGCTGCAGGCGCGCGGTGCGCAGCGCCGCGGCCGACAGCTGCTCGGTGAGGCGGCCGCGCATCTCCTCGGCCTCGCGCTGGCCGGTGACGTCGGCGTTCGCGCCGACCCACTCGACGACGGTGTCGCCGCGCCAGATCGGCACGGCCCGCACGTCGAAGTGGCGGTAGGTGCCGGACTTGGTGCGGACCCGGTAGCCGGCCTCGAAGACGCGGTTGTCGGCGGTGCACTCGTGCCAGACGCGCTCGACCTTGGCGCGGTCCTCGGGGTGCACGACGGCGAGCCAGCCGCCGGTGGCGTAGTCGTCGGGGCTCTGGCCGGTGATGGCGCGCCACTCGGGGGCGTCGTCGATGGCCGAGCCGTCGGCCGCCGCGACCCACACCACCTGGGAGCTGGCCTCCACCAGCGAGCGGTAGCGCTGCTCCTTGCGGCGCACGACCTCCTCGGCGCGGCGGCGCTCGGTGACGTCCTGCACGGTGAGCACGCCGCCGCCGTCCGCGGCGGGCAGCCAGCCGCAGGCGAGGACGCGGCCGCCGATCTCGGCCTCGGCCTCGGCGGGCTCGCCGGGGGCCGCGGCGAGCTGCGCGGCGGTGCCGGCGGGCAGCGTTTCGGCCAGGGACCGGCCGTCGAGCTCGGCGGGCGCGACGCCGAGCAGGCCGCCCAGCGCGTCGCTGGCACGGCGGCACCGCAGGGCGGTGTCGAAGAACGCGAACCCGACGGGCGCGGCCTTCATCAGCGTCGCGTACAGCGCGGCGTCGGACGCTTGCATCGGCTGCCCCCCTGCCCCGGCTCGACGGGGACGCGGAAGGGAGGTGTCGGTGCTCATGGACGACACCTCCGGCCCTGGGGATCCCGTACCGCGCGGCAAGTTCTCATCACTATGGGTGAATGGGAGCAGGCTAGTGCTCCCGCCTCCATCACAACACCGGTCGAGGTCAGGTTCCCATCATCCCGACGGTTCGGCGCCGGCGGAAGACCCGCGGGCATCGGAGTCACACGGCCCCCAGCGGCGACGGCTGATTCGGACGCCGCACCGCCGGCGTCCCCGGGGCGCCGGGGCACGCCCGGACGGACGGCAGGTACGCGATGGTACGGCGCGGACGGCTCTGCACGCGGCCCCCTTCCCGGCATCCCCTCGTTACGGCCACCCGGAATCCTCTCACGGCATGCCCTATACCCCCGGGCAAAATCCAGGTAAAGCCGCCCGGCGCCCCGCTCCTCCGAACATCGCAGAACGACCGGAAAGCGTCCTGACCGGGACAATCACCCCACGGGCCGGCGGCGCCGCGCCGAGGGCCTTGCTACCCGGCGGCTTTGGCGGCCTTGGCGGCGGCCTTCTGCGCCTGCTTGAACTCGCGCACCCGGCCGAGCGACTCGGGACCGGTGATGTCGGCGACCGACCGGTGCGAGCCCTCCTCCCCGTAGGCGCCCGCCGCCTCGCGCCAGCCCTCGGGCCGCACGCCGTACTGCTTGCCGAGCAGCGCCAGGAAGATCTGCGCCTTCTGCTCGCCGAACCCCGGCAGCCCCTTCAACCGCTTCAACAGCTCCCGCCCGCTGCCGGCGTCCCGCCACACCGCCTCGGCGTCCCCGCCGTAGTTCTCCACCAGGTACTGGCAGAGCTGCTGCACCCGCTTGGCCATCGACCCGGGGTAGCGGTGCACCGCCGGCTTCTCCGACAGCAGCGCCGCGAACCGCTCCGGGTCGTACCCGGCGATCTCGTGCGCGTCCAGGTCCTCCCCGCCGAGCCGCAGCACGATCGTGTAGGGCCCCGCGAACGCCCATTCCATGGGGATCTGCTGGTCGAGCAGCATTCCAACAAGGGCGGCGAGGGGGCTGCGGCCGAGGAGGGCGTCGGCCTCGGGGCGCTGGGCGAGGTGGACCGTGGGCATGGCGCACAGCTTAGGGGGCGGTCAGAAGCCGGTGAGGGTGACCTTGCCGACGGCGCCGCCCGACTCCAGGACGCGGTGCGCCTCGCGCAGGTGCGCGGCGTTGACCGTGCCGAGGTCGCGGGTGGCGGTGGTGGCGAGGACGCCGTCGTCGACCAGGCGGGACACGCGGGTGAGGATGCGGTGCTGGGCGGCCATGTCGGGGGTCTGGAACAGCGCGCGGGTGAACATCAGCTCCCAGTGGAAGGAGATGCCCTTGGCCTTCAGCACGCCCATGTCCAGCGACTCGTCGTCGTCGATCGCCACGATGGCGCCGAAGGGGCGCAGCGCGTCGGCGTAGACGGGCAGGTTGCGGGCGGTGCCGGTGGTGCTGAAGACGTGCGTCAGGCCGCCGGGCGCGAGCTCGGCGAGCTGGGGCGCGAGCGGGCGGTGGTGGTCGACGGTGTGGTGGGCGCCCATCCGGCGGGCGAACTCGACGGTCTCGGGGCGGGACGCGGTGCCGATGACGGTGAGGCCGGTGAGGGCGCGCGCGAGCTGCGTCGCCATGGCGCCGACGCCGCCCGCGGCGGCGGTGACCAGGAGCGTGCCGGTGTCCTCCACGCCGACGCCGAGGCGCTCGAACAGGCCCTCCCAGGCGGTGAGCGAGGTGAGCGGCAGCGCCGCGGCCTCGCCGAACGACAGCGTCGCGGGCTTCGGGCCGACGAGGCGCTCGTCCACGACGTGGAAGCGGGCGTTGGCGCCGGGCCGGTCGATGGCCCCGGCGTAGAAGACCTGGTCGCCGGCCTCGAACAGCTCGGCCCCGGCGCCGGCGGCGACGACGGTGCCGGCCGCGTCCCAGCCGAGGACGCGCGGCTCGCCGCCGGGGTCGCTGTTCTGGCGCTGCTTGTAGTCGACCGGGTTGACCGCGACGGCCTCCACCCGCACCAGCAGGTCCCGGGGGCCCGGCTCGGGGACGGGCAGTTCGACGTCCAGCAGGCTCTCCCCGTCGTCCACCGGCAGGCTCCGGCGGTAGGCGACGGCGGGCATCGTCTTCTCGGTCATCGGGCTCCCCCCACGTTCCCTGCGTACCACTGTCGCCCTACCCGCAAGCGATCGCGCGCCACCGTGATTGTGACGGGGTTCTTACGGGCGGCGGGCGCGGGGGGCCGGAACGGGCTCCGGAGTGGTCGAATGGTGGGGTGAGCAGTGAGCGAGGGACGCCGGTCGGGCGGCGGGTCGTGCTCGGCATGGCCGGGCTCGGCGTCGCCGGCGTGGCCGTCGGCGCGGCCGTGCAGCGGGGCGTGAACCGCGCGCTCGCGCCGGTGAAGAACGTGCTGCCCGCCGCGGGCGGGTGGCGGTACTACTCGGTGACCGGGAGCGTGCACCGGCGGACGCCGCAGGGCTACCGGCTGGCGGTGTCGGGGATGGTGGACGCGCCGCGGGCGTTCTCCATGGCCGACCTGGCGAAGCTGAAGCAGACGCGCGTCACGCGCGACTTCCAGTGCGTGACCGGGTGGCGGGTGCCGCAGGTGGCGTGGGGCGGCGTCGCGCTGCGCGACCTGCTGGACGCCGTCGGGGCGAGCGGGGACGCGGCGGCGGTGCGGTTCAAGTCGTTCGACGGCCTCTACACCGAGTCGCTGACGATGGAGCAGGCGCGGCGCCCCGACGTCCTGGTGGCCACGATGATGCTCGGCGGCGCCGTCACGCACGACCACGGCGGGCCGGTGCGGCTGTTCGTGGCGCCCATGTACGGCTACAAGTCGCTGAAGTGGCTCGGCGCCGTCGAGGTCGTGGACGAGGTCGTGGCGGGCTACTGGGAGCGGCGCGGCTACGACGTCGACGCCTGGGTGGGGAAATCGAACGGACGTGACGATGAACCGACGTGAGGCGATCGAGCGGTTCACCCGCGCCGAGCGCGCGATCCACCACGCGACGGGGCTGCTGATGCTGGTCCTGCTCGCGACGGCGGCGCTGCTGTACTTCCCCGCGCTGGCGACGCGCGTCGGGCGGCGCGACCTGATCGAGACGGTGCACGTGTGGAGCGGGTACGCGCTGCCGGTGCCGATCGTGCTCGGGCTCGCCTCGCGGGCCTTCCGCGCCGACCTGGAGCGGCTGAACCGGTTCCGGCCGGCGGACTGGGCGTGGCTGCGGAGGTCGGACCGGCGGGCCGTGCGGCTGGGGCGCGGCGTCGTCGAGGTCGGCAAGTTCAACGCCGGGCAGAAGCTCAACGCCGCGTTCATGGGCGGGGCGATCGTGGTGATGCTCGGCACGGGCCTGGTCTTGGCGTTCCCGAAACCGTTCCCCGACGCCTGGCGGACAGGTGCGACCTTCGTGCACGACTGGCTGTTCCTGGCCATCGCCCTGGTCACCGCCGGTCACCTGTGGGAAGCGCTGCGCGACCGCGGCGCGATGGCGGGGATCCTCACGGGGCGCGTGGATCCGGGATGGGCGGCGCGCCACCACGCGGCCTGGGCCGCCGAGATGGAACGTGCTAACCCGGCGTTCAAACACGTGGCGGAGTCAACAATTTCTGACCCCCCCAAGCCTTGACTCTCCGCCGGAAACCGATGGAATTGGACATCGAGGCGTGGTCGGCCGGCACGCTCCCGCCGTGGGGGAGGGAACGGCCCGCCTCGCCCGGCGGCGCCCCGTTCGCCGGGACCTTTCGGGCGCGAAAGGTGTGCAGAATGCCCGCACTCGCCGACCACCGCTCCACGAGCCGCGACGATCTCGCGCGGCGGCTGGAGGCGGAGTTCCTCGATCTTCCGAGCGGCACCGTCGACCGCTGCGTCGCCGACGTCCTCGCCTGCGTGACCCATCTCGGCATCGACGCCACCCCGGCCCTCGTCGAGCGGATGGCGCGCGAGCACCTCGTCGGCAAGGTCCGGTCCGAGCCGCCGTCGGGCCGCGCCGGCCTCTGGAGCGGCGCGCCCCCTCATCGGGCGGCGCGGGCGGCCCGCGCGGCCGGCGCGGACGGCTGACCGGCCGGTCCGTCCCATTCCGGTCTCCCCGGCCGTCCCGGCCGACCCGCGGGACCGGATCTGCGAAGCTGGGGAACGTGAGTCCGCGCAGCAGCAGCCGCCGCCCGCCCGAGGACCCCGGGGGGCGCCCGGACGAGGTCGCGGCGATCTTCGAGGGGATGCTGCGGCACGCCCGCGAGCTGCTGGCGGTGCGCAGCCCGCTGGACGCCGAGCTGATCGTCAGCGAGATCCTCGGGTCCTGGTGGGGGCACCGGGTCGAGGGCGGCGACGTGGAGCGGGTGATCGGCGAGGCGCTGGTCGACCACGCGGCCCGCGCCGCGACGCCGGCGGCGCTCGCGCTGCTCACCGGGATCGGCTACCTCGGCACCCCGGGGCAGGCGGCGCGCGCCGAGCGGGCCGCGCTGGAGCTGATGGAGCGCGGCGTGCCGCGCCCCGCCTGGGCGGACCGGATCGGCACCATCGGCCACGAGGAGTGCTACGCCTCCCGCGACGTCTACGGCGACCAGGACTCGGTCGTGTGCGTCTACTCCTACGGCGGCGAGGAGCGGCACGCGCTGGTGGTGACGGTCGACCGGACCCGCCCGTCGGTGCTGCCCGGCCCGCCCGACGGGCGCCCGCCCGCGCCCGGCATGGTCCGCGACGCCTGGGTGTCGTCCAAGGTCGACAAGGTGCTGGAGCACTCCCGCCGGGAGGGCCGCGCCAACCCGCTGATGCGCTTCGAGCGGCTGGACGCGCGCGACACCCGGGCGCTGCTGCGAAGAGCGCTGGAGTTCACCGGCGAGACCCCCGACCCGCCGGTGAACGACACCTTCGGCTCCTACCACGCGTTCCTGCGGGCCCGGCTGCGGGCGCTGCCGCCCGGCGGCCGGGCGCCGCAGCCGGCGGTGCACGGCCGCGACCGGCGCGCCGCGCTCGCCGTCCGGTTCCTGGCCTCCGACGAGGCCGAGGACCTGTCGGACCGGTCGGCGGCGAGCCGCTGCGTCGACCGGATCATCGACTACGGGTGCGCGCACGACTTCGGGCGGCCGCTGCGGGTCAGCCCGGCGAAGGCCGAGATGTTCCTGCTGGACTGGCTGCCGCGCAAGGTGCTGCTGTCGCCGTCCGAGCAGGAGGCCGTGCCGCACGTGCTGGCGTCGTGGGTGCGGTGGGCGGGCGAGCGCACCGGGCTGCCCGAGGAGGGGGTGCGGGCGACGCTGGACGCCGTCTGGGACGCCACCGGCAAGTTCGCCGACGCCTACCGCGACCCGACCGCGTTCGGGCTCGACCGCGCGCTGGTCGGCCGGCTCCTCCCCGACGGCGAGCTGGAGGCGCTGCCGCGCCGGGCGTTCGCGCTGCCGTTCCTGTCGGGCAAGCACCGCGTCATGGGCCGGCACGGCTGGATCGACCTGGCCACCCTGGACCCGGCCGACCCCGCCGACCGCCGCGTCATCCTGGAGTTCGAGCATCCGGGCGCGCCCGCCGCGCACCTGGACGCGCACGAGCGGCTCACCGTCCGGCTCTGGGACGGCGATCCGCCGCAGCTGTGGGAGACCGCGCAGGCCATGCTCGACGTGGGGTTCGAGCGGCACGACATCCTGCACCGGCTGATCGAGGTGCTGGAGCGGTGCGGCGGCGACCGGCGGGCGCTGCGCGCGGCGCTCGGTGTGCTGCGTCACGAAGTGCCGCCGGAGTGACGGCCGGTTTGCCAGGACACGTCCGGGGCGACAATCATCGGGAGCTCGGGCTTGGGGTTCGGGGGACGGCCCCGCACAGAGGGAGTGATCTTGTTGGAGTGGTCCGAGTTCGCTCGGCGGCTGGGGCGCGAGCTCGCGGGCCTCGACCCGGACACCATCCTCATCGTGCGCGAACGCGACGAGAGCCGGCACTACGTGCAGGCGATGCGCGAGCCCGACCGGCTGTACGCCGAGGCGGTCAGCAACAACTTCCTGGACGGGCCGCTGCTGCTCACCCTCGCCGACGAGGAGGTCATGAGCGAGGCCGGCTGGCAGCCGCCCGCCGACCCCGCCCCGCGCAACTGGTGGACCGAGCTGCCCGGCCACGCCGCGCCCGCCGACCACGACCGGCTCGCCGACGTCATGGTCACCGCGCTGCGCGACGTGCAGGGGGTGCGGCGCCCGTCCGACCTCGTGCACGAGTCGTTCCACCGGCACGGCACCGGGCTGATCGAGCTGCTGGACTTCGGCATCGACGCCGCCGACCCCGCCCGCGTCAGCAGCCGCCGCCACACCCCCGGCGGCCCGCCCGCCCCGGCGGCGCCGGCGCCCGAGCCACTGCACGCCGCGCCGGTGCCGCCGCCCGGCGGCGACCTGGAGGCGCGGCTCGCCGCCGCCCGCCAGCGCCAGGACCAGGACGCCTACTTCGAGCTGCTGCTCGCCGCCGACCTGGTGCTGCCGGCGGTCGCCGACCCCGGCGCGGACGGCCTGCCGATCATCACGATCGGCGGCGCGACCTTCGTGACGGTGTTCACCTCCCAGCAGGCGATGGGGCCCGGCCCGTCCTATCCGACCTCGTTCCCGCTGATCGCCGGCGGCTGGCCGGATCCGGCCTGGCAGCTGGCGATCAACCCGGGGCTGCCGAGCGAGAGCCACCTGGACATCGCGGTGGTGCGCGGCCTGGCCGCCCGCCGGCTGGCCGCCGAGGCGGCGCCGCCCGCGCCCGTCCCCGGCGTCCCGCTGCGGCCCCCGCACGGCACCCGCATGTGGCGCGACGACGGCGACGGCGCCGAGGCCCCGGTCGCGGTGTACGACGCGATCGGCGGAGCGTGGGCGCAGGTCCGCGCCGAGGCGCTCCCCACTTCCCGGACCGAGTGACCGCCCGCGCGCGCGAGCGACTACCAGAATGCGGGCCGGTGCTCCGTCCTTCAGAGCGGTGGTACGGGCAGGACGGCGGCGGCGATCCGGTGGCCACGGTTGGTTACGCTGTTGCTCGTGCAGCTCCGGTACAACTTCCGCGTCTATCCGACGCCCGGCCAGCAGGTGGCGTTGGCGCGTGCGTCGGGGTGTGCGCGGGTGGTGTTCAACGACGGGCTGCGCCTGCGCCGCCAGGCCCACGAGCAGGGCCTGCCGTACGTTTCGGATGCCGAGTTGTCCCGGCGGGTCATCACCCAGGCCAAGCAGACGCCCGAGCGGGCATGGTTGGGCGAGGTGTCGGCGGTGGTGCTGCAGCAGGCCCTGGCGGACTTGAACACCGCCTACCGCAACTTTTTCACCTCGGTGTCGGGTGCGCGCAAGAGCCGCAAGGTCTCCCCGCCCCGCTTCCGGTCGCGCAAGGACAGCCGGCAGGCCATCCGCTTCACCAAGAACGCCAAATTCAAGGTGCTGGCCAACGGCCGCCTGCGGCTGCCCAAGATCGGCGACCTGGCGGTGCGCTGGTCCCGGCCGCTGCCCGCCGATCCGTCATCGGTGACGATCGTCAAAGACGCGGCGGGCCGGTACTCCGCCTCGTTCGTCGTGCAGACCGAACAAGATGAGACACTGCCGCCGGTCGATCGCGAGGTCGGGATCGACCTGGGGCTGACGCATTTCGCGGTGCTGTCGGACGGCACGAAGATCACGGCGCCGAGGTTCCTGCGGCGCGCGGCCCGCAGGCTCAAGCGGCTGCAACAGGAGGTGTCCCGCAAGCAGAAGGGCTCGGCCGACCGCCGCAAGGCCGCCGCCAAGGTCTCTCGCGCGCATGCGCGGGTGGCCGATGCCCGGCGCGACTGGCACCACAAGCTGTCCACGGCGATCATCCGCGATAACCAAGCGGTGTACGTCGAGGATTTGTGCGTCACCGGCCTGGCCCGCACTCTAATGGCCAAGAGCGTCCATGACGCCGGCTGGGCGTGCTTCACCGCCATGCTGGAGTACAAAGCCACCCGTTACGGGCGCACCTTCGCCCGGGTGGACCGGTTCCTCCCCTCCACCCGCATGTGCTCGGCCTGCGGGCGCACCGGTGAGAAACTGGCGCTGAGCGTCCGCGCGTGGACCTGTTCCTGCGGAGCAGTCCATGATCGGGACGTGAACGCCGCGATCAACATTCTGGCCGCCGGGCAGGCGGACAGGCGAAACGACCGTGGAGCGCACGTAAGACCGGGACCCGTCCCGGCGGCGCGCGACGAAGCGGTAACCCGCCCCGACGCCGCGCGGACCCCGCGCGGTGTGGAGGGAATCTCCGCCCTCTAGGACGGAGAGGATGTCAACTTCTGGAGGGACACTCCAGGATCACGGACGCGAGGTTGGGCTCGATTGGACTGGGAAGACTTCGCGGGGCGGTTGACCCGCGAACTGTCACGGCTCGCGGACGGCTGCTTCGTGATCGTCCAGGGCACCACCGGGCTGCCCTACACGCAGGCGATCCGCACCGCCGGCGCGCTGGAGGCCGAGGCGGTCGGCAGCGACTTCCTGCCGAAGCCCCTGACGGCCCGCCAGCAGCGGCGGCTCGCCGCGCTCGGCTGGGAGGAGCCCGACGGCCGCGACCGGCGCAACTGGTCGTTCCGGCTGGCGCTGCCGGGGTCGCCGCGCGACTTCGAGTACCTGGCGGGCCGCATGGTCGCGGCGTTCCGCGACGTGTACGGGCTGCGCGGGCCGCTGGAGCTGGTCTACCAGGCGGGCGGGACGCGCGCCGGGGAGGGCCTCGCGCTGCCCGGCCTCGGCATCCCCGCCGCCGTACCCGAGGGCGAGGACGCCGCGCCCGCCAAGGACGTGGAGAGCGGTCTCGCGGCCGCCCGCAAGCGCGGCGACCAGCGCCGCTACCTGCGGCTGCTCACCGGTGCGACGCTGTACCTGCCGGCCGGCGAGGACGTCGCGGAGGGCGCCGCGCACCAGTACGCGACCGCGCAGTTCGGCGACGAGACGTTCGTGCTGGCGTTCACCTCGCCGGAGGCGATGAGCAAGTCGCTGCGCGGCCAGGCGCAGCGGCACCGCGCGTTCGCGCCCGCCGACCTCGCCGCGGCGTGGCCGCACCCCGAGTGGCGGCTCGCGGTGAACCCGGGGCTGCCGAGCGCGGCGTTCCTGGACGCCGCCGCGCTGCGGCCCGCGGAGCGGGCGAAGGCGGACGGGAAGCGGTCGGCCGAGCCGCGGCCGCGTCCGGGCACGCCCGCCGCCGCGTTCGTGATCATGCAGAAGGTGGTGCGGCCCGAGCACGTCGCGCACTACCTGGACGGCGGCTACGACCGGGTCGCCGGGTACGTGCACCGGGTGGTGGACGTGCGGCGGCTGGACAGCCCCGGCCGGATCGTGCGCGCGCTCGGCCTCACCTACGAGGGCGCCCCGTTCGGCGCCGCCGACGAGGAGCTGCACGTGATCCGCTGGCCGGCGGTGAAGCCGGCGCTGTTCCGCACCCCGCTCGGCGGCATCGACGAGTGGAGCATGGGCATCGTGCCCGGCGGCTGGGTGATCGAGAAGGCGCCGTTCCCGGGCTCGGGCTACGCGCCGGGCGAGGGCGCCGCGATCCCCGAATTCAAGATCAACAGTCAGCGGCTGCCGCACGGCGCCGAGATGTACCGGATCGGCAGGGAGGGCTCGGTGACGCTCGTCGCCGGGTACGACGCCGACCGGCGGCAGTGGCGCCGCACCGCGCCGCCGTCCCCGGGGGGAGGACGATGAGCATCAGGCACGGGTTCTACGCGCGCTGGCGCGGCGCCGAGTACGAGGCGAGCCCCGACGGCGACCGCGTCCGGCTGTACGCGGGGCGCTCCGCCGAGGGGTTCGCGCGCGTCGCCGACGACCGGTACGTGCGGGTCGTCCCGGTCGCCGACGTCGACCGGCTGGTGTACGTGACGACGTTCTGCACCTGGCGCGGCGAGCCGTTCTCGATCCTCGGCGAGCACGAGGGCTGGCTGCGGGTCGAGTACACCGGCGGCCGCGCCCCGGTCGCCGAGCGGCTCGGGCTGGAGCCGTTCGACCGCGGCGTCTACCAGGGGTGGGCGCCGCGCGGCGAGGTGGGCGACCTGCACGAGGAGTCCGTCTGAGCCCGACCGAGGGGACCGCGATGCCCGTCATCGACCTCAATGCCGACCTCGCCGAGGGCTTCGGCATGTGGACGCTCGGCGACGACGACGCGCTGCTGGACGTCATCACCAGCGCCAACGTGGCCTGCGGGTTCCACGCCGGCGACCCGCTGATCATGCGGCGGGTGTGCGCGGCGGCCCGGGACCGCCGCGTCACCGTCGGCGCGCAGGTGTCCTACCGCGACCTCGCCGGGTTCGGGCGCCGCGAGATGGACGTGGCGCCCGCCGAGCTCGCCGCCGAGGTGCTGTACCAGCTCGCCGCGCTCGACGGCATCGCCCGCGCCGAGGGCACTCGCGTCGCCTACGTCAAGCCGCACGGCGCCCTGTACAACCGGATCGTCCGCGATCCGGTGCAGGCCCGCGCCGTCGCGGACGCCGTCCGCGCCTACGATCCGGCGCTGCCGCTGCTCACCCTGCCGCGGTCGGCCGTCCACGGCGTCGCGGGCGGCCTCGCGGTCGTCGCCGAGTGCTTCGCCGACCGCGCCTACACGCCCGCCGGGGGGCTCGTGCCGCGGCGCGAGCCCGGCGCGGTGATCCACGACGCGGCGGCGGTGGTGGACCGGGCGGTGCGGATGGCGGTGGACGGCACCGTCCTCGCCGTCGACGGCACCGAGATCGCCGTCGGCGCCCGCTCGATCTGCGTGCACGGCGACACCCCGGGCGCGGTCGGGCTGGCCCGCGCCGTCCGCGCCGCGCTCCTGGAGGCGGGCGTGCGGCTGGAGCCGTTCGCGTGAGGATCCGGCGGGCGGGCGACCGCGGCCTGCTGATCGAGACCGACGCGCCGCACCGGCTGAACGCCGCCGTCCGCGCCGCCGGGCTGCCGGGCGTCGTGGACGTCGTGCCGGGCGAGCGGACCGTCCTCGTCACCACCGCGGGCGACCCGGGCCGCCTCGCCGGGCTGCTGCCGGGCCTGCCGCTGCCCGACGACGACGCCGGGGACGCCGCGCCCGTCGAGATCCCCGTGGTCTACGACGGCGCCGACCTCGCGGAGGTCGCCGAGCTGGCGGGCCTCACCGTCGGCGAGGTGGTCGCGCTGCACGGCGGCGCCGACTACACCGTCGCCTACCTCGGCTTCTCCCCCGGCTTCGGCTACCTGACGGGGCTGCCGGAGCGGCTGCACGTGCCGCGCCGGGAGTCACCGCGCACGGCCGTCCCCGCCGGATCGGTCGCGATCGCCGGACCGTACGCGGCGGTGTACCCGTCGCGCTCCCCCGGCGGCTGGCGCCTCCTCGGCCGCTCGGACCTGCCGCTGTGGGACGTCGCCCGGACGCCGCCGTCGCTGCTCCAGCCGGGCACGCGGGTGCGGTTCGTCGAGGCGGGCCCGTGATCGAGGTGCTGCGGAGCGGCCCGCTCGCCACCGTGCAGGACCTCGGCCGGCCCGGCCTGGCGCATCTCGGCGTGCCGCGCTCGGGGGCCGCCGACGCGCCGTCGCTGCGGCTCGCCAACCGCCTCGTCGGCAACCCCGAGGGCGCCGCCGGGATCGAGTTCACCTTCGGTGGCGGCGCGCTCCGCTTCCACCGCGCCGCGTGGATGGCGGTCACCGGCGCGCCTGTGCCGTTCGCCGTGGACGGCCGCGGGCAGGGCGCGAACGCCCCGTGCCGCGTCCCCGCCGGGGCCGTGCTGGAGATGGGCGCTCCCCCGCACGGCCTGCGCAGCTACCTGGCGGTGCGCGGCGGCGTGGCCCCGGACGCCGTCCTCGGCAGCCGCTCCACGGATCTGCTGTCGGGCCTCGGCCCGGCGCCCCTGACTCCCGGCGACCGGCTGCCCGTCGGCGCCACCGAGGGGCTCGCCGCCATCAACGTGGACGTCGCGCCCGTCCCGCCGCCCCCCGACGAACCGGTGCTGCGGCTCCTGCCCGGCCCGCGCGACGACTGGTTCACCCGCGACGCCCTGCGCGTCCTGACCGGCGCCCCCTACGAGGTCACCGCCGACAGCAACCGGGTGGGGGTGCGCCTGGACGGCGCGCGGCTGGAGCGCGCCCGCGACGGCGAGCTGGGCAGCGAGGGCATGGTGACGGGCGCGCTGCAGGTCCCGCCGAGCGGCCTGCCGATCCTGTTCCTCGCCGACCACCCGACGACCGGCGGCTATCCGGTCATCGCGGTCCTCACCGCCGCCGCGATCCCGTCCGCGGCCCAACTCCGCCCCGGCCGGCGCGTCCGCTTCACCCTCTGAGGCGAACGGCATGGACGGCGGGGCGGGACGGGCGCATCATCGGCACATGGGACTCCTTCTGGTGGCGGGTTTCCTCCTCGTCATCGCGGTCTTCGGGCTGTTCGGGTGGTTCACCGCCGACAGCCGCGACGGGCGCGACCACCAGCCGGTCGACTGGCCTACGTCGTCAGCCTCCGGTAGTTCTCGACGGACCTTCTGAGCTCGTCCGCCGGCAGCCGCGCGTCCGGGAAGGGCGTGACGGCGGGACCGTCGCCGGTGTCCGCCCAGACGCCCGCGACGCGGCCGCCGTGCAGGACGACCGGGGAGATCCAGCCGCCGGGGCGGCTCACCTCGGCGCGGTGCTCGGGCGGGACGAGGTGCGGGGAGGACGTGCCGCCCGCCAGGACGTACTGGTCGAACGCGCCGAGCAGCCGGACCGAGGTGCCGGGGGCGGTGTCCAGCAGCCCGGCGAGGTGCTCGGGCAGGACGTGCATGCGCTCGCCCTCGACGTCGACCTCCGCGAGGTCCCCGGCGGCGGCGAACCATTCGCGGACCTCGCGCTTGCGGCTCGCGCCGCGCGTCAGCCAGGCGTCGAACGAGGCGGGGGTGGCGGGGCCGTGCGCGCCGAGGAAGGCGCGGACGACGGTGCGGGCGGCGTCCGGCACGTCCGGGAGGCCGGCCCAGCCGGGGATGCGGTGTTCGGGCGCCGTGAAGGTGACGCGGGCGCCCCGCGGCGGGCCGAAGCAGAGGACGCCCCACCAGGCGAGGGGTTTCAGCAGGGTGCCCCAGCCCGAGCCGAGCAGCTCGGCCAGGTGGGACGAGCCGGTGGCGTCCACGATCGCGGCGGTGAGCTCCTCGCGGGTGAGCGCCGCGCCGCCCGCGAGCGCGTCCGAGGCGGCCGCCGCGATCGCCTCCAGGTCGGCGGGGGTCGCCTTGAAAGTCCTCTGCCAGGACGGCTTCTCCCAGTTGCGGACGGTGCCGCAGAGCGCGAGGTAGGCGGCGGCCCCGTCGCACGGCAGCAGGTGCAGGGTGCCGCGCATCGCCCACGTCTTGACGAGGCCGGGCTCGGCGCCGAGCGGCGCGGGCGCGCCCCGGCGGAGCGCCACCGCGAGGTCGGCGGCCGAGGCGACCTGCGCCTGCACGCCGGCGAGGCGCCGCGCGACCTCGACCGGCCCGCGCCCGTCCGGCCGGTCGAGGAACTGCCGCCGCATCCGCCAGGCGAGCACCTGGCCCCACGTCACCGCGTCCACCCCCCGATGACATCACACGCCTCCGACATTCCCGCCCCACCCGCCATGACCAGGTGGTCGCCCAACGTTGACTTGCGGCGTGTTGCGCAGCGGGAGCGCTCCCACGGCGCAACACGCCGCAAGTCAACGAGGAGTGACCGGGTGGTCAGGCGAGGCGGTGGGTGAGGTCGGCGAAGGCGGCGCGGACGTCCTCGGCGGTGAGGACGGTGAGGTCGGCGGGGGTGGCGGCGGCGCCGAGGCCGGCGGCGCGCAGGGCGCGGGAGGCGCACGCCTTCTCGTACAGGGAGCGGGCGAACCGGCCGTTGCCCAGCGAGTCGATCTTGCCGGAGCCGACGGCGCGCTGGAAGACCAGGGCGAGGTCGTCCAGGGCCCGTTCCTCCCAGCGGTCGCCGCCCTGCTCGGCGATGAGCTGGGCGATCCGCAGCAGCTCGTCGGGGCCGTAGGACGGGAACCGCACCCGCGCGTCGAACCGGGACGCCAGCCCGGGGTTGGAGCCGAGGAAGCGGTCCATCTCCGCGCCGTAGCCGGCGAGGACGACGACGAGCCGGTCGCGGTCGTCCTCGGCGCGCTTCAGCAGCGTCTGCACGGCCTCGGCGCCGAACGCGTCGCCGCCCGCGTACCCGGGGTTGACCAGGGAGTACGCCTCGTCGACGAACAGCACGCCGCCGAGCGCGGAGTCCACCACCTTGTTGGTCTTCAGGGCGGTGGAGCCGAGGTGGTCGCCGACGAGGTCGGCGCGCTGCGCCTCGACGACCGAGGGCCGGGCGAGCAGGCCGAGCGCGGCGAAGATGCGGCCGAGGACGCGCGCCACCGTCGTCTTGCCGGTGCCGGGCGGCCCGGCGAACACGAAGTGCCGGGTCGGCGGGCGGGTGACCAGGCCCTGCTCCTGGCGGAGCCGCGCCACCTGGAGCTGCGCGGCGATCTCCTGCACCTGCCGCTTGACCGGGGCGAGCCCGATCATGTCGTGCAGCTCGGCGAGCGCCTCGTCGATGGTGGGGGTGTCGGCGTAGCCGCGGTAGCGCTCGGTGGCCTCGGCGAACGCCGCCTCGACGTCCTCGGCGCGCAGCGTCACCAGGTCGTCGGCGGTCGGGCTGCCGCCCGCGCCGACCACCCGCACGTCGCGGGCGCGCGCCGCGGTCTCGGTGAGGGAGCGGACGAACCGGCCGTTGCCGAGCTCGTCGACGATGCCGCGCCGCCGCACCTCCTCGAAGCGGTCGGCGAGGCGGCGGCGCGCCTCGTCGTCCAGCCGGTCGTCGCGGAGGCCGGTGTGGTAGTCGGCGATCCGCAGCAGCTCCTCGGGCCGGTAGGACGGGAAGTGCACGCGCGTGCCGAACCGGGACGCCAGGCCGGGGTTGGAGTCCAGGAACTCGGTCATCTGCGCCTCGTAGCCGGCGAGGATGATGACGAGGTTGTCGCGGTCGTCCTCGGCGCGCTTCAGCAGCGTCTGCACGGCCTCGTTGCCGAACCGGTCGGGCTGCCCCTCGGCGGCGTTGACCAGGCCGTAGGCCTCGTCGACGAACAGCACGCCGCCGAGCGCGGAGTCCACCACCTGCCCGGTCTTGATCGCGGTGGCGCCGAGGTACTCGCCGACCAGGTCGCCGCGGTGCACCTCGACGACGTGCGGGGTCGGCAGCAGCCCGAACGCGTAGAAGATCTTGGCGAGGGCGCGGGCCACCGTCGTCTTGCCGGTGCCGGGCGGGCCGACGAACACGAAGTGCCGCATCGGCTTCTCGGTGGGGACGCCGGCGGCGGCGCGCAGGTGCGCGGCCTCGATGGACGCCGCGATCGCGCGGACCTGCCGCTTGACCGGGGCGAGGCCGACCATGTCCTCCAGGTCGGCGAGGGCCTCGGCGACCGAGATGTCCGGCGGCTCCTCGCCCGCCTCGGCGGGCGGCGCGTCGGCGGCGGCGCGCTGCTCGTAGGCGGCCTGGGTGGCGGCGGGGACGCCCGCGGCGTCCTCGTCGCGGCGCGCCGGGTCGAGCGGCGGCGGCCTGCCCGGAAGCGTCATTCCCTCCCCCTTCGGGCCGTCCTGTTCCTGCACCCAGCCGGTGGCGTAGGTCTCCGCCGCCACCGTACGGCGGGCGCGCGCCCAGCGGTAGGCGAGGACGGCGAGTCCGGCGACCCACGCGGGTGCGGCGCCCGCCGCCGGGACGGTGAACACCAGCGCCGCGGTGGCGGCGGCCGCGGCGAGCAGCGCGATCAGCGCCGTCCGCCAGGGCGTGTAGCCGCCGAGGCGGAACGCGGTGAGCGCGACGGGCAGCGCGAGCGCGGCGAGGAGCGGCGTCTCGTAGTGGGGATGCGGGTAGAGGCCGCCGAGCGGGACGGACGCGGCGAGCCAGCAGGCGATGACGCCGCCGACCGCCGTCCCGGCCGGGGACCGCAGCGTCAGGTGCACGACGACGAGCAGGATCGCGGCGGCCGCGGCGGTGACGAGCACCGGCGCCTTCAGCAGCACCGCGGCCGCGACGGCCGCGGCGATCGCCACGAGCCCGGCGAGGAACCGCAGCCCCGGCACGACCTGGAAGTACCGGGACCGCAGGCGCTCGAACAGATCCCGCGCCGTGGTCACCGCCGTCGGACGGGAGCGGAATCCGCCGAACAAAGCCATCGCCCCGAGTAAACCGTAGGTATCGCCTGAACGGGACTACCCGCCGACGGTTCGTTGACTCGTACAAGGCGGAACGGGTTGCGGCGGCGTGTCACGCCGGTGGGACATTCGTCCTGGCGGGCACCGTATTTCCGGCCCTGCCGCAGCCCGGTTGCCGGCCCGTACGGTGTCGGGGTGAGACTGAAGGACGTCACGGGCGCCGCCCGCCCGCGATCGCAGGGCATCGACGTGGACACCCTCGACGCCACCGGCCCCGACAGCCGGGGCTTCCTGCTGTGGCTGCTGCTCCTGTCCTTCCCGGTCCGCGACATCGTCCTCGGCCGGGTCGGCCCCTGGTGGGCGGCCTCGCTCGCCCTCGCGACCCTCGCGGTCCTGTACGCCGCGACCGTGCGGACCGCCTTCGACGGCCGGTTCCCGCTGCGCGTCCCGGTCACGCTGTTCGTCGTGCTCACGGCGGCGGGCGCCGTCGTCGTCGCTCTGCTGGACCGGCGGTGGAGCAGCGTCTACGCGCTGGTCGGGCTCGCCGCCGGCAGCGTCGGCGGGCACCTGCCGCGGGCGCGGCGCGGCGTCGAGTGGCCGCTGCTGCTCTGCGTCGGCGGCCCGGTCGCCGTCGTCATGCTGTCGGCGTGGTGGGGCGGCGCGGACGCCGAGGGGGTCCTCGGCTCGGCGTACGCGGTCGGGACGGCGGGGCTGGTCACCGCGATCGTCATCCGGCTGTTCGGGGTGATCGGGATGCTGCGCGCGGCCCGCGAGGAGCTGGCCCGCGCCGCCGTCGAGGCCGAGCGGCTGCGGTTCTCGCGCGACCTGCACGACCTGCTCGGGCACACGCTGTCGCTGATGGTGGTGAAGGCGCAGGCGGTGCGGCTGCTGGCCGCCCGCGACCCGGCGGTGGCGGCCGCGCAGGCCGCCGACATCGAGGACGTGGGCCGGCGGGCCCTCGGCGAGGTCCGCCAGGCCGTGTCGGGCTACCGGGGGCGGGGCCTCGCCGCCGAGCTGGAGGCGGCCCGCACCGCGCTCGCCGACGCGGGCGTCCGGCCGGTGATCCGGAGCGCCGGGGACGCGCTGCCGGGCGAGGCGGACGCGCTGCTCGGCTGGGTCGTCCGGGAGGGCGTCACCAACGTGATCCGGCACAGCGGCGCCCGCACCTGCGAGATCACGCTGCGGCACGGCGGCGGGGAGGCGGTCGTGCAGGTCCGCGACGACGGCGCCGGGCCCGCGCCCGGCGCGCCCGGCAACGGCCTGCGCGGCCTCGCCGAGCGCCTCGCCGAGGCGGGCGGCTCCGTCGCGGCCGGTCCCGGCGACGGCGGCGGGTACGCGCTGACCGCGACGGTGGGCACGGAACAATGGGCACCGTGACAAGGGGCACCGTGATCAGGATCCTGCTGGCCGAGGACCAGGGCATGATGCGCGGCGCCCTCGCGCTGCTGCTCGGCCTGGAGGACGACTTCGAGGTGGTCGCGCAGGCCGGCGACGGCCTCGCGGCGCTGGCCGAGGCCCGCCGCACCCGGCCCGACGTCGCCGTCCTCGACATCGAGATGCCCGGCCGGAGCGGCCTCGACGTCGCCGCCGACCTGCGCCGCGAGCTGCCCGGCTGCCGGGTGCTGATCGTCACGACCTTCGGGCGGCCCGGCTACCTGCGCCGCGCCATGGAGGCCGGCGCCCGCGGGTTCCTGGTCAAGGACGGCCCGATCGAGGACCTGGTCACGGCGATCCGCCGCGTCCTGGCGGGCGAGCAGGTCGTCGATCCGGCGCTCGCGACGGCCGCGCTGTCGGTCGGCCCGAACCCCCTCACCGACCGCGAGCGCGACGTGCTGACGGCCGCCGCCGACGGCGCCACCGTCGCCGACGTCGCGGGCCTGCTGCACTTGTCGGAGAGCACCGTCCGCAACTACCTTTCGTCGGCGATCGGCAAGACCGGCGCCCGCAACCGCATCGAGGCCGTGGGCACCGCCCGGCAGAACGGATGGCTCTGAACATGCGGACCCTGCGCACCCCGGAGGCGCGGTTCGCCGCCGTCCCCGACTTCCCCTACGAGCCCCGCTACGCCGAGGTCCCCGCCCCCGGCGGCGGCACCCTGCGGATGGCCTACGTGGAGGCCGGGCCCGCCGACGGCCCCGTCGTGCTGCTGCTGCACGGCGAGCCGAGCTGGTCGTTCCTGTACCGCAAGGTGATCCCCGTCCTCGCGGACGCCGGGCTGCGCGCCGTCGCGCCCGACCTGGTCGGGTTCGGGCGATCCGACAAGCCCACCGAGATCGCCGACCACACCTACGCCCGCCACATCGAGTGGACGCGCGCCCTGGTGTTCGACGCCCTCGACCTGCGCGACGTCACCCTCGTCGGGCAGGACTGGGGCGGCCTCATCGGCCTCCGCCTCGCCGTCGCCCACCCCGGCCGGTTCGCGCGGATCGTCGCCGCCAACACCGGCCTGCCGACCGGCGACTTCCCGATGCCCGAGACCTGGCTGCGGTTCCGCGAGTCGGTGCGGACGGCGCCGGAGTTCGACGTGGCCCGCAGCGTCCGCTCCGGCTGCCGCACCGAGCTGCCGGCCGCGGTCGCCGCCGCCTACGACGCGCCGTTCCCCGACGAGGCCCACAAGGCCGGGCCGCGCGCCATGCCCGGCCTCGTCCCCGCCGAGCCGGACGACCCGGAGGCGCAGCCCAACCGGGACGCCTGGGACGTGCTGCGCGCCTGGGACAAGCCGTTCCTCGCCGCGTTCAGCGACCGGGACCCGATCACCGGGCCGATGGCGCCGCTGTTCGCGAGCATGATCCCCGGCGCGGCGGGACGCGCGCACCCGACGATCGAGGGCGCCGGCCACTTCCTCCAGGAGGACGGCGGGGAGCGGCTCGGCCGCGTCATCGCCGGCTTCGTCCGGGAGACCGCGTGACCGGCGACGCCCTGCCCGGCCTGGACGCCGCCCCCGCCCCCGGCGCGCTCCCCCGCCACGCCGGCTACGCCGTGGAGGACGAGCTGCGCGCCCGCCTCGGCGGCGCCGTCCGCATCGCCGGGCTGGACGAGGTCGGGCGCGGCGCCTGGGCCGGGCCCGTCGTCGTCTGCGCCGCCGTCGCCGACGGGTCGGCGCCGCCCGAGCTGCCCGGCCGCGGCGGCCGTCCCGTCCGCCTCACCGACTCCAAGCTGCTCACCGCCGCGCACCGGGAGGCGTTCGCGGAGATCCTGCCGGGCTGGCTCGCCGGGCACGCGATCGGCGCCGCGTCGCCGGAGGAGATCGACGAGGCGGGCATGACCGCCGCGCTCCGCCGCGCCGCCGTCCGCGCCCTGGAGGCGCTGCCCGCGCCGCCCGGCCTCGTCCTGCTGGACGGCGCGCACGACTTCCTCGGCGCGCCCTGGAAGGTCCGCACCGAGATCAAGGCCGACCAGCGGTCGGTGACCGTCGCCGCCGCGTCCGTCCTCGCCAAGGTGCACCGCGACCGGCTCATGGCCGACTTGGACGCCGCGCACCCCGGCTACGGCTTCGCCGACAGCGCCGGCTACCCCTCGCCCGTCCACCAGGCGGCGCTGGAGGAGCGCGGCCCGACGCCGCACCACCGCCTGTCCTGGTCCTATCTGGACGACCTGCCGCGCTGGCGCCATCTCAAACGCCACCGCGACCCCCTTGCCGGAGAAGGCCAACTCACCCTTATGTGACTCTCAGGGCGACTCGCGCTTTGCCCGCTGGGTAAACCTCCGTGAACGGGAGGTAGGTGGCATGGACACTGTCGTCAGGAGACTGCTGCGCGCGGCCGGTTCGGAGACCTTCGCCGAGCAGGCCGGCATCCCCCTGAAGGACCAGCCCGCGGCCCTGTTCAAGCTGCTGGTGCTGGCGAACCTGCTGAGCGCCCGCATCTCCGCCGACATCGGCGTCGCCGCCGCCCGCGAGCTGTTCGCGGCGGGCGGGGGCACCGCGCGCGGCCTCGCGCGGCTGGACTGGCGGACGCTGGTCGACGCGCTCGACCGCGCGCGCTACGTCCGCTACGACGAGAGCACCGCGACGCGCCTCGGCGACATGGCCGAGCAGGTGCAGGAGACCTACAACGGCGACCTGCGGCGGCTGCCCGTCGAGGCGGGCCGCGACCTGGAGCGCGCCTCGGCGCTGCTGCGGCGCTTCCCGGGCATCGGCCCGGTCGGCGTGGACGTGTTCTGCCGGGAGGCGCAGGCCATGTGGCCGTGGCTGCGCCCCTACGTCGACGCGCAGGCGCTGAAGGGCGCCGAGCGGCTCGGCCTGCCCGCCGACCCGAAGCGGCTGGCCGACGAGGTCCCCGACAGGGACCTCGCCCGGTTCACCGCCGCGCTCGTGCGCGTCGCCCGCGACAAGCGCCTCGCCGAGGCCGTCGCGCGCGGCTGAGCGCCGGCCGGTCCTCGCCGATCAGTCCTTGCCGCGGGAGGCGACCCACTCCAGGTTCCAGCCGTACGCCTCGTCCACCGCGAGCTTGCCCCAGCGCGGCCGGCCGGGCGGCGGCAGGACGAACCGGCCTTCGCGGTGCACGACCAGCTCGCCGTTCACGTTCTCGATGAGGGCGAGGACGGCGTCGCGGGAGGCGTCCGTGCAGTCGTCCATGCGCATCTCGATGGGCGGGGAGCCGATCGGGGACAGCGTGGCGACGGCGTCCAGGCCGCGGAAGTCGGGGGCGCCGTCGTAGATCTCGGCGAACACCAGGATGCGCTTGAAGCGGGCGGTGTGGTCGAGGTTGATGGTGAGGTTCTCGCCCTGCGCGCGGGCGCCGCTCCGGTCGTCCTTGTCGAGCTGGATGTAGGGCGGCCGGTCGAGGGCGCCCATGTCGCCGATGGCGTGGATGATGCCCTTGCGGCCGTCGGTGAGCTCCCACAGGCAGCAGAGGTCCAGGTCGAGGTCGACGCCGCGGCGCAGCTTGCCGAGCAGGCCGGTCGCGGCGCCCTCGCGCGCCGACCAGTTGAGGTTGACGCGCATGTGGCCGGACGTGGCGCCCTGCTTGGTGAGCGAGACCGTCGGGGCGCTCTTGGTCAGCGAGATCCGGCCGCCCTGCACCTGCGGCGGCGGCGGTGCCTGCGGCTGCGGCGGCGCGGGCGGAGCGGGCGCCGGGGCGGGCGGGGGCGGCGGGGCGGGCGCGTCGTCGACGGTGATGCCGAAGTCGGTGGCGAGCCCGGCGAGGCCGCTGTCGTAGCCCTGCCCGACGGCGCGGAACTTCCACGCGCCCTGCCGCCGGTACAGCTCGCCGAGGACGAACGCCGTCTCGGTGGTGGCGCCGGTGCTGTCGTAGCGGGCGATCTCGGCGCCGGACGCGGCGTCGAGGACCCGCACGTACAGGTCCTGGAAGTCGCCGAACGTGCCGCCGTCCGCCGACGCCGCGATGACGATCTTCTCGATCGCGGGCTCCACCCGGTCCAGGTCGGCGGCGAGCGCGTCGACGACCTCGGGGCCGCGCCGCTTGCCCTCGTGCCGGACCGCGCCCGACGGGTGGGCGGGCTGGTTGTAGAAGACGAAGTCGCCGTCGGAGCGCACCTTGCCCGCCGCGCCGAGCAGCAGCGCGGACGCGTCGGCGTCCGGGACGCCGAGGCCGCCCCGCCAGCCGAGCTCGACGCGGACGGCGGGAGCGGGCACCGCGGTGTTGGCGCCCTTCTGCAACGACATGGACCCTCCTTGTGATCAGCCCTCGCCAGCGCAGACGAACGGGCGGGGCCGAAGGTTCCGCGCTCAGGGCACCCGGGCCGTCCAGTCCGGGGAACCGAACTTACCGGCCGCGAGCTCCTCGGCGCGGCGCATCTCCGCGTCGGTGACGCCGCCCGCGGCCAGCCCGTACCGCCCTCGGAAGTGCGCGATCATGCGGTCGATGACCTCCTCGCGGGGCAGGCCGGTCTGGCTGCGCAGCGGGTCCACGCGCTTCTGCGCGCTGGCGATGCCCTTGTCGGAGATCTTCTCGCGGCCGATCCGCAGCACCTCGGTCATCTTGGCCGCGTCGATGTCGTAGGACATGGTGACGTGGTGCAGGACGGCGCCGGCGGCGAGCCGCTTCTGCGCCGCGCCGCCGATCTTGCCGTGGGCGGAGGCGATGTCGTTCAGCGGCTTGTACCAGGCGTCGATGCCGAGCTCGGCGAGGGCGCCGAGCACCCAGTCGTCCAGGTAGGCGTAGCTGTCGGCGAACGACATGCCGGCGACGAGGGAGTCCGGCGCGTACAGCGAGTAGGTGACGGTGTCGCCGGGCTCGACGAACATCGCGCCGCCGCCGCTGATCCGGCGGACGACGGTGACGCCGTGCGCGGCGGCCGCCGCGGCGTCCACCTCGTTGCGCAGCGACTGGAAGCTCCCGATGATCACCGCGGGGGACGCCCACTCCCACACCCGCAGCGTCGGCGGGCGGCGCCCGGCGGCGACCTCCTCGGCGAGGACCTGGTCGAGCGCCATGTGCAGGGCGGGCTCCTGCGGCCCGTCGTGGACCAGCCGCCAGTCGTGGTCGCGCCAGTCCGAGGCGCCGGTGAGGGCGCGGCGGACCGCGACGCCGACCTGCTGCGCCGACAGGCCGAGCATGACGGTGCCCGGCGGCAGCGCGGCCTCGACGCGGCGGGCGAGCCCGTCGGCGTCCAGCCCGGCCGGGGCGCCCTCCAGCGCGGTGTTGATCGCGTCCAGGGCCTCGTCGGGCTCCAGGAAGAAGTCGCCGCTCACGCGCACATCGCGGAGCAGCCCGTCCGTCACGTCCAGGTCGACGGCCGCCAGCTTGGCGCCGGGCGCCTTGTACTCGCCATGCCTCACACCGGGCACAACCACCGGACGCCGCCGGTGATTCCGCAGGTCAGCCCCGGCGGCCGCGCGGCTTCAACCGGGTGGGCGGCAGCGCCGGCGCGGGGATGGGGGCCCCGTCGTAGCCGCGGACGGTGCCGAAGCGGCCGCCGTCGCCCATCCAGTCGGCACGGGCGGCGGCGATGTCCTCGTGGGTGCGGCCGACGAAGTTCCACCACATGACGAGCTCCTCCTCGAACGGCTCGCCGCCGAGCAGCACCAGGCCGCTGTCGGCGGACGCGCGGAGCGGCAGCTCGCGGCGGCCGCGGCCGAGGTAGAGCATCGAGCCGGGGTCGAGGGGGACGCCGTCCACCTCGGTCCGCCCGGACATGGTGAGCACCGCGTACTCGTACTCCGGGCGGAGCGGCAGCCGCGCCTCCGCGCCGTCGCGCAGCGCGAGGTCGGCGCCGACGATCGGGGTGTAGGCGGTGCCGGGCGACACCGCGCCGTCGAGGTCGCCGAGGATGACGGTCGCGGTGAGGCCGGGCGCCTGGACGACCGGCAGGTCGGGGTGGTGCTCGAACGCGGGCGCGGTGCGGCGGTGCGCGTCCGGCAGCGCCACCCACAGCTGCGCGCCGTGCAGGATCGCCGGGTGCTCGCGCGGCGACTCCTCCGAGTGCGAGATGGCGCGGCCCGACGTCATCAGGCCGAGCTCGCGCGGGCGGATCGTCGCGAGGCTGCCGAGGCTGTCGCGGTGCAGCACCTCGCCGCCGTGCAGCCAGCTCACCGTCTGGAGGCCGATGTGGGGGTGCGGCGGCACCTGCATGCCGGGCTCGCCGGCGATGTCGTCGGGCCCGTAGTTGTCGACGAAGCACCACGCGCCGACCATGCGGCGCCCGAGCGTCGGCAGCAGCCGCCGCACGACGGTGCTGCCGCCGAGCGGCACCTCGCGGGGCTTCAGCAGCTCGCGGACGGGCGCGTGGGCGACGTCGCCGCGTCCGCCGAGGGGCCGTTCGGACGGGCGGGGGTCCAGGTTGCTCACCGCCCGATCATCACACAGGTCAGCGCGCGGTCCCGACGAGGATCGCGACGCCGATGAGGGCGAGGACGCACCCGGCGGCGACGAGCCCGACGGCGCCGGACGCCCCGCGGTTCCCGGCGGTGTCCACCCGCGCCCGATCCGGGTCGGCGGGGTCGTAGAGCACCGGGACGCTGCGGCCCTTGCTCTGCTGGAGCTCCCACGCGCTGCCGGGGAGCTCCCCGACCGTCCGGACGTCGGCGCCCTCGGCGGTGCGGAACCGCAGCACCGGGAAGTACTCGTTGGAGTCGGTGGAGCGCACCACGCGCACGTCCTCGACCACGCCCCAGGCGCGCCGCGCCGACGCCAGGAACGCGCGCGTCGTGCGGAACCGGTGGACGCCCCCGATCACGAACCCCGCGCCGAACGCCAGGAACACCAGCGCCGCGAACCAGCCGGTCACCAGTACCCGCCGCCTTCCTTCTCGCGTTCCGCGATGCGGGCGGCCACGAGCAGCCCGATCGCGGCGCCGCCGACGCCCTCGGCGGCGGACAGCGCGCCCGCGGCGGGATCGACGGCCCCGGCCGCCACGCCCGCGAGCCCGGCGAGGATCGCCAGCGCGGGCATGAGCAGCAGGCTGGGCAGCCAGCGGGCGAGCCGCGTCCGGTCGCGGCAGAACGCCCCCGTCACGATCACCATGAGCGCGCTGATCAGGATCCAGGGGACGTCGAGGCGGACGAGCCGGTCGAAGGCCGACAGCGTCGCCGGCCCCTCGGCGCCGCCCGCGAGCTGGGACACGACGGTGAACCCGACGAGCCAGACGACGAGGGCGGCGGCCCAGCCGCTCAGCAGCCGGACCATCTCAGCCGACCCGGATCGAGCCGATGATCCCGTCGACGACGTCGCGGGGCAGCTTCCCGCGCGCCCAGGTGATCCGGACGGTGTGCACGTGGTCGTCCTCGCCGAGGACGCCGATGTCGGCGCCCTGGCCGGGGCCGCCCGCGCCGCGGAAGTCGGTGAAGGTGTAGTCGGTGCGGTGGGCGGCCCGCGCGCCCTTCACCTTGATGTCCTTGCTGCCGGTGCGGTGGTAGTCCTTGGCGCGCAGCAGCGCCCCGGCCGAGCTGATGGACTCCAGGGTGCCGGCGCTGCCGTGGTCGGAGACGTCCAGGACCGCTTCGAGGAGGGCGCTCCGGTCCGGCGCCTGCGCGGAGAGCGGCAGGGACGCGTCGGGGCCCTTCGTCCAGTCGCCCGGCCGCGCCACCGACAGGGCGGGCGCCTGCATCCGCACGTACCCGCGCGGGGTGGCGCCGTCGCCGCCCCCCGCCGAGCAGGAGGCCGCGACCAGCAGCGGCACCGCGCCCGCCGCGAGGACGGCGCCGAGCCGGCCGCGGGGCGGCGCGCTACCCGGTCGTGCACTCGGGCCAGTCCTGGAACGTCCGCTGCCCGTTCTGCGGAGCGCCGAGATACTGCGAACCGACCAGCGTCTGCTTCTCACCCTCGTAACCCCCCTCGATGCCGAACTTCAGCTCCGCCGCGATCTCCGCGGCGATCTTGAACTCGTCCACGTCGCCCGCGTAGGTGTTCCGGCTCACCACGCCCCGGTCGTAGATCAGCTTGTCGAACGGATCCCCGCCGGGTCCAGGGTCGCGCGTCACCAGCGGGCCGTCCTGGTCGAAGGTGTTGCGGACGGTCTGCAGCGGCATCAGGAACGCGTTGTCGTGGATCCACTTCTCGCCGAGCGCGCGGTTGGAGTCGTCGAAGTTGAGCGTGGTGGTCGTCACCGACACCTTCTTGTCGGTGCCCTTGACCGAGCCGTTGTTCTTGCCCGGGTTCTTGAACCCCTCGCTGGCGTTCTCCTCCTGGGTGGTGATCCAGGTGACGCTGAGCAGCCGGCCGTCCTTGTCGTAGGTGACCTTGGTCTGCCCGGTGTAGGAGCGCTCGCCGCCCGGCCCGTACCCGATCACCTTCGCGCCGAGCTTGTAGGAGCCCTTCACCTGGAAGGTGTAGGAGGTCTTCGGGAACCCGTCCTTGGCGGCGCCGCTCTTGTCGGTGGTGACGATCACCGCGTCGCCCGCCTTGCCCTCGACCTCGGCGCCGGTGCCGATGTCGGTGACCTTCTTCTTGCCGTCGGAGCCGGTGGTGAGGTTGCCGAACCCGGCGGTGCCCTTCAGCACGCCCTCGACGCCGACCTCGACCTGGCTGATGTCGGGGTCGCGGGCCTTCGGCTTCCAGCCGGTGGCCTTGTCCCAGAGCCAGAGGCCGGGGCTCAGCTTCTCGCCCTCCTTGTGCAGGACGTCCCACTTCATCTTGTCGATGAAGTCGCTGGCCTCCTTGTCGTCCTTGAAGACCCAGGTGTCGCCGTACTTGAGGTTCACCGACCCCTCGACCTTGGCACCGAGCTCGCCCCCGAAACTTCCCTTGCCGAACTGCAACTTCCCGCCGACCTCGGCCTCGGCCCCGAGTTTGTAGTCGACCGGGACCACCATCACCTTGACCTTTCCGTCGGCCGTCCGCATCTTCACGACCTGGAAATTCTGGCCGATCTTGATGGAGAAGATGGTGACCGATCCGCCGACCTTCTTGGAATTGGAGCTGAGCAGGCAGGCGGAGGTCGGCGGCTTGTACTCGAACGGCGCGGACGTGCCGCAGTCCTTGCCGCCGAACATGGTGCAGATCGCGGCCCGCACCCCCGACTGGACGGGGTTCGGGACGAGCAGCAGCAGCGCCACGATGATCAGGCCCGCGAGGACGAGCAGGGCGGTGTACTCGGTGGCCGAGGCGCCCCGGTCCCGCCGCTCGCCGCCCGGGTGGAGCCCGATTCGTGCTGGCATGGCCGAGATGCTAGGAAGCTCCGGTGATCGCTCCCAGAGTCCTGGGGCCCAATGTGCGGGCCCTAATCGGCAGGGCCCTCCGGGCACCTGCGGGGACGCGGGTCAGCCGAAGCGCCGGACGCCGCTCACGCCGCCGCGGACCGGGGTGACGCGCACGTTCAGGCCGGTCTGCGGCGCCTCGACCATCTTCCCGTCGCCGTAGTAGATGGCGACGTGGTGGGTCGGATTGCCGTAGAAGATCAGGTCGCCGGCCTCCATCTGGCCCGTCACGACCGTCCCGCGCGAGTCGCTGATCTGGTCGCCGGTGTAGTGCCCGAGGGCGATCCGGCCCTTGGACGCCTGGTACACGGCGAACAGGGTGAGGCCGCTGCAGTCGAAACCGACGGTCCGGGCGCCGCTGTAGCCGCCCGGCGAGCAGCAGATCCCGAGGCTCGGGCCGCTCGGCCCGCCGCCGCCCCACGAGTAGGGGGTGCCGAGGTAGCAGAGGGCCCAGGCGACGACCCGCGCTCCGAAGGGCAGGTTCTCGGCGGGCACGCTGCCGTCGGTGGCGCAGTGGTTCACCACCGCTCCGCCGCCCGCCACGAGGCCGGTCGGCTGGCCCGTGTAGGGCACCGCGCTGGGCTGGTCGACCAGCCGGATCTTGAAGACGCGGGTGAGGGCGGCGCGGTCGGCGACCGGGTAGGCGGTCACCCCGTCGCAGACCACCCTGACGGCCCCGGCGATGCCGGTGTCGCCGGGCAGCGGGTCGGCCGGGAGGAAGACGCAGTGCGGCAGGATCAGCTTGGCGACCGCCGTCGCCGCCCCCACCCGGCCGATGCCCTTCTTGCCGGCGGCGTCGGTGCACAGGTTGCGCCGGTTGCGCAGGTCCTCCTTCTCCTTGGCGGAGAGCTCGTCCTTGCGCTTGAGCTGGCATTCCTTGGTCGCGACGCTCACCTGGGCGGTGTCGCCCGTCGCCCCGCTCAGCGTCACCTTGCGGAGGACGGCGTTGTTCTCGCCCGCGTACTTGCCCGCCGGCACCTCGGGCTCGTCACGCACCGACCAGTAGCCGGCGGCGGCGGGGTCGATGCCCTCCATCACCAGCGAGACCGCCTGGTCGCGCAGCGGCGCGATGGCGCCGATGGCGGCGGCGTCGGCGCCGATCTGCGCGCGCTGGCGCAGGTCGCTGGCCTGCCCGAGGCGGCCGAAGACGAGGACGCCCGCGGTCAGCAGCAGCGCCATGCCGACCACGAGCGCGGAGGTCGCCAGGCCGGCGTCCCCGCCGGCGCGCCGTCCGTACCTGATCCGCCGCAGCATCCGGGCCCCATCGACGCAAGATCGGTCGCTTGTCCCCGCGACCGTAGCCCTGCCGCGACGGCCCCCGACAGGGCCCACAGACCCAATCGGTCAGGCGTGCACGAGCACCGCGAGGACGGTCCCGGCGACCATGAAGGGGCCGAACGGGAACGACGTCCGGCGCCCGGCCCTGCGGGCGAGGAGCATGAGGACGGCGAAGACGCCGCCGAGCGCGAACATCGCGAACAGCCCGAGCGCCCAGGCGGGCCAGCCGAACCAGCCGAGGTAGAGGCCGAGGACGCCGGACAGCTTCACGTCCCCGAACCCCATCGCGCGCGGGACGAGGAACCACTGCGCCGCGAACAGCAGGCCGAGCCCCGCCATGCCGGCGAGCGCGGCGAGGTAGCGGCCGCCCCCGCCGTCGGTGAAGAGCGCGGCGCCGCCGAGGAGGGCGGCGCCGATCGGGTAGCCGGTGAGGGTCAGCGGGTCGGGCAGCCGCTCCAGCGCCACGTCCACGGCGCTCAGCACGACGCCGACGGCGCCGAGGTAGGCGAGCGCGGCGGCGTCGGGCCGCGGCCCGGCGCGCCAGGCGAGCAGCGCCGCGACGGCGAGCGCGGCGAGCGCCACCGGCAGCGGCCGCCGCCGCAGCGGCTCGGTCCAGTCGGCGTGCCGGGACCAGGCGGTCCCGGACGCGCCCGCGCCCTCGTCCGCGGCGGTCGTGCCGAGGACGGCGTCGGCGTCGCTCTGGTCCGGCGGCATGGACGCCCCTCCTCCAGGGTGGCCGGGCGCGCCCGGCGGGGTTCCGGGCGCCCAGCATGTCACCTGCCGGACCGCCGCGCGGCCGGACGGCGGCGGCGGGCGCCGCGGTCCTGGCGGTCGGCGAGCGCCGTCGCCAGCGACAGGCCGAGCACGACGGCGAGCAGGGCCTCGATCAGGTGCAGGCCGACGCCGACGGCGGTCCCGAACGTCGGGACGCCGAGGACGGCGCCGAGCGCGGTCGCCGCCAGCGGGGCGGGCAGGCCGCCCGCGGCCCGCCAGCGGGCCCGGGGCTGGTCGCGCAGGTACACGCCCGCGGCGAACGCCATCGCCACGCAGAACAGCGTCCACGGCAGGTGCACGCGCATGACCTGCGCGTACTCGTCGACCGGTTCGCCCGGACGGTCCGGCGGCGCCAGCGCGCGCGCCGCCGGCAGCGCGACGGCGGCCACGGCGGCCGACAGGAGCCAGGCCGAGGCCAGTGACCGCGGGAGATCGGGTCGCATGATCGAACGGTAGAGCGCGGGCCGCCGTCTGCCCAGGGTCCGGGGTCCCTACCGAACGTCGCCGATTCCGGTCCCGGCGAGAAACCTCCCCAGCGTGACCGGAAAAGGACACCAGGGTGAACTCGCGCCTCAATTCAATGACGATTCCCGCGTCGCACCAGCACTTGCCGTGAGGGCGGTGGACAAAGCCCGCAACGGTCCTTAATGTTCTCCCCCTGATCAAGCTTCTTCGCCCGAAGGAGTTCCGTTCTGATTGTTAACCCGTCCGTAATACGCCGTTCCGCCGCGTCACCGCCGGCGGGCGGCCGGCCTTTCCGGGAGCTCCGGTGACCGCCGTCCTGCTCCTCGGCGATTTCCCGAGCACCGGCGTGCTCGGGGCGGCCCCGGCGCAGCGGGTCACGCTGCCCGCCGAGGCGCGCGGCGCCCCGACGTTCCTGGACCTGGTGGCGGCCGAGCTCGACACCCGGGCCGCGGTGCTGGTGCTCTACCCGTCGTGGCGGCCCGCGGAGGCGGGGCGGCTCGTCGCGCTCGCCCGCGCCGCGCGGCTCACCGACCGGGTCGCCGCGCTGCCGCTCGCGCTGCCGCCGCTCGCGCTGTCGCTCGTCGCCGACCAGCTCGCGTTCGCCGCCCCCTACGTGCAGGCGGGCGTCCTCGCCAGCCTCGCCGTGCGCCTCGTCGGGTCGGTGTACGCCGGGGCGTGGGTGAACAGCGTGACGCACCTGGAGCACGTCCCCACCGGGCTCGGCGCGCACGTCAGCTCCTTCCTGCCCCGCAGCGGCTTCTCGGTGTGCGCGGCGCCCGAGGGCGGCGTGCACCGCATCACCGACGCCCGGCCCGTGCAGGCGATCGCGGCGCGTCCCCCCGCGCCGGTGCGGCTGATCGTCGCGCCGAGCGGCGGCGACGTGGAGTGGGTGCGGCGCGAGCTGTTCCCCGCCGTCGGCGCGTCGTCGGCGGTGGAGGTGCCCGCGCAGCCGCTCGGCACCGAGTTCTGGGGCACGAAGAGGTACGCCGAGTTCGTCGCGTTCAGCGCGCACGCGCAGGCCCTGCACTCGACACTGCGCGCCATGGCCTACCGGCGCTGCACGTGGTGCGGCGAGGCCGCCGACCTGCCGGCGTGCCCGTTCTGCGCCATGCCGCTCCCGCCCGCTCCCCCGTCCCCGCCCGCCGCCGCGCCGCAGGGCGGCGGACCGTTCCAGGCGGCGGCCCCCGCTCCGCCGCGGACCGTCCCCGACGCCCCCGCCGCTCCCCCGCCGCCGGCGGTGACCCGGCCCGAGACCCCCCGCCCGGTCGTCCCGCTCGCGGCACCGGCCGCACCGCCCCCCGCCCCGCCCGATCCGGACGACGACGAGTGGCCGGGCCGCACCGACACCGTCAGCTTCGGGTCGCCGAAGGACCGCTGACCCTCCCCCGGCAGCGCCGACAAGGATCGGAGTTCCATGAACCCCCGCCAGCGACGTGGAGTGCTGCTGATGCTCCTGGCCGCGCTCGGCTCGGTCGCCGTCTTCATCAGCGTCATCGGCTACGTCGGCTCGGTGCGCGCCGAGGTCGGCGTCAAGACCGACGTGCTGGTGCTCCGCCACGACGTCGCCGCCTACGCCCCGGTGACGTCCGCCGACCTGCAGCGGATGCAGATCCCGCGCAAGTGGTCGCCCGCCGGCATGATCACCGATCTCGGCGAGCTGGACGGCCAGGTCGCCGCCGCCGACCTGCGGACGGGCGCCTACCTGCAGGCCGGGATGCTCGTCCCGGGCCCGACCCTGCAGCCGGGGCAGCGCGAGATCGCCATCATGATCGACGCGGAGACCGGCGTGGCCGGCAAGGTCCACAAGGGCATGTACGTCGACATCTACGCGACCTACACCACCCCCGACGCCCAGAAGCAGCGGTCCTGCGCGGCCCGCATCGTCAAGGCGGCGCGGGTCATCCAGATCGGCCAGCTCACCAGCGTGAAGTCCACCAAGGAGAACACCGGCCCCCAGTCGGCGGTGCCCATCACCTTCGCGCTCCAGGCCGCCGACAGCCTCAAGCTCGCCCGCGAGGAGAGCTTCGCCAGCAAGATCAGGCTGGCGCTGATCGGCGGAACCGGGCAGGGCGCCGACAACGTCAAACTGCCGCCGGTGTGTGAGACGGTCCCCGCGAGGTGATGACGGTGCCCCTGCAGGTCCTCCTCGGCGTCGCCGACCCCGCCCTCGCCACCACGCTGCGCGGGCAGTTCCGGGAGCTGCCCGACATCGAGGTGGTGGCGACCGAGTCCACCTCCGAGCACGTCGCCGGCACCGTCGCCACCAGCCCCGGCCTCGACGTGGTGCTGGTGCACGAGGGCCTCGGCCCGCTGCCCGCCCTCGACCTCGTCCGCGACCTGGTGTCGCGCTACCCGCAGCTCGCCGTCGTCCTCATCGCCGACGGCGCCGACGCCGACACCTTCGCCGCGGCGATGGCGGCGGGCGCCCGCGGCGCGGTGACCGGCGACCCGACCCTCGCCGAGCTGCAGAGCCGCGTCGAGCAGGCCGCCGAGTGGTCGCGCGCGATGCGCCGCCACTTCGACGCCGGCGAGCCGGCCGCCAACAACGGCCGCCTCGCCACCCTCGTCACGCTCTGCGGCGCCAAGGGCGGCGTCGGCACCACCACCGCGGCCGTCCACCTCGCCATCGCCGTCGCCAAGGCGGGGCGCCGCGTCTGCCTCGTCGACATGGACCTGCAGAACGGCGACCTGCCCGCCTTCCTGGACGTCCAGCACCGGCACAGCATCGCCGACCTGGCCGCCGCGGCGGGCGGCGAGCTCGCCGGCGCCGTCGTCGCCGAGGCGCTGTTCGTGCACCCCGAGGGCCCGCACCTGCTGCTCGCGCCGGCCCGCGGCGAGGACGCCGAGGAGATCTCCTCGCGCGCCGTCCGGCAGATCATGAGCGTGCTGCGGTCCCGCTACGACGTGGTGATCGTGGACGGCGGCACCCACCTCGCCGACGCCGGCGCCGTCGCGGTCGAGCTCGCCGACACGGTGGTCGTCGTCGCGACCCCGGACGTGCCGGCGCTCCGCTCCGCGCGGCGCCTCACGCAGATGTTCTCGCGGCTCGGCATCCGCAAGGAGGAGGACGTGTCGGTCCTGCTCACCAAGCACGACCGGCGCAACGAGATCCAGCCCGACCTCGCCCGCCGCATGGTCGGGTCGCCGCTGCTCGGCGTCACCGTCCCGGCCGCGTTCCGCGCGCTGGAGGAGGCCGCCAACCTCGGCTCGCCCGCCGCCGTCAAGAACGCCGACTTCCGCAAGTCCGTCGCCCGGCTCGCCCTCGACCTCGGCGTCGCCCGGGCGCCCGACGAGGCGGGACGCGGCCTCGGCGGCAAGCGCGCCCGCGACGGCGGCGCCGTCTCCTTCGAGTTCGCCGCGCTGTTCCCGTTCATCGTCCTGCTGATGCTGCTCGTCTGGCAGATCGTGCTGGTCGGCCTCACCTCCACCTACGCCAGCCACGCCGCGAACGAGGGCGCGCGGGCCGCCGCCGTCCTCGGCTACGACACCCCGAAGGCGCGGCAGGAGGTCCGCGCCCGCGCCGTGGCGCGCCTGCACGGCAAGTGGAAGGACGCCGGCCACCTGCGGTTCGCCGTCACCGGCGACTACGCCGTCGTCACCATCGACACCCCCGTGCTGCTCCCCGGGCTGCGCAGCACGTGGGGCATCACCGCCCGCGCCCGGATCGTCCGCGAGGGAGAGGACGGACGATGACGACCCCGCGCCCGCCCGGAGCCCGCCGGGGCGGCGACCGCGGCGCCGCCGCCGTCGAGTTCGCCGCCGTGCTGCCGGTCGCGCTGTTCCTCATGCTGATCGCCTACCAGGGCTACATCGCCTCCACCACCGTCGAGCGGGTGGAGAACATCGCCCGCACCGGCGCCCGGCAGGCCAGCCAGCACTACGACGCCGGCCGCTGCCGCGCGTACGCGATGACGGCGCGGCCCCGCTGGATCAACGACTACCGCATCCAGGGGGGCGCGGCGAGGGTGTCCGGCGAGGACGCCGTCTACTGCAGGGTCGACGCGAAGCTGCCCCTCCTCTGGAAGGGCGTGCCGCTCGACGTGAAGGTGTCCCGTACCGTCACCATGCCGCTGGGGTGAGCGATGGCGTTGAAGGACCGGCTGGAGAAGGACCGCGCGAACGGCGACCGGGTCGGCGGCACCACCGTGGCGCACTGGCGCCGGCGGCTGCTGGAGGAGGTCGACCTCGACGAGCTCGCCACGCTGACGATGGCGCAGCGGCGGGCCCGCCTGGAGAAGGTCACCGGCCTGCTGGTGACCGGCGAGGGGCCGGTGCTCGCGCCCGCCGAGCGCAACAGCCTGGTGCGCCGGGTCGTCGACGAGGCGCTCGGCCTCGGCGTGCTGGAACCGCTGCTCGCCGACCCCGACATCACCGAGATCATGGTCAACGGCCCGGACGCGATCTTCATCGAGCGGGCCGGGCGGCTCACCCGCCTGGACGGCGGGTTCGCCAGCGAGGAGCAGCTGTACCAGACCATCGACCGCATCGTCGCGCAGGTCAACCGCCGGGTGGACGAGTCCAGCCCCATGGTCGACGCGCGGCTGCCGACCGGCGAGCGCGTCAACGTCATCATCCCGCCGCTGTCGCTGTCCGGCCCGATCCTGACGATCCGCCGCTTCCCGCGCGCCTACACCGTCCAGGAGCTCGTCGGCATGGGCTCCATGGACGCCTCCACCGGCATGCTGCTCGCGTCGCTGGTGCGCGCCCGCGTCAACATCGTCATCTCCGGCGGCACCGGCAGCGGCAAGACCACCATGCTGAACGCGCTGTCGGCGTTCGTCCCCGAGCACGAGCGCATCGTCACCATCGAGGACTCCGCCGAACTCCAGCTCAAGCAGGAGCACGTGGTGCCGCTGGAGTCGCGGCCGCCCAACATCGAGGGCAAGGGCGCCATCACCATCCGCGACCTCGTCCGCAACGCGCTGCGGATGCGGCCCGACCGCATCATCGTCGGCGAGGTCCGCGGCGGCGAGACCCTCGACATGCTCCAGGCCATGAACACCGGCCACGACGGGTCGCTCGTCACCGTGCACGCCAACTCGACCGAGGACACCGTGCACCGGCTCCGCACGCTCGCCAGCATGAGCGACGTCAAGCTGCCGTTCGAGGCGATCCGCGACCAGATCCACAGCGCCATCGACGTCATCGTCCAGCTCAGCCGCGGCCCCGACGGCTCGCGGCGGATCACCGACATCGCCGCGCTCGTCCCGGCCCGCGACGGCGACGCCCGGCTCCAGTCGGTCATGCGGTTCGAGGCCGAGCCGCTCGCCCCCGACCGCTCGGTCCGCGGCCGCTTCCGCCCCTACGCGCTCCCGCCGGTGCTGCTCGACCGGCTCTTCCACACCGGCGAGGGCCCGCCGCCCGCCTACGGCGCCGCGCCCGCGCACCAGGCAGTGAGGCCCCCCACATGACCCTTCCGCTCCCCGCCATCCTCGCCATGCTCGCGGTGACGCTCGCCCTCGCCGTCTGGGCGCTCGGCGACCTCGTCGCCGGCTGGGGCGACGCCCGCCGCCTCGTCGCCCGCAGCGAGCTCGGCACCACCACCGCCGCGACGGTCCGGATGCACCGCATCGACGCCGCGCTCCGCCGCACCGCCGTCGGCAGGCTGCTGGAACGCCGCATCGCCGCGTCCGGGACGCGGATCCGGGTGTCCACGCTGGCGCTGGCGATGCTGGCGGCGAGCGCCGCCGCCGTCGTGCTCATCGGCAAGTGGATCGCGCCGGTGTTCGGGATCGCCGCCGCCGTCGGCGTCGTCTTCCTGATCCTCGGCTTCCTGCGGCGCCGCGAGGAGCAGCGCCGCGAGGAGTTCATCGCCCAGCTCCCCGAGCTCGCCCGCGTCCTGTCCAACGCCACCAACGCCGGCCTGGCGATGCGCACCGCCCTGGAGATCGCCGCCGACGAGCTCGCCGACCCGGCCGGCGAGGAGCTGCGGCGCACCGTCGACGCCCTGCGGCTCGGCCAGTCCCTCGACGACGCCCTGCACGACCTCGGCGAGCGGCTGCCGTCCCGCGAGCTCGGCGTCCTGATCAGCACGCTGGTGGTGTCGTCGCGGGCCGGCGGCTCGCTGATCACCGCGCTGCGCGCCATCGGCACCACGCTGGAGGAGCGCAAGGAGATCCGCCGCGAGGTCAAGACGATCATGGGGGAGGCGGTCGTCACCAACTGGTCCATCGGCGTGCTCTGCGTCGCGGGCGTCGCCCTCGTGAACGTCATCCAGCCGGGCGCGCTGCGCACCATGAGCGAGCACCTGGTCGGCCAGGTCATCCTGGCCGCCGCCGCGGTGCTCTTCGTGACCAGCCTGATCGTCATCCGCCGCTTCACCCGGATCGACGTGTGAGGCGGCGATGACGGTCCTGCTGCTCGCCGCCGGCGCGGCGCTCTGCGTCCTCGTCGGCGTGTGGGGGTTCGCGCTCCGCACCTCCGGCGACCGGGTCGCCGTCGGCCTCGTCGAGGTCCCCCGCGGCGCCCGCAAGGGGTCGGAGGTCTTCATCCTGGACCGGGTCGCCGACCTGCTCGGCACCCCCTTCGCCCGGCCCGCCGCCGACCTCGTCGCGCCCTGGCGGGCGCGCATCCGCAAGCGCATCGACGCGGCGGGCCGCCCCGGCGGGCTCACCGTGGAGGGCCACGCGCGGCGCGTCGCGGGCTACGCGGTGCTGTTCGGCCTGCTCGGGCTCGGCCTCGCCGTCAAGGGGCACCCTTTCCTGGGGTTCCTCGTCGCGTGCGGCGTGGTGCAGCCGGAAGTGAACCTGTACGGCAAGAAGGTGACCCGCCAGGACGACATCCAACGGTCCATGCCCGACTTCCTCGACGTCCTCGCCGTCACCGTCAGCGCCGGGCTGAGCTTCCGGCTCGCCCTGTCGCGCGTCACCGAGAACATGCCGGGCGCGCTCGCCGACGAGTTCACCGTCGCGCTCCAGCAGATGGAGCTCGGCACCCCGCGCCGGGACGCCTTCGAGGACATGCGCGAGCGCAACAACTCCGAGGCGCTCAACCAGTTCGTCACCGCGCTCCTGCAGGCCGAGGAGCTCGGCGCCCCGCTCAACGCGGCGCTCACCGACATCGGCAACGACATGCGGCGCGACTCGGCGCAGTGGGCCAAGCGCAAGGCCCAGCGCACCACACCCAAGATCACCGCGGTCACCATGGGGATGACGCTGCCGGCGCTCATGCTGGTCGTCATCTCCGCCCTCTGGTACGGCTCGGGGGTGGGGTCGGGTGGGCTCTTCGGCTTCTGAGCGGCCCGGCGGCCCGGCGGCGCTGCCCGAGCGGGCGGGCGACGCCTTCCGCATGCTCATGCAGATCCGGCTGCTCATCGCGGCCGTCACCCTGCTGCTGCTCCCCCGCGACGAGCTCACCGTCGCCAAGTTCCTGCTGGTGCTGTCCATCGTGGTGCTGTCGTGGCTGGCGGCGCGCAACTGGTGCCGGGTCGTGCCGCTGGTCGCGGCGCATCCGCTGCTGTTCGCCGTGGACGTGTGCGTCTCCTTCACCATCCTCGGCATCGGCGGCGTCGCCGGGCCGTTCTTCCTGTCCACGGTGGTGACGGCGACGCTGGCCGGGCTGCTCTACCGCTGGCAGGGGATGCTCGCGGTCGCCGCCCTCCAGATCGCCTGCTACTTCGCCGCCTACACCGCGACGGCGGCCCGCGACGTCCTCGCCGTCGTGCCCTTCCAGACGCTGATCGGGCAGCCGTGCTTCTACCTGCTGGCCGGGTTCGCGGGCGCGACGCTGCGGCGGCTGCTGGACGAGCACGACGCGCAGACCGCCGCCCGCCGCGCCGCCGAGGCGCAGGCCGCCGCCGCCCAGGAGCGCGCCCGGCTCGCCCGCGAGTTCCACGACTCGCTGGCGAAGACGCTGCGCGGCATCAACCTCGCCGCCTCGGCCCTCCCGAACTGGCTGGCGCGCGACCAGACGCGCGCCGCCGCCGAGGCGCGGCGCATCGCGAGCGCCTGCGAGACCGCCTCGCTGGAGGCCCGCGACCTGCTCACCCGGCTCCGCGACGACCCGCTGGCCGCCCCGCTCGACGAGACGGTCCGCCGGACCGCCGAGCAGTGGGGCGCCACCGCGGGCGTCACCGTCGCCCTCGCGGTCGACGACTGCCCCGAGCCGTCGGTGGACGCCCGCTACGAGCTGCTGGCGATCCTCGGCGAGGCCCTCACCAACGTCGAGCGGCACGCGCACGGCCGGACCGTGCGCGTCGGCCTGCACCGCGACGGCGACGACGTGGTGCTGACCGTCCACGACGACGGACTCGGCTTCCAGCCGCGCGAGCTGGTGGAGCTGGCGGGCGAGGGCCACTACGGCCTCATCGGCCTGCACGAGCGCGCCGGCATCGTCGGCGGCACCGTCCGGGTCGACTCGCGGCCCGGCGCCGGAACCCTGGTGACCGCGCGGCTGCCCGCCCGCCGCGACGACGAGCCCGCAGAGGTGAGCTGAGCATGGAGGCGAGCATGGACAGGCCCCGAGTGGTCGTCGCCGACGACAACGTGGTCGTGCGGTCCGGCCTCGTGTCGCTGCTGGAGGCCGCCGGCATCGAGGTCGTCGGCGAGGCCGGAGACGGCCGGACCGCGCTCTCCCTCGCCGAGCGGCTGACCCCCGACCTCGTCCTGCTGGACGTGCGGATGCCGCTGATGGACGGCGTCGCCGCCGCCGAGATCCTCAGCCGCACCACCCGCGTCATCATGCTGACCTACACGAGCGACCCCGAGGTGGTGCGGGCGGCCATCGCCAAGGGCGCCCTCGGCTACCTGGTGCACGGCTCGTTCACCCCCGAGGAGCTCACCGCCGCCGTCCACGGCGCCATCGCCGGCCACCACCCCCTGTCGGAGGCCGCCGTGTCCGCGCTCGTCGGCGCCGTCCGGGGGGACGCGGCCGCGCCCGCCGCCGCGCCGCCGGACCCGGACCCGGCCCCGGCGCCGTCCGATCCGGCCGCCCGGTACGGGCTGTCGGCGCGGGAGGCCGAGGTGATGGGCCTCATCGTGCAGGGCTACTCCAACGGGGAGATCGCGCGGCGCTCCTTCCTCGCGGAGAAGACCGTGAAGAACCACGTCAACCGGATCTACGCCAAGCTCGGCGTCACCTCCCGCGCGGAGGCCATCGCGCGCTGGATGGGCCTCCGCGAGGACGACCGGTGAACCGCCGGCTGGGCCCGTGGGCCCTACCGGAGAAGGGGCCCGCACCCGGCGCGGTTTGGGCCTTCGGGCCCTGGGAGCGGGCGGCGGGATTTCCTAATGTCCTAAGCAGTCGAGGACCTCAGGAAATGTCCCGGAAGGAATACCATGAATCCCCTCCTGCCTGTTCTGGTGTCCCTGGAGACCTTCCTCCGGGACCGCATCGAAGCCCGCGCCGAGCGCGACGACCGGGGCGCCAGCGCCTTCGAGTACGCGGCCCTCATCGTGGTCGCGGCCGCCATCATCGGCTTCCTGTTCACCCTGATCCCGGGCGTCAAGGACGCCGTCTCGAAGGCGATCGACACCATGTTCAAGGGCGGCGGGGGCGACGCCCCGCCCGCGACCGGCACCACC
>NZ_JAIBOA010000014.1 GCF_019458805.1 Actinomadura parmotrematis
CCCGCCCCGCACGCGCGTTGGGCGGGAGCGGAGAGGACGGGCGCGGAGAGGGCGGGGGCGATCTGGGCATAGGGTTGGGGCATGACCAGTGCCGACGTTCCCGGGATGCCCACCCCAGGGCGGTGCCTGGTGATGGGTGTGGTCAACGTCACCCCCGACTCGTTCTCCGACGGAGGCGCCTGGTTCGACGCGGACAAGGCCGTCGGGCACGGGCTCGACCTCGTCGCCGAGGGCGCCGACGTCATCGACGTGGGCGGGGAGTCCACCCGGCCGGGGGCGCAGCGCGTCACCGAGGCCGAGGAGCTGCGGCGGGTCGTGCCCGTTATCGAGGCGTTGGCCGCCGAGGGCGTTCCGGTCAGTGTCGACACGATGCGCGGGTCCGTCGCCGCCGCCGCGGTCGAGGCGGGGGCGCGGCTCGTCAACGATGTCAGCGGCGGGTTCGCCGACCCCGACATGCCCGCGGTCGTGGCGGCGGCGGGCGTGCCCTACGTGGTGATGCACTGGCGCGGGCACAGCGACGACATGTACAACCGCGCGGTCTACGCCGACGTCGTCACCGAGGTCCGCGACGAGCTGCTGGCGCGGGTGGACGTCGTGCTGGCCGCCGGCGTGGACCCCTCGATGATCGTGCTGGATCCGGGGCTCGGCTTCGCCAAGAGCCCCGACCAGGGCCACAACTGGGCGCTGCTGGCGCATCTGGACGCGCTCACCGCCACCGGCCATCCGGTGCTGGTCGGCGCGTCCCGCAAGCGGTTCCTCGGGCGGCTGCTGGCGGGCCCGGACGGTGAGCCGCGGCCGTTCGCCGGCAGCGACGACGCGACGGTCGCGGTGTCCGCGCTCGCCGCGGCCGCCGGGGCGTGGGGGGTGCGGGTGCACCGGGTGCGGCCGAACGCGGACGCGGTGCGCGTCGCGCAGGCCGTCCGGGACGCCGGCGGCGTGCTCGCCGACCGCGCGGACGGTGACAGCGACATGAGCGGAGACTCTCCTTGACCAAGGAGCTGGACGAGGTCCACGCCGAGTTCTACGCCGCGTTCGAGGCCGGTGACCTCGACCGCATGGCGGCGGTGTGGGCGGACGGCGCGTTCGCCGCCGGGGTGAGCTGCGTGCATCCGGGCTGGCCGATGCTGCGGGGCCGCGACGAGGTGCTGCGCTCCTGGGCGCTGATCATGGCGAACACCACCTACATCCAGTTCGTCCTCACCGGCGTGGAGACCGACGTGTACGGCGACCATGCGGTGGTGACGTGCGAGGAGAACGTGCTGACCGCCGACGACGAGAACGAGGACGGGTTCCTCGCCGGGGGCAGCATCGTCGCGACGAAGGTGTTCGTGCGGGACGGCGGGGAATGGCGCCTGCTGCTCCACCACGGTTCGCCCGTCCTGAACAGCGCAGAGGAAGAATGACTCTCGACCGCATCGAACTGCGCGGGCTGCGGGCCCGCGGCCGGCACGGCGTCCTGGCGGCCGAGCGGGAGCTCGGGCAGGAGTTCGTCGTGGACGTCGCGCTCGGGCTCGACACCCGCCCGGCCGCGGCGGCGGACGACCTGTCGCGTACCGTCGACTACGGATCACTCGCGGGCCGTCTCGTCGCCGCCGTGGAGGGGGACCCGGTCGACCTCATCGAGACGCTCGCCGACCGGCTCGCGGGGATCTGTCTGGAAGACCCGGTCGTGGCGGAGGCGGAGGTCACCGTCCACAAGCCGAGCGCCCCCGTGCCGCACCCCTTCACGGACGTGGCCGTGAAGATCAGGAGGAGTCGCCCATGACAGCGTCCGACCCGATGCCCGACCGCACCGCGACCGGTGGCCACATGCTCGTGCAGCACCGCGTGGTGTTCTCCCTCGGCAGCAACCTCGGCGACCGCCTGGACAACATCCAGGAGGCCGTCGACGCCCTCTTCGACGCGCCGGGCCTGCATTTCGTGGCGTTCTCCCCGGTGTACGAGACGGCTCCGTTCGCGCCTCCCGGGCAGGACATCCCCGAGCAGGGCGACTTCCTGAACATCGTGCTCGTCGCCGACACCCGGCTCCCTCCGGAGAACCTGCTGGAGCGGGTGCTGAACATCGAGAACTCGATGCGGCGGGTCCGCGAGGTCCGCTGGGGTCCGCGGACGCTGGACATCGACATCGTGGTGTTCGGCGACGTGTCGTCCGACGACCCTGATCTGACGCTGCCGCACCCGCGCGCGCACGAGCGGGCGTTCGTGCTCGTGCCGTGGGCCGATATCGAGCCCGACGTGCTGCTGCCCGGTCACGGCCGGGTCGGCGATCTGGCCGAGGCCGTCGGTGCGAAGGACGCCGTGACGCGGCGCGACGACCTGACCCTCCAGCAACCTGCATGAAGCCGTCGAAGCCTCCGTTCCTCGTCGCCCTGGTGGTCGTCGTCGCGGCGATCACCTGGGCGGTGGTGCGGACCGCCTACCTGTCGCTGCCGCCGCTGCCGTGGACGGCGGTCCCGACGCTGCTGCTCCTCGCCGCCGGGGAGGTCATCGCGGGCGTGAACGTGCTGCGCCGGATCCGGCACCGGCCGGGGACGCGCCGGGTCGAGCCGCTCGCGGTGGCGCGGATGGCGGCGTTCGGGAAGGCGAGCGCGCACGCGGCGGCGGTGCTCGCCGGGGTGTTCCTGGGGTTCGCGGCGAGCCTCGGCGGCGATCTGGACAAGCCGACGCCGCGCCACGACTTCTTCGTGAGCGGCGGGACGGCGGCGGCGGCGCTGGTGCTGGTCGGCGCCGCGTTCTTCCTGGAGTTCGCGTGCCGGGTGCCGAAGGACCCGGACGAGGAGAGCCGCACCCGCGGGGCGTCCCGCGCCTGACGGGCGGGCGTCCCGCGCCCGGGGGAGGCCCTCAGGGCTTCAGCAGGTACGGGACGCCGGCGTCGAGGAGGCGGCGCGGGAACGCGTCGCGGAGCCGCCAGAGGCCCGCGTCGACGACGAAGTGCGCCATGACGGCGCCGAGGTAGGCGCCGTACAGGGCGCGGGCCGCGCCGTCCGGCGAGCCGTGCAGGTGGGACGCGTAAGCGAGGCCAATGCCGCCGAGGACGGCGATCGCGGTGAGCGCGAGCGTCCCGGCTCCGGGACGGTGGCCGGGGCGCGGCGCGCCCGACAGCAGGCCGACGAGGAGCAGGTACTGGAAGCCGTGCGCGATGGTGAGGCCCGCGACGGCCGGGTACGGGGTGCCGAAGGCGAACACCGGCGCGAAGAACAGCAGCGAGATCAGGTAGACGGCGACGAAGGGACGCGGCCGGGCGGTGCGGCGTGCCAGCCCGTACAGGCCGACGGCGGCGCCGGCGGCGAACACGGCGAGCGCGGCGGGGAACAGGGGCCGCAGCCGCGCGTCGACGCCGAGCTGGAGCAGGTCGGGGTGGGTGAGCAGGCCGGCGATGCCGCCGACGCCCGCGATCATGATGCCGAGGCGCTCGGGGCGCGACAGGGAGCCGCCGCCCTGGCAGATGCCGGCGAGCGCCGCCATGCCGAGGTTCTGCTTCTGGAAGTGGAAGAACTGCCAGGCGAAGAACGCCAGCAGCGCCCACTGGAACCGGCTGTAGGGGACGGCGACCGCGGCGGCGGCGGTCCCGGCGACCAGCGCGGCGGGCGCGACGATGTAGCGGCCGGGGTGGGTGCGGGCGTGGCCGCGGACTTCGGGGAGGGTGAAGAACCATGCCGTCGAGGCGACGTGCACGGACGAGCCGAGGAACAGCAGCGTTCCGAGGGCGGCGCCCGGGTCGTCGCCGGCGGCCGGGGCGAGCGCGATCGCGGCGGCGAACGCCGCCAGCGACAGCGCGATGGTGCCCGCCAGCCAGGTGCGGCGCAGCGTCCGGAACACCGGAGGCTGCGCCACGCCGGCGGCGGTGGGGGACGCCGTCGTCATCGCGGTCAGACGCCGCCGCAGCTTCCGGCGGCGCCCGCCGAGTCGCCGACGACCAGGAACGCGAACGCGGCGGCGGCGAACACCAGCACGATCAGCGCCGCGATGGCGACGCCGAGCAGCGCGCGCTTCGGGCCGCGGCCCTTGCCGGGCTGCGGCGGCTGCGGGCGCCAGCCGGCCCACGGGTCGGCGGCCTGGACGTCCATGGAGGTCATGGGGACTCCTCTCGTCGCGTATGGGACGGCGGAGAGGAGGTGCCGGTTCGCGTCATATGAACTATTTGTCGATATCTCCAACGACGAAGAACATCGACCCGAGGATCGCCACCATGTCGGCGACGAGGGTGCCGGGCAGCATCTCCGACAGCACCTGGACGTTGGAGAACGACGCCGAGCGCAGCTTCAGCCGCCACGGCGTCTTCTCGCCGCGCGACACCAGGTAGTAGCCGTTCAGGCCGAGCGGGTTCTCCGTCCAGGCGTAGGTGTGGCCCTCGGGGACCTTCAGCACCTTCGGCAGCCGCTGGTTGATCGGGCCGGGCGGCAGCTCGGCGAGCCGGTCCAGGCAGGCGTCGGCGAGGTCCAGGGAGGCGTGCACCTGGTCGTGCAGGCACTCGAACCGGGCGAGGCAGTCGCCGCCCGCGCGGGTGACGACGGGGACGTCGAGGTCGCCGTAGGCGAGGTAGGGCTCGTCGCGGCGCAGGTCGAAGTCGACGCCGGAGGCGCGCGCGATCGGCCCCGACACCCCGTACTGCAGGATCTGCTCGCGGGACAGGACGCCGACGCCGCGGGTGCGGGCCCGGAAGATCTCGTTGCCCATGATCACGTCGGTGATCCGGCCCATCCCGGCGCGTACGCCGGCGACGGCGGCGCGGGCGCGCCCGGTCCAGCCGAGCGGCGGCTCCTCCTTGAGGCCGCCGACCCGGTTGAACATGTAGTGCATGCGGCCGCCCGACACCTCCTCCATGACGCGCTGGAGGCGCTCGCGCTCGTCGAACGCGTAGAACACCGGGGTGATCGCGCCGACTTCGAGGGGGTAGGAGCCGAGGAACATCAGGTGGTTCAGCACCCGGTTGAGCTCGGCGAGCAGGGTGCGCGTCCACACCGCGCGGGCCGGGACCTCCATGCCGAGCATCCGCTCGACCGCGAGGACGACGCCGAGCTCGCTGGAGAACGCCGACAGCCAGTCGTGCCGGTTCGCCAGCACGATGATCTGCCGGAAGTCGCGGACCTCGAAGAGCTTCTCGGCGCCGCGGTGCATGTACCCGACGATCGGCTCGGCGGTGCGGATGCGCTCGCCGTCCAGGGCGAGGCGGAGCCGCAGCACGCCGTGCGTGGAGGGGTGCTGCGGGCCGATGTTGAGGACCATGTCCTCGGTGGCCAGCTCGGCGGCGCCCGCGCCGATGCCCACGGTCCGTTCGGTGCTCATGTCAGAACTCATGGTCACGACTCCGTCGTTCCGCCTCGCGCGATCACTCCGCCATCGTCCCATGGCGAACCGTGCCGCTTTTCCGGTTGACTATGCGGCAATGAACGCATCCGCTGGCGAATCACCCCAAGACGCGCCGGTGCCCCAGGCGCCGGCGCCGCCCTCCGCGCCGCCCCCCGCGCCCCGGCAGCCGGGCGGGCCGCCGCCGCACGCGCAGCCGCACTATCCGGTGGACGCGGTGTTCGCGACCGGGGACGGGCGGCAGTGGGCCCGGCTGTCGCGGCGCTACCCGTGGGAACGCCGGATCTCCATGACGCTGTGGGCGGTGCTCACCGGTGCCGTCGGCGCGCTCGTGCTGTGGCGGAGCGGCGGGACGCTCGCCGCGATCCTCTGGACGGCCGCCGTGGTGCTCGCCACCGTCCTCGGCTGGATCGCGGCGGAACTGGCCTACCGGGCGTACGGGTACGCCGAGCGGGCGGACGACCTGATCGTCACGCACGGCGTGCTGGTGAAGCGCCTCATCGTCGTGCCCTACGGGCGGATGCAGTTCGTGGACGTCACCGCGGGCCTGCTGGAGCGCTGGTTCGGTGTGGCGACGGTGCGGATGCACACCGCCGCCGCCGCGACCGACGCCCGCATCCCGGGCCTGCCCGCGGACGAGGCCGCCCGGCTGCGCGACAGCCTCGCCCGCAAGGGCGAGGAACGGAGCATGGGCCTGTGAGCAGCCCCTACAACCGGCCGATCGGCCCCTACGGGAGGCAGGGACCGTACGGGCCGCAGGGGCCGTACGGACCGCCGCAGGGCCCGTACGGTCCGCCGCAAGGCCCGCCGGGCCCGTACGGGCCGCCGCCGCAGCCGTACGGCCCGCCCCGCCCGCCCTACGGGCCGCCCGGCGGTCCCGGCGCGTACCAGGCGCCTCCCGTCCGCTTCTCCGAGGGGACGCACCGGCTGCACTGGGCGACGATGCCGCTGCGCGGGTTCGCGTTCCTGATCGTCTACTTCGTCCTGCTCGGTTTCCCGCTGCTGCTGACTCGCACGAGCGACGACGAGACGGTGCTGTCGAGCCCGTTCATCGCGCTCCGGTTCCTGATCGTGACGGCGGTGTTCGCCGTGCTAGCCGCGGTCGCCGGCCTCTGGGGCTGGCTCGCGGTGCGGTTCCGGGTGGACGGCGACGACCTCGTCGTCGAGAACGGGCTGCTGCGCAAGCGCGCGCGGCGGATCCCGCTGTCGCGCGTGCAGGCCATCGACCTGGTGCGGCCGCTCGTGACGCGCATTTTCGGGCTGACCGAGGTGCGCGTGGAGCTGGCGGGCGGCGACCAGGGCGAGATCGCGCTGCGCTACCTCGGCCGCAACGCCGCCCAGCAGCTCCGCGCGGAGCTGCTGGCGCGCGCCGCGGGCCTGCCGGGCCACACGCCCGAGGCGCCCGAGCGGCCGCTCTGGCGGACGCCGTTCGGGTCGCTGCTCGGGTCGCTGCTCATCCGGCTGCCGGTCCTCGCCACCGTGCTGCTGTTCTTCGCGTCGCTGATGTTCATGGTGGTCGCCCGCGAGCCGGGCATGCTCGCCGTCGCCGTCCCCGCGCTGCTCGGCCTGATCCGCGCGGTCATCGCGCCGATGGTGATGTACGCGGGGTTCACCGCGGCGCTGTCGCCCGACGGCGTCCGGCTGCGGTACGGGCTGCTGGAGACGCGCATGCAGACGGTGCCGCCGGGCCGGGTGCAGGCGGTCGCGCTGGTCGAGCCGGTCCTATGGAAGGCGCTCGGCTGGGCGCGGCTGGACGTCACCGTCGCCGGTTACGCGGGGGAGCGGCAGGCACTGTCGTCGACGCTGCTGCCGGTCGCGCCGCGCGCGGTCTGCCTGCACCTCATCTCGCAGGTCTTCTCGGGCACGAACGTGGACGCCGTCCCGCTGGTGCCGGCGTCCGGGCGCGGGATGGCGCTCGACCGCGCGGACGGCGCCGGTACCGACGAGCGCATCTTCGTGTCCCGGCACGGCTGGCCGGGCCGCCGTACCGACGTCATCGCGCACGCGCGCGCGCAGAGCGTGCGGCTCACCGTGAACCCGATGCAACGCCTCCTCGGCCTGGCGACCGTGCACGTGGACGCGCCGCCCGGCCCGGTGAAGGTGGACGCCGCCGACCGCGAGCTCGGGGAGGCGCGCGCCATCGTGGACGCCGTGGCGAAGCGCTCGCTCGCCGCCCGGCGCGCCGGGGGCGACAAGGCCCGCTGGGCGCGCTGATCGCGAACCGGGTCCGCAGGCCCCACCCGGCCGCATATTGTCCGGGCATGAGTGAGATGTCCTACGACCCCTGGTCGCCGGCGTTCGTCGCCGACCCCTACCCGGCGTTCGCCCGCCTGCGCGCCGAGCGCCCGGTCTTCTTCGACGAGCCGACCGGCCAGTGGGTGGTGAGCCGCCACGCCGACGTGGACGCGCTGCTGCGGGACCGCCGCCTCGGCCGCTCCTACCTGCACCTCGCCACCCACGAGGAGTTCGGGCAGGCCGCCGAGCCGGAGTTCCTGCGCCCGTTCTGGGACCTGGTCAGGGCGGGCATGCTGGACGTCGAGCCGCCCACCCACACCCGGCTCCGCCGCCTCGTGTCCAAGGCGTTCACCGCCCGCATGGTCGAGGGCCTGCGCCCGATGGTCCGCGCGCTCGCGACCGGCCTCGCCGAGGGTTTCGCGGCCAAGGGCGGCGGCGACCTGCTCGCCGAGGTCGCCGAGCCGCTGCCGGTCACCGTCATCGCCGAGATGCTCGGCGTGCCCGAGTCCGACCGGCCGCTGCTGCGCCCCTGGTCCGCCGACATCTGCGGCATGTACGAGCTGAACCCCTCGCAGGAGGCGCAGGAGACCGCGGTGCGCGCCGCCACCGAGTTCTCCGACTACCTGCGCGGTCTCGCCCGCGCGCGCGCAGCCGAGCCCCGCGACGACCTCATCAGCGCGCTCGCCCAGGTCGCCGACGAGGGCGACCGCCTCACCGAGGACGAGCTCATCGGCACCTGCGTGCTGCTGCTGAACGCCGGGCACGAGGCGACCGTGAACGCCACCGGCAACGGCTGGTGGTCGCTGTTCCGCAACCCCGGCGAGCTGGAGCGGCTCCGCGCCGACCACGGCCTCCTCGCCACCGGCGTCGACGAGCTGCTGCGCTACGACACCCCGGCGCCCATGTTCGAGCGGTGGGTGCTGGAGGACATCGAGATCGGCGGCGTCACGATCCCGCGCGGCGCCGAGATCGCGCTGCAGTTCGCCTCCGCCAACCGCGACCCCGAGGCGTTCGACGACCCCGACCGCCTCGACCTCGGCCGGACCCGCAACCCGCACATCACCTTCGGGCTCGGCGTCCACTACTGCCTCGGCGCGCCGCTCGCCCGCATCGAGATGGCCGAGTCGTTCGGCGCGCTGCTGCGCGCCGCGCCCGGCATGCGGCTCGCCGCCGAGCCCGCGTGGAAGGCCGGGTTCGTGCTGCGCGGCCTTCAGGGGCTCGCGGTCGAGATCTGAGCGGGCAGCGGCGCCCCGACCGCCTGGGCGAGCCAGCCGAAGCCGCCGAGGCCGCCCGGATCGGTCAGCTCGGCGTCCTCGCCGGCCGCGCAGAGCGCCGCGACGTAGCCGCGCGGGTCGCGGTGCGCGAGCTCGACGGGCGGCCGCGTCCCGGCGAGGCCGAGGCCGCGCAGCGCCGCGCGCTGCGTCGTCAGCAGCGTCGCGGTCGCGCCCGCCCGCTCCCCGGCGGCCGCGCAGGCGTCCAGCGCGACGTGCGCGGTCACGTCGCACGACCCGTCGGGGACGGGCGGCACCGTCGCGCCGTCCCGGTAGCCGGTGAGGGTGCCGTAGGCGGGGCGGGCCTCGCGGGTGTGGGCGTAGTCGATCGCGATCGCCACGCCCCGCTCCAGGCGGCCGACGACGTCCGCCCACGCCGCGCAGCGCGGGCCGCCGATCTCGGCGCGGTCGCCGGGGGCGCGGAGCGGCCACCAGCGGGCCAGCCAGTCCAGCGCGTCGCCGGGCGGCGGGCCGCCGAGCGTCTCGGCGCCCGTCGGCGGGTCCACCAGCACGGCCCGCGGGCCGTCCGGGGTCTGCTCGACCACGTCCAGCGGCACGTTGTCGAGCCACTCGTTGGCGATCACCAGGCCGGTGACGGACGCCGGCGGGTCGGACCGCCAGGCGACCGCGCCGGGGACGCCGTCCGGGCGCGGCGCGATCTCCACCGCGGTCGGCGCGAGGCGCGGCGCGAGGTCCGGCCCGGCGGCGGCGAGGACCAGCGCGAGCAGCCGCCCCGAGCCCGCGCCGACGTCCACCAGGTCCAGGCGCGGCGGGTGGCCGAGGGCGGCGTCCACCTCGGCGAGCAGCCGCGCGACCGCCTGCGCGAAGCGCGGCGAGGCGTGCACGGACGTGCGGAAGTGCTCGGCCGGCCGCTCCCCGCGCCGGTAGAAGCCGTCCTCGCCGTACAGGGCCCGCTCCATCGCGGTGCTCCAGGTCGTCCACGCCGCCACGGCAGTGACGTTACCCGCCCCCGGCGCCCGGCCGGGGCCGCCCGGTGCCGAGGGTGTCCACCTTGAGAGCGATGCCGGGCGGGCGGCGCGTCCCTAGGCTGGTGGCATGGCCGGGAGAGCGGGCGGGCTGTGGGACGCGTGGCGGGCGCGGCGCGAGCTCGTCGACGCGGCCTTCCTCGCGCCCGTCGCCGTCCTCATGGCGCTGGAGTGGCCCGCCGCCACCGCATCGGGGCCGGCGCACGTCGCGGACCCGCTGCCCTACCTCGGGCTGAGCCTGCTGCTGCTCGCCCCGCTGGTGGTGCGGCGCCGCCGGCCGCGCACGGTCTTCGCGGTGGTCGCGGTGGTGGCGTTCGGGCAGTGGCTCAGCGGCACGCCCCTGGCCATCGCCGACGTCGCCGTCCTCATCGCCATGTACACCGTCGCGTCCTGCTGCACCCGCTGGTGGGGGCTCGCCGCGCTGCTGGTGACCGAGGCGGGCTGCGCCCTGGAGGCCGCCCGGCAGTACCCCGGCGACTGGACGAGGGCGCGCGGGCCGTTCCTGTTCCTCGGCGTCGTGGCCGTCGGCATCGGCCTGTTCGGCGTCTACATGCGGACCCGCCGCGAGCACCTGGCGGCCCTGGAGGAGCGGGCGGCGCGGCTGGAGCGCGAGCGCGACACCGAGGTGCGGATGGCGCGCTCGGCCGAGCGCGCCCGCATCGCCCGCGAGCTCCACGACGTCGTCGCCCACAACGTCAGCGTCATCGTCGTGCAGGCCGACGGCGCCGCGTTCGCCATCGACACCGACCCGGCGCGCGCCAAGCAGGCCCTCGCCGCGATCTCCGGCACCGGCCGGCTCGCCCTCACCGAGATGCGGCGCCTGCTCGGCGTGCTGCGCGAGGCCGACGACAGCGGCCCCTTCGCGCCGCAGCCCGGGGTGGAGCAGCTCGCCGACCTCGCCGACCAGATCCGCCGGGCCGGGCTGCCGGTCGCCGTCCGGGTCGAGGGGACGCCGCGCGAGCTGCCCGAGGGCCTGCAGCTCACGGTGTTCCGCATCGTGCAGGAGGCGCTGACGAACGCCCTCAAGCACGCCGGGCCGGACGCCAGCGCCGAGGTCGTCCTCGGCTACGGCGGCGACGCCGTCGCGGTCCGCGTCGCCGACGACGGGCGCGGCGCCGCCGCCGTGTCCGACGGGCGCGGCCACGGCCTGGTCGGCATGCGCGAGCGGGCCGCCGTCTACGGCGGCGAGGTGACCGCCGGGCCCCGGCCCGGCGGCGGGTTCGAGGTCGCGGTGCGGGTGCCGGTCCCCGCCGGGGTGCGGGCGTGAGCGGACCGGCGGACGGGGGGCTCCCGATGATCAGGGTGGTGCTGGTGGACGACCAGGAGCTGGTCCGGGCCGGCTTCTCGATGGTGCTGGACGCCCAGCCCGACATCGAGGTCGTCGGCGAGGCCGGCGACGGCGCCGACGTGCCCGCGCTGCTCGACGCGCACCGCGCCGACGTGGTCCTCATGGACGTGCGGATGCCGCGCGTCAACGGCATCGAGGCGACCCGCCGGATCGCCGCCCGGCCCGGCCCCGGCGCCCCCAAGGTGATCATCCTGACGACCTTCGACCTGGACGAGTACGCGTTCGCCGCGATCAAGGCGGGCGCCGCCGGGTTCCTGCTGAAGGACGCCGGCCCGGCCCAGCTCGTCGAGGCGATCCGGGCCGTGCACTCGGGGGACGCGGTGGTCGCGCCGAGCACCACCCGGCGGCTCCTCGACCGGTTCGCGCCGCACCTGCCCGAGGCCGGGCCGGCCGCGCACGGCGTCCTCGCGACCCTCACCGAGCGCGAGCGGCAGGTGCTGCTGCAGGTGGCGCGGGGCCTGTCCAACGCCGAGATCGCCGCCCGGCTGCACGTCTCGGAGGCGACCGTGAAGACCCACATGGGCCGCATCCTCACCAAGCTCGGCGTCCGCGACCGGGTGCAGGCCGTCGTGGTCGCCTACGAGACCGGGCTGGTCGCCGGCGGCCGCACCCGGGACGTTCTGTAACGAGATTATTACTCTCCGGTGACTTTTTGCCTGCAGTGCCGGGCGGCTGATTCCCTTACCTCCGGGTAGCTGACTAACTACCGTGAGTGAGTTCGCCGTGCGGCGGCTCATCTGGACGTGCATGTCAGGTCGGGTCCCCGGCCCGTACGTATGGGAGGAACTTCATGTTCAAGAAGCTCGCCGTCACCGGCGCCCTCGGCATGGCCGTCGCCGCCTCGGTGCTGGGCGCCGCGCCCGCCAACGCCGACATCAACACGAGCGGCGCCGGCGGCGTCCTGTCCGGCAACCAGGTCGTCGCGCCGATCTCCATCCCGGTCGACGTCTGCGGCAACGCCATCGCGGTGCTCGGCATCGCCGGCGCCGGCTGCCAGGGCGGCGCCGCCACGCACACCCACAGCTGACGCGCCGGCCCGGCACGCCCCGCGCGGGGGGCGCCGGGCCGCGCGACCGGCGGTACGGAACGCCGGGACCCCGGGCGGTCGGGGTCCCGGCGTTCCGCGTTCCCCGGGGGCGCCGGGGGCCATGGGGCGTCCGTCCTGAGTCGTACGCGGGGGCGCGGGATCGGACGAACGGCCGACCCGATCACGGCCTGCGGGCCGATGTCCCGCGCCGTCCCGGTTCCTAGCGTGGTGGGTGTCCCCAGCGCCCACCCGAGGAGCCCACCGTGACCAGCACGTCCGTCGAACCCCCCGAGACGGCGGCGGCGCCCGCCGTCACCGCGACGCGGGTGACCAGGGTGTACGGGACCGGCGACGCCGCCGTGCACGCGCTGCGCGGCGTCGACGTCGCGTTCGCCCGCGGCGCCTTCACCGCGATCATGGGGCCCTCCGGGTCGGGCAAGTCGACGCTCCTGCACTGCCTCGCCGGGCTCGACGCCCTGGACGGCGGCGGCGTCCGGATCGGCGACGTCGAGCTCGCCGGGCTCGGCGACCGGCGGCTCACGCTGCTCCGCCGCGAGCGGATCGGGTTCGTGTTCCAGGCGTTCAACCTGCTGCCGACGCTCACCGCCGAGCAGAACATCCGGCTGCCCCTCGACCTCGCCGGCCGCCGCCCCGACCCCGCGTGGTTCGCGCGCGTCGTGGACGTCCTCGGGCTGCGCGACCGGCTCGCGCACCGGCCCGCCGAGCTGTCGGGCGGCCAGCAGCAGCGGGTCGCGTGCGCGCGGGCCCTCGTCACCCGCCCCGACGTCGTCTTCGCCGACGAGCCGACCGGCAACCTGGACTCGCGGGCGGGCGCCGAGGTGCTGGGGTTCCTGCGCGCCTCGGTCCGCGACATGGGGCAGACGATCGTCATGGTCACCCACGACCCGGTCGCCGCCGCCCACGCCGACCGCGCGGTGTTCCTCCGCGACGGCCGCATCGTGGGCGACCTGCACCGGCCGACGCCCGAGCTGGTCCTCGACCGGCTGAAGGCGCTGGGCGGCTGACCCGATGCTGAAGACGACCCTCGCGGGCCTGCTCGCCCGCCGCGTCCGGCTGCTCCTCACCTCCGTCGCCATCGTCCTCGGGGTCGGGTTCGTCGCCGGCACGCTCGTGCTGACCGACTCCATCGACCGCGGCATCGGCGCGACCTTCGCCCGCTCCGCCGGCAAGGTCGACGCCGCCGTGCTGCCCCCCAAGGGCACCGACGGCGGGATCCCCGCCGCGCTCGTCGCGCGGCTGCGCGCCGTCCCCGGCGTCACCGCCGTGCACGGCCTCGTCCGCGGCGACGCCGCCCTCGTCGGCCGCGACGGCAAGGCCGTCGGCGTCCAGGCCACCGCCGGGATGTCGGTGCCGGCCGGGCGGCTGCTCCGCTACGGGTTCGACGCGGGCCGCCCGCCCGCCGGCCCCGGCGAGGCCGTCCTCGACGGCCCCACCGCCGACCGCGAGCACTTCCGCGTCGGCGACGCCGTCACCGTCCTCGACTCCCGGCAGCGGCCGCACCGCTTCACCCTCGTCGGCGTCCTGGACCCCGGCCTGGACCCCGACGCCGCGGCCCGCGGCGCCGTCGGCTTCGACCCGGCGACGGCCGCCGCGATGACCGGGACCCGCACCGTCGCGGAGATCGACGTCGCGGGCGCCGCGCCCGCCGCCGTCGCGGCCGCCGCCGGGCCCTCCTACCGGGTGCTGAGCGGCCGCGACCTCGGCGCCGAGCAGGCCCGCGCGGCGGGCGCCGACGTCCGCGTCTTCACCGCCGGGCTGCTGCTGTTCGCGCTCGTCGCGCTGCTCGTGTCGGCGCTGGTCATCTACAACACCTTCGCGATCCTCATCGCCCAGCGGGTCCGCGAGATGGCGCTGCTGCGCTGCGTCGGCGCCACCCGCCGCCAGGTGTTCGGCGGCGTCGTCGCCGAGGCCGCCGCCGTCGGCCTGGCCGGGTCGCTGCTCGGCCTCGCCGCCGGGCTCGGCCTCGGCGCGGGCGCGCTCGCGCTGCTGCGGGCGTCCGGCGCCGACCTGCCGGACGGCGGCGCCGCCCTCACCCCGCGCACCGTCGCGGTGGGCCTCGCCGCCGGGATCACCGTCACGGTCGTGTCGGCGCTGCTGCCCGCCCGCGCCGCCACGCGCGTCGCGCCGGTCAGCGCGCTCCGCAGCGGCACCGAGCCCGCCGGGCCGTTCCGCCTCGGCCGGGTCCGCTCCGCCGTCGCCGCGCTGCTGCTGCTCGGCGGCGGCGCGCTCGCCGGATACGGCGCGACCGGCATGGCCAAGGGGCCCGCGGCGATGTACACGGTCGCGGCGGGCGGCGCCGTCGCGTTCCTCGCCGTGATCGCGGCGATGCCCGCGCTCGTCCGGCCGCTCGCCCGCGCGGTCGGCGCCGTCCCCGCCCGCCTCGGCGGCGTGCCCGCCCGCCTCGCCGTCGGCAACGCCCAGCGCACCCCGCGCCGCACCGCCACGACCACGATGGCGCTGACGGTCGGCGTCGGCCTGGTGACGCTGTTCGCGGTGGTCGCCGCCGGGGGCAAGGCCACCTCCGACGCCCGGCTGGCCCGGTCCTTCCCGGTCGACTTCATGCTGTCCCCGCAGTACGGCGGCGCGTCGGCGGACGCGACCGTCCCCGGCGGCCTCGACGCGCGGCTCCGCGCCCTCCCCGAGCTCGCCGCCGTCGCCGGCGTCCGCGAGCAGGAGGTCCGCGTGGACGGGCGGAAGAGCCGGGCGCGGAACATCACCGGCGGGGCGCTCGGCACCCTCGTCAAGCCGGTCTTCACCAGCGGGTCGCTCGCCGCGTTCGGCCCCGGCACCGCCGTCGTGGACGAGCGGACCGCCGCTGGCCTGCACCTGCGCACCGGCGGGACGGTCCGGGCGGCGGCGGGCGCCCGGACGGTGACGCTGCGGGTCGCCGGGGTGTTCCGCAACGACCTGCCGATCGGCGGTCTGCTCGTCCCCGCGGACGCCTTCGACCGGCTCGCGCCCGGCCGCGGCGCCGCGGCCCTGTACGCCAAGGTCCGCGACGGGGCGTCCGCGGCCGCCGCGCACCGCGCGGTGGAGGCCGCCGCCCGCCCCTACCCGACGGTCAAGGTGGTGTCGCAGGCCGAGCTGCGCGAGCAGCTCACCCGGGCGATCGACACCCTCCTGGCGGTCTTCGCGGGGCTGCTCGGCCTCGCGATCGTCATCGCGCTGTTCGGCATCGCCAACACCCTGACGCTGTCGGTCGTCGAGCGGACCCGCGAGTCGGCGCTGCTCCGCGCCCTCGGCGTCACCAAGCGGCAGCTCCGCCGGATGCTGTCGGTGGAGGCGCTGGTGATGGCCGTGATCGGCGCGGTCACCGGCGTCGTGCTCGGCGCCGCGTTCGGCTGGGCGGGCACGAAGGCGATGACGCCGGGCGCGGTGGTCGCCGTCCCCTACGGGCAGATCGCCGCATTCGTCGCGCTGGCGGGCGCCGCCGGGATGCTCGCCGCGGTCCTGCCCGCCCGCCGCGCCGCCCGCGTCCCCCTCGCCGCGGCCCTGTCGGAGGACTGACCCCCGGGCGCGGGCCCGCCCTGCACGCGAGCCCGCCCCCGGACGCGGACCCGGCCCCGGACGCGGGCACGACCCTGGACGTGGGCACGACCCTGGACGTGGGCCCGACCTGGACGTGGGCCCGCCCCCGGAGGCGGGCCTGCCCTGCACGTGGGCCCGGCCCTGGACGCGGGCCTGCCCTGCACGTGGGCCCGGCCCTGGACGCGGGCCTGCCCTGCACGTGGGCCCGGCCCTGGACGCGGGCCTGCCCTGCACGCGGACCCGGCTCCGGACGTGGACCCGGCCCCGGACGCGGGCACGACCCTGGACGTGGGCCTGCCCTTGGACGTGGGCCCGCCCCCGGAGGCGGGCCTGCCCTGGACGCGGACCCGGCCCCGGAGGCGGGCACGACCCTGGACGCGGGCCTGCCCTGCACGCGGGCCCGGCCCCGGACCGGACCCGGCCCCGGACGCGGGCATGGCCTGGACACGGGCACGGCCTCGGACGCGGGCCTGCCCTGCACGCGGGCACGATCCTGGACGCGGGCCTGCCCTGCACGTGGGCCCGGCCCCGGACGCGGGCATGGCCTGGACGTGGGCACGGCCTCGGACGTGGGCCCGCCCCGGGCCGTGGGGGGTCCGGGGCGGGCGGGGGCGGTCGGGCGGCGTCACGGAGGGGCGGGCCAGGCGGGACCGCTCATCGTGCGGGGGTCGCCCGGACGGCCGGACGGGGAACGGGCTCGTCCCTCCGGTCAGTCGTTCCCGTCGCCGGTCGCGCCGGCGGTGCCGCTGTGGTTGGCGTGGTTGTGGACGCCGTTGCCGTTGCAGTCGGTGCCCGACTGGCCGGCGACGGAGACCGAGCCGCAGGTGACGCCGTACCCGCCGACGATGGTGACGGCGACGTTGTTCCCGACGGCGTTCCCGTGGTTGCTGTTGGAGGTGCCAGCGAAGGCGGGGGCGGCCATGAGGGCGGTGCCGGCGAGCGTCGCGGAGACGGCGGCGGTCCTGAGAGCGATCTTGATCACGCTGTGCTCCATCTCTTGGGGGGCGGAGCGCCCGGTTCTTCCTTCACCTTGCGTGACGGCCGTCACATCTCAGAGTTACTCCGGCCGGACGACTCGCCACAAGTGTTCACGGTGAGTCACTGTTCAAGTGTGACGCGTTACCGCAAGTTAGGGTGACGCCCGGTGTTCGTACCGTCACCCTGCGGTGATGGCGGCCGGGATGATGGACGTCCCGCACGCCGCGGGTACCCTGGGCGCGTAACGTCCGGTACCCGTCACGAGGACTGGAACGAGAAGCATGGACGCACCACCGCCGCACTTCGGCGTGCCCGGAACCGACCCGCGCGACCGTCCCGCCCGGCTGGACGTCGGCGTCGTCGGGGCGGGCCGCGTCGGCACCGCGCTCGGCGAGGCGCTCGCCCGCGCCGGGCACCGCACCGCCGCCGCCTCCGCGGTCTCCGCGGCCTCGCGCGAGCGCGCCGCCGAGCGGCTCCCCGCCGCCCGCCTCACCGCCCCGCAGGACGTCGTCGCCGCCGCCGACCTCGTCCTGCTGACCGTCCCCGACGACGCCCTCGGCCCCCTCGCGGCCGGGCTCGCCGCGACGGACGTCCCGGTCGCGGGCAAGCTCGTCGCGCACACCAGCGGCCGGCACGGCACCGCCGTGCTGAACCCGCTGACGGCCGCGGGCGCGCTGCCGCTCGCGCTGCACCCGGTGATGACGTTCACCGGCCGCGCCGACGACGTGAACCGGCTGGACGGCGTCGCGTTCGGCGTGACCGCGCCCGACGTGCTGCGGCCGGTCGCCGAGGCGCTGGTGCTGGAGATGGGCGGCGACCCCGTCTGGATCACCGAGGAGCGCCGCCCGCTCTACCACGCCGCCCTCGCCGGCGGCGCGAACCACCTGGTCACGCTGGTGGTGGAGGCGATGGACCTGCTGCGGCAGGCCGGCGTCGGCGAGCCGGGCCGGATGCTCGGGCCGCTCCTCGGGGCGTCCCTGGACAACGCGCTGCGGCTCGGCATCGACGGCCTCACCGGCCCCGTCGCGCGCGGCGACGCCGGCACCGTCGCGGGCCACGTGACCGAGCTCGCGCGGGTGTCACCGGAGGGGCTGCGCGCCTACGTCGCGCTCGCCCGGCTCACCGCCGACCGGGCGCTCGGCGCCGGAATGCTGAAGCCCGAGGACGCCGAGCGGCTCCTCGAAGTCCTGGCCGATCCGGAGGAGAGGGGGGCGTGGTGACGCCCGTCATCGCCCAGACCCGCGAGGAGCTCGCGGCCGTCCGCGCGGACGCGCAGGGCACCGTCGCGCTGGTGCCGACCATGGGCGCGCTGCACGAAGGGCACCGGTCGCTGATCCGGCGCGCCCGGCAGCTCGCCGACACCGTCGTCGTCAGCGTCTTCGTCAACCCGCTCCAGTTCGGCGCGGGCGAGGACCTGGACCGCTACCCGCGGACGTTCGCCGCCGACGTCGAGGCGTGCGCCGCCGAGGGCGTGGACGTGGTGTTCGCCCCGACCGTCCAGGTCATGTACCCGGACGAGCCGCAGGTCACGGTGAAGGCCGGGCCGATGGGCGAGCGCGTCGAGGGCCTCACCCGCCCCGGCCACTTCGACGGAATGCTCACCGTCGTGCTGAAGTTGTTCCACCTGGTGGGGCCGGACGTCGCGGTCTTCGGGCAGAAGGACGCCCAGCAGCTCGCGATGATCCGCCGGATGGCCGCCGACCTGAACGTGCCGGTCGCGATCGAGGCCGGGCCGACCGTCCGCGAGTTCGACGGCCTCGCCCTGTCCAGTCGCAACCGCTACCTCGGCCCGGCCGAGCGGGCGACGGCGGTCGCGCTGTCGCAGGCCCTGCAGGCCGGGGCGGACGCGGTCGCGGGCGGCCCGGAGGCGGTGCTCGCCGCCGCCGGGGCGGTGCTCGGCAAGGCCGCCGCCGCCGACCCGCCGCTGGAGCCGGACTACCTGGTCCTGGTCGACCCGGCGACGTTCGCGGACGTCGGCGCCGGCCACACCGGCCCGGCCGTGCTCGCCGTCGCGGGCCGCGTCGGCGCCACCCATCTGATCGACAACGTCCCGCTGTCCCTCGCCTGACCGACCGCCCGCCCATCCGTCCGCCCGACCGCCGCAAGGAGCCCCTCATGTTCCGCACGATGTTCAAGAGCAAGGTCCACCGCGCCACCGTCACCCAGGCCGACCTGCACTACGTCGGGTCGCTCACGCTGGACCGGGACCTGATGGACGCCGCCGACCTGCTGCCCGGCGAGCAGGTCGCGATCGTCGACATCGACAACGGCGCGCGGCTGGAGACCTACCTCATCGAGGGGGAGCGGGGCAGCGGGATCGTCGGCATCAACGGCGCGGCGGCGCGGCTGGTGGCGCCCGGCGACCTGGTGATCATCATCAGCTACGCGCAGATGAGCGACGCGGACGCGCGCGCGTTCACGCCGTCGGTGGTGCACGTGGACCGTGACAACAAGATCATCTCGCTGGGCAGCGACCCGGCCGAGCCGGTGCCGGGCGCCGAGGGCGTCCGCGGCGACCTCGTGCACGGCTGATCCGGGTCGGCGGCGGGCTCGGCGGGCGTTCTCGTGGGGGTGACGATAAGACCCTCCGGGGGTTAGTGTCACAATGACGAGAACAGATCCCCGCCGAGGAGCGCACATGATCTCCGCACGGCTCGCCGCCCCCACCCCCGGCTGGACCAGGGACGCCGACGTGGTCGTCGTCGGGTCCGGCATCGCCGGCCTCGTCGCCGCGCTGCGCTGCCGCCCGCACGGCCGCGTGCTGCTGGTCACCAAGGCCCTGCTGGACGCCGGTTCCACCCGCTGGGCGCAGGGCGGCATCGCCGCCGCCCTCGCCCCCGACGACACCCCCGCCGAGCACCTCGCCGACACCCTCACCGCCGGCGTCGGCCTCTGCGCCGAGGACGCCGTCCGCGTCCTGGTCACCGAGGGCCCGGCCGCCGTCCGCGACCTCATCGCGCTCGGCGCCGCCTTCGACCGCTCGGCCGGCGGCGAGATCTCCCTCACCCGCGAGGGCGGCCACCACCGCCGCCGCATCGCGCACGCCGGCGGCGACGCCACCGGCGCCGAGATCAGCCGCGCGCTGCTCGCCGCCCTGAAAGAGTCCGGCGTCGAGGTCATCGAGCACGCGCTCGTGCTCGACCTCCTCCGCGACGCCGCCGGGCAGGCCGCGGGAGTCACGCTGCACGTCATGGGGGAGGGCCAGCCGCACGGCGTCGGCGCCGTCCGCGCGCGCGCAGTCGTGCTCGCCACCGGCGGCCTCGGCCAGGTGTTCTCCGCCACCACCAACCCCGAGGTGTCCACCGGCGACGGCGTCGCGCTCGCGCTGCGCGCCGGCGCCGACGTCGCCGACCTGGAGTTCGTCCAGTTCCACCCGACGGTGCTCTGGCTCGGCGCGGGCGCGCGCGGCCGCCAGCCGCTCATCTCCGAGGCGGTGCGCGGCGAGGGCGCCCACCTGGTGGACGCCGCCGGCGTCCGCTTCATGGTCGGCCGCCACGAGCTCGCCGAGCTCGCCCCGCGCGACGTCGTCGCCAAGGGGATCATGAACCGGATGCGGGAGACCGGCGCCGACCACATGCTGCTGGACGCCCGCCACTTCGGCGCCGCCATGTGGGAGAAGCGCTTCCCGACCATCCTCGCCGCCTGCCGCCACCACGGCGTCGACCCCGTCACCGAGCCGATCCCGGTCGTCCCGGCCGCCCACTACGCCAGCGGCGGCGTCCGCACCGACCTGTACGGGCGGACGTCGGTCCCGGGCCTGTACGCGTGCGGCGAGGCCGCCTGCACGGGCGTGCACGGCGCCAACCGGCTCGCGTCCAACTCGCTGCTGGAGGGCCTGGTGTTCGCCGGGCGCATCGCCGAGGCGCTCGGCGCGGGCCTGCCCGAGCCCGGCGAGCCGGTCGCGCCGTCCGCCGCCGGGCCGCTGCCCGGAACGGGCGCCCGCGCCGCGATCCAGGCGACCATGACCGCGCACGCCGGCGTCGTCCGCACCCGCGAGGGCCTGGAGACGGCGGCCCGCGACCTCGCCGCGCTGCCCGACGGCGGCGGCGAGCCCGGCGTCCCGGCCTGGGAGGCCGCCAACCTGCACGCCGTCGCCACCGCGATCGTGACCGCCGCCCTACAGCGCACCGAGACGCGCGGGAGTCACTGGCGCGAGGATTTCCCCGACGCGTCCGAGGACTGGCGCGGCCACCTCGTCGGCCGCCTCGCCGGCGGCACCCTCACCACCACCTTCGAGGAGCACCGATGACACCCGAGCTGACCGCGCGCCTGGAGGCCGCCGGCCTCGACCCGGACGGCGTGCTCGCCCTCGTCCGCACCGCGCTCGCCGAGGACGGCGCGGCGGACGTCACCAGCGAGCCGATCTTCGGGCCGGACGAGACCGCCGCCGGCGCGTTCACCGCCCGCGAGGACGGCGTCGTGGCGGGCGTCCCCGTCGCCGGGGCGGTGTTCGAGGAGACCGGCGTGGCGTACCTGGCCAAGGTCGCCGACGGCGACCCGGTGACGGCCGGCCAGGTGCTGCTCACCGTGGCCGGGCCGACGCGGGCGGTGCTGCGCGCCGAGCGGATCGCGCTGAACCTGCTCACCCACCTGTCCGGCATCGCCACCGAGACGCGCCGCTGGACCGACGCGATGGCCGGGACCAAGGCCCGCGTCCGCGACACCCGCAAGACGCTGCCGGGCCTCCGCGCCCTGCAGAAGTACGCGGTGCGCTGCGGCGGCGGCGTCAACCACCGGATGGGCCTGTCCGACGCCGCGCTGGTCAAGGACAACCACATCGCCGCCGCCGGGTCGGTCACCCGCGCCTACCGGGCGATCCGCGCCGTCTACCCGGCGCTGCACGTCCAGGTCGAGTGCGACACCCTGGACCAGGTCCGCGAGGCCGTCGAGATCGGCGTCGACGACATCCTCCTGGACAACATGCCGCCCGCCGTCATGGCCGAGGCCGTCGCGCTCGTGGCGGGCCGCGCGACCCTGGAGGCGAGCGGCGGGCTGTCCTTGGACAGGGCCCGAGATGTGGCCGTGACCGGTGTGGACTACCTTGCAGTAGGTGCGCTGACCCACTCGGCGCGCGTGTTCGACATCGGCCTTGACTTTTCCTGACCAGCGGGGACCTGATGCTGCTCACCATCGACGTCGGCAACACCCACACCGTCCTCGGCCTGTTCGAGGGCGAGGAGGTGATCGAGCACTGGCGGATCAACACCGATCCCCGGCGCACCGCCGACGAGATCGCCGTCGTGCTCCAGGGGCTCGTCCAGCAGAGCCCGCTGCTCGCCGACACCGACATCAGCGGCATCGCGCTCTGCTCGACCGTCCCGTCGGTGCTCCACGAGATGCGCGAGATGTGCCGCCGCTACTACGGCGACGTGTCCGCGGTCATCGTGGAGCCCGGCGTGAAGACCGGCGTCCCGGTCCGGATGGACAACCCCAAGGAGGTCGGCGCCGACCGCATCGTCAACGCGCTCGCCGCCGTCCACCTGTACGGCGGCCCGGCGATCGTCGTCGACTTCGGCACCGCCACCACCTTCGACGCGGTGTCGGCGAAGGGCGAGTACGTCGGCGGCGCCATCGCCCCCGGCATCGAGATCTCCATCGACGCGCTGTCGGCGCGCGGCGCCCAGCTCCACAAGATCGAGCTGGTCCGGCCCCGCTCGGTGATCGCCAAGAACACCGTGGAGGCCCTGCAGTCGGGCATCATCTTCGGGTTCGCCGGGCAGGTCGACGGCCTGGTGGAGCGCATGTCGGACGAGCTGGCGGCCGACCCCGAGGAGGTCACCGTCATCGCGACCGGCGGCCTCGCCCCGCTCGTGCTGGAGGAGTCCCGCAGCATCGACCACTTCGAGCCCTGGCTGACCCTGGTCGGCCTGCGCCTGATCTACCAGCGCAACACCCCCTGAGGCCGCGGCGGGGCCGGCGTCGGCGGCGCGTCAGCGCGGGCCGGCGCGGGTCGATAGCCTGGGGGACGTGAGCGACGAGACCACCTACGACGACCTTCCGGAGCAGATGCGGGTGCGCCGGGAGAAGCTCGACCGGCTGCGCGAGAGCGGCATCGACCCCTACCCGGTGACCTTCCCCCGGACGGCGACCAACGCCGAGATCCGGGAGAAGTACCCCGACCTGGAGCCGGGCACCGAGACGGGCGACAAGGTCGGCGTCACCGGTCGCGTCATGCTGATCCGCAACACCGGCAAGCTCGCCTTCGCGACGATCCGCGACGGCTCGGCCGACCTCCAGATCATGCTGTCGCTCGCCAACGTCGGCCAGGAGGCGCTGGACGCCTGGAAGCGCGACGTCGACCTCGGCGACCACATCGGCGTCGAGGGCGAGGTGATCACCTCCCGCCGGGGCGAGCTGTCGATCATGGCGGACCGGTACGCGATCACCGCCAAGTCGCTGCGGCCGCTGCCCGAGAAGCACGCCGGCCTCACCGACCCCGAGGCCCGCGTCCGGATGCGCTACGTCGACCTCATCGTCAACGACGAGGCCCGCGCGATGGCGCGCGTCCGCAGCGCGACCGTCCGCGCCGTCCGCGACTTCTGGCACGAGGAGGGGTACCTGGAGGTCGAGACGCCGATGCTGCAGCCGATCCACGGCGGCGCGGCGGCCCGGCCCTTCAAGACCCACATCAACGCCTACGACATGGAGCTGTACCTGCGGATCGCGATCGAGCTGTACCTGAAGCGGCTCGTCGTCGGCGGGATCGAGAAGGTCTTCGAGATCAACCGCAACTTCCGCAACGAGGGCGCCGACTCCACGCACAACCCCGAGTTCACGATGCTGGAGGCGTACGGCACCTACCTCGACTACAACGACATGGCCGACCTCACCCAGCGGATGTACCAGAAGGCCGTGGTCGCGGCCCTCGGGACGACCGTGGTGCGGCACGGCGACGTCGAGGTCGACCTCGGCCTCGCGCAGTGGCCGCGGATCACGCTGTACGGGTCGGTGTCGGAGGAGCTCGGCGAGGAGGTCACCCCGCACACGCCGATCGAGGCGGTGCGCGCCCTCGCCGACAAGCGGGGCGTCTCCTCGGATCCGAAGTGGGGCCAGGGCCGGCTCGTCCAGGAGGTCTTCGAGGAGCTGATCGAGCACACCCTCGTGCAGCCCACGTTCGTCCTGGACTACCCGCTGGAGACCTCGCCGCTCACCCGCCAGCACCGCGACGAGCCGCTGCTCACCGAGAAGTGGGACCTCATCGGGTTCGGCACCGAGCTCGGCACCGCCTACTCCGAGCTCGTCGACCCGGTCGAGCAGCGCCGCCGCCTCACCGAGCAGTCGCTGCTCGCCGCGGGCGGCGACGCCGAGGCGATGCAGCTCGACGAGGACTTCCTGCGCGCGCTGGAGTACGCGATGCCGCCGACCGGCGGGATGGGCGCCGGCATCGACCGGATGATCATGGCGTTCACCGGCAAGGGCATCCGCGACACCATCCTGTTCCCGCTGGTCAAGCCGGAGTAGCCGGGCCCGCCGCCCGCCCCGTCACCGCAGCGCGACGGGGAGGGCGGCGAGGCCGCGCAGGACGAGGTTGGCGCGGTAGGCGGGCGCGCCCGGCAGGAGCGCCGGGTCGCGGTCCAGCAGGCCGCGCAGCGCGAGCTCGCCCTCCAGCCGGGCGAGCGGCGCGCCGAGGCAGAAGTGGATGCCGAGGCCGAACGCCAGGTGCCGGGCGGCCGGGCCGGACGCGCCGCCGTCCAGGTAGCGGGCGAGGTCGAGGCGGTCGGGGTCGGCGAACACCGCCGGGTCGCGGTTGGCGGCCCCGATCAGCAGCAGCACCAGCTGCCCCTTGGCGATCTCGTGCCCGGCCAGCTCGGTGTCGGCGAGCGCCGTCCGCAGCGTCAGCTGCACGGGCGGGTCGTAGCGGAGCAGCTCCTCGACGGCCGCGGGCATCGCCTCGGGGTGCGCGCGCAGCCAGGCGAGCTGGTCGGGGTGGCGGAGCAGCGCGAGGGTGCCGTTGCCGATGAGGTTGACGGTCGTCTCGTGCCCGGCGACGAGCAGCAGGACGCAGGTCGCGAGCAGCTCCTCCTCGGTCAGCGCGTCGTCGCCCGGCGGGACCGCGACGAGCGCGCTCAGCAGGTCGTCGCGGGGCTCGGCGCGGCGGCGCGCGGCGAGGCCGCGGAAGTAGGCGGCGAACTCCTCGCGCGCGGCGTCCCGGGCGGCGAGCTCGGCCGGCGGCAGCAGGAAGTCGGGGTCCAGGCCGCGGGCGAGGATGTCCGACCAGCCCTTGAACCGGTCGCGGTCCTCGGGCGGCACGCCGAGCAGCTCGCTGATGAGGATCACCGGCAGCGGGTAGGCGAGGCCGGCGATCAGGTCCACCTCGCCGCGCAGGCCGCCGAGCAGCTCGTCCACCAGCGCCGCGATCCGCGGCCGCAGCCGCTCGACGAGGCGGGCGGTGAACGCCTTGCCGACCAGGCGCCGCAGGCGCGTGTGGTCGGGCGGGTCGAGCGTCAGGAACGAGCGGCGCCGCACCGGCGCCGTCCGCCACACCGCGCCGCCCTCGGGCCGGTGCCCGAACCCCGGGTCGCGCAGCACCCGGCCGCACAGGTCGTAGGACGCCGTCACCCAGAGGCCCGCGGCGGTGCGGGCGAGCGGCCCGCGCGCGGCGATCTCCCGGTAGCGGGCGTAGGGGGCGGCGTGGAACGCCGGGTCGAACGGGTCGAAACCAAGGATGCCGGACGGGTCCGCGATGGCCTGCTCCATGGCACAAGGTCACCGCGTTACCGGACGCGATGTCAACAGCGCGGTGCCGCCGGCACGGGGCCGCCGGCACGGGCGGTCAGGCCGACTCGCGCACCACCAGCTCGGGGCGGAGCACCACCTGCCGGTGCAGGTGCGCGTCGCCCTCGACGACCTCGGCGAGCGCCAGCTCGGCGGCCTCCCAGCCGAGCTCGCGGCGCGGCTGGCGGATCGTGGTGAGCGGCACCGCCGCGCTGCCGGCCAGCTCGATGTCGTCGTAGCCGACCACCGCGATGTCGGCGGGGACCCGCACGCCGAGCCGGATCAGCTCGTTGACGAGGCCGATGGCGAGCAGGTCGTTGGCGCAGAACACCGCACCGGGCAGCGGGTCCTTCTCCAGCAGCCGGTGCGCGGCGGCCCGGCCCTCGGTCGGCGTCAGCGCGGCCTGGGCGAGCAGCACCGGCTCGGGCCGGCCCCCCTCCAGCAGGGCGCGCCGGAACCCGTCGCGGCGCTGCCCGATCGGCGCGGGCTCGGGCCGCCCGGTGACGAACGCCGTCCGGTCGCGGCCGAGGCCGGTGAGGTGCGCGGCGGCGATCTCGCCGCCGGCGACGTGGTCGACCTGCGCCGAGCAGGCCGTCGCGGCGGCGCGGTCGAGCAGCACGACGCTCAGGCCCGCCGCGCGCAGCCGGTCGAGCCCGGCCGGGTCCAGCGCCACCGGGATCACCAGGGCGCCGGTGGCGCGCTGCCGCACGAGCAGCTCCAGCGCCCGCCGCTCCTTGTCGGGGGAGTGGTCGTTGGTGAGCCACAACGCTTCGTAGCCGGCCTCGTTCAGGGCGAGCTCGGCGCCGCGCGCGACATCGGTCGCGTAGGGGTTGGCGAGGTCCTCCACGAGCACCCCGAAGACGCGCGGCCGCCCCGGCTCCGCGCCCGCGTCCGGGCCCTTCCCGGACCCCGTCTCGGGTCCCTGGCGGAGGCGCCGGGCCGACTCGTTGCGCACGAATCCGAGTTCCTCGATCGCGGTGCGTACGCGGTCGCGGGTAGCTTCGGCCACGAGGTCTGGCCGGTTTAGGACATTCGAAACGGTCCCAACTGAGACTCCGGCACGCCTTGCTACCTCGCGAATACTGCTCTGTGGCAACTCACTCCTCGTCGGCCCCTGACCTGTTTTCGCAGCTCAGAATGGTTCAGGCGGCGCGCGACCGAATCGCCGGTCACGCACCGTGCCCATAGGGGCACAGACCGCGTTCAACCGACGCTTGACGGGCCGGATCCGGCCGCCTAGCGTTCCCAGCCGAAGCGTAGCTTGAAACGATTCACGATCTTCAACCGCGGACGGGGCGGCGGAGTCCCGGGCGCGGGCGAGGAGGCGGACGGAGAGGATGGGCCGTGACGGCTGGAGTTCATGACCCGTCCCGCTACAGGCGCACCCCCTTCCCGGCGGGGCCGGCCACGGCGACGTGGACGGGCCGGCCGCACCCGGGGGTGCGTTCGTGCTCCGTCCGGCCAACGACTGAATCGTCACCCGGAGTTCCCCTATCGCGCCCGGCAATCGGCCTTTCGGCCACCTCCGGCCAAGCTCGCGGAACGGAAACCGATGATCCGGGTCCGGAACCCGCCGGGCCCCGGCAACCCCACGCGACGTACAGAACCCCGGCGTGCGGCGCTCCGGCGCGCGCGACCGGGGACGCTCACCCGTACCTGTGCAGCGGGCGGCTGCATCCCCGCGGTCATCAACCACGGACGAGGGAGGACGGAGTGGAACAGGCCACACTCGTACGACGTGGCGCCGACGATCCGCGACTGAACGAGGACGAGCTGAAGCTCCTCGCGCAGATCGCCAGTGGCGTCACCGCCGATGTGGCGGCACGCAAGCTGGAACTGAGCGCTCGCACCCTGCGCAGGAGGCTGCGCACGATCTGCGATCGGCTCGATGTCAACACTCCTATCGAGGCCGTGGTGTGGGCGGCCCGCAGGCAGCTCATCTAGCACCACCGGCAGTAGCACCACCGGCAGTAGCACCGCGAGCTCCGTCCTCCCCCGCAGCGGCGGCGCCGGCGGCCTGGCAGGTAGGTCCCTCCAGGCGGCGTCGCCGCGGACGTTGTTCGACGGAGATCCACCCTCCGGCCCGCGCGCCCCGGACCCCGTCCGGCAGGCCCACCCTCGCGCGGCGCCCCCCGCCCTCTTCCTCCCGCGCGCCCCGCGCGCGGCGCGCTCCGCCCCGCCGGTCAGGCGACGCGGACGGCCCCGGCGAACGGCCGGCCGGCCATCGGAGCGATCTTGACGACGTCGCCGGTCTGCGGCGCGTGCAGCATCTTGCCGTCCCCGACGTACATCCCCATGTGGTGCAGGTCGGAGTAGAAGAACACCAGGTCGCCGGGGCGCAGCTGGTCCCGGGAGACGCGGGTGCCGGCGTTCCACTGGCTGCCGGTGTAGTGCGGCAGGCTGATCCCGACCTGCGCGTAGGCCCACATGGTGAGGCCCGAGCAGTCGAAGGTGGACGGGCCGGCGGCGCCCCACACGTACGGGCGCCCGAGCTTGGTCATCGCGATGCGCAGCGCCTCGGCGGCCTTGCCGGTGCCGGCGACCGGCAGCTTCGCGAGCTGGCTCGGATCCTTCTTCACGATCTTCCCGCGGAGCCGCTCGTAGAGCGCGGTCACCTTCTTGCGCTGCGCGTCCATCCGCGCGCGCAGCGCGGTGACCTGCGCGGCGCGCTCCTTGGCGGCGTCGCGCGCGCGCTGGGCGGCCTGCATGGCCTGGATGAGGCCCTGCACCCGGGAGCCGTCGCGAGTGGCGAAGTAGCGCAGCGTCGAGGACTGGTCGAGGACCGCCTGCGGCTCCTGGTCGGCGAACAGGCGCGCGACGGGGTCGGTCCCGCCCTGCTGCATGTAGCTGGACGCGGCGAGGCGGGCCAGGTCGTCGCGCAGCCCCGCGAGGGCGCGCTGCTGGCGGGCGGCGTTGCCGGTGGCGACCTCGGCGGCCCGCTGCGACTGCTGGAGCTTGACCTTCAGGCCGTTGTACTGCTCGGTGAGCTGCTCCAGCTGGTCGGCGAGCTTGTGCGCCTGGTCGGTGAGCTGCTGCGTCGAGGGGCTCGGGTCGGCGTGCGCGGGCGGCGTCGCGGGGGCGGCGAGCGAGCCGGCCGCGAGGACGCCGGCGGTGACCAGCGCGCGGGACGCGGTGCGCGAGGCGGTGCGGGACGTACGGGTGCGGGCGCGGCCCGCGCGGGTGCGGGCGGTGCCCGATCGGCTTGGGAAGGCTCCAGGGCGCGGTGGCTCCACGGAAATGCTCCTCTGCTCGTCCGCCTACCGGGCTGCTGACGGGTGAGGGCCTGCGCGACCGGCCCTTCCGGGAGTACGCACGAAAGTGCGGGCGGGCTCACGGATCGACCCCGGATCCGGACGGATGCGGGGAGAACCCCGGCGATCGTCCGAAAATCGTTCCCCGGCTCCCCTGGACACTGGCCGTATACCGGGGACTCGGCGTCCCGGCCGCCGCGGCACGGCGGTCCGAGTTCAGCGCAGGACACTAACGCAGGGGGGTTCGGTTTCCAACGGGAACACGCGAAGAGCCAGGTGGGCAAGGGGGTATCGGGCGTCCCGTCCGGGTTCGCGCCGTGGGCGGGAGCGCGGCGGGGAATGGCGTCCACTAATCTCGTCTCCTTGTGGAAGTGGTGATCAGGCGCGCCCGTGCGGTCGACGTCCAGCGGATCGGGGAACTGGTCGACGTGTACTCGGGGGAGGGGCGGCGGCTGCTCAGGAAGTCGGCGGTGACCCTTTACGAGGACGTCCAGGAGTTCTGGGTGGCCGAGGACGCCGGAACGGGGCGGGTGATCGGCTGCGGCGCCCTGCACGTGATGTGGGAGGACCTCGCCGAAGTGCGGTCGGTCGCCGTCGCGCCCGGCTGCAAAGGGCACGGCGTCGGGCACCGGATCGTCGTCCGGCTCCTGGAGACCGCGCGCGAACTCGGGGTGCGGCGCGTTTTCTGTCTTACCTTCGAGGTGGAGTTCTTCGCCCGGCACGGATTCCGGCCGATCCTCGGAACCCCGGTGGCCCCCGAGGTCTACGAGGAACTCCTCCGTTCCTACGACGAAGGCGTGGCAGAGTTCCTGGACCTCGACCGGGTCAAGCCCAATACGTTGGGGAACACCCGCATGTTGCTTCGCCTGGAGGATTGACCGATGAGCGAGACCCCCCACCGCGGCGGCCCGTATTCAGCCGGGCAGGGCAGCGGGTCCTACGGACCTCCTCCGCCGTACCGCGAGCCCGACCCGCGGCGCCGCCGGGCCGAGCAGCCGCCGTCGCGGCCGCAGCCGCCGGCGCGGCAGGAGCAGTGGCCGCAGGAGCAGCGGAGCGAGCCGCGCCAGCCGAAGACGCGCCAGTTCAACCCGGGCGACTACGACGCGGGCGGCTACGACGCCGGCGGTTACGACGCGGACGGCTACACCGAGGACCTGTCCGGGTACGCGCAGGGCGGCGACACCTCCGAGCAGGGCCGCCGGGGGTACGGCGGCGGGGAGGCGGCCGAGCCGCAGGAGCTGCCGACGGCGCCGATCGGCCGCCGCGTCCTCGCCCGGATCATCGACAACGGCCTGGCCGCCGTCATCGGGTTCGCGCTGATCCTGCCGATCACCCTCGGCATCTACGGCCTGGACACCTCCGGGTCCAAGGCCACCGACGAGGGCGGCATCTGGAACTGGCCGATCATCTTCATGCTGTTCGCCGTGATGGCCGTGCTGCCGTTCGCCGCCGAGGCGGCGCAGCTCGCCATGAGCGGCCGCACGCTCGGCAAGCGCTTCCTGCACATCGCCGTGGTGGCCGACGACCCGCAGGGCGCGCCGCTCACGACGGCGCGGGCCGTCGGCCGCGCGGCCATCAACAACGTCGGCTACCAGATCGCGTTCTTCGTGTTCCTCACCCTGTCGGTGAAGGTGTGGTCGTTCGCCTTCTACGGCGCGGCGCTGGCCTACGCGGGCGTGCTGATGTCGTACCTGTGGGCCGTCTGGGACGAGCCGCTCCGCCAGTCGCTGCACGACCGCCTCGCCGGCACCTACGTGGTCGACGAGCGCGGCTACGGCGACGGCGGCTACGAGGGCTAGGCCGTGCCCGGCGCGGAGAGCGTCCCGGAGGGGGTCCCGGACGGGGATCCCGAGGGCGTCGCGGCGGGCGTCCCGGACGGCGCCGTGCTGGCCGACCCGGGCCAGCGGCTGCTGGCCCGGATCGCCGACACCCTCATCGTCGCCCTGCCCGTCGTGCTGGTGCTGCGCGAGACCGTCGCGTACCGCACGCTGGAATGGCTCGCACCGCCCCTCGTGGCGGTGCTGCTGTTCGTCTACGAGGCGCCCCAGCTCGCCCTGTGGGGCCGCACGCCCGGCAAGCGGTTCGCCGGGGTGCGGGTCGTCCGCGAGGACGGCCACGAGCCGCTCGGGGCCGCGCGGGCCGTGCTGCGGGCGGCCGTCTACGACCTTCCGATCGCGGCGCGGCCGGTGCCGGTGCTCGGGCTGCTCGCCGGGATCTTCTGGGTGGCGAACGGCGCCTTCGTCTACGAGGGCTCGCGCGGCGCGCTGCCCGACGGGCGCCGCCAGGCGCTGCACGACCGGCTGGCCCGCACCCTCGTCGTCAAAGAGCCCGCCGGGGAATCGGGGGCGGCCGGCGGAGCCGATCCGGCGGCGGGCTGAAAAACGGCGCGTCCCGAATGGGCCGCCCGGAAGTTCCGGCGGGGACTTCCCAGCCCCTATGGGTAAGGGGAAATGGACGATCGGGCGCGCCCGCGCGGCGCCCGCCGGCGCGCGGTCCCGGCGCCCCCGGCGGCCCCGACCGCCGTCAATGCGGACTTATCTGTCCAATAAGGGCCGCGGCGGCGCCCGGCGCCGGGAACTCATTCCCGTCCCGCCGCGTTGGTGCGGCAGGCGTTCACATCGCGGGCACATCGCGGGACGCCGGCGGGCGCGCGGGCGCGGCGGCGCCGCACCCGCCGCATTCGCCCGCCCGCGGGCGCGGTTAGTGCCGTTACGTCAGGGTTAATCGGGAGGCCGGAGGACCGGTGCCCCTGGCCGTTAAGGCCCGCCGGTAAGGCCCGCGGGCGGAAATGACCGGGGCCGGGCGCGCGGCGGCCGGAAAGACCGGGGCCCGGAAACCGCCGCCAATGCATGATCGTACCCGCAGGTCAGCGTGGTGCGCACCACCGGCACCGCGCGGAAATCCCGCCCGTCCCGCCGCCGGGCAATTCCTCCGTACTGCCGCGCCGCGCGGGCGCCGCCCCGGGATTCGAAGAGCATGATTACGAAGCGTTACCGGAGGGCAAGACGCCTACAAGGCGTGTGTTGAATTGTCAGCCACTAGCCGCGCGGTATATCTTTGGGAACCGAATGCAGTTTGCTCCAGCGAAAGGCCTGTCCCCATGGCACAGAAGGTCCAGGTGCTTCTCGTCGACGACCTCGACGGCGGCGAGGCGGACGAGACCGTGGCGTTCTCGATCGACGGTGCCTCCTACGAGATCGATCTGAGTGGCGCCAACGCGAAGAAGCTGCGGGATTCCCTGCAGCCCTTCGTGGACAAGTCCCGCAAGCCGGGGCACGCGAAGCGCAAGCCGCGCCGCACCGGATCCAACCGGGAGCGCAGCGCCGAGATCCGCGCCTGGGCCAAGGCCCGCGGAATCAAGGTCAACGAGCGCGGCCGAATCCCGCAGACCGTGATCGAGCAGTACGAGGCGGCCAACTGACGCCGTTCGTTCGGTCCGCGGCCCGTCCACGGCGAGCGGCGCCCTTCTTCGGGCGCCGCGCCGGTGGGGCGGGCCGTTCGCTTATGGCGTCGTTCGCTTCTGGCGTAGCGAAACGGCGGTTCCCGCTCCGGGGACGCGGTAGACAGGTAGGCATTAAGCAATCCAGGCCGACCGGAGCTCGTGTGCGATCCACTTGCGGAAAGGGCCCCGTTCGCTTGCGGCGTAGCGGGAACATGGCGCCGTCGGGCGGTAGTTGGATGGTGAGTGGCGCCCGTCCCGCGAGGCGGGCGAGGATCGTAACGGGGCGGGCTAGCATGCGGAAGGACAGTTCCGGACGTTCCGGACGCTGCCCGACCGCTCTGTGAGGAGCGACGAGATGTTCGAAAGGTTCACCGACCGCGCGCGGCGGGTTGTCGTTCTGGCTCAGGAAGAGGCCAGGATGCTCAACCACAACTACATCGGCACCGAGCACATCCTCCTGGGCCTGATCCACGAGGGCGAGGGCGTCGCTGCCAAGGCACTGGAGAGCCTGGGGATCAGCCTGGAGGCGGTGCGCCAGCAGGTCGAGGAGATCATCGGCCAGGGCCAGCAGGCGCCGTCGGGGCACATCCCGTTCACTCCGCGGGCCAAGAAGGTGCTGGAGCTGTCGCTGCGCGAGGCCCTGCAGCTCGGCCACAACTACATCGGCACCGAGCACATCCTGCTGGGGCTGATCCGCGAGGGCGAGGGCGTCGCCGCCCAGGTCCTGGTCAAGCTGGGCGCCGACCTGAACCGGGTCCGCCAGCAGGTCATCCAGTTGCTGCACGGCTACCAGGGCAAGGAGCCGGCCGCCTCCGGCGGGCCCGCCGAGTCGACGCCGTCGACCTCCCTTGTGCTCGACCAGTTCGGCCGCAACCTGACGCAGGCCGCCCGCGAGGGCAAGCTCGACCCGGTCATCGGCCGGGACAAGGAGATCGAGCGGGTCATGCAGGTGCTGTCGCGGCGCACCAAGAACAACCCGGTGCTGATCGGCGAGCCCGGCGTCGGCAAGACCGCCGTCGTGGAGGGCCTCTCCCAGAAGATCGTCAAGGGTGAGGTGCCCGAGACGCTGAAGGACAAGCAGCTCTACACCCTCGACCTCGGCGCCCTCGTCGCCGGCTCCCGCTACCGCGGCGACTTCGAGGAGCGGCTGAAGAAGGTCCTGAAGGAGATCCGCACCCGCGGCGACATCATCCTGTTCATCGACGAGCTGCACACCCTGGTCGGGGCGGGCGCCGCCGAGGGCGCGATCGACGCCGCCAGCATCCTGAAGCCGATGCTGGCCCGCGGCGAGCTGCAGACGATCGGCGCGACGACGCTGGACGAGTACCGCAAGTACCTGGAGAAGGACGCCGCGCTGGAGCGCCGCTTCCAGCCGATCCAGGTCGCCGAGCCGTCGCTGCCGCACACCATCGAGATCCTCAAGGGCCTGCGCGACCGCTACGAGGCGCACCACCGCGTGTCGATCACCGACAGCGCGCTGGTCGCCGCCGCGCAGCTCGCCGACCGCTACATCAGCGACCGGTTCCTGCCGGACAAGGCGATCGACCTCATCGACGAGGCCGGCTCGCGGATGCGCATCCGCCGGATGACCGCGCCGCCGGACCTGCGCGAGTACGACGAGAAGATCGCGAACGTGCGGCGCGAGAAGGAGTCCGCGATCGACGCGCAGGACTTCGAGAAGGCCGCCGCGCTCCGCGACTCCGAGAAGCAGCTGCTCGGCTCCAAGGCGCAGCGCGAGAAGGAGTGGAAGGCCGGCGACATGGACGTCGTCGCGGAGGTCACCGAGGAGCTCATCGCCGAGGTCCTCGCCACCGCGACCGGCATCCCGGTGTTCAAGCTCACCGAGGAGGAGTCCTCGCGGCTGCTCCGCATGGAGGACGAGCTGCACCGCCGCGTCATCGGCCAGGAGGACGCCATCCGCGCGCTCTCCCAGTCGATCCGCCGCACCCGCGCCGGCCTGAAGGACCCGAAGCGCCCCGGCGGCTCGTTCATCTTCGCCGGGCCGTCCGGCGTCGGCAAGACCGAGCTGTCCAAGACGCTGGCGGAGTTCCTGTTCGGCGACGAGGACGCGCTGATCCAGCTCGACATGTCCGAGTTCATGGAGAAGCACACCGTCTCGCGGCTGTTCGGCTCCCCGCCCGGCTACGTCGGGTACGAGGAGGGCGGCCAGCTCACCGAGAAGGTGCGCCGCAAGCCGTTCTCGGTCGTGCTGTTCGACGAGATCGAGAAGGCCCACCAGGACATCTTCAACTCGCTCCTGCAGATCCTGGAGGACGGTCGGCTGACCGACGCCCAGGGCCGCGTGGTGGACTTCAAGAACACCGTCATCATCATGACCACCAACCTCGGCACCCGGGACATCTCCAAGGGCCAGGGCATGGGCTTCCAGCGCTCCAACGACGAGCAGGGGTCCTACGACCGGATGAAGGCCAAGGTCGGCGAGGAGCTGAAGCAGCACTTCCGGCCGGAGTTCCTGAACCGCGTCGACGACACCGTGGTGTTCCACCAGCTCACCCCCAAGGAGATCATCCAGATCGTGGATCTGATGATCGCCAAGGTGGACGAGCGGCTCCGCGACCGCGACATGGGCCTGGAGCTCAAGCAGGAGGCCAAGGACCTGCTGGCCGAGCGCGGCTACGACCCGGTCCTCGGCGCGCGGCCGCTGCGCCGCACGATCCAGCGCGAGATCGAGGACAACCTGTCGGAGAAGATCCTGTACGGCGAGCTGAAGGCCGGGCAGATCGTCATCGTCGGCGTCGAGGGCTCGGGCGAGACGGCCAAGTTCACCTTCAAGGGTGTGCCGAAGCCGTCCACCGTCCCCGACACCCCGCCGCCGGTCGAGGGCGCGGTCAACTTCAACAAGGACTGACGGCGTCCGCGCAAGCGGGCGAGGATCGCAACAACAAGGACCGACCGCCGCGAGGCGCCGGAAGGCCCGCATCCCGTTCGGGGTGCGGGCCTTTCCGCATTCCCGGGCGGCTGTCCAGCCGGTGGCCGCAAACGGCCTGCGCCCTCCCCGGCGGCCACGTTCCGGATAGACATGTGCGCACAACGTGACCATCGGGGGGTGTGGCCATGGGTGTGCCGGACGAGGCCGCGGGGGCGACCGCGCGGGCGCTGGCGGAGCTGGTGCGGGCGCCCGCCGCGCTGACCGTTCCGGGCGACGTGCTGGCGGGCGGGGCGGCCGGGCCGCTGCCGGTGCTGGCGTCGGTGGCGCTGTACTGGGCGGGCATGGCGCTGAACGACCACGCCGACCGCGCCCTGGACGCCGTGGAGCGGCCCGCGCGGCCCATCCCGTCCGGGCGGGTGCGCCCCGGGACGGCGCTCGCGGTGGCCGCCGGGCTCACCGGCGCCGGCCTCGCCCTCGCCGCATGGGACGGCCGCCGGACGCTGCGGGCGGCGCTGCCGCTGGCCGCCGCCGTGTGGGCCTACGACCTCGGCTTGAAGGACACCCCGTTCGGTCCGGCGACGATGGCGGCTGCGCGCGCGCTGAACGTCCGGCTCGGCGGGCCCGCGGACGGGTGGGCGGTCGGCGCCGTCGCCGCGCACACGTTCGGCGTGACGGTGCTGTCGCGGGGCGAGGTGGGCGGCGGCGGCCCGGCGCGGGCCGCGACGGCGCTCGCGTCCACGGCCGTCGCCGCCGCTCTGGGGGCGCGGATGGCGCGGCCCGGCGCCGTCGCCGTATACGCGGTGCGGGTCGGGGGCGCCCAGGTGCGTGCGTTCCGCGATCCGCGCGCCGCGACCGTCCGCGCGGCCACCGGTGCGGGCGTCCTCGGCCTGCTGCCGTTGCAGGCCGCCCTCGTGGGCGCGCGCGGACGGCCCGTCGCGGCGTCCGCGCTCGGCGCCGCCCATCCTTTGGCGCGGGCTCTGGCGCGGAAGGTGTCGCCGACGTGAGGTTCGCGTTCGGGACGAACGGGCTGGCGAACCACCGCTTGGACGAGGCTCTGGAGCTGCTCGCCGAACTCGGCTACGAGGGCGTCGCGCTGACTCTCGACACCATGCACCTGGACCCCTGCGGCGACGACCTGGACGCGCGCGCTGAGGTGGTCCGCGAGCGGCTGGACGCGCTCGGTCTCGCCGTCGTCGTCGAGACGGGCGGCCGGTACGTCCTCGATCCGCGCCGCAAGCACTTCCCGACGCTGCTGGACGCGCCCGAGGACGCCGCGCGCCGCGTCGGCCTGCTGCGCCGCGCGGTGCGGGTCGGCGCCGCGCTGGGGGCCGAGGCGGTGTCGTTCTGGAGCGGCGCCGCGCCGCCGGGCCTGCCCGAAGCGGTGGCCTGGGAGCGCCTCACCGCGGGCGTCGGGGCGGTGCTGGAGGACGCCGGCCGGTTCGGCGTCCCGCTCGGGTTCGAGCCCGAGCCCGGCATGTTCGTCGAGACGCTCGCGGGCTTCGAGGAGCTGCGGGAGCGGCTCGGGGCGCCGCCCTGGCTCGGGCTCACCCTGGACGTCGGGCACTGCCGGTGCGTGGAGCCCGAGCCGGTGCCGCGGTGCGTGCGGCGGGCGGCGCCGTACCTGGTGAACGTGCAGATCGAGGACATGCGGCGGGGCGTGCACGAGCACCTGGAGTTCGGCGACGGCGAGATCGACTTCCCGCCGGTGCTCGCCGCGCTGGAGGACGCGGGCTACCGGGGCCTCGTCGGGGTGGAGCTGCCGCGCCACGCGCACGCCGGGCCCGCCGTCGCCGAACGGTCCCTGGCGTTCCTGCGGGAGGCGCGCCGTGCCGGCTGACGGGGCGGCGGGCGCCGCCTGGCTGGCGGACGCGCGCGCCCGCTGCGCGGCGGATCCGGCCGCGGTCGCGCCGCTGTTCGCGGCCGCCGCCCGGTCCTGCGGGCGCGGCGCGGCGGGCGTGCGCGCCCGCCTGGACCTGCTGCTCGCCACCGGGCTGCGCGGCGGCGCCCTCGCGGCGCTGCTCGCCGACCTGTACGGGCACGGCGACACCGCCGAGCGCCTCGCCGTCCTCGCCGCGCTGCCGGTGCTGGACGGGCGGCGCGGCCTCGGCGGCGGGGCGGTCCCGCTGGTGCTGGACGCGCTGCGCGCCAACGACGTCCGGCTCTTCGGGGCGGTGCTCGGCGCCGCCGGCCCGTACGCCGCCGCGCACCTGGACGGTCCCGCCTACCGGCAGGCCGTCCTGAAGTGCGCGGCGGCGGGTGTGCCGCTGGACGGCCTCGCGGGCCTGGAGGCGCGCGCCGACGCCGAGCTCGCCCGCATGCTCGGCGACCACGTCCGGGAGCTGCGGGTGGCGGGGCGGCCCGTCACGCCGGACCTGGCGCGCGCCCTCGCGCGCGTCGCGACCCTCGTCTCGAACGGAGCACGGTGATGCGCCTCTTCGACCCGCACGTGCACATGAGCTCCCGCACCACCGACGACTACGAGGCGATGCGCGCCGCCGGGGTGCGGGCGCTCGTCGAGCCGGCCTTCTGGGTGGGGCAGCCGCGCACCGGCCCCGGCTCGTTCACCGACTACTTCGACGCGCTGCTCGGCTGGGAGCCGCACCGGGCCGCGCAGTTCGGCATCCGGCACCACTGCGCGCTCGCGCTGAACCCGAAGGAGGCGAACGACGCGCGCTGCCGGCCCGTCCTCGACCTGCTGCCGCGCTACCTGGCCAAGGACGGCGTCGTCGCGGTCGGCGAGATCGGGTTCGACGGGCTGACCGATGCGGAGGAGGAGGCGTTCCGGGTCCAGGCCGGGCTCGCCGTCGGGTTCGGGCTGCCGGTGCTGGTGCACACCCCGCACCGCGACAAGGCGGCGGGGACGCGCCGCAGCCTGGAGGTCGTCGCCGAGTGCGGCGTGCCGCCGGGCCTCGTGCTGCTCGACCACCTGAACGAGCTGACGATCGCGATGGCGCGGGACGCGGGCGTGTGGGCGGGCCTGTCGGTCTACCCGGACACCAAGCTCGACGAGCGCCGCACGGTCGCGCTCCTCCGCGAATACGGCACGGACCGCGTGCTGGTGAATTCGGCCGCGGACTGGGGGCGCAGCGATCCGCTGAAGACGGCGAAGGTCGCGTTCGCGATGCTGGCCGCCGGTTTCTCCGAGGACGACGTGGACGCCGTGCTGTGGCGCAACCCCGTCGAGTTCTACGGGCAGAGCGGCCGCCTCGACCTGGACGGCCCGGACGGCGGCGCGCCGCCGGACGGCTACGCGGGCAACACGATCCGGCGGGGCGGCTGAATGCGGTTCCGCCATCCGGACGGGACGCGCGTCCACCTCGCGTACTGCACGAACGTCCATCCGGCCGAGGACCTGGACGGCGTGATCGCGCAGCTCGCGGCGCACGCCCGGCCGGTGCGCGAGCGCCTCGGCGCGCCGCTGCTCGGCGTCGGCCTGTGGCTGGCGCGGCCCGTCGTGGACGCCCTGCTGCGCGAGGGCACCGGGCGGCTGCGGGCGGCGCTCGCCGCCAACGGCCTGGAGGCGGTGACGCTGAACGGGTTCCCGTACCGGGGGTTCCAGGAGCGGGTGGTGAAGCACCGCGTCTACCACCCGGACTGGACGAGGGACGAGCGCCTCCGCTACACCCTCGACCTCGCGCGCGTCCTTGCCGAGCTGCTGCCGGACGATGCCGACGGCGGCAGCGTCTCGACACTGCCGCTCGCCTGGCGCGAGCCCTGGACGCCGCGCGACGCCGGCGCGGCGCGCCGCAACCGCGAGCGGCTCGCCGAGGGGCTCGCCGGGCTCGGCAGGACGATCCGCGTCGGGTTCGAGCCCGAGCCCGGCTGCGTCGTCGAGACCACCGAGGGGGCCGTCCGGCACCTGGCGGGGCGCGACGGGCACGGGGTGTGCCTGGACGCCTGCCATCTCGCCGTCGCGTTCGAGGACCCGGGCGAGGCGGTGGCGCGCCTCGGCGCGGCGGGCCTGCCCGTCGTGAAGCTCCAGGCGTCGGCGGCGCTGCATCTGGACGACCCGGCGGACCCGGCCGGGCGGGCGGCGCTGGAGGCGTACGCCGAGCCGCGCTTCCTGCACCAGGTGCGCGAGCGCGGCCACGGCGCGGGCGCCGACGACCTGCCCGCCGCCGCCCTGCCGGGGCGCGGCGCCTGGCGCGTCCACTTCCACGTCCCGCTGCACGCCGACCCGCCCCCGCCGCTCCGCTCCACCCGCGACGTCCTGGACGGGACGCTCCGCGCGCTCCTCGGCGGCGCGCGGGCGCTCACCCCGCACGTGGAGGTCGAGACCTACACCTGGGGCGTGCTGCCCGGCGCCCCGCCCGACCGCGCGGACGGGATCGCCGCCGAACTCGCCTGGACCCGCGACAGGCTCACCGCCCTCGGGCTGAAGGAGGACACGTGACCTCGCTCGTCGTCGTCGACGTCGCCGGTCTCACCCCGCGCCTGCTCGCGCACATGCCGCGCCTCTCCGCCGCGATGCGCGGCCGGGCGGCGCTCGGGACGGTGCTGCCCGCCGTCACCTGCCCGGTGCAGTCCACGTTCCTGACCGGCGAGCCGCCCGCGCGCCACGGCGTCGTCGGCAACGGCTGGTACTTCCGCGGCCTCGGCGAGGTGCTGCTCTGGCGACAGCACCACCGCCTCGTCGGCGGCACCAAGGTCTGGGAGGACGCCCGCCGCGCCCGTCCCGGCTACACCGTCGCGAACGTCTGCTGGTGGTACGCGATGGGCGCGGACGTCGACTGGACGGTGACGCCGCGGCCCGTCTACCACGCCGACGGCCGCAAGTCCCCCGACTGCTACACCGCGCCGCCGGAGCTGCGGGTCGAGCTGACGCGCGCGCTCGGCCGGTTCCCGCTGTTCGACTACTGGGGGCCGAAGGCCGGCATCGCCTCCACCCGCTGGATCGTCGGCGCGGCCCGGCTGCTGCTGGAGCGCCACCGCCCCGACCTGACCCTCGTCTACGTCCCGCACCTGGACTACGACCTCCAGCGGTTCGGGCCGGACGGGCCCGAGGCCGTCGCGGCGGCGCGGGCCGCCGACGCCGAGCTCGCGCCGCTGCTCGCCGACGCGGCCGCGGCCGGCGCGGTCACGGTCGTGCTGTCGGAGTACGGCATCACGCCGGTGTCGCGGCCGGTGGACGTCAACCGGGCGCTCCGCCGCGCCGGGCTGCTCGCGGTGCACCGGCAGGCCGGCATGGAGTACCTGGACCCGTGGACGTCGCGGGCGTTCGCCGTCGCCGACCACCAGGTCGCGCACGTCTACGTCCGCGACCCCGCCGACGTCGCCGCGACCGCGGACGTCCTCGCCGACCTGCGGGGCGTCGCCGAGGTGCTGGACGGCGACGGCAAGGCCGACGCGGGCCTCGACCACGCGCGGGCGGGGGAGCTCGTCGCGGTCGCCGAGCCGGACGCCTGGTTCACCTACTACTACTGGCTCGACGACGCGCTCGCGCCCGACTTCGCGCGGCACGTCGACATCCACCGCAAGCCCGGCTACGACCCGGCCGAGCTGTTCTTCGACCGGTTCGGCAAGGCGAAGGCGGCGCGGGCGCTCGCCCGCAAGGAGCTCGGCCTCCGCTACCGCATGGACGTCGTGCCGCTCGACCCGTCGATGGTGCGCGGCAGCCACGGGCGGCTCCCGGACGGGCCGGACGACGGGCCCGTCCTGCTCTGCTCGGAGCCCCTGGAGCGCGGCGCGTACGAGGCGGTCGAGGTCAAGGGACTGCTGCTGTCGCTCGCCGGTCTGGCCCTGTAACGTCCGCTGCCATGGTGACTTGGCGGGTTCTGGGTGTCGGGACGGCCGCGCTCGCGGTCGCGGGAGGCGCCGCCGGCGTCGCGGTCGGGTCGGCGGGGGACGCGCCGCCCGCGCGGGCCGTCGCGGCGGCGGCGGGCAAGCCGCTGGCGGGGAAGGTCATCGTCATCGACCCGGGGCACAACGGGCTGAACTACAAGCATCCGAAGACCATCAACAAGCTCGTCCCGGCCGGGCCGAAGAAGAAGGCGTGCGACACCACCGGCACCGCCACCGCGTCCGGCTACACCGAGCACGCCTACACCTGGGACGTGGCGAACCGGACGGCGAAGCTGCTGCGCGCGCAGGGCGCCACGGTGAAGCTGACCCGCCCGAACGACAAGGGCGTCGGGCCGTGCGTGAACCAGCGCGCCGCGATCGGCAACAAGGCGCGCGCCGACGCGGCCATCTCGATCCACGCGGACGGGGCGCCGGCGTCCAAGCGGGGGTTCCACGTCATCCTGCCGGGTTACGTGAAGGGGTACACCGGGCCGATCGTCGCGCCGTCCAAGCGGCTCGGGTACGACGTCCGCAACGCCTTCAAGAAGGGCAGCGGGCAGCCGTACGCGAACTACGTCGCCAAGAACGGCATCGACGTGCGCACCGACCTCGGCGGGCTGAACATGTCGACCGTGCCGAAGGTCTTCATCGAGTGCGGCAACATGCGCAACGCCACCGACGCCAAGCGGATGAAGAGCGCCGCGTGGCGGCAGAAGGCGGCCGCCGCCCTCGCGGCGGGCCTCGCCGCCTACGTCGAGCGCTGACCGCGGGTTCTGTCGTACCCCGCGCCTAGTATTCGAACATGCGATCGAACATGCGGGGCGCGGGCGCGGCGGACCGGTTGCCGATCTTCCGTTCCCGGTTGCAGGGCGAGGTGCTGGCCCGGCTGCTGCTCGGGCCGGCCCGCGAGCTCACCATGCTCGACCTCGCCGTCATGCTGCGCACCGACCTCGCCTCGGTGGTCGCCGAGGTCGACCGGCTCGCCCGCGCCGGGCTCGTGGCGCTGCGGCGCGGCGCCTCCGGCCGCCTCGTCGCGCGGGACGCCGCGAGCCCCCTCTACGAGCCGCTCGCCCGCCTGCTCGCGCTGACGTTCGGGCCGGCTGCGGTGCTCGGCGAGGAGTTCGGCCGCCTGCCGGGCGTCCGCGAGCTGCACCTGTTCGGGGCGTGGGCGGCGCACTACGCGTCGCCCGACGGCGGGCCGCCCGGCGACGTGGAGGTCCTCGTCGTCGGCGATGTCGACCGCGTCGCCGCCTACGACGCCGCCCAGGAGTCCGCCGCCCGCCTCGGCCTGCCCGTCCACCCGGTGGTCCGGGCGCGGGAGGCGTGGGAGGGCGACGGCGACCCGTTCCTGCGCGAGATCCGCGCCGGCCCCCTGATGCGCGTCGGCCGCTACTGAGCGGCGGGCGCGGCGAGCCAAGCGCCGATCCCGGCGTCAAGGCGGGCCTTCGTCGTGGCGGGCGCGAACGAGGCGGCGACGGCGTTGCGGGCCAGCTCGGCGAGGACGGCGTCGCCGTACCCGAACGCGTCGCGGACGCGCGCGTACTCGGCGGCGAGCGGCGCGCCCGTCATCGCCGGGACGTCGGTGTTCACCGTGACGAGCAGCCCGGCGTCGCGGAGGCGCGGCAGCGGATGCCCGGCGAGCGACGGCGCGAAGCCGAGCGCGACGTTGGACGACGGGCAGACCTCCAGCGGGATGCGGCGCTCGCGGACCTCGGCGGTGAGGTCCGGGTCGTCCAGCACCCGGACGCCGTGGCCGAGCCGTTCGGCGCGGCCGCCGCCGATCGCCTGCCGCACGCTCGCCGCCCCCGCCGCCTCCCCGGCGTGGTGCACGACGTGCAGGCCCGCGTCGCGGGCGGCGGCGAACACCGCCTCGAACGGCTCGCCGGGATGCGCCTCGTCGCCGGCGAGGCCGACGGCGACGACCTCCTCGTGGCGGCGGGCGAGCTCCAGCGTCCGCCGGGCGCGCTCGACGGAGCGGCGGCGCGAGTGGTCCAGGATCAGCCGCGTCTCGATCCCGAAGTCCTCGCGCCCCCGGGCGAGCCCTTCGAGGACCGCCTCCAGCGGCATCTCCGGCGCGCCGAGGCGCTCGCCGTGGGCGGCGGCGGTGAACGACGGCTCGGCGTAGCGGGTGCCCTGCGCGGCCTCGTCGGCGCAGTACTCGTAGGCGATGCGGCGGAAGTCGCCGGCCGTCCGCAGGCAGTCGCGCACGAGCGTGTTCTGCTCGAAGAAGCCGGCGAACCCGGACGGGGCCGCCTGCGCCGGGACGTCCAGCCCGTTGGCGGCGCCGATCTCCTGGAGCGTCGTCCAGCGGACCGAGCTCTCCAGGTGGACGTGCAGGTGGGCCTTCGGCAGGGCTACGAGATCGCGCACGGAGCGCAGGCTAGGCCCGCGACGCCCGGCCGGACCACCGGTTTTCCGCCCGCCCCGTGACCACCCGGTCGCCCCCCGTCGAGATGCGGCGTGTTGCCCACTTCGAAGATCGAAAGTGGACAACACGCCGCATCTCAACGTTCGATGACCGGGTGGTCATGATGGGGCTACTCGTCGAGGGCGCGCTTGACCAGCTCGCGGGCGGTGCCGGTGACGAGGCGGGCGCCCTCCCGTCCCACCCGGAACGACTGCCGGGCGAGGGCGCCGGCGACCTTGGCGGGCGACAGCTCGCTCGGCGGCTGCTCCCGCCGCGCTTCGCCGTGCGGGACGTGGCCGGGCGCGTGGAACGGCTCGGCCGTCTGCCAGGCGACCCCGGTGTCCTGCTCGGGTCGGCCGGCGAACAGCCGCTCGCCCTGCTCGGCCGACAGCCGCTCGCGCTGCGGGTTGGCGACCGGCCCGATGTAGCCGTCGGTGTCGCCGTCCTGGCGGACGTTGTGGGCGGGCGCCGTGCGGCCGGCCGGCGCCGGCCCGGTGTCGCCCGCCGCCGCCCGCCCGGACGCGTCGCCGCCCGAGGGCCGCCGCTCCTCGCGGCGCGCGGCCGGACTCTCCACGGTCGCGATGGGCCGCACCCGCCGCACACCCTGGGGCGGCGTCGTCCCGGCGGCCTCGCGCGCCACCCAGGCCGCCCCGCCGCTGATGTCCCCCGTCAGCCGAGCCGCCTCCCCGCCGGCCCCCCCGACGACCTCGCGCACAGCCCCGGCCGCCGCACCCCCGACGACCCGCTCCCGTCCAGCCCTGCCGTGCCGCCCGCGCCCCGCGCCGTTGCTCTGTTTGCGTTCCGCGCTGTCGCTCTGTTTGCGTTCCGCGCTGTCGCTCTGCTCGCGTTCCGCGCCGTCGCTCTGCTCGCGTTCCGCGCTGTCGCCCTGTCCGCGCCCCGTGCTGTCGCTCCGCTCACGCCTCACGTCGTGGCTCGCCTCGCGCCCCGAGCCGGAGCCTTGCTCGCGGCTCGGGCCGTCGTCCGGCTCGCGGTCCGCGCTGTTGATCGGCTCGTGGGCCGGGCTGTTGTCTGGCCCGCGGACCGTCTTCGGCTCGTCGGGCTCGCGCGTTCCGCGCGCGGGGCGCTCGCTGCCGTTGCGCGCTGTCCGCGGAGCGGGGTCGTCGCTGTCGCGCACGTCACGGGAGGGCTGACCGGCGGCGTCGTGTGTGGCGCCCACGGCCTGCCCGGCGGTGTTCACGGTCTGGTCCGCGCTGTCGCGGGCGGTGGTGACGGCCTGCCCGGCGGTGTCGGTCGCCTGGGCGGTGGTGTCCGCCAGCCGGCCGGTCGTGTCGCGGGCGGTGTCGGTCACCTGGTTCGTGGCGTCGCGGGCGGTGTCCGCGGCCTTGCCGGTGGTGTCGCGGACGGTGGCGGTGGCCTGGTCGCCCACGTCGCGCACGGCGCCGGTGGCGTCCCTGGCGACGTCGGGGACGTTCTGGACGGCGTCGCCCGCGCCGCGGCCGACCTCGCCGAGGGCCTTGCCGGCGCCGCGGCCGACGCCCTGGAGGGTGCCGGCCGCGCCGCGGCCCACTTCGCCGAGGGCCTTGTCGGCGCCCCTGCCGACGCCCTGGAGGGTGTCGCCGGCCCCCCGGCCGACCTCGGTCAGGGCGCCGCGGGCGCCGCCGCCGACGTCCTGGAGGGCCGCGCCCGCGCCCCGGGTCAGGTCCCGCAGGATGTCGGGGTTGTTGTCGATCGTGGTGAGGACGCGTTCGAGGATCGCCGCGACGTTGTCCAGCCGCACCTTCAGCAGGGCCTGCGCGTGCACGCCCTTCAGCGTCAGGTCGACCTGGCCGAGGAAGACGTCGGCGCCCACGTTGAGGCGGACGAGGTCGAGCACCTCGGCCTGGAGGGAGACCTTGGCCCGCAGGTCCTGGACGGTGAGGTCGAGTTCCTCGACCGTCAGGTCGGGCACGTCCAGCAGGACGTCCGGCTCGTCGCGGTTCGACGAGCGGCGCGCGGCGGCGTGGTCGATGGCGGTGCGGTCGACGTTCGCGCGGCCGTCACGCCCGGCGCGCTCGTCCCGGCGCTCGACGTCGCCGCCCTGGCCGCGCCATTCGGCCGTGCCCTCGGTCCCCTCGGCCATGAGCTCCCCCGTCCGCCGGTGGCCTGTGCCGCGCCTCCTACCCGGAGCGGATCGCCGCCAAGCGTGCGGCGGGGCGCTGAGCTGCGGCGACGCGCGGCCGGGTCGGGTCCGGGTCATGCGGCGGGCAAGGCGGTGCCAGGTTCGGCCGCGTTCCGTCCCGATGCGGCGAAATGGCTGTGATGCCGCGTTTCTGCTGGTGGGGGGCGGATAGACCGCCGTATGAAGATGACGGGCGATGACGCGACCGCGGATCCGAGATCCGTTCCGAGTGCGACGAGAGTCCGCGCCGCACCTGCCCCGCCAGGGGCCGGCCGCGCGGAGGAGGGGTCGACGTGCAGACCAAGACCAGCGGCAAGGAACTGATGGACCTGGAGGTCACCGGCAAGGACGGGACCAAGCTCGGGACCGTCAAGCAGGTGTACCTGAACGACGCCAGCGGCGCCCCGGAGTGGATCACGGTGGTGACCGGCTGGTTCGGCCAGCGGGAGAGCTTCGTCCCGCTCGCCGGGGTGGACCGCAAGGGCGACGTCCTGCAGGTCTCCTACGACAAGGACAAGATCAAGGGCGCGCCGAGCATCGACGCCGACCAGCACCTGGACCGGCAGGAGGTCGCCGAGCTCTACCGCTACTACGGCCTCCAGCCCGACAGGGGCGCCGTCCCGAACCAGCCGAACCGCACGCCCGGCCAGGGCGACGCCGGCCGCATGCAGGCCGACCAGGGCCGCCGCGCCGGGCAGCAGGGCAAGGCCGCCATGCTGGGCGGCCAGGCCGGCCAGGAGACCCTGCGCAAGCCGGGGATGCGGGACGCGGCCGGGGCCGAGGACGCCGAGCTCGTCCGCTCCGAGGAACGCCTCCGCGTCGCGACCGAGCGCCGCGAGGCCGGGCACGTCCGCCTGCGCCGGTGGGTGGAGACCGAGGACGTGCGCATGTCCGTGCCGGTCACCCGCGAGCGCATCAAGGTGGAGCGGGTGCCGATCGACGGCGAGCAGGCGACCGGCGAGTTCGCCGACCTCGTCCTCGGCGAGGACGAGCGGGAGGTCGTGCTGCACGAGGAGCGCGCCGTGGTGACCAAGGACACGGTCGCCGTCGAGCGCGTCCGCGTCAGCGTCGAGCGCGTCACCGAGGAGCAGCCCGTCGAGGACCAGGTCCGCAAGGAGCGGATCGAGGTGATCCCGGACGACGGGGTCCAGCTCGACGGCGACCTCGCCGAGCGCGACATGAAGGACCGCGCCAAGGACCAGGTCCTGAAGGACCGCGATCCCAAGGGCCGCCGGAGCTAGTCCGGCCCGCCGCGGCACCACCGGGCCGCCCGTCCCCGCGAGGGGCGGGCGGCCCGGCGCGTCCCCTAGGTCAGGCGGGGAGGGCGTAGCGGCCGTCGTCGAGGGGATCGATCAGGCCGTCGGCGATGAGGCCGTCGAGGGCCCGCTCGCGCTGGACGGCGTCGGACCACACCACGTCCAGGGCGGGCTTGCCCACCGGGCCGTGCGCCTCGCGCAGCACGGCGAGCAGCCGGCCCCGGCACTGGCGGTCGGTGCCCGCGTACGACTGGCCCCGGCGCGGCGGCCCGTCGTAGGCGGGACGGCCCCGCGCCTGCCACTCGCAGCGCTCCAGGACGGGGCAGTCGACGCAGCGCGGCGACCGGGCCGTGCAGACGAGCGCGCCGAGCTCCATCGCCGCGACCGCCCACCGCGCCGCCGTCGCCGGCTCGGCGGGCAGCAGCGACTCGGCGAGCGTCACCTCGGCGCGGGTCTGCGCCTTCGGCGGGTACTCCACGCCCGTGACGACCCGCGCCAGCACCCGGCGAACGTTGGTGTCGAGGACGGCGTGCCGCTGCCCGAACGCGAAGCTCGCGACGGCGGCGGCGGTGTAGGAGCCGATGCCGGGCAGCGCGAGCAGCGCGGCGTGGTCGCCCGGGACGGCGCCGCCGTGCCGCTCGGTGATCGCGACGGCGGCCTGGTGGAGCCGCAGGGCGCGGCGCGGGTAGCCGAGCCGGCCCCAGGCGCGCACCGCCTCGCCGGACGGCTCGGCGGCGAGCGCGGCGGGCGTCGGCCAGCGCGCCAGCCACTCCCGCCAGACCGGCAGCACCCGGGCGACCGGCGTCTGCTGGAGCATGATCTCGCTGACGAGGACGCCCCACGGCGTCGCGTCCGCCGCCCGCCACGGCAGGTCGCGGGCGTGCGCGGCGTACCACGCCAGGACCGGTTCGGTGATCGAAATTGGGGAGGTCCGCATGATGAGTTGCCATTCTGGCACGGCGGGTCACCGCCCCCGTCCCGATCGGCGAAGAGATACTGAGCGTATGGAGGAGGACACCGAACGCGATCCCGACGACCTCGGCTTCGACCAGTACTGGAAGCGGCGGGCCGTCGCCCTCGCCGCCGTGCTCGGCGTCGTCGGCCTCGGCGCCTACGCCTGCGTCGGCGGGAGCGGGGACGACGAGCAGGCGCCCCGCCGCGAGACGGTGCAGAACGCCGCGGCCGTCGGCGCGCCGAGCCCCGCGCCGCCGACGCTGCCGGCGGCGGCGCCGACCGTGACGGTCACCGCGCGGGTCACCAAGACCGCCGCCGCGCCCCGCCGGGCCGGGGACGCCTGCGCGCCGGACGCGCTGGTCGTCAACGTCGCCTCGGCCCGCGAGGTCTACGCGGCGGACGACCGGCCGCAGTTCGCGCTGACCGTCGTCAACACCGGCGCCAAGCCGTGCACGTTCGACGTCGGCAGCCGCGCCCTGGACCTGCGGATCAGCTCCGGCGCCGACCGGGTGTGGGCGGCGAGCCGCTGCGACGCGGGGACCGGCACGTCCATCCAGATGCTGCGGCGCGGCATCCCCTACGCCAAGACCTTCACCTGGGACCGCCGCCGCGCCGGCGAGGAGTGCCGGGGCGACCGCCCGAAGGCCCGGCCCGGGACCTACGTCGCGCAGCTGAAGGGCCAGGGCGTCAAGACCAAGAAGCAGGTGTTCGCGCTGCGGTAGCGCCCGCCGGGCCGGGCCGTCCGCGCGAGGGCGGCCCGGTCAGACGTAGCGTTCCAGGATGGAGGACTCGGCGAGCCGCGACAGGCCCTCGCGGACGCTGCGCGCCCGGGACTCGCCGACGCCGTCGACGGCCTGGAGGTCGTCGATGCTGGCGGCGAGCAGCTTCTGCAGGCCGCCGAAATGCTCGACGAGGCGCTCCACGACCAGGCTCGGCAGCCGCGGCACCTTGGCGAGCAGCCGGTACCCCTTCGGGCTGACCGGCAGGTCGAGCGCCTCGGGCCCGGCGAACCCCATCACCTCGGCGACCGTGGACAGGTCGAGCAGCTCGTTGGCCGTCAGCACGTCCAGGGCGGCGAGGACGGCGTCCACGCCGCGGTCGCGGGTGTCGGCGGACGGGTAGTCGCGGACGATCAGCTCGCGGTCGACGTCGACGCCCGACACCAGCTCGTCGAGCTGCAGCGACAGGAGCCGCCCGTCGGTGCCGAGCTCGACGACGTAACCCTCGATCTCGTCGGCGATGCGGCGGACCATCTCCAGCCGCTGCACGACCGCCGCGACGTCGCGGACGGTGACCAGGTCCTCGATCTCCAGCGCCGACAGGGTGCCCGACACCTCGTCGAGGCGCAGCTTGTAGCGCTCGAGGGTGGCGAGGGCCTGGTTGGCCTTGGACAGGATCGCCGCCGAGTCCTCCAGGACGTAGCGGATGCCGTCCAGGTAGAGGGCGATGATGTGCATCGACTGGGAGACCGAGATCACCGGGTGCGGGGTCTGCCGGGCGACGCGCTCGGCGGTGCGGTGCCGGGTGCCGGACTCCTCGGTCGGGATGGTGGAGTCGGGCACCAGGTGCACGGCGGCGCGGACGATGCGGTGCTGGGAGTCGTCGATGACGATCGCGCCGTCCATCTTGGCGAGCTCGCGGAGCCGGGTCGCGGAGAACTCCACGTCCAGCTCGAAGCCGCCGGTGCAGACCTCCTCGACCTCGGCGTCGTAGCCGAGCACGATGAGCGCGCCGGTGTGGCCGCGCAGGATGCGCTCCAGGCCGTCCCTCAGCTGGGTGCCCGGCGCCACCGCCGCGAGCGTGGCGCGGCGGCGTTCGTCATGACCCTTGTTGTGTGCTGGCACCTGGCCCCCGGGGATGTCGCTGGACGGCGCCAGTTTACCGAGGCCGGCCGCCGGCCGGTCCGTCCCCGGGCCGCAAGCGTGCGACGGCGCACCCGACCTGTGGCGGGAGACGCGTCAGGGCGCGGTGAAGGCGACCTGGAGCGCCTGGGTGAGGCTGTCGACCTCCATCACCTTCATGCCCTCGTAGCTCATGAGCTGCGGGTCGGCGCGCTTCAGCGGCGAGCCGTCGCCGAGCTCCAGCGAGCCGCGCGGCACGACGGCGTACTTGAAGCCGAGCCGGGTCGCCTCGGCGAGGCGGCGCTGCACGCCCGGCACGATCCGCACCTCGCCGGCGAGACCGACCTCGCCGACGGCGATGAGGTGGCTGGACAGCGTCTGCTCGACGGTGGACCCGGCGACGGCGAGCGCGAGCGCGAGGTCGACGGAGGTCTCGGTGAGGCGGACGCCGCCGACGGTCGACACGTACACGTCCTGCTCGTGCATGGAGATCTTGCAGCGCTGGGCGAGGACGGCGAGGACCATCGCGACCCGCGAGGTCTCCAGCCCCGACGAGGCGCGCCGCGGCGACGGCAGGTGCGACTTGGCGACGAGCGCCTGCACCTCGGCGACGAGCGGGCGGCGCCCCTCCAGGGTGACGGTCACGCAGGTGCCGGGGACGGGCTCGTCGCGGCGGGTGAGGAACAGCCCGGACGGGTCGGCGACGCCGACGATGCCGACCTCCGACAGGTCGAAGCAGCCGAGCTCGTCGGTCGGGCCGTAGCGGTTCTTCACGGCGCGGATCATCCGCAGCCGCGAGTGCCGGTCGCCCTCGAAGTACAGGACGACGTCGACCAGGTGCTCCAGCAGGCGCGGGCCCGCGATGGCGCCCTCCTTGGTGACGTGCCCGACGAGCACGACGGTGATGCCGCGCTCCTTGGCGACGCGGATGAGGTTGGCGGCGACCTCGCGGATCTGGGTGACGCCGCCGGGCGCGCCGTCGACCTCGCTCGTGCCGATCGTCTGGATCGAGTCGACGATCATCAGGGTGGGTTCGACGGCGTCGACGTGGCCGAGGACGGCCGACAGCTCGGTCTCGGCGGCCAGGTACAGGTCGTCGGTGATCGCGCCGACCCGGTCGGCGCGGAGCCGGACCTGCTCGGCGGACTCCTCGCCGGTGATGTAGAGGACGGGGGAGCGGCCCGTCTCGCCGGCCTGCCCGGGGACGGGCTCGCGGGCGGCGTCGGCGGACGAGGCGAGCGCGGCGACCTCCAGCAGCAGCGTGGACTTGCCGATGCCGGGCTCGCCCGCCAGCAGCAGCACGGCGCCGGGGACGATGCCGCCGCCGAGGACGCGGTCGAGCTCGTCGAGGCCGGTCGGGCGGGTCCGCGCGGACCGCACGTCGACCTTGCCGATGGGCCGCGCGGGCGCGCTGACCGGGCCGGCCGACACGACGCGGGCGGGCGTGGCGCTCGTCCCCTCGACGATCGTGCCCCACGTCTGGCACTCGCCGCAGCGGCCCACCCACTTGGACGTCTGCCAGCCGCACTCGGAGCAGCGGTACGCCGCCGAGCGCGCGGCCGCCTTCGTCTTCGCCATGCGCAGCAGCGTAGGCGCCGCCACCGACAGTTCGGGCCAGGTGGTACGGGTGGGGCGGCGTGCGCCTCCTGTGACTCCATGTAGTTACATGATGACGGGCCGCGTCCGGCGGCTTATGGTGGCGGGGCCCGGGCCCGGTCGCCGGCCGATCGGGGCCTCCGCTGAAAGGACGCGGTACATGCACCTCAAGAAGGCACTGGGGGTGGCGTCGGCGGTCGCGGCGCTGCTGGCGCTCGGCTCGCCCGTGGCGGCGCGGGCGGACGGGACCGCCGCGGCCCAGGGGAAGAGTTATGTGGCCCTGGGTGACTCGTTCACCGCCGGTCCGCTCATTCCCCGGTCGGCGGGCGGCGTGCCCGGGTGCCTGCGCTCGGACCACGCCTACCCGTCCCTGGTCGCGGCCGGCCTCGGCGCCCGCCTCACCGACGCGAGCTGCAGCGGCGCCGAGACCGAGCACATGTCCTCCCCGCAGACGACGCCGCTCGGCGTGAACCCGCCGCAGCTCGACGCGCTGGCGGAGGACACCGGCCTCGTCACGCTCGGCATCGGCGGCAACGACGTCGGCTTCGGCCAGATCGCGGTCACCTGCGGCCTGCTCAGCGTCAAGGACCACGCCGGCGCGCCCTGCACCGCCCGCTACGGCGACGAGCTCGCGCGGCGGGTCGACGCGACGGCGCCGAAGGTCGCCGCCGTCCTCGCCGAGATCCACCGCCGCTCCCCGCGGGCCCGCGTGCTCGTCGTCGGCTACCTGCGGCTCGTCCCCGAGGCGCCCGGCTGCTGGCCGGTCGTGCCGCTCGCCGCCGGCGACCTGGCGTTCCTGGACGCGGCCGAGCGGCGGCTGAACGCGATGCTGGAGAAGCGGGCCGCCGCGGCCGGCGCCACCTTCGTGGACGCCTACCGCGACGGCCTCGGGCACGACATGTGCGCCCCGCCCGGCCGCAAGTGGGTCGAGGGGATCGCGCTGACGTCCGCGGCCGCGCCGTTCCACCCGAACGCCGCCGGGATGCGGGAGGTCGCCGCGCGCGTCGCCGCCGCCGTCCCGGCGGCCCGCAGCACCGACGCCTGACGGGGCTCAGGACGCGGGCAGCGCCTTGCGGGCGCGCGCGATCAGGTCGCCGAGGTGGTCGGAGACGACGCTCGGCCGCTCCAGCATGGCCATGTGCCCGCTGGTCGGGACGACCTCCAGCCGGGCGTCCGGCACGCAGGAGGCGATGCGCAGGCTGTGCTGGACGGGCGTCAGCAGGTCGTTCTCCGCGCCGATGACGAGGTTGTCGATCCCGGCGAGGCGCCCGCAGTCGCTGATCACCTCGGTCGTGATCATCGAGTGGAAGAAGTCGATCAGGGCGTCCATCCGGGTGTCGGCCATCATCTCCTCGGCGAACCGCACCGCCGCCGGGGACGCGTCCGGGCCGAACGCGATCAGGTCCTCGATCACCATGGAGCCGTCCCGGCCGAGGTGGCGGACCTTCTCGATGGCGGCCGACCCGGCCCCGGCCAGCCGCAGCGAGCGCGGCAGGACGCGGCTGGTGACGCGGGCGAGCGCGGCCGGCATGCCGAGCGTCACGGCGCCGAGGTTGCCCGAGGAGGTGCAGAGCAGGCCGGTCGCCACGACCTTGCGGCCGATCAGCTCGCTGTACTCGTCGGCGAACCGCATCGTCGTCATGCCGCCCATGGAGTGCCCGACGAGCACGACGGGCGTCTCCTCGGGGACGGTCTGGTCGATGACGTCCTTGAGGTCGTGCGCGAGGCGGTGCAGGCCGTAGCCGTCGCGCGCGCCCCCGTCGGAGCGGCCGTGCCCGCGCTGGTCCCAGAAGACCAGGCGGCCGAGGCCGCGCAGGGCCTTGCGCTGGAAGTGCCAGGAGTCCTGGGTGAGCGTCCAGCCGTGCGAGAACACGACGGCGAGGTCGGTGCGGTCGGCGCCGTCGATCTCGGCGTAGAGCCGGGTGCCGTCGGACGCGCGGACGGGGGCGGGGGTGCCGCGCAGGGAGCCGAACGGCTCGGCGGCGTAGGGGTCGGGCCGCAGCTTGAGGCGGCGGACCGCGCGGCGCTGGGCGGCCAGGCCGGCGCCGGCGCCGGCGGCGCCGAGGGCGGTGGCGGCGAGAAGGGTGCGGCCCGTGGTGGCGGCGCGTCCCATGGGTGACCTCCAGTTCAGCGGATCCCGACATTATTGTCCGGGCGTCCAACAGTCTCGGCGGCGGGGTGCCTAGCGGTTCTTCCACCAGATGTTGACGGCGTAATCCACCTCCAGCCCGGGATGCTCGGCGAGGAAGGCGCCCGCGAGATCGGGCGGGAACTCGATGCGCAGCACCGCCGCGAAGTCCTCGCGGCTCTGGAACGCCCAGCGCATCAGGACCGGCTCGCGGGCGAAGCCGCGCCGCGTCCAGAACCGCTCGACGGCGGCGGGGTCGTAGGACGGCAGCCAGCGCCGGAACCAGCCGCCGAAGGTGGAGCGGGCGGCGTCGTTGTCGACGATCATGATGGTGCCGCCGCGCCGCACGACGCGGTCCAGCTCGGCGAGGCCCGGCTCGCAGCCGGGGCCGAAGAAGTAGGCCCAGCGCGCGTGCGCCACGTCGACGCAGGCGTCCGGAAGCGGCAACGCCTGCGCGGCGCCGACGCGGACCGTGACGTTCGGCAGGTCGCGGGTCCGCTCCCGCGCGGCGGCGGCGAGGCGGGCGTGCGGCTCGACGCCGACGACCCTCGCGGCCTCGGCGGCGAACAGCGGCAGGTGGAAGCCGGTGCCGCAGCCGACGTCGAGCACGGCCGCCCCCGCCCAGGGGCGCAGCCGCCGGAGCGCCGCCTCGATGGCGCCGTCCGGGTCCACGGCGCGGTTCTCGATCTCGTAGACGCGCGGGGAGTTCCAGATGTTGGGGCTCGGCACGGCCCCCGGTGCGATGTCGGCCACGGGTACCGAGCGTAGCGACCGGCGCCGCGCGGAAATCCAGATCACGCCGGGTCGCGGGTTCCAGCGGCCCTCCGGGCGCATAGGCTTTCGGTGCGTGGGCGCCGCCGGCCGGGAGGGCGGCGCGGGCGCCGTGCGACGGACCGGAGACCCGCCGGGCCGCCGGGACGCCCGCCGTCCCACCGCCGAGCGAAGAACGGGCAGGGAGCCTTGACCCCGCAGCGAAACGGCGCCGCCGCACCGGCCATCCGCGTGCCGGACGCCCCGATCACGCTGTCCACGGCGTCGGTCTATCCGGAGAAGGTGCCGAGCGCCTTCGAGATCGCGGCGCTGCTCGGCTACGACGGCGTCGAGGTGATGGTCTCCACCGACGCCTCCTCGCAGGACCTCGGCGTGCTCCGCCGGCTGTCGGACTACCACCAGGTGCCGATCAGGTCGATCCACGCGCCCTGCCTGCTGCTCACCCAGCGAGTCTGGGGCCGCGAGCCGTGGGGGAAGCTGGTCCGCTCCAAGGAGGTCGCCGAGGAGCTCGGCGCCGACGTCGTGGTCGTGCACCCGCCGTTCCGCTGGCAGCGCGACTACGCCCGCGACTTCGTCGAGGGCGTCGCCCGCATGCAGGAGGAGACCGACGTCCTGTTCGCGGTCGAGAACATGTTCCCGCTGAAGGCGCGCGGCGCCGAGGCCGGCATGTACGCGCCCGACTGGAACCCCGTCGACCAGGACTTCGCGCACGTCACGCTCGACCTGTCGCACACCGCCGTCTCGGGCTCGGACGCCGTCGCGATGGCCGCCGACCTCGGCGACCGGCTGCGCCACGTCCACCTCGCCGACGGCGTCGGCGTCACCAACAAGGACGAGCACCTGGTGCCGGGCCGCGGCTCCCAGCCCTGCGGGCCGATCCTGGAGACCCTCGCCGAGGGCGGCTTCGGCGGCCACATCGTGCTGGAGGTCAACACCCGGCGGGCCGACAGCCGCGCCGAGCGGATGGAGGACCTCGCCGAGGCCCTGGCGTTCGCGCGGCTGCACCTCGCCGCCGCCGACCGCACCTGGGAGGTCACCTCGGGCGGTGAGGTCTCCCGGCGGAGCCTGCGGTGACGGGTGCCGCGCCCGAGGCGGGCCAGGGGCCGCGCGGGCGGCGCCCCGGCCCGACCGAGACGCGCGCGGCGATCCTCGACGCGGCCCGCGCCCTGTTCGGCGACAAGGGCTACGACGGCGCCTCGGTGCGCGCCGTCGCGCGCGCGGCGGGCGTCGACCCGGCGCTCGTGCACCACTTCTACGGCGGCAAGCAGGGCCTGTTCGTCGCCGCGATGCGCTTCCCCGTCGACCCCGCCGAGGTGCTGGCGCGGTTCGCGACGGCCGACCGCGCCGCGTTCCCCGAGACGATGGCCCGCACCTTCCTGGAGTTCTGGGACGACCCCGACCGGCGCGCCCCGATCCTCGCGCTGTTCCGGTCGGCGATGACCAACGAGCGGGCCGCCGCGATGATGCGCGAGTTCGTCACCGCCGCGCTGCTGGAGCGCGTCGCCGAGGGGCAGGGCGTGCCCCTGGAGCGGGTGCAGGCCGCCGCCGCGCAGCTCGTCGGCATGGCCGTGCTGCGCTACGTCCTCCGGGTCGAGCCGATGGCCTCGCTCGGCCGCGACGAGCTCGTCGCGCTGCTCGCGCCCGCCCTGCGCGCCCACTTCGGCTGACCGCACCCGCCCCCCGGCGACCCTTGACCGGGCCGCCGTGCCGGCATAAATTCATCACATGATGAATTCGGCTCCGGCGATCGAGGCCCGCGGCCTGCGCGTGGTCCGGGGCGGCCGCGCGGTCCTGCACGACCTGTCCTTCGAGGTGGCGCGCGGCAGCGTCGTCGGGCTGCTCGGGCCGAGCGGCTGCGGCAAGTCCACGCTGCTGCGCGCCCTGGTCGGCGTGCAGGTCGTCGCGGGCGGCACCGTCACCGTGCTCGGCGCGCCGGCCGGATCGCCTGGCCTGCGCCGCCGCGTCGGCTACGCGACGCAGGCGCCCGCCGTCTACACCGACCTCAGCGTCGGCGAGAACCTGCGCTACTTCGCCGCCGTGCTCGGCGCGCCGCGCGCCGCCGCCGACCGGGTGATCGAGGAGGTCGGGCTCGCCGACCACCGCGACCGGGCCGTCGGGACGCTGTCGGGCGGCCAGCTGAACCGCGTCAACCTCGCGGTGGCGCTGGTCGGCCGCCCCGAGCTGCTCGTCCTGGACGAGCCGACCGTCGGCCTCGACCCGGTGCTGCGCGAGGAGCTGTGGAAGCTGTTCCGCGAGCTGGCCGGGAACGGGACGACGCTGCTGGTGTCCAGCCACGTCATGGACGAGGCGGGCCGCACCGACCGGCTGCTGCTCATGCGCGAGGGCCGGTTCCTCGCCGACGACGCCCCGGACGCGCTGCTGGAGCGGACCGGCGCCCGCGACCTGGAGGAGGCCTTCCTCCGCCTGATCACCGACACCGCCGACACCGCCGACACCGCCGACACCGCCGACACCGCCGACACCGCCGACACGCCGGGGAGCACGGCATGAGCACCGCCTTCACGCCGAGGATCACCCTCGCCACCACCCGCCGCATCCTCGCCCAGCTCCGGCACGACCCGCGGACGATCGCGCTGCTCGTCCTCGTGCCGAGCCTGCTGATGGTCCTGCTGCGCTACGTCTTCGACAGCCCCGGCCTGTTCGACCGGGTCGGGCCGCAGCTCATCGCCGTCTTCCCGCTGGTGATCATGTTCATCGTGACCAGCGTGGCGACGCTGCGCGAGCGCACCGGCGGGACGCTGGAGCGGCTCATGGCCACCCCGACCGGCAAGCTGGACTTCCTGCTCGGCTACGCCCTCGCGTTCGGCGCGCTCGCGGTCGTCCAGGTCGGCGCCGTGCTCGCGGTCTCGCTCACCTGGCTCGGCCTCGACCTCGCCGGGTCGGTCGGGTCGCTGTTCCTGGTCGCCGTCCTCGACGCGCTGCTCGGCATGGCGCTCGGGCTGCTGGCGAGCGCGTTCGCGCGCACCGAGTTCCAGGCGGTGCAGTTCATGCCGGCGTTCGTGCTGCCGCAGCTGCTGCTCTGCGGCCTGTTCGTGCCGCGCGACCAGATGGCGTCCTGGCTGCACGCGGCGTCGGTGGTGATGCCGATGTCCTACGCCGTGGAGGCGATGCAGCAGCTCACGCGGTACAGCGACGTCACCGGCACGCTGGTGCGGGACGTCCTGGTGATCGCCGGCTGCACGCTCCTCGCGCTCGGGCTCGGCGCCGCCACCCTGCGCCGCCGCACGGCTTGAGCGTTTGGTCACTAATGAGTGTTTTCGCCTGGTAGCTTCTGGCGCCATGACGTCCCAGGACCCCTTCGGCCCCGACCGGCCCGCCGACCCCGCCGCTCCCGGCGGCGGCACCGCCGTCACGATCGCCGGCCAGGACGGGGACGGGGGCGGCGGCCACCGGGCCCGCCCGCGCCGCAAGCGCGTCTGGCTGCGCGTCCTCATCGCCGTCGTGGTGTTCTTCGCGCTGCTCGCCGCCGGGATCGCCGGCCTGCTCTGGCAGCGCGAGTCGGCGCTCAACGGCAACATCAAGCGGCAGCAGGGCTGGCAGCCCGAGGGGCAGCGGCCCGGCCCGTCGGCGATCGGCACCGACAACTGGCTGCTCGTCGGGTCCGACACCCGCGCGGACGCGGGCACCACCGGCAAAGGAAACGATGACCTGTGGAAGCCGGGGCGGCAGCGCTCCGACACGATCATGCTGCTGCACCTGCCGGCCGACAAGAAGAAGGCCTACCTGGTCTCCTTCCCGCGCGACTCCTGGGTCGAGGTCCCCGGCTACGGCAAGCAGAAGATCAACGCGGCGTTCTCCTACGGCGGCCCGAAGCTGCTCACCGAGACCGTGGAGAAGCTGACCGGCGTCCGCGTCGACCACTACGGCGCGATCGACTTCGCCGGGTTCAAGGCCATGACCGACGCGCTCGGCGGCGTCACCGTGGACATCAAGCAGAGCGTCTACGACCCGGCCCGCAAGAAGCAGTGGCAGGCCGGGCGGCAGAAGCTGAACGGCGAGGACGCGCTGCTGTACGTCCGCCAGCGCTACAACCTGCCGAACGGCGACTTCGACCGGATCAAGCGCCAGCAGGCGTTCCTGAGGGCCCTCGCCGGGCAGGCGGCGGACGGCGGGACGCTCGGCAACCCGCTGAAGCTGAACCGCTTCCTGGAGGCGTTCACCAAGTCGATCACCGTGGACGACACGATGAGCGGCGGGAAGCTGCGCTCGCTCGCCCTCGGCCTGCGCGGCCTGCGCCCCGCCGACGTCACCTTCCTCACCGCCCCCTACAAGGGCACCGGGACGCGCGGCAAGCAGAGCGTCGTGCTGCTCGACCCCAAGCGGTCGGCCGCCCTCTTCGAGGCGATCAAGACCGCCGACATGCCCGGCTACGTGGCGAAGTACGGCGGCAACAAGGTCGGCGGCCCCGTCTCCTGACCCGGCCGGCCCCGCGCCGCCCGTGATCCGCGGCGGGCACCGGGTAGGACCCGGTCGGGGACCGGACGCGGGATCCGGCGGAAGGGGGCGGGCCGTGCCGTACCGGCCGCTGGTGAGCCGCGCGCTGCTCGCCGCCGCGGGGAGCGGCGGCGTCCGCAGGGTCCTGGCGACCGCGCCGGGCACCCGGGAGGTCCTCCGGCGCTTCGTCGCGGGCGAGACCGCCGAGGACGCGCTCCGCGCCGGCGACCGGCTGGCCGGCGAGGGCCTGCTCGCCACCTACGACATGCTCGGCGAGGACGCCGGGGACCGCGCGCGGGCGGACGCCGCCACCCGCGGCCACCTCGACCTGCTGGCCCGGATCGGCGCGCGCGGCCTCGGCCCGCGCGCCGAGGCGTCCCTCAAGCTCACCGCCCTCGGGCAGGAGCTGGACGAGGACCTGGCGCTGGCGAACGCCCGCCGGATCTGCGCCGCCGCCCGCGACGCCGGGACGGCGGTGACGCTCGACGCCGAGGGCCCGGCCACCGTCGCCTCGACGCTGCGGATCCTGCGCGAGCTGCGCCGCGACTTCCCGGGCACCGGCGCGGTCGTCCAGGCGTACCTGCGGCGCGCCGAGGAGCTCTGCGCCGAGCTGGCCTTCGAGGGGTCGCGGGTGCGGCTCTGCAAGGGCGCCTACGCCGCTCCCGAGGAGGTCGCCTTCACCGGCCGCGAGGACGTCGACCGGTCCTACGTGCGGTGCCTGAAGGTGCTGATGACCGGCGCCGGCCACCCCATGGTCGCCACCCACGACCCGCGCCTCATCGAGATCGCGGGCGCGCTCGCCCGGCTGCACGACCGCGACGCCGACACCTTCGAGTACCAGCTCCTCTACGGGGTCCGCCCGAACGAGCAGCGGCGCCTCGCCGCCGAGGGCGCCCGGGTCCGCGTCTACGTCGCCTACGGCACGCAGTGGTACGGCTACTTCATGCGCCGCCTCGCCGAGCGCCCCGCCGGCCTCGCCGCCGTCCTCCGCTCCGCCGCCACCCGCGGCTGACGCGCGCCCTAGGGTGGGGGCGTCCGTGAACCCCCACGTCAAGGTGTACGAATGATCGCGATTCTGGGTGCCGGGAAGATGGGCGAGGCGCTGCTGTCGGGCGTGCTGCGGGCGGGCCTCCGGCCGGCGGAGCTGACCGCCACCGCCCGCCGCGAGGAGCGCGCGGCGCTGCTGCGCGAGCGCTACGGCGTCGCGACCGCCTCCAACGCCGAGGCGGCGGCGGCCGCCGACACCCTGATCCTGGCGGTGAAGCCGCAGGACATGGGCGCGCTGCTGGCCGAGATCACCGGGCACGTCTCCCCGGACCGGCTCGTGGTGTCGATGGCGGCCGGCATCACCGCCGCGTTCATCGAGGAGCGGCTGCCCGCCGGCGTCCCGGTCGTGCGGGTCATGTCCAACACCCCGGTGCTGGTGGACGAGGCGATGAGCGTCATCTCGCCCGGCTCGCACGCCACCGAGGAGCACCTGAAGCTCGCCGAGGGGCTGCTCAGCCCGGTCGGCAAGGTCACCCGCATCCCCGAGTCGCTCCAGGACGCCGCGACGGCCCTGTCGGGCAGCGGCCCCGCCTACTTCTACTACCTGGTCGAGGCGATGGTGGACGCCGGCATCCTGCTCGGCATGCCGCGCGCCGCCGCGCTGGAGATGGTCGTGCAGTCGGCCGTCGGCGCCGCGGTGATGCTGCGCGACTCCGGCGAGCACCCGGTGCTGCTGCGCGAGGCCGTGACGTCGCCGGGCGGCACCACGATCGCGGCGATCCGCGAGCTGGAGCGGCACGGCGTCCGGGCCGCGGTCCTGGAGGCGATCGAGGCCGCCCGCAACCGGGGGCGCGAGCTCGCCGGCGGCTGAATTGAGCCGATCGCCGCTCCGGTACGTGCTCCCGGTATGGGCATTGTGCTGCGGATCCTGACAGCGGCCGGTCTGGCGGTGGACGCGGTCGTCCACTGGCGGTTCGCGCCGGAGATGGCGAGCGTGCCGGGCGGCTCCATCGGTGCCGACACGATCTTCTACGCGCAGGCGGTGGCGGCGGCGGTCGCGGCCGTGCTGGTCCTCGTGCGGCCGCGCCGCTGGACCTACGCGGCGGCGTTCCTCGTCGCGGCGAGCGCCGTGGCGGCGCTGCTCCTCTACTACTACGTGGACGTCGGCGCGCTCGGCCCGCTGCCGGACATGTCCGAGCCTGTCTGGTACACCGAGAAGACGCTCAGCCTGGTCGGCGAGGGCGTCGCGGCGCTCGCCGCGCTGGCCGGCCTGCTGACGGCGGGCCGCGCGCCCGGCGCCCGCACCGAGGACGCCGGCGAGCGCGACGTCTCGCGCGTCTGACGAGGACCCCCCGCACGGCGTCGCCCGTCACCGCGCGCCGTGCGGGGCGCCCTCGAATCAGGCGACCGCCTCGGCTCCCGCGGCCGCGGCGGCGCCCGGACCCGTCACGGTGTCCCCGTGGCGGGGCTCCGCGGTGACGCGCGCGACGAAGCGGGCGGTCTCGCGCATCGCCGCGCTCGCCTCGGGCAGCACCCGGTTGAGGATCTGGAAGACGTGCATCTGGCCCTTCCAGACCTGCAGCTCGCAGTCGTTGCCGGCCTCCGTCAGCGCCCGGTGCAGCGCCTCGGAGTCGCCGCGCAGCACCTCGGCGCCGCCGACCTGGATGAGGATCGGCGGCGTCTCGCTCCACGGGCAGGTGAGCAGCGCGAGGCGCGGGTCGGCGAAGTCGCCCGACCCGACGACGAGCCGGGCGACCCGGCGGGCCGCGCTGGCGCTGATGTAGGGGTCGCGGGCGAGCCGCTGCGCCTGCGTGGACAGCTCGCAGGTGAGGTCGGCCCAGGGGGAGAACAGCACCGTCCCGGCCGGGCGCGGCAGGCCCGTCCGGCAGATCTCGCCGGTCAGCGACGCGGCCAGGTGGCCGCCCGCCGAGTCGCCCGCAATGACGATCCCCGAGGCGGGGACGCCGCGCGCGAGCAGCCACTCGTAGGCGGCGACGGCGTCCTCCAGCGGGGCGGGGAAGGGGTGCTCGGGCGCCAGCCGGTAGCGGGGCACGAGCACCGGCAGGCCGGTGTCGACGGCGAGCCGCGAGGTGATCGGGCGGTGCGTGCGCGGCGAGCAGACGACGTAGCCGCCGCCGTGCAGGTAGAGGATCGCGCCGGCGCGGCCGCGCTCGCCCTCCCGGCTCACCACCCACTCGCCGCGCACCCGGCGCCGCTCGCCGTCCTGCTCGACGCCCGGGTCGTCCAGCGGCTTGATCATGACGCGGGAGGAGGGGCGGAGCAGCAGGGACGCGGCGTCCACGCCCGAGCGCGCCGTGCGGATGCCGCGCGCGTACCCGGGGACGCTGTTCATGAGGGGGTAGAAGCCGAGGCGCAGCGTGCGCGAGATCGCGCGGCTGCGGACGCTCGGGCGGCGCTCGTGCGGCGCGCGGCGGTGCGCGGCGGCGGCGGTGTCGGTCGCGGGCGGGGTGACGGGGTCGGCGTCCGGAAGCGGCAGCGGGGTCACCTCCGGCGGCAGTCCGTCGTACCTGAGCGGTTCCATGTCCACCCCACCTGCCGTCTGTTTCATGTGTGTTACCGGTTAGATGCCCCATTAATGGGAGTTGTTCACGTCACAACTTTGTAGCAATGCTGCTGGTTTGGCCCTCTGCCCTTTACGCGTCCGTACACGCACGGTGGCGCCCGGTTGTGATCCATGCCACCCGGACCGGCGGAGCGCGGGGGCGATACCGTGAGGTCATGAGCGCAGATCCGGCCCCCGCCGCCACGGCCCCGTCGGCACCGGACGGCTGCGGGCTGCGGGTCCTCTGGGACGAGCGGCTCACCGCCTACGACTTCGGCCCCGGGCACCCGATGAACCCCGTCCGGGTCGAGCTCACCGTCGCGCTCGCCCGCGAGCTCGGCGTCCTGGACGCCGCCAACGTGGACGTGCGGGACTTCGCGGCCGCCGACGACGCGCTGCTCCGCCTCGTCCACGAGGAGGGTTACATCGCCTCCGTCCGGCACTCGGGGCAGACCGGCCTGCCCGACGAGCGGCGCGGCATCGGCACCGCCGACAACCCGGTCTTCCTCGGCATGCACGAGGCGTCCGCGCTCATCGCCGGGGCCTCGGTCGCGGGCGCCCGCGCCGTCTGGAGCGGCGACGCCGAGCACGCCGCCAACATCTCCGGCGGCCTGCACCACGCCCTCGCGGGCGCGGCGAGCGGCTTCTGCGTCTACAACGACCCCGCCATCGCGATCGCCTGGCTGCTGGACAACGGCGCCGAGCGCGTCGCCTACGTCGACATCGACGTCCACCACGGCGACGGCGTCCAGGACGCCTTCTACAACGACCCGCGGGTGCTCACCGTCAGCCTGCACGAGTCGCCCCGCACGCTGTTCCCCGGCACCGGCCTGCCGACCGAGACCGGCGGCCCGGACGCGCCCGGCTCGGCGGTCAACGTCGCGCTGCCGCCCGGCACCGGCGACGCCGCCTGGCTGCGGGCCTTCGAGGCCGTCGTCCCGGCCGCGCTGCGCGCGTTCGGGCCGCAGTTCCTGGTCACCCAGCACGGCGCCGACGCGCACGCCCTGGACCCTCTCGCCCACCTCATCCTCACCATCGACGGGCAGCGCACCGCCTACCGGCGCCTGCACGAGCTGGCCCACGAGGTCGCCGGCGGCCGGTGGCTGGCGACCGGCGGCGGCGGGTACGAGCTCGTCCAGGTCGTCCCCCGCGCCTGGACCCACCTGCTCGCCGAGGCGGCGGGCCGCCGCCTGGACCCGGAGACGGCCACCCCCGAGACCTGGCGCGACTTCGTGCGGGAGCGCACCGACGAGATCGCGCCGCGCCGCATGACCGACGGAACTCTGGAGGTGCGCGTGCACACCTGGGAAGAGGGCTTCGACCCGGCCAACCCGGTGGACCAGGCCGTCCTGGCGACCCGCCGGGCGGTCTTCCCCGAGCTCGGCCTCGACCCGATGGCGGACCTCTGATGGCCCGCCCGGGGAGGCGGGCGAAGGGCGCGGGGGCGCCGTCCCGCGACGAGCTGCGCGCCCACCTGGTCCGCACGATGATCGCCGGCGGGGTCGCCACGCCGCGCCAGAACAACCTGCTGCACTTCCGGCGGCTGGCCGCCGGCGACCCGTACTACGCGTTCGGGCTGGAGTTCAAGCGCGGCTACACCGAGCGCGAGATCCTGGAGATCATGGTCGAGCGCTGCGGCGTCGACCCCGACCCCCGGCACGTCTACGGGGACGACACCATCGACCCCGACCTGACGATCGGCGCGCTCGACCGGATGGCGGCGCGGATCGGCGCGGCCGCCGAGGCCCGCTCGCCGGTCGTGGTCGCCACCGGGCACCCCGCGACGCTGACCGAGGTCTACCAGGCCGTCGCGCGGGCCCTCGCGGCGCGCGGCTGCGCCGTCCTCACCCCGGCCGACGGCTGGGAGTACGAGGTCGACCGGCCCTACGGCGGCACCGAGCTGCGGCGCCTCGTCTACGCGCCGGGCGGCGTGGCGATGCTGGAGGGCGACGACGGCCGCACCCACCACACGCACGACCCCGCCCCGATGGAGCGGATGCTGGCCGTCCTCGCAGCGGAATCCGGACAATGGCCGGATCTGGCCATCGCCGATCACGGCTGGGCGGGCGCGGCCGGGCAGGCCGGCGTGGACGCCGTCGGCTTCGCGGACTGTAACGACCCCGCGCTGTTCGTCGGCGAGGCCGAAGGCAGGATCGTCGCGACGGTGCCGCTCGACGACGGCGTGTCCCCGCAGCACTACCGGCCTTTGACCGCCTATCTGCTGGAGCGTTCCGGGCTCGGCTGAGCGGAGTTTCCGGAAAACACCCGCAAACGGTGGCCGGAATGCGTCACGCGAAGTGACGCGGCGGCCGTAGCGGGACTCCCGGGACGCGGCCGTTCGGCCGGTGACGCCTGAGCCGCAGGTCATCGCCTGTTTCCGGGACGCGGGGCGGTACCGCCGCACTCTCGGTACCGCCACCTCCACGCTCCGTATGAAAGGACAGTGTGTCCTTTCCGTTAGGGCCGGAGACGGAACCCACCGCAATTCCCCTCTTGCGACTCGCGGTACTCGATTTACGCTGGATGAAGTACACGTGCGTGATCAAAGTCACCCAAAGGGCCGGTGCGCGGCACGTGTGGAAGAGGGCGTCCGATGAGCTCAGGCGAGCGACCTCTCAGCGAGGTCAGGTTCCTGACCGTGGCCGAAGTGGCGGCGGTGATGCGGGTGTCCAAGATGACCGTCTACCGCCTCGTCCACTCGGGCGAGCTCCCCGCGATCCGCGTGGGCCGCTCGTTCCGGGTACCCGAGCAGGCCGTTCACGACTACCTGCGGGATGCGTACATCGAAGCGGGGTGAGCGGGCCCCGCTCGGGCGGGGGCGGATCCGGGACGGCGGTCCCGGCGCCGGCGGGGCGGGCGCGAGCCCGCGCCGCGGCGACGTCATCGGGGACGACGACGAGCAAGGACCGGCCGGCGGACCACGCGGCCGCCGGCCCCGGCGCCCGCGGGGGACGCGTTCCCCGCGGGCGCCGGGAACGGTCCGGAGACGCGCGGTTGCGCGGCGTTCCGGCGGGTAGGGGAGCGGCCTGGGCGGCGCGTGCGGCGACCGGCGGCATGACCTCGGTCGGCGCAGCGGTACCCTTGGGCAGCGGACGGTGAACGGCGGAGGCGTACGGCCTCCCGGCGGGACCGTCCGTCTCCTGTACGAACTTCCGAAATCGTCGAGCGAGGTCTCGTGGGCTCTGTCATCAAGAAGCGCCGCAAGCGGATGGCCAAGAAGAAGCACCGCAAGCTGCTGAAGAAGACGCGCATCCAGCGTCGCAACAAGAAGTAATCACGCCGGCCACCAGCCGTAAGGGGTGGGGCGCACAGTGTCCTCCATGCCCTCTGCCGCGGCCCGTGTCGTCCTCGTCACGGGCGTCTCCCGTTTCCTGGGGGCGCGGGTCGCGAACACCCTCCAGGCCGATCCCGGCATCGAACGGGTCATCGGCGTGGACACGGTGCCCCCGACGATGTCGCTGGGGCGCACCGAGTTCGTGCGCGTCGACATCCGGACGCCCGGCATCGCCAAGATCATCGCTTCGGCCGAGGTCGACACCGTGGTGCACCTGAACCTGGTGACCTCGCCGGCGGCGTCCCGGTCGAAGGCGAAAGAGCTCAACGTCATCGGCACCATGCAGCTGCTGGCGGCGTGCCAGCGGTCGCCCGACATGCGCAAGCTCGTGGTGCGCTCGTCGGCGGCCGTCTACGGCTCCTCGCCGCGCGACCCGGCGGTGTTCACCGAGCGGGACGAGCCGGCCGAGGCCCCGTCCGGCGGCTACGCCAAGGACGCGGTCGAGGTCGAGGGCTACGTGCGCGGGCTGGTGCGGCGCCGCTCGGACCTCGCGGTCTCGGTGCTGCGCTTCGCCAACTTCCTCGGCCCCGGCGTCGACTCCCCCCTCACCCGCTACCTGCGGCTGCCCGTCGTCCCGACCGTGCTCGGCTTCGACCCGCGGCTGCAGTTCGTGCACGAGGACGACGGCGTCGAGGTGCTCCGCCGGATGACGGTCGAGGACCACCCGGGCTGCTACAACGTCGCGGGCGACGGCGTGCTGCTGCTTTCGCAGGCGCTGCGCCGCGCGGGCCGCCCCTCGGTGCCGATGCCGGCGCAGTCGATCGCCGCCTTCGGCGACCTCGGCCGCCGGTTCGCCGGCCTGTCGGGCTTCTCGCCCGAGCTGCTGCGCTGGCTCACCTACGGCCGCGTCCTCGACACCGCGGCGCTCGCCGACGAGCTGGCGTGGCGTCCCAAGTACAGCTCCGAGGCGGCCCTCGCGGACTTCGTGTCCGTGCGGGGCCCGGGGCCGGGCGCCCCGCTGCGGCTTCTGGACCGGCTCATCGCGACGCCGGTCCGCGACTGAGGAGGGGCCGATGACGAACGCGCAGGAGAGCGGCGGCGAGGGCGCGCGGGTCATCCCGCTCACCCCGCCGCACCGGCCCGCGGCCGCCGTGCCCGGGCCGCCCGGCGGCGCGCCCGACCGCGACCCGCTGGAGCGCCGCGTCGCCGCCGGCCTGGCGTTCCTGCGCCGCCGGCTCCAGGGCGACTACGAGGTCGACGAGTTCGGCTTCGACCCCGAGCTGAACTCCGCGGTGCTGCTGCCGGTCGCCCGCGCCCTCTACGAGCACTGGTTCCGCGTCGAGCTGTCGGGCCTGGAGAACGTCCCCGCCGGGACGGGGGCGCTGCTCGTCGCCAACCACTCGGGCACGATCCCCATCGACGGCGTGATGCTGTCGGTCGCCGTCCACGACCACCTGCACCGCGACCTGCGGCTGCTCGGCGCCGACCTCGTCTACCAGGTCCCGCTGCTCGGGCACCTGGCCCGCAAGGCCGGCCACACCCTCGCCTGCCCCGCCGACGCCGCCCGGCTGCTCGGCAAGGGCGAGCTCGTCGGCGTCTTCCCCGAGGGCTTCAAGGGCGTCGGCAAGCCCTACGCCGACCGCTACAAGCTGCAGCGCTTCGGCCGCGGCGGCTTCGTCGGGACGGCGCTGCGCGCGGGCGTCCCGATCGTCCCGGTCGCCATCGTCGGCGCCGAGGAGATCTACCCCAAGATCGCCGACCTGAAGCCGCTCGCCCGGCTGCTCGGCCTGCCCTACTTCCCGGTGACGCCGACGTTCCCCTGGCTCGGCCCGGCGGGCCTCGTCCCGCTGCCGTCCAAGTGGGTCATCCGCTTCGGCGAGCCGATCCCGCTGGACGGCTACGACACCGCGTCCGCCGACGATCCGATGACGGTCTTCAACCTCACCGACCACGTCCGCGAGACCGTCCAGCAGATGCTCTACGACACCCTCCTCCGCCGCGGCCCCGCCTTCGTCTGACCCCCGCCGGCCGCGCGTCAGCGGTTGTGGTGGCGGCGGAGGGCGATGCCGGCGGCGACGCCGCCCGCGAGCGCGCCGGCGCCGGCGGCGGCCGGGAGCGCGACCATGGTGACCTTGCGGCCGGTGCGGAAGTCGTGGACGGGCCAGCCGTTCTCGCGGGCGTGGTCGCGCAGCGCGGCGTCGGGGTTGACGGCGTGCGGGTGGCCGACGGTCGTCAGCATCGGCAGGTCGTTCACCGAGTCGCTGTAGGCCGAGCAGCGCGCCAGGTCCAGGCCCTCGCGCTGGGCGAGCGCGCGGATCGCCTCGGACTTGGCGGGGCCGTGCAGCAGGTTGCCGATGAGGCGGCCGGTGTAGACGCCGTCCGCGGTCTCGGCGACGGTGCCGAGGGCGCCGGTGAGGCCGAGCCGGTGCGCGATGGTGCGGGCCACCTCCACGGGCGTGGCGGTGACGAGCCAGACCTGCTGGCCCGCGTCCAGGTGCTGGAGGGCGAGGCGGCGGGTGCCGTGCCAGATGCGGTCGGCCATCACCTCGTCGTAGATCTCCTCCGAGAGCCGGACGAGGTCGTCGACCTGCTGGCCCGCCACGAACGACAGCGCCATCTCCTTGGCGCTGCCGATGTGCTCGGCGTTCTCCGAGCCGCGCAGGCGGAACGCGGCCTGCCCCCAGGCGAACATGGCGAGGTCGCGCATGGTGAACAGCTTGCGGGAGGCCAGGCCCTTGGCGAAGTAGTAGATGGACGCGCCGCGCATCATCGTGTTGTCCACGTCGAAGAACGCTGCGGCGGTCGGATCGGGATCGGGGAGCGGATCGAGGGCCGCCGCCGCCGCGGCGGCGGCCTCGCCCGCGCTCACAGGGTCGTCTTCCTTGCCGCGATGCCAGAAAAGCCGCATGGGGCGAGCCTAGTCAATGCCCCACCGCCCCCAGGGGGTTCGTCCTGTATTGGGACGGTGCTCACGCCCGGCGCGGGCGGCGGAGCGCGGCGATCAGCTCCGCAGGTCGTCGGGCAGCAGCCGGGCCAGCGTCCGCACGGCGCGGTGCTGGAGCGCCTTCACCGCGCCGGGCTCCCTCCCCATGATCAGCGCGGTCTCGGCGACCGACCGGCCGTGCAGGAAGCGCAGCACCACGCACTCCCGCTGCTCGGGGCCGAGCCGGTCGACGGCGGCGAGCAGCGTCCGGCTGGTGATCGCGTCGAACAGGGCGCGCTCGGGGCCGTCCGCCGGGCCGTCCGGCTCCGGCAGCGCGCCGAGCAGGTCGGCGAGCAGCTCGGCGGAGACCTCCCGGCGGTGGCGGCCGGACGCCAGGTGGCCCGCGACGAGCTCGCGGGCGAGGCCGACCAGCCAGGCCCCGAAGTCCCGGCCGGACCGCCGGTAGCCGCCGATCCCGTGGAGCGCCCGCAGGAACGTCTCGCTGGTCAGGTCCTCGGCGAGCGGGTGGGAGCCCACCCGGTAGAGGACGTAGCGGTAGACGAGCTCGACGTGCCGGTCGTAGAGGCAGCCGAACGCCTCGGCGTCGCCGTCGCGGGCGCGCAGCACCAGGTCGTCGGCCGCGGGGGCGCGGGCGCCGCGGCGGCCCCGGGCGGCCGCGTGCGGGGACGACCACGGCAGCGCCGTCACCCGGGCGGCGAGGGCCGAACCGCTCATGCAGGTCTCCTCGGGGCGGACGCGGCCTCCGGCCGTCCCGCCACTCTAGATACCGCGAGGTACTCAGGCAACGAGGTGCGGCGGAGGAGCGGGTTACCCCTCCGCGCCCCGCATCGGGCACCATGGGGCGCGATGGTCGAAGCACTTCTCGCGCTGCTGGCGACCCTGGGTGCCCTCGCGGCGACGGGGTTGCTGGTCATGCGCGCCTCCAAGGACCGGCTGCTCTACCTGATCGCCTGGTCGCTGACGCTGGTCGGCATCTCCCTCGCGCTGCTCTGCATGACGATCGGGTTCCTCGCGGGGTTCAACTCCGCGCTGTTCCGCGTCCTGGAGCTCGGCGCGACCCTCATCGCGCCGCTCTGGCTCGCCCTCGGCATGATCGAGCTGATCGCGCGGTACGTGCAGATCCGCTTCGCGGCCTGGCTGTTCGTGGTGTCCTACACGGTGGTCGCGCTGGTCATCGGCGTGCTGGACCCGGTGCAGGCGTCCTACAAGTTCACCAAGGCGCTGCCGAAGCCCTCGCAGGTCTACGACAAGCTGCCGACGCTGCTGATCGACGGCGCGCACCTGGTCGCGGTGATCGCGCTGGTCGCCTGCACCGCGGTCACCGCGGTGCTGGCCTCGCGGCGCGACCGCGAGGCGGGCGAGCTGCTCATCCCGGTCGCGCTCGTCGCGCTCGCCGGCGCGATGATCGTCGGCGGCACCCGCGGGCTGCTGCCCGGCGCGCTCGCCCCGATCCTCCTCGGCGGCGCCGCCGGCCTCGTCTGGTACGGCGCGATGCGCACCATCCCGGTGTACGAGGACGGCGAGGACTACGACGACGAGTACCGCGAGGAGGGCACCGGCTACGACGCCCCGCCGGCGCCGCCGGCGCCGCCGGAGCGGCCGAAGCGCGGCGAGCTGCGGTTCCCCGAGCCGTCCGCCGAGGACCTGCTGCGCCCCGAGGGCGCGAACGCCCCGGTGACGACCGTCGACGGGTTCGGCCCGCCCGCCGCGGCGGCGGCCGCCGGCCCGGTCTGCGGCCAGATCACCGTCTACACCCTGCTGGACGGCCGCGAGGAGGCGTTCGACCGCCTCGCCGGCGAGCTGGTCCAGGCGGCCCGCACCGGCGAGCCGGACACGCTGATCTCGGCGGTGCACGAGGTCGTGAACGCCCCGACGCAGCGCATCCTGTACGAGCTGTTCCGCGACGAGGCCGCGTTCGCCGCCCACCAGCGGCAGCCGCACGTCGCGCGGTTCCAGGCCGACAGCCGGACGCACGTCCTGGCCACCAACGTGATCGAGCTGCGCCTCGGCGCCGCCAAGGTCACGCCGCTGCCCGCCCCCGGCGGCCGCTCCGGCCAGGTGTCCCGCCGGTGAGCGCCGGCGAGGCAATGAACAGGGTCACCATCACGCTGATCGGCAAGCCGGGGTGCCATCTGTGCGATGACGCGCGGGCGGTGGTGGAGCGGGTCGCCGCCGATCTCGGGGCGGTCGTGGAGGAGCGCGACATCACGGTGTCGGAGGAGGACCGGCGGGCCTACTGGGAGCAGATCCCGGTCACGCTGGTGAACGGCGTCCAGCACGATTTCTGGCGGGTGGACGAGGCGCGGCTCCGCGCCGCGGTGCTCGCGTCGCGCGCCGACCGGTAGAGGCGGCTCGGCGGCCGTATCCGGCCTGTTCTTTCGGTCACATCCCGGCCGTCGGCTACTATTGGCGCTGCGCCAAGAAAGTCCAGTTTGGCCTGGATTTCGCGGTCTAGGCCTCTTCGGAGGCCGGTGTCCGGTGGCGGCGCGGAACGGGAGGCGACTTTGTGCGCGTATTCACAAAGGCTTACCCTGGAGGACAGCCCTGCGCGGCCGGGCGGTGGCCGAGCGGTCGCCGCCGCCGACGGCACGGGGCACGGACCGCAGCGCCCCGCCCCCGAAGAGCAGGCCGTGACACCACGACAGAACCGCAATCGCGACCGCGCCGGACGCGGCATCCCCGAGGCCACCGTGGCGCGCCTGCCGGTGTACCTGCGGGCGCTGCACGCCCTCCAGGAGCGGGGCGTGGCCACCGTGTCCTCGGAAGAGCTGGCGTCCGCGGCCGGGGTGAACTCCGCCAAGCTGCGTAAAGACCTGTCCCACCTCGGCTCGTACGGCACCCGCGGGGTGGGATATGAGGTCGAATACCTGGTCTACCAGATCTCCCGTGAGCTGGGTCTCACCCAGGACTGGGCCGTCGCCATCATCGGGGTCGGTAACCTGGGCCGCGCGCTGGCCGGTTACGGCGGGTTCGCCTCGCGCGGGTTCCGGGTGGCGGGGCTCCTGGACGCCGACGAGGCGCTCGTCGGCCAGGAGATCGCCGGTAGGACCGTGCGGCACATCGACCGGCTGGAGGACGTCATCGCGAGCGGGCGGGTGTCCATCGCGGTGATCGCCACGCCCGCCCACGCGGCGCAGAAGGTGTGCGACCGGGTGGTGGCGGCCGGCGTGACGAGCGTGCTGAACTTCGCTCCGGTGGTCCTCTCGGTGCCGGAGGGAGTGGACGTGCGTAAGGTCGACCTGTCGATCGAACTGCAGATCCTGGCGTTCCACGAGCAGCGCAAGGCCGGCGGCCCGGGAGACCGCCGCCTCTCCGGCGAGGGTCCGCCGGGCCCGGCGCAGTACGTGGAGACGGTGGAGGCGGGATGAGCGGGCAGGAGGAGCGCCGGGCATGAGCGTCCTGGTAGTGGGGCTGAGCCACGGCAGCGCGCCGGTGGCCATGCTGGAGCGGGCGGCGGTGGCCGGGGACGACCTGGTCAAGCTGCTGCACGCCGTGCACGGCAGCGCGCACGTCGGCGAGGCCGTCATCGTCTCGACCTGCAACCGGGTCGAGGTCTACGCCGTCGTCGACCGCTTCCACGGCGGCGTCACCGCGATCACCGAGCTGCTGTCGCTGCACTCGGGGCTGCCGCAGGAGGACCTCGCCCGGCACCTGTACGTGCACTACGAGGAGCGGGCCGTCCAGCACGCCTTCGCCGTCGCGTGCGGCCTGGAGTCCATGGTCGTCGGCGAGGGGCAGATCCTCGGCCAGCTCCGCGCCGCGCTCCGCCTCGCGCAGGAGCAGGGCACGATCGGCAGCGAGCTGCACGACGTCGTCCAGTCGGCGCTGCGGGTCGGCAAGCGCGCCCACGCCGAGACCGGCATCGACAAGGCGGGCGCGTCGCTCGTCGGCGTCGGCCTCCAGGTCGCCGAGAACCACCTCGGGCCGCTGGAGTGCGCGCGCGCCCTCGTCGTCGGCGCGGGCGCGATGAGCGGCCTCGCCGTCGCCACCCTCGGCCGGTACGGCGCCCGCGAGATCGTCATCGCCAACCGCACGCACGCCAAGGCCGTCCGGCTCGCCGCCGAGTCGCCCGTCCCCGCCCGCGCCATCGGCCTGGACGAGCTGGACGGCGCGCTCGCGGACGCCGACCTCGTCGTGTCCTGCACCGGCGCCGCCGGGCGGGTGCTCACCGCCGCGCAGCTCCGCGCGCACGGCATCGGCTCCGACGGCCGCCGCCGGTTCTTCCTCGACCTGGCCCTCCCGCACGACATCGACCCCGACGTGGACGGCCTGCCCGGCGTCGCGCTCGCCGGCCTGGAGCGGCTCCGCACCTCCCCGGAGGCGGCGGGGGCGATCGGCCCCGAGGCCGTCGAGGCGGTCCGCCGCATCGTCGCCGACGAGGTCGCGGCGTTCCTCGGCGCGGCCCGCGCCGCCGCCGTCGCGCCGACCGTCGTCGCGCTCCGCAGCAAGGCCGCGCAGGTCGTGGACGCCGAGCTGGCCCGCCTCACCGGCCGGCTGCCCGAGCTCGACGACCGCGCCCGCAAGGAGATCGCCCACACCGTCCGCCGCGTCGTGGACAAGCTCCTGCACAGCCCGACGGTCCGCGTGAAGGAGCTCGCCGCCGCGCCCGGCGGCGACGCCTACGCCGACGCGCTGCGCGAGCTGTTCGACCTCGACCCGAAGGCGCCGCAGGCCGTCGCGCGCGCCGACCTCGACGCCGCCGCCCCCGCCGCGCCCGCCGCCGTCAAGGCCGCGCGCCCGTGGGCCCGCGGCACCGCAGACAGCGAAGGAACCCCGACGACATGACCACCGGCGACGCGCCGCTGCGCCTCGGCACCCGCAAGAGCCTCATGGCGACCACCCAGTCACAGCTGGTCGCCGACGCATTGTCGCAGCGTACGGGGCATGCCGTGGAGCTGGTCGGGGTAACGACGCAGGGTGACGTTTCCAAGGCCCTGCTCGCGCAGATGGGCGGTACGGGGGTTTTCGTCAGCGCGCTGCGCGACCGCCTCCTCGACGGGGAGGTGGACTTCGCGGTGCACTCCCTGAAGGACCTGCCGACCGGTCCCGCCGCCGGCATCGCCCTCGCCGCGACGCCCCGCCGCGACGACCCGCGCGACGCCCTCTGCGGCCCCGCCAAGCTCGCCGACCTGCCGCGCGGCGCCCGCGTCGGCACCGGGTCGCCGCGCCGCGTCGCCCAGCTCCGCGCGCTCCGCCCCGACCTGGAGGTCGTGCCGATCCGCGGCAACGCCGACACCCGGCTCGGGAAGGTGACGAGCGGCGAGCTGGACGCCGTCGTGCTCGCGTACGCGGGCCTCACCCGCATCGGCCGCCTGGAGGAGGTGGCGGAGGTGTTCGAGCCCGAGCAGATGCTGCCCGCCCCCGGGCAGGGCTCGCTCGCCCTGGAGTGCCGCGCCGACCGCACCGACCTCGTGGAGCTGCTCCGCGCCGTCGACGACGCCGGGACGCGCGCCGCCGTCACCGCCGAGCGCACCGTCCTCGCGGTGCTGGAGGCCGGCTGCTCGGCGCCCGTCGGCACCTACGCCGTCCTGAATGATGAAGAGCTGCATCTGACCGCCAACGTCGTGTCCGGCGACGGCACCCGGCAGATCAGGCTGACCGCAAGCGGCCACCCCGCCGAGGCCGAGCGGATCGGGCGCGACCTCGCCCGGCGGATGCTCGACCAGGGGGCCGACCAGCTGATGGGGGAGCCCACGTGAGCCCCGTTGATGTCGAATCCGCGACCGGCGCCGGGCTGGTCTCGCTCGTCGGGACGGGGCCGGGGGACCCCGACCTGCTGACCCTGCGCGCGGCCGCCGAGCTCGGCCGCGCGGACGTCGTGGTGGCCCGCCGCGACCGGCTGCACCCCGAGATCCTGGCGCACTGCCGCGCCGACGTGGAGTTCCACGACACCGCCGACGGCGGCGACCCGGTGAAGGCGGCCGCGCGGGCCGCCAAGGCCGGCAAGCGCGTCGTCCGGCTGTTCGCCGGCGATCCGGGGCTGGCCTGCGCGCTCGCCGAGGAGGGCGGCGCCCTCGCGAAGGCGGGCGTGCCGTTCGAGATCGTGCCGGGCGTCCCGTCGGTCACGGCGGTGCCCGGCTACGCCGGCATCCCGCTGACCGACGCCAAGCACCGCGAGGTCCGCGTCATCGACGCGGCCGAGGGCGGCGTCGACTGGGAGCGGTTCTCCGACCCGGCGGCGACGCTGGTGATCCTCGGCGCCGAGAACAGCGTCGGCGAGGTCGCCAAGGGGCTCATGGCCGCCGGCCGCCCCGACTCCACGCCCGCCGCGATGACCAACCTCGGCACCACCACCGAGCAGGAGACGGTCGTCTCGACGCTGGCGCGGCTCGCCGCCGACACCAAGGGCATGGAGCCGCCCGGCCTCATCATCGTCGGCGACGTGGTGAACTGGCGCGACAAGCTGTCGTGGTTCGAGACCAAGGCGCTGTTCGGGTGGCGGGTGCTGGTGCCGCGCACCAAGGAGCAGGCCGCGTCCCTGTCGGAGCAGCTCCGCGCGTACGGCGCGGTGCCCGACGAGGTCCCGACCATCTCGGTGGAGCCGCCGCGCACGCCGCAGCAGATGGAACGTGCCGTCAAGGGCCTCGTCACCGGCCGCTACGAGTGGGTGGTGTTCACCTCCACCAACGCGGTGAAGGCCGTCCGCGAGAAGTTCACCGACTACGGCCTGGACGCCCGCGCGTTCGCCGGCCTGAAGGTCGCCGCCGTCGGCGAGCAGACCGCCGCCGCGCTCGTGGAGTTCGGCGTCGTGCCCGACCTCACGCCGTCGGGGCAGCAGTCCAGCGAGGGCCTCGCCGAGGTGTGGCCGCCCTACGACGAGGACCTGGACCCGATCAACCGGGTGCTGCTGCCGCGCGCCGACATCGCCACCGACACCCTCATCGCCCGGCTGACCGAGCTCGGCTGGGAGTGCGAGGACGTCACCGCCTACCGGACGGTGCGGGCCGCGCCGCCGCCCGCCCCGATCCGCGAGGCGATCAAGGGCGGCGGGTTCGACGCGGTGCTGTTCACCTCCTCGTCGACGGTGAAGAACCTCATCGGCATCGCGGGCAAGCCGCACAACGTGACGGTCATCGCCGTCATCGGCCCGCAGACCGCCAAGACGGCCGAGGAGTACGGCCTCCGCGTCGACGTGATGGCCGACCGGCCGTCGGTTTCGGCCCTGGCGGAGGCGCTCGCCGAGTACGGTGCGAAGCGGCGGGCGGCCCAGGTCGAGGCGGGCGACCCGCTGCGCAAGCCGAGCCAGATGCGCCGGGGGGCGCGCCGCCGCAAGTAGAAGCCCGAGGAGTTCCCACATGTCCGCACGGTTCCCCGTGGCGCGGCCGCGCCGGCTGCGCCGCACGCCCGCCCTGCGCCGCCTGGTCGCCGAGACCCGGCTCGCCCCGGCGGACCTGGTGCTGCCGATGTTCGTCAAGGAGGGCCTCGGCGAGCCGGCGCCGATCGCCTCGATGCCGGGCGTGTACCAGCACACCCGCGACAGCCTGCGCAAGGCCGCCCACGAGGCGGTCGAGGCGGGCGTCGGCGGGCTGATCCTGTTCGGGATCCCGGCCGTGAAGGACGCCGCGGGGTCGGGCGCCGACGCGCCCGACGGCGTCGTCCAGACGGCGCTGCGCGACCTGGCGTCCGATCTCGGCGACGCCGCCGTCGTCATGACCGACCTCTGCCTGGACGAGTTCACCGACCACGGCCACTGCGGCCTCCTCACCGACGCCGGCGAGATCGACAACGACGCCACCCTGGAGCGGTACGCGTCGGTCGCCGTCGCGCAGGCGCGGGCGGGCGCGGACGTCGTCGCGCCGAGCGGCATGATGGACGGCCAGGTCGCCGCGATCCGCGCGGCGCTGGACGGCGCGGGCTTCCCCGAGCTGCCGATCCTCGGCTACTCGGCCAAGTACGCCTCGGCGTACTACGGGCCGTTCCGCGACGCCGCCGAGTGCGCGCCGCGGTTCGGCGACCGCGCCACCCACCAGCAGGACCCGGCCAACGCCGACGAGTCGATCCGCGAGATCCTGCTGGACCTGGAGGAGGGCGCCGACATGGTCATGGTGAAGCCGGCCGGCGCCTACCTGGACGTCGTCCGCCGCGTCCGCGACACCGTGGACGTCCCGGTCGCCGCCTACCAGGTGAGCGGCGAGTACGCGATGATCGAGGCCGCCGCCCGCAACGGCTGGCTGGACCGCGAGCGCACCATCGACGAGTCCCTCATCGCCATCCGCCGCGCCGGCGCCGACATCGTCCTGACGTACTGGGCCACCGAGGTCGCGCAGCGCCTCGCCCGCTGACCCCGCCCGCTGGCCCCGCCCGCCGCCGTGAATCGTTGACGGGGGCTAGGCGCGCCTGGTCACTTGGGACCGTTTCCAGGGGGTTGGCGTGTCCGGCCTGCGGCGATGGCGGCATCATCGGCTATCAAGGATCGACCATCGGACCTTGGGGGGCGGAGATGCTGGCGGTCTCGGGGGGCAAACGGCAGCGGGAGCGCGAGGAGCGGGAGCGCCGCGAGCGGATGCTCGCCGCGGCGCGCCGGTACGCGGCGCTCGGCTGGCCCGTCACGCCCGGCGCGCAGGTCGGCGCCGACCGGGCGTGCTCCTGCGACCGGATCGGCTGCCCCGACCCGGCCGCGCACCCGGCGTCGGGCGCGTGGGGGTTCCAGGCCAGCGCGGACGCGGCCGTCCTCGGCCTGCGGTGGGCCGACCGGCCCGAGGCGAACGTGATCCTGCCGACCGGCCGCGTCTTCGACGTCCTGGACGTCCCGGCCGCCGCCGGCGCGGCCGCCCTGGAGCGGATGGCCGCGGACGGCGCGCCCGCCGGGCCGGTCGCCGACGTGGCGGGCGAGCGGTACCTGTTCTTCGTCGCCACCCGCGGCGCGCCCGCCGACGAGGACGAGTGGTGGTCCTGCCATCTGGACACCTCGCCGGAGACCGACGCGGAGGTCCCCGGCATCCGCTGGCACTGCCGCGACAGCTACGTCCTCGCTCCCCCCTCGGCGCTTCCCTACGGCCGTGAGGTGAGCTGGATCCGCCCGCCGGACGGGGAGCCCCTCCCGGACCCGCTGCGCGTCCTGGAGGTCCTCTCGGACTGCTGCGAGGCCGTCTAGGGCCGGCGCCGCGGCGCCGGCCCCGCGCGTCAGCCCTTCGGGGCCGCGACGGCCCGCTTGTTCCACCCGCTGTAGGTGGTGGTGAACGTCTGCGCCTTGCCGGTGCCGGTCGTCTTGAACACGACGCGGACGGGGTGGGACGCCTTGTCCAGCCGCACCGTGAAGGCGACCTGCTTCACGCCCGCCCGGCCGAGCTCGGCGAAGAACGGCCCGACGCCCGGCGCGGCCGCCAGCTTGTCGATCGCGGCGGTGCCGGTGTAGCCGTCCTTGCCGAGGGCGACGGCGTCCGCGGCGCGGAGCAGCGTCGCCGCGTTCGCCGCCGACGACCCGAGCCGCGCCTGCGACACCGCGCCCGCGTAGCCGCGCGTCCCGCCCGCCTTGTACTTGCGCCACGCCTTGCCGACGCGCAGGTAGACGGTGCCGCGGACGACGACAGCGCGGGCGGCGCGGCGGGTGCCGCCCGATCCGGCGACCGTCATCGACTCCGACCCGGCCGGGTCCGCCGGCGGCAGGCTGAAGGAGCCCCTGGCCGTCAGCGGCGCCGCGCCGGCGCGCCGGAACGAGAACGTCCCGCCGGGCGTCTTCGCCACCGCCGCGTCGATCCTGGCGGCCAGCGCGGCGCCGTCCGGGCCCGCCGGGGGCGCCGTGGTCGCGACGGTCTGCGGGACGCCGCTGGTCGCCGGGTGCGGCGGGTCGGCGGCGGAGTCCTTCTTCTTGCCGAGGACGGCGGCCGCGCCCGCGACGCCGCCGACGATGACGAGCGCCGCCACGATCGCGACCAGCGGCTTGGTGCGGCTGCGCCGCTTCGCCCCGCCGGGCGCGACCGCGTTGCGGCCGGTGGACCGGTCCGGGCGCGGCTCGGGCGCGGCGGCGGCCTGCGCGGCGAGCTCGGTGATGCGGCCGCGGCCCTGCGCCTCCCAGGCGGGCCCGTAGGCGGCGACGGCGGCGTCCTCGACGGCGCCGAGGAACTCGGCCGCCGACGCGGGCCGCTTCTCCGGCTCCTTGGCGAGCCCGGACGCGATCAGCTCGCGCAGCGGGCCGGGCACCGCGTCCACCGGGATCTCCGCGTCGCGGTGCGCCTTGGCGAGGCCGCGGCCGGTGAACGGCGGGGCGCCGGTCAGGCACTCGAAGAAGATCGCGGTGGCGGCGTACAGGTCGCTGCGCACGCCGGCCGGCGCGCCGTCCCACAGCTCGGGCGCGGCGTAGGACGAGCCGGACTGCGCCTCGGTGCCGGGCGGCGCGAGGGCGAAGTCGGTGAGCCGGGCGTCGCCCTCCTTGTCGATGAGGATGTTGCAGGGCCGCAGCGCGCCGTGCACGACGTCCTCGGCGTGCGCGGCGCCGAGGCCGGCGAGGATGCCGCCGAGCAGCGAGAGCGCGGCGAGGGGGCCGGTCGGGCCCTGCGCGGCGAGGAGCCGGCGCAGCGTCACGCCGTCCACCCGCTCCATGACGATGGCGGTCCCGTTGGGCGACTCGACCAGGTCGTAGAAGTCCGCCACGTTGGGGTCCTCGAGCTGGGAGAGGCGGCGCGCGGCGCCGCGCAGCCGGGACAGGTAGGCCTCGTCCCCGTCCAGGCGCGGGTCCAGGTACTTGATGGCGACCTTGGTCTGGGTCATGTCGTCCACCGCCAGGACGACCTTGCCGATCACCCCGCCGCCGAGGTCCTGTTCCTGCGTGAAGCCGGGAACCGTCCAGCCGTTGACCACGTGGATTGCGTCCCTTCAGATACGGCCGGCGCGATGCACCACACAGTATTGATGTTCTCCGCCGCGAACGGGGCGGACTTCACGTTGCTGGAATACCGGCCCGTAGCGGGCGTGGTCAAGGCCAGTGTCCTAAATGCAACTGACAGACTGGAACCGTGACCGACTACCGAGTGTCCCAGCAGCTGTTCGACCGGGCGAACCGGGTGGTTCCGGGCGGGGTGAACTCGCCGGTGCGGGCGTTCCGCGCCGTCGGGGGCACGCCCCGCTTCATCGCCTCCGCGCGCGGCCCCTACCTCACCGACGCCGACGGCAACGAGCTCGTCGACCTCGTCTGCTCGTGGGGCCCGATGATCCTCGGGCACGCGCATCCGGCGGTCGTCGAGGCGGTCCGCGAGGCGGCGGCGCGCGGGACGTCCTACGGGGCGCCGACCGAGGGCGAGGTGGCGCTCGCGGAGGAGATCGTGGCGCGGACCCCGGTCGAGCGGGTCCGGCTGGTCAACTCCGGCACCGAGGCGACGATGTCGGCGATCCGGCTGGCCCGCGGGTTCACCGGCCGCACCAAGATCATCAAGTTCGCGGGCTGCTACCACGGGCACGTGGACGCGCTGCTCGCCGCCGCCGGGTCGGGGGTGGCGACGCTGGCGCTGCCCGACACCCCGGGCGTGACCGGCGCGACGACCGCCGACACGATCGTGCTGCCCTACAACGACGTCGCCGCGCTGGAGCAGGCGTTCGCCGACCACGGCCACGAGGTCGCCTGCGCGATCACCGAGGCGGTGCCGTGCAACATGGGCGTCGTGCCGCCGCTGGACGGCTTCAACGCGCTGCTGAAGCGGCTCTGCGAGCGGGCCGGCGCGCTGCTGGTCGTCGACGAGGTGCTGACGGGGTTCCGCGCGTCGGCGGCCGGCTGGTACGGCGTCGAGGGCGTCGCGGGCGACCTGGTCACCTACGGCAAGGTGATGGGCGGCGGGCTGCCCGCGGCCGCGTTCGGCGGCCGCGCCGACGTCATGGCCCACCTCGCGCCCGCCGGGCCCGTCTACCAGGCCGGCACCCTGTCGGGGAATCCGCTCGCCACCGCGGCGGGCCTCGCCACGCTGCGCAACGCGACGCCCGAGGTGTACGCCGCGATCGACGACGCCGCGCGGGTCGTCGGGGACGCCGCGTCCGAGGCGCTCGCCAAGGCGGGCGTCCCGCACCGCCGGCAGGCCGCCGGGAACCTGTTCTCGATCTTCTTCACCGAGGAGCCGGTGCACGACTTCGCCGGCGCGCAGGGCCAGGACGCCCGCGCCTACGCGGCGTTCTTCCACGCCGCCCTCGACCGCGGCGTCTACCTGCCGCCGTCGGCGTACGAGGTGTGGTTCCTGTCGGCCGCGCACGACGAGGCGGCGATCGACCGCATCCTTCAGGCGCTGCCGCACGCGGCGCGGGCGGCGGCCGAGGCCGCGTCCAGCGCCGAGTAGGCGTCCAGCGCCCGCCGGACGCTCTCGGGGCGCGGCGCGCGGAGCGGCGTCCGGACGCCCGGGTCGCCGATCACGCCGAGGCGGGCCAGGCACGCCTTGACGACGGCGGGCGACGGCTCGGCGAACAGCGCGTCCGCCAGCGGCAGCAGGGCGTTGTGCTCGGGCAGGGTGCGCGGCGCGGGGGCGAGCAGCGCGGTCGTGGAGATCGCGCCCGCCGCGCCGAGCCGCGCCATCGGGTAGGCGAGCGCGTCGTCGCCGCAGAGGACGGGCGTGCGGGTCTCGGCGAGCAGCCGCAGCGTGGCGTGGTCGAGGGCGCCGGGGCAGTGCTTCATCGTGGCCACGCCGTCCAGGTCGAGCAGTTCCAGCAGCGTCTCGACGCGCAGCTCCTTGGCCGTCCGGTAGGGGACGTTGTAGGGCACGAGCGGGACGTCCACGGCGGCGGCGACGTCCCGGAAGTGGTCCAGGACCGCCTCGTCGGACGGCCGCAGGTAGTAGGGGACGACGACGAGCAGCGCGTCGGCGAGCGGCGCGCGCTCGCGGGCCTCGGCGACCGTCGCGGCGGTGCCCATCGCCCCCGCGCCGACGACGAGCGGCACGCCCGCGCCGGACGCGACGCCCCGGACGACGTCGAGGACGGTGCGGCGCTCGGCCTCGGTGAGCAGCGCCGCCTCGCCGGTGGTGCCGAGCGCGACGAGGCCGTCCGCGCCGAGGTCCAGGACGTGCCGGGCGAGGCGCTCCAGGGACGCGGTGTCGACGTCCCCGGCGGCGGTGAACGGCGTGACGAGGGACGGCAGCGTCCCGTGCGGCGCGGCGGGCATGGCGGTCACCTCGGGGTGTCGGGGACGAGGGCGGGGCGCGCCCGCAGGCCGGCGATGACGACCCCGGCGACGATCAGGGCGGCGCCGGCGAGCTGGGCGGCGGTGACGCGCTCGCGCAGCACGACCGCGGCCGACAGGAGGCCGAAGGGCGGGACGAGCAGCGAGTACATGCTCACGGTCCCGGCGGGGTAGCGGCGCATCAGCCATCCCCAGGCGCCGAAGCCGAACAGCGTCGAGGCGTAGGTGACGTAGGCGAGCGACCCGGCGCCCGCCCACGTGACGTGCCGGACCGCGTCCGGCAGCGCCCCCGGCCCCTCGAACAGCAGCGACAGCGCGAGCAGCGGCAGCACCGGCACGAGCGACATCCAGACCATGAACCCGAAGGTGTCCACGGGCGCCGCCGCCGTCTCGTTCATGCGCCGCATCGCCACGTTCGACAGCGCCCACATCGCCGCGCCCGCCACGCACAGCGCGAACGGCAGGACCGGCCCGGACGTCCCGCCCGACTGGACGACGCCGAGCACCGCGACGCCGCTGAACGCGACGGCCATGCCCGCGGCGCGCATCGCGGTGATGCGCTCGCGCAGCAGGACCCCCGCGAACAGGAAGGTGAACAGCGCCTGCGTCTGCAGCACCACCGACGACAGCCCGGCGGGCATCCCGAGGTGCATGCCGATGAACAGCAGCCCGAACTGGCCGACGCCGAGGGGCAGGCCGACGAGCCAGAGCCACCGCCACGCGACCGGCGGGCGCCGCACGAACAGGACGGCGGGCAGCGCCGCGAACGCGAAGCGCAGCGCGGCGAACAGCAGCGGCGGGAAGTCGTCCAGCCCGACCTTGATCGGCACGAAGTTGAAGCCCCAGACCGCCGCGATCAGCGCGGCGAACAGGGTGTGGCGGAGGCGCATGGCCCCTATGCTCCGACCAGCGATGATTTAGGACAATCTAGAAGTTCTTGACGGCACGGTTTAGAATTGCTTCATGCTGGATCTGGAACGGCTCCGCGCCCTGCACTCCGTCGCGACCTACGGCTCGGTGAGCGCGGCGGCCGACGTGCTGCACGTCACCACCTCGGCGGTGTCGCAGCAGCTCGCCAAGCTGGAGCGCGAGACCGGGCAGAAGCTGCTGGAGCGCAACGGCCGCGGCGTCCGGCTGACCGACGCCGCCGAGCTGCTCGTGACCCACGCCGAGCACATCCTGTCCCTCGTCGAGCGCGCCCAGGCCGACCTGGAGGCGCACCGCGGCACCGTCGTCGGGCGGCTCACCCTCGGCGCGTTCCCGACCGCGGTGCGCGGCCTCATCCCCGGCGCCCTCGGCCGCCTGCACCGCGAGCATCCCGACCTGAGCGTCCAGCTCCAGGAGCTCGACCCGTACCAGAGCATGCCGCTCGTCGTCCGCGGCGACCTCGACATGGCGATCGTGCAGGACTGGGACAACGAGCCGCTGCCGAACCCCGAGGGGCTCCAGCGCGGCGCGATCTGCGACGACGTCGCCGACGTCGCGCTGCCGCCCGGCCACCCGCTGGCCGGCCGCGCGGAGATCGGCCTGAAGGAGCTGGCCGGCGACCCGTGGATCAGCTCCTCGCCCGGCAGCGTCTGCTGCGCCTGGCTGATCAACACGCTGCGCGGCTTCGAGGCCGAGCCGCGCATCGCCCACATGGCCTACGAGATCCCGACGCAGCTCGCCCTCGTCGCGGCCGGCCTCGGCAGCGCGATCCTGCCCCGCCTCGGCCGCTGCGACGTGCCGCCCGGCGTGACGATCCTGCCGCTGCGGCCCGCGATGACGCGCCGCGTCTACGCCGTCTGGCGGGAGGAGACCGCCCGCCGCCCCGCCGTCCGCGCCGCCCTCGCCGCCCTCCGCACCGGCCTCCCGCCGCTCTGACCTGTCGGCCGGGCCGCCCGGCGGCCCGTCCGCGCATCGTCCGGGGCGGGCGGGGGAGAATGGGCCGGTGACTTTCGAGCTGCTGGTGTGGCATGAGGACGGGCCGGTCTCGCGCGAGCGGGCCGCCGCGACGGACCTGGACGGGCTCGCGCCCCACCCGCAGGTGGCGGCGTTCGCCGAGGAGTTCGGCAGCCTGCGCCCCGAGGCGGTCCCGCGCGTCCACGGCGGCGGCGCCGTCGTCGCCATGGAGCCCGACCGGGTCGACGAGCTGTCCACCGAGGTGTTCGCGCTCGCCAAGGCGCACGGGCTCGTCGTCTGGGATCCGGGCCGCGCGCTCGTCCACAACCTCGGCCCCGGCGGCGTCTACGAGGGCATGCAGTTCCACACCGGCGACGGGCTGATCGTCCTGGAGCCCGACCTCGGGCTCGTCCGCGACTCGCTCGCCCGGCTCGGCCCGGCCAACCCGTTCGCGGCGCTGGTGGTGTTCGGGGAGCACTTCGTGCAGGCGTCCCCCGAGCCCGGCGGGTTCGAGCTGGAGTACAAGGACAGCGCCCGCGGCGAGCTGCACCGCACCCACGTGGGCGGCGTCGCCGACGTGCAGCGGGCGTTCGAGGAGTACGCCACCGGCGACCGCGGCTTCCTGGACCGCCACGACTGGACGCTCGCCTGACCGCGCCGGACGGTCCGCCGGAGGGCGCGGGTAACCTGGCGACGCGATGACTGAGACCACGACTGTCCACCTGCTGCGCCACGGCGAGGTGCACAACCCCGAGGGCGTCCTGTACGGGCGGCTGCCCGGCTACCGGCTGAGCGAGACCGGCAACCTGATGGCGGCGACGGCGGCCACGTGGTTCGCGGGCCGCGACGTCACGGCGCTGTTCTCCTCCCCGATGCAGCGGGCGCTGGAGACCTCCGCGCCGCTCGTCGACACCTTCGACCTGCCGGTCACGGTCGACGACCGGCTGATCGAGGCCGACAACCACTTCGAGGGCCTCACCTTCGGGGTCGGCGCGGGCTCGGTGCGGCGCCCCGAGCACTGGCGCTACCTGTACAACCCGTTCCGGCCGTCGTGGGGCGAGCCCTACCGGGAGATCGCGGCGCGGATGCGGTCGGCGGTCATCCGGGCGCGGGACGCGGCGCGCGGCCACGAGGCCGTCGCGGTCAGCCACCAGCTGCCCATCTGGATCCTGCGGCTGCACGCCGAGAAGCGCCGCCTCTGGCACCACCCGGGCCGCCGCGAGTGCGCGCTCGCCAGCGTCACCAGCCTCACCTTCGAGGGCAACCGGCTGGTCGAGGTCGCCTACGCCGACCCGTCGGCGGGCCTCGGCTCGGACGCCGGTGTCGCGGGCGCCTGACCGGCCCACTACATTGAGTACTACACGCTGTAGTAGTAGGAGGGTCCGTTGAACCCCCGCACCATCGCCGCCGCCCGTGCCGCCGCGGGCGCCCTCGCCCTCGGCGGGCTGCTCGCCGGCTGCGCGGGGAGCAGCGCCGACGCCGGGCCGGGCGGCGGCGACAACCGCTTCATCGGCGGCGACGGCAACGTCCAGCGGATCGCCGCGTCCGCCCGCGCGTCCACGCCGTCGGCGTCGGGCAAGACGCTGGAGGGCGAGGACCTCGCCCTGTCGTCGTTCAAGGGCAAGGTCACCGTCGTCAACTTCTGGGCGTCCTGGTGCGCGCCGTGCCGCGGCGAGGCGCCGTCGCTGGAGCAGGTCTACGGCCAGAACAAGGCCGAGGGCGTCCAGTTCGTCGGCGTCGACTTCAAGGACGCGGCGGAGAACGCCAAGGCGTTCCAGCGCAAGTTCAAGGTCACCTACCCGAGCTTCTTCGACGCCGACGGGCAGATCGGCCTGGCCTTCCGCGACGTCCCGCCGAACGCGATCCCGAGCACCCTGGTGCTGGACCGCCAGGGCCGCGTCGCCGCCCGCATCATCGGCGCGACGACCTTCTCCAAGCTGAACCCCCTCGTCACGGAAGTCCTGGCCGAGAAGTGAGCGCGACTGAGACGGTGACCAGCGGGTCGTTGCTGGCGGCGGCGCCGCTGGCGGCGGCGGCGGGTCTCGTCTCGTTCGCCTCGCCCTGCGTGCTGCCGCTCGTTCCCGGCTACCTGTCGTACGTGACGGGCATGAGCGGTGCGGACCTCGCGGCGCAGCGGCGGGGGCGGCTGACGGCCGGGGTGCTGCTGTTCATCGCCGGGTTCTCCGCCGTGTTCGTCGCGATGGGCGCGGTCACCGGCGGCGTCGGCCGCTGGCTCGCCGAGTACGCCGACCCGATCAGCCGGGTGCTCGGCGTCGTCACCATCGTGTTCGGGCTCGCGTTCATGGGCCTCGTCCCGGGCTTGCAGCGGACGGTGAAGTCCGGGCGGCTGCCCGCCGCCGGGCTCGCCGGGGCGCCGCTGCTCGGCGTCCTGTTCGGGCTCGGCTGGACGCCGTGCATCGGCCCGACGCTCGGCGCCGTGCAGATGCTGTCGTTCAGCGAGGGCAGCGCGGGCCGCGGGGCGCTGCTGTCGCTCGCCTACTGCGCCGGCCTCGGGCTGCCGTTCCTGCTCACGGCGCTCGCCTACCGGCGCGCGCTCGGCGCGTTCGGCGTCGTCAAGCGGCACTACCCGCTGGTCATGCGGATCGGCGGCGGGATGCTCGTCCTCATCGGCGTGCTGCTGGTGACGGGGCTGTGGAACGACCTGACCATCCAGCTGAAGTCGTGGATCAGCGGCTTCGAACCGGTTATTTGAGATGACAGACACACAAGGCACCGAGTCCGCCACCGAGGCCCCCGCCGAGCGGCGGGCGCCGGGCGACGCCCCGGCGCGGCCGAGGGGCCTCGGCCCGCTCGGCTGGCTGCGCTGGGGCTGGCGGCAGCTGACCACCATGCGCACCGCGCTGGTCCTGCTGTTCCTGGTCGCGGTCGGCGCCGTCCCCGGCTCGATCCTGCCGCAGCGCGGCGAGGCGCCCGAGCGCGTCGAGCAGTACCTCCAGGACCACAGGACGGCGGGCCCGTTCCTGGACAAGCTGAAGATGTTCGACGTCTTCGCCTCGCCCTGGTTCGCGGCCATCTACATCCTGCTGTTCGTGTCGCTCGCCGGCTGCGTGATCCCGCGCGCCGCCAAGCACCTCCAGGCGATGCGGGCCCGCCCCCCGGCGGCGCCCCGCAACCTGGAGCGGCTGCCGCAGGCGGCGTCCTTCGAGACCGGCCGGACGCCGGACGAGGTCCTCGCCGAGGCCCGCAAGGTCCTGAAGCGCCGCCGGTTCCGGGTGGACGCGGCGGACGGCGCGGTCGCCGCCGAGAAGGGCTACCTCGGCGAGACCGGCAACCTGGTGTTCCACCTGGCGCTGCTCGGGCTGCTGTTCGCGCTCGGCCTCGGCAACTCCTTCGGCTACCGCGGCAACGTGCTGCTGAGCGAGGGCAAGACGTTCGCGAACTCGCTCAGCAACTACGACCAGTTCAAGCCGGGCCGCCAGTTCGACACCGACGAGATGGCGCCGTTCACCCTGACGCTCGACAAGTTCAAGGCCGAGTACGAGACCAAGGGCGACAAGCGCGGCCAGGCGACCGACTTCTCCGCGCGGGTGCGGTTCAAGGACGACCCGTCCGCCAAGGAGCGGCCCTACGACCTCAAGATCAACCATCCGCTGAAGGTCGGCGGCGCCAAGGTCTACCTGCTCGGCCACGGGTACGCGCCGAAGTTCACCGTCCGCGACGCCAAGGGGAACATCGCCTTCCAGGACAGCGTGCCGTTCCTGGCGATGGAGCCGCAGAACCTGACGTCCGAGGGCGTCATCAAGGTCCCCGACGCCGACCCCGAGCAGCTCGCGTTCTACGCGATCCTCTGGCCGACGGCGGTCGCCTCCGACGACGGCAAGCAGATCGTGTCGGCGTTCCCGGCGGCGCTCCGCCCCGTCCTCACGATCTCGACGTTCACCGGCGACATCGGCCTGGACTCGGGCGTCCCGCAGTCGGTGTACCAGCTCCCGGCGCTGAAGGACGGCAGGCTGAAGCCGCTGCCCGGCGGCAGCAAGCTGCTGGAGCCGGGCGAGTCGTTCACGCTGCCCGGCGGCAAGGGGACGGTCACCTTCGACGGCCTGGACGAGTGGATCAGCCTGTCGGTGAACGACGACCCGGGCCGCGTCCCGGCGCTGGTCGCGGCCGTCCTCGCCGTCTTCGGGGTGGCGACGTCCTTCCTCGTCCGGCGCCGCCGGGTGTGGGTCCGTGCGGGGGCCGGGGAGGACGGGCGTACCGTGGTGCGGGTCGGCGGGCTGACCCTGGGGAACCCGACCGCGGAGTTCGATGAGATCACGGCCGCGCTGAGCGGCGCGCGGCCTGGCGGCGAGGAGCCCGCCCCGGCCACCGGAAAGAAGGAGTGACGAGGGTGGATTCCGCCTCGCTCGCGAACCTGAGCGACAAGCTCATGCTGACCACGGTCGTGCTGTACATCGTCGCGCTGGTCGCCTACGCCGCCGACCTCGGCTTCGGCCGGGGGCGCCGCCGCGCGGAGACCGCCGAGGCGCGGGAGGAGGCCCGGCGCGAGAGCCGGGTCCTCGCCGGCGCCGGCGGCGGCGACGCCGTGGACACGACCGGCACGACGGACGGCGCGACCGGCACGACCGACGACGCGCCCGCCGACGTCCCCGCCGGGACCGCCGGGGAGGAGGGCGGCCGCGACTGGGGCCGCCTCGCGGTCCTTTTGAACCTGTTCGGCTGGGCGGCGAACCTCGGCGTGATCGTCACCCGCGGGATGGCGGTGCACCGCTGGCCGTGGGGCAACATGTACGAGTTCCTCACCGCGATCTCGTTCGCCGCGGTGACCGCCTTCCTGATCGTGGCGTTCCGCTACAAGGCGCGGTTCCTCGGCGCGTTCGTGATGGCCGCCGCCGTCATCGCGCTCGGGATCGACAACATCTGGCTGTACAACTCGGCCGGCCCGGTGATGCCCGCGCTGAACTCCTACTGGATCGCCATCCACGTCACCGCCGCGATCATCGCGACGGGCGCGTTCACCGTGGCGGGCGCGACGACGATCCTGTACGTGCTGAAGTCGCGGCGCGAGGCGCGCGGCCCGATCCCCGCGGACGCCCTGCTCGCCCGCGTCCCCTCCACCGAGCAGCTCGACCGGCTGGCGCTCCGCGTCACCATGTTCGCGTTCCCGATCTGGACGGCCGCCATCATCATGGGCGCCATCTGGGCCGACGACGCGTGGGGCCGCTACTGGGGCTGGGACCCCAAGGAGATCTGGTCGTTCGTCACCTGGATCGCCTACGCCGCCTACCTGCACGCCCGGTCGACGGCGGGCTGGAAGGGCCGCCGTGCCGCGCTGCTGTCGCTGGTGGCGTTCGCCTGCCTGATCTTCAACTTCTTCGGCGTCAACTACATGTTCAAGGGCAAGCACTCCTACGCCGCGCCCGCCCCGGCCCCGGTCGTGCGGACCGTCGAGCGGAGCGGGGGCTCCGCCTAGGGCACGTCCTAGGGCTGGTCCTCGCCGCGCAGCCGCCGGTCGAGGTCGCGCAGGAACTCGGGGTCGTCGTCCGGGCCTTTCGGTCCGGGCGGCGGCCCCGCGGCGTTGGCGGCGCCGCCGGGGGGCAGCTCGGCGGGGAACGAGACGCGTCGGGTGCGGACGAGCACGAGCCAGCCCGCGACGAGCAGCAGAACGATCAGGGCGAACGCCATGAGACGAGACTAAGCCCTGCGCGCTCCGCGCACCGGGGGTGGTCCGATCCGGCCGCATCCGGGCGCCGCGCCCGCCCGTGACCTAGCGGGATGACGCGGTGTCGGGCGGGGGCTTACCCTGCCTCTCGGGCCCCGGCGCGGGGCGCGGACGGAGGAGCCCGATGCGCTTCAAAGGCATGCACCGCAAGCCGCGGGACGGCGCCGGGCCGCCGGCCGAGCAGCTCCGTCCCGACGGCGCCGGCCGGCCGGGACCGCGCGCCGCCCCGTCGCGCGACCGCTTCGGCCGCTTCCGCAAGAACGGCCGCGACGACGGCGCGCTCCGCAAGGACCCCGACCTGCCGCCCGAGGCCGTCCAGGGCCGCTTCTCGCGCGCCGCGCTCCGCCGCGGCGACGGCGTCCCCGGCTGGAGCGACTACGAGCTGGCGCCCGACCTCCCGCGCACCGCGCCGCGCCCGCCGGACGCGCCGTGGGCGCCGGACGGCCGCACGCACTGCGGCGTCCTGGAGCGCGTCCTGCACCGCCAGTGGGACGCGCGCGAGGCGCCGCCGACGCCCGAGGTCGTCCGCGCGGTGGACAGCCTGGCGGCGCTGCCGGACGGGTTGAAGGAGCGGCTCGCCGCGGGCCTCGACGGCATCTACGTCGGCCCCGGCGGCGTCCCGGCGCTCGACGACATGGGGCACCTGCGCGACCATCCGCTGCCGTCGGGCCGCGGCACCTGGGACATCTGCGCGGGCGCCTACGGCGACCGCAAGGTGGTGGTGGGGGACCGGCCGTCGCCGACGCCCGACGTGATGATGCACGAGGTCGGGCACGCCCTGGACGACGTCGACGGGACGGCGGGGGAGTGGCAGTCCGACAGCGCGGCGTTCCGGGGGCTGTACGAGCTGTGCCGCCCCCACCTGGCCAGCGGGTTCCACACGCAGGGCGACGTGCTCGGCCGGCGGGAGTTCTTCGCCGACGCGTTCGCCGCGATCTCCTCCCGCCAGCGCCCGGCTCTGGTGGATATGCTCGCCGGCAACATCAGGGTGGCGCTGGAGGTCATGCTCTTCTTCAACCGCCGTTACGGCATCTGAGGCTCGGAGGCGATGGGCGATGTACGTGATCCGGCTCCCGGACGGCACGCTGCGGGTTCCGCACGGCGTGCTGTCGGGCCCCGACGACGCGCCGACGATCGCGCAGGCGTACGTGGAGATCGGCCCGGACGACCCCGACTACGCGCGGCTGCTGCCGGACTCGGTGACCGAGGAGGAGCTGGCGGCGAAGCGGGCCGGATGGCGGGCGGGCGACGCCGAGCTGGCACGTACCTTCGAGGCGTGGAAGGCCGAGCGCGAGGACGACTGAGCGCGCGGCGCGCCGGCCGGTGGAAAGGCGCGGAATGGCGCCGCCGGTAAAGATGAAGGAATTTCGGGTTCGTTGCGGGGGCGTTCCTGGTCCGCGGAACCGGCCATTCTTCCGCAGGGCCGGAAAAGGGCGCTGCGGGACCGGTTCCCGGGGCGGCCGGGCGCGGGGGGTGGCGGGAGCCGGGCTGGAGGAGAAGCGGCACCGGGCTGCGCCTCGCGCCGGCCGCCCAGGGCCGGCGGGTCGTGCTGGTCTAGCGCTCCACGCCCACGGGCTCGTCCCCGCGGAGCAGGGCGTGCACCTCGGACTCGCGGAAACGGCGGTGGCCGCCGGGAGTGCGGATACTGCTGATCCGGCCGGCCGCGGCCCAGCGGGTGACCGTCTTAGGGTCGACCCGGAAGAGGGCTGCGACCTCCCCTGGGGTCAGCAGGCGCTCACTGGTGCTCTCCACGTTTTCTCTCCCCCTTTGTCCCGCTCTCGGCGCGGGTGGACTGTTTCCTAGTGTGGCGGGTCAAGACCGATTTCTCCCTTGTTTTCGGAAAACATCACGCTGCGTAGTTTTCCGAGCTGGAACGATGACGTGAAGTGAGCGCGGCAGGGGACACATCGGTCACGCGGTTCCCACGAGGATCACCCGGTCCGGCGCCGAAAGGGCCGTTGAGGCCCGCTCCGCGCGACCGGATGGGCCTCCGGCCGGGCCGAGCCCGGCCCGCGCGGGGGTGCGGGTACCCTCGTAACCGTCATGCACCCTGTACTCCGTTACTCCCTCGCGCGGCTCGGCATCTTCGCCGCCACCGCCGCGGTGCTGTGGTTCACGCCCCTCCAGCAGGCGCCCGTGTTCCTGCTGCTCGCCGCCGTCCTGCTGAGCGGCGTCATCAGCTACGTCCTGCTGTCGCGCCAGCGCGACGCGGTGTCGGCCGCCGTCACCGACAAGGCCGCCCGGATCGAGCGCGCCCGCACCGGCAAAGAGGTCTGACCGCCCCTCCGCACAGGCCGCCGCACCGGCCTTCCCACGGCGCCCGCCGGGCCCCTGACCCGCTGGCGCGGGCGGTGCGCGCCCGCCGGGGAGGCGCCTCCTAGGGTGGGGGCATGACCCGCGCCTCTCTCGACAAACGCCCCGCCGACGTGGCGGCCATGTTCGACGGCACCGCCGAACGCTACGACCTGCTGAACACCCTCATGACGGGCGGCCAGGACCGCCGCTGGCGGCGCGAGGTCGTCCGGGCCCTCGGCGCCCGCCCCGGCGAGCGCGTCCTCGACCTCGCCGCCGGCACCGGCACCTCGTCCGTCCCGTTCGCCGAGGCGGGCGCCGACACCGTCGCCTGCGACTTCTCCCTCGGCATGCTGCGCGTCGGGGTGAAGCGTCAGGCAGAGCGAACGGAGCGAAGCGAGGGTCGCTCTGCGGCTGTTGCCGGGGGTGCGGGGGTCGCCCCCCGCGAGGGGCGACGCGTGCGGCGGCTCAGCTTCGTCGCGGGCGACGCGCTGCGGCTGCCGTTCGCCGACGCCTCCTTCGACGCGGTGACGATCTCCTTCGGGCTGCGCAACGTCGCCGACACCGCCGGCGCGCTCCGCGAGCTGCGCCGCGTCGCCAAGCCGGGCGGCCGGCTGCTGATCTGCGAGGTCAGCCACCCGCCGAACCCGGTGCTCGCGCTCGGCCACCGCACCCACCTGAAGTACGGCCTGCCGCTGCTCGCGCGGGTCAGCTCCAACCCCGACTCCTACACCTACCTCGCCGAGTCCACCCTCGCCTGGCCCGACCAGGCGGCGCTGGCCCGGCTGATCCAGGAGGCGGGCTGGACGGACGTCGCCTGGCGCGACCTCACCTTCGGCGTCGCCGCGCTGCACCGCGCCGCCAACCCGCGCTGATCGTTTCCGGTCCGGATGGGACAGACGTATTCGGACCGGTCCAAATCCGGCGGCTCGTAGAGGTATCCACGGGCCGCCGCGAAGGAATAGACTCCCGAACGGATTCTTGTGAAGTACTTCACAAGCGAACGAGCTAAGAGGAACGCTGTGACCGACTCCACCCGACACGCGGACGTCATCGTCGTCGGGGCCGGGCCCGCCGGATCGTCGACCGCCTACTGGCTGGCCCAGGCCGGACTCGACGTGCTGCTGCTGGAGAAGGCCACCTTCCCGCGCGACAAGATCTGCGGGGACGGTCTCACGCCGCGCGCCGTGCGCGCCCTCATCTCCATGGGCGTGGACATCAACGCGCCCGGCTGGTCCCGCAACAAGGGCCTGCGGATCTACGGCGGCGGCGCCAAGGTCGAGCTGGCCTGGCCCGAGCTCGCGAGCTTCCCCGACTTCGGCCTCGTCCGCACCCGGATGGACCTGGACCAGCTCCTCGCCGAGCACGCCGCGAAGGCGGGCGCCCGGCTGCTGCAGGGCTGCAACGTCACCGGCCCGATCCTGGACGAGCGCACGGACCGCATCACCGGCGTCACCGCGAAGTTCGAGGGCGAGGAGGTCGAGTTCCACGCCCCGCTCGTCGTCGCCGCCGACGGCAATTCCACCCGGCTGTCGCTCGCCATGGGCCTCCAGCGCCGCGAGGACCGGCCGATGGGCGTCGCGGTCCGCCGCTACTACACGAGCCCGCGCCACACCGACGAGTACATGGAGGCGTGGCTGGAGCTGTGGGACGGGCAGCGGCTGCTGCCCGGCTACGGCTGGGTGTTCCCGGTCGCCGACGGCACCTGCAACGTCGGCCTCGGCCTGCTCAACACCAGCAAGTCGTTCCAGAACGTCGACTACCGCGGGATGCTGAAGTCCTGGACGGCGCAGATGCCGCCGGAGTGGCGGTTCGACGAGGAGCACGCGACCGGCCCGACGCGCGGCGCCGCGCTGCCGATGGGCTTCAACCGGCAGCCGCACTACACCCGCGGGATGCTGCTCGTCGGCGACGCCGGCGGCATGATCAACCCGTTCAACGGCGAGGGCATCGACTACGCGCTGGAGTCCGGCCGGCTCGCCGCCGACATCATGGTGCAGGCGCTCGCCCGCAGCACCCCGGCGCAGCGCGAGCGGACGCTCTACGAGTACCCGCGCATCCTGAAGGACGAGCACGGCGGCTACTTCACGCTGGCCCGCGTGTTCGTGCAGGCCATCGGCGACCCGCGGGTGATGAAATTCCTCACCACGCACGGCCTGCCGCACCCCACGCTGATGCGGTTCACGCTGAAGCTGCTGGCCAACCTCACCGACCCCCGCGGCGGCGACGCCATGGACCGCCTCATCAACGCGATGCAGAAGGTGGCGCCGTCCGCATGAGCGAAACGACGGGACGCGGCACGGCGCTGCGCGAGACGGGTACCGGGGACGGCTCATGAACCGGCGAGCGGGGACGACCGCATGACCCGACCCCCCGAGGGGAGTGCTATTGATCACCTTGGCTAGGGTGGCCACCCGTGTCCGTGACCGAGCTCACGGAGGTACGGGCGAGGCCGCCGCGGGCCCCCCGCCCGGCGCCGCGCGGAACGCGCGCGGCGCGGGGCGCGCCCCGTACAGCGTCGTACGTTCCGAGGAGAGGCAGTAGAGACGATGGATCTCTATGTTCCGATCATCGTGCTGGGAGTGCTGGCGTTCCTGTTCGCCGCCGGCTCGGTGGCGATGGCCTCCGTGACCGGCCCGAAGCGGTGGAACCGGGCACGGCTGGACGCCTACGAGTGCGGCATCGAGCCGACGCCGCAGCCGGTCGGCGGCGGCCGGTTCCCCATCAAGTACTACCTGACGGCGATGCTGTTCATCGTCTTCGACATCGAGATCATCTTCCTCTACCCCTGGGCGGTCGCCTTCGACCACCTGGGGATTTTCGGTCTTGTGGAGATGGTCCTTTTCATCCTCACCGTGCTGGTGGCGTACGCCTACATCTGGCGGCGCGGTGGACTGGAGTGGGACTAGATATGGGTCTAGAGGAGAAGCTGCCCAGCGGGTTCCTGCTGACGACGGTCGAGCAGGTCGCCGGCTGGGCGCGCAAGAGCTCGGTGTGGCCGGCGACGTTCGGCCTGGCCTGCTGCGCGATCGAGATGATGGCCGCGGGCGACCCGCGGCACGACTTCTCGCGGTGGGGGATGGAGCGGGCGTCGGCGACGCCCCGGCAGGCCGACCTGATGATCGTCGCGGGCCGGGTGAGCCAGAAGATGGCGCCGGTGCTGCGGCAGATCTACGACCAGATGACCGAGCCCAAGTGGGTCATCGCGATGGGCGTGTGCGCCTCCTCGGGCGGCATGTTCAACAACTACGCGATCGTGCAGGGCGTCGACCACGTCGTGCCGGTGGACATCTACCTGCCGGGCTGCCCGCCGCGGCCGGAGATGCTGCTCGACGCGATCATGAAGCTGCACGACAAGATCCAGAACACCAAGCTCGGACCGCAGCGCGCCAAGCAGATCCAGGAGCTGGAAGAGGCCAAGCGCCGCCAGTTGCCGCTGCTCGGACAGGGGACGATCTGACATGAGCTCTCACCACCCGGAGCAGGCGGCCGAGCAGGCCGCGGACCGGCTCCCCGAGCCCGCCGAGGACGCGCCGCAGGAGCAGCCCGTCGCGCGCATGGGCATGTTCGGCGCGCGGACGACCGGCGACACCTCCGGCTACGGCGGCCTCGTCGTCCGGCGGCGGCCGAAGCTGTCGTCCGAGCGGCCCTACGGCGGCCCGGAGGGCGCCGCCGAGGCGGGCGCCTTCGACGCGGTCGCGGACGCGCTGGAGTCGGCGCTGCCGGAATTCGGCGACGCGGTCGAGCGCGTCGTCGCCGACCGCGGCGAGCTGACCCTGCACGTGCGCCGCGAGCACCTGGTGTCCGTCGCGCGGGCGCTGCGGGACCGGCCGGAGCTGCGCTTCGAGCTGTGCAGCGGGGTGTCGGGCGTGCACTACCCCGACGACGCGGGCGCGGAGCTGCACGCCGTCTACCACCTGCTGTCGATCACCCACAACCGGCGCATCCGGCTGGAGGCGTCCTGCCCGGACGCCGATCCGCACCTCCCGTCGCTGGTGGAGGTCTACCCGACCAACGACTGGCACGAACGCGAGACCTGGGACTTCTTCGGGATCGTGTTCGACGGGCACCCGGCGCTCACCCGCATCGAGATGCCGGACGACTGGGTCGGCCACCCGCAGCGCAAGGACTACCCGCTCGGCGGCATCCCCGTCGAGTACCGCGGCGCCGAGATCCCGCCGCCGGACGAGCGCAGGAGCTACGTGTGAGCCCTTCCACGAAGTACACCGAGTACGACGCCTACGCCGCGGACGACGCGGCGGAGGGCCGGGTCTTCGACGCGGGCGGCCAGGACTGGGACCGCATCGTCAAGGAGGCCGCGGACGCCGGCGAGGAGCGCCTCGTCGTCAACATGGGGCCGCAGCACCCGTCGACGCACGGCGTGCTCCGCCTCGTCCTGACGCTCGACGGCGAGACGGTCACCGACTGCCGGGTCGGCATCGGGTACCTGCACACCGGCATCGAGAAGAACATGGAGTTCCGCACCTGGACGCAGGGCACCACGTTCTGCACCCGGATGGACTACCTGGCGCCGATCTTCAACGAGACGGCGTACTGCCTCGGCGTGGAGAGGCTGCTCGGGATCACCGACGCGATCCCCGAGCGGGCCCAGATCATCCGGGTGATGATGATGGAGCTCAACCGGATCTCCTCCCACCTGGTCGCGATCGCCACGTTCGGCCTGGAGCTCGGCGCCACCACCGTCATGCTCAACGGGTTCATCGAGCGCGAGTACACCCTCGACCTGTTCGAGGAGATCACCGGCCTGCGGATGAACATGGCGTACGTGCGGCCGGGCGGCGTCGCCCAGGACCTGCCGAGCGGCGCGATGAGCAAGCTCCAGGACTACCTCGACCGGATGCCGAAGCGGTTCAGGGCGCTGCGCAAGCTGATGGACGACAACCCCGTCTACAAGGCGCGGACGGTCGATGTCGCCTATCTCGACCTTACCGGGTGCATGGCGCTCGGGATCACCGGCCCCGTCCTCCGCTCGACCGGGCTGCCGTGGGATCTGCGCAAGTCGCAGCCCTACTGCGGCTACGAGACCTACGACTTCGAGGTCGCCACGCAGACCACCTCCGACGTCTACGGCCGGTACCTGGTCCGGATGAAGGAGATGGAGGAGTCCCTGCGGATCGTCGAGCAGTGCGTGGAGCGGCTGCAGACGGTCAAGGGCCCGGTGATGATCCAGGACAAGAAGATCGGGTGGCCGGCGCAGCTGGCCATCGGCGCGGACGGCATGGGCAACTCGCCGCGGCACATCGCGCACATCATGGGCACCTCGATGGAGGCCCTCATCCACCACTTCAAGCTGGTGACCGAGGGGTTCCGGGTGCCGGCCGGGCAGGCGTACGCGGCGATCGAGTCGCCGCGCGGCGAGCTCGGCGTGCACGTGGTGTCCGACGGCGGCACCCGCCCCTACCGGGTGCACTTCCGCGACCCGTCCTTCACCAACCTTCAGGCGACGCCCGCGATGGCCGAGGGCGGCATGGTCGCCGACGTCATCGCCGCGGTCGCCTCGATCGACCCCGTGATGGGAGGCGTGGACCGATGACCGACCAGGTGTTCCAGATCGAACGCCCGTACGGGGGCGGCGACCCCTACGACCTGGAGACCCGCGCGCGGCTGGAGCGGGACGCCAAGGAGATCATCGCCCGCTACCCCAAGCCCCGGTCGGCGCTGCTGCCAATGCTGCACCTGGTGCAGTCCGAGGACGGGTACATCACCCGGCGCGGCATCGAGTTCTGCGCCGACCAGATCGGCATCACGCCGGCGCAGGTGACGGGCGTCGCGACGTTCTACACCCAGTACAAGCGCGAGCCGGTGGGCGAGTTCCACGTCGGCGTCTGCATCAACACGCTCTGCGCGGTGATGGGCGGCGACGAGATCTGGCGGGAGCTGTCGGAGCACGCCGGCGTCGGCCACGACGAGACCACGCCGGACGGCAAGGTGTCGCTGGAGCGCATCGAGTGCAACGCGGCCTGCGACTTCGCCCCCGTGGTGATGGTCAACTGGGAGTTCTTCGACAACATGACGCCCGAGCGCGCCAAGCGCCTGGTCGACGACCTGCGCTCGGGTAAGGAAGTGCTTCCTTCCCGCGGCCCGCAGGGCCTCTGCTCGTGGAAGCAGGCGTCCCGCGTCCTCGCCGGGTTCCCCGACGGGCGCGCGCACGAGGGCGTCCAGGCGGGCCCCGAGTCGCTGCGCGGCCTGGAGCTCGCCAGGGAGCGCGGCTGGGAGGCGCCGACGGTCGAGCAGGCGCGCGCGTCCGAGGACGAGCCGCCGCACGAGCCGGTCAAGCCCGGCGAGGTCGGCGACCCGCCGCCGAACGAGCCCGGCGAGCCCATCGGCGGCGACGTGAAGCCCGGCAGCCAGGAGGGTCTCAACAAGTGACCACGCTCACCCCCATCCTGACCAAGTACTGGGACCAGGCCGACTCCTTCACCCGCGCGGGCTACGAGCGCGAGGGCGGGTACGGGGCGCTGCGCACCGCGCTCGGCATGGACCCGGACGCGATCGTGCAGGCGGTCAAGGACTCGGGCCTCCGCGGCCGCGGCGGCGCGGGCTTCCCCACCGGCATGAAGTGGGGCTTCCTGCCGCCGTCCAGCCCGAACCCGCGCTACCTCGTCGTCAACGCCGACGAGTCCGAGCCGGGCACGTGCAAGGACATCCCGCTGATGCTGGCGAACCCGCACGTGCTCGTCGAGGGCGTCATCATCAGCGCCTACGCGATCCGCTCCAACCACGCCTTCATCTACGTGCGCGGCGAGGTCCTGCACGTGATCCGCCGCCTCCAGCAGGCGGTGGCCGAGGCGTACGAGGCGGGCTACCTCGGCACCGACATCCTCGGCTCGGGCTACGACCTGGAGCTGGTCGTGCACACCGGCGCCGGCGCCTACATCTGCGGCGAGGAGACGGCGCTGCTGGACTCGCTGGAGGGCTACCGCGGGCAGCCCCGGCTGAAGCCGCCGTTCCCGGCGGTCGCGGGCCTGTACGGCGGGCCGACCGTCATCAACAACGTCGAGTCCATCGCCTCGGTCCCCTCGATCGTCGCCAACGGCGCCGAGTGGTTCGCCTCCATGGGCACCGAGAAGTCGCAGGGCTTCGGCATCTTCTCGCTGTCGGGCCACGTCACGCGGCCCGGCCAGTACGAGGCGCCGCTCGGCATCACGCTGCGCGAGCTGCTCGACATGGCGGGCGGCATCCGCGAGGGCCACCGGCTGAAGTTCTGGACGCCGGGCGGCTCGTCCACGCCGATCTTCACCGAGGAGCACCTGGACGTCCCGCTGGACTTCGAGTCCGTGGGCGCGGCCGGGTCGATGCTCGGCACCCGCGCGCTGCAGATCTTCGACGAGACGGTCTGCGTGGTGCGGGCCGTCCTCCGCTGGTCGGAGTTCTACGCGCACGAGTCGTGCGGCAAGTGCACGCCGTGCCGCGAGGGCACCTACTGGTACAAGCAGATGCTGAAGCGGCTGGAGGCGGGCCAGGGGAGCGAGGCGGACCTCGACACGCTCCTGGACCTGTCCGACAACATCCTCGGCCGGTCGTTCTGCGCGCTCGGCGACGGCGCGACGAGCCCGGTGGTGTCGTCCATCAAGCTCTTCCGCGACGAGTACGTCGCGCACTTCGAGCAGGGCGGCTGCCCCTTCGACCCGGCCAAGTCCACCCTCTGGGCAGGTGCCAAGTGACCGTCACCGAGAACAACCCGAAGCAGCAGCAGGTCGAGATGGTCGCGCTGACCATCGACGGCTTCGAGATCGAGGTCCCCAAGGGGACGCTGATCATCCGGGCCGCCGAGCTGCTCGGCATCCAGGTCCCGCGCTTCTGCGACCACCCGCTGCTCGACCCGGTCGGCGCCTGCCGCCAGTGCCTGGTCGAGGTCACCGACATGGGCAACGGGCGCGGCATGCCGAAGCCCGCCGCGTCGTGCACCACCACGGTGATGCCCGGCATGGTGGTGAAGACGCAGCTGACGTCGCAGGTCGCCGACAAGGCGCAGCACGGCGTCATGGAGCTGCTGCTCATCAACCACCCGCTGGACTGCCCGGTCTGCGACAAGGGCGGCGAGTGCCCGCTGCAGAACCAGGCGATGTCCAACGGCCGCGGCGAGACGCGGTTCGTGGAGGCCAAGCGGACGTTCCCGAAGCCGCTCGCCCTGTCGACCGAGGTGCTGCTGGACCGCGAGCGCTGCATCCAGTGCGCCCGCTGCACCCGCTTCTCCGACCAGATCGCCGGGGACGCGTTCATCGACCTGCTGGAGCGCGGCGCCAAGGAGCAGGTCGGCACCGCCGAGGACCGGCCGTTCCAGTCCTACTTCTCCGGCAACACGGTGCAGATCTGCCCGGTCGGCGCGCTCACCGGCGCCGCCTACCGGTTCCGGTCGCGGCCGTTCGACCTGGTGTCGGCGCCGAGCACCTGCGAGCACTGCGCGTCCGGGTGCGCGCTGCGCACCGACCACCGCCGCGGGAAGATCACGCGGCGGCTGGCGGGCGACGACCCGCAGGTCAACGAGGAGTGGAACTGCGACAAGGGCCGCTGGGCGTTCACCTACGCGACCCAGCCGGACCGCCTGACGCAGCCGCTCGTCCGCAACGCGCGCGGCGTGCTGGAGGCCGCGTCCTGGCCCGAGGCGCTCGCCGCCGCCGCGGCCGGTCTCGCGGGCGCGCGCGGACGGGCGGGCGTCCTGCCCGGCGGTCGTCTGACTCTGGAGGACGCCTACGCCTACGCCAAGTTCGCGCGGGTCGCCCTCGGCACCAACGACGTGGACTTCCGGGCGCGGCCGCATTCGGCGGAGGAGGCCGACTTCCTGGCCTCGTCGGTCGCGGGCCGTCCCATCGAGGTCGCCTACTCCGACCTGGAGAACGCGCCGGTCGTGCTCCTCGCGGGCTTCGAGCCCGAGGAGGAGTCGCCGATCGTCTTCCTGCGGCTCCGCAAGGCGTTCCGCAAGAAGGGGCTCCGCGTGTACGGCGTCGCGCCGTTCGCGTCGCGGGGTCTCGCCAAGGTCGGCGGGACGCTGCTGCCGGCGCTGCCCGGCGCCGAGGCCGAGGTCCTCGGCGCGCTCGTCTCGGGCGACGCCGAGGTCGCGGACGTGCGGGGCCTGCTGGAGTCGCCGGGCGCGGTCGTCCTGGTCGGCGAGCGGCTCGCGACGAGCCCCGGCGCGCTGTCCAGCCTCGTCCGGCTCGCCGCCGTCACCGGCGCCCGCCTCGCGTGGGTGCCGCGCCGGGCCGGGGAGCGCGGCGCGATCGAGGCGGGGGCGCTGCCGGCGCTGCTGCCGATCGGCCGCCCCGTCGCCGACGACGCCGCCCGCGCCGAGGTCGCGGCCGTGTGGGGCGGCGCGGACCTGCCCGCCGCGCCGGGCCTCGACACCGCCGGCCTGCTGGCGGCGGCGGCGCGCGGCGAGCGCGGCGCGCTGCTCGTCGGCGGCGTCGACCCCTACGACCTGCCGGACGCGGACGCGTTCCTCGCCGCCCTGGACGCGACGCCGTTCGTGGTGAGCCTGGAGCAGCGGCCGAGCGCCGTCACCGACCGCGCGGACGTGGTGCTGCCGGTCGCGGCGGTCGCCGAGAAGTCCGGCACGTTCGTCGACTGGGAGGGCCGCGGCCGCCCGTTCGACACGGTGCTGCGCTCCTCCAACCGGATGGCGGACCTGCGGATCCTGGACCTGCTCGCCGGGGAGATGGGGGTCCGGCTCGGGCTGCCCGCCCCGGAGGCGGCGCGCCGCGAGCTGACCGAGCTCGGCGCGCACCGCGGGCCGCGTCCCGACGGGCCGGGCGTCGCCCCGCCCTACCGGGCCGAGCCCGCCGCCGGCGAGGCCGTCCTCGCGACGTGGCGGCTGCTCCTCGACCGCGGCACCCTCCAGGACGGCGAGCCGTTCCTCGCCGGCACCGCCAAGCCCGCCGTGGCCCGGCTGTCGCCGGCGACCGCCGCGGAGCTCGGCGTCCCGGCGGGCGGCGCCGCCGAGATCACCGTCACCGGCCCGCGCGGCGCGGTGACGGTGCCGCTGGAGGTCACGCCCGGCATGACCGACCGCACCGTCTGGCTGCCCACCAACTCGGCGGGCGCCGCCGTGCACCGGGACCTCGGTGCGGGCGCCGGCGACGTCGTCGCCATCGCGGCCACCGCCGCGCCCGCCCCGGACGCGGTGCCGGAGACGGTGCCGGAGACGGCGGGCGGCGCGCTCGTCGTCGACGCGCCGGACGGCGCCGCCGCGCAGGGCGGCCTGCGGTCCGCCCTCCGCGCCGACGAGGGCCTCGTCGCCGGGGCGACCGCGACCGGCACGCCCGTCGCGGACGACCCCGCGCTGCGCGCGAACCTCGCCGAGCGGCAGGCGTCCGACCAGGCCATCACCGACAGGCCGTTCGCGGAGGACGCGGACGGCGAGGAGCCCGCGCCGGAAGGCCCGCAGGCTGGAGGTAGTGCATGAGGCCGCTCGCTGACGCAACCGCGCCCTCGGATCCGAACCTGTCGTCCTTCGGCCAGGATCCCTGGTGGCTGATCGGCGGCAAGGTGCTGGCGATCTTCGTGTTCCTGGTGCTGACGGTGCTGCTGTCGATGTGGGTCGAGCGCCGCGTCATCAGCCGCATGCAGCTGCGCGTCGGCCCCAACCGGTGCGGGCCGTTCGGCCTGCTCCAGGGCCTCGCCGACGGCGTGAAGCTGGCGCTGAAGGAGGACATCGTCCCCCGCCAGGTCGACAAGTTCGTGTTCGTCCTCGCGCCCGTCCTGTCGGCGGTGCCGGCGTTCATCTCCTTCATCATCATCCCGTTCGGGCCGACGGTGTCGGTGTTCGGGCACCACACGCCGCTGCAGGGCACCGACCTGCCGGTCGCGGTGCTGCTGGTGCTGGCGATGTCGTCGATGGGCGTCTACGGCATCGTCCTCGCCGGCTGGTCGTCGATGTCGCCGTACTCGCTGCTCGGCGGGCTCCGCTCGTCCGCGCAGGTGATCTCCTACGAGATCGCGATGGGGCTGTCGTTCGTCGCGGTGTTCCTGTTCGCCGGGACGATGTCGACCAGCGGGATCGTCGCGGGCCAGGAGCACGTCTGGTACGCGGTGCTGCTGCTGCCGTCGTTCATCATCTACGTCATCACGATGATGGGCGAGTCCAACCGCATCCCCTTCGACCTGCCCGAGGGCGAGGGCGAGCTGGTCGGCGGCTTCCACACCGAGTACTCCTCGCTGAAGTTCGCGATGTTCTTCCTCGCCGAGTACATCAACCTGGCGACGCTGTCGGCCCTCGCGACCACCCTGTTCCTCGGCGGCTGGCGGGCGCCGGCGCCCATCTCCACGGTGTGGGCGGGCGCCAACACCGGCTGGTGGCCGGTGCTGTGGTTCCTGGTGAAGATCTGGCTGTTCATCTTCTTCTTCATCTGGCTGCGCGGCTCGCTGCCGCGCGTCCGCTACGACCAGCTGATGAAGCTCGGCTGGAAGGTCCTCATGCCGGTCTCGATCGGCTGGATCCTCGTCGTCGCGACGATCCGGGCGCTGAAGAACGAGGGCCACGCCGTCGGGTCGCTGTTCATCTACATCGTGATCCTCGCGGCGCTGGTGCTGGCCGGGACGATCGCCTGGGAGCTGCTGCGCGGCGGGAAGAAGCCCGACGCCGCGCCGGCCGCGGAGTCCGCCGACCCGGCCGCGGGCGGCTTCCCCGTCCCGCCGCTGGACGCACCCCACTACCACGGGCGCCCGGCGGCGGCCCCGGCCGTCGCCCCCGCCACCGACACCTCGCGTAAGGAGGTCACCAGTGGGATTCACTGACTTCCTGAACCCGGTCAAGGGGTTCGGGGTCTCGTTCCACCAGATGTTCGTGAAGAGCGAGACCGTCCAGTACCCCGAGGTGAAGAAGCCGACGGCCCCCCGCTTCCACGGCCGGCACCAGCTGAACCGCTGGCCCGACGGCCTGGAGAAGTGCGTCGGCTGCGAGCTGTGCGCCTGGGCGTGCCCCGCCGACGCCATCTTCGTGGAGGGCGCCGACAACACCGCCGAGGAGCGCTTCTCGCCGGGCGAGCGGTACGGCCGCGTCTACCAGATCAACTACCTGCGCTGCATCCTCTGCGGCCTCTGCATCGAGGCGTGCCCGACGCGGGCGCTCACGATGACCAACGAGTACGAGCTCGCCGACGACAGCCGCGAGTCGCTCATCTACACCAAGGACATGCTGCTCGCGCCGCTGCGCGAGGGCATGGAGCGGCCGCCGCACGCGATGCGGCTCGGCGAGTCCGAGGAGGAGTACTACCGCCTCGGACTCCAGCCGGACGAAGGAAGTGACCGCAAATGACCGCCCTTGTCGCACCGGGGAGCACTGCCGTCCCGGCGGGCGCCGCCGTGCTGGCGGCCCGGGTCGCCGACGCCCAGCCGGGCGAGGCGTTCCTGTTCTGGGTGCTGGCCGCCGTGTCGGTCTGCGCCGCCCTCGGCATGATCTTCATGCGGAAGGCGGTGCACTCGGCGCTGCTCCTCGCCGCGGTGATGCTCTCGCTCGCCGCGCTGTACGCGGTGCAGGACGCGCCGTTCCTGGCGTTCGTGCAGGTCATCGTCTACACCGGCGCGGTGCTGATGCTGTTCCTGTTCGTCCTCATGCTCGTCGGGGTGTCCTCGACCGACTCGCTCGTCGAGACGATCCGCGGGCAGCGCCTCTGGGGGACGGTCGCCGCGCTCGGCTTCCTCGTCCTGCTGGTCGCCGGCCTCGGCAACGCCTCCCTCGGCGACTCGGCCGGCCTGAAGCAGGCCAACGCCGAGGGCAACGTCGTCGGCCTCGCCCGGTTGCTGTTCACCAAGTACGTCTTCGCGTTCGAGGCGACGAGCGCGCTGCTCATCACCGCCGCGCTCGGCGCGATGGTGCTGGCGCACCGCGAGCGCACCGCGCCGAAGAAGACGCAGAAGGACCTGTCGGTGGCGCGCTTCAAGTCCGGCGACCACCCCGGCCCGCTGCCCGGCCCCGGCACCTACGCCCGCCACAACGCGGTCGACATGCCGGCGCTGCTGCCCGACGGCACCCCCTCGGAGCTGTCGGTGAACCCCGTCATCGCGGCCCGCGAGGGCACCGCCCACATGCACAGCGACCTGCACGGCGAGACCGAGCAGCAGGCCCTGGAGCACGACGTCGAGGCCGTCCGGGCGGCGACCGCGCGCGGCGCGGGCGCCGCCGCCGAGGGCCGCGCCGTCGTCCGCTCCGGCGGCGTCTCCGAAGGGGAGGGCGACCGGTGAGCCCCGGCCACTACATCGCACTGTCGGCGATCCTGTTCACCATCGGCGGCCTCGGCGTCCTCGTGCGCCGCAACGCCATCGTGGTGTTCATGTGCGTCGAGCTCATGCTGAACGCCACCAACCTGGCGTTCGTCACCTTCGCCCGGATGCACGGCAGGCTGGACGGCCAGATCATCGCGTTCTTCGTGATGGTGGTGGCCGCGGCGGAGGTCGTGGTCGGCCTGGCGATCATCATGACCATCTTCCGGACCCGCAGGTCCTCGTCGGTCGACGACGCGAACCTGCTGAAGTACTGAGAGGCGGGGCATGAAAGCGGAAGGCTTCCAGGCCGTGGCCTGGCTTCTGATCGCCCTGCCCCTCGCGGGCGCGGCGATCCTGCTCCTCGGCGGGCGCCGCACCGACAGGTGGGGGCACCTGCTCGGCACCACGATGTCGCTCGCCTCGTTCGCCGTCGGCGTCGCCGCGTTCGTGCAGATGCTCGGGTACGGCGCCGAGGAGCGGCGCCGCACCCTGCACCTGTGGGACTTCATCGACGCCGGCACCGTGAAGGTCGGCGCGGACCTGCTGCTCGACCCGCTGTCGATCAGCTTCGTGCTGCTCATCACCGGCGTCGGCTCGCTGATCCACATCTACTCCATCGGCTACATGGCGCACGACCCCGACCGGCGCCGGTTCTTCGCCTACCTGAACCTGTTCGTCGCGGCGATGCTGACGCTCGTCCTCGGCGGCAACTACACCGTCACCTTCCTCGGCTGGGAGGGCGTCGGTCTCGCGTCCTACCTGCTCATCGGGTTCTGGCAGGACAAGCCGACGGCGGCGACGGCGGCCAAGAAGGCGTTCGTCGTCAACCGCGTCGGCGACCTCGGCATGGTCGGCGCGCTGATGCTCATGTTCAGCGTGTTCGGCACCTCCGGCTTCGACCAGATCCTCGGCACCGGCGCCGAGCACGTCGGCGCCGCCGCGCGGCTCGGCTCGGGCACCGCGACGGCGCTCGGGCTGCTCCTGCTGCTCGGCGCCTGCGGCAAGTCCGCGCAGCTCCCGCTCCAGTCGTGGCTGCTGGACGCGATGGAGGGCCCGACCCCGGTGTCGGCGCTCATCCACGCCGCGACGATGGTCACCGCCGGCGTCTACCTGATCGTCCGGTCCGGGCCGATCTTCGAGATGTCCGACACGGCGCGCCTCGTCGTCACCATCGTGGGCGCGGCGACGCTCCTCGCCGGTGCGATCATCGGGTGCGGCAAGGACGACATCAAGAAGGCCCTCGCCGGCTCGACGATGTCGCAGATCGGCTACATGCACCTCGCCGCCGGGCTCGGCAAGGCCGGCTACGCCCTCGCCATCGCGCACCTCATCGCGCACGGCTTCTTCAAGGCGGGCCTGTTCCTCGGCGCCGGCTCGATCATGCACGGCATGAACGACGACGTGAACATGCGCCACTACGGCGGCCTGTGGAAGTACATGAAGGTCACCTTCGCGACCTTCGGGCTCGGCTACCTCGCCATCATCGGGTTCCCGTTCCTGTCGGGCTGGTTCACCAAGGACAGCATCATCGAGGCCGCGTTCGAGAAGGGCGGCACGTCCGGCGCGATCCTCGGCGGCTGCGCGCTCCTCGGCGCCGGCATCACCGCGTACTACATGTCGCGGGTGATGTTCCTGACGTTCTTCGGCGAGAAGCGCTGGCAGGAGGACGTGCACCCGCACGAGTCCCCGAAGGTGATGACGGTCCCGCTGATCGTCCTCGCCGTCGGCTCGGTCGGGATGGGCGGGTTCCTCATCCTCGGCGGCTTCTCCGACTGGCTCGCGCCGGTCGTCGGGGAGCCCGAGGAGCACGGCTTCAAGTGGATCAGCATCCCGGGGACCGCGACCTTCGTCCTCATGCTCGTCGGCGCGGCGATCGCCTGGCGCCAGTACGGCGCCCGCAAGGTCCCGGTGGAGGCCCCGAAGGGCTCGTTCGTCACCGTCGCGGCCCGCCGCGACCTGTACGGCGACGCGCTCAACGAGTCGCTCCTCATGCGCCCCGGCCAGTGGCTGACCCGCCTCGCGGTCTGGTTCGACAACCGGGGCGTCGACGGCGCCGTCAACGGCATCGCCGCGGGCGTCGGCGGCACCTCGGGCCGCGTCCGCCGCGTCCAGACCGGCTTCGCCCGCTCCTACGCCCTCTCCATGTTCTTCGGCGCGGCGCTCGCCCTGGCCGCGCTCCTGGTGGTGAACGTCACGTGAACGACTTCCCCTGGCTGTCCCTGCTGATCGCGCTGCCGCTCGTCGGCGCGCTGGCGGTCGCGCTGCTGCCGACCGCCCGCGAGAAGCTCGCCAAGCAGGTCGCCCTCGCCTTCTCCCTCGCCGTGACGGTCCTCGCGCTCGTCATGGCGGCGCGCTTCGACACCGGCGGCGACCGGTTCCAGTTCACCGAGACGCACTGGTGGATCAAGGAGTTCGGGGTGCACTGGGCGCTCGGCGCCGACGGCGTCGCGCTCACCCTGATCGTCCTGTCGGTGATCCTCGTCCCGCTGGTGGTGCTGGCGTCCTGGACCGACGCCGACCGGTCCGGCGGCGTCGACGGCACCCCGCCGAAGCGGTCGGTGAAGACCTACTTCGCGCTGCTCCTCGCCCTGGAAGCGATGATGATCGGCGTCTTCGCGGCGACCGACGTGTTCCTGTTCTACGTCTTCTTCGAGGCGATGCTCGTCCCGGTGTACTTCATCATCGGGTCCTACGGCGGCCCGCAGCGCTCCTACGCCGCGGTGAAGTTCCTGCTGTACTCGCTGCTCGGCGGCCTGCTGATGCTGGTCTCGGTCATCTGGCTGTACCCGCTGTCGGCGAAGCCGCCAGCCGAGGGCGGCCTCGGCCACGGCACCTTCCTGTTCGAGGAGCTGCGCGGCCTGCACGTCGACCCGACCACCGCCAAGTGGCTGTTCCTCGGCTTCTTCATCGCCTTCGCGATCAAGGCGCCGATGGTGCCGGTGCACACCTGGCTGCCGGACGCCGCCGCGCAGTCCCCGGCCGGATCGCTCGTCCTCGTCGTCGGCGTCCTCGACAAGGTGGGCACCTACGGCATGCTCCGGTTCTGCCTGGAGCTGTTCCCCGGCGCCGCCAAGTGGGCGACCCCGGTCGTCCTCGCCCTCGCCGTCGTCAGCATCATCTACGGCGCGGTCCTCGCGATCGGCCAGGTCGACCTGAAGCGCCTCGTCGCCTACACCTCGGTGTCGCACTTCGGGTTCATCGTCCTCGGCATCTTCGCGATGACGACCGCCGGCCAGTCCGGCGCGGCGCTCTACATGGTCAACCACGGGTTCTCCACCGGCGCGCTGTTCCTCGTCGTCGGCTTCATGATCGTGCGGCGCCGGTCGGCGAGGATCTCCGACTTCGGCGGCGTGCAGAAGGTCGCGCCCGTCCTCGCCGGGACGTTCCTGATCGCCGGCCTGTCCGGGCTGTCCCTGCCGGGCCTGTCGCCGTTCGTGTCGGAGTTCATGGTGCTCACCGGCACCTTCGGCCGGTACCGCGTCCCGGCGGCGATCGCCGCCGTCGGCATCGTCCTCGCCGCCATCTACATCCTGTGGACCTACCAGCGGACCATGGGCGGCCCCGCCGTCGAGTCGGTGCGGGCCATGCCGGACCTGTCGGCCCGGGAGAAGCTCGTCGTCGCCCCCATCATCGCGATCATCGTGGCGATGGGCTTCTTCCCGCAGCCGGTGCTGGACGTCATCAACCCCTCGGTGAAGCAGACGCTGGCCCGGGTCGACCGCCAGGACCCGGCCCCCAAGATCAACGTCGCGGAGAACGGAGCGCGTCCATGACCGCGAGCACGCTGCTGGCGCAGGGGGCCGACATCCCGGCCCCCCACATCGAGTACGACCAGCTCGGCCCGACCCTGCTGGTCTTCGGCGCCGCGCTCGTCGGCGTCCTCGTCGAGGCGTTCGCGGGCCGCGCCGCCCGCTTCGGCGCCCAGGTCACCCTCACCGCGCTCGGCCTCGTCGGCGCGCTCGGCTGGACGATCTGGCTCGCCGCCGACAGCAAGCCCCACCACGTCGCCGCCGAGGGCGCCATCGGCGTCGACGGCCCGACGCTGTTCCTGCAGGGCACCATCCTCATCCTGGCGATCCTCAGCCTCATGCTGATCGCCGAACGCCGCAACGCGCACTTCACCGCGCAGGCGTCGGCGCTGCCGGGCACCGAGGCCGAGCAGGAGACCACCGCGGCCGGGATCGTCCAGACCGAGGTCTTCCCGCTGATGCTGTTCGCCGTCGGCGGCATGCTGATGTTCCCGGCGTCCAACGACCTCCTGACGATGTTCGTCGCGCTGGAGGTCATGTCGCTGCCGCTCTACCTGCTGTGCGGCCTCGCCCGCCGGCGGCGCCTCCTCTCCCAGGAGGCGGCGGTCAAGTACTTCCTGCTCGGCGCGTTCTCCTCGGCGTTCTTCCTGTACGGCACGGCGCTGCTGTACGGCTACGCCGGCTCGGTCCGCCTCGGCGACATCGCCGCCCAGCTCGACAAGGACGCCGGCAGCGAGACGCTGCTCCTCGCCGGCGTCGCGCTCCTGTCCGTCGGGCTGCTGTTCAAGCTCGGCGCCGTCCCCTTCCACATGTGGAAGCCCGACGTCTACCAGGGCGCCCCGACGCCGATCACCGCGCTCATGGCGTCCTGCACCCTCGTCGCCGCGTTCGGCGCGATGCTGCGGGTCTACTACGTCGGCCTGGAGCACCTGAAGTGGGACTGGCGGCCCGCCATGTGGGGCGTGGCGATCCTCACCATGGTCGCCGGCGCGATCATCGCGATCACGCAGACCGACCTCAAGCGGATGCTCGCCTACTCCTCGATCGCGCACGCCGGCTTCCTGCTGACGGGCGTCATCGCCACCTCCACCGACGGCCTGTCGAGCACCCTGTTCTACCTGGTCGCCTACGGCTTCACCACCATCGGCGCGTTCGCCGTCATCACCATGGTCCGCGACACGGGCGGCGAGGCCGCCCACCTGTCGCGCTGGGCGGGCCTCGGCAAGCGCTCCCCGGTCGTCGCCGGCGCGTTCGCCTTCTTCCTCCTCGCCTTCGCCGGAATCCCGCTCACCAGCGGCTTCACCGGCAAGTTCGCGGTGTTCAAGGCGGCCGTCGAGGCCGGCGCGACGCCCCTCGTCGTCGTCGGCGTGCTGTCGTCGGCGATCGCGGCGTTCTTCTACGTCCGGGTCATCGTGGTGATGTTCTTCAGCGAGCCGGAGGCCGACGGACCCACCGTCGTCGCCGCCCCGGTGACCGCGGCTGCGGTCGCGCTCGGGCTGGCGGCTACTGTGGTACTCGGTGTGCTCCCCCAGCCGGTGCTGGACCTTGCGGGGCATGCCGCGACACAGATGTTCGTCCGGTAGTGATCCGGTAGGGGGTTTGGGTGAGTAGCGCTTCCGCCGCGCGTCCGGGTGGGCAGGCCACCGTGGCTTCGGGCCCCTTCGGCCTGCCCATCGACGCCGGCCTCGCCGCCGACGCCCGCGAGGGTCTCGCCGCCGTCGAGGCCCTGCTGCTGGAGTCGGTGCAGAGCGACGATCCGCTGCTCACCCAGGCGTCCAAGCACCTGGTCGAGGCCGGCGGCAAGCGCTTCCGCGCGATGCTCGTCGTCCTCGCCGCCCAGTTCGGCGACAAGGACGCCCCCGGCGTCGTCCCCGCCGCCGTCGTCGTCGAGCTCACGCACCTCGCGACGCTCTACCACGACGACGTCATGGACGAGGCGCCCGTCCGGCGGGGGCAGGAGTCGGCGAACTCGCGGTGGACCAACACCGTCGCGATCCTCACCGGCGACTACCTGTTCGCCCGCGCCTCGGACCTGCTCGCCGACCTCGGCCCCGACGCCGTCCGCATCCAGGCCCGCGCGTTCGCCCGCCTCGTCCGCGGGCAGATCCAGGAGACCGTCGGCGTCCCCGAGGGCGGCGACCCGCTGAAGCACTACCTCCAGGTCGTCGCCGACAAGACCGGCTCGCTGATCGCGGTGTCCGGCCAGTTCGGGGCGCTGCTGGCGGGCGCGCCCGCGCACGTCGTCGACACCGTCACCTCGGCCTGCGAGAAGATCGGCATCGCGTTCCAGCTGTCCGACGACATCCTGGACATCGCCTCCGAGGCCGAGCAGTCGGGCAAGACCCCCGGCACCGACCTGCGCGAGGGCATCCGCACCCTGCCGATGCACCTGGTCCTCCAGGGCGACGCCACCGGCCCCGACGACGCGCGCCTGCGCGAGCTGCTGGACGCCGACCTCACCGACGACGCCCTGCACGCCGAGGCCCTCGCCCTGCTCCGCGCCCATCCGGCGATGGACCGCGCCCGCACCGACCTGCGCCGCTGGACCGACGACGCCCGCACCGAGCTGATGACGCTCCCGGACATCCCGGCCCGCGAGGCGTTCCTCGGCCTCTGCGACTACGTCGTCACCCGCACCGGCTGACCGGGGTCACCCGCACGGGCTGACCCGCACCGGCCGGCGCCGGGCCGCGCGGTCCCCCGTGCGGCCCGGCCCGCCGTCAGGCGCGCTGCGGCTCGGCGGCGAGGCCGCGGGCCTTCATGGCGTGCAGCACCATGTCGATGAGGACGCGCTTGCACGACTCCAGGCTGCGCGCGTCGCACAGCATGACCGGCACCGCCGGGCCGAGGTTCAGCGCCTGCTGGATCTCGCCGAGCTCGAACCGCTGCTCGCCCTCGAAGCAGTTGACCGCGACGACGAACGGCGTGCCGCGCCGCTCGAAGTAGTCGACCGAGGGGAAGCAGTCCGACAGCCGCCGGGTGTCGGCGAGGACGACGGCGCCGAGCGCGCCGAGCGCGACCTCGTCCCACATGAACCAGAAGCGCTCCTGGCCGGGGGTGCCGAACAGGTAGAGGACGTACTCGTCGCGCATGGTGATGCGCCCGAAGTCCATCGCGACGGTGGTGGTCTTCTTGCGCTCCACGCCCGACACGTCGTCGACGCCGACGCTCTCGTCGGTGAGGATCTCCTCGGTGCGCAGCGGCCGGGTCTCCGAGACCGTCCCGACCATGGTCGTCTTGCCGACGCCGAACCCGCCCGCGATCACGATCTTGACCGCGGTGGGCAGCCGGCGGGCCGGCTCAGAGCGCTCGGAGGCCATCGATCACCGCCTGGTAGAGCCTGATGTCGTGCATGTCAGCTTCCGGTTCGGGTTCCTGCAAGGTGATGAGGCTCTGGTCGAGCAGGTCGCCGAGCAGGACCCGGACGGTCGCGACCGGCAGGTCCAGCAGGCCGGTCAGCTCGGCGACCGAGATCGCGGCCTGGCTGAGCCGCAGGATCGCCAGGTGCTCGGGGCCGAGCCCGGGGCGCGCCTCGGGCTCGGGGCCGGCGGCGACGACCATCGTGATGAGGTCGAAGTGGCCGCGGGTCGGTTCGATCCGCCCGCTGGTCATCACGTAGGGGCGGACCATGGGGCCGGCGGCCTCGGCCGTCCACGGGTCGGCCTGCTGCGCGGCCGGCCAGGGCTGCGGCTGCGGCTGCGGTTGCTCCTCCGGCCAGCGCTCCTGCGGCGGGTCCTCGGGCGGCATCATGACGTGGGACGGCTCTCCGGTGCGGCGGTCTCGGAACGCGTGGGGGTCGACAGGTGGTGGCCCATGCTGGTGACGAGCATGGCCATCTCGTAGGCGATCAGGCCGACGTCGGCCTCCTCGTCGCTCAGCACGGCGAGGCAGGCGCCCTTGCCGGCGACGGTGACCAGCATGAACGCCGACTGCATCTCCACGATGGTCTGGCGCACCGCGCCGCCGCCGAACCGGGTGCCGGCGCCCTTGGCGAGGCTTTGGATGCCCGCCGCGACGGCGGCCAGGTGCTCGCCGTCGTCCTGCGACATGGCCGCCGAGGAGGCCATCAGCAGGCCGTCGGCGGACAGCACGACCGCGTGGCGGGCGTGCGGGAGCCGGCCGATCAGGTCGTCCAGCAGCCATCCGAGATCGGCCGCCGAACCCGCCTTCTGCATCACTGCTCGTCCTCGCCTTCAGAGCGCTCGGCCGTCGCCTCGCGGCCGCGGCGGATGCCGCGCTGGTAGGAGCCCATGATCCGCTTGATGTCCGCGGGCGACCGGGCGGGCTCGGGGGGGTTCTCGGTCGCGGGGTCGTCCTCGCGCAGCGGCGGGGCGAGACTCGTCTGCGGCACCCGGACGGGCAGGCCGGACGGGGTCGTCGGGTCATCGGGCACGGGGTGCTGCTCCTCCGGCTGGTCGGGGGCGGGCGGCACGGCGGTGCGCGGCGGGCCGGGACGGGCCGCGCGCGCCTCGGACGGCGGGGCCGCGCCGTCCGTCCAGGGGCGGTCTCTGCCGCAGTGCATTCAACAACCGACCCAACAATTGGTAAGGAGAGTCCGCGAACTCGGCCGGGCCGTTTTCAGGGTCGCGGGACACTTCGCGTGCGGGGGGTGGGGAACCTACGAGAAGGCTCCGCACAACGAAGAACCCTACCAACGTGAACAAATACACTCAAGGCGAACGGATGACTCCGGGACGTTTGTCGAGTACCTTCGTTGTGGTTTATTTCACTTATCCATAAGTCCGCTTGCGGACTCCAGGAGATGCGCGGCGGCCACGACCGCGGCCCGGACGATCGCGGTCGGGCGGTAGAGGTCCTTGTCGTGCCACATGGCCGGCGCGCCGTCCGTGCCGTCGCCGTCCAGCGCGGCGGCGAGGACGGGCGCGGCGCGGCGCGCGGCGTCCGTGCAGGCGGGGTCGGGGCCGCCGGTCATGAGCAGGATCTGCACCGCGTACGCGGTCTCCTCGGCGGTGCCCTGCCAGTGCCCCCAGGAGCCGTCGGGGCGCTGGGTGTCGAGCACCCACCTGCGCGCGCGCTCGACGGCCCCGCCGGCCGCGGCGCCGCCGAAGCGTTCCAGGGCGAGGGCGCAGCAGACGGTGGCGTAGTAGGGGGAGGCGTGCCAGCGGTCGGTCCAGCTGCCGTCGTCGCGCTGCTGGAGGCGGAGCCAGCCGGCGGTCTTGACGACGGTGGCGGCGTAGCGCGGGTCGTCGTCGGCGCCGCCGCTCTCCAGGTAGCCGCCGAACGCCTCCAGCACGTGGGCGTTGGTGGTGATGGAGAAGCCGTCCTCGCCGGTCCAGGTGCAGAAGTGGGAGGGCGTCTCGTACGCCCAGAGCGCGTCGGGCCGGTGCGGGGCGCCGAGCAGCGCGAGCGCGTACAGGGCGCCCGCGGTGGTGTCGGCGTCGGCGGGCAGCCCGGCGGCGGCGGGGGTGCCGCCCTCGCCGATCGGCGCGGTCAGGCTGAGGACGAGCTCGGGCGGGACGTGCACGGGGACGCCGGCGCGCGCCAGCCAGGCGAGGACCCAGCCGCGCTCGAACACGGTGAGGGGGTAGCCGACGGGGACGGGCCCGCCGTGCCAGTCCGACACCGTCTCCAGGTGCCAGCGCGCCGGGTGGCTCGGGTCGGCGGGCGGGCGGTCGCCGAGCCAGGCGGCGGTCGCGGCGGGGGAGGCGCCGATCGTGCCGGTCTGCTCGGGGCGGACGCCGGGCAGGCCGCGGGCGGCGTCCCCGGCGATCTCCAGGGCGTGCAGCAGCTTCTGCGGGATCTGGACGCCCGCGGCGAGCGCGGTGCGGATGTGGCCGATCTTCTCCTCGCCCATCCCGGCGGGGAGCGGCAGGACGAGGCCGCGCCGGTGCGCGAGGCCGGCGGGCGGGTCCGCGAGGTGGCGGGCGATGCGCGCGGCGAGCGACGGCACGATCAGCTCGATCGCCGGCATGTCGGGCAGCCGGTCGCGGCCGGGGCCGGGCAGCATCGCGGCGAGCTTGGCGAGGCCGCCCTCGGCGGCGGCGATCACGGCCGGGTCGGCGCCGCGTCCGGGCCGGTGCGCGACCGACAGCAGCGCCTCGACGGCGCTGAGGGTCGGGACGAGGGCGTAGCCGTCGTCGGGGGCGCCCCAGCCGCCGTCGGTCCGCTGCTCGCGCAGCAGGTAGGCGACGCGCTCGCCGTCGCCGGTCAGCCAGGGGACCAGCGTGACGAGCCGGCCCGTCTCGTAGACCGAGGGCGCGACCTGCCCCCAGGGCCAGGCGACGAGGCCGCGGACCAGGTCGGCGGCGGCGCCGGCGATCCCGGCCGCGGCGGCGGCGGGGGGAGTGTCGGGGTACCGGGCGGTGCCGGCACCGTCGATCACGGGCGGATCCGTGCGGGGGGAGGGGTGACGGGCGGGCCGTACCGGCCGCTGATGCTGGTGCTGGCCACTCTGTGCTGCCCCTCGCGCTGTGCCGTCGGTTGCTCGGGCGGGCTCGCGCGCATCCCCGGTTTTGGGGTGCTTGCGCAATCCCTGGGTGTTTTGAGCGTTTCGACGGAAGTATCACATGGCAAAAAACACTCCTCAAGGAGCGCGATGGTAGAAAGTTCACCGACCGGTGTGTGACGCTCGTCACCCTGCCCGCCATTGCGCGACCGGCCGGTCGGTACCGCGCATCCCCGGGTGCCGGTCCATGCGAAAAGCGGCCGTCCGGAGAGGGCGGCCGCCTTTTCTTTTCGGTAAATGCGCCGGTGGTCGGGAACAAATGCGCCGGGGGTGCCCGCGCGCCAATTGCGCGGCGTTCAGCGGGTGGCGCTCGGGTCCAGCGAGCTGGAGAGCACGGCCGGCCAGGTGCGCCGGTTGGTGACCTTCACCGTGCCCGTGGTCGCACGCGTGCCGCACCGAGCGGTGATCTTGTACGTCCCGGGCCGCGCGTCCGAGCGCAGCACCGCGGTCCCGCGGCCGGCGCCCGTCCCCGTGCTGAGCTGCGCGTCCGCGACGAAGGCGGCCGAGGAGGCCAGGTGCCGCCGCGCGCCGTCCGGGCAGGCCGGCGCGGTCAGGCTGATGCGCTCCCCGGGGCGGGCGAGGCCCGGACCGGCCTCGACGCGGCCCTTCGCGGTGGCCTCGCCGTTCGCCGGCGCCGCCATCCCGGCGGCGACGATCGCCACCCCGATCGCGGTGATGCTCAGCAGGCGCACAGGGCTACTCCTCGGTAGACGGGGGGTGTGGCGTCCGGCACTTTAGTGCGTGCGGGCCGTCCTCTCCATAGATGTCTACGAAACGGGAAAAGTTGCTGTAGTGCGACATGTGACAGCGACTGTCAGGACGCCGTCCCCGGCACCGGCCGCGCCGCCCGCCGGGCCCGCCGCCCGCTGCGGAGCCCGTCCCACGTCAGCGTCACGAGCGCCAGCCAGACCAGCAGGAACCCCGCCCAGCGGCTCGGCGGCATCTCCTCGTGCTGCACCAGCAGCCCGATGAGGAACTGCAGGACGGGCGCCAGGTACTGCAGCATCCCGATCGTCGTCATGGGGACGCGGACCGCCGCGGCGTTGAACAGCAGCAGCGGCACCGCCGTCACCACGCCCGCCCCGACCAGCAGCAGCGCCTGCCCGGCGCCCTCGTGGCCGAACGTCGCGTCCCCGCGCAGCTCCAGCGCGGCCGCGAAGGCGAGCGCCGGGACGAACATCACCGCCGTCTCGACCGTCAGGCCCTCCGCGGACGGCATGTCGGCGAACTTCTTGACCAGCCCGTAGGTCCCGAACGAGAACGCGAGGACGAGCGCGATCCACGGCGGCCGCCCGTAGTCGACGGTCAGCACCAGCACCGCCGCGGCGCCGAGGCCGACGGCCGCCCACTGCCAGCGCCGCAGCCGCTCCCGGAAGACCAGCACCCCGAACACCACGCTGATCAGCGGGTTGATGAAGTAGCCGAGCGCGGCCTCGATCGTCCGCCCGGCGTTCACCGCGTAGATGTAGGTGCCCCAGTTGACGCTGATCACCAGCGCGGCCGCCGCCAGCAGCCCCACGCGGCGCCGCGTCAGCGTCCGCAGCCAGGCCCACTGCCGGCGGACCGCGAGGACGGCGAGCACCGCGACCAGCGACCACATGACGCGGTGGGCGAGGATCTCCAGCGCCCCGGCGGGCTTCAGCAGCGGCCAGTAGAGGGGGAACAGCCCCCAGAGCACGTAGGCGGCGACGCCGCACACCATTCCGCGACGGTTCAGCACGCGCGCCAAGCTATCAGGACGTAAGCAGTCAAAAGCGGCACGGGACTGACAAGTCGCCGCGCCCGGGGCATGAGCCCGCGCGCCGCGCGAGCTAACCTGAAGCCATGTTCGGCTTCGCGAAGACCAAGATGGTGTCCCCCGACAAGGCCCTGCCGGGCCGGTCCCAGGCGATCCCGGTCCCCGAGCGCCACGTCGTCCTGGACACCCCCCTCGCGCCGCCCTACCCGGCCGGCACCGAGATCGCCGAGTTCGCCCTCGGCTGCTTCTGGGGCGCCGAGCGCAAGTTCTGGGAGACGCCGGGCGTGTACTCGACGTCCGTCGGCTACGAGGGCGGCCACACCCCGAACCCGACGTACGAGGAGGTCTGCAGCGGCCTCACCGGCCACACCGAGACCGTCCGCGTGGTCTACGACCCCGCGAAGGTCTCCTACGCCGACCTGCTGAAGGTGTTCTGGGAGTCCCACGACCCCACCCAGGGCATGCGCCAGGGCAACGACGTCGGCACCCAGTACCGTTCGGCGATCTTCACCCACTCCGCCGCCCAGGCGAAGGAGGCCGACGCCTCCCGCGCCGCCTACCAGAAGGTCCTCGACGGCGCCGGCTACGGCCCCGTCACCACCGAGATCACCGAGGCGCCGGAGTTCTACTTCGCCGAGGACTACCACCAGCAGTACCTGTACAAGAACCCCGGCGGCTACTGCGGCATCGGCGGCACCGGCCTCTCCTGCCCCGTCGGCGTCGCCCGCGCCGACGGCTGATGCCCCCATCCTCCGGCTGGGTGTGGTCGTCCGATCTCCGCCCGTCCATGGAGATGGTGTCGGAGGTCGTCGGCTACGACTTCGACGACTCCTACCCGCTGGTGGGGCGGCACGAGCTCGAGGTTCGCCTCGCGCAGGCGGTGGACGGCAACGAAGTGCCGGTGGAGATCGACACGTCCGACGAACGCGTCCAGGACTCGCTCTCGCTGCTGTACGCGGTGTTCTCCCGTTACCAGGTCGTCCCGTCCACCGCTGACCGTCGATGCGGGCGCTCCACCGGAGAACGCGATCATGCAGGGGCGGGCGGGCTCCGTCCGCGCCTCCTCCAGCGGATTCGTCGAGGCACTGCTCATCCGGAGAGCGGCTGCCTGCCTGGGGGCATGAGCACGCGCAACGTCGGGCGACGGTTCCGGGAAGTACGCAAGCGGCGGGACCTGACCCAGCGCGAATTCGCCCGTCGCGCCGGCGTGGTCGGTCGGGTACGACGCGCAGGCGAAGAGGACGGTCGCGCTGCGCTTCCAGGACGGACGCTGGGTGCGCCGGCGGACCCCGGCGCCCATGATCAGCGGCTACACCTTCGCCGTCCGGTCGACGCGGGACGTCTGGATCGCCTGCACGTGCGACGTTGATGTCGGAAACCCGCCAGTCCTCTTGGGCGCGCCCCTCTAGCGTCGCCGGCATGTCGCAGTAGAGCCGAGAGATCGTCCAGAACGCCTGGAAAGCCTTCGCCACCCACGACGCCGACGACTACTGCTTCGTCTTCGAGCTGGAGGGCGGGCGGATCCACCGGGTCCGCGAGTACATGGACACGGCTCGCGGGCACCGCATGGTCTTCGGCGAGCGCCCGTAGCTATCGGTCGAACGAGCGCCCGGCGTTCCGGCGGACGCGGATCAGCCCTGGCAGGGCGGGGCGGCGCCCCAGCCCCAGCGGGGGACGGGGGCCTGCCGGACGGGGGAGGCGTCCGGCTGGGATTTGGCGACGGCCAGGCGGGTGCCCCACTCGATGCAGTCCATGAAGGCGGTGCGGAACTCCGGGTCGGCGGGGAGGCCGACGTCGTCGGCGGCGACGGCCAGGAGGTCCACCCAGCGGCGGCGCCGGGCCTCGGTGATGCCGCGGCCCAGGTGCTGGGCGAGCATGTGCGCGTAGCCGCCGCGTCCGGTGGTGTAGCGGGGCGCGCCGCCGAAGACCTCGGCTAGCCACATGGCGACGTGGCGGGGGTGGCCAGGGTCCATGCGGGCGAAGAGCGGGCCGACGACGTCGTCGGCCAGGACGCGGTCGTAGAACCGGCGGGTGAGCTCCTCGAACGCCTCGGCCCCGCCCGCCCGCTCGTAGCGGCGCATCTCCTCGACGGCGTCGACGTAGGGGCGGATCTCGGCGAGGAAGCCCGGGAAGTGCTCGCCCATGCGGAACCCGTCCGGGTGGTCGCCGGCCGAGGTCCAGGTGATCCGCAGGATGTGGGAGGCGGGCTCGTCGGTGCAGCGGCCGAGCTCGTAGCCGACGCACTGCGGGGCCTTGGCGAGGAAGGCGGCCGCCCGGTCGTCGGGGACGCGGTAGCGGAGGTACTCCACGATCATCGGATGCCCTTCGCCGTGCGGTGCCGTGCCCGATGTGGAGGTGATCATGTGATCGGAGCGTTCACATGGTCTCGTGGGACATCGTGCCGGGCGGCCGTGGTGATCAAGGTGGTGGGCGGTGTTCATCCGGCGTTCGCCCGGGGAAGGGCAGGGGGTCCTATTTTCGGGGTGTTCGTCCCCCCTCCGAATGAAGGACGCCCATGCTCTCTCCCACCCGGCGGCTCCGCCTGCTCGCCGTCCCGCTGACGGCGGGGGCGCTCACCGCCCTCGGTCCCGGCGCGTCGGCCGCGGCGCCCGACGTGGACGTCACCGCGACCGTGGAGACGGCACCGGTCGCCCACAGCGGGGACGCCGCCGACGACCCGGCGATCTGGGTCGACAAGGCCGCGCCCGCGAACTCCGCCGTCATCGCGACCGACAAGAAGGGCGCGCTCAACGTCTACGCGCTGAACGGCTCGCTGATCCAGAGCATCGCCGGCGACTACGGCAACAACGTCGACGTCCGCGACGACATCGTCATCTCGGCCGACGACGAGGCCAACGACGGCGACGGCGCCATGCACATCTACCGGATCAGCGCGTCGACGCGGAGGCTGACGCTGCTGAAGACCGTGAACACCGAGGTCACCGCGCACGGGATCTGCATGTACAAGTCCCCGGCGACCGGCAAGATCTACGCCTACCCGAACTCGACCTCCGGCCGCCTGGAGCAGTGGGAGATCGCGGTCAGCGGCAGTACCGTGACGGCGACGTCGGTGCGCCTGTTCGACGCCGGCACCGCCGTCGAGGGCTGCTACGCCGACGAGACGACCGGCAAGCTCTACCTGGGTGAGGAGGACGTCGGCGTCTGGGTCTACGGCGCCGAGCCGACCGCCGGGACGGTCCGCACGAAGCTGGACGCGACCGGGTCCGCCGGCCACATCACCGCCGACGTGGAGGGCATCACGGCGGCCGGGACGCACCTGTTCGTGTCCTCGCAGGGCAGCAACGACTACACCGTCTACGACCGCGGCACCGGCGCCTACCAGGGCCGCTTCTCGGTGGTGAACGGCACCGCCGCCGACGACTGCGAGGACACCGACGGCATCGACGCGACGGCGTCCGCGCTCGGCACCGCCTTCCCGAAGGGCCTGTTCGTCTGCCAGGACGGGTCCAACGGCGCCCCCGGCACCAGCGGGAACCAGAACTTCAAGTTCGTCCCCCTGGAGCGCATCACCGCGTCGTTCTGACGATGTCGGAGGCCGGTGCCATCATCGGGCCATGAACGATCATGACGAGCTGGTGCGGCGGGTCGCCGAGCGGGCGGGCGAGGAGGCCGGGGCCGCGCTCGTCCCCGCCACCGCCGGGCAGGTGGCGGAGGCCGAGGCGGCGCTCGGCTTCCCGCTGCCGCCGCTCCTCGCGCGGCTCTACCGGGAGGTCGGCGACGGCGGCTTCGGGCCCGAATACCGGCTCCTGCCGCTGATCGATGGGGCGGGACCGACCGCCGTCGGCACCTACCGGGAGAAGCGCGCCCCGGGACGGTGGCCGGCCGGCGTGCTGCCCATCCTCACCTGGGGCTGCGCGATGTACGCCGCCGTCGACTGCACGGACCCCGCCGCGCCCGTCCTGCTCTTCGAGCCCAGCGCCGTGACCGACGACTGGGAGCACGCCTGGTTCCTGGACGCCGGCGACCTCGCGGACTGGCTGCGGACCTGGCTCGCGGACGCCGGCTGGTACGAGGAGGAGATCATGGAGGATCCGAGCTTCGTCGGCCCGCAGCCCTGGCCGGACGCCGCCCGCCGCCTGGCCTGAGAGTCAGACGCGGCGCTCGACGGCCTGCCGCCGGCCGATTCCGCCGATCTCGGTCGGGGGCTCCGCTAGGTTCGGGGCGGGAGGCGGACATGGGTGACTATTTCGTGGCGGTCGTGGACGTCGAGGCGACGCCGCGGGACGCGGAGCGGCTGGCGGCGGACGTGCGCGCGTGGCTGGTCGCGGAGGGCGTCGTGGCGGCCGAGCGCACCGAGTGCGTCATCGGGAGCGCCACCGGCCATGCGCCCGGCCCGCGCGCCGGCGAGGCCGTCGACGGGTCCGGCCGGGACGGGTCCTGGCGGGACCTCTGGCACAACGGCGTGGACGTCCGGGCCGGCCACCGCGTCCACGACGCCGGCCAGGGCGACCCGACGGGCGTCGCCTGCCCGCACTGCGCGCACGAGATCGACCTGATGGACGACGGCTACGAGCTGGACCACGAGGCGTGGGCGCCCTTCGCCGCGGTCGTCCACGGCTGGGACGAGGGGCGCGAGGTCGTCCTGGACTGCCCGTCGTGCGGGCGGCCGGTCGAGCCGACCGCGTGGAAGTGGACCGACGACTACTTCGTCCTCGCCCACCTGGGCGTCACCTTCTGGAACTGGCCGCCGCTGCGCCCCGCCTTCCTGGCCGGCCTCGCGCGCCGCCTCGGCGGCCACCGCGTCACCGTCCTGGAGGGCAAGCTGTGAGCGGCGCGGGCTGGTACGGCGTCCGCTGCGTGATCAGGCACGGGGAGCGCGACGAGCCGTCCTACGAGGAGACGATCACCATCTGGCGGGCCGCCTCCCCCGAGGAGGCGATGGCGAAGGCGGAGGCGGAGACGGCCGAGACCGCCGAGATCCTCGGAGCCAAGGCCCTCGGGATCGTCCAGAGCTACTTCATCGGCGACGAGGAGACCGTCGGCGAGGGGACCGAGGTGTTCTCCCTCATCAGGGAGAGCGACCTGGACGCCGACGCCTACCTCGACGCCTTCTTCGACACCGGCCGCGAGTACCAGCGCAAGACGGACGGCTGAGCGCGGTCAGGGGACGCCGGCGAGGCGGAGGAGGGCGGTGGTGGCGGCCGCGGCCAGGACGATGGCGGGGAAGGGGGCGCAGCGCCAGGCCAGGGCGGCGGCGACGGCGACGCCGGCGGGGCGGGCCCAGCCCGCGAAGGCGTGGCCCTCCAGGAGGGCGGACGTGGCGACGAGGGCGGCCAGCAGGACGGCGGTCGCCGCCGTCAGGAGCCGCTCGGCGCGCGGGGGGACGGTGACGCGGCCCGCGAGGAGCGGGCCCGCGACGCGGAAGGCGTAGGTGCCGGCGGCGAGGGCGAGGACGGCGAGGAGCGTCATCGGGCGGCCTCCGTCCGGGCCGGGCGGAAGAGCAGCAGGGCGAGCGGGGCGAGCAGGACGGGCAGGCCCGCGGGCAGGAACGGGGCCGCGGCGACGGCGGCGGCGGCGCCGAGCGCGGCGGCTTTGCGGACGGCGGGGGCGGCGAGCGCCGGGAAGATCAGGGCCAGCAGGACGGCGGGGAAGGCCGCGTCCAGGCCGAGCGCGTCCGTGGAGTGCAGCGACCGCCCGGCGAGCGCGCCGGCGGCGACGGCGAGGTTCCAGCAGGCGAACAGGGCGAGGCCGCAGAGCCGGAAGACGGCGCGGCGGCCGGCCGGGTCGCGCCGGCGCAGGGTGAAGGCGAGCGCCTCGTCCATGATCAGGTGGGCGCCGAGGTAGCGGGTCCAGCGGCCGCCGACGACGTCGGACAGCGCGAACCCGAACAGCAGCAGCCGGGCGTTGAGGACGAGGCCGGTGGCGACGGCGGCGAGGGCGCTCCCGCCGGCGAGGACGACGCCGAGGGCGGCGAACTGGGCGCCGCCCGCGAAGACCAGCAGGGACAGGGCGATCGGGAGCCACGCGGGCAGGCCGCCGGCCGTGGCGATGGCGCCGAAGGACGCGCCGACCAGCGCGTCGGCCGCGCAGACCAGGGCGATGTCGCGGAGCGTCGCCCGATCGATCGTTCGGTGCAAAGAACGCATGTTCACTAGAATGAACGTATGCCAGAATGTTCGTCAAGCCGAACGATGCGACCTCTGGAGCGAACACATGGGCGAGCAGGCCGAGCTGGGCGCGGTGATCGCCGCGTCGCTCCGGCGCGAGCGGGAGCGGACCGGGCTCAGCCTGAGCGCCCTCGCGCAGCGGGCGGGCGTCGCCAAGTCGACGCTGTCCAAGCTGGAGTCGGGCGGCGGCAACCCGAGCGTCGAGGTGCTGTGGGCGCTCGGCGTCGCGCTCGGCGTCCCGCTCAGTCGCCTCGTGGACCCGCCGCGGCCGCGGGTGCGGGTGCTGCGCGCGGGCGAGGGGCCGATCACCTACTCCGAGCGGGCCGACTACCAGGCGACGCTGCTCGCGTCCTGCCCGCCCGGCGCGCGCCGCGACATCTACCGGATCGCGGCGCAGCCCGGCACGGCGCGCGCCTCCGACCCGCACGCGCCCGGTACCGTCGAGCACGTCCTGATCGGCGCCGGGCGCGCCCTCGCGGGCCCGGCGGACGAGCCGGCCGAGCTCGGGCCGGGCGACTACATCACCTACCCGGGGGACGTCCCGCACGTCTTCGAGGCGCTCGCCGCGGACACCGGCGCGATGATCGTGATGGAGCACGTCTGACCGCCGCGCCGCGGAACCCTGCCCCGGACGGTACCGGTCGTGGTATATCCGGCTTGTCGTCCATCGCTCCTGGAGGGCCCCCTTGACGCAGGAACCCCGCCCGCGCCCCGCGGACGCGACCCGGCCCGACGGCTTCCGGCCGGACGGCCTCCCGCGGCCCGCCCCCGGCGGGTACGCGCCGGACGCGACGGTGCCCGACATCGCGATCCCCGACACGGTGACGGACGCGGTCGACCAGGCCGCCGAGGCGCCCGAGGGCGGGGGCGGGGGCGGCGGCCTGCTGCGGTCCAGCGCCGTCATGGCGCTCGGCACGCTCGCCTCCCGGCTCACCGGCTTCCTGCGGACGATGATCCTGGTCGCCGCGCTCGGCACGCAGGCGCTCGGCGACACCTTCAACACCGCCAACACCATCCCCAACATCATCTACGACACGCTGCTCGGCGGCGTGCTGACGGCGGCGCACGTGCCGCTGCTCGTGCGGGCCCGGCAGCGGTCCCGGGAGTACGGGGAGCAGTTCGAGCAGCGCCTGTTCACGCTGCTGCTCGGCGTCCTCGCCGTACTGACGCTGCTCGCGATGGCCGCGTCGCCGCTGCTCATCGACCTGTACGCGAGCGGCTTCACCGCCGCCCAGCGGCACCTGGCGATCATCTTCCTGCTGTTCTTCCTGCCGCAGATCTTCTTCTACGGCTTCAGCGCCGTCGCGAGCGCGTCGCTGAACGCCCAGGAGCGGTTCGCCGCGCCGATGTGGGCGCCGGTGCTGAACAACGTCGTGGTGAGCGCCGTCGGCGTCGTGTTCATCATCGTGACGACCGGGCCGGTGACGCCGGAGAGCATCACGGACGGCGAGATCACGCTGATCGCGCTCGGCACCACGCTCGGCGTCGTCGCGCAGGCCCTCGGCCTGCTGCCCGCGCTGCACCGGATGGGGTTCCGGTGGCGGCCCCGGCTGAACTTCCAGCCCGGCGAGCTGAAGTCGATGGGCAACGTCGCCGGGTGGACGCTCGCGCTCGTCCTCGCCCAGCAGGCCGGCCTGGTCTTCTACACCAACATCGCCAACCGGGCCGGGGTGCGGGGCCTGAAGGAGGGCCTGGACTACGGCGTCGGCCTCACCCCGTGGACGAACGCCTACCAGTTCTTCCAGCTCCCGTTCGCGATCGTCGCCGTCTCGGTGATCACCGCGCTGTTCCCGCGGATGAGCCGCGCCGCCGCGCAGAACCGGCTGGACGGCGTCGCCGACGACCTGGCGACGGGCCTCCGGCTCGCGCTCATCATCATCATCCCGGCGGCGGCGCTGCTGTTCGGGCTGAGCGCCGAGATCTGCGTGGCGTTCTTCGCGCACGGCAACTCGGGCGTCCCGGACGCCCTGATGATCTCGAACGTGCTGCGGGTGTTCGCCGTCGCGCTGATCCCCTTCACCGCGCTGCAGCTCCTGCAGCGCGGCTACTACGCGCTCGCCGACACCCGCACGCCCGCGCTCGTCGGGTTCGTGACGACGGCCGTCAGCGTCGTGCTCGCCGTCGCCGGGTACGCGAAGCTGCCGACCGACCGCATCGTGCTCGGCATCGCGTTCGCGCAGGGCGCGTCGTGGGCGCTCGGCTGCGTCCTCATCGCGGTCCTGCTGCGCCGCCGCCTCGGCACCCTGCACGTCCGGGAGATCGCCGGGCCGATCGGCAAGGCGGTGGTCGCGGCGGTGCCGGCGCTCGCCGTCGCGCTCGGCGCGCACGAGCTGGTGGTGCGGACGGCCGGCGAGGGCTTCTGGCCCGCGCTCGCCGCGGTCGCCGTCGCCGGCGCGCTCGGCACCGGCCTCTACCTCGCCGCCGCCCGGCTGCTGCGGATCGACGAGATCCTGCTCCTCGGCCGCCAGATCGCCGCCCGCCTCGGCCGCTGACGGGGGCGCCGCGCGCCCGCCACGGCCGGGAGGAACGCGACTACTTTGGGTGCATGGCACTGGAAGCCGGCCTGCGCGCCGAGACGCTGATCACCGTCGACCGGGCGGACACCGCCGAGCAGGTGGGGAGCGGGGACGTGCCCGTGCTCGCCACGCCGCGCCTGCTCGCGCTCGCCGAGCAGGCGACGCTGAAGGCGATCGAGGGGCGGCTGGGGGACGGCCGGACGTCGGTCGGCACCCGGCTGGAGCTGGAGCACCGGACGGCGAGCCCGGTCGGCGCCGAGGTGACGGTCGGCGCGGAGCTGGTCGAGGTGGACGGGCGGCGGCTGGTGTTCGCGGTCGCGGCGACCGACCGGGCGGGCGCCCTGGTCGGCTCCGGGCGCATCGAGCGGCTCGTCGTGGACCGCGCGACGTTCCTGTCGGGCGCGGCCGCGCGGGCCGCGGGCTGAGCGCGAACGCGCGGGGCCCCGCCGCGACCGGAGTCGCGGCGGGGCCCTGCGCGTGAAGGCTGCGGGTTCTCAGTACGGCAGGAGGCGTCCCGAGGGCGTCCTGAGATCCATGGGGCTCGGTTGACGTGGCGGTCTCGGGCGCTTGATGAGCTGCTGCCGTGCCATGGTGATCATCTCCCCCGTCGTGCCGGAATCTAATCCCGGCGGAGCGAGCCGATGTCGCGCGTGTTTCCCTCTGACGTCCCTGTCCTTCGGAAGGTTCGCTGAGCTTATGCGACGGCCTGCGGCCGTTCGACCGATTTCACAGGACGAGAGCTGACTTCGCGTGCCGAACCGGGCGCAAAGGGTAGCGGCCGGACCTGGCCACGGGTCGCCTGAACCCCCACCGCACAGGCGCTCCCGCGCACTTCAGCGAGATGCCGGCGGAACCGCGCGAGGCGCCGGATTTTTTACCTGCGGCCCGCCGCCGGACGCCCGCGACGATCCGGACGCGCCGGAATTCCCGGACGCCCCCGGGAGTCAGGAGACGATGTCGCGGGTGCGGAAGCGCCGGAAGGCGAGCGCGAACAGCACGAGCGAATAGGAGACCGACAGCGCGGTCCCCTTGGCCATGCCGGTCCACTGGATCTGCGGCTGGAGGGCGTCCATCCACGAGTACATCCAGTGCGTCGGCAGCAGGTCGCGCCAGGAGCCGAGCGCGGTGACGGCGTCCAGGATGTTGGAGACGATGACCAGGCCGACGGCGCCGCCGACCGCGCCGAGCGGCGAGTCGGTCGTCACCGACAGCAGGAACGCGAGCGCCGCCACGACGAGCTGCGCCACCAGCGAGTAGGCGATGATGACGCCCATCCGGCCGAGCGCCTGCCCGGTCGGGAAGGTGCCGCCGGTCGGCAGCGACACCGCGCCCCAGCCGAACCCGGCGGTGCCGGCGACCAGCGACATCAGCGGCAGCGCGAGGACCGCGACGGCGGCGTAGCCGAGCGCGACGGCGAGCTTCTGGCGGAGCAGCCGGCCGCGCGGGACGGGCGCGGCGAGCAGGTAGCGGAGCGAGGACCAGCCCGCCTCGCTCGCCACGGTGTCGCCGCAGAACAGCGCGACGGCGACGACGAGCAGGAACCCGGTCGCGACGAACAGCGCGAACAGCGCGAAGTTCAGCCCGGAGGCGGTCGCGACGTCGACGAGGCCGGGCGCGCCGCCCTCCCGCCCCGGATCGCCGCCGATCTTGAAGGCGCCGACCAGGATCCAGGGCAGCATCAGCAGGATCGCGAAGGCGACCAGGGTGCGGCGCCGCCGGAACTGGCGGACCGCCTCGACGCGGAGCGGCAGCGTGCGCCGCACGTCGTAGCCGGGCGCGCCGCCGTCGCGCGCCGCCGCGGCCGCCGTCGCGCCGCCCTGCTCCCCGCTCACGGGCCCTCCCCGATGATCTCCAGGAAGGCGTCCTCCAGACGCCGCCCCGATCCGGTGATCTCCGCGACCGGTCCGGCGGCGACCCGCCGGCCGCCCGCCATGACGACCGCGTGCGTGCAGGTCTGCTCGACCTCGGCGAGCAGGTGGCTGGACACGATGACGGTGCGGCCGGCCGCGGCGTAGCGGACGAGCACCTCGCGCATCTCGCGGATCTGCGGCGGGTCCAGGCCGTTGGTCGGCTCGTCCAGCACCAGCAGGTCGGGCAGCCCGAGCATGGCCTGCGCGATCGCGAGGCGCTGCCGCATGCCCTGGGAGTAGGTGCGGACGGCCCGGTCCAGCGCCGCGCCGAGGCCGGCGATCTCCAGGGCCTCGTCCAGGTGCGCGGCGTCGCGCGGCCGGCCCGTCGCCCGCCAGTACAGGTCGAGGTTGTCGCGGCCGGTCAGGTGCGGGAGGAAGCCGGGGCCCTCGACGAACGACCCGAGCCGCGACAGGACCGGCGCGCCGGGCGTGACGCGGTGCCCGAACAGGCGGATCTCGCCGGCGTCGGGGTGGATGAGGCCCATCAGCATCCGCAGCGTCGTCGTCTTGCCGGCGCCGTTCGGGCCGAGCAGCCCGAGCACCTGCCCGCGCTCGACCGTGAACGACAGGTCGGCGACGGCGAGGTGCCCGTTCTTGTACGCCTTGGTGAGGCCGGTGATCTCCAGCGGGACGTCCGCGCGGTCCGCGTCGAACTCGCCCGCCGCGCGGCGCCGCCCGCGCCCGGTGAGCGCGATGGCGAGGGCGGCGGCGAGCGCGGCGGCGGGCAGCGCCCACACCCAGGCGGGCAGCGGCGCGGCGGGCGCGCGGAGCGCCGGGACGGCCGGCACCGACAGCCCCGACACCGCGGCGACCTTGTAGGCGGCGGGCTTGGCGGGGGTGGCGAAGCCCATGTCGGTGGTGGAGACGACGACGCGCAGCCGGTGCCCGGCGTCGAACCGGTAGTCCATCGCGGGCAGCGTGACGTCGGCCTCGCCGCCCCGCGCCGTCGCGTCGATACGGACGGGGTCGGCGATGCGGCGGGCGGGCGACGCCGCGCCCTGCCCGGTGACGTCGTAGAGCTTGGCGAACAGCGGCGCGCCGTCCTGCCCGGTGCCGCTCGCCCCCGACACCCTGATGCGGACGGTCGCGGCGCCGGTCAGCCGGAACGGCTCGGCGAGCGGCGCGGTGTCGAACGTCGCGGACTGGCCGGGCATGTCGACGGCGAGGCCGCCGCCCGCGAGCGCGCCCGCGCCGAGGTCGCCGAGGCCGCCGAGCGCGCCGAGGCCCGGCAGCGCGGAGATCGAGGCGGGGGAGCCGCCCGCCGGATTGTTGATCGGCTGCTCGCGGCCCGACAGCGGCAGCGTGCGGAGGTTCGCGCGCAGGCCCGGGTAGGCGCGGGCCGTCGCGGCCTCCACGCTCACCTGCTGGGTGGAGGAGTCGATGCCGCTCGCGCGGGTGACGGTGAACCCGGCCGGGCCGCCGCCCCGGCCGCGCAGCCGCTCGTCGAAGAAGGACCGCAGGTAGCCGCGGACGCGCGCGGTCTCGGCGTCGCCGCCGTCGTGCCCGCCCTGGTACCAGACGACCGACACCGGGGCGCCGTTGCGGGCGATGCCGCGGGCGTTGGCGTCGCCCTGGTCGAGCGGGAACAGCGAGTCGGCCTGGCCCTGCACGACGAGCGCCGGCACCTTGATCCGGTCGATGACCGACGCGGGGCTGGAGCGGCGCAGCGTCGCGATCGCGTCGTCGTCGGGCCGGCCAGCCTCGGCGACCCGCTGGTAGAGCGCGCACATCGACGGCAGGAACCGGCCGCACGCGTCGCCCTGGCGCTGCCCGCCGGCGGAGAAGAAGATCCCGGCCCACAGCCTCTTGAACACGCCGGTGGCCGGCCCGCCGCCCGCGTAGTTCGGGAACAGCACGTCCGGCAGGCTGTTCCAGGTGATCTGCGGGGCGATCGCGTCGACGCGGCGGTCGTAGGCGGCGGTCATGAGCGCGATGGCGCCGCCGTAGGACTCCCCGGCCATGCCGAGGCGCGGGTCGCCGGGGCCGTCCAGCGCGACCTCGGGCTGCCGGGCCACCCAGTCGATCAGCTGCCGGGCGTCCTTGACCTCGTAGTCGGGGGAGTTCAGCGCGATCTGCCCGGTGGAGCGGCCGAAGCCGCGCGCCGACCAGGTCAGCACGGCGTAGCCGTCGCGGGCGAGCGCCTCGGCGTCCGCGCGGACGTCGTCCTTGGACCCGCCGAACCCGTGCCCCAGCATGATCGCCGGGCCTTTCCCGCCGCCGGCGGGCGGGAAGAAGGTCGTGTCGAGGGCGACGCGCTGGTCGTCGTGCGGGCCGTCCACGACCCGGACGGTCTGCGCGCGCGAGCGCACCGGCGCGTCACCGGCCGCGAGCCCCCAGGCGGCGGCGCCGCCGGCGAGGACGAGCGCGGACCCGGCCGCCGTCCAGCGGGCGGCCCGCCCCGTGCCGTCCCAGCGCTCGCGGAGCCGCGCTCCCCCCAGCCTCATGCGCCGAGCCTATGCCGCGCGGGGCGGGCGGGACCGCCGACCCGCTGAAGATCACCGCCGGGGGGGTCGCCGGCCGGGTCAGCGCCCCTTCAGCTGGGCGACGATCTGGTCGGCGCCGGCGCGCGTCGGGGTGCCGACGATGACGATCCGGCCGTCGGTGATCGCGGTGTCCACCCGCGGCACCGTGACGAGCCGCGGGCCGACGACGAACGCCAGGTTGCGGCCGAGCGTCGCCCGGGTCAGCGCCGCGAACGCCTTCTTGTCCGACGGCCGCAGCGTCACCGCCACGTCGTACCCGCCGCCGCTCCGCGACCGCTGCACCCGCAGGTCGGACACGCGGCGGATCGCGATGCCCTGCGTCAGCCCGTAGCAGACCGGGCCGGTCGCGGTCTGCCCGGTGACGCCGCGGGTGCCGGCCGCGCACGCGCCGGGCGTCGCCGCCGCGACCGGGTAGACGTGCAGCGGCGTGCCGAGGGTGATCGGCCGGGTGTGCCGGACCGCCGCGAACATCGCGCCGGTCACCGCGACCGTCGCGATCAGCAGGCCGAGGGCCAGCACCATGACCAGCAGCGCCGAGCGCCGCTCGGCCTCGGCGCGGGTGCGGCCGGCCCGCCGGGCGCGCTCCTCGCGCAGCCCGGCGCGGCTCCGCTTCACCTCCGCCGCGGTGCGCTGCCGCCGCGCGGCGCGGGCGCGGCGCCGGGCGGCCTCGTCGTCCGGCGGCGGGACGGGCGGCGGCGCGGGCGCGGGGGCCCCGGCGGGGGAACGCTCCTCCGCGCCGGGCGCGGCGGGCGCCTCGTCCGGCGGGGACGCCTCGTCCGCGGGGCCCGCGTCCTCGCGGTTCTTGCTGCGGCGCGGAACGACCCGCATCGTCACCTCCCGGCGTGATGATCTCCAAGTCTTCCAGGAATCACCGCGCCCATGCACGGCCGGGCGGACCGGACCCGGACAGCACGAGGGCCCGGCCCGCCGCGCGGCAGGTCGGGCCCTCGGGAGCGCCGGGACCGGCGCCCGCTAGTCGATCCGCCAGGTGTCGCCGCCGGCGATCAGCGCGGCCAGGTCGCCCGGCCCCTGCCGCTCGGCGGCCTCCTCGACCTGCGCGCGCATCAGCTCGTCGTAGGACGGCCGGTCCACGTCGCGGAAGATGCCGATCGGGGTGTGCTCGAACGCCGGCGAGTCGAGCCGCGACAGCGCGAACGCCGCCGACGGGTCGGGGTTCGCCGCGTCGTGCACGACGATCCGGGACGCGTCCACGCTCGCCGTCGGCACGACCTCCAGGCCGCCGCCGGCACCGCGCACGACGGCCTTCTCGCCCTCGCGCCCGAACACGATCGGCCGCCCGTGCTCCAGCCGGATCGTGATGTCGTCGCGGACGGCGGCGTCCTTCAGCGGGTCGAACGCGCCGTCGTTGAAGATGTTGCAGTTCTGGTAGATCTCCACCAGCGCGGTGCCGCGGTGCTCGGCCGCCGCCCGCAGCACCGACTGCAGGTGCTTGCGGTCGGAGTCGATGGTGCGGGCCACGAAGGTGCCCTCCGCGCCGACCGCGAGCGAGATCGGGTTGAACGGCGCGTCCAGCGAGCCCATCGGCGTCGACTTGGTGATCTTGCCGGTCTCCGAGGTCGGCGAGTACTGGCCCTTGGTCAGCCCGTAGATCCGGTTGTTGAACAGCAGGATCTTCAGGTTGACGTTGCGGCGCAGCGCGTGGATCAGGTGGTTGCCGCCGATCGACAGCGCGTCGCCGTCACCGGTCACCACCCACACCGACAGGTCGGGGCGGGAGGTGGCGAGGCCCGTCGCGATCGCCGGGGCGCGGCCGTGGATCGAGTGGAACCCGTAGGTGTTCATGTAGTACGGGAACCGCGACGAGCAGCCGATGCCCGACACGAACGTGATGTTCTCGCGCTTCAGCCCGAGCTCGGGCAGGAACGACTGGACGGCCGCGAGGATCGCGTAGTCCCCGCAGCCGGGGCACCAGCGGACCTCCTGGTCGGTCTTGAAGTCCTTCAGCGTCTGCTCGGCGTCGGTCTTCGGCACCAGCGACAGCGCCGAGCGCCCGTTCGCGTGCCCGTTCGCGTGTCCGTTCACCTGGTCGTCACTCACTGTCGATCACATCCTGGATGACGCCCGCCAGCTCCTCGGCCTTGAACGGCAGCCCGCGCATGCGGTTGTAGCCGATCACGTCGACGAGGAAGCGGCCGCGGAGCAGCAGCGCGAGCTGCCCGAGGTTGATCTCCGGCACGATCACCCTGTCGTAGGCGCGCAGCACCTGCTCCAGGTTGGCCGGGAAGGGGTTGAGGTGCCGCAGGTGGGCCTGCGCGACGTGCTGCCCGGTCTTGCGGACGCGGCGCACCGCCGCCGAGATGGCCCCGTAGGTGCCGCCCCAGCCCATGATGAGGACGCGGGCCTCGCCGGACGGGTCGTCGACCGCCAGCGGCGCGATGTCGTTCGCGATGCCGTCGACCTTGGCCTGCCGGAGGCGGGTCATGAGGTCGTGGTTGGCGCCGTCGTAGGAGATGTTGCCCGACCCGTCGGCCTTCTCCAGGCCGCCGATGCGGTGCTCCAGCCCCGGGGTGCCCGGCACCGCCCAGGGGCGGGCGAGGGTGTCGGGGTCGCGCTTGAACGGCTGGAACTCCTCGTCGCCCGCCCGCGCGAAGCCCGGCTCGATGACCGGAAGGCCGGCGGTGTCGGGCAGCTTCCACGGCTCGGAGCCGTTGGCGAGGTAGCCGTCCGACAGGACGATCACCGGGGTGCGGTACTTCACCGCGATCCGGGCCGCCTCCAGCGCCGCGTCGAAGCAGTCCGACGGGGACCGCGGCGCGACCACCGGGACGGGCGCCTCGCCGTTGCGGCCGTGCATGGCCTGGAGCAGGTCGGCCTGCTCGGTCTTGGTCGGCAGGCCGGTGGACGGCCCGGCGCGCTGCACGTCGATCACCACGAGCGGCAGCTCGGTCGCCACCGCCAGGCCGATGGCCTCGCTCTTCAGCGCGATGCCGGGGCCCGAGGTGGTGGTCACGCCGAGCGAGCCGCCGAACGAGGCGCCGATGGCGGCGCCGACCGCGGCGATCTCGTCCTCGGCCTGGAAGGTGCGCACCCCGAACCGCTTGTGCTTGGACAGCTCGTGCAGGATGTCCGACGCCGGGGTGATCGGGTAGGAGCCGAGGTAGACCGGCAGCCCGCTCCGCACGCCGGCCGCGACGAGGCCGTAGGCGAGCGCGGTGTTGCCGGTGATGTTGCGGTAGAGGCCCGCCTCGTGCTCGGCCGGCTTGATCTCGTACTGCACCGAGAACGCCTCGGTGGTCTCGCCGAACGACCAGCCCGCCTGGAAGGCGGCGATGTTCGCCTTCATGATCTCGGGCTTGGCGGCGAACTTGCGCTCCAGGAAGGCGAGGGTGCCCTCGGTGGGACGGTGGTACAGCCAGGACAGCAGCCCGAGCGCGAACATGTTCTTGGCCCGCTCGGCGTCCTTCTTCGACAGGTCGAAGTCGGCGAGGGCCGTCACGGTCATGGAGGTGAGCGGCAGCGCGTGCACCCGGTACCCGGCGAGGGTCTCGTCCTCGACGGGGTTGGTCGCGTAGCCGACCTTGGCCAGGTTGCGCCTGGTGAACTCGTCGGTGTTGACGATCAGGTCGCCGCCGCGGGGCAGGTCGCCGATGTTGGCCTTCAGCGCGGCCGGGTTCATGGCGACGAGGACGTTCGGGGCGTCGCCGGGGGTCAGGATGTCGTGGTCGGCGAAGTGGAGCTGGAAGCTGGACACGCCGGGCAGCGTGCCCGCGGGGGCGCGGATCTCGGCGGGGAAGTTCGGCAGCGTCGACAAGTCGTTGCCGAAGGCCGCCGTCTCCTGGGTGAAGCGGTCGCCGGTCAGCTGCATGCCGTCACCGGAGTCCCCGGCGAAACGGATGATGACGCGGTCGAGCTGCTGGACCTGTTTGGTCACAGAGGAAGACCTCCTCGACGCGCAGCACCCGATCCGGGGGAGGCACCCGGGATCGTGGTGCTACTTAGGCTTACCTTCATGGTATGTCCGGGAAGGGATGCTCTTCTCGGGCTCTGCGGGAGTCAGGGGTGTCGAACCGGGGAACGGTGGCGCTCCGTTCCCGCCCCGCCGCCGGACGATCGCGGTCCCCTGCCATCAGGGGTACCACTCGGCGCGCCGGAAGGCCCGGCGCTCCCCGGATTCGGGTGGGACCTATAGGCGGCGGTGACCGGGACGGGTCTCCCGCGTCATACCGGACACAGGCAGCTGGCCATGCGGCACAGGTCGACGTGGAGGCGCCGCACCAGCCACTGGGGGAGGGGCGGGGAGCCGGAGCCCCCCGAGGGCACGGAAGTCACGCCCCGAACTATAGGCAGGCGGAACCGGCGGCGATCCCACCGCCCCCCGGCGCCGCCGGGCGCGGCCGTCAGCGCTCGCGGTCGACCCGGTTCAGCAGGTCGGTGACGCCGCCGGGCGCGACGGCCTCGCCGACGACGCGGGCGGTCGCCCGGTAGGGGTGGGAGCCGGGGGTGTCCAGGGCCCGCTCCATCCAGGTCCGCCACGCCTTGCCGGTGACCGTGCAGCCGAGGGTGAGCGAGCGTCCGGCGGGGACAGCCGCGGACGCCGTGCACGAGCCGAGCGCGCGCGTCCCCGACACGATCGTGGCGCGCAGCGCGGCGCGGGCCCCGGACGGGACGCCGTCGGTCGGCGCCGACAGCGTGACGGGCACCCGGACCGTGCAGCCGCTGGTGTTCTCGTTGCAGTTCTGGAACGCGGGCCGGCCGACGGTGAAGCGCAGCCCGGCGTCGACGGCGCCGCCGAGCGCGGCGACGCGGGAGCGCAGCTCGGCGCGCAGCGCGGCCCCGTCGGGGACCTCGGCGACGGTGAGCGCGGGGTCGCCGTGCCCGGCGGTCCGCACGCCGGCCAGCCGGTAGGGCGCGGCGGCGGAGACGGTGTAGTCGGCGCGCGCGGTCCGCACCCGGTGGCCGGAGGCGGCCGTGCGGGTGAGGAGCCGCGCGACGGCGGACGGGGCGAGGACGTCCCGCACGTCGAGGTCGAACAGGGACGCGGGGGCCTTCGTCCAGCGGCCGGCGTAGTTGCCGGGCTGGGCGGTCTCGCCGCCGTAGGTGCGCCAGAACCGCGCGTCCGCCTTGATGTAGGTGGTGCCGTCGACCGTGACGAGGGCGGCGCGGTGGCCGCCTGCGGTCAGCGTTCCGGTGGCCGAACCGGCGCGGGTGACGCGGAGGGAGAGGGCCATGGGCCCGGCCTTGGACGGCAGCGCGCCGGTGTAGGCGACGCCGGGGGCGGCGAGGAGCGCCGCGGCGGCGTCCTTGGCCCAGGCGGGGCCGGGCTTGCCGGGGGCGGCGGCCTCGCGGTCGCCGTGCCCGCTATCGCGGGTCACCGCGTAGACGCCGGCGGACGCGCCGGCGAGGAGGACGGCCGCGCCGGCGGCGAGCACGATCGTCCGGCGGCGGCGGGACGGCGGCGCGTACTCCTGCCGCGGGGGCGGCGGCTGCTGCGGGGGACCGTACTGCTGGGGGTGGTCGTACTGCCGGGGGTGGTCGGGGGAGGCCCACTGCCCGGCCGGCGGACCCTGGGGGGCGAGCGCCTGCCGCGGGGACATGGCCTGCTGCGGCGGGAACGGCTGCGGCCGCTGCTGCGGCGGCTGCCCGGAGGAGGCGGGCGGCGTCCCGCCGTGCTCGACGCTCACCCGGCGCTCACTCTGCTCACGGGAACGGACGGTACCGCAGACGCGGACCGGCCGCGGTGGCGAGCGCCACCGCGGCCGGTCCGGACGGGCGCGTCAGTCCTGGTCGAAGCCGCTCTGCAGCGACGACAGCTCGCTGTCGCTGATGCCGGTGACCTTGAAGTCGCTGTGCTGGTAGTAGGTGCTGGTGGAACCGCGGGAGAACGCCGCCCACTCCGAGCTGCGCACCGAGCACTCGGCCCAGGTGCCGTCGCTGCCGCTGACGGTCACCGAGGTCGTGCACGACCCGAGGTCCTTGCCGGTGTAGGACGAGCCGGTGAGGCTGTAGCGCACCTCCACCTTGACCGGGCCGCCGCTGCCGAGCAGCACGCGGACCTTGCCGCGCACCCGGCAGCTCGACGAGTTGGCGTTGCACAGCTTGTGCGTGTACTCGCTGACCGTCGGCCGCACCGACGAGTCGAAGGAGTCGCGCAGCTCGCCCGCCTGGGAGCGGAGCGTCGAGACGTCCGACGCGCCGGCGGCGGTGTCCTTGACCTCGGTGTCGGCGGAGACGCGCGGGTAGCTGCTCTCGTAGCGCAGCAGCTTCGGGCTGTCCTCGTCGGTGATGTAGAAGGTCGACAGGGCACTGGTGAACTTCAGCGCCTTGCGGCCCTGGAGCGTCGCCTTGGTCGGCTTCACCCGCAGCGTCACGGCCTGGCGCATCTTGCTCGCCACCATCGCGGGGGTGAGCTGCTTGAAGTCCACCGTGAGGTCGGTGCTGCTCAGCCGGCCCCACTGCTGGCCCGACAGGAAGTAGGTGCTGCTGCTGCTGGACAGCTTGGTCTTCCAGTAGGTGCTGTCGGCCTTCACGAACGTCTTGCCGTCGGCGGTCAGCAGCGTGACGTTGCTGCCGCTCCAGCTGACGGCGCCGCCGGCGCGGCCGCTCTTGGTCACCGTCGTGTCGCCCTGCAGCGAGTCGGTGCCGCTGCTCAGCGTGCCCTTGTAGGTGATGGTGCGCGCGTTCGAGACGGTGAGCGCGGCGGTCCGCATCTTCTCGGTGGCGGACTTGCCGCCCGAGGCGACGACCACCACGACGACGACCAGCAGGAGCACGATCACGACGGCGCCGCCGACGAGCAGCGCGATCAGCGCGCCGCTGCCGGACTTCTTGGGGGGCGGCGCACCGTACATGCCGGGGCCGGGCTGCCCGCCGGGCGGCGGGTAGAACGGCGGCGGCGTTCCGCCGCCGCCGAAGCCCTGTCCGGGCGGCGGGGTCGCCTGGCCGCCGAAGCCCTGGCCGGGCGGCGGGCCGCCGGGCGTCGGGCCCTGTCCGGGCGGCGGCCACGTGGAGCCTCCGGGCGGGTCCCATCCGGGCGGAGGCGGGGGGTTGGTCATCCGGTCACGTCCTTCCAGGGCCACGGACCCCAAATGCGTCTCTAGTGTGCAGCAAAATGCGGGCAAAGTGATCCGGACCCCTTGGACGGATACGGCCGCGCGGCCGTTCCGGCCCGTCGGGGATACTTGACGGGTCGCCGTCCAGGAGGTCGCCCCGTGCAGGACTACTCGCACACCTACGCCGTCGTCGCCGCCCTGCTGCTGATCGGCGGCGGCATCGTCGCGGGTGGACTTGCTGCCAATCGCGGTCTTCGCCCCAATCGTCCCACGGTGGAGAAGCTGACCACCTACGAGTGCGGCGTGGACCCGGTCGGCGGCGGCTGGGCGCAGTCCTACGTGCGCTACTACGTCTTCGGCTACCTGTATGTGATCTTCGCCGTGGACGCGGTGTTCCTCTTCCCCTGGGCGACGGTCTTCGCCGCCCCCGGCTTCGGCGCGACGACGCTGGTGGAGATGTTCGTCTTCCTGGCGTTCCTCGCCACCGGCCTGCTGTACGCGGGCCGCAAGGGCGTGCTGTCGTGGGTCTGACGCCGCCCCGGCGCGGCCGGGCGGGCCTGTAAGAATGCTCCCGTGAGCACTGTCGATCTGCCCCCGCCGAGCGTCGGCCCGCTGTCGCGGCTGGCGCCCAAGCCGATCAAGTTCGTGCTCAACTGGGGCCGCCGCTACTCGCTCTGGGTGTTCAACTTCGGGCTGGCCTGCTGCGCGATCGAGTTCATCGCGACGTCGATGAGCCGGCACGACTTCATGCGCCTCGGCGTCATCCCGTTCGCGCCCGGCCCGCGCCAGGCCGACCTCATGGTGGTGTCGGGCACCGTCAGCGACAAGATGGCCCCGGCCGTCCGCCGCCTCTACGAGCAGATGCCCGAGCCGAAATACGTCATCTCCTTCGGCTCCTGCGCCAACTGCGGCGGCCCGTACTGGGACTCCTACTGCGTCACCAAGGGCGTCGACCAGATCGTCCCGGTGGACGTCTACGTCCCCGGCTGCCCGCCGCGGCCCGAGGCGCTGCTGCACGGCATCGTGCACCTCCAGGAGAAGATCGCCGGCGAGGCGCTCGGCGACCGCTACGCCGCGGACCGCGCCGAGCCGGTCGCGCCCGCCCCGCCGCCCCGGCCGCTTCCGGCCACCGTCCTGCGCCGGCCGCTGGTGCCGCCGCCGTCCGCCGACGACGTCGAGACGCAGGCCCTGCCGATCCTCCCGGACGCCGCCGAACCCGAGGCCGCGCCTTCGGACGCGACCGCGCCCCTCGCGGCCGTCCCGGCGGAGGAGGCGCCCGAGCCCGCCCCGGCCGCGCCGCCGGCGGGCGGCCCGGCCGACGTGACCGCCCCCCTGGCGGCGCTCCCCGAGGAGCCCGCGACGAGCGAGGCCGTCAAGGACGCGCCGGTGGACGGCGCGCCGGTGGACGGCGCGCCCGCCGGGGAGGGCGAGGCGAAGCCCGGCGACGCCGCGGACGACGGCCCGCGCGTCACCGAGCGCATGGGCGAGGAGCTGCGCCGCCGGCTGCCCGGCCTCGCCCGGCGCCCGAGGTCGGCCGCCCTGGACGACGACCACGACCCGACGATCGTCCCCGGGTTCGGCGGGGAGCCCGGCGGCGGCGCGGAGGACGGCCGGTGAGCGCCGACCTCACCGGCGCCTGGACGGGCCGGTTCGCCGACCGCGTCACCACCGAGGTGACGGCCGGCGGCCTCGCCGTCGGCGTCCCCGCCGACGAGTGGATCGAGGCGCTGCGGTTCGCCCGCGACGAGCTGGCCTGCGACTTCTTCGACTGGCTGACCGCCGTCGACGAGGGCGACGAGGGCTTCGCGATCGTCGTGCACGTGTACTCGCTGGAGCGCCGCCACCACCTGCTCGTCCGCACCCGCGTGCCGCGCGCCGAGCCCGCGCTGCCGACCGCCGTCGGCGTCTACCGGGGCGCGAACTGGCACGAGCGCGAGACGGCCGAGATGTTCGGGGTGGCGTTCGAGGGCCACCCGAACCCGCTGCCGCTGCTGCTGCCCGACGGGTTCGAGGGGCACCCGCTCCGCAAGGAGTTCGTGCTCGCCGCCCGCGTCGCCAAGGCGTGGCCGGGCGCCAAGGAGCCGGGGGAGTCGGGCCACGGGGCCCCGAGCCGCCGCCGCGTGCGCCCGCCGGGCGTGCCCGACGACTGGGGGCCGCATGCCTGACCTGCTGGTGATCGTGCTCAAGCTGCTGGCGGTCGCCGCCGGGTTCGCGGTGCTGCCGCTGCTCATCGGGCAGGCCGAGCACAAGGTGATGGCGCACATGCAGGGCCGCCTCGGCCCCATGTACGCGGGCGCCTTCCACGGCTGGGCGCAGCTCGTCGCCGACGGCGTGAAGTTCGCGCAGAAGGAGGACGTCGTCCCGGCCGCCGCCGACCGGCGGATCTTCAAGCTGGCGCCGGGCGTCGCGCTCGTCCCCTACCTGCTGGTGCTGCTCGTCGTGCCGGTCGGGCCGCACGGGCAGGTCGCCCTCGACCTCGGTCCGGGGCTGTTCTTCGCGCTCGCGGTGATGGGCGTCGGCGTCATCGGCGCGATCATGGCGGGCTGGTCGAGCGCGAACAAGTACGCGCTGCTCGGCGGCATGCGGGTCGCCGCGCAGCTCATGTCCTACGAGCTGCCGATGGTGTTCGCCGCGTCGTCGGCGGCGATGGCCGCGGGCACCCTGTCGCTGTCGGGCATCGTCGAGGAGTGGCACTGGTGGTGGCTGCCGTGGCAGGCGGTCGGCGCCGCGGTGTTCTTCGTCGCGGGCCTCGCCGAGCTGCGCCGCCCCCCGTTCGACATGCCGGTCGCCGACTCCGAGATCATCTTCGGCCCGTACACCGAGTACGGCGGCCTGCGCTTCGCGTTCTTCCTGCTCGCCGAGTACGCGGGCATCCTGGTGCTCTGCGCGCTCACCACCGTGCTGTTCCTCGGCGGCTGGCGCGGCCCGTTCCTGGACACCGAGCTCGGCTGGCTGTGGACGCTGGTGAAGGTGTTCGCGCTCGCGTTCGTCGTCATCTGGGTGCGCGTCAGCTACCCGCGGATGCGCGAGGACCAGCTCCAGCGCCTCGCCTGGGCCTGGCTCGTCCCCCTCTCGCTGGCCCAGCTCGCCCTCACCGGCGCCGTCCGCGTCCTGGCGGCGTGACGCCTCACGGCATGAAGATCGTGTATTCGGCGATGGCGGGCAGCAGGGCCGGCGGGACGTCGATGTCGACGGCCAGCTCCTCGGCGGAGATGAACCCGCCGTGCTCGTCGCGGTGGCGGACGAGGCGGTCGACGAGCGCGGGCGTCACGCCCGGCAGCCGGGCGAGGACGTGCGCCGGCGCGTGGTTGGCGTCGATCAGGCCGCCGTCGTCGTAGGTGCGCGGCAGGTCGGGGCGGCCGATGCGGAGCTCGTGCGCGAGCGCCGGGTCGCCCGCGGCGAGCTCGCGCGCCTCGTCGCGCAGCACCTTGCGGTAGCGGGCCATCCGGATCGCCTGCTCGTTGGAGGCGTTGCGCGGCGTGAGGCGCGGGAACACCGACGACCGGACGGCGAACGCGTGCCCGGCCCCGAGCACCCACAGCATCATCATCATGAGGACGCCGAGGGCCGGCGCCACCACCCCGCCGACGCCCATCAGCATCATCGCGCCGAGCGTGGCGACCCCGTACCCGGCGGCCGTCGCGGCCATCGTGCGCGACCGGCGCCGGAAGGCGGCGTAGGCGAACGAGAACGGCGTGCCGTAGCCGAACGTCAGCAGCGGCACGAACGCCCACAGGATGCCCTCCGGCGCGTCCCGCGGCAGCGGCGGGAGCTGGGGCGGCGGCGGGTAGGGCGGCTGGTGGGGGGACCGGTAGCCCCCCGCCCAGCCGGGCTGGACGGGCGGGCGGTGGTAGGGCGGCCGGGGCGGCCGCGGGGGCGGGCCCGGCGGGCGGCCGGGCGGGTAGGGACCGGGCCTGAAAGGGCCGTCGGTGTCGTAGTCCATGGGCAGCACCTCGCCTCCCGGCTCGCCGCGGGATGGGCCGGCCGAGACGCAGCCCACACCCTGTCAGACGTCCGGAGGCCCCGGCGCGTTCCCCCGGCCCCGTCCCGTACGGAATCATGGGCGCCGTGGGACGGCTACCAGGAGGCGGGCTGGCCAAGGGGCTGGCCGTCACGTTGCGGACGATGACCCGGCGCTCTGTCACGCGCCAGTACCCCGAGGTGCCCCCTGACCTGGCACCGCGCAGCCGGGGGGTGATCGCGCTGCTGGAGGAGAACTGCACGGTCTGCATGCTCTGCGCCCGCGAGTGCCCGGACTGGTGCATCTACATCGACTCGCACAAGGAGACGCTGCCCGCCGAGGGCGGCGGCCGGGCCCGCACCCGCAACGTGCTGGACCGGTTCGCGATCGACTTCGCGCTCTGCATGTACTGCGGCATCTGCATCGAGGTCTGCCCGTTCGACGCGCTGTTCTGGACGCCGGAGTTCGAGTACGCCGAGTACGACGTCAACGAGCTGACCCACGAGAAGGAGCGGCTCCGCGAGTGGATGTGGACGGTCCCGCCGCCGCAGGCGCCCGACGCGTCCGGCGAGCCGCCCAAGGAGATCGCGGCGGCGGAGAAGGCGGCGGCGCGCGCCGCGCGGCGGCCGGGCGGGGGGAGCGCATGACCGGCCAGGACCTCGTCCTGCTGCTCCTCGGCGCCGTCGCCGTCGGCGCCGGGGTGCTCGTGGTGACGACGCGGCAGCTCGTGCACGCCGCGCTCTGGCTCGTCGTGTCGCTCGGCGCCCTCGCCGGAAGCTACCTGGTGCTGACCGCCGAGTTCGTCGCCTGGGTGCAGGTGCTCATCTACGTCGGCGCGGTCGTCGTGCTGCTGCTGTTCGGGATCATGCTGACGCGGGCGCCGATCGGCGCGTCCGCCGACCTGGACTCGGGCAACCGGTGGGCGGCGCTCGCCGTCGCGCTCGGCACCGCCGCCGTCCTCGTCACCGTGACCGTCATGGGCTTCGGCTCCGCGCGCAAGCCGGTGGAGGCGGGCGGCGGCAGCGCCGAGGCGCTCGGCGCGAGCGTGTTCCGCACCTGGGTGCTGCCGTTCGAGGTGCTGTCGGTGCTGCTGCTCGCCGCCCTCGTCGGCGCGATCGTGCTGTCGCGCACCGACGTCGGCGGCCGGGCCGGGCGCGACGGGCGCGCGGGGGAGGAGGGCGGCTGATGCACATCGTCTACCCCGCCGTCGTGGCGTCGCTGCTGTTCGCGGTCGGCGTCTACGGCGTGCTCGCCCGCCGCAACGCGATCCTCGTGCTGATGTCGGTCGAGCTGATGCTGAACGCCGTCAACCTGAACCTGGTCGCCTTCGACGTGTGGTGGCGCGACCGGCTGCACGGCGGCCAGGTCCTCACCCTGTTCACCATCGTCATCGCCGCCGCCGAGGTCGGCCTCGGCCTCGCGATCGTGCTGATGGTCTACCGCAACCGCGCGACCGTCGACGTCGACGCGCTCCGCGACCTCGCCGAGGACCCGCCGCCCGCCGCCTCCCCGGAGGAGGCCCCGAAGGTGCCGGAGGGCGCCCCATGACCGCCCTCGCCGCGGTGACGATCCTGCTGCCGTTCCTCGCGGCCGTCGCCGGCATGCTCGGCGGGCCGCGGCTGTCGCGCGCGCTCCGCCCCCGCCCCCGCACCGCGTCCCCCGTGACTCCCGAGCCGGCCGCCGAACCGGCCGCGGAGCCCGCCGCCGAGGCGGGGCCGGACGACGTCACCCTCGTCCTCGTCCCCCTCCCCGACGGCGCGGACGGCGCCGGGCGCCCGGTCGAGCCCGCGAGCGGCGTCGAGCCCGTCGAGGGCGTGCAGCCGGTGGAGGGCGGCGGCCCGCGCGCGCCGAAGCGGTCGTGGCGCGAGAGCGCCGTCCTCGCCGAGCACTCGCCGCTCCGCAACGGCCCCGCGCTCCTCGCCTGCCTGCCGGTCGCGGCGGCCCTCGTCCTCGCGGCGATCGTCGCGGCCGCCTCGTGGAGCGCCCGCGGTGCCCGCACCGGCACCCTCGCGGTGATCCCGACGGGCGCCGTGCCCGTCCGCGTCGGGCTCCAGGTGGACGACCTCGCCGCCGTCACCGGCCTGATGGTGTGCTGCGTCGCGCTCGCCGTCCAGCTCTACTCGGTCGCCTACCTGGCCAAGGACCCGCGCTACTCCTCCTACGCGGCGTTCGTGTCCCTGTTCACCGCGGCGATGCTGCTGGTCGTCTACTCGCGCGACCTCATCGTGCTGTACACCGGCTGGGAGGTCATGGGCGTCTGCTCGTACTTCCTGATCGGCCACCACTGGGAGGACCGCGCGAACTCGCGCGCCGCCGTCAAGGCGTTCCTGGTGACGCGCGTCGGCGACGCCGGCTTCCTGCTCGGCATCCTCGTGCTCGGCGCGTCCGCGCGCACGTTCGACATCCGCGGCGTCCTCGCCGCCGCGCCGCACCTGCCGCACACCACGCTCGTCGTCGCGGCGCTGCTGCTGCTCGCGGGCGTCGCGGGCAAGAGCGCCCAGTTCCCGCTGCACACCTGGCTCCCGGACGCCATGGCGGGCCCGACGCCGATCAGCGCCCTGATCCACGCCGCCACCATGGTCGCCGCCGGGATCTACTTCGTCGCCCGCCTGTACGGGGTGTTCGCGCTGGACGCCCTGCCGCTCGCGGTGCTCGGCCTCCTCGCGGTGGTCTCCATGGTCGGCGCCGCGCTCGCCGCGCTCGCCCAGGACGACCTGAAGCGCGTCCTCGCCTACTCCACGATCAGCCAGCTCGCCGTCATGGCCGCCGGCCTCGCCGTCGGCGCCCGCGACGCCGCGCTGTTCCACCTGCTGACGCACGCCGCGTTCAAGGCGCTGCTGTTCCTGGCGGCGGGCTGCGTCATCCTCGCCGCCGGCTCGAACATGCTCCGCCAGTACGGCGGCCTGCGCCGCCGCATGCCGGTCACGTTCTGGTCGATGACGGTCGGCTTCGCCGCCCTCGCGGGCGTCCCGCTGACGTCCGGCTGGTTCTCCAAGGACGCCGTCATCGAGGCCGCCCAGCACGCCGCCCTCCACGGCGACGAGCTGCCCGCCAAGTACAGGGAATTCACGGCGGAGACGGCGGGCGGTCCGAATGTCGCGTTCTCTGACCTGCACCCCCTCATCTCGCCGGGCATCGCCTGGATCATCTACATCGGGCTGCTGCTGACGGTGGCGCTCACCGCCGCCTACGCCGCGCGCGCTTGGCTGATGACGTTCTTCGGCGAGTACCGGGGGGAGGGCGACCCCGTCGAGGCGCCCAAGCTGATGTCGTGGACGGTCGCGGTCCTGGCCGTGCCCGCAGCGCTCCTCGGCTTCGCCGGACTCGGCAAGGAGGAGCTGCGCCCGCACGTCGGGTCGGCGCTGCTCGGACTCGTCCTGCTGCTCGCCGGCGCCGCCGCCGCATATTTGCTGTGGAATCGCGATCCGGCGGCCGATCCCGCGCGCGCGCTCGGGCGCGTCCGGTTCGTCCTGCTGGACGGGTTCGGCGTGGACGCCGCCTACCACCTGCTCATCGTCCGCCCCGTCTTCGCGGCGTCGCGGTTCGTCGCGGCGTTCGACGGGCGCGGCATCGACGCCCTGGTCGTCGGGACCGCCCGCGCCGCGCGGCGGACCGCGGGCCGCCTGCGGCTGCCCCGCGAGGGCGATCCGCAGGTCTACCTCACCGGCGTGCTCACCGGAGTCGTCGTCATCGCGGCCCTGGTGGTGGTCTTCTCGTGATCTTCCTGCTGATGATGGCGCTGCCGCTGCTCGGCGCGCTCGCGCTGCTCGTCCCCGCGTTCCTGCCGGGCGACGACGCGGTCCGCCGCTTCGGCGTCGGCGTGTCCGGCGCGACGCTGCTCGTCGCGCTGTCGGCGCTCACCGCGTTCGACTTCGGCGACCCCGCGCGGATGCAGCTGGAGGTGGACCGGGCGTGGGCGCCGTCCATCGGGCTGCGGCTGCACCTCGGCGCCGACGGCATCTCGCTGCCGCTCGTCGTGCTGACCGCGCTGCTCACCTTCCTCTGCCTGCTGTACACGGTGAAGCACCCGCCGGGGGACGGGCGGAGCGTCCGGCTGCTGGTCGCGCTGGTGCTCGTCCTGGAGGTCGGGCTGCTCGGCACCTTCACCGCCCTCGACATGATCGTGTTCTTCGTGTTCTTCGAGGTCGTGCTGATCCCGATGTACGCGATCATCGCGATCTGGGGCGGCGCGGCGCGGCGCGCGGCGGCGACCAAGTTCATCCTCTACACGCTGCTCGGCTCGGGCCTGCTGCTCGCCGGGATGCTGCTCGTCGCCGTCAACGCCGGGACGCTCGACCTCACCCAGCTCGCCCGCACGCACGGCGCCGGGGTGCCGCGCGGCGTCCAGCTCACCGCGTTCGCGCTGATGGGCCTCGGCTTCGCGATCAAGGCGCCGATGTGGCCGCTGCACACCTGGCTGCCGGACGCGCACACCGAGGCGCCGACCGTCGGGTCGGTGCTGCTCGCCGGCGTCCTGCTGAAGATGGGCACCTACGGCCTGGTCCGGGTCGCGCTGCCCGCCGCCCCGGCGGGCGCGGAGTTCTGGGCGCCCTGGCTCGGCCTGCTCGCCGTCGTCGGCATCGTCTACGGGGCGCTCGCCTGCCTCGCGCAGCGCGACCTCAAGCGGATGATCGCCTACTCGTCGGTCGGGCACATGGGGTTCGTGCTGCTCGGCATCGCCACCCTCACCCCCGTCGGCGTCAACGCGGCCCTGTTCGGCAACATCGCGCACGGCCTCATCACCGGCCTGCTGTTCTTCCTCGCCGGCGCGGTCAAGGACCGCTACGGCACCGGCGACCTGGACGAGCTCGGCGGCGGCCTGCTGGCCTCGGCGCCGCGCCTCGCGGCGCTGCTGACGTTCGCGTGCGTCGCGAGCCTCGGCCTGCCCGGCCTCGCCGGGTTCTGGGGCGAGATGCTCGCGCTGCTCGGCGCCTACCGGCCCGGCGGCGGCCTGCCGCGCGGCGTGTTCCTGGCGTTCACGGCGGTCGGCGCGGCGGGCGCCGTGCTCACCGCCGCCTACTTCCTGCGGCTGCTGGCCCGCCTCACCCACGGCCGGCCGGCGGGCCGGGCCGGGCCGGGCGGCGGCGCCGCGGTCTCGGCGTACGAGTACGCCGCGTGGGCGCCGCTGATCGCGCTCACCCTGCTGGTCGGCCTCTGGCCGAAGACGTTGCTGGACGTGACCACCGCGCCGGTGCGGGCGCTCCTCGGAGGCGGCTGATGATCCAGCACATCGACTACGCGGCCGTCGCGCCGCCGCTGATCCTCGCCGCCGCCGCGCTCGCGGTCCTGCTCGCCGACGCGTTCGGGCTGCCGCGCCGCGCGCTCGCCTGGGCGTCGGCCGGGTCGCTCGCCGCCGCGCTCGCCGCCGTCCTCGTGCTCGCCGCCGGCGACCGCCGCGCCACGTTCTGCCTGCCCGGCGGGCTGCGCGGCGGCGGCCCGGCGTCCTGCTCCTACGTCGCCGACCGGTTCACGCTGCTGTTCCAGGCCGTCGTGCTGATCGGCGCGATCGTGGTGGTGCTGCTGTCCGCGCAGGAGATCGCCGACGCCGACGTCCCGGCCGGCGAGTACCACTTCCTGCTGCTCGCCGCCGTCATCGGCGCCGTCACCCTCGTCGCCGCCCGCGACCTCGTGCTGCTCGTCGCCGCGCTGGAGACGCTGTCGCTGCCGGTGTTCGCGCTCGTCGGGCTGCGCCGCTACGACGGCGCGGCGTCCGAGGCGGCGCTCAAGCTGTTCCTGTTCTCGGTGGTCTCGGCGGCGGTCATGCTGTTCGGCGTCAGCCTCGTCTACGGCGCGACCGGCGCCCTGCACCTGGACCGCATCGCGCCCGCCCTCGACGCCCTCCCGGACGACCTGGACCCGGTCGCCGCCGTCGGCATCGTCCTCGTCCTCGGCGGGTTCGCCTTCAAGATCGCCGCCGTGCCGTTCCACTTCTGGGCGCCCGACGTCTACCAGGGCGCCCCGCTGCCCGTCGCGGCGTTCCTGTCGGTCGTGTCCAAGGCCGCCGGGTTCGCCGGCCTCGCCGTCGTCCTCGCCCTCGGCTTCCCCGCCTACGGGCACGTGTGGGGGCCGCTCGCCGGCGTCCTCGCCGCCGTCACCATGACCCTCGGCAACCTCATGGCGCTGCGGCAGCGCACCGCGATCCGGCTGCTCGCCTGGTCGTCGGTCGCACAATCCGGCTACATGCTGGCGCCCCTCGCCGTCGGCCGCGACCACCTGCCCGAGGCCGTCGCCGCGACCGCCTCCTACGTCGCCCTGTACGCCGTCATGAACCTCGGCGCGTTCGCCGTCCTCACCGGCGCCCGCCGCCGCGGCCCCGCGACCCCGCACGCCGACACCCTCGCCGACTTCGCCGGCCTCGCCCGCCGCGCGCCCGGCACCGCCGCCGCCCTCGCCTTCTTCCTCATCTGCCTCGCCGGGCTCCCGCCGGGCGTCATGGGGCTGTTCGCCAAGGTCGTGGTGTTCCGCGCGACGCTCGCCGGCGACGTCACCTGGCTCGCCGTCGTCATGGCGGTCAACACCGTCATCGGCCTGTACTACTACCTCGCCTGGGCCGTCCGCCTGTTCACCGTGCCCGCCGAGGGCACCGCGGACGCCGCCTACGCGGCGCGGCCCGGCCTGCCGGTGCGCGCCGCCATCGCGGCGGCGTTCGGCGGCGCCATCGTGCTGTCGATCGCGCCGCAACTCGTGCTGCAGACGGTCGCCGCCGCAGGCTGACCGGGTGGAACACCCCCGCCGCCCGATCCGTTGGACCTAGTGATCCTCGACCGGGCGGGAGTAAGGAGATCCGTGCAGCTCAACGGCGTCAAGACGGCGGCCCTCATCGGGGCGCTGTCGGCCCTGATGCTCGCCGCCGGCTACGTCCTCGGCGGCGAGGCGGGCCTCCTCGTCGCGCTGGTCATCGCGCTCGGGACCAACGGCGTCGCCTACTTCCTCAGCGACCGCATCGCGCTCCGCTCCATGCGCGCGCACCCGATCTCCGAGGTCGAGGCGCCCGGCCTCTACCGCACCGTCCGGGAGCTGGCGACGTCCGCCCGGCAGCCGATGCCGCGCCTGTACGTCTCCGAGACGCTCCAGCCGAACGCCTTCGCGACCGGGCGCAACCCGCGCAACGCCGCCGTCTGCTGCACCCGCGGCATCCTCCGCATGCTCGACGAGCGCGAGCTGCGCGCCGTCCTCGGCCACGAGCTGTCGCACGTCTACAACCGCGACATCCTCATCTCCTCGGTCGCCGCCGCCATCGCGACCGTCATCACCTACCTGTCCCACCTGGCGATCTTCCTGCCGATCGGGCGGGAGGACGACGACGACGGCCCCGGCGTCGTCGGCGCCCTGCTCATGCTGGTGCTCGGCCCGATCGCCGCCGCCGTCGTGCAGATGGCCATCAGCCGCACCCGCGAGTACCAGGCCGACGCCTCCGGCGCCCGGCTCACCGGCGACCCGCTCGCGCTCGCCGCCGCGCTCCGCAAGATCGAGGCCGGCACGCAGGCGATGCCGCTGCCCCAGGACCCCGAGCTGGCGTCCACCAGCGCCCTGATGATCTCCAACCCGTTCCGCGGCGGCGGCATCGGCCGGCTGTTCTCCACCCACCCGCCGACCGCCGACCGCATCGCCCGCCTGGAGCGGATGGCCGGCCGCTGAAAAGGGCGCCCGCCGATCCGAACCGGGCGCCCCCGCCGCGCGTCATAACGAGGGCCGGTGCGCGCCCGCCCTTCTGCGGGGGAGGGAACGGCGCGCCCGTCCGGACCGTCGCGCGGCCGGGTCACCAACCCCCCGGCGCCCCGGCCGCGCGACGCCTGGATCAGCGGTAGTTCACGAACTGCAGCGCGACGTCGAGGTCCTTGCCCTTCAGCAGCGCGATGACCTCCTGCAGGTCGTCGCGCTTCTTGCCGGACACGCGCAGCTCGTCCCCCTGGACCTGGGCCTTGATGTTCTTCGGCCCCTCCTCGCGGACGATCTTGCCGATCTTCTTGGCGTCCTCCTGGGAGATGCCCTCCTTCAGCGTGACGCCCAGCTTGTAGATCTTGCCCGACAGCCGGGGCTCGCCCGCGTCGATCGCCTTCAGCGAGATCTTCCGCTTGATCAGCTTGTCCTTGAACACGTCCAGGACCGCGTTGGCGCGCTCCTCGCTGTTCGCCTGGATCTCGATGGTCTCGCCGGACCACTTGATGCCCGCGTCGACGTTGCGGAAGTCGAACCGCGTCCCGACCTCCTTCACGGCCTGGTTCAGGGCGTTGTCGACCTCCTGCCGGTCGAGCTTGCTCACGATGTCGAAACTGGCGTCAGCCATCAGGCACCCATCCTTTTCACCTGCGTCAAGAGGCGGCCGGACGCACACCGGACGGGGTCCAGGCCGCCTCCCCAGCGTAGCGAGCACCGTCCGGCGCCGCGTGACCGCGCGTGTGTCCCGCCTGAGAAAGGACATGAAACCCCTCCGGCCGCGCCTATCCCGCGACTACGGTCATCTCCCCACCGTCCCGGAGGAACCGATGAAACCGACCGACGCCGAAGAGCTCTCCCATCTCGACGAGGTGGACCGGAACCCCGCCGTCCACCGCGCCACCGAGCCCGACGAGGACGCCGTCCTCGACGAGCTCTACGGGCCCGACTCCGTCCACACCGAGGCGACCGCCCCCGCGATGCTCGTGGAGGCCCGCAAGTCCCTCGGCCTGTCCGGCCGCCCGAACTACATCACCCGCGACTACGCCTCCCGCCACGGCAGCGAGTTCCTGTCCGCGTCCTGGTGCGACATGGCCGTCACCTACTGGGCCCGCGCCTCCGGCAACGCCGCCGCCGTCCTGCCCGGCGGCGACCGCGCCTACACCGTCTGGCACGCCCAGGACTTCCAGAAGGCCGGCCGCTGGCACGCCGGCACCACCGCCGGCGTGAACGCCGCACGCCCCGGCGACATCGTCTTCTTCGACTGGGACGCCTCGAACTCGGTCGGCGCGATCGACCACGTCGGCGTCGTCGAGGTCGCCCTCGGCGACGGCCGCGTCCAGACCATCGAGGGCAACACCTCCGACGCCGTCCGCCGCCGCGTCCGCGGCGCCTCCGTCATCGCCGGCTACGGCCGCCCCCAGTACACCGACAACGGCGGCGCGTCCGCCTGGATGGAGACCCTCGTGAAGAACCTGCCGCTGCTCAAGAAGGGCGCTACCGGCGAGAACGTCCAGACCCTCCGCGGCCTCCTGCTGGCCCGCTCCCACCCGGAGGTCAAGACCGTCGAGGGCCCCTTCGACGCCACCGTCGAGAAGGCCGTGAAGGCCGTCCAGAAGTGGGGCGGCGTCGACGCCGACGGCATCGTCGGCCCCCAGACCTGGCCGGTCCTCCTCCGCGTCCACGACTGACCGGATGTCACGTCCGCTCCCGGCTTCCGCTATTCTCAGTACTGCCATCGCGCGAGCGATGCCACGGCGGGTTGCCCGAGTGGCCAATGGGAGCGGACTGTAAATCCGTCGGCTTAGCCTACGCAAGTTCGAACCTTGCACCCGCCACACCAGTGGGAACGGCCTCTGACCAGCACAAACGGTCAGAGGCCGTTCGCGTTTCCAAGATCGCTGCCAGGCAGTCAGGCGCCACCGGATGCAGCCGTTTGCCACTGCTCCCGGAACATACGCGGAATGAGTCCGGGCGAGTCTCCGCAGGTCAGCCCAGGGAAGCCGAAGGGCCCCGGCGTGAACCGGAGCCCTGTCAGCGTAGGCCGGGTCAGTGGCCCAGCGCATCATCAATCCGCTTGTGCGTGTGGCCCTTCTGCCCTTCGATGCACTTCGCGTAGATGTCCAAGAGGACTTTGAGGCTGTGCCCTGCTTCCTCCGCCACGTCCGTTGCCGGGACACCAGCGTTCAGGCGCAGCGACACCCCCGCATGCCGCAGGTCGTACGGCCGCCGTGCCAGCAGGGAAGCGACCTGTGCCGGAGTGAGCGCCAGCGGCCGGGTTTCGGCCCACACGTCGCCGTAGGCGGTCGAGCCGACGACACCGCCCCGTTCCGTCTGGAAGATCCGCCCGTCCGGAGCCGTGCCGAACTCCGCGATGTGCTCTTTGATCATCTTCACCAGGACCGGAGGGACCGAGACCTTGCGAACCGCACCGACAGCGCGCCACTTGAGCCCGCGTTCGGCGTGAGTGGAGCCGTCGTCCGTCCAGCGTGCGCCCGACTCGGGGAGCGTCCTTGCGATCAGGAACTCACCCCAGCCGGTTTCGGGAAGCGTGCAGTCGTCTTCGTGCAGGGCCGCAGCTTCGGCGGGGCGAAGCATCGCGTAGTACAGACAGCCGTAGAAGGCCCGCAGCCGGCGGCCCCGCCCACGCTTGCCGACGTATGTGACGGCGGTCAGGCACTCGTCCATGTGTCGAGGGCCGATCACCACACGGGGGTCTACTTCTTCAGCCACTTGGGGTGGCGTCCACTTCACCTTGTCGAGAGGGTTGCCCTCGAAACCGGGTTCCTCCAGTTCAACGGCGTACTCGAAGGCGTTGTAGAACACCGCCCGCTTGCGGGTGACGGTGGAGGCGGCAGCCGATTTGCCGTCCAGCTTGCGTGACAGGGCGTTCAATGAGGCCCGGACGTTGGCAGCCTTCGCCACCTCGGGCATCTCCAGAGAGGCTTTGATGAGCCATGAGAGCGCCTCAGCGACCTCGGGAGGGCGAGGACGGTCACGATCCTGCGGAGCCAGGTAGTAGCCCCGTAGAGCCCTGCGGAGCACTTCCGCGTCCGGGGCTTCGGGAGCGTCGTCCCGCACGAGGGCGGGGGTAACGGTCGCGATCGTGTCCGTAAGGCCGTCGCGGCTCTTGGGAGCGACTCCAGGCCACTTCATGTCGATGTAGGCCAGGGAGAACTCAAGCCAGGTACGGGCGGGCTTCTCCTCTGCTTCCCTTGGAAGCATGGAGAGCGGAAGGCCCGAGTTCACGTCGAACTCTTCGCCTGCCTTCGCTGCCTGCCTCAAGTCGGACAGGAAGTTGGCAGCCTGCGCCGAACGCTGGAAGGTCTTGGACTTCTCCCGCCCATCGACCACCCATCGAGCCGTGTAGGAGATGACCTTCCCCGGCTTCCCGTCCTTGGACTTGCGCCGATTCGGGCGGACCTCCCAGAGCTTGACCTTGTACGACGTGTTCACGCCGCCTCCTGAAGGCTTCCGAGCCAGCGCATTAGCTCACTCCGCCAGATGCGAAGCTCATTGTTGGGCAGCCTGAGCGCTTCGGGAGCTTTCCCGAGTTCGCGCCATCGGTAGAACGTGCGCTCAGACACGCCCCCGAGTTCTTCGAGGACCTGAGCGACGGTCAAGAGTTCATCGCGACGGGTGCTCACGCTGCCTCCTGAGTTGCCGAAAGTTCGGTGAGGGTCTGTTGGGCTTGGTCGAGTTGCTGGCGTCGCTGCGCGCGTTCGTTGATCAGCAGTAGGAGCCGGTGTTCGACGGGCTTGACGTCGGGGTCACCGGGTCCGGCGCGTTCCCAGACGTGCGCGGCTGTGGGATCCGCCGGGTTGCTGACCGGGATTCCGGCCTCAGCCAGCCGCGCTAGCGCCCAAGCCGTGCGGTCGGCTTTGTGGTCGGCGAGGGTCTTGCCGGACCATTTGCGTGAGACCAGGACCCGCCGGCCGCCGTAGCCCAGGTGTTGGCGGCGGTGGGCTTTGCCCTTGCAGAACCCCGGGGTCAGGCCCTTGCAGGGGTTCTTGGGCTGGATGCCGTAGCGCAGCCAGTTCGCGCAGGTGGGTGAGCAGGGTTCGTAGCGCAGCGTCTCGGCCATCCGGTCGACATGCTGTCGTTGGGCTTCGGTTTCGGCTTCGTGGCATTCGGCGACGCCTTTGACCAGGTACTTGGTCAGGTAGCCGATGCAGCGCCGCGAATCCGGGGAGTCGGCGATGACGCCTTGAGCGTCGATCTGACGGCCGAACCGCACCACGTGCAGTGGCTCGGCGTTCTCGTCCTGGTCCAGGGCATCCAGAGCCTCGTCCCAGGTGGGCAGCACCTCACCAGTAGCAGGATCGACGTAGCCGCCTTCCTCGCTCGCGGCGGCGTCCCATACGGGCAGGTGTTCGCCGGAGTAGACGACGCGGTCGGTCGAAGGCCACCACACCTGGTGATACGTCGCGGCCACTACTTGGCGAAGCTCGGCGCGGGAGATGGTCCCGCGGATGGCCATGTGCAGGTGTGGGGCGAGTCGGCGTTGGGGTTCGACGGCGGCGAAGTACTGCACGTCGTAGCCGACGAACCGGCGCAGGTTCTGCACGAATCGGTCCACCAGCTTGGAGAAGTGCAGCGCATCGCGAGCCGCCCGAACGTAGTCGTAGCCGTCCGGATCAACCGGGGTGCCGTCCGCACGCACGCGGCCGTAGCTGTCCAGAGTCAGGGTGAGGAACAGCGAGGGCCGGAAGGTCTTGCCGTCCTTGCCCCGGTAGACCTTGCCGACCGTGCGGGCATCGACCGGCCGGCGGGGCAGGTCCGCGACATCCTGACGCCGCCGGGTGGACCGGGTACGCCGTGCCTTCTGCTCACTGGTCTTCAGCGTCCCGCGCACGCCGGAGCCTTCAATCTCGCCGTCCAGGCGGGCCAGGAGACCGTCCCAGAACTCGACGTCTTCTCCGTGCGCGGTTCCGTGCTGCTCGGCACGGTCGCGTTCGGCCTGAGCTTGGGCACGCAACTCCATGAGCGCGGCTTGCTCGGCGTCAGGGGCGGCGCGTTCGATGATCGGTTCGGTGTCCAGGTGCCAGCCCTGGCGGCACTGTACGGCCCGGAGCTTGCGCTTGCGCTCGGCACAGGTCGGGCAGACCGAGGCGAGGGTGTGGCCGCAGGGGACGTAGACGACGGTGGTTTCTCCGGTGTGCAGGTCGGTTCGGCGCATCGGGACCGGCCGCACGCACACGCCCTGTTCGACCGCCACGGCTTCCAGGACGCCACGAGCCAGCGGCGGCATGGTCTTGACCATGCGTGCGACTTCAGCGGGGGCCGGGGCGGCCGGGGGAAGGTCGGCGGTGCCGTCCGTCGACAACTGCCCGGCAATGGTGAGGGTGCTCATGCGGCGTCCGGGGTGGAGTCGTCGGGCACGGCGAGGGCGACCATCGCGCGGATGTCGTGGTCATCGACGAACGCGGCGCGGACCCGGATCGGGTCGGGGGAGGTCTCCAGCCGCACGAACCCCACCCCGGCGCCGATTGCGGGGACCGGTGAGATCTGGTCAGCGAGCGCGCCCCGGTCGCGGGCTCCGTCGCCGAGGACCATGTCGACCTGTTCGGATTCGTCCAGCCGGAGGGCGATGCGGTCGGGGAACAGGTTGCGCAGGTTGTTGACCTCTTTGCGGGCGTCCTGCTGCGCGCCGATCACGCAGTACCCCACCGAACGCCCCTGCGAGGTGAGCACCGCCAACGCGGCCTCTGCGCGCTTCCTGAGGTCGCGTTCGGGGCAGTAGGCGGTCAGGAACGCCAGCTCATCGACGATTACCACCCGGAACGGGTGCCGGTGCGACGGGGTGAAGGAGCGGACGACCCCGGCGAACTCGGCGGCACGCTCGTTCATGTCCGTTGCCGCGTCCTCCAGGAGCTTGACCATGCCGCCGGTCGGATCATCGGAGTACCGGCCATAGCGTTCGAACAGGGCCCGGCCGAACGACAGCTCCATCCGCTTGGGATCGACCGCCCACACCTCCACCAGCCCAGCCAGGACCAGCGGCAGCAGCGCACGCACGGTAGACCAGATGACCGACCCCTTGCCGGCCCCCGTCGCCCCCGCGATCAGAACGTGAGTCCCGAGCAACCGCAGCCGCCACGGCGAACCGTCTTCCTGGCGGCCGATGACCACGCCGCGTAGATCGACCTCGGAAGCCTCCAGTAGCGGCAGAGCCGGGAAGGGGACGGCGAGGGCGTCTTTGCGGACGAACTCCAGCCAGATCCGGCCGGGCTTGGGCACCTGGCGGCGAACCGGTGCCCCGTCCTGCCACGCCCACCGGTAGGCGGTGCCCTGGCGGACGCGGACGAGCTGCGCGCCGAAGCCGTGCGCGAGGTTGGGAGCCACCTTCTCCCAGGCATCGGGTGCCTGCCCTTTGAGCATCCGCACCAGCACCCGATCACACGTCGGACCGCAGCACACGCGCACGATCGAAGGCAGGTACTCACGCCGCTTGTGCGTCCGCGACAGCCCAGCGGTCGTCAGCACCGGTTGCCAGTCGCGCCGGTAGACGCGCACCAGCCGCCACCGCGCCCGGACCGGACGACCGACGTACCGCACGAACGAGGACCGGTCGAGGACCGCCCACGCGCCGAGGCCGAGCAGGGCCAGGACGACGAGGGCGGCCGGGAGCTGCCAGCCGAAGGAGTGCCCCAGCCAGGCCAGCGCCGAGGCGATCGACACGGGGACGATGTTGCGGATCAGGAAGACCAGGATGCGCACCAGGACGCGGACGACGTTGACGGCCAGGACGAGGAACTCCGGCATGTGCCACACCGGAGGCGCCCACTTGGGGGCGGCAAACGGGTCGGTCTGGGCCTCGACGGCGACGTTCTCACCGGGGCCGGTCTTGCGGAACTCCCATGCCATGATGGGCACGCCTCTTCTCTGACTCAGGGACCTTTGAGATGGAGAGATGCGCGGGGCGGCCGGAGATACCAGCTCCAGCCGCCCCACCTCGAATCAGCCGCCCGGGACGCGGACGCGAGCCGGAACCGGCAGCCGGGGAACCTCGCGTGACAGGCACCGCGACCGGCACACCCCGCATTCGCTGTCGCCGCAGAACCGCACCACCGTGTGAGCCCACCGGACGTCACGGCGCGTCTGGGCATTGAGGTACAGGGAGCGCAGACCGGCCACCGCTGCAGCCGTCAGCAGGACCAGGAGCAGGACCGCCAGGCCGATCACGCCGCACGCTCCGACCCGGACCCGCAGTCCCGCTCGTCGGCCGTGTTCTGCTCGGCGTGCAGCCGCTCGCACTCGGCCGCGTACGTGGTGACCGCCCGCAGCAGCTCCCGCGCGTTGTCCACGTCGCTCGCGTCGATGTCCTGACGCCCCTCCGGGGACAGGTGCAAGGTCACCCCGCTGGAGCTGATCGACAGAATCGGCGTCGCATGGGCGTAGACCGCGCAGTCGATCCGCGCGTCGTCGCCGATGCGGATGCCCAGCATGCTCCAGGTGCCGCCGCTCACGCCGCACGCCCCTTCCCCAGCCGGCCCGAGGCCGAGCGGTACATGCGTTCCACCTCGGCCGCGTACGCCGCCGCCTGCTCGGCCAGGTTCCGCGCGAACTCCACGTCTTCGGCGTGCAGCCGCTCGGGCAAGGTCAGGGTGACCAGGACCCGGCCCGCCGCCACCGAGAACAGCGGGGTACGCGACGTGAACGCCCGGAACTCGCTGGAGGCGTAACCGTCGATCGGCAGCGTCAGCGCCGACATCCGCCGCCCCGCCATCACGCCGCGTCCTTAGCCGGCCCCGACGCCGACGAGGCGGACGAGGAGGAGGCGGCCGGGCGGGCGGCGGCCTTACCCGGACCACTCGCCGGACGGACCCCACGCGCCCGCCACGAGTACGCCACCCGCGTCCGCACCCGCCCATTGCGGTCGGTCCCGGTCTCCTCCACGTACGGCGTCACCGTCAGCCCGTCGAACTCGCACGGACGGAACGGCCCGAACATCGGCTCCGGCACCACCGGGCACACCTGCGCGGCCACCTTGATCCGAATCGCGGAGTTCTTGTGACTCGCCTCGGGGTCGGCGTCGTAGACGTCCACCACCCACACCGGGAGCCCGGTGTCCTTGTCGGTCTCCTGCCGCTTGGTCTCGAAGTTCTCCAGCGGCACCGCCGGACCCGTCGCGAACACTCCGTGCGGGAACACATCCCCGAAGCTGACGGGGATTCTGCCCTGAATCGCCATGCGCGATCACCTCCGGTTTCACCCGACCACTTAACCGATCGAGTTGTTACTTAGATAGTACGTCGCACACTCGACCGGACAAGTGAACAAGACTGTGACCTGAGTCACATCAGTCAGGTTGGGGATGTAATCGCAGGTCAGCCGCTATGACCCCTCAGTCGGGAACGCCGTAGACGTCTTCCAGCTCATGCAGAGTGCCCGGCATGACGACCTCTACGACGAATCGCGGGGTATCGGCCGCATCGTGCAGTGATGCCAGCACGGACAGCACCGGATCCGAAGTGGAGAGCTTCAGCAGCTCAGCTTCGCTGCCCGAGGCCAGGCGCGCCGACAGTCGCTCGGTGACGTGGTCCAAGCGCAGATCCTTGACAGTCCGCAGATGCTCCCGCACGCCCGAGGGCAGCGGCTTATTGCGATCCAGATAGGTCCCCTGAACCAGAGCAGGCGGGAACCAGCAGGTCACGAGATCAGAGGCGATGCCGTCACGAACGTTCAGCCAGCGCCGCATCACGACCCGTTCACCGGCATCCAGGTTCAGCAGGGCCGCGACCTGACCTGGGGCTTCCACCGTGCCGACCGACAGGGGGCCGGCTGAATCCGACTGTTCGAGAACCGCCAGCCCCGGACGCGTGTGATGTTCGCGGGTCACCGGACGTCCCCGCACGAACGACCCGCGCCCATGCTCACGCGTGATCCAGCCGTCCTGCTGGAGGATCTGCAAGGCTCGCACGGCCGTACTGCGGCCGACCGCGAACTCTCGCATCAACTGCGTTTCAGAGGGCAGCGCATCGCCGGGCCGCAGCTCCCCTTCTTCGATCTGCCGCCGGATCTCAAGTACGAGCCGGGCGTACTTGGGGGGCTGGAACTCCAAACTCGACATCTCGACCGCCTGACGACTTCGCCGCTCGTATGCATAAGTGCATCCTCTGCGACTGTAACGCCAGCAGGGAGGAGAAATCACCTCCCTGGAGTCACGTACCCGTGCGCAGAGCCGGGTTTACCGCGCGACTCCACGCAGCAGCCGGAACCACAGGTCAACGGCCTTGCCGTGGCGGATCCGAGGTGACTCCGCAACCTCGTTGCCGGATGGCCCGCGCACCGTCCGGCGGATGAAGTAGTGCCCGCCCAGGCTGCACAGCTCATACAACGTCGCCCGGCATTCGCAGGTGTGCGCCAGCGTCCGCAGCCGCTCAGCAGGTCCAAGAACCGGGGCATCAGGTTCGCCGATCACCCGCCACTCAACCACTTCGAAGCCGGCCCGGCGCATCGCCACATGCGGCCCATGGAACTCCGCATCACCGCCCGGCGCCCAGGGCGTATCGGCGAAGAAGCCCGACCGCCACAACCGATACTGCGCCGCAGGCGACGCCCCCTTGTCCGGCTGCTTAGGAGAGGTCATCGACCTAGCCAGGCCGGATCAGCCGACGGACGCGCGCGGCCAACCCCGCGCCCTCTCAATGACCTGCGCCAGCTCCACAGGCGTCGGCGCCTCCACCAGCCGCCACCGCCCGCCCCACACCAGCGCCCACCAATGCCCGGTATGAGTGCCGTACCAGGGCTTCACCCCCGGATACCGCCGCGCGATCTCCCGGCAGACCCTCTCCACCTGACCGGCCGGAATGATGCCCACGCCCGTCATCGCCGCCCACCCGCCCGCACGTCATCGCTGTAAGGCAGGTCCTGAGCGAGGAACTCCAGCAACCGCAAGGCCGCCCCCGGAACATCGGTCACCGAGTGCCAGCCACCAGCCCGCCACCAGGCGAACATGCGCCGGTCGTCGATCACCACATAAGCCGACGCCCACCGCGGCCCGTCCCGCCGCACCGCGACCGCCAGCCCGGGAAAGTCGTCCGGGGGACGCACCCGCGCGCCGAGCCTGCTCAACGCCGCACCCAGCTCGACCAACAACCGGCGGTCGTCGTCCTCAGCGCTCCACCACACACCCGCGCTCCCTCCGCCAGGCATGGACGCGGGACCAGTGACGCGGGGACATGGCCGTCCGCCCCGCACAGCCCGAACGGGGAAAGGGCCGCACGAGAACCACCCACACCACATCACCGGCCCCGCAGCTCATCACGCCGCCGTGGCCTTCCGAGGCTCACGACAGGCGTCACAGGGTTGGCGCTTCGGTTCCGGTCCCTGCCCCGAGCCCTGCCGCGTCAGGAACAGGCCCCGCCGTGAAGAAACCCACTTCCAGCCCCGTCCGCCGCAGCGAAGGCACTTGACAGGCGAACCCGAATCGCTCATGGAAGCAGCATGGACTGTGGTTAAGGCCACTTGAAGGCCTTGAAGAGGTCTTCTGGAGGACGTTTAGCGGCCTTATTAGCCTCGAACGGCGGTCTGATGACCTCTTTGCGCCCGGATGCGGTTTAAGGTCAGAGCAGAGAGCAACGACGTATGGAGGTGCGATCTCATGCCCCGAACGGCTGGCAACGCGCGACTCAAGGCAGCGCGGCAACACGCCGGTTATGCCTCTCAGCAGGCATTCGTCGACGCTCTGACCGCCGCCGCCCCCGCCATCGGGCTACGCAACATGCAGGTGAGCGCCCGCCAGGTACGCCGATGGGAGTCCGCTTCGCCGCCCTGGCCCCGCGCCGACCATCAGCGGCTCCTGACTCACGTCCTGCAACTCCCTATGGAGCAGCTGGGCTTCACACCCCCGTGGAGCGACCAGGCAGCCCCCGCCACTTCGGGCACGATGAGCCCTCCCACTTCTACGCCGATCCAGGTCCCCGGGGCAGCCCTCCCGCTGCCCAAGGCCGCCGCCGCAGTGCAGCCGCCCACGGTCGGAGCGGACTTCGCCGCCATCAACGCCGCTCACCGTCGTCTGTACTTCAGCGTCCAGCCGGCCCAGCTCCACCCGACCGTGCTGGAACACACCCGCTTGGGCACGCAGCTCCTGGCCGAGACCACCGGCGTCCCCCGCCGGATCCTGGCAACGGCACTGGCCGAGTCCCTCCTGCTCGTGGGACGCATCGAGTTCTTCGACCTGCGCCAGCCCGAGGAAGCCGACGCGACCTATGTCCGCGCCCTCCAGGCCGCCGGGGAAGCCGATGACCCGCTACTGGGATCGGCGATCCTGGCACACGCCGCGTTCATCCCCGGATGGGACAACCGGCGCGACGAGGCGGCCGAGCGCATGCGCGCGGCCCGGACCTATGCCCGCCGCGGCCCCGCCTCCGCCGAATTCTGGGCATGGCTGGACGCCGTCGAAGCCGAGTGCGAAACCCTGTGCGGGCACCCGCGCGAAGCGCTGCGGCTGATCAGCCACGGCGAAAGCGTTCTCGCCGAGGGCAACGAGAACGCCTCACCCGAGTGGTTCAACTGGTTCTCGCCGGTCAGCCTGGCCGCGTTCAAGGGCAACACCCAGCTCAAGGCAGGCCAGCCAGCCCAGGCCAAGGCCACCCTTCAGCAGGTGCTCAGCGCGCTCGGCGACAGCAACGCCAAGCAGCGCTCGGTCATTCTCGGCGACCTGGCCGCCGTCGAAGTCGCCCAGGGCCACCCCGAAGAGGCGTGCGCCTACGCCGAGCAGGCCCTCGACCAGTTGGCCGTCACCTGGTACGCCACCGGCATGGACCGGATCAACGAAGTCCGCCGATCCCTACAGCGCTGGTCCGACCACGAATGCGTGCAGCGCCTCGACGACCGCCTATACGGCTGGCAAACGACGCTCAGCGCGCTCCAGCGTTGAACTCAGCCACACGGCCCGGAAGCTCGGCCAGCGAATCAATCCGCATCGTCGGAACGCGGTCGGCTTCCGGGTCGTCCTGCTGAATGATCCCCCACGGCCCCCGCCGGATCAGCGCCGTCAGCAACCCGACCTCCACCGCCGGCCGAACGTCGTTGTCGAGCCGGTCACCCACATACAGGATCTCGCTCGCCTCACACGGCGCCGCCTCCACCACCGCGCGGAAGAACCCCGGATCCGGCTTGGACACACCCCAGTCATCCGAGGTCGCGATCAGGTCATGAGGCAGGTCCAGCGACCGCAGGATCCCGCCGGCCCGCACCGTCTGATTCCCGGCGATGCCCACCCACAGGCCATCGTCACGCAGCTTCGCCAGCGTCGGCCGCGCATCGGGATACAGGTCCTCTTCCCCGAACGTCTCCGGCTGCCCGACCTCAGCGCGCTTGTCCCGCTGCTCGGTCAGATCGAAGCCCGGCGCGAACACCTGGAACGTCTCCCGGTAGTCCAGCCCCCGCGCGATCACCGCACCGAACATCGCCGAGAACGTATGCCGAGGCACCCCCAGCCAGTCAGCCCACGTCCCATACTCACGCGTCTCGTTGACGAGGCACTCGCCCACATCGAACACCACAGCCCGGATCATGCCCGCCACCCTACGAGACACCCTGACGAGGCCTCCCAGCCCAGCTCTCCAATGAGAACTTCTCTACATCATCAAGGGCAGCCCGTTTCGCGGCCCGCCGCGCGAACTCGTCGGCGGGCGGGCTGCGGGCTCTCCAGCCCGGTCCCGCCCGCCACGGCCCGCGCCGTTCGCCGATGCCTCCTCGCCTACGCCAGGTCCTGCTTCGCAAGGCATGCCCCTTGCTTGCCCCTTCGTTGCCGGAACCGCCGTCTTGGCCCAAAGTGGCCGTTGTCCAACGTCGAGCAGTCAAGGAGGCGATGATTCGCACATGCCTTCAGGAATGAGTCCGCCAGACTTGGTCGATGGGCACATCCCTCTCGGCCGGTGGGTTTGCACAGTCGAGGAGGCCGAGGCCCAATACATCGCTGGTCGGGGCGAACCGCACGAGCAGATCTGGGCCGACTGGAAGAACTTTACCTCCGCCCTGCGCCAAGTCCTCGGAGAGATCCCTGCCTGCTGGCTAGGAGGGAGCCTCTTCACGGACAAGCCAGACCCTGGGGACATTGACTGTGTCTATGTGATCGACGCCACAAGGCTCGCCAACCCCGCCATCGACAGTCCGCAGGCCCTGAACCTGCTTGGGGCGGTCCTGGAGAACCGCCTCAAGAAGGAGTTCAACCTGCGGATCGATTCGTTCATCTTGCCGTGGATACCTACCCCCGGTCCTATCCCAACGGCGCAGGCGGAGGGATACTTGCAGAGGCGCGGTTACTGGGACGACTTCTGGAGCAGGATCAGGGATCCTAACGACCGGCTCAGCTCGATACCACGGCGCGGCTACTTGGAGGTGATCATCGATGGCTACTCATGACCTCGCCTGGTTTCTGGAGCGTGCTCCCGAGCCGATCAACCCTCTGCCGACCGACCCGGACGAGTGGGGTCGTCGATCCCTAGAGGCCTTCATCGCCAGCCGAACCGACACTCCGCGCGCAGCTCATTCACGCGGAACACTGTGTTTGAGCGGCGCCGGGGTTCACCAGCACTCGGCGGCACTCACCGACGTCGGCATGATCACTACGGGATGGCAGCGCGCCGTATCCGCTGTCGGCGCTGCGATGGAGAAGGGGGCAAAAGCGCTGCGAGGCACCCTGCCCGCCGACATCGTCCAACGTACGACGCTCATCCTTAACGCCGCGCCTTCGGCGGGCTCGATCGTTTTGGCGATCGAACCGCAGAGCCAGCCACTCGACGAGACCGAGCCCGGCGGCAACATGTCGCTGATCCAAGATGCTCGGCCCCTCGCCGACCGGGCATCCGAAAAGTTGATCGATGTGCTGGCAGCCTTCGAGGCGGGCCACGTGACTATCGATGACAGCACGGCGACCACACTGCGCGAGCTGGGTCCGCGTGTGGGAAGTACCTTGACGAATCTCGCCGGAGTGATCAGTCGCGCAGACATCACCCTAGCTGCGAGCTGGGCGGAGCCAGGTGCTCCCACAGTCAGGGCGAACATCACTCCGCGGGCAGCCAAACGTATGAAGGAGTTCGTCGCCGGGAGAGGGCTCGACGCTGAAGAGCAGACACAGGTTGGGACGCTACACACCGTGAGCGACACCCAGGCCTGGCAGGTCACGCTTGCCGAGGGGGGCGAAACCGTACGGATGAGCCCCAAGGAGCTCCCACTCAGTGAAATACGCAAATGGCGGATCGGTGACATTGTCGAGATTCGGGCGCGGATAGCCTTGCGAGAACAGCCAGACGGACATGTTCGTCGGGACTTCACTATTCTCCGAGTCTCGGCGCTAGACGAAGCTTAGCCGACTCCGCCGGAGCAGGCCAACAAGGCCAATCCGTCCTCGTATGGCTGGATTGTCTATTATGTCGGTTGTCTGAGCTCAAAGCGAGGGCTTCGCAGCTCCCAGCCCCCCGCGAGCCGGAGCGCTCGTTCGTGCGAAGCTCGTCTACCGCAACGTCTCGTTCCTCGCGCGAACGAGCACTCCGGGCCGGGGTTGCGGTGGGGCCGGCGTGCTAACGCGGGAGCTAACAACGGCTCTGGACGGGGCTGGACGGGCTTGGAGCCTGGGGTGTCCGTGGAGGCGTCTCAATAGGTCAGTGGACATGTGTGGACGACTGTAAATCTTGCTCGCCAGACTCGTAATGAATAGCTTCGTTGCCGATTTCAGCTGTTTGGGATCAAGGGGCGGCGGCGCTCGCGCCGCTGCGCGGCCCGGCGCCGACGCCGCCCGGCGCGTGCGGCGTGGGCGCCGGTCACCGGCCGGCGGGCGTCGGGCCGCGCATCGTGCAGCCGCCGCCCGCTGCTCGGCGAACGGCGGTCACGGGGTCGCGCCGCCGCCGTGCAGCAGTACGTCAGGACGGTTGGTCGAGCCCGAACCAGGGGGCTACGCCGCCCCCTGGACCCCCGCGAACCGAAGCACACAATCGCGCGCCACTGTCTGTCACACCTGACGACCGTTCGCGCGATTGCGCACTTCGGGCCAGCGCGCGGACGTGCGGCCCTGCGGCACCTTCTACCTATGGCCAGGTTGGCGGGGCGGTGATCTATAGGCGGAGGGTTGCGGCATGGGGAACTGCGGTTGCCGAAACCTGGAGATCATCCGTTCGCAGGCGACCCGGACAACGAGAAGGGTGATGAGGCCAGCACCGATCACGATCGGTGCCGCCAGCCACATGGCCGCCCCCATCCATGAGGCCAGCGCCCAGACCCACAGCAAGCCGAACAGAACCGAGACGACGACGAGCACCAGGGTGCAACTGTAGATCCATCTGATCAGAGACGGGGTCACCTGGCGCTCAAGCTTGAGGTCCAGGAGTGCGCCGAGGGGCGGGCCGCGAGCTGGCGAAGGGCTGTGAGGCTGGCGGGGGTGCAGGGCACTGGTCTAGCGCATCTGTCCAGGTGAGGGCGGGAAGCAGGCCGTAGCGTGACAGCAACGCCACCCCTGGCAGGGCGCAACCTACGCTCTGAGCGCTAGGGAACCCAGGATTTCAAGATCCGGAACATGCGCGGAATGCATCCGGGGGTGAAGGGGAAGCCGGAGTGAGCCGACGCAGGTCGGCGGGGGAGTGCCACCCAAATCCGTGGCGCACTGTAAATCCGTCGGCTTAGCCTACGCAGGTTCGAACCCTGCACCCGCCACACCACGAAGCACGGCCCCTGAGCTGCACCTACGCGCCCAGGGGCCGTTCTCGTTCCCGGAGCGCAGGCGGTACGGACCCCGGCTTCGTTTCCAAGGGTTCCTTTGTACGTCGCTTGGTTGGACGCCTGCTCGTCACGCTTACCGACGATCTGCGTGACTGAGACGCCTACCGCTTCGATGTATGCCGGCACCTCGTCTCCATTGCTCTGGCCAGGGTCGGGTACGGCGTCTCCTTCATCCTGGCAGTCCCGCTTCTCGCTGAGCTGCACGAGCGCGCATGGTCGTCCCCGCCTTGCCCATGTCGGCGAGATAGCCGTCGACTGCTCACTGGGCTCGCGGACTTGTGAGGAGCCAGCCAAGGGCCATGAGGAGGTCCCTCCCTGCGCTGTTGAACTCTTCGTCCATCGTGCGCTCGGCGAAGAGTTCTGAGAGCGTGCCTGTGGTCTGTGCGGCGAGGCCAGGTCGAAGCGCCGCGTACTCCCGCTTGGAATGGCGGTGCAGGACTCCAGCCCGATCAAGGAGTGCTTCGGTCAAGCGCTTGGTGCGGACCAGCTGTACGGCTTCAGCCAGGCCAGACGTGCGCGCGATCAGGCCGTCTACCGTTATGAGCGCTCCAGGGGGACCGGCCGCGTGGATGAGCCTCGTCGATCGGAAGACGCTCGGCGGCTCGAACACCGCACGTGCCGCCGCCTCGAACTCATCACGTTTGGCCTCGCTCAACCGGCCGCCCTGATAGGCGATCTCCGTGAAGATGCGGATGAACCGGTTGCGCGCGGTATCCGATGCACCAGGGTGGTCCATCTGGTTGAGCGCGTCACGGGCGGCCCGATGACATGCCTCTTTGGGGGAGGCACCATCACCGCACCAGGTACTGAACGCCTTCAGCGCCTGGCGCAGCGGCACACACTCCTCGCCCCACCACAGCCAAATGTTCAACGGGATCAGCGCGAGCGCCGGCCTTTTCGGCATCTCCTCACGCTTGCTCAGCAAGAGCAAGAAGAGCCTCCGTTGATTCTCCGAGTGGAGACCCGGACGGGAACCGCGGCCGGCTCCACGCCTGACAGGACGATCGAGAAGCCCGCGACCGATCCAGTCGTGGACCGTGCGTTTCTCGATGGGGAAACCAGCCGCACGGGCATCCTCGACCATGTCGTCCAGGGTGCCCGGGCCCGTCGCCCTCTCCCATTGCCGTTCCACGCTCAGAAGTTACATCGAATCTGCGTCGAGGGGGCCTCGCTCTCGGCAGGCACCGGGGCATGCCCTCGCTAACGTCGAAGACAGGGGCAACTCCGCAGGCCACATGCTTGCCGGCCGGGTCTGCGGAGCGCCCACATCACATGAACACACCATCGTTGAGAGGAGAATCCATGCGTTCTGACTCTACGGGCGCTTGCCCGGATCGGTCGCGCCCTCTGGGCCGCTATCGCCGCTTCCTCGCCGTCAAGATCGCGGGCGGAGCATGCGGTGCCGTGGGCGCCGTCATCGTTCACGCTGCGTGGTACGCGATGAATCACCTCTGACCCGCAACCGCCCAGGCTGCCGTCGAGCAACTCCCAGCGGCGGCCACCTGGCGGTGGAGTGGGTCGCGGTGGATGATGAGGCGATGAGCGGTGGATCCGGCAAAGCGTGGACGATAGAGGAACTTCGGCGGGAGTACGAGCGCTACAGCGCCGAGGTCAATGCGGCCGATCTTCGTCCCAGCACCAAGAGCACCTACCTCAGCCACGCTGATCGGTTCGTGCGCTGGTTGGCCGGCGAAGCCCACATTGCGCCGACCAGGAGTTCGAGGTCGCCCAGGTAGCGGAGACCGAACGGACGCAGGATTCCGGCGGCCGGCCACGCAGTTCGAGCTCTGCACCCGCGATATCAACAAGAACGGCCCCTGAGCTGCATTCATGCGCTCGGGGGTCGTTCTCCTTACCCCGTGCGCCGACGCGAATCGCTTTGCAGGTGATCCAAGTCGGACGTGCCCGGCGTGGACATTCTTGGGTTATCTGGGTTGGCGTGGAGGGGCGTGACGGCTGGCGTGGCGGCGGGTCAGGGCCACTCGGGCCGCTACGAGCAGGCCGAGGACGACCAGCACGCCGATGCCGATCATCACCCAGTGGATGCCCTTGAGGTAGTAGGCCAGCGCGGCCTCGAACGCCATGATCAGTTTCATCTCTGCCCCCTGATCACGCCCTACCCCGGCCGTGGTCGTCTCACGCCCGGGCGGTCGCGGAGAGTGATGGGCGGTGTCGGTGATCTTCGGGTTTTTCCCGGGACGGCGGCCTAGCCTGGGGGGATGAGTGACGATCTTGCGCTTCCCGGGGCGCTCGCCGAGGTTGCGGCTGTCGGGTTCGAGTGGGAGTGGGACGAGGAGACCGACGAAGGGCGCGGGGTCGACTTCGAGGTCTACGAGCGGATCGAGGAGCCGGCCCGGACGGCGTGGTGGTTCCGGTTGTGGACCGGGAACCCCGAGGTCGACGGGGCGCAGTTCCGGTTCTTCGGGACGACCGGGGCCGGGGACTATGTGGGGTTCTGGCTGGTGCGGCCTGGGGCGGCGCTCGTCGAGCAGCCGGTCGTGTACATCGGGTCCGAGGGCGAGCGTGACGTGATCGCCAAGGATCTCGGGGATCTGCTGTGGGTGTTCGCGGCCGGGCTCGGGCCCGCTGAGGTCGAGGAGGGGGGTTCGGCGGAGCCTCATGCGGGGTTCCGGGCGATCGCCGAGCGGTACGCGCCGGGGCGGGAGCGGTCGCCGGAGGCGATCGTCGCGGCGGCGCGGGAGGAGTTTCCGGGGTTTCACGAGCACATCGCCGCTTTGATCCGCTGAGCGGCGGGGGGCATCGGTCAGGAATCGAGAAGCGGGGGTGGCGGGCGGCTGCCTAGCGTGGGGGGCGCGGGCGGCGTTCGGGCCGTTCGGAGGGCGATTCCGGGAGTGGTGATGGGTACCAAGGGGATCACGACCGTGCTGCATCCCGTGGCGGATCTGGCGGCGGCCAAGGCGGTGTACACGGCGCTGCTGGGGGCGGAGCCCAGCACCGACAGCGAGTACTACGTCGGGTACGACGTCGGCGGGCAGCACATCGGGCTCGTGCCGGGCGGGGCGGAGAAGGGGCCCGTCGCGTACTGGGCGGTGGACGACATCGAGGGCAAGCTGGCCGAAGTGTCGGAGGCGGGTGGGACCATCAAGGACGCGCCGCGCGACGTCGGCGGGGGCCGCCGGGTGGCGACGTTCACCGACGTCGACGGCAACGTGCTCGGGGTCCTGCAGGACGGTTGAGCGACGGATGATGGAGGCACGATGACCACGCACGCCGCCGACGGCCATGACCTGATCCGCGTGCACGGGGCGCGCGAGAACAACCTCAAGGACGTCGACGTGGAGCTGCCGAAGCGGCGGCTCACGGTGTTCACCGGGGTCTCGGGGTCGGGGAAGAGCTCGCTGGTGTTCGGCACCGTCGCCGCCGAGTCGCAGCGGCTGATCAACGAGACCTACAGCACCTTCGTGCAGGGGTTCATGCCGTCGCCGGCGCGGCCCGAGGTGGACGTGCTGGACGGCCTGACGACCGCGATCATCGTGGACCAGCAGCGGATGGGCGCCGACCCGCGGTCGACGGTGGGGACCGCGACGGACGCCAACGCGCTGCTGCGCATCCTGTTCAGCCGGCTCGGGGAGCCGCGCCTCGGGTCGCCGAAGGCGTTCGCGTTCAACGTCGCCTCGATCAGCGGGGCGGGCGCGGTGACGGTCGAGCGCGGCGGCCGGAAGGTGAAGGAGCGGCGGGCCTTCAGCATCACCGGCGGCATGTGCCCGCGCTGCGAGGGGCGCGGCGCCGTCACCGACTTCGACCTGTCCCAGCTGTACGACGCGGAGAAGTCGCTGGCGGAGGGCGCCATCACCGTCCCCGGCTACAGCGCCGACGGCTGGTTCGGGCGGATCTTCATGGGGTCGGGGTTCCTCGACCCGGACAAGCCGATCCGCGCGTACGGCGAGCGCGAGCTGCACGACCTGCTGTACCGCGAGCCCACCAAGATCAAGGTGGACGGGATCAACCTCACCTACGAGGGCCTCGTCCCGAAGATCTCCAAGTCGATGCTGGCCAAGGACCGGGAGGCGATGCAGCCGCACATCCGGGCCTTCGTCGACCGCGCCGTCACCTTCACCACCTGCCCCGACTGCGGCGGCACCCGGCTGAACGAGGGCGCCCGGTCGTCCAAGGTCGCCGGGATCGGCATCGCGGACGCGTGCGCGATGCAGATCAGCGACCTCGCCGGGTGGGTGCGCGGCCTGGACGAGCCGTCGGTGGCGCCGCTGCTCGCGGCGCTCGGGGACACGCTGGACTCGTTCGTGGAGATCGGCCTCGGCTACCTGTCGCTCGACCGGTCCGCGGGGACGCTGTCGGGCGGCGAGGCGCAGCGCGTCAAGATGATCCGCCACCTGGGGTCGCCGCTCACCGACGTCACCTACGTGTTCGACGAGCCGACGGCGGGGCTGCACCCGCACGACGTCCAGCGGATGAACGACCTGCTGCTGCGGCTGCGCGACAAGGGCAACACGGTGCTGGTCGTGGAGCACAAGCCGGAGGTCGTCGCGATCGCCGACCACGTCGTCGACCTCGGTCCCGGCGCGGGCCCGGCGGGCGGCGCGGTCTGCTTCGAGGGGACGGTCGAAGGGCTGCGGGCGAGCGGCACCGTCACCGGCCGCCACCTCGACGACCGCACCGCGCTGAAGGAGAAGGTGCGCGAGCCCGCCGGCGTCCTGGAGATCCGCGGCGCGTCCGCGCACAACCTGCGGGACGTCGACGTGGACGTGCCGCTCGGCGTGCTGACGGTCGTGACGGGCGTCGCGGGCTCGGGCAAGAGCTCGCTCGTGCACGGGTCGATCCCGGCCGGCGACGGCGTGGTGTCGGTCGACCAGAGCCCGATCCGCGGGTCGCGGCGCAGCAACCCGGCGACCTACACCGGGCTGCTCGACCCGATCCGCAAGGCGTTCGCGAAGGCCAACGGGGTGAAGCCGGCGCTGTTCAGCGCCAACTCCGAGGGCGCCTGCCCCACCTGCAACGGCGCCGGGGTGATCTACACCGACCTCGCGGTGATGGCGGGCGCCGCCACCACCTGCGAGGACTGCGAGGGCCGGCGGTTCCAGGCGGCGGTGCTGGAGTACCGGCTCGGCGGCCGCGACATCGCCGAGGTCCTCGCGATGCCGGTGGACGAGGCGGCGGGGTTCTTCGGCGACGGCGAGGCGCGCCTCCCGGCCGCGCACCGCATCCTCGGCCGGCTGTCCGACGTCGGGCTCGGCTACCTCGCGCTCGGGCAGCCGCTCACCACGCTGTCGGGCGGCGAGCGGCAGCGGCTGAAGCTCGCCGCCCACATGGGCGGCAAGGCCGGCGTGTACGTCCTGGACGAGCCGACGACCGGCCTGCACCTCGCCGACGTCGCGCAGCTCCTCGGCCTGCTCGACCGGCTGGTGGACGGCGGCACGTCGGTGATCGTCATCGAGCACCACCAGGCCGTGATGGCGCACGCCGACTGGATCATCGATTTGGGGCCGGGGGCGGGCCACGACGGCGGGCGGGTCGTGTTCGAGGGGACGCCCGCCGCGCTCGTCGCGGACGGGTCCACCCTGACCGGGCGGCACCTGGCGGCCTACGTCGGCGCCGCGCCGGGGCGGGCGTCGTGACGCCGATCGTGCGCCCCGGGCCGCGCGCGGTCCGGCCGGGCAGGGCGTCCGAACCGCAGCGGCTGCGGGACCTCGCGGTGCTCCGCCGCGTCCGCGACCGGATCGACCGCGAGTACGCGCGGCCGCTCGACGTCGAGGCGCTGGCGCGCGGCGCGCACATGTCGGCGGGGCACCTCAGCCGCGAGTTCCGGCTCGCCTACGGCGAATCGCCGTACGGGTACCTGATGACGCGGCGGATCGAGCGGGCCATGACGCTGCTGCGCCGCGGCGACCTCAGCGTCACCGAGGTGTGCTTCGCGGTCGGCTGCTCCTCGCTCGGGACGTTCAGCACCCGTTTCACCGAGCTCGTCGGGACGCCGCCGAGCGTCTACCGGCGCCGCGCCGCGGAGGAGACGGCCGGGATACCGCCGTGCGTGGCGAAACAGGTGACGCGGCCGTTGAGGAAGAGGGCGTGACCGGCATGGAGATCTCCGTTCACCACGTCTTCCTGCCGCACGACGACCCGGACGCGTCCCTGGCCTTCTACCGGGACGGCCTCGGGTTCGAGGTCCGCGGCGACGTCGGGTACGGCGGGATGCGCTGGATCACCGTCGGGCCCGCCGGAGGGTCCGGGACGTCGATCGTGCTGCACCCGCCGGCGGCGGACCCCGGCATCACCGCGGAGGAGCGCCGCACCGTCGCCGAGATGATGGCGAAGGGCACCTTCGGCAGCATCATCCTGGCGGCCGACGACCTGGGCGCCGCGTTCGAGCGGCTGGAGCGGACCGGCGCCGAGGTCGTCCAGGAGCCGGCCGACCAGCCCTACGGCGTCCGCGACTGCGCCTTCCGCGACCCGGCGGGCAACCTCGTCCGCATCCAGCAGGCCGGCTGACGGCGCGGGGTCCGCGCGGCGGGGCAAGGCTTCGCAGGCCCCCCGCCATCGGATGATCAAGTGCCGTTTCCGCCGGCGGGCGCGCGGGGAACCCTTCCGGGAAAGCCCAGGCGCGGAGGTGGGACGCGATGATACCGACGACAGGGGAGCGGGAGCGGCTGCCGGAGCTGGACGTCGAGCCGCCCGTCCGCCAGTCCCGCGTGACGGTGTTCTTCCGGCTGCTGCTGGCGATCCCGCACTTCGTGGTGCTGTTCTTCCTCGGCATCGCCCAGTTCTTCGTGGCGATCGTCGGCTGGTTCGCGGCGCTGTTCACCGGGCGCCTGCCGGAGGGCATCCGCGACTTCCTGATCGGCGTGCTCGGCTGGGAGACGCGGGTCGGCATGTACGTCGCGCTCACCGTCGACCGCTACCCGCCGTTCTCGTTCGAGCCCCGCGGCCACCCGGTCGCCATCGACGTCGGCCCGCCGACGCCGCTGAACCGGGTGGCGGTGTTCTTCCGGTTCATCCTGGTGATCCCGGCGTGGATCCTGATGGGCCTGCTGACGAGCGGCTGGTGGTCGGTGTCGTTCATCATCTGGCTGATCGTGCTGATCCTCGGCCGGATGCCCGCGCCGCTGTTCGAGGCGACCGCCGCGATCGGCCGCGCGTCGATGCGCACCCGCGCCTACTTCGGGCTGATGACGCCCGCCTACCCCAAGGGCTGGTTCGGCGACCCGGCCGCCGGGCCGCGGATGTCGGCGACCCGGCCGCTGGTGCTGTCCACGGCCGCCAAGGCCCTCATGGTGATCTTCATCGTGCTGGGCGTCGCCAGCGGCACCAGCCAGAGCACGGTGAACCGCGACCACAACGGCGACGACGCGACGACCACCTCCTCCGTCGCGCCCTGACGCCCGCCCGCGTGCGGACGCTCGAATGCGGCGGGCATGACAACGTCACTGCTTTGCCAATGCCGTTAGGAGCAAAGCAGTGCGAGCCATTTCTCGGGGCTTTAAGGCGCGGGCTCCGGTGCATGTCACTTGGGCTGGCAGGCAGGTCAGATGGTACCGGTAATTGCGCGGGGCGCCATTTCGGACGGAAAATGCGGTGGGACGGGGATGGCGCTGCGTCCGATGCCCGGGTAGGAAAGAACGGTGCAGGTGAGCTATGCGAGCGAACCGACGCCCGGCCGCCCGAACGAGGACCACGTGGTCGCCGGACCCGGCTGGGTGGCCGTCCTCGACGGGGCGACGGCGCGCCCCGGCGTGGCGACCGGCTGCGTCCACGACCCCGGCTGGCTGGTGCGGCGCCTCGGCGGCGCCCTCGCCGCCCGCCTCGCTCCCGAGGACGGGACGCCGCTGCCCGACGTCCTGGCCGGCGCCATCGAGGACGTGGGCGCCCGGCACGGCGGCGGCTGCGACCTCGGCAACCCCGACAGCCCGTCCGCGACGGTCGCGCTGCTCCGCCGCGCCGGCGGCGACCGCGGCGTCGACTGGCTGGTGCTCGCCGACTCGCCCGTCCTCGTCGACGACGGGACCGTCCGCGTCGTCAAGGACGACCGCGTCGACCGGCTGCCGAGCTACACCGACCGGGCCGTCCGCGACGCCCGCAACAGCCCCGGCGGGTTCTGGGTGGCGAGCACCCGCCCCGAGGCCGCCTACGAGGCGCTCACCGGCCGGGCCACCGGCGTCCGCCGCGCCGCCGTGCTGAGCGACGGCGCGGCCCGGCTCGTCGAGCGGTTCGGCCTCGCCGACTGGACGGGCCTGCTCGACCTGCTCGACGGCGAGGGCCCGCGCGAGCTCATCCGCCGCACCCGCGCGGCCGAGGCCGCCGCGGGCGCCGGGACGGCGCGCCGCGGCAAGCTCCACGACGACGCGACGGCCGTCCTCGTGCGGCCCTGAGGCGCTACTCGGCGGCGGGCGCGATGTGCGGCCACCAGCCGGCCAGGTCCTCGGGCAGGTGCCGGCCGTCGACCGTCAGCGAGGCGGTCATCATCGGGTGCATCCGGCAGGCCGGGAACGAGTGCGGGTAGCGCGGCTCGTCCAGGACGAGCACGCGGGTGCCGTTCACCGCCGGGACGTCCGCCGGCGCCGCCTCGTTGTAGACGCGGCGGCCGTGCGCGTCGTAGAGGAACCACGGCGACGTCGTGATCACCTTGCCGGGCGGTTCGGTGTCGGTGAAGTAGGCGACGACGTCGCGGTCCACCCGCTCGCCCGGCATCCCGCCGGGGCGGCCGGCGAGCGCGCCCGCCAGCAGCATGTGGAGCTGGAAGTTGTCGCTGACGCCGCCGAACGTCACCGTCCAGCCGTTGCCGGACTTGCGGTCCAGAACGAGCAGCCGCTCGCCGTCCAGGACGCGCAGGAGCGTCGCGGCGAAGGGCACGTTCTCGAAGTGCTCGGAGACGGCGCCGAGCCGCCGCGCCTTGTCGTCGCGGTCGGTGACGCCGGCCCGGACGCGCGGCGCCGTCGCCAGCATCGTGCGGGCGGCGAGCGCGTACCTGTCCATCGCGAACCACGCCATCATCGCCCCGACGGGGTCGGGCAGCGCGCGCGACAGGAGGTCCACGATGCGCTGCGACGGCTGGTCGTTGGAGGGATGCGGCAGCGGCTCGCCGGTCGCGCCGCGCCAGGCGCCCGCGAACGCCACGCAGACGTCGGCGTTCGCCACCGTCCTCGCGATGACGGCCTCGTCGGCGGGGAAGGACGCGGCGCCGTTCTCGACCCAGGCGCCGGCGATCACGGCGAGGATCGAGCCGAGGTTCGGCGGCGCGTCCCGCACCCCCTCGCCCATCTTCATCATCGCCGCGGTGAGGATCGTGGGGGGCGCCTCCTGGGACCACTGCATCATCCGGGGCATGAGCTCGCCGAACGCCGGGTCCTCGGCGACCGCCGCGCGCACGGTGGCGTCCACGTGCTGGAGGAAGGACTGATCCATGTGATCACCATGGCACGCGGCCACGACGGTTGTCGCAGGACGGCCGCGCTGACCTCGCCGATTCGATTTCGCACCCGGCCCCGGACCCGTGTATGGTTATCCCCGTCGCCGCGAACGAGAGAACGCGGAACGGCAGGCCCCTTTAGCTCAGTCGGCAGAGCGTCTCCATGGTAAGGAGAAGGTCTACGGTTCGATTCCGTAAAGGGGCTCCGCAGGTCAGAGACCGGTTCCGAGCATCTTCGGAGCCGGTTTTTCGTTGCGCCGCCGGCGCGGCGGGCGCACCGCCGCGGTCGGGTATCCTGTTTTCGTTCCTTACGGGCGCTGTGGTAGCGTCCCTCCGGTCTCAGCAGGACGATTCGCAGGTCACCGGCATAGGCGGTAACCTGGGGGCCGGCCGGGAGGCCACCTGCGGAAGCCGGTTCCGAGTCTCCGGGCCCGGTTCTCGCGATTCCAGGCCCCAGTGGAAATCCGGTATCCTTGCGAACCGGGCCATCAAGGCCAGCGCGGCGGGGTAGCTCAGTCAGGCAGAGCAAGCGGCTCATAATCGCTGTGTCGCCGGTTCAAGTCCGGCCCTCGCTACTAACCCGAGTCCGGCTCGCCCCTCACGGGGGCGAGCGGGCTGGGTTGAACCAACCAGGTCCCCCATCCCAGGGGCGGCCGAAGCTCGTCCATGTCCCCAGCTCAGAAAGGCACTCCATCGTGGCTGCCACCGACGTCCGGCCGAAGATCACGCTGGCCTGCCAGGAGTGCAAGCACCGCAACTACATCACGCGGAAGAACCGGCGCAACGACCCGGACCGCCTGGAGATCAAGAAGTACTGCCCCAACTGCCGCTGCCACCGGGCGCACCGCGAAACCCGATAGCCAAGGCCGTTACGGGGAAGCACTGCCCGCTGCGCTCTCCCACGGGGCCGGCTGCCACCGGGCGCACCGCGAAACCCGATAGCCAAGGCCGTTACGGGGAAGCACTGCCCGCTGCGCTCTCCCACGGGGCCGGCTGCCACCGGGCGCACCGCGAAACCCGCTAGCCCTCGCTAGTCGAGTCTGGCTCGCGCGGACCCCGCGCGCAGCGGCTTGGCGACTTCTTGCAGCCGAGCTTGCCCTGACATCATTCAGCCCGTCCCCGCGCCACCCGCGAGGGCGGGCTGAACGCCGTTCTGTTACGGTCCGAGCAGGCAGGTAGCGGGTGCCGGGGCGCGGGCACCCAGGGGGCCGCCAGGCCCACGAGCGTGGAGGGACGGCAAGGCATGGCACTGAACCGCGACTTCGTCGGGCGGACGTTCCCGCCCGGCGAGCCGTACGAGGTCAGCCGGGTGAAGATCCGCGAGTTCGCCGACGCGATCGGCGACCGCAACCCCATCTACCGCGACCCCGAGGCGGCGAAGGCCGCCGGGCACCCCGACGTGATCGCGCCGCCGACCTTCCCCATCGTGGTGTCGCTCGGCAACCCCGCGCTCGCCGACCCGGCCCTCGGCCTGAACTACGCGATGGTCGTGCACGGCGAGCAGCGCTTCGAGCACGTCCGCCCGATCCGGCCCGGCGACGCCGTCGTCTGCACCTCGACGGTCACCGAGATCCGCTCGATCGGCAACAACGAGAAGATGGTCATCGAGACCGAGATCCGCACCACCGACGGCGAGCTCGTCTGCAAGACCTACAACACCATCGTCGAGCGGGGGGCCTGATGACCGCGCAGGTGAAGTACGACGACGTCGAGGTCGGCACCGAGATCCCGGCGCGGAGCTACCCCGTCGACCGCGCGAACCTCGTCATGTACGCGGGCGCCTCGGGCGACTTCAACCCGATCCACTGGCGCGAGAGCACCGCCAAGGCCGTCGGCCTGCCCGACGTCATCGCGCACGGCATGTTCACGATGGCGCAGGGCGGCCGCTACGTCACCGACTGGGCCGGCGACCCCGGCGCCGTCGTCGACTACGGCGTGCGGTTCTCCGCGCCGGTCGTGGTGCCCGACGAGGGCGGCGCCGTCCTGGAGATCTCCGGGAAGGTGGAGGAGAAGCTGGCCGACGGCAAGGTCGTCGTGGCGCTCACCGCCCGCTCCGCCGGGCAGAAGGTGCTGACCCGCGCCAAGGCCGTCGTCCGGCTCGCCTGACCGGACGCGCGCGCCCGTTTCACGATCGCGCGCGCCGGGGACGTAGCATCGCCCCCGGCGCGCGCGATCGCGGCCGTTCCAGGGGAGGGAAGGACCACACGTGGCGGTGTTCGCCGAAGAAGTGAAGCTGGCCGGGTACACCACGCTCCGGCTCGGCGGGCCCGCCCGCCGGTTCGTCGAGGCGAGCACCGAGGCCGAGGTCGTCGACGCGGTGCGCCGCGCCGACGCGGCGGGCGAGCCCGTCCTGGTCCTCGGCGGCGGCAGCAACCTGGTGGTCTCCGACGACGGCTTCCCCGGCACCGTGGTGCGCGTCGGCACCCGCGGCGCCGAGCGCGTCGCCGGCGAGGGCGGCCGGACGCTCGTGCGGGTGCAGGCCGGCGAGGAGTGGGATCCGTTCGTCGCCCGCTGCGTCGAGCGCGGCCTCGCCGGGGTCGAGTGCCTGTCGGGCATCCCCGGCCGCGTCGGCGCCACCCCGATCCAGAACGTCGGCGCCTACGGCCAGGACGTCGGCGAGACGATCGTCGCGGTCCGCGCCTACGACCGGCGGGCCGGCGCCTGCGTCACCCTCGACCGCGCCGCCTGCCGCTTCTCCTACCGGCACAGCGCCTTCAAGGGCGACGACCGGTACGTGGTGCTGGAGGTCACCTACGCGCTGATCGAGTCCGACGAGTCGCAGCCGATCGCCTACGCCGAGCTGGCGCGCGAGCTCGGCGTCGCGACCGGCGCCCGCGTGCCGCTGAAGGACGCCCGCGCCGCCGTGCTGAAGCTGCGCCGCGGCAAGGGCATGGTGCTGGACCCCGCCGACCCCGACACGCGCAGCGCCGGCTCGTTCTTCACCAACCCGGTCCTGGACGCCGCCGGGCTCGCCGAGCTCGCCCGCCGCGTCGCCGACCGGTTCGGGCCGGACACCGCGTTCCCGCGCTACCCCGAGTCCTCCGGGCTGGACGGCGCGCCGCGCACCAAGACGTCGGCGGCCTGGCTGATCGACCGGGCCGGGTTCGCCAAGGGGCACGCGCGCGGCCCCGTCCGCATCTCCGGCAAGCACACCCTCGCCCTCACCAACCCCGACGGCGGCAGCACCGCCGACCTGCTGGGCCTGGCCCGCGAGGTCCGCGACGGCGTCCGCGAGGCGTTCGGCGTCGAGCTGGTGAACGAGCCGGTGTTCGTCGGCGTGCGGCTGTGACCGCGCGCTGCCGGCGGCCCCCGGCACCGCCCTCTTGACGAAGTTAGTTATCAAGCAATAACTTTGTCGCATGAGCCCCCGGATGAGCGCCGCCGAGCGCCGCGAGCAGGTGATCAAAGCCGCGATGGCCGAGTTCGCCCGCCGCGGCTTCGAGGGCACCTCCACGACGGCCATCGCCGGGCGCGTCGGCGTGTCCCAGCCCTACCTGTTCCGGCTCTTCCCCTCCAAGCACGCCATCGTCCTCGCCGCCGTCGAGCGCTGCTTCGACGTCATGGAGGCCGAGATGCGCGACGCGGCCGGCGGCCTGTACGGCGACGAGGCGTTCGCCGCGATGGGCACGCGCTACCGCGAGATGCTCGTCGGCGACCACGCGGCGCTCCAGTTCCAGCTCCAGATCTACGCCGCCGCGCTGGAGGACGAGGCGATCCGCGAGGTCGGCGAGCGGCGCTGGGCCGGGCTCTGGAAGATGATCGGCGAGATCAGCGGCGGCGACCCGCAGCGGGTCACCGACTTCGTCGCCTACGGCATGCTCCTCAACGTCCTCACCGCGTTCGGCATCCCGGTGACGTTCGGCGCGACGGCCGAGTCGCTGCGCGACTGGGCGCGGGACCGGCAGTGATCTTTTTTTCGGCATCAAAGTTAGTGACTGATAACTAATGAAGGAGGACGGCATGGCCCTGCGCCCCCCGGGCGGCGCCCTGCGCACGTTCATCGTCACCGGCATCGCGCTGTTCATGGTCACCCTGGACAACCTGATCGTCACCAACGCCCTGCCCGCCATCCGCACCGACCTCGGCACCGGCCTGGAAGGGCTGGAGTGGACGGTCAACGCCTACACGCTCGCGACCGCCGTCCTGCTCCTCCCGGCCGCCTCGATCGCCGACCGGTTCGGGCGCCGCCGCCTGTTCCTGCTCGGCCTCGCGCTGTTCACCGCCGCGTCCGCCACCGCCGCGCTCGCCCCCGGCATCGGCGTCCTCATCGCCGCCCGCGCCGTGCAGGGCGTCGGCGGCGCCATCGTCGCGCCGCTCACCCTCACCCTGCTCGCCACCGCCGTCCCGGCCGAGCGGCGCGGCGTCGCGCTCGCCGCCTGGAGCGCGATGAGCGGCCTCGGCGTCGCGCTCGGACCCGTCGTCGGCGGCGCCGTCACGCAGTACACCTCCTGGGAGTGGATCTTCTGGATCAACGTCCCGGTCGGCGCCGTGCTGCTCGCGATCGCGCCCCGGTTCCTCGCCGAGAGCCACGGCCCCGCCGGCCGCCTCGACCCCGCCGGCACGCTCCTCGTCAGCGGCGGCATGCTCGGCGTCGTCCTCGGTCTCGTGCGCGGCAACGAGCACGGCTGGACGAGCCCGCAGGTCCTCGGCGCGCTCGCCGCCGGCGGCGTCCTGCTCGCCGCCTTCATCGCCTGGGAGCTGCGCGCCCCGCACCCCATGCTGCCGATGGGCCTGTTCCGCAGCCGCGGCTTCAGCACCGTCAACCTGGTCGCCGCCGCCATGGCCCTCGCCATGTTCGGCACCACGTTCCTGCTGATCCAGTTCCTGCAGTCCGTCATGCAGCTCACGCCGCTCCAGGCGGGCGTGCGCAGCCTGCCCTGGACCGGCATGCCGATCCTCGTCGCGCCGCTCACCGCGCCGCTCGTCGCGCGCTTCGGCGGCCGCGCCGTGCTGGGCGCCGGGATGCTGTTCCAGGCCGCCGGCATCGGCTGGATGGCCGCCCTGCTCGCCCCGGACGTCACCTACGGCGCGCTCGTGCCCGGCTTCGTCCTCGCCGGCATCGGCATGGGCCTGTTCTTCCCGCCCGTCGCCCGCCTCGTCCTCGGCTTCGCGCCGCCCGAGCGGACCGGCGTCGCCTCCGGCGTCTCCAACACCGTCCGCCAGCTCGGCACCGTCCTCGGCGTCGCCGTGCTCGGCGCGATCTTCTCGGCGAACGGCGACATGACCGCGCCGGAGCCGTTCGCGGACGGCCTCGCCCCGGCGCTCTGGACCGCCACCGCCGTCCTCGCCGCCGCCGCGCTCGCCACCCTCGCCGTCCCGCGCCGCCTGCCGGCGCACCCCGCACCCGAGCCCGCGCCCGTCGCGGGACCGGTCGCCGAACCCGCCCCCTAGGCGGCCAGCCAGGCGTCGACGCCGGACAGCAGCCGCGCGCGGACGCCGTCCGGCGCCGCCGACCCCGCGATCGACTGGCGCGCCAGCTCGGCCAGCTCGGCGTCGGAGAACCCGTGCTCGGCCCGCACCAGGTCGTACTGGCGGGCCAGCCGGGACCCGAACAGCAGCGGGTCGTCGGCGCCGAGCGCGATCCGCGCCCCCGCCTCGTACAGCTCGCGGACCGGGACCGCCCCCGCCGACGGCGCCACCCCCAGGCCGACGTTGGAGGCCGGGCAGACCTCCAGCGTCACGCCCCTCTCCACGATCCGCCGCAGCAGCGCCGGATCCTCGACCGCCCGCACACCGTGCCCGATCCGGTCGGCGTCCAGCGTCTCCAGGCACTCGCGGACGCTGCCCGGACCGAGCAGCTCGCCCCCGTGCGGCGTCGACAGCAGCCCGCCCCGCTTGGCGATCCGGAACGCGCCCTCGAAGTCGTAGGCGCGGCCGCGCCGCTCGTCGTTGGACAGCCCGAACCCGACGACGCCGCGGTCGCGGTACTGCAGCGCGAGCCGGGCGAGCGTCCTCGCGTCCAGCGGGTGCCGGGTCCGGTTCGCCGCGATCACCACGCCGATGCCGACGCCGGTCGCCGCCGCCGCGGCGTCCACCGCGTCGAGCACCAGCTCCACCGTCGGGCTGAGCCCGCCGAACCGCGCCGCGTAGCCGCTCGGGTCCACCTGGATCTCCAGCCAGCCCGACCCCTCGGCGGCCTCGTCCTCGGCGGTCTCGCGCACCAGCCGGCGCAGGTCGTCCGGCGTGCGCAGCACCGACCGGGCGATGTCGTACAGCCGCTGGAAGCGGAACCAGCCGCGCTCGTCGGTCGCCCGCAGCTTCGGCGGCCACTCCTCCACCAGCGCCTCGGGCAGCTGCACGCCGTGCCCGGCGGCCATCTCGACGAGCGTCGAGTGCCGCATCGAGCCGGTGAAGTGCAGGTGCAGATGGGCCTTCGGCAGCGTGGACACGTCGCGCGGGACGCCCGGCGGGCGCGCCGGGGCGGCCGGCGCCGCGCCACCGGGACGGACGTGAGCGAGAGGGGCCTCCATGGGCCAATGTTGCCGGACGCCGCGATCGGGGCGGCGTCCGCCTCACCAGTACCGTCCCGGAGGACTAGGGAGGACCCTTCCCCATGGCCCGGCCGGACCAGGCGCGGCCTGGCCCGGAACAGCAGAAAGGATCATGGACCGGCGGGCGGTCCATGATCCTTCCGTGCTGGGGGAGCGGTCAGCGCGCCTCGCCGAGCAGCTTGGCCACCCGCGACACGCCCTCGACCAGGTCGTCGTCGCCGAGCGCGTACGACAGCCGGAAGTAGCCCGGCGTCCCGAACGCCTCACCCGGCACCAGCGCGACCTCGGCCTCCTCCAGGATCAGCGCCGCGAGCTCCACCGTGCTGCTCGGCCGCTTCCCCCGGATCTCCTTGCCGACCAGCTCCTTGACCGACGGGTAGGCGTAGAACGCGCCCTCGGGCACCGGGCAGAGCACGCCCGGGATCTCGTTCAGCATCCGCACCATCGTCTGCCGCCGCCGGTCGAACGCGGTGCGCATCTCCGCCACCGCCGACAGGTCGCCGGTCACCGCCGCGAGCGCCGCCGCCTGCGACACGTTCGCGACGTTGGACGTGGCGTGCGACTGCAGGTTCGCCGCGGCCTTCACCACGTCCTGCGGGCCGATCAGCCAGCCGACCCGCCAGCCGGTCATCGCGTACGTCTTCGCCACGCCGTTCAGCACCAGCGTGCGGTCGGCCAGCTCGGGCACCACGACCGGCAGCGAGTGGAACCCGGCGTCCCCGTACACCAGGTGCTCGTAGATCTCGTCGGTGACGACCCACAGGCCGTGCTCGTCCGCCCAGCGGCCGATCGCCTCGATCTCGTCGCGGGTGTAGACCGCGCCCGTCGGGTTGGACGGCGACACGAACAGCAGCACCTTGGTGCGGTCGGTGCGGGCCGCCTCCAGCTGCTCCACGCCCACCCGGTAGCCGGTCGTCTCGTCGGCCACCACGTCCACCGGCACGCCGCCCGCGAGCTTGATGGACTCGGGGTAGGTCGTCCAGTACGGCGTCGGCACGATGACCTCGTCGCCCGGGTCGAGCAGCGCCGCGAACGCCTCGTACACCGCCTGCTTGCCGCCGTTGGTGATCAGCACCTGGCCCGCCTCGACCGCGTAGCCGGAGTCGCGCGCGGTCTTCTCGGCGACCGCCGCGCGCAGCTCCGGCAGCCCGCCGGCCGGCGTGTACTTGTGGAACCGCGGCGTGCGGGCGGCCTCGACGGCGGCCTCCACGATGTAGTCCGGCGTCGGGAAGTCGGGCTCACCCGCGCCGAACCCGATGACCGGGCGGCCCGCCGCCTTGAGCGCCTTGGCCTTGGCGTCGACGGCCAGGGTGGCGGACTCGGAGATCGCGGCGATGCGCTGGGAGATGCGAGGACGGTCGATGCTCATGGCCCTATCGTTACAGAAGCCGGGCGGTGCTTCAGCGGGATATCGCGACCCGTCCCGGCGCTGGTGGACCGGCCGGGGAAACGCCCGGCGCGCCGGGCGCGGGGCGGCGTTCCGGCGTTCCGGTTCGACGTGCGGGCCGCGGCGACGTAGACTCACCTGCCTAGTGACGCGTCATCGTCGTACGGCCATGTCCGCAAAAGCCGTATGCTGTGACCGGCACGGTCCGATCTCCGGATCGGTCCCGTCCTCTCGCGAGGACGTAGGGCAGTGGCTCAATTGGTAGAGCTCCGGTCTCCAAAACCGGCGGTTGGGGGTTCGAGTCCCTCCTGCCCTGCGAGGTGCGGTGCGCGCACCTGTACCGCCACGTCTCCGCCCCAGCGGGCGGCCGTGGTGCGGGAATGCGCGGCAACCACGGTGTGGTTGAACACGACCTACGAGGTGAACGGCGGCACAATGGCGACTGAGACGCGCGGCGAGGCCGCGGCCAAGGACGAGGGCAGGGACAAGCCCGCCTCCAAGCGGACCGGTCCGGCGCTCTTCGTGCGCCAGGTGGTCGCCGAGCTGCGCAAGGTCATCTGGCCCACCCGCCGGGAACTGATCACCTACACCACCGTGTCGCTGGTGTTCGTGCTCGTCATGGTCGCGCTCGTGTCGGGCGTCGACTGGGTCCTGCAGAAGGGCGTCCTCGCCCTCTTCACCTGATCGCGCCCGCGCCGCCGGCCCCGGCGGCCGGACGGCGACGGAAAGCCCGCGGCGCCCGCCCTCCGGGCAGGCGGGCGGGGATCGCAACGAGAGAAGAGAGTCAGCCACCGTGTCCGAGTCCTCCCAGCCCCACGACGAGGCCGTTGAAGAGGCCCAGTCTGCTGCGGCTGCTGCGGCCGACCCGGCGGACGCGTCCGCCGCGGCGGACGCCCTGCCCGCGGACGCCGCCGAGCCCGCGGACGACGCGGCGGGGACCGGCGCGGACGCCGAGGCCGCGGACGGTGCGGACACCGAGACGGGCGAGACCGACGAGGCCGACGCCGGCGACGAGGCCGCCGAGGGCGAGGCCGCGGCGGCCGACGCCGGCGAGGCCAAGCTCGACGCCTACAACCAGTTCAAGATGGAGATGCGCCTCCAGCCGGGCGACTGGTACGTGGTGCACTCCTACGCGGGGTACGAGAACCGGGTCAAGACCAACATCGAGACCCGCACCCAGACCCTGAACATGGAGGACTACATCTTCCAGATCGAGGTGCCCCAGCACGAGGTCACCGAGATCAAGCAGGGCAAGCGGCAGAAGGTCAACGAGAAGGTCCTGCCGGGCTACATCCTGGTCCGCATGGAGCTGACCGACGAGTCCTGGGCCGCGGTCCGCAACACCCCGGGCGTCACCGGCTTCGTCGGGCTGCTGAACAAGCCGTCCCCGCTCAGCCTGGACGAGGTCGCCAACCTGCTGGCGCCCGAGCCCGAGGAGCAGGTCAAGACCAAGGAGCAGGCCGCCCGGTCCGCCCCCGCCGTGGACTTCTCGGTCGGCGAGTCGGTCACCGTCATGGACGGCCCGTTCGCCACGCTGCCCGCCACCGTCAACGAGATCAACGCCGAGCAGCAGAAGCTCAAGGTGCTGGTGTCGATCTTCGGCCGGGAGACGCCGGTCGAGCTGTCGTTCAACCAGGTCTCCAAGATCTGACGCGGCCGCGCCGGGCAGCCGGCGCGCCCGCGTATCCTGGAAGGGCCGCCCACCGCGTGGGCGGCTTTTTCGGGTCACGAATCCCCCCGCTCCGGCGGGGTCTTCAAGATCCCAACACCCGGGTGTCCGTTCCCGGCCCGGGTGTGGCCCGCTCGGCGGGAGTCGGGATCACACCGCAACGGGAACGAGAGGTGGGCATCCCGTGCCTCCCAAGAAGAAGAAGATCTCGGCCGTCGTCAAGGTGCAGCTCAACGCCGGTGCCGCGACGCCCGCGCCGCCCGTCGGTACCGCGCTCGGTCCGCACGGCGTCAACATCATGGACTTCTGCAAGCAGTACAACGCCGCGACCGAGGCGCAGCGCGGCAACGTCATCCCCGTAGAGATCACCATCTACGAGGACCGCTCGTTCACCTTCGTCACCAAGACCCCGCCGGCCGCGCAGCTCATCCTGAAGGCCGCGGGCGTGGAGAAGGGCTCGGGCGAGCCGCACAAGACCAAGGTCGGCTCGGTCACCGCGGACCAGATCCGCGAGATCGCCACCACCAAGATGCCCGACCTGAACGCCAACGACCTGGCGGCCGCCGAGAAGATCGTCGCCGGCACCGCCCGCTCGATGGGCATCGAGGTCAAGTAAGCCGTCCGCGCGGATCGTCCGCGCGGTTCGACGTGGGAGGGCCCCCGTGCGGGGTCCGTACCACAGAGGAGTTCCCATGAAGCGCAGCAAGTCCTACCGCGCCGCGGCCGAGAAGATCGACCGCGACGCGCTGTACAGCCCGGTCGAGGCCGTGAAGCTGGCCAAGGAGACCGCGGCGACGAAGTTCGACGCGACCGTCGAGGTCGCGCTGCGGCTCGGCGTGGACCCGCGCAAGGCTGACCAGATGGTGCGCGGCACCGTCAACCTGCCGAACGGCACGGGCAAGACGGCCCGCGTGCTGGTGTTCGCCGGCGGCGCGAAGGCCGACGAGGCCCGCGAGGCCGGCGCCGACATCGTCGGCTCGGACGACCTGATCGAGAAGATCCAGGGCGGTTTCCTGGACTTCGACGCGGTGGTCGCGACGCCGGACCAGATGGGCAAGGTCGGCCGTCTCGGCCGCGTGCTCGGCCCGCGCGGCCTGATGCCGAACCCGAAGACCGGCACCGTGACGATGGACGTGGCCAAGGCCGTGTCCGACATCAAGGGCGGCAAGATCGAGTTCCGGGTGGACCGGCACGCGAACCTGCACTTCATCATCGGCAAGGCGTCGTTCTCCGAGCGCCAGCTCGTGGAGAACTACGCGGCGGCGATCGACGAGGTGCAGCGGCTGAAGCCGTCGGCGGCCAAGGGCCGTTACGTGAAGAAGGCCGTGCTGACGACCTCGATGGGCCCGAGCATCCCGGTGGACCCGAACGCGGTCCGCAACCTGCTCGCCGAGCTCGACGAGAGCTGATCGGGCCGGCTCCGGCCGGTCCGCGAACGGAGGCGCCCCCCGCGTGCGGGGGGCGCCTCCGGCGTTTCCGGGGCGGGGCCGCCTACGCCTTGAGGGGTAGGGTCTTGCTCCCCATTCGTACCCTCGGGGGATGCCGGGTGTTTCGTCCCTCGCGAGACTGGAAGACATCAGCAGGGCGACAAGGGAGGCTCTAACCCCATGAAGCGTAGTTACGCAGTGGCCGCGGGGAGTACCGCGGTCGGCGCCGCGCTCCTCCTGTCGGGGTGCAATGCCGACGGGACGGGCGGAACGGACGCCAACCTCAAGCTGACGGCGAACCAGGCGCTGATCAAGACGTCGCAGAAGGCGGCGAAGGCGAACACCTTCAAGGCCGACGTGACGGTGAAGGACACGTCCGAGGGCGGCCAGGTGCACGCGACCGGGCAGTTCCGGCTCCGTCCCGACCTGGCGTTCAGCGCGCAGGTCGACAGCGCGAGCAAGGGGTCGGCGTCGATCCCGCTGTCCGGCTCGCAGGCGATCTTCACCTCGGACACGCTGTACGTGAAGGCGCCGTCGCAGCTGCGGCAGTTCATCGCGGGCGGCAAGCCCTGGCTGAAGATCGACGTGACCCAGCTCCAGCAGCGCACCGGGGTGGACGTCAAGGGCCTCGTCGGGCAGGTCGAGCAGGCCGACCCGGCGCAGCAGACGAAGATGTTCACCGGCTCCAAGGACGTGCGCCGCGTCGGCACCGAGACGGTGGACGGCGTGAAGACGACGCACTACGCCGGTTCGGTGACGGTGAAGGACGCGCTGGCGCAGCTGGACGCGCAGCAGCGGTCGAAGGCGTCGCAGTGGCTGTCGAACGCCGACCAGAACAGCAGGATCAAGTTCGATCTGTGGTCGGACGGCGACAACCTGCCGCGCAAGCTGGTCTCGACGGGCCAGGGCAAGGACGACAACGGTTCGGTGCAGGTGCTGTACACCGACTACGGCAAGTCGGTGACGGTGAACGCGCCGCCGTCGGACCAGGTCGGGCAGCTCTCGCTGAACGGGCTGCTCGGCGGTAACACGCCGAAGCCGGCCCCGACGCCGACCGCCTGACCCGCCGCTCCGCCGGTACTCGACCGCGACGCCCGGTCCTTCGGGACCGGGCGTCGCGGCGTCCGGGGGAGGGGCCGGGGGCGGCGCTGTGCACGAAAATGCACGGAAATCGCCGGAGGGAACCGCTAGCGTCTCCGCTGCGTCCCGATCTTGGACGGCCGCTTTCGTGCGCGTCCCCGGCCCGGCGCGCCGCCCCCCCCACCTGAGGAGACCACTCCATGATCCGTCGTTTCGCGTCCGCCACCGCCGCCACGGCGGGGCTCGCCCTGTCGCTGACGGGCTGCCTCGGCGACGCCGGGAAGGAGGTCGGCGAGAACGCCGCCAAGGGCGTCCGGCTGACCGCCGCGCAGGTCCTCGGCCGGACGGCGGACCGGGCGGCCAAGGCCGACACCTTCACGGCCGACATGACGATCGACAGCAGCGCGCCGCAGGCCCCGCTGAAGATGCACGTGCTCGCGCAGACGCGGCTGCGGCCCGAGGCCGCGATGCGCATGACGGTCGGGTCGTCCGAGGTGGCCGGGAACCGGATTCCGGGCTACGAGGCGCGCCTCGTCGGCGACGCGATGTACATGAGGATGCCGGCGTTGAGGAAGGCGACCGGCGGCAAGCCGTGGGCGAAGCTGTCGCTGAAGCAGGCGGGCGGTGCGAGCGGCATCGACCTCGGCAAGCTGATGGACCAGGCCGAGCAGCAGAGCCCCGCGACGCAGACGAGGATGCTGACGGCGTCCAAGGACGTGCGGAAGGTGGGCACCGAGAACGTCGGCGGCGTGCCGACCACGCACTACGCCGGGACGATGTCGCCGCGCGAGGCGCTCGCGAAGGTGGATGCGAACACCCGGACGACCCTGGAGAAGACCTACGGGCAGCTCGGCGCCACCGCGATCCGGTTCGACGTGTGGGTGGGCGCGGACGACCTGCCCCGCAAGCACGTCTCCGTCGTGCCGCTGTCGGGCGGGCAGACGACCACGACGGTGCTGTACCGCGACTACGGCAGGCCGGTCACCGTGCAGGCGCCGCCGGCGTCGCAGACGGGCGCGCTGAAGATGCCGAAGCTCGGCTCCTGACGTCCGGCCCCGCGCCGCACCGCGCCCGTCCCGTATCCGCGGGCGGGCGCGGCCCTGTTCCGCGAAGGATTTGGCGTGCGCGCCGCCGAGCACGTATCGTGGGGCCTGCCGAAGACCGCCGGTCGTCACCCGCGAGGGTGGCCGAAGGACCCGAAGACATCGTTCGGGCGGCCCGCGTAGGTGTGTTGAGAGCTTCCGCATGACCTCCGTGTCGTGCCTCCGCCCCGCGCGCCTGCGCCGGGGCGTTCGCTGTTTTTCCAGGCTTTTCGCCCCGGCGGCTTCCACCCAGGTGGCGGCGCCCGTCCCCGACGGGTCCGCGACCACCCCAGGTAATCGGAAGGAGGCCCATGGCCAAGGCCGAGAAGGCCACGGCGATCGCCGAGCTGAAGCAGAGCTTCGAGGGCTCGAACGGCGCCGTGCTGACCGAGTACCGCGGGCTCAGCGTCGCGCAGCTCAAGGAGCTGCGCGGCAACCTCGGCGAGAACGCGAAGTTCGCCGTGGTGAAGAACACGCTGACCAAGATCGCCGCGAGCGACGCCGGTGTCGACGAGCAGTTCTCCAACCTGCTCGAAGGCCCCTCGGCGATCGCGTTCGTGACCGGCGACGTGGTCGAGGCCGCCAAGGGCCTCCGTGACTTCGCCAAGGCCAACCCGCTCCTGGTGATCAAGGGCGGCTTCATCGACGGCAAGTCGATGGACGCCGCGGAGATCTCCAAGCTCGCGGACCTGGAGTCGCGCGAGGTGCTCCTCGCGAAGCTCGCGGGTGCGATGAAGGGCTCGATGGCGAACGCCGCCGCGCTGTTCAACGCCCTGCCGACGCAGGCCGCCCAGCTGGCCGAGGCCCTGCGCGCCAAGCGCGAGGCCGCCGGCGAGGGGGCCGAGGCTCCGGCCGCCGACGAGGCGCCCGCCGAGTAAGTCCCGGCCGCAAGGCCAGGACCCCGCGGTCCAGCAACACCCGAACTTTCAAGCCGTAGCGGAGGAAACATCATGGCGAAGCTCAGCACCGACGAGCTGCTCGACGCGTTCAAGGAGATGACCCTTCTCGAGCTCTCCGAGTTCGTGAAGCAGTTCGAGGAGGTCTTCGACGTCAAGGCCGCCGCCCCCGTGGCCGTCGCCGCGGCGCCGGCCGCCGGCGGTGCCGCCGGCGGTGGCGAGGCCGCCGCCGAGCAGGACGAGTTCGACGTCATCCTCGAGGGTGCCGGCGACAAGAAGATCCAGGTCATCAAGGAGGTCCGCGGCCTGACCTCGCTCGGCCTCAAGGAGGCCAAGGACCTGGTCGACGGCGCTCCGAAGACCCTCCTGGAGAAGGTCAACAAGGAGACCGCCGAGAAGGCCAAGGAGGCCCTGGAGAAGGCCGGCGCCTCGGTCACCGTCAAGTAGTCGCGGCTTCTCCGAGCTGTTCTCTCGCGAGGCGGCCACCCCGGACGGGGTGGCCGCCTCGCGGCGTTCCCGGGCCTGGCCGGGCCCGGACCCGCGCGCGGCGATGGGATCCGCCGCCGGGCGCGGCGGCCCGCGGGGCGAAAGTTGTTGGCAGGTGACAGAATCCCGCCGCGAACCGTGTGCGCGGGCGGGTTGTCACAGGTCACAGGATGGGCGTAGCGTCCGTTTCTGCACGGTTAACACTGTGCGGCGGTCCTGTTGCGCCTGTCCCGGCACCCCCGGCGTGAGGTGCGGCTTCTCGACCGCGTAGTCTCACGCGTGACGTAAGTAACGATTGTCTTACGACGTCGCATTTTGCTCCTGAACCGGTCCCCAACCCCTTCCATTTCAGGCGGGGGCCGCTACGGTAGTGGCACCCGCCACAGCTACCGGGTAGTAGCAATGACGCGGACACACGGTGCGACGGACAGTAGCTGAGTTTGCACTCGCTCATTGGTCCGGAATCCCCCCGGCCTGGACGAAAGGTGACGAGTGGGCGTCGAAATCAGAGTCGAGGGCCTGACGAAGTCCTTCGGCCGCCAGACGATCTGGCAGGACGTGTCGCTGACGCTGCCCGCAGGAGAGATCTCCGTCCTGCTCGGACCCTCCGGGACGGGCAAGTCGGTCTTCCTGAAGTCCCTCGTCGGGCTGCTGAAGCCCGACCGCGGCCACATCTGGATCGGCGACCGGGACCTGCCGTACCTGCCCGAGCGCGACCTCTACGAGACCCGCAAGCTGTTCGGCGTCCTCTTCCAGGACGGCGCCCTGTTCGGCTCCATGAACCTCTACGACAACATCGCCTTCCCGCTGCGCGAGCACACCAAGAAGGGCGAGTCCGAGGTCAAGCGGATCGTCATGGAGAAGATGGAGCTGGTCGGCCTCCTCGGCGCCGAGCACAAGCTCCCGGGCGAGATCTCCGGCGGCATGAAGAAGCGCGCCGGCCTCGCCCGCGCCCTCGTCCTGGACCCCGAGATCCTGCTGGTGGACGAGCCGGACTCCGGCCTGGACCCGGTCCGCACCGCCTACCTGAACCAGCTGATCGTCGACCTGAACGCCGAGATCGGCGCGACGTTCCTCATCGTCACCCACGACATCAACACCGCCCGCACCGTCCCCGACAACATCGGCCTGCTGTTCCTGCGCGAGCTGGTGATGTTCGGGCCGCGCGAGATGCTGCTGTCCAGCGAGGAGCCGGTCGTCCGGCAGTTCCTGAACGCGCGCCGCGCGGGCCCGATCGGCATGTCCGAGGAGAAGGACATGTCCGAGCTGGAGGCCGAGGCGAAGATGGGCATGGAGGTCGGCAAGCTGCCGCCCATCGCCCCGCAGCTCATGCCGAGCGACGGCCGGGTGCGGCCCGGCCAGGCGCCCCCCGGCGCGTGGTGCGCCGCGCACGGGGTGACCCCGCCGCCCGGCTCGTTCGTCGACGACCTCGGCCGCAACTGGGTCGAGGAGTGGCCGCGCTACGTGGCCTCGATGGGGCACTCCTCGGCCGCCGGGCACGGCCAGGGTGGACAGCAGCCCGCCGGAGGCGCGCGGTAATGTCCACTCCTGGTATCGGCGCGGACCAGCGAGAGGGCAGGAAGAGCGGCGGCGGCAACGCCGCGCTCCGCAAGATCTCCGATGGGGCCACCAACGTCGCGATCAAGGAGCCGGGGCGGTTCTTCGCCCTGGTCCTCGACACCTTCCGGGCCATGTTCCAGTGGCCGTTCCAGTGGCGCGAGTTCATCCAGCAGGCCTGGTTCATCGTCAGCGTCACCGTGGTGCCGACCATGCTCGTCGCCATCCCGTTCGGCGGCGTGCTGTCGCTGCAGGTCGGCGGGCTGATCCGGCAGCTCGGCGCGCAGTCCTACACCGGCGCGACGGCCGTCGTCGCGATCGTGCGCGAGGCGAGCCCGCTGGTGACCTCGCTGCTGGTCGCGGGCGCCGCCGGCTCGGCGATGTGCGCCGACATCGGCTCGCGCAAGATCCGCGAGGAGATCGACGCGATGGAGGTGCTCGGGATCAACCCGCTGCACCGCCTGGTGGTGCCGCGGATGCTCGCCTGCGCCTTCATCGCCCTGTTCCTCAACGGCCTGGTCTCGGTCGTCGGCCTGATCGGCGGCTACGTGTTCAACGTGGTGCTGCAGGACGGCACCCCGGGCGCCTACCTCGCCTCGTTCAACGCGATCGCCCAGCTGCCCGACCTGCTGCAGGCCGAGTTCAAGGCGTTCGTGTTCGGCATCACCGCCGGCCTCGTCGCGGCCTACAAGGGCCTGAACGCCAAGGGCGGCCCGAAGGGCGTCGGCGACGCGGTCAACCAGACCGTCGTCATCACCTTCATGCTGCTGTTCGTGGAGAACTTCATCATCTCCACGCTGTACTTCCAGTTCGTTCCGTCGAAGGGCATGTGAGATGGCTGCCCCAAGCAAGGCGGGGAAGGCCGTCAACCGCGCGGTGAGCGCGCCGCTGGAGCGCCTGGAGGACCTCGGTCACCAGCTGTCGTTCTACGGGCGCGCCTTCGCGTGGGTGTTCCGGGTCCTGCGCCGCTACCGCACCGAGGTGCTCCGCCTGCTCGCCGAGGTCAGCCTCGGCACCGGCGGCCTCGCGGTGATCGGCGGCTCGGTGGTGATCGTCGCGTTCATGACGTTCTTCACCGGCAGCCAGGTCGGCCTCCAGGGCTACAACTCGCTCAACCAGATCGGCACCGCGGCCTTCACCGGCTTCGTCGCCTCCTACTTCAACACCCGCGAGATCGCGCCCCTGGTGTCGGCGCTCGCGCTGTCGGCGACGGTCGGCTGCGGCTTCACCGCCCAGCTCGGCGCGATGCGGATCTCCGACGAGATCGACGCGCTGGAGGTCATGGCCGTCCCGTCCATGCCGTTCCTGGTCACCACCCGGATGATCGCCGGCATGATCGCGGTGATCCCGCTGTACATCGTCGGCCTGCTCGCCTCCTACGGCGCGACGCGGCTCATCGTCACGGTGTTCTACGGGCAGTCGACCGGCACCTACGACCACTACTTCGACCTGTTCCTGCCACCGAACGACATCCTCTGGTCGTTCGGCAAGGTGATCGTCTTCTCGGTGCTGGTCATGCTCATCCACTGCTACTACGGCTACCACGCGAGCGGCGGCCCGGCGGGCGTCGGCGTCGCCGTCGGCCGCGCGGTGCGCACCAGCATCGTGGTGATCAACGTGGCCGACCTCATGCTCGGCATGGCGATCTGGGGAGCCACCACCACCGTCCGGATTGCGGGGTGACGGCGCGATGACCCATTCCGCCAACCCGAGCGGCGGCGGCATCCCGCAGCGGGTGCTGTTCCGGCTCCTCGGCCTGTCCATGGTGATCGTGCTGCTGCTGCTCGTGGCGCTCACCGTCGCCTTCTACAACAAGAGCTTCACCCGGGTGATGAAGGTCAAGGTCGTCGGCGACCGGGCCGGCCTGCAGCTGCTGCCGCACTCCGACGTCAAGGTGCGCGGCCTCATCGTCGGCGAGGTGCGCGGCACCAGGGTCACCGAGAACGGCGCGCAGATCGACCTCGCGCTCGACCCCGACAAGGCCAAGCTGATCCCGACGGGCGTGCAGGCGCGGCTGCTGCCGAAGACGCTGTTCGGCGAGAAGTACGTGGACCTGGAGGTGCCGGCCACGGCCGGGCCGACCGGGCTGCACGCCGGCCAGACGATCGAGCAGGACCGCTCGCAGGCGGCCGTCGAGATCGACAAGGTGCTGAACAACCTGCTGCCGGTGCTGCAGGCGGTGCAGCCGGAGAAGCTGAACACCACCCTGAACGCGATCGCGACGGCCCTGCAGGGCCGCGGCGACCAGCTCGGGCGCGACCTGGAGCAGGCCGACGCGCTGCTGCGGAAGATCAACCCGCAGCTCGGCACGCTGGTCGACGACCTGCGCGGCCTGGCCGACGTCTCCGACATCTACGCCGACGCCGCGCCCGACCTGCTGCAGACGCTGCGCAACATCAACGTCACCAGCACGACGATCACCGACAAGCGGGTGCAGATCGAGGACCTCATCCCGCAGGTCACCGGGTTCGCCCAGAACACCGACCGGTTCGTGACGCAGAACGCGCCGAAGATCATCGGGTTCAACATCGCCAACCGGCAGGGCCTGGAACTGATCGCCCGCTACTCGCCGTCGCTGCCGTGCGTGTTCAAGGGCCTCGCCAAGCTCGCGCCGGAGGCCGAGCGGGTGGCCGGCGGCAACGGCTCGACCACGTTCAACCTGACGATCGAGATCGTCAAGCCGCGGCCGGGCTACAAGTACCCGCTGGACTCGCCCGAGGCCAAGGACTACCGCAACCCGCGGTGCTACAACCTGCCGAACCCCAAGGTGCCCTCGCCCGACTACCTGGCGCTGGACGGCACCGAGGACGACCTGTGGTGGAAGGACGCCCACGGCAAGGACGACCCGATCCCGCACGCCACCGGCCGCGGCCGCTCGGTGTCGGACGTGTTCGTCGACCCGGGGACCGCGATGAGCGAGAAGGACAAGATCAAGAACCTGGTCGGGCCGCTCACCCGCACCCAGGCCGACCAGGTGCCGGACGTGGCGGCGCTGCTGTACGGCCCGGTCCTGCAGGGATCGGTGGTGACCGTCAAGTGAAGACCACCAGCGCGGCGATCAAGCTGACGATCTTCGTGGTGCTCACCTCGATCGCCACCGGCGTGCTCGCCATGACCATCACCAACTCGCGGTTCACCGCCTCCCGGCACTACAAGGCGATCTTCACCGACGTGGCCGGGCTGCTCGCCAAGGACGACGTCCGGGTCGCGGGCGTGCGGGTCGGCGAGATCGACAGCATCAAGCTGTCCAAGAACAACCAGGCCGAGGTGACGTTCTCGCTGAACCGGTCGGGCGTCTTCCGGGCCGGGCTGCCGGCCACGACCAACGCCCAGATCCGCTACCGGAACCTGATGGGGCAGCGCTACCTCGCGCTCACCGAGGGCGCCGGCACCCCGAACCGGTACCTGCCGCGCGACGGCGTCATCCCGGTCGCCCAGACCAAGCCGGCGCTCGACCTCACCGTGCTGTTCAACGGCTTCCGCCCGCTGTTCCAGGCGCTGGAGCCGAAGGACGTCAACACCCTGGCGTACCAGATCGTCCAGGTGCTCCAGGGCGAGGGCGGCACCGTCAACAGCCTGCTGACGCACGTGGCGTCGCTGACCAACTCGCTCGCCGACCGCGACAAGGTCATCGGCGAGGTCATCGACAACCTCAACCTGGTGCTCGGCACCATCGACTCCCGCAGCGACCAGGTCGACCAGCTGGTCACCGACCTGCGCGGGTTCGTCTCGGGCGTCTCCGACGACCGCCAGGCGATCTTCGACTCGGTGTCGGCGATCAACGACCTGGAGGGCACCACCGCCGACCTGCTGAAGGACGGCCGCGGCGACATCAAGGCCGGCATCGCCGACCTGCGCAAGCTGACCGGCACCCTGAACGCCAACAGCGGCACGATCGACAAGACCCTCAAGACGACCCCGGGGAACCTGGAGGGGCTGCTCAACATCTCCTCCTACGGCTCCTGGTTCAACATGTACATCTGCGGTCTCGACGCGCGGGTGCGGCTGCCCGGCGGCCCGGTCTACCAGACGCCGGCGATCGTGAACGAGAACGCGAGGTGCAAGTAGATGAGGGTCCCGTTCCGGGAGCGCAACCCGGTCCCCATCGGGCTGATCGCGTTCACCGTCATCATCGTGCTGCTGGTGCTCGCGATGAACCTGTCGAGCATCCCGCTGATCAACGGCGGCAGCACGCACACCGCCGCGTTCGCCGAGGCGGCCGGGCTGAAGTCCGGCGAGGAGGTGCGCGTCGCCGGCGTCAAGGTCGGCAAGGTCACCGCGCTGGACCTGGACGGCGACCACGTCAAGGTCACCTTCCGGGTGGACGACGGCGTGAAGCTGGGCTCGCTGACCCGCGCCGAGATCAAGATCAAGACGCTGCTCGGCTCGCACTTCCTCGCGCTCGACCCGCGCGGGCCGGGCAGGCTCGGCCGCGGCATCCCGATCGACCGGACCACCACCCCCTTCGAGGTGGTCCCGGCGATCAGCGAGCTGAGCCAGCGGGTCTCCCAGATCGACACCGCCCAGCTCGCCAAGTCCTTCGACGTGCTGTCGGACACCTTCGCCAACTCCCCCGACGAGGTGAAGGCGTCGCTGCAGGGCCTCCGCCGGCTGTCCAGCACGATCGCCTCGCGCGACGACGAGCTGCACGAGCTGGCCGGCAAGGCCAGGAACGTCTCGCAGCTCCTCGCCGACCGCAACCAGGACTTCGCCAAGCTCGTCACCGACGGCGACAAGGTCCTCCAGGCGGTGCAGGCGCGGCGCGCGGTCATCCACCAGGTGCTGGTCAACACCGTCGTGCTGTCGCAGCAGGTCAACGCCCTGATCGGCGAGAACCAGGCGCAGCTGAAGCCGATGCTGGCCAACCTGGACAAGGTCACCTCGCTGCTGGTGAAGAACCAGGACAACCTGGACCGGATCCTCAAGCTGTACGCGCCGTTCGCCCGGCAGTTCTCCGACGTCACCGGCACCGGCCGCTGGTTCGACAGCTACATCCAGAACCTGCTGCCGATCCCGGCGTCCATCAGCGACGCGAACGCCGGGAACAAGACGGGCGGCACCGGCACCCGCGGCCCGTCCACGACCGGCGGCCAGCCGGGCACCAAGACCGGCCAGTCCGGCACCCAGTCCAACCCGTTGCCGTTCCTCCCGTAAGCGCAGGCAGGTCACTCGTGCGTAACTCAGCAACCATCCTCCGCATCGGCGGCGCGGTCCTCGCGCTGGCGGTGCTGGCGGCCGCGCTGGTGCTGCTGCTGCGGGAGCCCAAGCAGCGGCACCTGACGGCCTACTTCACCCGCACCGTCGGCCTCTACCCCGGCGCCGAGGTCCGCATCCTCGGCATCAAGGTCGGCCAGGTCACCAGCGTCAAGCCGGCCGGCGACTCGGTCCGCGTCGAGCTGAAGTACGACGCCAAGTACAAGGTCCCCGCGACCGCCCAGGCCGTCATCGTCAACCAGACCCTCGTCGCCGACCGCTACGTCCAGCTCACCCCCGTCTACAAGGGCGGCGCGGTCATGCCCGACCGCTCGACCCTCACCATCAACCGCACCGCGGTGCCGGTGGAGACCGACGAGGTGAGCGGCAGCCTGAACGACCTCGACAAGGCCCTCGGCCCCGACGGCGCCAACAAGGACGGCTCGCTGTCGCGGCTGCTGCAGGTCGGCGCCGACACCCTGGACGGCCAGGGCGACGACATCCGGCAGACCATCCACGACACCTCCACGATGCTGTCCACGCTGAGCGCCGACCGCGGCGACGTCGCCAAGACGATCGCCAACCTGCGGGTCATCACCGGCGCGATGAAGGACAACGACGCGCAGATCAAGTCCTTCACCACCCACCTGAACGGCGTCTCCGGGCAGCTGGCGGGGGAGAAGGAGGAGCTGAGCGCCGCGCTCGCCACGCTCGGCCCGACGCTGCGCAACGTGCAGGCGTTCATCAAGGACAACCGCAAGGACCTGTCGGTGAACGTGCGGAAGCTCGCCCAGATCACCGGCGTGCTGGTGAAGGAGAAGGACGCCCTCGCCGAGGTCCTCACCGCCGGCCCGATCGCGATCAACAACCTGGCCCGCGCCTACGACCCGATCAGCGGCACCATCCACACCCGCGACAACTTCCGCCAGTTCAACAACCTGGCGGACTGGGTGTGCTCGCTCGCCTACTCGGTCGGGACCCCGGCCAAGCAGTGCCTGGACTTCGTCACCCCCTACAACGGGATCGGCACCGCCCTCTCGGGCCTCAGCCTCGACCTGTCCTGGATCACCGCGCTGACCACCCACTACGACCCGGTGCCGATCCCGCCGGACGCCTACGGGCCGAACGGCAAGAAGTCGACCGCCAAGTCCGCGTCCACCGCCAAGTCCGCGTCCACGCAGCGGATCGCGAAGACGCAGGACGTGCGCGCGCTGCTCCCCGGAGGTGGCCGATGATCCGGCGACCGGTCAAGAAGGGCGCCGTCCGGCTCGGCGCCGCCGCGCTCGCGGGCGCCACGGCCCTGTCGGGCTGCTCGTTCCGCGGCGTGGACTCGATCCCGCTGCCGGGCGGCCCCGACCTCGGCGACCGCCCCGAGACCCTCACCATCGAGTTCGCCAACGTGCTGGACCTCGTCCCGCAGTCGGTGGTCAAGGTCAACGACGTGTCCGTCGGCAAGGTCGACAAGATCGACCTCGCCGGCGGGAACGGCCAGGGCTGGCACGCCGTCGTCACCGTCAAGGTGCGCCGCGACACCCGCCTGCCGGCCAACGCGATCGCCACCATCGGCCAGACCAGCCTGCTCGGCGAGAAGTACGTGGCGCTGTCCCCGCCGACGAGCGAGCCGGCCGCCGGGTCGCTGGCGAACGGCGACCGCATCCCGCTCGCCCGCACCACCCGCAGCACCGAGATCGAGGAGGTGCTGTCGGCGTTCTCGCTGCTGCTGAACGGCGGCGGCATCGAGCAGGTCTCCACGATCAGCCGCGAGCTGCAGGCCGCGATGAACGGCCGCGAGGACACCATCAAGTCGGTGCTGCACCGGGTGAACACCTTCGCCGGGACGCTGGACCGCAACCGCGACGCGATCAACCGGGCGCTCGACAGCATCGACCGGCTCTCCGGCAAGCTCGCCGCCGAACGCAAGACGATCAACGACACGATCGACAGGACCGGCCCGGCGGTGTCGGTCCTCAACCGCAACCGGGCCGACCTCACCCGGATGCTGGTGGCGCTGGACAAGCTGAGCCGCACCACCACCACGACGATCCGCCGGTCCAAGGCCGACCTGCTGGCCAACCTCAAGGACCTCGACACGATCGTCCGCAACCTGAACAAGGCCGGCGACGCGCTGCCGAAGGCCCTCGGCACGATGATCACCTTCCCGTTCCCGAGCACCTTCGGCAACGTGATCAAGGGCGACTACGGCAACGTGCGGCTCACCGTCGACCTGGACTTCGAGTCCATCGCCAAGAACCTGCTCGGCGGCACCGACCTGGAGAGCCAGCTCGGCAGCGGCCAGCAGATGCGCCAGATGCTGAAGGTGCCGAACCTGACGCTGCCGCAGACGCCGCTCGGCGCGCTGCCGCAGATGCCGGGCTCGGCCGCCACGCCCGGCGCGACGCCGACCCCGACGCCGTCCAAGCGCGCCGCCGGCACCGCGACGACGCCGACCGCGCGGCCGGCGGCCCTCGGCCAGGGCGACCTGCAAACTCTGCTGTTGGGGGGCATGTCGTGATCATCAAGCGCGGCGTCAAGATCCAGCTCGTCGTCTTCCTGATCATCACGATCGTGGGCGTGTCCATCGTCAGCGTGCGCTACCTCGGCGTCGGCCGCGGCGTCCTCGGCCGGCAGTACACCGCCTACGTCGACCTCAGCGACTCCGGCGGCGTGTTCACCAACGCCGAGGTCACCTACCGCGGCGTGCCGGTCGGGCGGGTCGGGCCGATCAAGCTCACCCGGGACGGCATCAAGGTGCAGCTGAAGCTGGAGAAGGGCGACGGCAAGCGCATCCCGCGCGACAACCTCACCGCCGTCGTCGCCAACCGCTCCGCCGTCGGCGAGCAGTACATCGACCTCCAGCCGAGCAAGAGGACCGGGCCCTACCTCGACGAGGGCGCCCCGTACACGATCCCGCGGCAGAACACCAAGCTCCCGGTCTCCACCGCCGAGCTGCTGCGCAACGTCGACCGGCTGGTCTCCTCGATCGACCCGAAGAACCTCGGCACCATCGTCGACGAGCTCGACAAGGCGTTCAACGGGTCGGCGACCGACCTGCAGAAGATCCTGGACGACACCGACCGGATCCTCAAGACCGCCGACGAGGCCTACCCCGACACGAAGGCGCTGCTGGACAACAGCCAGGTCGTGCTGAACACCCAGCGCATGCAGGGCGCCAACATCAAGGGCTTCGCGCGCAAGCTGAACGAGCTGACCGCGTCCATCCGCGACGACGACAAGAACATCCGCGCGGACATCGACGCGACGCCGGGCGCGGTGACCCAGGCCAACGCCCTGGTGAACGGGCTCGCGCCCAACCTGCCGGTGTTCCTGGCCAACATGACGACCACCGGGCAGATCATCACCTCCCGGCAGGCCGGCCTGCGGTCGCTGTTCATCCTGTACCCGGTCACCGTGGCCGGCGCGTTCACCGTGACCCCCGGCGACGGCACCCAGCACCTCGGCCTGGACCTCAACATCTCCTCGCCGCCCGCCTGCACCCAGGGCTACGAGAAGACCAAGCAGCGCTGGCCGCAGTACACCGCGCACAAGTCGCCGCGCCTCGACATCGGCTGCACCGCCTCGCCGCGGACCGGCACCGACGTGCGCGGCGGGCACAACTTCCCGAAGTCGGCGATCTCGCCGACGCCGCAGCTGCCGGCCGGCGCCACCTCCGGCGCCGGCTTCCCGGGCGGCACCGCCTCCTCCTCGGCCGCGGACGCGGGCACCGAGGCGCAGGCCGAGACCAAGGACAAGAACGGGACCGGCACGGCCGCGAGCGCGCAGGACGCCGGGGACGGCGGCACCTACACCGCTTCGGCCGACTCGGTGGAATTCGCCGGGTACGATCCGTCGACCGGCGTCGTCTACGGCCCCGACGGCAAGAAGTACGCCCTGCCGCGGACCGCCGGTACCCGCCAGTTGGGAGAAGAATCCTCGTGGAAGTGGCTGCTGCTGGGACCCCTCAGCCAGTGAACCGCGCGCGCAGCCTGCCCGTCACGATCGTCCTCTGGGCGGTCGTGGCGGGGCTCGCCGCCGCGCTGGTCTGGCTCGGCGTCCAGTACCGGAACGTGAGCTCGGACGCCGACGACCGGGAGAAGGCCGCGCAGGCCGCCCGGCAGACCGGCGTCAACCTGATGACGCTGGACTACAAGCACGGGCAGCAGGACCTGAACCGGATCCTGGCCGGCCTGACCGGCGAGGCCAAGGACAAGATGAGCACCCAGGCCAAGACGCTGCTGGACCAGCTGAACAAGAACCAGGCCACCTCGACCGTCAACCAGGTGGAGGCCGGCGTCGTCAGCATCGACGACGGCGAGGCCGAGGTGATGGTGTCGCTGAACGGCACCGTCACCAACACCAAGGTCAAGGAGGGGGCGGCGCGCCCCTACCGGTACCTGATGGACCTGGTGAAGTCCGGTGACCGCTGGTTGGTCTCGAAGCTGGAGGTCGTTCCGTGACGATGCTCGGACGGGGCAGGCGCTCCGCGAAGGACAAGGCCGCGAAGGACGAGGCCGGCAAGGCCGCCGCCGAGACCGAGGAGGCCGCGGTGGAGGCCGCCGCGGAGGCCGCCGAGGACAGCGCGGAGGAGGCCGAGAGGTCCGCAGCGGAGGCCGAGGCCGCCGCCGCCGAGGAGGCGGAGAGGGCCAGGGAGGCCGAGAAGGCCGAGAAGGCCGCCGCCGCGAAGAAGGCCGCCGCCGCCGAGAAGGCCGCCGAGAAGGCCGCGCGGGCCGCCAAGGCCGCCGAGCGCGCCCGCCGGGCGGCCGAGGCCGCCAAGGCCGCGCAGGCCGCCGAGGAGGCCGCCGCGCGCGCCGAGGAGGCCGCCGCGCTCGCCCAGGCCGCCGCCGCGGCGGCCGAGGCCGGCACGGACGTCGACACCGACACCGACGCCGCGGACGCCGACACCGACGTCGCGGACGGGACCGCCGTCGAGGACGCGGGGGAGGCCGAGGACGACGCCGCAAGGGACGCGGACGCCGACGGCGCCGCGAAGCCCGCCGCGCCGCGCAAGCGCTTCCGCAGGGCCGCGAAGAGCGGCGCGGGCGCCGAGCCCGCCGAGACGGACCGCGAGACCGTCCCGGCCGCGTCCGCCTCCGGTGAGCGCTCCTGGACGCCCTACGGCGGCGTCACCGCGCTCGCCGTCGCCACCGTGCTGATCATCGCGCTTGGCGCGGGCGCCGTCGTGCTCGGCCTGAAGTGGCGCGAGACGAAGGCGACCGAGGAGGCCGCCAAGCAGGGCACGTTCGCCGCGTCCCGGGCCGCGCAGGACCTGTCGTCCTACGACTACCGGACGCTCGACAGCGACTTCAAGACGGCCGCGACCCACACCACCGGCAAGCTGCGCACCCAGTACGACCAGCTCGCCCAGCAGCTGAAGACGACCGCGGTGGAGCAGCAGGCGGTGTCCACCTCCACGATCGTGAAGACCGGCGTCGTCAGTGCGACGCCGACGAAGGTCGTCGCGCTCGTCTACGCCAACCGCAGCACCTCCACCAAGAGCGACAAGACCCAGCGGCTCCCCGAGGCGCTGCGGATCAAGATGACCATGGTGAAGGTCAAGGGCAAGTGGCTGGCCTCGGAGCTGACGGTGATCTCGTAGCCGGCGCCGTCGCAGGTGTGACGCGATCCACGCCGCGAGCGGCCGCCCCTCCGATCGGGGGCGGCCGCTCGCGGCGTCGGGGCCCGGTTTCCGGCGGGGTCCGGCGCACCCTAAACTATGGGCTTCCTCACTGCAGGTCAGAGCCCGGAAAGTCCATGTCCGCTCTTGACTCCACGGCGATGAGGGGCGATGCTCCAAGGCAACGTGATGCATACAGCGGCGCTGGAGTTGCGAGCGGTGTGGCGGTCGGCTACACTGCCCCTTTGCGCTGCCCTCTGACTATCCACGTGTGAGAGCACTCCTGCCCAGGCCCGTTTTGGGGTCGTTTCCGCGGGTCTTGGACGTGGATCGTCTGGCGTGCGTGTCGTCAGTTACGCCGCGAGCCCTCGGAAGGACCACTCTTGGCAGCCTCGCGCAACGCCTCGAATACCGCATTCGGTCCGAACCGCGTCTCCTTCGCGCGCATCAAGGAGCCGCTCGAAGTCCCGGACCTCCTTGCTCTGCAGACCAACTCCTTCGACTGGCTGCTGGGCAACGAGAAGTGGAAGGCCCGGGTCGAGGCGGCCCAGAAGGCCGGAAGTAAGAGCGTCCCGACCCAGTCGGGCCTCGAAGAGATTTTCGAAGAGATCAGTCCCATCGAGGACTTCTCCGGGACCATGTCGCTGTCCTTCCGGGACCACCGGTTCGAGCCGCCCAAGTACTCCGTCGAGGAGTGCAAGGACAAGGACATGACCTACTCCGCCCCGATGTTCGTCACGGCGGAGTTCATCAACAACACCACCGGTGAGATCAAGAGCCAGACGGTCTTCATGGGCGACTTCCCGCTCATGACCTCCAAGGGCACCTTCATCATCAACGGCACCGAGCGCGTCGTCGTGTCGCAGCTCGTCCGCTCCCCGGGCGTCTACTTCGACCGCTCGCTGGACAAGGCGTCCGACAAGGACATCTACGGCTGCCGCGTGATCCCGAGCCGCGGCGCCTGGCTCGAGTTCGAGATCGACAAGCGCGACAACGTCGGCGTCCGCATCGACCGCAAGCGCAAGCAGCCCGTCACCGTGCTGCTGAAGGCGCTCGGCTGGGACGAGGCGCGGATCCGCGAGCGCTTCGGCTCCTACGAGTCGATCAACATCACCCTGGAGAAGGACCACACCTCCGGCCAGGACGACGCGCTGCTGGACATCTACCGCAAGCTGCGTCCGGGCGAGCCGCCGACCAAGGAGTCGGCGCAGACCCTGCTCGAGAACCTCTACTTCAACCCCAAGCGCTACGACCTCGCGAAGGTCGGCCGCTACAAGGTGAACAAGAAGCTCGGGCTGGACCTGGAGACCAACCAGGGCACCATGACCGAGGACGACATCGTCGCCACGATCGAGTACCTCGTCCGGCTGCACGCCGGCGAGGAGGAGGCCACCCTCGGGGCGGTCGCCGTGCCGATCGAGGTCGACGACATCGACCACTTCGGCAACCGGCGCCTGCGCACCGTCGGCGAGCTCATCCAGAACCAGGTCCGTCTCGGCCTGGCCCGGATGGAGCGCGTCGTGCGCGAGCGGATGACCACCCAGGACGTCGAGGCGATCACGCCGCAGACCCTGATCAACATCCGGCCGGTCGTCGCCTCCATCAAGGAGTTCTTCGGCACCAGCCAGCTCTCGCAGTTCATGGACCAGACCAACCCCCTGGCCGGCCTGACGCACAAGCGGCGCCTGTCCGCGCTCGGCCCCGGCGGTCTGTCCCGCGAGCGCGCCGGCATGGAGGTCCGCGACGTCCACCCGTCGCACTACGGCCGCATGTGCCCGATCGAGACCCCGGAGGGCCCGAACATCGGCCTCATCGGCTCGCTCGCGGCGTTCGGCCGGGTGAACCCGTTCGGGTTCGTGGAGACCCCCTACCGCAAGGTCGAGGGCGGCCGGGTCACCGAGCAGATCGACTACCTCACCGCCGACGAGGAGGACCGCTTCGTCATCGCGCAGGCCAACTCCCTGCTCGACGACGACGGCTCGTTCACCGAGTCCAAGATCCTGGTCCGCAAGAAGGGCGGCGAGGTCGAGCTGATCCCGCCGAACGAGGTCCAGTACATGGACGTCTCGGCGCGGCAGATGACCTCGGTCGCCACCGCGATGATCCCCTTCCTGGAGCACGACGACGCCAACCGCGCGCTCATGGGCTCCAACATGCAGCGCCAGTCGGTGCCGCTGCTGCGCAGCGAGGCCCCGCTCGTCGGGACCGGCATGGAGTACCGCGCGGCCGTCGACGCCGGCGACGTCATCGTCGCCGAGAAGGCGGGCGTGGTCGAGGAGGTCTCCGCCGACTACGTGACCGTCATGAACGACGACGCCACCCGGACCACCTACCGGGTCGCCAAGTTCAAGCGGTCCAACCAGGGCACCAGCTTCAACCAGAAGCCGATCGTGGCCGAGGGCCAGCGCGTCGAGATCGGGCAGGTCGTCGCCGACGGCCCCTGCACCGACCAGGGCGAGATGGCGCTCGGCAAGAACCTGCTGGTCGCCTACATGCCGTGGGAGGGCCACAACTACGAGGACGCGATCATCCTGTCGCAGCGCCTCGTGCAGGACGACGTGCTGTCCTCGATCCACATCGAGGAGCACGAGGTCGACGCCCGCGACACCAAGCTCGGCCCCGAGGAGATCACCCGGGACATCCCGAACGTCTCCGAGGAGGTCCTCGCCGACCTCGACGAGCGCGGCATCATCCGCATCGGCGCCGACGTCGTCCCCGGCGACATCCTGGTCGGCAAGGTCACGCCGAAGGGCGAGACCGAGCTCACCCCCGAGGAGCGGCTGCTGCGCGCGATCTTCGGTGAGAAGGCGCGCGAGGTCCGCGACACCTCGCTGAAGGTGCCGCACGGCGAGCAGGGCAAGATCATCGGTGTCCGGGTGTTCTCCCGCGACGAGGGCGACGAGCTGCCGCCCGGCGTCAACGAGCTGGTCCGCGTCTACGTGGCCCAGAAGCGCAAGATCACCGACGGTGACAAGCTGGCCGGCCGGCACGGCAACAAGGGCGTCATCTCCAAGGTCATGCCCGCCGAGGACATGCCCTTCCTGGAGGACGGCACCCCGGTCGACATCGTGCTGAACCCGCTCGGCGTCCCCGGCCGCATGAACATCGGCCAGATCCTGGAGTCCCACCTCGGCTGGGTCGCCAGCCGCGGCTGGGAGGTCGAGGGCGACGACGCCGACTGGAAGCGGCAGCTGAAGGCGATCGGCGCGGACAAGGCCGAGCCCTGGACCCGCACCGCCACCCCGGTGTTCGACGGCGCCCACCAGGACGACGTCACCGGCCTCATCGAGTCCACCCTGCCGAACCGCGACGGCCAGCGCATGGTGGGTCCGGGCGGCAAGGCGCGGCTGTTCGACGGCCGCACCGGCGAGCCGTACCGGGACCCGATCTCGGTCGGCTACACCTACATCCTCAAGCTGCTCCACCTGGTCGACGACAAGATCCACGCGCGCTCGACCGGCCCGTACTCCATGATCACCCAGCAGCCGCTCGGCGGTAAGGCCCAGTTCGGCGGCCAGCGCTTCGGTGAGATGGAGGTGTGGGCGCTGGAGGCGTACGGCGCCGCCTACGCGCTCCAGGAGCTGCTGACCATCAAGTCCGACGACGTGCTCGGCCGCGTGAAGGTCTACGAGGCCATCGTCAAGGGCGAGAACATCCCGGAGCCGGGCATTCCGGAGTCGTTCAAGGTGCTCATCAAGGAGATGCAGTCGCTCTGCCTCAACGTCGAGGTGCTCTCCAGCGACGGCATGTCCATCGAGATGCGCGACACCGACGAGGACGTCTTCCGCGCGGCTGAGGAACTCGGCATCGACCTGTCCCGGCGCCCCAACGAGGGCGCGATGAGCGTCGACGAGGTCTGATCCAAAAGGGGATATGCACAAGTGCTCGACGTAAACTTCTTCGATGAGCTGCGGATCGGCCTCGCGACGGCGGACGACATCCGGCAGTGGTCGCACGGCGAGGTCAAGAAGCCCGAGACCATCAACTACCGGACGCTGAAGCCCGAGAAGGACGGCCTGTTCTGCGAGAAGATCTTCGGTCCCACCCGGGACTGGGAGTGCTACTGCGGTAAGTACAAGCGCGTCCGCTTCAAGGGCATCATCTGCGAGCGCTGCGGCGTGGAGGTCACCCGCGCCAAGGTGCGGCGCGAGCGGATGGGCCACATCGAGCTCGCCGCGCCGGTCACCCACATCTGGTACTTCAAGGGCGTCCCCTCGCGCCTGGGGTACCTGCTGGACCTGGCCCCGAAGGATCTCGAGAAGATCATCTACTTCGCGGCCTACATGATCACCAGCGTGGACGCCGAGCGGCGCGACCGCGACCTGCCGACGCTGGAGGCCCACATCTCCGTGGAGCGCCAGCAGATCGAGCAGGCCCGCGACGCGCAGATCGAGGCGCGCCAGCAGAAGCTGGAGGGCGACCTCGCCGAGCTGGAGGAGGCCGGCGCCAAGGCCGACCAGAAGCGCAAGGTCCGCGACGGCGCCGAGCGGGAGATGAAGCAGCTGCGCGACCGCGCGCAGCGCGAGATCGACCGCCTCGACGAGGTGTGGAGCCGGTTCAAGAACCTCAAGGTCCAGGACCTGGAGGGCGACGAGCTGCTCTACCGCGAGATGCGCGACCGCTACGGCAAGTACTTCGAGGGGGGCATGGGCGCCGCGGCGATCCAGGCCCGCCTGAAGAACTTCGACCTCGACGCCGAGGCCGAGAAGCTGCGCGAGATCATCCGCACCGGCAAGGGTCAGAAGAAGGCCCGCGCCCTCAAGCGGCTGAAGGTCGTGTCGGCGTTCCTCAACACCACCAACAGCCCGCTCGGCATGGTGCTGGACTGCATCCCGGTGATCCCGCCGGACCTGCGTCCGATGGTGCAGCTGGACGGCGGCCGCTTCGCGACCTCCGACCTGAACGACCTGTACCGCCGCGTGATCAACCGCAACAACCGGCTCAAGCGGCTGCTCGACCTCGGCGCGCCCGAGATCATCGTCAACAACGAGAAGCGGATGCTGCAGGAGGCCGTCGACGCGCTGTTCGACAACGGCCGCCGCGGCCGTCCGGTCACCGGTCCGGGCAACCGCCCCCTGAAGTCCCTCAGCGACATGCTGAAGGGCAAGCAGGGCCGGTTCCGCCAGAACCTGCTGGGCAAGCGCGTCGACTACTCGGGCCGCTCGGTCATCGTCGTCGGCCCGCAGCTGAAGCTGCACCAGTGCGGCCTGCCGAAGCAGATGGCGCTGGAGCTGTTCAAGCCGTTCGTCATGAAGCGGCTGGTCGACCTCAACCACGCGCAGAACATCAAGTCCGCCAAGCGGATGGTCGAGCGCGCGCGCCCCGTCGTCTGGGACGTGCTGGAAGAGGTCATCACCGAGCACCCGGTGCTGCTGAACCGCGCGCCGACGCTGCACCGCCTCGGCATCCAGGCGTTCGAGCCGCAGCTGGTCGAGGGCAAGGCCATCCAGATCCACCCGCTCGTCTGCACGGCGTTCAACGCCGACTTCGACGGCGACCAGATGGCGGTGCACCTGCCGCTGTCGGCCGAGGCGCAGGCCGAGGCGCGGATCCTGATGCTGTCCACGAACAACATCCTGAAGCCGTCGGACGGCAAGCCCGTCACCATGCCCACCCAGGACATGGTGATCGGCCTCTACTGGCTGACCACGCAGCAGGACGGCGCCCCGGGCGAGGGCCGCGCGTTCGGCTCGATCTCCGAGGCGATCATGGCCTACGACCGCGACGAGCTGTCGCTGCAGGCCACCGTCCAGCTCCGGCTGAAGGACGTCCCGCCGCCGCGGGCGTGGACGGCGCCCGAAGGCTACGAGCCGGGCCAGCCCTACCGGCTGGAGACCACGCTCGGCCGCGCCCTGTTCAACGAGGCGCTGCCGGCGGACTTCCCGTTCGTGAACGCCGAGATCGGCAAGAAGCAGCTCTCGGCGATCGTCAACGAGCTGGCCGAGACCTACCCTAAGGTCGAGGTCGCCAACGCGCTGGACGCGCTGAAGAGCACCGGCTTCCACTGGGCCACCCGGTCCGGCGTGACCATCTCGATCGACGACGTGATCACCCCGCCGAACAAGGCGGAGATCCTGTCGTCCTACGAGGCCCGCGCCGACAAGGTGCAGCGCGAGTTCAACCGCGGTCTGATCACCGACGACGAGCGCAAGCAGGAGCTCATCGGGATCTGGAACGAGGCCACGGCCAAGGTCGCGGTCGACATGGAGCAGGCGTTCGCCAAGGAGAACCCGATCTGGATGATGATCCAGTCGGGTGCCCGCGGCAACCCGCTGCAGCTCCGCCAGATCGCCGGCATGCGCGGCCTGGTGTCCAACCCCAAGGGCGAGACGATCCCGCGCCCGATCAAGTCCTCGTTCCGCGAGGGCCTGTCGGTCGTCGAGTACTTCATCTCCACCCACGGCGCCCGCAAGGGCCTCGCCGACACCGCGCTCCGCACCGCCGACTCGGGCTACCTGACCCGGCGCCTGGTGGACGTGGCGCAGGACGTCATCGTCCGCGAGGAGGACTGCGGCACCGACCGCACCATCCCGTTCGCGGTCGCCGAGACCGAGCCGGACGGCACGCTGGTCAAGCTGGCCACCACCGAGACCGCGCTGATCGGCCGCACCATCGCCGAGGACGTCGTGGTCGACGGGACGGTCATCTTCCCGGCCGACACCGACCTGTCCGACGCGGTCGTGACCCGGCTGGTCGAGGCCGGCGTGGAGTCGGTGCGGACCCGGTCCGCGCTGGTCTGCGAGGCCAAGGTCGGCGTCTGCGCCGCCTGCTACGGCCGCTCGCTCGCCACCGGCAAGCGGGTGGACGTCGGCGAGGCCGTCGGCATCATCGCGGCCCAGTCGATCGGCGAGCCCGGCACCCAGCTGACGATGCGCACCTTCCACACCGGCGGTGTGGCGGGCGGCGACATCACGCACGGCCTGCCGCGCGTCCAGGAGCTGTTCGAGGCCCGCATCCCCAAGGGCGTGGCCCCGATCTCCGAGGTCGCCGGCCGGGTCAAGATCGACGAGACGGAGAAGACCCGCAAGGTCGTCATCGTCCCGGACGACGGCTCGGAGGAGATCGCCTACCAGGTGCCGATGCGCTCGCGCCTGATGGACGGTGTCCGCGAGGGCGCCCACGTCGACGTCGGCCAGCAGCTGATCGTCGGTGCGCAGAACCCGCACGAGGTGCTGCGCATCCTCGGCCCGCGCGCGGTGCAGCTGCACCTGGTGCACGAGGTCCAAGAGGTGTACCGGTCGCAGGGCGTGTCCATCCACGACAAGCACATCGAGATCATCGTGCGGCAGATGCTCAAGCGGGTGAACATCCTGGAGTCGGGCGACACCGACCTGCTCCCGGGCGACCTGATCGAGCGTCCGATCTTCGAGGAGCGCAACCGCTCGGTCGTCGCCGAGGGCGGCGTCCCGGCGGCGGGCCGCCCGGTGCTCATGGGCATCACCAAGGCGTCCCTGGCGACCGAGTCGTGGCTGTCGGCCGCCTCCTTCCAGGAGACGACCCGCGTCCTCACCGAGGCCGCGATGCACGCCAAGAGCGACCCGCTGCTCGGCCTCAAGGAGAACGTCATCCTGGGCAAGCTCATCCCGGCCGGTACGGGCATGCCCCAGTACCGCAACGTCCGGGTCGAGCCGACCGAGGAGGCCAAGGCGGCGGTGTACTCCGTCGGCTCCTACGACGACGGCGCCGAGTACGCCTTCGGGCAGGGCTCGGGCGAGGCCGTGCCGCTGGAGGAGTACGACTTCGGCCAGTACAACCGGTAGTCACCGAGGTCTGAGGAGGGCCCCCGCCGACATCGCGTCGGCGGGGGCCCTTCCCGTTCCCGCCCGGCGCCGCGGGGCCGGTGTCCACCGGTCGGTGGACGGCGGGTTCAGCCGTTCGGGGCTCATGCGGGGGAGGGCGCTCCGACCGGCATGGAGGGCATGACGAACCTCCCTGTACGGATGGCGCGGTGGAGCGCCCGTCACCCCTGGCGCGCGATCGCCGCCTGGTTCCTGTTCGTGTTCGTGTGCCTCGGCGCAGGCGTCTCCGCCGGCGGCCACGCCGCCACGTCGGCCGACTACCGCGTCGGCGAGGCGGGCCGCGCCGAGGCGATGGCCGAGCAGGGAGGGCTGCAACGCAAGCCGTTCGAACGCGTCCTCATCACCGCGCCGGACGCGGGCCGGCGGGCCGCGGCCGAGGCGGCCGCGCGCGAGGTGACCGCCCGGATGAAGGGCCTGCCGGAGGTCGAGTCGGTCGCCCCGCCGGCGCGGTCCGCCGACGGCCGGTCGCTGCGGGTGGACGTGACGCTGCGGGGGCCCGAGCTCGACGGGAAGAAGCACGTCGAGCCGGTGCTCGCGCGGACCGCCGCCGTCGCCGGAGCCCATCCGGACCTGCGGATCGACGAGTCGGGCAGCCCGTCCAGCAGCAAGGACGTCCAGGGCCGGCGCGGCGCGGACCTGTCGCGCACCGAGATGATCGCGCTGCCGGTCACGCTGCTCGTGCTGCTGCTCGTGCCGGTGCTGCTCGCGGCGACCTCGATCGCGGCGGCGATCGGGCTGTCGATGCTCGCCTCGCACCTGGTGCCGGACTCCGGGGTCGGCGCCAACGTCATCCTGCTGATCGGCATGGCGGTCGGCGTCGACTACACGCTCTTCTACCTCAAGCGGGCCCGCGAGGAGCGGGACCGGGCGGGCGGCGCCCTCGACCGGCGGGCCGTCGTCGAGCTCGCCGCGGCTTCCTCTCCCGCCCCGGCCGCTGACGACCTAGGGTGGAGGAAGGGGGCTGACATGCGGAAAGCCGTACTGATCGGAGTGGCCGCCGTCGTCGCGGTGGTGGTGGGCGGGGTCGCGTGGGCGGCGGCCCCGGGGCCGGGCAAGGCGCAGGTGAGCCAGGAGCAGTACCGGACGCTGGCGGGACAGTGCCGGTACGCCGAGAAGCCGCGGGCGTGCCGGGACGCGGTGGGGAAGAAGTACCGCGTCGGCAAGGCGGACGCGGAACTGGCCTGCCGCGCCTACGGCGGCGTGACGCTGTGCGGGACGCTCGGCCTGTCCGCCAAGGAGAAGACGTGCGCGGACAAGGCCGTCCGGGCCGGGATGGCGCGGGCGCGCGCCGAGGCGGAATGCTACCTGTACTCCTGACCCGGCCCGGTGAGACTCGTCACGGTGCGTGACCGGTGACGGGGGTGCGGCGCGGTCGCTGGGTCCTTACCGCCGTACCGGTTCCCGCGCCTCGGAGGGCCGCCGGAACCCGGTGCCGGGACCGGGCGTCTACAGAAGAGGTGATTTGCGATACCGAGTCCGATCGGGGCAGGCTGGAGCCCGGAACTCCACTGGGATGGCCACGCCGTTTCGGGGGAGGATCGGCGGTACGGCCCGGAGGACGTGTGACACGCCGCACGCTTCCGGGTGAACGGGAGAAGGCCTGGACGCCCGATGTCCGGGACGACGGCGTCGAAGGAGCCCACGATGACCGAGAATGACGGCGCGCAGGGTCCGCAGTGGCCGTCGCCCGATGACGACGGCGCCAAGGACGCGCCCGCCGAGGAGCGCGGGCAGCAGCCGCCCGGTCGCCCCCTGGGCGACCGCACGGTGGTGTTCGGCGCGCCGCAGCTCGGCGGCCGGCCCGGCCAGCAGCCGCCCGCGCCCCCGCAGCAGGAGGAGCGGTCCGGCGGGCAGGGCGAGCAGCAGCCCTGGCAGCAGACGCAGCCGTCGCAGCAGCCGGAGGAGCGGCCCGCGCCGCCGGCCGCCCCGCCGACGATGATCGAGCAGCCGATCGGCTCGCTCGGCCAGGAGCAGCCCGCCGCGCCGCCCTACCCGCAGCAGCCGTACGAGCAGCAGGGGCAGCACGCTCCCCAGCAGGAGCAGTACGGCCAGCAGGGTTACGGGCAGCAGCAGTACGGCCAGCAGCCTCCGCAGCAGCAGTACGGGCAGCAGCCCTACGAGCAGCAGCAGCAGTACGGGCAGCAGGGTTACGGGCAGCAGAGTCCCTACGACCAGCCCGGCTACGGCCAGGTCCCGCCCTCGCCCTACGGGCAGCAGGGCGACCAGCAGCAGTACGGCCAGGCCCAGCAGGGCCGGCAGCAGTACGGGCAGCCCGAGCAGCCGTACGGGCAGCAGCCCGAGCAGCAGCCGTCCTACGGGCAGCAGCCGCCGGCGGGTGACGCCGGCAACAACGAGCGCACGATGATCGTCCCCGGTCCCGGCCAGGAGGAGAAGCCGCGCCCGGCCGTGGACGACCAGGCGACGCTGCACTGGTCGCCCGGCACGGACGTGCCGGTCGCCTCCGGGCCCGAGCGCAAGCAGCCCGAGCCCTGGCAGGCGCCGAACCCGCCCGAGACGCCCGAACCGTGGTCGACCCCGGCGCAGGACCAGGGCGGCGACCACGAGCGCACCGTCACGGTCTCGCAGTCCGAGGCCGGCGGCTACCGGTCGCAGGACCCGCCCGCGTTCGGCGGCGCCGTGCCGCAGGCCGAGGACGCGCAGCCGACGCAGGCGTTCGACCCGTCGGCCCAGGCCCAGGGCAAGCACTCCGCGCAGGGCGTCCAGGGCGACCAGACGCGCCTGGACGTCGGCCAGCAGCAGTGGCAGGCCCCCGACCAGCAGGCGCAGAACCCGTACGGGCAGCAGGGCCAGAACCCCTACGGCCAGCAGGAGCAGTACGGCCAGCAGGGTCAGGGCCAGCAGCAGTACGGCCAGCAGCCGTACGGGCAGCAGGGCTTCGGCCAGCAGGGCGACCAGCAGCAGCAGTACGGCCAGGCCCAGCAGGGTTACGGGCAGCAGCAGTACGGCGGCCAGGACCAGCAGGGCCAGAACCCCTACGGCCAGCAGGGCCAGCACGGCCAGCAGCAGTACGGCCAGCAGCAGGGCTACGGGCAGCAGGGCGACCAGCAGCACTACGGCCAGGGCCAGCAGGGCCCGTACGGGCAGCAGCCCCAGCAGTACGGCGGCGCCTACAGCGCCGGCGGCGAGGGCGGCAAGGAGAAGGGCGGCAAGAACCTGGTCCTCATCACCGGGATCGTCGTCGCGGTCGTGGTGATCCTGGTGGTGCTCGCCGTTCTCTTCATGTAGCGGGCACGGCATGTAAACGGCGCGCCACGGCCCGTCCTGCGGAAGTCCCCCCGCGGGGCCCGCCGATACGGGAGAATGCCGGTGGGTGTTCCGTCGCGAGACGGAATATCCGCCGGCATTCCGTCGTTACGGGTCATGGGAACATGGCCCGCGAGGGTGATCCAGGGCTTGCGCCGGAGGGGGCCCGCGCGGTAGTGCGGTGCTCGCTTTGACCTTTGGCGTAGGGCTCGGTAATCTCTCTCCTTGTGCCCGTCCTGTACGGGCCGCTCTGCGTGCGCTCTGGCCGAACCCTCTGGTAGGGGGCCGGCGCCGCAATCACTCCCCGGCTTGATCTGGCCCTTTTGCGGGCTGGGCGGTCTGTGTCGCTCCCCGAGTGGACGACACGCCCGACCGCGTGGGTCGGAGAGGTCGGGAAACCGGCAGGTCACAGCCTCCCATGAGGTGGTGATGACGGGTCCCACGCAGGTGGAACCCAGGCAGAACAAGACTTACCGGCTCGGTATGAGGAAGACGGAGACGCGGTGCCCACGATCCAGCAGCTGGTCCGAAAGGGCCGCCAGGACAAGGTGACCAAGAACAAGACGCCTGCGCTGAAGGGCAGCCCCCAGCGCCGGGGTGTCTGCACGCGCGTCTACACGACGACGCCCAAGAAGCCGAACTCCGCGCTTCGCAAGGTCGCTCGTGTCCGGCTGACCAGCGGGATCGAGGTCACGGCCTACATCCCCGGCGTCGGACACAACCTGCAGGAGCACAGCATCGTGCTCGTGCGCGGCGGCCGAGTGAAGGACCTCCCGGGCGTTCGGTACAAGATCATCCGCGGCTCGCTCGACACCCAGGGTGTCCGCAACCGCAAGCAGGCGCGCAGCCGCTACGGCGCGAAGAAGGAGAAGTAATGCCGCGCAAGGGACCCGCTGGCAAGCGCCAGCTGATCGCGGACCCGGTGTACAACTCGCCGCTGGTGACTGCGCTGATCAACAAGATCCTCCTGGACGGCAAGCGCTCCATCGCGCAGTCCATCGTGTACGACGCCCTCGAGGGCGCCCGCGAGAAGACCGGCAACGACCCGGTCGTCACGCTGAAGCGCGCGCTCGACAACGTCAAGCCGACCCTGGAGGTCCGCAGCCGCCGCGTCGGTGGCGCGACCTACCAGGTCCCGGTGGAGGTGCGGCCGGCGCGCAGCACCACCCTCGCCCTCCGCTGGCTCGTGGTGTACGCCCGCCAGCGCCGCGAGAAGACCATGACCGAGCGCCTCATGAACGAGCTGCTCGACGCCAGCAACGGCCTCGGCGCATCCGTCAAGAAGCGCGAGGACACGCACAAGATGGCGGAGTCCAACAAGGCCTTCGCCCACTACCGCTGGTAACCCGGCGGATCGACGAACGACGAGAGACGACGCGAGGACACAGTGGCTACCAAAACCGGTGTAGACCTGGCCAAGGTCCGCAACATCGGGATCATGGCCCATATCGACGCTGGCAAGACCACGACGACTGAGCGCATCCTGTACTACACCGGGATGAGCTACAAGATCGGCGAGGTTCACGACGGCGCCGCGACCATGGACTGGATGGAGCAGGAGCAGGAGCGGGGCATCACCATCACCTCCGCGGCCACCACCTGCACCTGGCCGGTCGACGACGTCAAGCACACCATCAACATCATCGACACCCCCGGGCACGTCGACTTCACCGTCGAGGTGGAGCGGTCGCTGCGGGTGCTCGACGGCGCGGTCGCGGTGTTCGACGGCGTCGCCGGTGTGGAGCCGCAGTCCGAGACCGTGTGGCGCCAGGCCGACCGGTACAACGTGCCCCGCATCTGCTTCGTCAACAAGCTGGACCGGGTCGGCGCGGAGTTCCACCGCTGCGTCGACATGATCATCGACCGCCTCCAGGCGACCCCGCTGGTCATGCAGCTCCCGATCGGCGCCGAGGCCGACTTCAAGGGCGTCATCGACCTCGTGACGATGAAGGCCCTGGTCTGGAACGAGGAGGCCAAGCTCGGCGAGATGTACGACACCGTCGACATCCCCGAGACGCACGCCGACACCGCCCGCGAGTGGCGCGACAAGCTGATCGAGACGCTGGCCGAGGCCGACGACGAGATCATGGAGATGTACCTGGAGGGCAACGAGCCCACCGTGGAGCAGCTCTACCCGGCGATCCGCCGCGCCACCATCGCCGCCGCGGTGAACCCGGTGCTGTGCGGCACGGCGTTCAAGAACAAGGGCGTGCAGCCCCTGCTCGACGCGATCGTGCGCTACCTCCCCTCCCCGCTGGACGTCGAGGCCATCGACGGCCACGCCGTCCGCAACGAGGAGGAGACGCTCACCCGCAAGCCGAGCGAGGACGAGCCGTTCTCGGCGCTGGCGTTCAAGATCGCTTCTGACCCGCACCTGGGCAAGCTGACCTTCGTCCGCGTCTACTCCGGCGTGCTGGAGTCCGGGTCGACCGTCATGAACTCCGTCAAGGAGCGCAAGGAGCGGATCGGCAAGATCTACCGGATGCACGCCAACAAGCGCGAGGAGATCGAGCGCGTGGGCGCCGGCGACATCGTCGCCGTCATGGGTCTGAAGCAGACCACCACGGGCGAGACGCTGAGCGACGAGAAGTCCCCCATCGTCCTCGAGTCGATGAACTTCCCGGCGCCGGTCATCCACGTGGCGATCGAGCCGAAGACCAAGGCCGACCAGCAGAAGCTGGGCACCGCGATCCAGCGCCTGGCCGAGGAGGACCCCTCCTTCCAGGTGCGCACCGACGAGGAGACCGGCCAGACCGTGATCTCCGGCATGGGCGAACTCCACCTGGAGATCCTCGTCGACCGGATGAAGCGCGAGTTCAAGGTCGACGCCAACGTCGGCAAGCCGCAGGTGGCCTACCGCGAGACGATCACCCGCAAGGTCGAGAAGGTCGAGTACACCCACAAGAAGCAGACGGGTGGCTCCGGCCAGTTCGGCCGAGTGATCATCGACATGGAGCCGCTCGGCGACGGCAACGACGGCTACGAGTTCGTCAACAAGGTCACCGGTGGCCGCATCCCCCGGGAGTACATCCCGTCGGTGGACGCCGGCTGCCAGGAGGCCGCCGAGTTCGGCGTCCTCGCCGGCTACCCGATGGTGGGCGTCAAGGTCACCCTTCAGGACGGCGCCTACCACGAGGTCGACTCCTCGGAGATGGCGTTCAAGGTCGCCGGGTCGATGGCCTTCAAGGAGGCCGCCCGCAAGGCCGGGGCGACCATCCTGGAGCCGATGATGGCGGTCGAGGTCACCACGCCCGAGGAGAACATGGGCGACGTGATCGGCGACATCAACAGCCGTCGCGGCCAGATCCAGTCCATGGACGAGCGCGCGGGCATGCGCGTCGTCAAGGGCCTGGTCCCGCTGTCGGAGATGTTCGGCTACGTCGGCGACCTGCGCAGCAAGACGCAGGGCCGGGCCGTCTTCACGATGCAGTTCGATTCCTACGCCGAGGTTCCGTCGAACGTCGCGCAGGAGATCATCTCCAAGGCCCGGGGCGAGTAGCGCCGGCCTGCCCGACCTTCCAGGTCACCTGACGTACATCGAAGCGGTCGGCACGCCGGCCGAGGATCGCAACAAGGAGCAACAGTGGCGAAGGCCAAGTTCGAGCGGACCAAGCCGCACGTGAACATCGGCACCATCGGGCACATCGACCACGGTAAGACCACCCTTACCGCGGCGATCACCAAGGTGCTGCACGACGCGTACCCGGACATCAACCCCTTCACGCCGTTCGAGGACATCGACAAGGCGCCGGAGGAGCGCGAGCGCGGTATCACCATCTCCATCGCGCACGTCGAGTACCAGACCGAGTCGCGTCACTACGCCCACGTGGACTGCCCGGGCCACGCGGACTACATCAAGAACATGATCACCGGTGCCGCCCAGATGGACGGCGCGATCCTGGTCGTGGCCGCCACCGACGGCCCGATGCCGCAGACCAAGGAGCACGTGCTCCTGGCCCGCCAGGTCGGCGTGCCCTACATCGTCGTCGCGCTGAACAAGTGCGACATGGTGGACGACGAGGAGATCCTGGAGCTCGTCGAGCTCGAGGTCCGCGAGCTGCTCTCCGAGTACGAGTTCCCCGGCGACGACGTCCCGGTCGTCCGCGTCTCCGCCTTCCAGGCGCTGCAGGGCGACGAGAAGTGGGGCCAGTCCATCCTGGAGCTCATGGCCGCCGTGGACGAGAACGTCCCCGAGCCGGTCCGCGACACCGACAAGCCCTTCCTGATGCCGGTCGAGGACGTCTTCTCGATCACCGGTCGCGGCACCGTCGTGACCGGCCGCATCGAGCGCGGCGTGGTCAACGTCAACGAGGAAGTCGAGATCATCGGCATCAAGGACACGGCGACCAAGACCACGGTCACCGGTGTCGAGATGTTCCGCAAGCTCCTCGACCAGGGCCAGGCGGGCGACAACGTCGGCCTCCTGCTCCGCGGCATCAAGCGCGAGGACGTCGAGCGCGGCCAGTGCATCATCAAGCCGGGCACCAACACCCCGCACACCGAGTTCGAGGCGCAGGTCTACATCCTGTCCAAGGACGAGGGCGGCCGGCACACGCCGTTCTTCAACAACTACCGCCCGCAGTTCTACTTCCGGACCACGGACGTGACCGGCGTGGTGAACCTCCCCGAGGGCACCGAGATGGTCATGCCGGGCGACAACACCGAGATGCGCGTCGAGCTGATCCAGCCCATCGCCATGGAGGACGGTCTGAAGTTCGCCATCCGCGAGGGTGGCCGGACGGTCGGCGCGGGTCGCGTCACCAAGATCCTCAAGTAGCACCCCTCCTCGGGCGGGGCGGCCAAGCACTGCCAGCGAGCACCTTGGCCGCCCCGTTCCGAGACCAGATCAGTAACAGCGGCACTACCAGCAAAGGACACCGAGGCCACCATGGCGGGACAGAAGATCCGCATCCGGCTCAAGGCCTACGACCACGAGGTCATCGACACCTCCGCGAAGAAGATCGTTGAGACGGTGACGCGGACGGGCGCCAAGGTCGCGGGCCCGGTGCCGCTGCCGACCGAGAAGAACGTGTACTGCGTCATCCGCTCGCCGCACAAGTACAAGGACAGCCGCGAGCACTTCGAGATGCGCACGCACAAGCGCCTCATCGACATCATCGACCCGACGCCGAAGACCGTCGACTCGCTGATGCGGCTCGACCTTCCGGCCGGCGTTGACATCGAGATCAAGCTCTAAGGGACGCATCCGACATGAGTACGCAGAGGAAGGGCGTCCTGGGCGAGAAGCTCGGCATGACCCAGGTCTTCGACGATGAGGGCCGGATCGTTCCGGTGACCGTCGTCCAGGCCGGGCCGTGTGTCGTCACCCAGCTCCGCTCCCAGGAGACCGACGGCTACACCGCCGTCCAGATCGGCTACGGCCAGATCGACCCGCGCAAGGTGAACAAGCCGGAGTCCGGCCACTTCGCCAAGGCGGGCGTCACGCCGCGCCGGTACCTGGTCGAGCTCCGCGCCGACGACACCACCGGGTACGAACTCGGCCAGGAGATCACCGTCGAGGTGTTCGCGGCCGGCCAGAAGATCGACGTGACCGGCACCAGCAAGGGCAAGGGCACCGCCGGTGTCATGAAGCGCCACGGCTTCAAGGGCCTCAGCGCCTCCCACGGCACCCAGCGCAAGCACCGCTCGCCGGGCTCGATCGGCGGCTGCGCGACCCCCGGTCGCGTGTTCAAGGGCCTGCGCATGGCCGGCCGCCACGGCAACGCCCGCACCACCGTGCAGAACCTGACGGTGCACGCCATCGACACCGACAAGAACCTGCTCCTGATCAAGGGCGCGGTTCCCGGTCCGAACGGCGGCGTCGTCCTCGTCCGCGACGCAGTGAAGGGGACGGGCAAGTGACCTCCAAGCTCGACATCGACCTGCCCGCCGAGATCTTCGACGCGAAGACCAGCGTGCCGCTGATCCACCAGGTCGTGGTGGCGCAGCAGGCCGCGGCGCGCCAGGGCACGCACTCCGCCAAGACGCGGGGCGAGGTGTCCGGCGGTGGCAAGAAGCCCTACCGCCAGAAGGGCACCGGTCGCGCCCGCCAGGGCTCGACCCGCGCCCCGCAGTTCGCCGGCGGTGGCACCGTGCACGGCCCGCAGCCGCGGGACTACACGCAGAAGACGCCGAAGAAGATGAAGGCGGCCGCCCTCCGCGGCGCCCTGTCCGACCGCGCCCGGTTCGGCCGGGTGCACGTCGTGGACGGCCTGATCGACGGCGACACCCCGAAGACGAAGACGGCGCTGGCCGCGCTGCGCGGCATCACCGAGGCGCGCCGCGTCCTGCTGGTCCTGGACCGCGAGGACGAGGTCACCTGGCGCAGCCTGCGCAACGAGGCCAGCGTGCACGTCATCGTCTCCGACCAGCTCAACACCTACGACGTGCTGGTGAACGACGACGTGGTCTTCACGCAGAAGGCCTACGACGAGTTCGTCGCGCGCGCGAAGAAGAAGTGAGGAGGGACAGTAATGGCTAGGATCGCTGACCCCCGTGACATCATCCTCGCGCCGGTCGTCTCGGAGAAGAGCTACGGGCTGCTGGACGAGGGCAAGTACACCTTCCTCGTCCGCACCGACGCCAACAAGACCCAGATCAAGCAGGCGGTCGAGTCGGTGTTCGGGGTGAAGGTGGCGAACGTCAACACCATCAACCGGCCCGGCAAGCGCAAGCGCACGCGCTTCGGCTACGGCAAGCGCAAGGACACCAAGCGCGCGATCGTCAGCCTGGCCGAGGGCGAGTCGCCGATCGACATCTTCGGCAACCAGGGCTGACGCCCGGCTGACCGGAGCAGACAAGGGATGAACGAATAAGATGGGCATCCGTAAGTACAAGCCGACGACCCCGGGCCGTCGCGGCTCCAGCGTCGCGGACTTCGTCGAGGTCACGCGCCGCGAGCCGGAGAAGTCGCTGCTGCGTCCCCTCCCGAAGAAGGGCGGCCGCAACAACCACGGCCGCATCACCACCCGGCACCAGGGCGGTGGCCACAAGCGCGCCTACCGCGTGATCGACTTCCGTCGGCACGACAAGGACGGCGTGCCGGCCAAGGTCGCGCACATCGAGTACGACCCGAACCGCACCGCGCGCATCGCGCTGCTGCACTACGCCGACGGCGAGAAGCGCTACATCCTCGCGCCGCACGGCCTGAAGCAGGGCGCCCGCGTCGAGAACGGGCCGGGCTCGGACATCAAGCCGGGCAACTGCCTGCCGCTGCGCAACATCCCGACGGGTACCGTCGTGCACGCCATCGAGCTGAAGCCCGGCGGCGGCGCGAAGATCGCCCGCTCGGCCGGCGCCGGCGTGCAGCTCCTCGCCAAGGAGGGCAAGTACGCCACGCTGCGCATGCCCTCCGGCGAGATGCGCATGGTCGACGTCCGCTGCCGCGCGACGGTCGGCGAGGTCGGCAACGCCGAGCAGTCGAACATCAACTGGGGCAAGGCCGGCCGCATGCGGTGGAAGGGCAAGCGCCCGACCGTCCGCGGTGTCGCCATGAACCCGATCGACCACCCGCACGGTGGTGGTGAGGGCAAGACCAGTGGTGGTCGTCACCCGGTGAACCCGAACGGCAAGAAGGAAGGCCGTACTCGCCAGGCGAACAAGTCGAGCGACCGGCTGATCGTCCGTCGTCGCAGCAAGAAGAAGCGGTAGGAGTCGCTCGTCATGCCACGTAGCCTCAAGAAGGGCCCCTTCGTGGACGACCACCTCGCCAAGAAGGTGGACGTCCAGAACGAGAAGGGCACCAAGAACGTCATCAAGACGTGGTCCCGGCGCTCCATGATCGTGCCGGACATGATCGGTCACACGATCGCCGTGCACGACGGCCGCAAGCACGTGCCGGTGTTCATCACCGACGCGATGGTGGGTCACAAGCTCGGCGAGTTCGCGCCGACCCGCACCTTCCGCAGCCACGTCAAGGAAGACCGCCGCAGCCGTCGCGGCTAGAGCAGGCAGATACGGCCCGCAGGGAATAGCGGGGCCGTGCTGAACGTAGGAGAGAGGGAACAGCGATGGAAGCCAGGGCCCAGGCGCGGTTCATCCGCGTCACGCCCAGGAAGGCCCGCCGCGTGGTGGACCTCATCCGCGGCCTGCCTGCCGCGGAGGCTCAGGCGGTGCTGCGGTTCGCCCCCCAGGCTGCGAGTGAGCCGGTGGGCAAGGTGCTGGCGAGTGCCATCGCCAACGCCGAGCACAACTTCAAGCTCGACACCGGCTCGCTCGTGGTGAGCCGCGCATGGGTCGACGAGGGTCCGACGCTCAAGCGTTTCCGCCCCCGCGCCCAGGGTCGTGCTTACCGCATCAACAAGCGCACCAGCCACATCACCGTGGTCGTGGAGTCGCGGGACGAGGCCACGGCCTCGGCCGGCGGTAAGAAGACGAGGAGGACCCGGTAGTGGGTCAGAAGATCAACCCGCACGGGTTCCGGCTCGGGATCACCACCGACCACAAGTCCGTGTGGTTCGCGGAGAAGCTGTACAAGGACTACGTCAAGGAAGACGTCCAGATCCGGCGCATGCTGCAGAAGGGCATGGATCGGGCGGGCATCTCCAAGGTCGAGATCGAGCGCACCCGCGACCGCGTCGAGGTGAACATCCACACCGCGCGCCCGGGCATCGTCATCGGCCGCCGCGGCGCCGAGGCCGAGCGCCTCCGGGGCGACCTGGAGAAGCTCACCGGCAAGCAGGTCCGGCTGAACATCCTCGAGGTCAAGAACCCCGAGATCGACGCGCAGCTCGTCGCGCAGGGCGTGGCCGAGCAGCTGTCCAGCCGCGTCGCGTTCCGCCGCGCCATGCGCAAGGCGATCCAGTCCGCGATGAAGTCCGGCGCCAAGGGCATCAAGGTCCAGTGCGGCGGCCGCCTCGGCGGCGCCGAGATGTCGCGGTCGGAGTTCTACCGCGAGGGCCAGGTCCCGCTGCACACGCTGCGCGCCGACATCGACTACGGGTTCTACGAGGCCCGCACGACGTTCGGCCGCATCGGCGTCAAGGTGTGGATCTACAAGGGCGAGGCCGCGGCGACGCGCGCCGAGCGCGAGGCCAAGGCCGCGCAGCAGCGCGCCGCCGGCGGCGGCCGCGGTGACCGTGACCGTCGCGGCGGTGGCGGCGGCGGCGAGCGTCGCGGTGGCGGCGGCAACCGCGGTGGACGCGGTGGCGGCGGCGGCCGCGGCGGCGAGCGCGGTGGCGCCCGCCAGCAGCAGCAGAGCAGCGAGCAGCCGGCCCAGGCTCAGGCCCCGGCCACCGAGGCTGCTCCGAGTGGTGAGGGGAGCTGACGTCCGATGCTGATCCCTCGTAAGGTCAAGCACCGCAAGCAGCACCACCCGAAGCGGTCGGGCAAGGCCAAGGGCGGCACCCGCGTCACGTTCGGCGAGTACGGCATCCAGGCGGTCGAGGCCGCCTACGTGACGAACCGCCAGATCGAGGCCGCGCGTATCGCGATGACCCGTCACATCAAGCGTGGCGGCAAGGTCTGGATCAACATCTTCCCGGACCGCCCGCTGACCAAGAAGCCCGCCGAGACCCGCATGGGCTCCGGCAAGGGCTCGGTCGAGTGGTGGGTGGCGAACGTGAAGCCGGGCCGCGTGATGTTCGAGATCTCCTACCCGAACGAGCAGGTCGCTCGGGAGGCGCTCACCCGCGCGATCCACAAACTGCCCATGAAGTGCAAGATCGTTACGCGAGAGGTGGGTGAGTCCTGATGGCCAAGGGTCTTACCGCCGACGACCTGCGGACCGAGCCCGAGGACGTGCTGGTCGAGAAGCTGAAGGAGGCGAAGGTCGAGCTGTTCAACCTCCGCTTCCAGGCCGCGACCGGCCAGCTGGAGAGCCACGGGCGGCTGCGCACCGTCAAGCGCGAGATCGCTCGCATCTACACCGTGATGAACGAGCGGGCGCTCGGCATCGTCACGGTCGCCGACGACGACGCGAAGGACGAGAGCTGATGAGCGAGCAGACCGAGCAGCGGCCCACCCGCAAGATCCTCGAGGGCCTGGTGGTCAGCGACAAGATGGACAAGACCGTGGTCGTGTCCGTCGAGGACCGCGTGACGCACCGCCGGTACCACAAGGTCATCCGCCGCACCACCAAGTACAAGGCGCACGACGAGGCCAACGAGTGTGGCATCGGCGACCGCGTCCGTCTCATGGAGACCCGGCCGCTGTCGGCCAGCAAGCGCTGGCGCGTGGTCGAGGTCCTCGAGAAGGCCAAGTAGAGCCGAGCAGGTTCTGCGCGGCGCCCCGCGCCGCAGTCAATGAAGAACTGGTTCCACCAGGCTCAACGGAGTCGCTCCGTGGAGAACCGGTGTGACGAACAGGAGATGTTGTGATCCAGCAGGAGTCGCGACTCAAGGTCGCCGACAACACCGGTGCGAAGGAGATCCTTTGCATCCGTGTTCTCGGCGGCTCGGGTCGGCGCTACGCGGGAGTCGGCGACGTCATCGTCGCGACGGTGAAGGACGCCCTTCCCGGCGCCGGCGTGAAGAAGGGTGACGTCGTCAAGGCGGTCGTCGTGCGCACCCGCAAGGAGCGCCGGCGTCCGGACGGCTCCTACATCCGCTTCGACGAGAACGCGGCCGTCCTGATCAAGGACGGCGGCGACCCCCGCGGCACCCGTATCTTCGGCCCGGTGGGCCGCGAGCTGCGCGAGAAGAAGTTCATGCGGATCATCTCGCTGGCTCCGGAGGTGCTGTGATGAAGATCAAGAAGGGCGACGAGGTCATCGTCATCGCCGGCAAGTCCAAGGGCGCCACCGGCAAGGTGCTGCGCGTGGACGTGCGCAACGACCGGGTGGTCGTCGAGGGCGCGAACCTCATCACCAAGAACATCAAGGCCGACGCCCAGCGTGCCGGCAAGGAGAGCGGCCGGGTCACCGTCGAGGCGCCCCTGCACATCAGCAACGTGGCCCTCGTCGAGGACGGCAAGCCCGTCCGCGTCGGCGTCCGCGTGAACGATGACGGCTCCAAGACCCGGATCTCGCGCCGCACCGGCAAGGAGATCTGAGATGACCGAGACCGCCACCGAGCGCCCCGTTCCGCAGCCCCGGCTGAAGCTTCGCTACCGCGAAGAGATCCGCCAGGCGATGAACGAGCAGTTCGGCTACGCCAACGTGATGCAGATCCCCGGGCTGACCAAGATCGTGGTCAACATGGGTGTCGGCGACGCGGCCAAGGACGCCAAGCTGATCGAGGGCGCCGTCCGCGACCTGACCAACATCACCGGTCAGAAGCCGGCCGTGAACCGCGCCAAGAAGTCCATCGCCCAGTTCAAGCTGCGCGAGGGCATGCCGATCGGCGCCCACGTGACGCTGCGCGGCGACCGGATGTGGGAGTTCCTGGACCGCCTGCTGGCGACCGCGCTCCCGCGCATCCGCGACTTCCGCGGCCTGTCGCCGAAGCAGTTCGACGGCAACGGCAACTACACCTTCGGCCTGGTCGAGCAGGTCATGTTCCACGAGGTGGACCCCGACAAGGTGGACCGCCAGCGGGGCATGGACATCACCGTGGTGACGACCGCCAAGACCGACGACGAGGGCCGGGCGCTCCTGAAGCTCCTGGGCTTCCCCTTCAAGGAAGCCTGAGCTTCCATCGGCGGCCCTCCGGGGCCGAGGATCGCAACAAGGAGAACTAGAGCATGGCGAAGAAGTCGCTGATCGCCAAGGCCGCTCGCAAGCCCAAGTTCGGCGTCCGCGCGTACACTCGTTGCTCGCGCTGCGGCCGTCCGCGCTCCGTCTACCGGAAGTTCGGCCTCTGCCGTGTCTGCTTCCGCGAGATGGCGCACCGGGGCGAGCTGCCCGGCATCACCAAGTCCAGCTGGTAGGACCGCGCCCCCCGAGCGGGGGCGCGGCCTCCCGGCCCAGTAATAACCACCGGGCACCTGTCGAAGGTGCCCATGACCGCGCCACAGGTCCCACCGTGGAAACCGTGGCGAGGGAGGGCCTGTAGGCCATGACGATGACCGACCCGATCGCAGACATGCTGACGCGTCTGCGTAACGCGAATTCGGCGTACCACGACAGCGTGGGCATGCCGTACTCGAAGATCAAGGCGCACATCGCCGAGATCCTCCAGCAGGAGGGCTACATCTCGGGCTGGAGCGTGGAGGACGCCGAGGTCGGCAAGAAGCTCCTCATCGAGCTCAAGTTCGGCCCGACCCGTGAGCGCTCCATCGCCGGCATCAAGCGCGTCTCGAAGCCGGGTCTGCGGGTGTACGCGAAGAAGGACAACCTGCCGAAGGTCCTGGGCGGACTGGGCGTCGCGATCATCTCGACGTCCTCCGGCCTGATGACCGACCGGCAGGCCGGCAAGCGCGGCGTGGGCGGCGAAGTCCTCGCCTACGTCTGGTAGAGGGGAGGGTACGGAACATGTCTCGCATTGGACGACTCCCCGTTACCGTGCCCAGCGGCGTCGACGTCAAGGTCGACGGCCGTGAGGTCACCGTCAAGGGGCCGAAGGGCACGCTGTCGCACACCGTCGCGGAGCCCATCGAGGTTCACTTCGAGGACGGCACGCTCACCGTGTCGCGCCCGAACGACGTCAACACCGTGCGCGCGCTGCACGGCCTGTCGCGGGCGCTGCTCGCGAACATGGTCGAGGGCGTGACCAACGGCTACAGCAAGACGCTGGAGATCCGCGGCGTGGGCTACACCGCCCAGGCCAAGGGCCCGTCGGCGGTCGAGCTGAAGCTCGGTTACAGCCACTCGATCAACTACACGGCGCCCGAGGGCATCACCCTGCGCGTCGAGGTCGTGCGACGGGACCAGATCAACGCTCTGATCCACGTGGACGGCATCGACAAGCAGCAGGTCGGCGAGGTCGCCGCCAACATCCGCAAGTTCCGCAAGCCCGACGTCTACAAGGGCAAGGGCGTGCGGTACCAGGGCGAGCAGGTCCGCCGCAAGGTCGGAAAGGCTGGTAAGTAGTCATGGCAGGCACCAAGACCCTGGCCGGCAAGGCCACGTCGGCGCGGGCCAAGTCCCGCAAGCGCCGGCACCTGCGGGTCCGCAAGAAGGTCGTCGGCAGCGCCGCGCGGCCGCGCCTGGTCGTGACCCGCAGCACCCGGCACCTGTTCGTCCAGGTCATCGACGACAGCAAGGGCCACACGCTGGCCTACGCGTCGACCATGGAGGCCGACCTGCGCGCCGACGACGGCGACAAGACGGCCAAGTCCCGCCGGGTCGGCGCGCTCGTCGCCGAGCGGGCGAAGGAGGCCGGCGTCTCGGCGGTGGTCTTCGACCGTGGCGGCAACAAGTACCACGGCCGCATCGCCGCCCTGGCGGACGGTGCGCGCGAGGGCGGGCTGGAGTTCTGATGATCCAGACCCACATCACCAACGAGATGAGGAACCACTGATGGCAGCGCAGAGGCGTGGTGGCGGTCAGGGTGGCGACCGTCGCGACGGCCGCCGCGACGACCGTCGTGGTGGCGCCGACAAGGGCCAGTCGTACATCGAGAAGGTCGTCGCGATCAACCGCGTCGCCAAGGTCGTGAAGGGCGGTCGTCGCTTCAGCTTCACCGCCCTGGTGATCGTCGGCGACGGCAACGGGACCGTGGGCGTCGGGTACGGCAAGGCCAAGGAAGTCCCCGCGGCGATCGCCAAGGGCGTCGAAGAGGCCAAGAAGCACTTCTTCAAGGTGCCGCGCATCCAGGGCACCATCCCGCACACCGTGCAGGGCGAGGCCGCGGCCGGCGTCGTGCTGCTCCGCCCGGCGTCCCCCGGTACCGGCGTCATCGCCGGCGGCCCGGTGCGCGCCGTGCTGGAGTGCGCGGGCATCCACGACGTGCTGAGCAAGTCGCTCGGCACCGACAACGCGATCAACATCGTGCACGCCACGGTGGCGGGGCTGAAGTCCCTGAAGCGTCCCGAGGAGATCGCGGCCAAGCGCGGCCTGCCGATCGAGGACGTCGCGCCGGCCGCCATGCTGCGGGCGCGCGCCGCCGGCAGCGAGCCGCGGGCGGAGGCCGCCTCGTCATGAGCAACCTGAAGATCACGCAGATCAAGTCCGTGATCAGCGAGAAGCAGAACCAGCGTGACACGCTGCGGACGCTGGGCCTCAAGAAGATCGGTCAGAGCACCGTGCGCGAGGACAACCGGCAGATCCGCGGCATGATCCGGACGGTGGCCCACCTGGTCGCCGTCGAGGAGGTCGACTGACATGGCGGACGCTACTGAGGGCGCCCCCCTGAAGGTGCACGACCTGCGTCCGGCCCCCGGCGCCAACAAGGCCAAGACCCGCAAGGGCCGCGGCGAGGCGTCCAAGGGCAAGACCGCCGGTCGCGGCACCAAGGGCACCAAGGCCCGCAACACCGTGCCGGTCGGGTTCGAGGGCGGCCAGATGCCCCTGATCCGCCGGCTGCCGAAGCTCAAGGGCTTCAAGAACCCCAACCGGGTGGAGTTCCAGGTCGTGAACCTGGACAAGCTCGGCGCGCTCTACCCCGAGGGCGGCGAGGTCACCGCCGCGGACCTGGCGGCCAAGGGCGCGGTGCGCCGCGGCAAGCCGGTGAAGGTCCTCGGCACCGGCGAGATCTCCGTCGCGGTGCAGGTGAAGGTGCACGCCTTCTCCGGCTCCGCCAAGGAGAAGATCGTGGCCGCCGGCGGCAGCGCCGACGAGCTGTAGCGGGACCGAAGCGAGACGCCCGGCCGGGCTCACCGGCCGGGCGTCTCGCTTTTCCGCGCCCGGCGCGCGGGGCGGCCGCCGAGGACGGCTCGGGGCTTTTCGTGGCGTGTCGGACCTATCGGCCGCCGCCGGCGCCCCGCCCCGGGTAAGGTGGTGCACCGAGGATTCCAGGGCGCAGGACGCCGGTCCCCGCAGGGGATGACCCGGGCGCGTGCCCGCCTTGACCGCCGCCGTGGTATCGGTATGGCGTTTTCCGTCGCGGGGCAGGATAGAGTGTCGGCTCGGGCGTGTTGTCTGCCCGCCCGACCCATGGATAGCTGACCCCGGATCGACTCTGCCGCATCACAGTGCAGGTCCGCAGGAGGAATGGTGCTGACTGCGTTCGCTCGGGCTTTCCGTACGCCTGACCTGCGTAAGAAACTGTTGTTCACGCTCTTCATCATCATCGTGTTCCGGATCGGCTCGATGCTCCCGGCGCCCGGCGTGAACTACAAGGTCCTGGCGGACACCGCCAAGGCGGCCAAGCAGAGCAACCAGCTCTACGGCCTCGTCGACCTGTTCAGCGGTGGTGCGCTGCTCAAGTTGTCGATCTTCGCGCTGGGCATCATGCCCTACATCACCGCGAGCATCATCCTGCAGCTGCTGACGGTGGTGATCCCGCGGCTGGAGGCCCTGAAGAAGGAGGGCCAGGCCGGCACCACGAAGATCACCCAGTACACCCGGTACCTGACCATCGGGCTGGCGATCCTGCAGGCGACCGGCATCGTGGCGATGGCCTCCACCGGGCAGCTGTTCAGCGGCCTGGCGAGCGGTGGCGACATCCTCTACGACGACGGCATCTTCTCGATCGTCACGATCGTCGTCACCATGGTGGCCGGCACCGCCGTCATCATGTGGCTGGGCGAGCTCATCACCGACCGCGGCGTCGGCAACGGCATGTCCATCCTGATCTTCACGCAGGTGGTCGCGGTCTTCCCGGCGCAGTTCTGGGGCATCTACCAGGGCCAGCCGTCGGACCGCCGGGCGTTCGTGTTCGCGCTCGTCATCCTCGTCGGCCTCGCCATCATGACCGGCGTGGTGTTCGTCGAGCAGGCGCAGCGCCGCATCCCGGTGCAGTACGCCAAGCGCATGGTGGGCCGCCGCATGTACGGCGGCACGTCCACCTACATCCCGCTGAAGGTGAACCAGGCCGGCATCATCCCGGTGATCTTCGCCTCGTCGCTGCTGTACCTGCCGGTGCTCGCCACCCAGCTGTGGCCGAACACCAAGTGGCTGCAGAAGGTCCAGCCCTACCTGCAGCAGGACAACCCGTGGCACATGGCGATCTTCTTCGTCTTCATCATCTTCTTCACGTACTTCTACGTCGCGATCACCTTCAACCCCACCGAGGTCGCCGACAACATGAAGAAGTATGGTGGGTTCATCCCAGGTATCCGTCCGGGCCGGCCGACCGCCGAGTACCTCGACTACGTGCTCACCCGGATCACCTCTCCCGGAGCGCTCTACCTGGGGCTCGTGGCGCTCATCCCGATGATCGCGTTCTCCCTGCTGAACACGACGAAGGACTTCCCCTTCGGCGGCACGAGCATCCTCATCATCGTCGGCGTGGGACTGGACACCGTGAAGCAGATCGAATCTCAGCTCCAGCAGCGCAACTACGAGGGCTTCCTCCGGTAGATGCGCATCGTTCTGGTCGGCCCCCCGGGTGCGGGCAAGGGGACTCAGGCCGCGTACATCGCCAAGCACCGGTCGATTCCGCAGATCTCGACCGGTGACATCTTCCGCGCCAACGTCAGCGGCGGCACCGAGCTCGGCCGTGCGGCCAAGGAGTACATGGACCGCGGCGACCTGGTGCCGGACGAGGTCACCATCGCCATGGTGCGCGACCGCCTCGGCCAGGACGACGCGCGGGAGGGCTTCCTGCTGGACGGCTTCCCGCGCAACGTCCCGCAGGCCGAGACGTTGAAGAAGATGCTCGCCGAGTGGGACCAGCGCCTCGACGTCGTGCTGGAGCTCGTCGTCGACGAGGACGAGGTGGTCCGCCGCCTGTCGGGCCGCCGCACCTGCAGCAAGTGCAGCAAGATCTGGCACGTCGACACCGACGCCGGGCGCGACGACGTCTGCGACGACTGCGGCGGCCGGCTGTACCAGCGCGACGACGATAAAGCGGAGGTCGTCCGGCACCGCCTGGAGGTCTACGCGGAACAAACGGCGCCGCTGGTGCAGTTCTATGCCGACGAGGGCCTTCTCGTCGCGGTCGAGGCGACGGGGCCCGTCGAGGAGGTCACCCGGCGCGCGCTGGACGCGCTCCGCCCGCTGGAGACGTGACCCCCGTCCCGGAACACCACTAGGGGAGTCACCGAATGTTCAGGCGGCGCAGGCCCGCGATCCAGATGAAGACGCCCGAGCAGATCGAGCTCATGCGTGCGGCCGGCCTGCTGGTCGGCCGCACGCTGGAGCTGCTCCGCTCGTCGGTGAAGCCGGGCGTCTCCACGCTCGACCTGGACCGGATCGCCGAGGAGCACATCCGCGACCATGGCGGCGTCCCGTCGTTCCTCGGCTACCACGGCTTCACCGGCACGATCTGCGCCTCGGTCAACGAGGAGATCGTGCACGGCATCCCGCGCGCCGACAAGATCCTGCGGGACGGGGACCTGGTCTCCCTGGACTGCGGTGCGATCGTGGACGGCTGGCACGGCGACGCGGCGATCACGGTGCCGGTGACCACGGCGACGCCCGCGCAGGCGAAGCTGCTGGAGGTCACCGAGACGTCCCTGTGGCACGGCCTGGCGGCCGGCGTCGCGGGGGCCCGCCTCACGGACATGTCGCACGCGATCGAGTCCTACATCCGCTCTCAGGGCCGCTACGGCATCGTCGAGGGCTACGGCGGGCACGGCATCGGCACCGAGATGCACATGGACCCGCTCATCCCGAACCACGGCGCGCCCGGCCACGGGCCGGAGCTGGAGGTCGGGATGTGCTTCGCGGTGGAGCCGATGGTGAACCTCGGCACCAAGGAGACCGAGGAGCTCGACGACGGCTGGACCGTCATCACCGCCGACGGCGCCTTCTCCGCCCACTTCGAGCACACCTTCGCCGTCACCGAAGACGGCCCGCGCGTGCTGACGGCCCTGGACGAGGGCCGCGAGCGCCTCGCCGACCTCCGCGTTTGAGC
>NZ_JAIBOA010000015.1 GCF_019458805.1 Actinomadura parmotrematis
CGGTGCCACAATGCGGGCATGTCCTACGTGGCGGACCTGCTCCGCTCAGGCTCCCGGATCCCGCTGCGGCTGCTGGCCGGACCGGCGGACGCGACGCCGCTCGCCTCCGTCACCGCCGTCGAGACCCTCGACGGCCTCGGCCGCGCCCCCGCCGACGCGCTCGCCGTCGTCACCAGCCGGTCGGCCGCGCGCGCCGCCGGCTACCAGGTCGACATCGCGATCCGGACCGCCGCCGAGCGCGGCGTCCCCGCCCTGGTGCTCATCGGCGGCGGCCCGCTGCCGCTCACCGCGACGCGCCTCGCCGCGCGGGCGGGCCTCGCCGTCCTGACGGCGGAGGAGGACTGCGACGTCGCCGAGCTCGTCCTGCACCTCGGCCAGGTCATCCAGGGCAACGCCGCGGACTCGATCGCCCGCGCCCACGCCGCGCTCCGCGCCGTCCGCGACTGCACCGGCGGCGTCGACGAGCTGCTGCACGAGACGGGCCGCGTCCTCGGCCGCACCCTCACCCTCTCCGACGACCTGTCCGGCCCCGGCGACGGCGAGCCGGTGTGGGTCGCGGGCCGGCGGCACGGCAGCGTCAGCGGCCCGCCCGACGACGCGGTGCGGCTCGTCCTGCCCGCCGTCGCGGCCGCCGTCGGCCGGCGCAAGCGCGTCGCGCTGGAGCGCGCGACCGCCCCCGGCCAGACCCGCTCGGACATCCTGACCGAGCTGATCGTCGCCGAGCGGGCGCGGGCCGGGCCGCTGGCCGACCGCGCCCGCACCCTCGGCTTCGCCGTCGACGACGTCCACACCGCCGTCTGGATCGCCCCGGACCGCCCGGCCGGCGCCGACCCGGCCGAGCTCGCCGAGCGGCGGCGGCTGTTCGACACCCTGTCGCTGCACGCCTACCAGGCCCCGCACCGCCCCGACGAGTCCTGGAACCTGGCCCGCCTCGCCGCCGACGTCGTCCTGGTCGGCAGCTCCCGCACCGAGATCCGCGAGGCCGACGCCCGGCGCATGATCGACTCCCTGCGCGGCGCCGTCGCCGGCGAGCACCCCGGGACCGTGCTGCGCTTCGGCATCGGCACGCCGCAGCGCGGCATCGACGGGGTGCGGCAGACGGCCACCGAGGCGCGCGCGGCGGCGTCCATCGCGGCCCGCACCCGCGAGACCGTCCGCGCGTTCGACGCCACCGGCATCAACCGGATCCTCGCCGGCATCGCCGGCTCGCCGCTCAGCCGCCGCGTCGTCGACGACCTGCTCGCCCCCCTCGACGCCCTCGGCCCCGGCAAGGCCGCCGAGGCCATCGGCACCCTCGGCGCCTACCTCGACGCGCGCGGCTCGCTGAAGGCCGCCGCCGCCCGGCTCCGGCTGCACCCGAACGCCGTCGGCTACCGCATCCGCAAGATCACCGAGCGGCTGGGCGCCGACCTGGCCGACCCCGACACCGCCTTCGCCCTGCACCTCGCCTGCCGCGTCCGCCTGCACGACTGAACGGCGCGGCGCAGACCGCTTCCGGCCGTCCGCTCGGGGCGCGCGGATAATCGAAGATCTTTAAAGGGCGGATCGCTATCCTTGTCCGGATATCTACGCTTAGCGGGAAGAGCTGTCACGGTGCAACCCCCCCAACCGCCGTACGGCGGCCAGCCCCCCTCCTACGGCCCGCCCGGCGGTCCCCCCGGGCCGCCCGGCCCGCCCGGCCCCCCGGCGGGTCCGCCGGGATGGGGCCCGCCGCCGCCCCGGCCGCCGTCGAACAACTCGCCCCTCGTCATCATCCTCGTGGCCGCCGCGGCCTTCCTGGTGCTGATCGGCGGCGGCTTCGTCGTGTGGGTGTGGCTGATCGCCGACAGCGCCCCGTCCAGGGCGGTGGCCCGGGGCATCCCCACCTTCACCTACTCCCCGCCGACCTACAGCCCCCCGACGTACACGCCGCCCACCTACACGCCGCCGACGTACAGCCCGCCGACGTACTCGCCGCCCCCGCAGTACTACGGCGCCATCGCGGTGGCGAGCAACGGCGCGATCGGCAAGGCGTGGGACTACAGCACCGCGGCCGGCGCGCGGAAGCGGGCTTTGAACTCCTGCCCCGCCTCGGGCTGCAAGGTCCTCACGACCTTCGTCAACGGCTGCGGCGCCGTCGCCTACAACTCCCGCACCAACAAGTACTGGGGCGGCAGCGGCTCCACGAAGGCCGCGGCGCAGCGGAACGCGATCTCCAACGCCGGCGGCGGCCGCTGGATCAGCTGGGTCTGCACCACCCGCTAGCCCCGCCCGGCGTCCCGCTCCCGCCACCGGCCTTTCTCCGAGGTCCTTTCATTTACCGCGCCCTTGTGCCGGCGTCCATATTCGCGCTCAATATGCTCCCGCGTCTCCGGCTTCGCTAGACTGGTGCGGTGGCGACGGATCTGCGGACGGCGAGTGGCGCTCGGGGCGAAGGCCGTTCATTCCTCAAATGGGCGGGGGGAAAGACGCGCTATGCCGGCCGGCTCGCGGCCGCCGCGCCGGAATTCACGGGCGTCTACCGCGAACCGTTCATGGGGAGCGCCGCCGTGTTCTTCGAGCTGCGCCCTGAGCGGGCCGTCCTGTCCGACGCCAACCCGGAGCTCGTCACCTGCTTCCAGCAGGTCGCCGCGCACCCGCAGGAGGTCATGCAACTGCTGGACGCGATGCCGAACGATCGCGACTTCTTCGCGTCGGTGCGGCGGCAGCAGCCGGCGAACCTGTCCGACCTCGAACGCGCCGCCCGCGTCATCTACCTCAACAAGACCTCCTTCCGCGGCCTCTGGAGGGTGAACCGCAAGGGCGAATACAACGTCCCCTACGGCGAGTACGACCGGCCCTACTACAACCGGGAAACACTTCTTTCCGCGAGCAGGGCATTGGCTGCGGCGACGATATCCGAGATGGATTTCGAGAGCGCGATCAAAGCAGCCGATCCGGGTGACTGGGTGTACCTCGACCCGCCGTACATTCCCCTCGGCGAATACTCCGATTTCAAGCGCTACACCGCCGGCCAGTTCCACGCCGAGGATCAGGAACGCCTCGCGCGGGCCATGCGCGAAGCAAGCTCGCGGGGCGTCCTGCTCACCATGACCAACAGCGAGACACCGCTCACGCGCGAGATCTTCGCCGGCTTCGACGTCTTCCGCATGGCCACCCGGAGGGACATCAACCTCAACTCGGCCGGCCGCGGAAGCTGGGACCTGGTCTTCACGAACTACGAAGCGCACATGCCAGAGCCCGCGGCTCCTTGACCGGACCGCGCCGGCGGCCGTCGCTCGGCGCCGCGCACGCGCCTCCCGCGGCGCGCAAGACCCCGGGAGGCCGGGCCGCCGTCCACGACCGCACGACGCGGGACGGGCCGTCACGCCCGGCTGGCGGGGACCGGCGCTCAGCCGGTGGTCAGGTGGACGGTGCGGTAACTGCGCCAGACGGTGATGTCGTAGCCCAGGCCGAGAGCGGCGCCCAAGAGCAGCGGAGCGCCGAGGACGGCAAGCGGGCCGGTGAGCATCGCCGTCGCGGCCAGCGGGCCGGCCGCCACCGCGACGCTGCGGGCGAGGCTGGTCATGCTGGCGGCGGCGGTACGGTGCTGCGGGGCGAAGACGGCGGCGGTGAACGCCTGCCGCGCGGGAACGTCGATCTTCGACAGCGTCTGGCGCAGCAGCAGCAGCGTCACCGCGCCGCCCAGCGTCGGCGCCAGCGGTACGCAGGCCAGCAGCACGTTGGCGGCCGCGTGCGGCAGCAGCATCGCCGCCAGCAGCCCCCGCCGCGCCGCCAGCAGCGGCGCGGTGAGCTGGGCCAGGGCGGGCAGCAGGTTCGCGGCGAAGAACATCATCCCCAGCTGCGGGGTGCCGGCCCCGTAGCGGTGGGCGAACCACCAGGCCAGCACGGCTTGGACCGCCAGCCCCCCGGCGAAGGCGTCCAGCGCGAACAGGCCCGCCAGCCGCCGGATGTGCCCCGGCACACGCACGCCCGGCGGCGTCGCCTCGGCCGCCGGAACCTTCGGCCGATCGGCCGGTGACGCCGCCGGGCGGGCCTCGGCGTCGGGGGTCAACCGCGCGAACAGCAGCACGGTCCCGATCGCCAGCACCGCGTACAACGCGAACGCCGCGTCGCCGGCCGAGACCCACGGCTGGGCGCCCAGGCCGGCGGCGGCCAGGCCGCCCAGGGCCCCGGCGGCCATCGCGGTGACGTTGTAGCAGGTGAACACGCGGGTGCGGCACGACGGCCCGCAGGTCTGGGCCAGGATGGCCTGCTCCACCCCCGAGAACGGGGTGTTGTCGTTGGTGGAGGGCGAGATCGTGCCGACGAACGCGGCGGCGATGAGCACCGGATAGCTCTCGCTGACCGCGAACAGGACCCCCGCCACGGCCATCAGGCACCCGCAGGCCATGAGCACCCGCCGCCGTCCCCAGGCGTCGGCGAACAATCCCAGGGCCAGGCTGGCGGCCACCGAGCCCGCCGCCGCCACCGCCAGCAACAGCCCGGCCTGCCAGGGCGTGTCACCGTCCTGGGTGAGCATCTCGGCCAGGAGGACGCTCGTGGTGCCGTAGCCGAAGGTGCGCAGAGCCCGCGCGGCGACCACCAGCCGACCGTTGCGTCCCAGCTCGCTCCAGAACGTGCCACTGACCTGCGGTTCTGCCATACGTCATGGTGACCGTCCGCCCAGCCGGACGTGCCGCCGAACCGCAAAGATCTCCCAACGCGTTAGAGGTCGCCGCCGCCGCGCCCGGAACGCCGTCCTGGGCGAGGCCGACGTCAGGAGTTCTTCTCAGTACCAGCGGCTGAAGGCCGCGACGCCTTGACGGGCGGACGCGCGGGATCGGCCTGGCGGCCGCAGGTCCCGGTTCAGCGGTGGAGGGTTTCGACCCGCTGGGCGAGCGCCCTGTTCATGGCCTGGAACTGCGGCAAGGTGTTGGACTTCAGCATGCCCTGGGCGAAGGGGACGGCCACTCCGGTGAAGCGTTCGCTCTGCGTCAGGCGGACGCGGCCGGGGCGGATCTGCTCGATGGTGAAGCGATGCTCCCCGTCCCCGATCCATCCCGGTCCGATCTTCCCGAGCCACCGCAGTTCCCTGCCGGGGATGTCGGTCAGGACCTGGGGCGTGAAGGTCGAGTCGCCGCTCGCGTCGTGCATCACGATGCGCAGGCGCGCGCCCTTGCCGAGGCGGCCGCCGGGCGAGGTCACTTGCGCCGAGGTCAGGAACGGGTTCCACTGCGGGTAGGCGGTGAAGTCCGTCAGCACCTGCCAGACCTCCTCGGGCGTCGCCTGGATCTCGATCGAGGCGTTCAGCCGGACCGCGTGCAGGTTGGCCCACACCGTGTAGCCGCCGAGCAGCGCGACCAGTCCGGCCAGCGCCGCGAGCAGCCGGTGCCGCCGACGAGGTGCGGATCGTCGTGCGGCGGGTGCCGGGGCGTCGACCGGTGTGGGGGAGTCCGTCGTGGAGGACATGATGCGGCCTCTTTTCTATCGGCGGGGGAGCCGTGCGGAGGGTTCAGGCGGACGCGCCGCGCAGGGCGCTGCCGACGAGGCGGTCGATGTACGCCGCGTCGAGGGGGCGGCCGGTGATGAGCAGCCGGTAGTACAGGGCGCCGGCGAGCTGGTCGAACACCACCTCGGGCTCGACATCGGCGTGGAGCTCGCCGCGTTCGCGGGCTTGTCCGAGCAGCGCCAGCACCAGGGCGTTGCGGCGGTGGAACATCGCCTGGACCGCCGCGCCGACATCGGCGTGACGGGCGGCCGCGGCGGCGACCTCGGCGACCAGCCCCGCGGAGGTCTCGCCGGACGTGGCGGGCCGGCCCGCCCGCCGCATCCGGTCGAGCCCGGCGGCGATCTCGCCCAGGTAGCGGGTGAGGTCGGAGCGGACGTCCCCGCTGTACTCCACCGGCACGGAGTCCTGGAGCCGCGCGACGACGGCGACGATCAGATGGTCCTTGGTGGGCCACCTGCGGTACAGGGTGGTCTTGGCGACGCCGGCCTTCGCGGCGACCTCGTCGACCGAGAACCGGTCGTAACCGCGGTCGAGCAGCAACGCCAGCGCCGCGTCCAGCAGGCGGACGTCGGCCTCCCCGGAACGCGGCCGGCCGCGCTGTCCAGCGGATCCCAAGGCGTGCCCCCTATTTTCGCTCCGTTAGTTGCGTAAATCAGCGTAAGCGCCCTTCCCCGCTTTACGCAACAGGAGTAGCGAAAATCTTCCGCGCCCGTCTCCCGTCACCGGAACCCCGCGTTCGCCTCGCTCGACGGCGCAGAGGACTCGGAGGAGCCGGGCGGGGGAGTTCAAGGCCGGGGCGGCGTTCCGGTGGCCCGGGCGAAGTCGTGGACGACAGCGTTGTCGGTGCCGGTGGGCCAGACGGGGGCGCAGATCACCGGTGGCAGGCCGGACACCGGCACGGTGACGACATGCGGGCTGTCCGGGCGCACCGCGGCGACCGTCAGGTGGACGGCGTCTCCGGCGGCGACCAGGACGATCGCCTCCTCCAGCGAGGCGGACCTGTGCCGGTGCACCCGGCGCAGCGGGGCGCCGCCGGGGGTGGCCGGCGGTATCCACAGGTCGGCGAGCCGCTGCGGCATGCCGCTCGGATACAGGATGTCCTGACCGGCCAGTTCCTCGACGTCGACGGCGGCACGCCGGGCCAGCGGGTGCCCGGCCGCCACCAGCACCGCGCGTTCCTCGCGCGTCCAGGCGGGGCCGACGGTGAACCCCATGGCCGCCACGGGGGCGGGGTCGGCGGGCAGCCAGCCGACGAAGACGTCCACCGGCCAGTCGTCCCCCCAGCGGGTCGGATCGGTGTTGGGGTGCGCGGAGCGCACCAGGGCGCAGTGCGGACGGGCCCGCTCGAACGCCTGGATCGGCCCGTCGACGACGGCGCCGGGCAGGCTGGTCGCGATGCCGACGCGCAGCACCTCGGCGCCCGCGCTGCTGCGCGCCTCCTCCAGCGCCCGTTCCATCCGCTCGTACGCGGGGCGCAGTTCGGCGCGCAGACGTTCGCCGAGCGGCGTCAGCCGGACCCGCCTGCTCGTGCGCTCGAACAGCGGAGCGCCGACCCGGCGTTCCAGCGCGCGCACCGCCTGGCTCACGCGCGGGGCGGACACGCCCAGCCGCCGGGCCGCGCGGCCGAAGTGCAGCTCCCGGGCGACCGCCAGGAACGCCTCGATCTCGCGCATCTCCATGCGCCCATTGTGCCGCCCGGCTTAACGATCATGGCGCGATCGATCGTTGATCGTCCCGGCCCGCCCGGCCAGCCTGGAAGGACTATGGGAATCGAAGAACACCTCCCCGGGGACTTCCTGCTCACGACCGTGGAGAAGGCGGCGGGGCTGGCGCGCGCGTCGTCGATGTGGCCGATGACGTTCGGGCTGGCCTGCTGCGGCATGGAGCTGATGGCCGTCGGCGATCCGCGCCACGACTTCTCGCGGTTCGGCATGGAGCGCGCCTCGGCGACGCCGCGCCAGGCCGACCTCATGGTCGTGGCCGGGCGGGTGAGCCAGAAGATGGCTCCGGTGCTGCGGCGGCTGTACGACCAGATGGCCGCCCCCAAGTGGGTGATCGCGATGGGCGTGTGCGCCTCGTCGGGCGGCATGTTCAACAACTACGCCGTCGTGCAGGGCGTCGACCACGTCGTGCCGGTCGACATCTACCTGCCGGGCTGCCCGCCCCGCCCGGAAATGCTGCTCGACGCCATCGTCAAGCTGCACGACCAGGTGCGCAACACCAAGCTGGGCGCGCACCGCCGCACCGAGATCGCCGGCCGGGAACGGGCCCGCCTCAAGCAGCTCCCGCTGAGCGACACGCGCTCCACCACGGAGTAGGAAACGGGCGACGGGTCGCGGTCAGGTGGCGATCTTGTATCTGCCGAGCACGATCTGGAGGAGCTCCCCGGCGATCTCCTCCAGGGTCGCGTCGACCCACCCGACGGCCCAGTCGTGCATGAGGCCGTTCACGGCGCCGATGAGGGCCGCGGCGGTGATGCGGTAGTCGCCCGGGGGCGCTTCCCCGCGTTCGACGGCCTCGCCGGCCATCCGGCTCATCATCTCGATCCAGACGGCGCGGCGCTGGAGGCGCCGGCGGTCCATGCGGGGGCCGACGCCGACGATCTCGACGTAGGCGATGCGGGCATGGCGCATGTCGCAGGTGGCGCCCCTGACGTAGGCGCGCACGTACGCGGTGATCCGCTCGACGGCGGGAAGGTCCCGGACGTCGGGCAGCACGTCCAGGACGGCCTGCTGGGCGACCTCGTTGACGTACAGGTGCAGATCGGCCAGCAGGTCTTCCAGCGTGCGGTACTCCTCGTAGAACTGGCGGGTCGACAGCCCGGCCGCCTTGCACAGGTCCCCCAGCCTGGTCGCCCGGTACCCCGGGCCGGCGCCGAAGCACTCCAGGCCCGCTTCACGGAACCGCGCGCGCCGCTCGGCGCGCCGCTCGGCCGCGTCCTTGCCCCCGTACCGGCCCTGCGCCGGGGTGATCCTGCCCGCCACCGCACCCCCCGCCTGCTGATGCGCACGATCCTCGCGCACGGGTCTTGCGCCGTCTCGCAGCCCCTGCCTACTATCCGGTAACCCAAATCTGAATATGAACATATTCAGACTTGCGGGGCCGCGCGCGAGGCTCCGCAACGCCGGCGCGCCCCAGGCCGGCCATGACCGAGATCGCCACCCACCAGCCACCGGACCGCCGACTCCGCGAACCGCGATCCGCGTGAGAATCCGCGCGTGAACGCCTCCGGCGCTCACAGCCGAGCGCCGCCCCGAACGTCCAGCAGCTCCACGTTTCGCGCCCGTTCCCGGGCATCCCACCCCCTTGGAGAAACGAACATGCACGCTGCGCCCACCCCCGCCCCCACCCCCGCCCCCGCCCGCAGGCTGAGGAGGCTGCGGTCCGCGGCCGCCGCGGCCGTCCTGGCCGCCGGCGCCGTCGCGCCGGCCGTCACCTCCGCCGGAGCCGCGCACGCGGCGCCGGCGCTCCAGGAGGTGATGTTCGTCGGCAACAACTGGGAGGGCACCGCCGACGTCATCGCCTCCAGCGGCGACTTCCACAAGATCGGCCGGATCAACGTCATCCCCGACAAGGCCGAGCGGCTGGCCGCGATCTACACCAACCCGATCAACCTCGTGGTCTTCCTCGGCATCCGCCAGACCGCGGGCGAGGGCCACGACCAGTTCGTGGACGACATGTACTCCACCCCCGACGGCACGGCGATGGTGGTCTCCCGGCCCAGCTTCGGCGACGTCGTCTCCATCGACCTGGCCACCGACAAGGTCAAGTGGCGGTTCCCGGTCTCGGGCTACCGCTCGGACCACATGGCGCTGTCCCCCGACGGGACCAGGGTCGCGGTCTCCTCGTCGCTGTCCAACAGCGTCTACGTGCTCGACATCAACACCGGCAGGCAGCTCGGCTCGTTCGCCACCGGCGCCAAGCCGCACGAGAACATCTTCACCCCCGACGGGAAGATCTGGAACATGTCGATCGGCGAGGTCAACAACGACCTCGACGCGCCCTGGCAGGACTTCCTCAAGGGCGACCGGCACATCACCGTCGCCGACGCCTCCACCTACAAGGTCGTCAGGACCATCGACATGCGCTCGCGGCTGGACGCCTTCGGCCGCAAGGACCTGTCCAACGCGGTCCGGCCCGCGGTGTTCAGCCCCGACTTCGCCAAGCTGTACTTCCAGGTCTCCTACTTCAACGGCCTGGTGGAGTACGACGTCGCCACCGACAAGGTCACCCGCGTCAAGACCCTGCCCAAGAACCCCGCCACCAGCGACGACCGCACCACCTTCGTCAACGACTCCCGCCACCACGGCCTGTCCATGAACGCCGACGGCTCCAAGCTGTGCGTCGCCGGCACCATGGACGACTACGCCACCGTCGTCGACCGCGCCACCCTCCAGGAGGGCCCGCTCGTCACCGCCTCCAAGCCCTACTGGGCGACCGTGAGCGGCGACGGCGCGTCCTGCGTCATCTCCGAGAGCGGCGCCGACCAGGTCACCGCGATCAGCTTCGCCACCGGCCAGAAGACCGTGTCGGTGCCCGTGGGCGACCACCCCCAGCGCGTCCGCATCGCCCACATCCCCGCCGGCTGGACCGGCTCCACCAGCTGACCGCTTCCCCGATCTCCAGGGCGTAGGGGCGGGCACGCAGGAGCCGCCCCTACGCCCCGGCCACCGTCTCCCATCAGCTTCTTCGGCTGAGGACACCCGGCGGCGCGCCGCCGCCTGCACCGCGCCGGCCGAACCACTGCCCCACCAGCCACCTGACCGGGGACCGTTCCGGGGACGAGCGCAGCCTCGGCGTGGCGAGGATGCCGCCGCGGCCGGTGCGGGTGAGCCGGGTCGGCGCCGAACCATGTGCCGTCGTGCCGTTGTGACGGCGGTGTCCGGGCCGTCGGCGAGTGCGCGGCGGCGCTCCCGGGCGGCCGACGTCGGTAGGCTCGCCGGGAATCTCCCGTGAAAGGACGGCTGCCGCGCTGTGGACCTGGGCATCATCGGGCAGGCGGCCGGGCTGTTCGCCGTCACCAACATCGACGACATTCTGATCCTGGCGCTGTTCTTCGCCCAGGGCGCCGGGCACCGGGGCGTCACGCGCGCCATCGCGGTCGGTCAGTACCTGGGGTTCGCGGCCATCCTCGCCGTCGCGGTGGCGGCCGCTTTCGGTGCCACGTTCCTGCCCGAGGACGCCATCCCCTACCTGGGGCTGCTGCCGCTCGCGCTCGGCGTCAAGGCCGCGGTGCAGGCGTGGCGGCACCGCCACGACACCCAAGAGGAGAGGCAGGCGGCCGAGGGCGGTCCCAGGCCGTTGGAGGTGGCCGCGGTCACCTTCGCCAACGGCGGCGACAACATCGGCATCTACGTCCCGGTCTTCGCCACCGCGGGCGCCGGCGGCATGAGCGCCTACGCGGTGGTCTTCCTGATCCTGGTCGCGGTGTGGGTCGCGGCCGGCCGCTACTTCGCCACCCGCCCCGCCATCGCCAAGGCACTCAGCCGGTGGGGCCACATTCTGCTGCCCGCCGTGCTGATCGGCATCGGAGCGCTCATCCTCGTCGAGGGCGGAGCCTTCGGCCTGTAGCCCCTTCGCCGCGTTCGCTGTTGGTGTCGAGATGGACGCTGTGGCATTCCCGTGCCAGGCCGGCGGCAGTCTGCCCAAGTGTTCAGCCGGCCGTTCGTTTTGCAGGGTGATTCGTCCAGTTCACCTCTCACGTTCGGTGAACGCAAGGCGGCTTCCTGGGCGGCCTAGAGGTGCTGAACTCGTTGCTGGAACACGCAGGGACGCTCTTTGTTCCTCGGTCGGTTCCCAGCAGGCGGGTGGGGATCGCCGAGGGCGGCTCGCCGAGCGAACACGGGGACGGAACGGGGCGAAACCGGCAGGGGATAGGCCGGGCATTTTCGCGTTTGGGCTGGTCAGGGTGGGTGGGTCGCGTGGGACTCGAACCCACAACCTACGGATTAAAAGTCCGGAGCTCTGCCAATTGAGCTAGCGACCCTCGGGGCGTGCGGTGCGGCGTACATGGGTTGTACGGGCGGGCTGTCGATCCTACAGGTCCCGGTTCGAGTGTAGGGATCTGAGGCGGTGGTCGCATCCGGGTATGGGGGTCAGCCGGTGGGGGTGAGCATGCGGCGGACGACCTCCTCGGGGCCGCCGTCGGGGACGAAGAGGCCGCGGAGGGCGCCGCCGGCGAGGCGGACGTTCCACCAGCCGCCGCCCTCGTCGGTGAAGGAGCCGATGAGGGCGCCCGTCTCGTGGTCGATCGCGAAGTAGCCGCCGGTGTGTTGCTGGCGGATGTCGATGCGCCAGTCGCTCATGCCCCCTACATCGGAGCGGATGGCCTCGGTGGTTGCAGGGTGGCGGGAAGTCGCTCCGGGCGGGGCTGGGCGATGATGAGGGGATGACGACGAAGGTGGCCGTTCCGGACGGCGAGTTCGATCTGCACGTGTGGCTGCCCGAGGCGGGACGGGGGCCGGGGGTCCTGCTCATCCAGGAGATCTTCGGGGTGGGGGAGTACATCCGCGCGGTGGCGGAGGACCTGGCGGGGCTCGGGTACGTGGTGGCCGCGCCCGACCTGTTCTGGCGGATGGAGCCGAACTGGACGGTGCAGGCCACGCCCGAGACGATGCCGCAGGCGATGGAGGCGCAGGCGCGGTTCGACCAGGCCAAGGGGCTGGACGATCTGGAGGCGTCGCTGGCGAAGCTCGTCGAGATGCCCGAGGTGGCCGGGAAGGTGGGGGCGCTCGGGTTCTGCATGGGCGGGACGCTCGCCTACCTGCTGGCGGCACGGACGGATCTGGACGCTGTCGTGTCGTTTTACGGGTCCGGTGTCGCGGGGGCGCTGGATCAGATCGACCGGATCGGGGGGCCGCTGCTGTTCGTCTTCGGGGGCAGCGACCCCTACATCTCGCGGGAGAGCGTCGCGGAGGTCGAGCGGGCGGCGGAGACGCGCCCGAACATCGACATCGCGGTCGTCGAGCAGGGCGGGCACGCCTTCCACAACCGCACGTCGCAGATGTTCTACCAGGAGGAGCCCGCCAAGGAGGGCTGGGCGCTCGCGGAGGACTTCCTGCGCCGGCATCTGGCGTCCTAGGACGCCCAGGGCGGCAGCGGCTCGGTCAGAGCGAGGGCGGCCGCCACGGCGACGGTCACGGCGCCCGCGACGCCGTCGGGGTGCGGGTGGGAGACCTCGGCGGAGACGGCGGCCTCGCGGGCGGTCAGGGGGTTCAGGATCCCAGGGGGAGGCGGGCGAGCTCGCGGCGGGACGCGACGCCGAGCTTGGGATACGCCTTGTAGAGGTGGTACTCGACGGTGCGGGGGCTGAGGAACAGGCGGGCGGCGATCTCGCGGCTGCTGGTGCCCTCGGCGGCGAGGCGGACGACCTGCAGCTCCTGCGGCGTGAGCTGGTTCAGCAGGCCGGGCGCGGGCGGGGCGGCGTCGGGCGCGCCGGTCGCGCGCAGCTCGGCGCGGGCGCGCTCGGCCCAGGGGGCGGCGCGGAGCGACGCGAAGGTCTTGAGGGCGGAACGGAGCGGGTCGCGGGCGTCGGCGCGGCGGCGGTGGCGGCGCAGCCACTCGCCGTGCAGCAGCTCGGTCCGGGCGCGCTCGAACGGGCGGGACGTCGCGGGGTGCAGCCCGGCGGCGCGGACGAAGGGGGCCTCGTCGTCGGCCAGCAGCGCGGCGTTGCGGGCGGCGATGGCGAGGGCCCAGGGCTGGCCGCCCGCCTCCGCCCAGGCGGCGAAGCGGGCGGCGGCGGGGCGGGCGCGGCCGGGGTCGCCGAGGCGGACGGCGGCCTCGACGAGGTCGGCGCTCGCGGGGAAGGCGCCGAGGGCGTGCCGGCGCGGGCCGTCCGCGATCTCCTCCAGCAGGGCGGCGGCGGCCGCGTGGTCGCCGGTGCCGAGCAGGAGGAGGGCGCGGGCGTGGTCGGCGAAGCCGCCGCCGGGCGCGGGCGCGCCGGCGGTGAGGGCGTGCAGCCGGTCCGCGTCGCCCTCGACGGCGGCGATGCGCGCCTCGACGGCGCCGAGGCGGCGGGCGCGGCGGTCCAGGCAGGTGTCGCGGGCGAGGGTGCGGGCCTCGGCGATGGCGGCGGCGGCGTCGGCGTGCCGGCCGGTCGCGATCTGGACCTGGGCGAGCGACTGCAGGAGCGTCGGCAGCGCGCCGATGAGGCCGTGCCGCCGGTCGTGCTCGATCTGCGCGGTGGCCAGGTCCAGGGCGGTCTCGTCCGCGCCGACGATCAGGGCGGCGTGCAGGGCCCGCGCGCGGTCGCCCGGCTCGGTGGCGAGGCGGCGCAGGAGGGGGAGTCCGGCGGCGTGGTCGCCCGCGGCGATGAGGGCCATGCCCTGGACGGCGAGGTCGTCCGGGAGGAGTTCGGCGGTCCGGCGGATGACGGCGGTCTCGCCGGCGATCCAGCCGTAGGTCGCGGCGTCGGGGTGAGCCGTGGGGAGGGCGGCGAGCATGCGGGCGGCGGCGGCCGCGTCGCCGCGCTCGAACTCCGCGGCCGCGCGGACGCGGGTCGCGCGGGTTCCGCCGGGGGCGAGCAGGTCCGCATTGAGGGCGGCCTTGTCGGCCTCGTCGATCGAACCGGTGTCCAGCAGTGTTTCGGCTGCGGAGAGGAGACGCTGCGCGCGCGCGGCGGGAGCCGGGGTGAGTTCGGCGGCGCTCAGGAGCAGGGACGCCGCCGTGGTGTGGCCGCCGCGGCTGCGCGCGCGCTCGGCGGTGGAGACGAGGTCGGCGGCGACGTCCTCGTCGGGTCCGGTCGCGGCGGCGGCGCGGTGCCGGACGCCGCAGTCGGCGTCGTCGGCGGAGTCGGCGAGCGCCTGGTGCGCGGCGATGCGCTGGGTCGAGACGGCGTGGGCGTAGGCGGCGTTGCGGATCAGCGGATGCCGGAAGGACAGCGAGGAGCCGTCGACGTCGACCAGCCGCGCGCGCTCGGCCGGCTCCAGGTCGGCCAACCCGACGCCCATCGTTTCGGCCGCTCGCAGGAGCGACGGCATGTAGCCGCGTCCTTCGGCGGCCGCCAGCAGCAGCATCAGCCGGGTCGCCTCCGGCAGCGCGTCGATCTGCGCCTTGAAGGAGGCGAGGACCCGTTCGGTGACGGCGAGGGGTTTCGCGCCGCGCGGCACGCAAGGAGCGGCTGCGGCGAATTCCAGCAGGGCGAGGGGATTGCCGTCGGATTCGGCGATGACGCGGTCGCGCAGGGCGGGCGCTAGACCCTGCTCGGCGAGCAGCGCGCGCGCAGCGTCGAGCGGGAGCCGGGGGAGCGCCAGTTCGGGCAGGCCGGTCCCGGTGAGCCCGTCGTCGCGGGTGGCGAGCAGCATGACGACGCGCTCGGCGCCGAGCCGCCGCGCCGCGAACATCAGCGCGCCCGCCGACGCGGTGTCGAGCCACTGCGCGTCGTCGGCGAGCAGCAGGACGGGGCTCTCCTCGGCGAGATCGGCGAGCAGGGTGAGCAGCGCGAGGCCCGTCGTGAAGCGGTCCGGCCCGGCGCGCTCCAGGCCGAGCGCGCCGCGCAGCGCGCCCGCCTGCGGGGCGGGCAGCCGCTCCAGCCGGTCGCGCAGCGGCCAGACGAGCTGGTTCAGGCCGGCGAACGCGATGCCGGACTCGGCCTCGAAGCCGGTGACGCGGAGCACCCGCAGATCCGGTGCCGCCGCCGCCTCCAGCAGCGCCGTCTTGCCGATGCCGGCCTCGCCGCGCAGCACCAGCACGCCGCTGCCGTCCCCGCGGCGCGCGGCGTCCACCAGTTCCGCGACGCGCCGCCGCTCGTCGTCCCGCCCGTAGAGCACGGGTCCAAACTACGTGCCCGGTTCCCGAAACCGTACGGATTCGGCCGTCGGCGGATGTTCCTACCGTTGAGATCTGGAACGCCTAGCGAGGAGAACCTGATGAGCGAGCTGTTCGAGCCCCTGGACGCCGGGAAGCTGCACCTGCGGAACCGGCTGGTGATGGCGCCGCTGACGCGCAGCCGCGCGTTCGAGGGCGGCCGCGCGACCGAGCTGATGGCCGAGTACTACGCGCAGCGCGCGTCCGCCGGGCTGATCATCACCGAGGGCGTGCAGCCGAGCGTGCGCGGCCAGGGCTACGTCTGGACGCCGGGCCTGCACGACGCCGGGCAGGTGGCGGCGTGGCGGCGGGTGACGGACGCGGTGCACGAGCGCGGCGGCACGATCTTCGCGCAGCTGATGAACGCCGGCCGCGTCGCGCACCCGTCGCTCTACCCCGACGGCGGGCTGCCGCTCGCGCCGTCGGCGCTGGCGTCGGGCGAGGCGATGTGGACGCCGGAGGAGATGCTGGAGCACCCCGTCCCGCAGGAGATGACGGTCGCCGACATCGAGGAGGCCGTCCGCGACTTCGCGGCGGCGGCCCGCAACGCCGTCGAGGCAGGGTTCGACGGCGTCGAACTGCACGGCGCCAACGGCTACCTGATCCAGCAGTTCCTGGCCGACGGCAGCAACCACCGCACCGACGCCTACGGCGGCTCGGTCGAGAACCGCGTCCGGTTCGCGGTGGAGGCGGTGCGGGCCGCCGCGGACGCGATCGGCGCCGACCGCGTCGGCCTGCGGATCTCGCCCGGCGGCGACGCCAACGGCCTCAGCGAGAGCGACACCCCGGAGCTGTACGCGGCGCTGCTGGCGGAGCTGGCGCCGCTCGGCCTGGCCTACCTGCACGTCCTGGAGCTCGGCGACCGGGGGCTCACCCGCTCCCTGCGCGCGCAGTGGCCGGGGACGCTGCTGCTCAACCCGCACCCGGAGCCGGGCGCGTTCCCGGCGAGGCCCGAGTACGGGGAGGAGGCGCTGCGGGCGGGCGACGCGGACGCGATCGTCCTCGGCTCGCTCTGGCTCGCCAACCCCGACCTGCCCGAGCGGATCAAGGCGGGCGGCCCGTACAACGAGCCCGACCCCGCGACGTTCTACGGCGGCGACCACCGCGGCTACACCGACTACCCGGCGCTGTAGCCGCGGGCCGCGCCCCGCACCGCGCCGCGCGGTGCGGGGCGCCCGCGGATCAGTACCCGGGGCGGACGCCGCCGCTGAACTGCCGCTTGTAGTAGGAGTTCAGCTTGACCTTCTTCACCCGGCGGCCGGAGCCGGGCGCGTGGATCATGTAGCCCTTGCCGACGTAGATGCCGACGTGGGTGCGGCCCTTGTAGAAGAACAGCAGGTCGCCGGCCTCGGCGCCCTTCCAGGACACCTTGTACTTGATGCCGCGGTAGATCTGCTGCGTGGTGCGCGGCATCTTCACGCCGGCCTTCTTCCACGAGCCGCCGGCGAGGCCGGAGCAGTCCCAGGAGCTCGGCCCGGTGCCGCCGTAGCGGTAGCGGTCGCCGATCTGCTTGTAGGCGTAGCGGACGGCGTAGTTCGCGCGCGACTTCTGCTTGGCGACCCGGGCCTTGGAGGGCTGGGCGGCGAGGGCGGGCGCCGCCGGCGCCGCGGGGGCGGCCTGGACGGGCGCGGCCGTCAGCAGCGTGGCGCCGAGGACGGCCGCGGAGGCGACCGCGGCGGCCTTGCGGGCACGCGGGAAGAACGGGGTGGATCGGGGGGTATGCAGGACGACTCCTGAGCTCGCAGGCGATGCCTACCGGGCAAGCCCGTGCGGCCGCACACCGGGGGCGTGCGACGCGGCGGGGGGTTCTCGCGGCGGCGCGCGGGCACGGCGCAGCCCATGGGAGGTGGCTGCGGAGCCCGCTCGACCGCACTTCCGGCTCCGTGCTCATGGCTGCACGGACGCGGCGACTCGACGGCGCGCACGCGGCATGGAGACTGGGGATGCCGTGACCGCACGTCGACAGTGCTGTTGAGTTGTCGATCCAGCGTCGTGGCCGTGCGGGGGCGGCCACGGCCAGCACCGTGAACGGCAGGAAGGTAGCCAGGTGCCGGTATATCTGGCAAATCACGGGCGGGTAATGCGGCGCCCCCCGCGTTGTCGATCACTGTGCCGGGGGCCTTCATTCCCCCTGCTGCCTGCGCTGATTCCTCGCCATTGGAAGAGATGTGATACGGGTCACAGATGTGGCTCTGGAGAGAGAAAGACGTCGCGCCGAGGGCATTCCACCCTCGGCGCGACGTCCCCGTCACGGCCCCGCGAGGCCGCTCCGGGCACGCTCTGCGGTCACCGTCAGTAACCGGGGCGGACGCCGCCCGCGAAGTGCCGCTTGTAGTAACCGCCGAGCTTGACCTTCTTCACCCGCTGGCCGCTGGACGGCGCGTGGATCATGTAGCCGTGGCCCACGTAGATGCCGACGTGGCTCTTGCCGCCGTAGAAGAACAGCAGGTCACCGGCCACGGCGCCCTTCCAGGACACCTTCTTCTTGACCGCCCTGTACTGCGCGGTCGTGACGCGCGGCAGCTTCACGCCGGCCTTCTTCCAGGACGCGCGGGCGAGGCCCGAGCAGTCCCACGAGCCCGGACCGCTGGCGCCGTAGCGGTACGGGTCGCCGATCTGCGCGTAGGCGTAGCGGACGGCCTTCTTCGCGCGGGCCTTCTGCCTGGCCTTGCGAGCTGCGCTGATCTTGGCGCTGGTCGCCGCGGCGGCCCGCGCGGGCGCCGCCGGTGCCGCCGGCGCGGCCTGCGCGGGCGCCGCCGACAGGGCGACGGCGCCGGTCGCGGCCGAGCCGAGGACGAGTCCGCTCGCCAGCAGCTTGGCGGAGCGAGCGGAAAGGGGGGTCGGAATGCCGTTCAGGAGTGCTCCTCGAATCGCCGATCATGCCTACCGGGCGGCCGGATGCGGGGTGTGGCGAAAGGGGGTCCGGCCGAGCTGGAAAAGGGCGGCCGCGCCGGCCTGCGCCGGCGCCGCGCGCCACCCGGTTCCGCGCCTCTGGGCTGCGCGGACGCGGCGGGCCCGCCGCCGCGCGCCGCCTTCCGGCGCGCGGTCGCGGCCCCGCACGAAAGGTGCGGGGCGGGCGGGCGCTGTTCGGTTGTCCGGGCCGGCGGCGGGAGGCCGCCGGCCGCCGATCACGGTGCCACGCCGCACCGTTCCCGGCAATCCGGACGGCTCCCGCGGCGCTTTTCGATCAAGGAAAAGGGTGATTACGGTAGGTGATGTCCGCTGCTGAAAGGGAAGGGTCTTTATCTGTTTGTGATGCCGCACACAATCGCATTCGGCCGGCTCGGAAGCGGCCGTTTCCGACCTCCGGTGGCCGTTCGTCCGGATCGGGAGCGACGGGCGATCCATGCTGCGCGGGCATGGAAAAGGCGCCCGCGATGGCGGGCGCCTTTGCGGCCGCCGTTCCCGCCGGCGGCTGCGGCAGGCCGGATGCGGCCTATAGCGATTCTGTTATTCCGCTCACTTCCGGCGGCGCCGGCGGGGCGGATGCGTCCCGGATCACCGCCGGCGGTCAGCTCCACGAGCCGGCGGCCCCCTCCGCGAACGGCGCCCCCGGCGGGAGCGCCGACGCCGGGACCCCGGGCGGGCGCGGCGCGGCGGCGGCCTCCTGGCGGTCGCGCACGCACTTGGCCAGGGTGAAGGTCGAGGTCGTGAGGTAGAGCATGCCGAGGCCGATGAAGGCCCGCACCCAGATCGGCGCGGGCAGGAACCAGACGCCGAGCGAGAGCGCGGCGAGCGCGGCGACGAACGAGATGATCGCCTGGATGAAGTACGCGGTGGTGCCCTTGAGCTGCGCGAGAACGTCCATGCGGCGACTCTGCCGCGCCGCGCCCGGCGGCGCCTGAGTAGCCGAGCGGGGGCGGCTACTCAACTGGTACCCGGGAACGATCCGGTCCCGGTCCGCGCGCGGGCATTGACTTTGTCCGGTTTCGCACTTGTCATCCGAATGAAGGTTCGGAGGGAGAAGCCGATGACCGGCAGGCCGCGCACCGCATCCGTCCTCCCCGCCCTCGTCCTCCTGCTCGCTGCCGCGCTCGCCGCGCCGGCGGCCGCGGCGGGCCCGGCGGGCCGCTTCCCGGCCGGCTTCCTGTGGGGCGTCGCGTCCTCGGACTTCCAGAGCGGCGGCTCCTTCCCCGACAGCAACTGGACGCGCTACGCCGCGCGCGGGGCGCCCGACGTCAAGGAGCCCTACGGGAACTCGGTCGACTTCCGGCACCGCTACCCGTCCGACATCGCCCTCGCGCGCGGCCTCGGCGTCGAGGTGTTCCGCACGTCGGTCGAGTGGGCCCGCGTCGAGCCGCGCCGCGGCCACCGCGACCCGGCCGCGCTCGCCTACTACGACGACGTCGTCCGGCGGATCGAGGCGGCCGGGATGCGGCCGATGCTCACCCTCGACCACTGGGTCTACCCCGGCTGGGTGGCGGGCCGGGGCGCCTGGGACGACCCGCGCACGGCCGCCGACTGGCTCGCCAACGCGCGCTTCCTGGTGGACCGGTACAAGGGCCGCGGCGTCATCTGGATCACCTTCAACGAGGCGAGCCAGTACCTCTACCACGAGTTCCGCGACCGGCCGATGAGCGCCGCGCAGCTCCTCACCATGCGCGACGCGCTGATCCGCACGCACCGCGCCGCCTACGACATGATCCACAAGGTGGACCCGGGCGCCCTCGTCTCCAGCAACGTCGCCTACGGCACCGCCCTGAACGGGCTGTTCGACGCCGCCCTGTTCAACCAGGCCACCGACAAGCTCGACTTCGTCGGCGTGGACTACTACTACGGCGCCAACCTGGAGAACCTCACCGCCGCCAACAGCCTCACCGGCGAGTACTGGAAGATCGACCCCGAGCCCGAGGGCCTGTACTACGTGCTGCGCAGCTACCAGCGCCGCCTGCCGAAGCTGCCGCTGTACGTGGTGGAGAACGGCATGCCGACCGATGACGGCAAGCCCCGCGCCGACGGCTACACCCGCGCCGACCACCTGCGCGACCACCTGTACTGGGTGCAGCGCGCGATCGCCGACGGCGTGAAGGTCATCGGCTACAACTACTGGAGCCTCACCGACAACTACGAGTGGGGCAGCTACCGGCCCCGCTTCGGCCTCTACACCGTGAACGTCCGCACCGACCCGGCGCTCGTCCGGCGCCCGACGGACGCGGTGGCCGCCTACCGCTCGATCATCGCGGCGCGCGGCGTGCCGTCCGGCTACGTCCCGAAGCGGCGGCCCGGCTGGTGCTCGATCGAGGACCCCGTCGCGACCTGCCTCGGCACCACCCCCACCCCGCCCGCCGCCTACGCGCCGGCGGGCTGAGCGGGCGGGTCAGGGGATCACGCGGACGCAGATGTGGTCCTCGACCTTGCGGCCGCCGCGGTCGAGGGCGGCGCAGATGTCGTGGAAAGGGCGGGCGTCGTTGACGTTCCAGGTGAAGCGGGACGCGTGGACCAGGGAGCTGTGCCAGTCGCCCCAGGACACGCGGAGCGTGCCGGGCCGGCCGTCGCGCGTGTAGGCGGTGGCGTCGCGGACGAAGGATCCGGCGCGGGTGATCTCCAGGCAGACGTGGACGCCGCACGCCGCGGTCGGCGGGGCGGGGACGCCCAGCAGGGCGGCGGCGAGGAAGGGGAGGACGGGGCTCATGGGACGGACGATGCGTCACCCGCGGCCCGTCCCGGGAGGGGGTGAAGAGGTGGCCGGGCGGAGAGGGGAAGGTCGCCCGCCGGACTAAGGACGCCCTGCGCGGGTACCGGCACCGGGACCGCGAGGGAGGGCAGCGTGGAGATCCAGGACGCCACCGGCGCCGAGAACGCCGAGGGACTGCGGCTGACGTTGAAGCGGACCGGGTCGGTGCTGCGCGAGTCGGGCGTGCCGTTCGCGCTCGCCGGCGGGTGCGCGGCGTACGCGCGCGGCGCCGCGATGTCGACGCACGACGTGGACGTCGTGGTGCGCGAGGAGGACGTCGAGGCCGCCGTCGGCGCGCTCGTCGCCGCCGGGATGCGGCCGCACGAGGCGCCGGAGAACTGGCTCGCCAAGGTCTACGACGGCGACCAGCTCATCGACCTGATCTTCGCGCCGTCGGGGCGGCCGGTCGACGCCGCGCTGCTCGGCCGGGCCGAGGAGCTGAACGTGGCGGCGGTGCTCATGCCGGTGCTGCCCGCCGACGACATCATCACCATGCGGCTGCTCGCCTTCACCGAGACCGCCTGCGACTTCGGCGCCGTGCTGCACGTCTGCCGGGCGCTGCGCGAGCAGGTCGACTGGCCGGGCGTCGCGGCGCGGACGGCGGAGTCGCCGTACGCCTACGCGTTCCTGACGCTGCTCGCGCGGCTCGGCGTCATCGAGGGGGAGTTCCTGTGAACGAGCGGCCCATGACCGACGAGTACGTCGCCGCGCACGTCCAGGAGGCGATCGCGGCCGGCACGCACGAGCTCGGGGTGCGGGTGGACGTGCGGGGCGGCGTCGTCGTCCTGCGCGGCCAGGTCGCCGCCGCCGGGCGGTGCGCGGAGATCGAGGCGGCCGCGCGGGCCGCCGCGGAAGGGTTCCAGGTGCGCAACGAGGTGTCGGTGGTCCCGCTGGAGGAGCCCGCCGGAGGGGAGACGCTGCGATGATCCGGATCGCCGCCGCCGGGGACGTCCACCTCGGCCGCGAGACCGCCGGGACCTACCGGCCGCGCCTGGAGGGGCTGCCCGACCGGGCCGACGTGTTCCTGGTCGCGGGCGACCTCACCCGGCACGGCACGCCCGAGGAGGGCCGGATCGTGGCGGCGGAGCTGCGCGACCTCGGCCTGCCGGTGATCGCCGTCCTCGGCAACCACGACCACCAGTCCGGCGCCCAGGACGAGGTCGCCGCGATCCTGGCGGACGCCGGGATCATGGTGCTGGAGGGCACCGGCACCGTCCTCGACGTCGCCGGGACGCGGCTCGGCGTCGCGGGCGGCAAGGGCTTCGGCGGCGGGTTCGCCGGGCGCTGCGCCAGCGACTTCGGCGAGCGCGAGATGAAGGACTTCGTCGGCGTCACCAAGCGGTTCGCCGCCCGGTTCGGCGCCGCGCTGGACGCCCTGGACTGCGACGTCAAGGTCGCGCTCACGCACTACTCGCCGTCCGCGGACACGCTGGAGGGCGAGCCGCTGGAGATCTACCCGTTCCTCGGCAGCTACCTGATCGCCGAGCCGGTCGACGCGGCGGGCGCGGCGCTCGCGGTGCACGGCCACGCGCACGCCGGCACCGAGAAGGGCGCGACGCCCGGCGGCGTCCGGGTCCGCAACGTCGCCCTCCCGGTGATCAAGCAGGCGTACGCGGTGTACGAGCTCGCAGCAGTCTGAGGACGGCGGCCTCGGCGGGGCCCTGGGTGGCGGGCGCGCCCTCGTCGACGTCGACGCCGAGCTCGGCGAGGACGGGCCGGATCGTCCGGCCGTCCTCGTACGCCTCGATCACGCGCGGGTCGATGTAGGAGGCGCGCGCGACGGCCGGGGTGTTGCCGAGGTACCCGGCGACCTCCTGGACGACGCGCGCGACGGCCTTCCGCCGGGCGCTCTCGCTGTCGGGCGCGCCGGTGGACACGGCGAGGCCGACGGCGGCGAGGACGGTGGCGTGCCAGGTGCGGAAGTCCTTGGCGGTGAAGTCGCCGCCGGTGACCTCCTGGATGTAGGTGTTGATGTCGGTGGTGGTGACGTCGTGCCAGCCGCCGTCGCCGGCGCGGTGCGCGAGCAGCTCGGGGCCGTCGCCGGCGCGCCGCTTCAGGCCGGTGATGACCTTGCAGACGGCCTCCTCGGCGACCGAGCGGTGCAGCTCCTTGGCGTGCTTGGCCGGGTAGCGGAAGGTGATCTCGCCGCGCGCGCAGGTGACGTGCTCGCGGAGGACGGTGGCGAGGCCGTAGGTGCCGTTCTCCGACTCGTAGCGCTCGCCGCCGATGCGGAAGAAGCCGAGGTCGATGAGGCGGACGGCGGCGGCGAGGACGCGCTCGCGGGTGTAGCCGCGCCCGGCGAGGTCCGCGGCGAGGCGCTCGCGGACCTCCGGCAGGACCGCGCCGAGGTCCAGGACGTGGTCGTGCTTCTCGCGGTCGCGCTCGGCCCGCCACTCGGGGTGGTAGAGGTACTGGCGGCGGCCCGCGTCGTCGGTGCCGACGGCCTGGATGTGGCCGCCGGCGTCCGGGCAGATCCAGACCTCCGCCCAGGCGGGCGGGATCACCAGCGCCTTGATCCGCTCGATGACGGCCCGGTCGGTGATCGGTTCGCCGCCGGTGCCCAGGTAGCGGAACCCGCGACCGCAGCGGCGGCGCCCGAAGCCGGGCTCGGCCGGGTCCGAGCGCCTCATCCGGGGTGGATCTCGCCGCCGCCGGGGACGAGCGTCTGCCCGGTGTAGTAGGACGACAGCCGGTTGGCGGCGAAGAACACGTAGGACGGCGCGATCTCGTCGGGCTCGGCGGCCCGCCCCATCGGGGCCTGCTCGCCGAACTCCTCCACCTTCCCCTCGGGGAGGGTGGCGGGGATCAGCGGCGTCCAGACCGGCCCCGGCGCGACGACGTTCACCCTGATCTCCCGTTCCATGAGGTTCTGCGCGAGCGAGGCCGCGAGTCCCATCGCGGCGGCCTTGCTCGCCGCGTAGTCGATGAGGGTCTTGTTCCCGCGCAGGCCGTTCACCGAACCGGTGACGACGATCGACGAGCCGCGGCCGAGGTGCGGCAGCGCCTCCTGCACGATCCAGAACAGCGACAGCACGTTGACGTCGAAGGTGCGGCGCAGCCGCGCGCCGTCGATCTCGCGGATGTCGTCGACCGGCGCCTGCGTGCCGTGGTGCAGGACGAGCACGTCGAGGCCGCCGAGGTCGCGGACGGCGTGCGCGACGACCTCGCGGGCGTGCCGCTCCTCGGCGAGGTCGCCGCCGAAGGCGAAGCACCGGCGGCCGGCGGTCGCCACGTGCTCGGCGGTGTGCCGGGCGTCGTGGTCCTCGTCCAGGTAGGTGATCGCGACGTCGGCGCCCTCCTTGGCGAAGGCGATGGCGACGGCGCGGCCGATGCCGGAGTCGCCGCCCGTCACGAGCGCGCGGACGTCCTTCAGCAGGCCGCTGCCGGTGTAGTCGAGCATCTCGTCGCGGGGCTCGGGCGACATGTCGCCCGAGCTGCCAGGGTAGGACTGGGCCTGTGCTGGGCGTTCGCTCATCGCCTCCCCTTCGGTGACCGGAATCCCCCGGTCCCCCGGTGGGAGGGGGGCAAACATTCCCCGTATTGTGACTTGTGGGTAACATCACCCGAACCAGATTCGGTTCCTGACGTAAGGTGCTGCTTATGGACCTGAACGGAGTTTCCGCCGTCGTCTCCGGTGGTGCGAGCGGCCTCGGCGAGGCCACCGCCCGCGCGCTGGCCGCCGGGGGTGCCACGGTCGTCGTGGCCGACCTCAACGAGGACAAGGGCAAGGCCCTCGCCGACGAGCTCGGCGGGGTGTTCGTCAAGACCGACGTCTCCGACGAGACGCAGGTGCAGGCCGCCGTCGACGCCGCCGTGCAGACCGGCAAGCCGCTCCGCGTCGTCGTCAACAGCGCCGGCATCGGCTGGGCCTCGCGCACCGTCAACCGCGACGGCAGCCCGCACGACCTCGCCACCTTCCAGAAGGTGATCCAGGTCAACCTGATCGGCACCTTCAACCTGATGCGCATCGGCGCCGCCGCCATCAGCAAGACCGAGCCGGCCGACGCCGACGGCCAGCGCGGCGTCGTCGTCAACACCGCCTCGGTCGCGGCCCTGGAGGGCCAGACCGGCCAGGTCGCCTACTCCGCGTCCAAGGGCGGCATCGTCGGCATGACGCTGCCGGCCGCGCGCGACCTGGCGGCGATCGGCGTCCGCGTCAACACCATCTGCCCCGGCATCATCGACACGCCGATCTACGGCGAGGGCCCCGAGTCCGAGGCGTTCAAGGCCAAGCTGGCCGCGCCGGTGCCGTTCCCGAAGCGCATGGGCAAGGCGTCGGAGTTCGCGCAGCTCGTCACCGCCCTGATCGAGAACGACTACATGAACGGCGAGACGATCCGCTTCGACGGCGGCATCCGTTTCCAGCCGAAGTGAGGCTCTGAATGTCGGAAGCGGTACTCACCGAAGAGGACGGCGCCGTCCTCGTCATCACCATCAACCGGCCCGAGGCCCGCAACGCCGTCAACGGCGCGGTGGCGCAGGGCATCGCGGCCGCGATGGACGAGCTGGACACCCGCAAGGACCTGTCCATCGGCGTCCTCACCGGCGCGGGCGGCACGTTCTGCTCGGGCATGGACCTGAAGGGCTTCCTCACCGGGGACAACCCGATCGTGGAGGGCCGCGGGTTCGCCGGCATCGTCGAGCGCCCCTCGGCCAAGCCGCTCATCGCGGCGGTCGAGGGCTACGCGCTCGCCGGCGGCTGCGAGGTCGCGCTGTCCTGCGACATGATCGTGGCGTCGCGGGACGCGCAGTTCGGGCTGCCCGAGCCGAAGCGCGGCCTCGTCGCGGCGGGCGGCGGCCTGCTCCGGCTGCCGCAGCGCATCCCGTTCCACATCGCGATGGAGATCGCGCTGACGGGGGACAAGTACCCGGCGGAGCGGATGGCCGAGCTCGGCTTCGTCAACCGGCTCACCGAGGCGGGCGGCGCCCTCGCCGCCGCCAAGGAGCTGGCGCTGAAGGTCGCGGAGAACGCGCCGCTGGCGCTCGCCGCCACCAAGAAGATCATCGTGGAGTCCGCGGACTGGACCGACGCCGAGGCCTGGAAGAAGCAGGGCGAGATCGTCATGCCCGTCTTCGGCTCCAAGGACGCGATGGAGGGCCCGGCCGCCTTCGCCGAGAAGCGCAAGCCCGACTGGAAGGGCGAGTAGCGCCTTCCTGAAGAAGTGCCCGGCGGCCGGCTCCGGCCGCCGGGCACTCTCGCGCTCGCCAGGTTCCTCTTACCAAGAGGTAAGCGTTCCCGTACTCTGCAACCGCATTCGGGGCGAGGGTCGAGGAGTGGGTGGCATGGGACGGAACGTCAGGCTCGCGTCGGTCGGTACGGTGACGGCGCTGGCGTGCGCCGCCGGGGTCGCGACGGCCGCCCCCGCGCTCGCGGCGGGCTGGCGCAACGTCGACGGGAAGGCGTCCACCGCCTTCACCGGCGGCCTCGACCGGGTGGACTTCGCGAGCAAGAACGTCGGCTGGGCCATCGGGTCCGGCGGCTCGCTGCTGTCGCCGCGGACCCGCTTCGCCCGCTGGACGTCCGCCGGCTGGTCGGCGCAGGCCAGCCCGGTCGGGTTCGCGCCCACCGACATCGCCGTCGCCTCCGTGTCCCGGGCGTGGGCCGTCGGCTACAACCTCGACGGCGTCGTCGCCCTGTACTGGAACGGCGCCAAGTGGGCCAAGGTCGCCTACCCCGGCGCCGGCCTGCCGTCGCAGGTCGCGGCCGCCGCCGACGGGACCGCCTACTCGCTGTCGAGCCTGAACGCCAACAGCGGCGGCCTCGGCAAGGTGCTGCGCTGGACCGGCTCGGCCTGGGCCGACGCGAAGGTGGCGCTGCCCGCGTCGTCGGTCGCGACGGCCGTGGACGTCCGCTCCAAGTCGGACGTGTGGCTCGCCGGGACGACCTCGACCGGCACGGCCGTCACCGGCTGGGTCATGCACTACAACGGGACGTCGTGGAAGCGGACGGCCGTCCCCGGCTCCCTCGGCACCGCGGCCTACCAGGCCGTCCTGCACAAGATCGTGGCGGTGTCGGCGACGACCGTGTACGTGCTGCGCGACGCCCAGCAGTCGCAGACGACCAACGCGCTGCTCCGCTACGACGGCAAGACCTGGAAGACCGCGAACACGCCGCTGCTCGCCGCCGGCATCGGCCTCGCCGCCGACGGCAAGGGCGGCGCCGTCGTCCTCCGGGTGTCCACGCGGAACAAGAGCATGTACCTGCACTACAACGGGACGTCCTGGTCGACGCTGTACGGGCCGGTGCGCACGGGCGCGTCCGTGCAGGCGTCCGACATCGACCGGCGGCCGGGCACCGCGGGCGTCGTGAGCGTCGGCGCCGCCGCCAGGTCCGGCAAGAACAGCCCCTTCATCGAGCTGTACGGCTGACGGCGGCGCCCGCGCGGGTCAGCCCTGGAGCTGGTTGTAGATCTGCGTGCCGAGGCTGCTCGCGCGCTGGGCGGTGGAGCGCAGCGGCATCCGCTCGGCGCCCGGGTCCGCCCCGCCGTTGATCCAGGCGAGGACCTGCCCGTGGGCATCGGCGAGCGCCCGCAGCCCCTGGCGGAACAGCTGCCGGCCCTGCGCGGGGTCGGCCGCCTGCTCCGCCTGGGTGCGCCGGTTCAGGGCGGTCCCGATCGCGGCCTGCGCGGTGGTGTGGTGCTGCCCGGCCGCGGCGGCGAGGGCGGGCACGGTCTGCTGGACGGTCATGAGGCGGCCCGCCAGGCTGGTGGTGAGGCCGAGCAGCGTGTGGTAGCCGGCCTGCACGTCGTCGGACGTGCCGACCTCGTACGCGCCGTTCGCGAGGGCGCCGGGGAGCCCGGCGTCGGCCGCCGACCCGAACAGCGACGAGTGGTCGGGGGCGCCCTCGTCCGACCAGCGGTAGGAGTAGCCGCCGGTGCCGGTGTCCAGGCGCCGGAACCAGATCCGGCCGTTCACCGCCGGGTGCCACTGGTCGATGAAGTACTGGTCGCCCCGCGTCGTCCGCCACGCCATCGCTCTCCCCGTTCCCTCGCCGTCGCTGTGACCTCATGATGCGCACCCGCCGTGATCCCGTGGGGACTCCGGGCGATAATCGCCGATTACGGTCAGCGGCCTTGGCGTCACCGTCCGCGTGAGGTACGGGCCGCGCGGCGGGCAGGCAGAGGGCCTTCAGGGTTCTCTCAGGTTGGTGTGCCAGCCTCGGCGGTGACCTGGAGGGGGTCCCGTGGCTGAACGCACGCTCGGTGCCGTCCCGGGCAGGACGCCCGAGGCGCGCCTGCTCGTCGTCGAGGACGAGCCGAACATCCTGGAGCTGCTCGCCGGCAGCCTCCGCTTCACCGGCTTCGACGTGGTCACCGCGACCAACGGCGCCGACGCGGTGCAGGCGGCGCGGCGGCACCGGCCCGACCTCGTCGTGCTGGACGTCATGCTGCCCGACATCGACGGGTTCGACGTCGCGCGGCGGCTCCGCTCGGGCGGCGACCACACCCCGGTGCTGTTCCTCACCGCCCGCGACGCGGTGCAGGACCGGATCAAGGGCCTGACGATCGGCGGCGACGACTACGTCACCAAGCCGTTCAGCCTGGAGGAGGTCATCGCGCGCATCCGCGCGGTGCTCCGCCGGTTCCGCGGCGGCGCCGCCGAGCCGCCGCCGCGCCGGGTGTTCGCCGACGTCGAGCTGGACGAGGACGCGCACGAGGTGTGGCGCGGCGGCAAGGTCGTCCAGCTGTCGCCCACCGAGTTCAAGCTGCTGCGCTACTTCATGGCGAACGCCGGGCGCGTCCTGTCCAAGGCGCAGATCCTGGACCACGTGTGGAACTACGACTTCCAGGGCGACGCCGGCATCGTCGAGTCCTACGTGTCGGCGCTCCGCCGCAAGGTCGACAACACCGAGCCGCGGCTCATCCACACCCTGCGGGGCGTCGGGTACGTGCTGCGCGAGCCGCCGGGCTGACCCGCCGGTGGACCTGCGGGGAGCCCTCGGCCGGGTGCCGCTGCGCACCAAGCTGATCGCGGGCATGCTGGCGCTGGTGCTGCTCGGCCTCGCGGTGATGAGCGTGGCCGGCGCGTTCGTGCTGCGCGGCTACCTCATGGGGCGCGCCGACGACCAGCTCCGCACGACGTCCGTGAAGATCGTCCGGCAGCTCGTGGAGGGGCGGCAGCTGGACGAGCCGCGCACCGGGGTGCGCCTGCACGCGCCGAGCGAGATGTACGTCCGGGTCACCGACGCCTACGGCGCCGTCCGGCCGGGCGAGCAGAGCTACTGGGGCGACGGCGGGCCGCACCTGCCCGGCGGCCTCGCCGCGCGCCTCGGCGAGACGTTCACCGTGCCGGGGCAGGGCGGCTCCCGGTCGGACTGGCGGGTGCACGCCGTGCGGCTGCCCGACGGGGGCCTGCTCGTCACCGCGCTCCCGCTCGACGAGATCGACAGCACCGTCGGGCGGCTCGCGCTCATCGACGCGTTCGTCGGCGTCGCCGTCCTCGCCGTCCTCGCCGGGCTCGGCGTCTGGGTGGTGCGGGCGAGCCTGCGGCCGCTCGCGGCGATGGAGGAGACCGCCGGGGCGATCGCGGCGGGCGACCTGTCGCGCCGGGTGCCGGCCGCCGACGGCCGCACCGAGGTCGGCCGGCTCGCCGGGTCCATCAACGGGATGCTCGCCCAGATCGAGGCGGCGTTCGGCGCCCGCGCCGTGTCGGAGGCGGCGGCGCGCCGGTCGGAGGAGCGGATGCGGCGGTTCGTCGCCGACGCCTCGCACGAGCTGCGGACGCCGCTCACCGCCATCCGCGGGTTCGCCGAGTTCTACCGGCAGGGCGCCGCCCGCACCCCCGCGGAGCTGGACCGGCTGATCGGGCGGATCGAGAGCACCGCCGCCCGGATGGGCCTGCTCGTCGAGGACCTGCTGCTCCTCGCCCGCCTCGACCGGCAGCGGCCGATCGAGCGCCGCCCGGTGGACCTGCTCGCCGTCGCCGCCGAGTCGGTGCAGGAGGCCCGGGTGACCGCGCCGGGCCGCGACCTCGCCCTGACCGTGCACGGCAGTGTCGCCTTCCAGGTGCTCGGCGACGAGCCGCGCCTCCGGCAGGTCGTCGGGAACCTGCTGTCCAACGCCGTCGCGCACACCCCCGACGGCACCCCGATCGGCGTCGCGCTGCGGCCCGGCGGCCTGCGCGGCGCGCCCGCCGCCGTCATCGAGATCGCCGACGCGGGGCCCGGCCTCACGCCCGAGCAGCGCGAGCGGGTCTTCGAGCGGTTCTACCGGGCCGACCGGGCCCGCTCGCGCGAGGACGGCGGCACCGGCCTCGGCCTCGCCATCGTGGCGGCGCTCGTCGCCGCGCACCGGGGCCTGGTCGAGGTCGAGTCCGAGCCCGGCGAGGGCGCGGTGTTCCGCGTCCTGCTGGCGCTGGACGAGGGCGCCTGAGCCCGCTCTCTCAGACAAGCTTGGGATCCGTTTCAGAAAGCGTTCAGATTCGCCGTGTTCCCTGGTCGGCACAGGGCGCCCCCTGGTCCCCGAGGGTCGATCGGGGGTGCGCGCCCTGGCCAGGCCACCGCGGTCCGGGAGCGCACGCCGCACGCTCCCGGGCCGCGGTCTCAGGAAGGGGGGCGGGCTTTTCAGACGCCTCTCAGACGGACCTCAGCGGTGGATCAGATTCCTCCGGCAATGTCGGTGATGACGGAAACGGCAGGGGGAGTTCAGATGAGCGAGGAGCAGGGCGGCGCGCCGGCGCAGCACTCCGGGGCCTACGCCGGGAGTCACACGCCGTGGACGGCGCCGCACGCGCCGAACGCGCAGTACGCGCCGTGGGGGATGGAACCGCAGGCGCCGGAGCGGCAGGACGGGCCGCGCCGCGGCTGGTCGCTGCGGCGCAAGCTCGCGGCGGTGGGGGCGGCCGGGGCGCTCGCGCTCGGCGCGGGCTCGGCGGGCGCCGCCGTCGCGGTGTCGCTGGTGGACGGGAACACCGTCTACTCCAGCCCGACCGCCGTGTCGGGCGCGTCCACGACGGGCGGCTCGACCACCCAGGTCGCCGCCGCCGTCTCGCCGAGCGTCGTGTCGCTGCAGACGCAGGACGGCTCGGGGTCGGGCATCGTCCTCCGCTCCGACGGCATGATCATGACGAACGCGCACGTCGTGTCCGGGGCCACCCAGGTCTCGGTGAAGTTCAGCGACGGCAAGACCGCGACGGCCAGGGTGCTCGGCAGCGACACCTCGACCGACATCGCGGTGGTGCAGGCGTCGGGGGTGTCCGGGCTGAAGCCGATCACCTTCGGGGACAGCGGCTCGGTCGCCGTCGGCGACGCGGTGCTCGCCGTCGGCAGCCCGCTCGGCCTCGACGGGTCGGTCACCTCGGGCATCGTCAGCGCGCTCGGCCGCGAGATCCAGGAGGAGAGCGACTCGCAGAGCGAGCAGCAGCAGGGCTTCCCCGGCTGGCAGGGGCAGCAGTCGCAGCAGCGGACCGCCACGACCACGATCAAGAACGCGATCCAGACGGACGCGGCGATCAACCCGGGCAACTCCGGGGGCGCGCTGGTCAACGGCGCCGGGCAGCTCATCGGGGTGAACACCGCGATCGCCACGTCCGGCAGCGACTCGGGGAGCATCGGCGTGGGGTTCGCGATCCCCTCCGCCACCGCCAAGGCCGCCGCCGAGACGATCATCTCGGCGGCCGTCTAGATCGCGCGGTCTTCACCGGCGGCGCCGTCCGTGCAAGGGCTCTGGGGGGAGCGGGCGGACGGGCGGCGCCGCCGGTGAAAAAGGTCGGCGGGACCGGGCCGGGTCCCCGCCGACCGGCATGGGAGGCACGGCCGCGCGGACGCCCTGCTGTCCGCGCGGCCGTGTGCCGCCCGAAACGAACGAGGCGCCCTGTGCGCGCCGTTCCCGCTGGGGAGGGAACGGCGCGCACAGGGCGCCTCGACGTTTTCGGGGGAACGGCTCAGGACGTGGCGCCGGTGACTCCCAGCGCGGGACGCCGCGGCGCGTCCAGCTTGGCGAGCATCCGCCGCGTGCTGCTCAGGTAGTGGTCGCGGGGCGCGGTGCGGATCCGCAGCGGCAGGCGCGGGTAGACGGCGGCGAGGGCGCCGACCAGCAGGCGGAAGCGGCGCTCGCGCGCGGCGTCCCACGTCCAGCCGTACTGCTCGCGGATCGGCGCGGGCATCAGGCCGGCGGTGAGGAGCCGGACGGCGGCGAGGCCCGGCCGGGCGGCGGCGCCCGCGCCCGCGGGCAGCTTGGGGTACAGCACCTGGTCGGCGATGGCCCGGGACGCGTCGGTGATCTCCAGGTCCCGCAGCATGCCGGCGTAGTAGCGGCGGAAGGCCGGGTAGTCGGCGGGCGGCCGGTCCGCGGGGCAGCCGAGGATCGTCGCGTACACCTTGCACTGCTGGTAGTACTCCTCCAGCTCGGCCGGGGTGAGCGCGCGGCGGAAGACGAGCTGGTAGACCTGCACGGCCACCGCGTACAGCGTCGCCATGACCCAGACCTGGAGCTCGGGGTCGTTGGCCTCGTAGCCGGGGCCGGTGATCTTGCCGTGCCCCCGGGTGACCAGGTCGCTGAACCGGGCGGCCTCCTCGCGGGTGCCGAACTGGACGGCGTAGAGCCAGCCCATGGTGTTGCGGAGCCGCCGGACCGGGTCGTCGGCGGTATAGCTGTGGTCGTAGACGCCCTGGGCGACCTTGGGGTGCGCCGTCTGGAGGAGGGACGCGACGCCGCCCGCGGCGATGAGCAGGCCCTCGCGGCTCACCACGCGGATGACGTCGTCGTCGCGGAACAGTCCGTCGTCGGTCATGCCGATCATTGTAAGTAAGCACTTGCATATGCACCAGGGCGGCCCTGCGGAAATGCATGCGACATGATCGGGTACCGGCGGGGATAATCGGAGCATGCCCGACACGATCCACGTCCGCGGCTCGGTCTCCATCCCGGAGTCCGAGCTGTCCTGGCGTTTCTCCCGCTCCTCGGGGCCGGGCGGGCAGCATGTGAACACGAGCGCCACCGCCGCCGAGCTGTCCTTCGACGTCGCGAACTCGCCGTCGCTGCCCGAGCCGCTCCGGCAGCGCGCCCTGGAGCGCCTGCACGGGCGCCTCGTCCGCGGCGTCCTCAGCATCCGCGCCGAGGAGTACCGCTCCCAGCAGCGCAACCGCGACGCCGCCCGCGAGCGCCTCGCCGCCCTGCTGTCCGAGGCGATCGCGCCGCCGCCGAAGAAGCGCATCCCGAAGAAGATCCCGCGCGGCCTCAACGAGCGGCGGCTGGCCGACAAGAAGCGACGCTCCGACGTCAAGCGCCAGCGCCGGTCCCGCTGGGACTGACCCCGCCCGTCAGCCGCGGGCGGACTCGCGGATGGCGCGCATCGCGGCGCGGCGGGCGTCGCCGTCCAGCCCGTCGACGTAGACGCGGCCGTCCAGGTGGCCGGTCTCGTGCTGGAGGCAGCGGGCGAAGTAGCCGGTGCCCTCGACCCGGACCGGCCGGCCCTTGGCGTCGACGCCCTCGACGACGGCGTGCGCGTACCGCGGCGTGTCGAAGCGCAGGCCCGGCAGCGACAGGCAGCCCTCGGGCTCGACGAGCGTGTCGCCGTCCGCGGCGACCAGCACCGGGTTCACGACGTGGCCGACGTGGCGGCGCCCCTTGTCGTCCTCGCAGTCGTAGACGAACAGGCTGCGCGCGAGGCCGATCTGGTTGCCGGCGAGGCCGGCGCCCTCGGCCTCGTACATGGTGACGAACATGTCGTCGACGAGGCGCTCCAGCGCCGCGTCGAAGGTGCGGACCGGGTCGCACGCGGTGCGCAGCACCGGGTCGCCGAGCCGCCGGATGGGACGGGCCGTGCCGGGGTGGCCCGCGCCCCGGGCCCGGCCGCGGGGGGTCGCTCTCGCCATGAGCGCGATTCTACGAACCGGGCGCGGCGCCCCGCGAATCCGCGGAACGCCGCCCCGCCCGGCTCACCGGTGGTCGCGGCCGTTCGGCTGGATCGGACCGGCGTGGTCGTCGTCGAGGTCGTCGAAGTGCAGGGGCTTGGCGGGCGCGGGGTTCGGGCGCTGCGCGGCGTCGGGGCCGGCGGCGGGCTCGGGCTTGGCCGCCGGGACCGGCGGGGCGGGCTGCGCGGGCTTGGCGGGCTGGACCGGCTGCACGACCTGCGCCGGCTTGGCCGCGACCGGGCCCGGCGCGTGCTGCGCCTGGACGGGCGCGGGCTGGTGGTGCTGGTTCTGCGGCGCCTGCTGGTGGTGGGCGGGCTGGTGCTGGCCCTGCTGGCCCTGCCCCTGCTGGTGCGGCGCCTGCGCCTGGGCCGGGACGGCGGGCTTGCGCGGCGCGGGCTGCTTGACCGCGTCGTCGACCATCTTCTCCAGCGGGCCGGCCTCGTTCTCGGCCGTCAGCAGCCGGTGCAGCGTCTCGCTGATCTCGGTGAGCCGCTGGAGCGCCTGGGTGTGGTTGCGGGTGAGCTGGTTCAGCCGCTGGGTGGCGCCCTCGTTGATCACTCCGGCGCGGCGCTCGGACGCCGTCAGCGTCCGCTCGGCCTCCAGGCGGGCGCCGGTGACGGTCTGGTCGGCCTCCTGCTTGGCGGCCGACAGCACGCTGTCGGACTCCTTCTTGGCCGACGCCAGGACCTGCTCGGCCTTCTCCTCGGCCTGCGCGAGGCTCTTCTCGGCGTGCGCGCGGGCGTCCTCGACGATGCGGCGGGACTCGTTCTCGGCGTCCTGGCGGATCTGGAGGCCGCGCTGCTCGGCGTCGGCGACCTTCTCCTTCGCCTCGTCCTCGGCGAGGTTGATGATCTGGCGGAGCCGGTCGCTCAGGTCGTCGCCGGTGGGCTTGCGCGCCTCGACGACCTCGGCCATCTCCCGGCGGATCCGCTCGGCATCGTCCTGGGCGCGCTGCAGCCGGGCCTCGAGCTCCCGGTTCTTCTGCTGCGCGCGGGCGATGGCGTCGTCGACCTGGCGGCGGTTGTAGCCGCGCATGACGATCTCGAAGGACTCTTCTTGCATCAGGTTCGGCAGGATCTCAGCGTCGTTGCTCATGGTGCCTTGAGGGGTCTCGTTGGCGGGGGGATCACCCCGTCAGGGTCGGTTGCGATCCGCCCACCCGGCGGGCGGGCGCCACAGAGAAAGCGTCAGCTTCGACCTTGTCCGGTCGGTCCCATTCGCGCAACCGGAACGCCGTTCTCGCTGCCGTTTCTTCATCATCGCCGGGTGGACAAAGTATCCAATGGCAGGAATGGGCCGGTGACCGCGTCCACCTGCCGAGACGCCCTCGCGCCGCCTGCGGGGCGGCGCGGGTCCTACCATCGGCGGCATGAGCTATGTGGGGTCTTTGGGCGATGACGGACCGGCGATCCACCCGGAGGCGTGGGTGGCGCCCGGCGCCGTCGTCGTCGGCCGGGTGACGCTCGGCCGGCTGGCGAACGTCTGGTACGGCACGGTGCTGCGCGCCGACGACGAGGAGGTGGTGGTCGGCGCGGAGGTCAACATCCAGGACCTGTGCTGCCTGCACTCCGACCCGGGCATGCCCGCGGTCCTGGAGGACCGGGTCAGCCTCGGGCACAAGGCGATGGTGCACGGCGCGCACATCGAGCGGGGCTCGCTGATCGGCATCGGCGCGATCGTGCTGAACGGCGCCCGCGTCGGCGCCGGCTCGCTGATCGCGGCGGGCGCGCTGGTGCCGCCGGGCAAGACGATCCCGTCCGGCGTGCTGGTCGCGGGCACCCCCGGAAAGATCGTCCGGGAGCTCACCGACGACGACCGCGCGGTGCTGGAGTACACCCCCGACGTCTACGTCAAGAAGGCCGAACGCCACGCCGCCGCCACCTGGCGGTGACCGGTACCTGCCGTCCCCGGCGGCCTGACCTGCGGAGATCGCATTCGTGCCGGTAGCGGGCACCTCGGCGGCCCCGGTCTGAATACGATGACCGCATGGTGTGGGGACCGGGCTACGGCAGCGTTCCGCCGCCCAGCCCCCAGGCTGGCGGCGATCCCTTCGACGCGGCCGAGCGCGACACCCGCGCGATGGTCGCCGCCGGATGGTGGTCGTCGGCGCCTCCGCAGCAGCGCCAGCACGCCATAGCCGGGCGCCTGCTGATGGTGCCCGACGGCACCTGGTGGGTGTTCGGCGCGTGGGCCCGCTGGTACCGGCTGCACCCCTCCGACGGCCAGTGGTACCTCTGCCCGCCGCCGCGCGCCGTCGCCGACCGCATGGCGGCGCGCCCCGGGCAGGCCGGCCAGGTGCCGGTGCTGCCGCCGCACGTGGTGCCGGCCGGCCCCGACTTCTCCTACGACCCGCCCGAGCCGCTGCCGTTCGTCCGCTACGGGTTCGCGCCCGACGTGACGACGCGGGTCCGCTCGACGGTCGAGTCCGCCGCCGCGCTGCCCGCCGCCGACTACCCGCACACCTGGAAGGAGTTCCGCCCCGAGACGCCGGCGACCGTCGTCGCCTGCTGGGGCGTGATGCTGTGGAGCGCGGGCGCCCCGGTGTTCGACTCCCGGATGGACGGCCAGCTCCTCGACCTCTGGCAGCCCTACCGCGCCGTGCCGCTGCCGCAGGTGGACGGGCCGCGCTGGCTGACGCCGCCGACGCTGGAGGCGCTGGTCGGGCTGTACGCCGAGCGGCTGCGCGCGGGCCGCGTGGACGCCGCCGTCGTGGTGCTGCGGACGATGTGGGCGGTGGCGAGCGCGCTGCGCGAGGACGTCCGGTTCCAGATGCGCGCCGACGCGCTGCTGGCGATCCTCGGCACCACCCTCGGCAACCCCACCGCCGACTACGCGGCGCTGCCCTACGGCGACCAGGCCATCGCCCAGCAGTGGCTGCCGCGCTGCCCGCCGCACCTGGTGCCGTCGCTGCGCAACGAGAGCTCGCCGGGCGACGCGTTCCGGCACGCCTTCTACACGCTGGCCGAGGTGCTGGCGGGGTTCGACGAGCAGGGCTACATCGAGCCGCGGCTCCAGGCGGCGGCGCTGCTCGCCGCCGACCTCGCGGTGCTGCGCGGCGACATGGCCGCCGGGATCGTCCCCTGGCTCGACCCCGAGGTCCGCTACACGGTGCAGGCGGTGCTGGCGCAGAGCGGGCACCCGCTGCGCCGGATGTGGCCGGCCGACATGCGGCTGCCGGAGCCGCTCGGGTCGCTGCCCGCCGAGTCCGCCGAGACGCTCCTCGCGACCGCCTTCGAGCTGGACCTGGCCTGGTGCCGCCTCGCCGGGATGCCGGCGCGGCCGCGCGGCTTCCCGGTGCCGACGGCCGTCATCGCCCAGCTCGTCGGGCGGGCGCGGGCGTCGAACGTCGCGAGGGCCGCGACCGTCACCGGGATGCCGACGCCGGTGCCGCAGCCCGAGCGGCGCCCGCCCGCGCACGGCCTGCACCAGCCGGGCGTCGCGCCGAACGCGCCCGCCCGGCCCGCCCCGGCGCCCGCGCAGCCGGACCGGCCGTACGTGCAGGCGCCCGCGCAGGAGGAGAACGCCGCCGCGTCCGGGACGCCGCCGCAGGGCTTCCCGCCGCCGGCCGCGCCGGACGCCGACCGGGCGGGCGTCTACTCGCTGCCCGAGGACGCCGCGGACGACGCGCCGTTCTCGCCGCCCTACACCGCGCTCGGCTTCCAGCCCGCCGACCGCCGGCCGCCCGAGCAGCAGCCCGCCTACGAGCAGCCGGCGGCGCAGGAGCGGCCCGAGCGGCCCGCGCCCGGGACGCGCTTCGACCCGCGTCCCGACCTGGAGGGCACGCGCTTCGACGAGCGCCCGCTCGCCCCGCAGCCCAGGCAGGCGCCGCCGTCCCCGCCCGGGACGGTGTTCGACGCCCAGCCCGCACGGCAGGATCCGCCGGTCCCGCCCGAGACCCGCGACATGCCCGCGCAGCCCGCGCCCGCGCCCCCCGGCAGGCCCGCGCCGCCGCCCCCGCCGGGCACCCGCATCATGTCCGAGACCATGATCGGGAACTTCGACTTCCTGGACGACGCCCCCGCCCCCGAGCGGCCCGTCCACGAGATCCCGCCGCCCGCCGACCGCCGCGAGCGCGAGGTGCTGGAGCGCTTCGGCGTCGGGTTCGTGTCCGGGCCGCTGAGCGCGGGCGAGCTGCTCGACGAGGTCCGCGCGCAGGTCGAGGCGTGGAACGCGGTCGGCGGCGACGGCGTCGAGGAGACCCGCATGGACGGCGCGCCGGGCGTGCGGAGCGGCGTCCCGTCGCTGCTGCTCGTCGGCGCCCCGCACACCGGCCAGCGCCGCCTCGCCCGGCTCATCGCCCTCACCCTCGCCGACGCGGGCCTCGGCGACGGCGCGATCCGCCTGCACGACGCCGAGGACGTCCGCGAGCGGCCCGCCGAGCTGCTGCCCGCGCTGCTCGCCCGGCCCGGCCCCGCGCTGCTGTTCGAGCGCCTCGACGTCGCGATCATCGGCGCGCCCGACCCGGCCGAGGCGGCCGCCGCCGTCCGCCGGGCCCGCAAGGACCCGACCGCGACGACGCCGCTCATCGCCACCTGCGACCCGGGCACCTACCGGCGGCTCCTCCGCGAGCACCCGCGCCTGGTGGAGGCGTTCCGCGTCTACCGGCTGCCCGACCTCACCGGCGTCGACAACCGGCTCACCCTGCTGCACGTGCTGGCCGGGGAGCGGCGCGTCACCCTCGGCGGCGCCGTGCTGGAGGCGGCCCGCGCCGACCTGGAGCGGATGCGCGGGCCGGGCGACCAGGTCAACGCCCGCCTCGTCGAGACCTACCTCGACCAGGCGTGCCAGAAGCACCTGGAGCGCGCCGGGTCCGCGCACGACCGGCTCGTCCTCACCACCGCCGACCTGGAGGGCGTCGCCGAGGGCATCGAGCCCGCGCTCCGCCCGGCCGGCGACATCAGCGGCTACCTGGCCCGCCTGGACGCGCTGACCGGCCTGGAGGCCGTCAAGGACGCCGTCCACGAGCTCGCCGCCGAGGCCGGGGAGGCCGCCGAGCGGCGCCGCCACGGCGTCGCCGCCGGCGCGCCGCTGCACCTGGTGTTCACCGGCCCCGGCGGCACCGGCAAGACCACCGTCGCCGGGCTGCTCGGCGGCGTCTACGCCGCGCTCGGGCTGCTCGCGTCCGGGCACGTCGTCGCCTGCCGCCCCGTCCACCTGGCCGGCCGCGACCGCGGCGACACCGCCGCGCGGGTGCGCGGAATGGTCGACCAGGCGGTCGGCGGCGTGCTGCTCGTCCAGGAGTCCTACCTGCTGGACCGCACCCCCGCGGTGATCGAGGAGCTGGTGCGCGCCCTCGACGAGCGCGGCGAGCGGTTCATGGCGGTGTTCTCCGGCCCCGGCCCGGAGATGGACGCCTTCCTCGCCAACCGCCCGGAGGTGCGCGACCGCACCGGCCGGGCGCTGGAGTTCACCGGCATGAGCGACCGCGACCTCGTCCGCCTCTTCCAGCGCCACGCCGAGCGCGACCTGTACATGCTGGACGAGGAGCTGCGCGTCGAGCTGCTCGCCCGCTTCGAGCAGCTGCGCGGCGACCCCTCGTTCGCCTACGCCCGCACGGCGCGGATGCTGTTCGAGCAGACCGTCGCCCGGCAGGCCGCGCGCCTCGCGGGCGCCGACGTGGACGCCGCGGCCGTCGCCCGCCTGTCGGTGCGGGACCTGCCCGAGACGGGCCTGGAGCGCATGCTCGGCGAGTTCCACCAGAGCGGGTGATCACCCGAACGGGCCACCGGGCGGCCCGTCCCGGGGTGGCCCGCGAATGGCCCTGTTGGGTCATGTCCCGCCGCGGGCCTGCGGCGTAACCTGGACGGCAGGGTGTGGGGCCCGGCCCCGGGCGCGCCCCGCGCGGGCGGGGGACCGGTCCCGCTGAGTGGAGGTGGACGCGATGCGCCGGCAGAACCTCGATCTGCGCGTCCAGGACCTGGTCGCGCTGGACGAGATCGAACTCTACGCCGAGATGCTCGGCGCGGTGGCGACGGCCGAGGAGCCGCTGACCACCGCGGAGATCGACTCCGTCCTCGGAGTGCGCTCCGCGACCGGAGCCGAGGGCCGCCGCGACATCGACCCCCACGGCTCCTAGCCCGCCACGGCCCGATCGTCCGGCGCCCTCGGGCGCGGCGTTCATTCCCTCTACGGTCCGGCCGGATCGCCTGCTTTTCGGGGGCCGGAATCCCTGTCCGGCCGCGATCCCGCAACCCGCGCGGCGTGCCCGTACGGCCCGCCGGGCGCCTCCGCCCCCTCCGTCGCGCACCGCGCCGGCGCCGTGATCGGGTCCGGTGCGAGGCGCCGCGAGGACGTCCCCGGTCCCGGACCTGCGGGAGCGCGCGGCGCCGTTCGCGCGGAGTGATCGCAGGTCAGCGGTGGAACGTTGTAATGAATCTCACCCGGGGAGTTTCCGCGCGGTCCGGATACGGGCCCGGATCGCCCCGCACTCCCGGCCATCCGCGCAGATGGGCACGTGTGTCGCGGGTGTGCGGCACGTGATCTAGGGCAGTCTTGTAGGTGAGAGGATGGGTGACACTGGTCGAAGCTGGGGCAAAGGTTCTTTTTACGGCCGGTAACGCCTACGATCCTCAGCGGACCGTTCCGGCACCTTCAGGAGAACGACGTGCGTTTGCGTCTCACACCGCGTGAGGACAGCTTCTACGACATGTTCGCCGACTCGGCGAACAATCTGGTCACCGGCGCCAGGCTGCTCGTGGAGCTCATCAGCGACGGCGCCGACCGGGAGGCGATCGCCGAGAAGATGCGCGCCTGCGAGCACGCCGGCGACGAGGCGACCCACGCGATCATGCGGCGGCTGAACGAGACGTTCATCACGCCCTTCGACCGCGAGGACATCTACCGTCTCGCCTCCACCATCGACGACGTCATGGACGAGATGGAGGAGTTCGCCGACCTGGTCGTGCTCTACAAGATCGAGGAGTTCCCCAAGGGCGTCGTGCACATGGTGGAGGTGCTCGAGCGCGCCGCCGAGCTCACCGCCGAGGCGATGCCCAAGCTGCGCTCGATGAAGGAGCTCAACGAGTTCTGGATCGAGATCAACCGGCTGGAGAACCAGGGCGACCAGATCTACCGCAAGCTGCTCGCGCAGCTGTTCAGCGGCGAGTACGACACCCTCACGGTGCTCAAGCTCAAGCAGATCATCGACCGGCTGGAGGACGCGGCGGACGCCTTCGAGCACGTCGCGAACACGGTGGAGACGATCGCGGTCAAGGAATCATGAGCGACTCCGGTCTCACCACCGTCCAGCCGCCCAGCCCGCCGCCGCAGCCCGGACCGCCGCCGCTGTCGGAGCAGGTGCGGCGCGGGCCGAACCGGTTCTGGCTGCTGCTGCCGCTCGGGCTGCTGGTCGTCATCGTGCTCGGCATCATCGGGATCCGCTCCGAGGCGCAGATCGCGGTGCTCGTCCTGGTCGTGCTCGTGTCGCTGGTGTTCGACTACACCAACGGCTTCCACGACGCGGCCAACGCCATCGCCACGTCCATCTCCACCCGGGCGCTGACGCCCCGGGTGGCGCTGCTGCTCGCCGCGGTGATGAACATGGTCGGCGCGCTGCTCGGCGTGCAGGTGGCCAAGACCATCAGCGAGGTGATCACGCCGCCGACCGGGCTGCACGGCCTGACGGTCGTCGCGGCGGGCGTCATCGGCGCGATCTCCTGGAACCTGATCACCTGGTACTTCGGGCTGCCGTCCTCGTCCTCGCACGCCCTCATCGGCGGCGTGGTCGGCGCGGGCCTCGCCTCGGCGTCCACGGTGAGCTGGGACAAGGTGGTCGACAAGGTCGCGGTGCCGATGGTGGTCTCACCGGTGATCGGCTTCTTCGCCGCCTACGCGGTGATGCTGGCCATCCTGTGGATCTTCCGGCGGGCCAACCCGTCCCGGGTGTCGCGCCGCTTCCGCATCGCCCAGTCCCTGTCGGCGGCCTCGCTCGCCCTCGGCCACGGCCTGCAGGACGCGCAGAAGACGATGGGCATCATCGTGCTCGCGCTCGTCACCACCGGGCACTCCGACGGCGAGTCGGTGCCCACCTGGGTGATCATCTCGTGCGCGGGGGCGCTGTCGCTGGGCACCTACGCGGGCGGCTGGCGGATCATGCGGACGCTCGGCCGCAAGGTGATCGAGCTGGACCCGCCGAAGGGCTTCGCGGCCGAGGCGACCGCGTCGGTCATCCTCTACCTGGCCGCCTACATCTGGCACGCGCCGATCTCCACCACGCACACCATGACCGCCTCGATCATGGGCGTCGGCGCCACCAAGCGGCTGTCGGCGGTGCGCTGGGGCGTGGCCGGCAACATCGTCGTCGCCTGGGTGCTGACGATGCCGGCGGCGGCGCTGGTCGCCGCGGTCGTCTACTACCTGGTGCACCTGTTCGGCGCCTGACCACCCGGTCACCATCCGTTGAGATGCGGCGTGTTGCGCACTTTCGATCTTCGAAGTGCGCAACACGCCGCATCTCGACTTTCGGTGACCGGGGGGTCAGCCGGTGCCCGTCATGATCACTGGCCGGAGATGCGGTCCAGGGCCGGCGGGGCGATGGGGGAGTTGGCGCCGAAGTAGGCCACCAGGGCGTCCAGGTCGATCGGGCCGAGCACCTGGCCGGTGCCCTGGGTGAAGACGGTGAAGCCGTCGCCGCCGCCGAGCAGGAAGTTGTTCGCGGCGATCTTGTAGCTGGCGGCCGGGTCGACCGGCGTCCCGTCGATGGTGATGTTGGAGACGCGGTCGCCGACGGCGCGGCTGCGGTCGATGGTGAAGTGCAGCCCGGACGACGGCTGGAGGATCTTCTCCCCGGCGCTCGTCCACTGCTGCTCCAGCACCGCGTCGAGCTGCGCGCCGGTCAGCGTCGTCACGCCGGTGACGTTGCTGAACGGCTGCACGGCGAACGCGTCGCCGTAGGTCACGACGCCGTCGTTCTCGGTGCCGGGCTTGTCGTAGGTGAAGTCGGTGCGGATGCCGCCGGGGTTGGTGACGGCGACCTGCGCGCCGAGGCTCTTGGTCGCGGCGAGCTGGGCGTCGGCGATGACGTCGCCGAGGGGCGACTCGCCGGCCGGGGACGCGGTGCGCTTGAGGTCGGCGGTGATGGTGCCGATCTTCTTGTTCGCGATCGAGGCGACCCGGTCCTTCCAGGTCTCCACGAACGTCTGGGTGTCGGGGTCGGGGTCGATGTCGCGGGTGACGACGTGGTTCTGGCCCTTGAGGCTGGACCGCACGACGTCGCGGGTCAGCCGGTTGACCTTGAAGTCGACCTGGCTGATGATCCGCCCGAACGACGAGCCCGAGGAGTACAGGCGCGGCTGCCCCTTCGGGTCGGTGACCGAGCACATGTACTGCTGGTGGGTGTGGCCGGACAGCACGACGTCGATGTCGGCGTCGGCGTTCTTGGCGATCGCGGTGCCGGCGCCCGGCACGACGCCGCAGTCGTTGGGCTTGGAGCCCGCCACGACGTTGTCGCCCTCGTGGACGAGCAGCACCATCGCGTGCACGCCGAGCAGCTTGAGCTGCTTGGCGGCCTTGTTCGCGGCGGCGACCTCGTCGCCGAACTCCAGCCCCTTGATGCCCTCGGCGGTGACGATCGTCGGGGTCGTCTTGGTGACCACGCCGATGAACCCGACCGGGACGCCGTTGATCCAGCGGATCGTCCACGGCTTCAGGATCGGCAGCTTGTTCTTGGTGACGTTGGCCGCCAGGTAGTCGAACTTGGCGCCCTTCCAGGGCCCGGCGGGCGAGCAGCCGTCGGTGGGGTGGCAGCCGCCCCACTGGATGCGCTGGAGCTCCTTGTAGCCCTCGTCGAACTCGTGGTTGCCGACGGCCGAGGCGGTGATGCCGAGGTCGTTCATGAACTGCACGGACGGCTCGTCGTGGTAGGCGGCCGAGATCAGCGGCGAGGCGCCGATGAGGTCGCCCTGCGCGACCTCCAGGGTGTTCTTGTCCCGCAGCTGCTTCATGTGCGCGGCGACGTAGGCGGCGCCGCCGGCGAGGACGGTTTTGCCGTTCTCGTCGATGGCGTTGGCCGAGCTGCCGGTCGGCGGCTCCAGGTTGCCGTGGAAGTCGTTGAGCGAGAGCAGCCGGACGTCCGCGGTCGGGACTCCCGCCGCGCCCGCGGGCGCGGCGGTGAGGCCCGCGAGCGCCACCGCGGCCGCGGCGCAGGCGAGGGTGAGGCGTGGTCTGAACATGATCCGGACATTAGAGACGTCCGGCGTCCGGATGCCTTCGGCTCCATGACGGTTGGGTGACGGTTCGGCCAGGGCGCCGCATAAGCTGGCGATCATGAGTGTCGCGCTGCCGGAGCCCGCCGTCCCGGACGTGCTCGCCCTCGCCGACGCGGCCACCGCCGCCGACGGGGTCGGCCCGCTGTCGGAGCACGCCCTGATCGCGCTGCGCGCGGGCCGGGGCGGCCGCGCCGTCCTGGTGGACGGCGCGCCGGTCGCCTACGCCCACCTCGATCCGGCGACCGCCGAGGAGAGCGCCGCCGCCGAGCTGGTCGTGCACCCCGACCACCGGCGCCGGGGCCACGGGCGGGCGCTGCTGCGCGACCTGCTGGACGAGGCGGGCGCGCTGCGCGTCTGGGCGCACGGCGACCTGCCCGCCGCCGCCGCGCTGGCCGAATCCGAAGGCTTGACCCGCGTCCGCGCCCTGTTCCAGATGCGGCGCCCGGCCGCCGACCCGCTGCCGGAGGTCCGGGTCGCGGGCGGCGTGGCGCTGCGCGCCTTCGAGCCCGGCCGCGACGAGGAGGCGTGGCTGCGCGTCAACGCCGCCGCGTTCGCCCACCACCCCGAGCAGGGCGCCTGGACGCTGGACGACGTGCGCGCCCGCGAGGCCGAGGACTGGTTCGACCCGGCCGGGTTCTTCCTCGCCGAGCGCGGCGGCGACCTCGCCGGCTTCCACTGGACCAAGGTCCACCCCGACGGCCTCGGCGAGGTGTACGTCGTCGGCGTCGACCCGGCCGCGCAGGGCCTCGGCCTCGGCCGCACGCTCACCCTGGCGGGCCTGCACCACCTGCGCGACGCGGGCGTCCCGGCGATCCTGCTGTACGTGGACGAGTCCAACACCGCCGCCGTCCGCCTCTACGAGTCGCTCGGCTTCACCCGCCACGCCGTCGACGTCATGTACGGCACCCCCTGAGCTTGACGCGTCCCTCGGGCCGTCCCACCCTGAACCCATGACGGGGCCGGCGGAACGCGCGGTGCTCGCGCCCGGCGCTCGCCGCGCTGCTCATGCCGGTGCTGCCGCTGTTGAGCGCTGCCGCGCGGGCGGCGACGGGGACACCGCCGCCGGGAGGCGGACCGTGACGACGAGGCCGCCGCCGGGGCGGGGGACGGCGGCGACGGTGCCGCCGTGCGCGGCGGCGGTGGCGCGGACGATGGACAGGCCGAGGCCGGAGCCGCGGTCGGAGTGCAGCCGGTCGGTGCCGAGCCGCCGGAACGGCTCGAAGATCGTCTCGGTCTCGTAGGGCGGCACCACCGGGCCGGTGTTGGCGACGGCGAGCTCGCTCCAGCGGCCGTCCGCGCCGCCCGCCGTCCGCGTCGTCACGCCGACCGTGCCGTCCGCGCGGTTGTGCCGGATCGCGTTCTCGACGAGGTTCTGCACCAGCCGCTCGACGAGGACGGGATCGCCGGTCGCGGGCGCGGGCGCCAGCGACCGGGTGACGGCCAGGCCGTGCCCGGCGGCCTCGCCCGCCGCCTGGTCGAGGACGTGCCGGGCGACCTCGGCGAGGTCGAGCGGGCGGGCGTCGCGGACGCTGTTCTCGCTGCCGGCGAGGGTGAGCAGCCCGTCGATCAGCCGCTCGTGCCGGTGGTTCACCACCAGCAGCGACGCGCCGAGCCGCTTGACGTCCTCGGTGGCGTCGGCGCGGCGCACCGCGACGTCCACGAGCGTCCGGTTGATGGCGAGCGGGGTGCGCAGCTCGTGCGAGGCGTTGGCGACGAAGCGGCGCTGGCCGTCGAAGGCGCGGGCGAGGCGGCCGAGCATCGTGTCGAAGGTGTCGGCGAGGTCCTTCACGTCGTCGCGCGGGCCGGTGTAGGCGATCCGCTCGGTGAGGTCGTGGCTGCGCGCGACCCGCCGGGCCGTCTCGGTGATGCGGTGGACGGGGCGCAGCGCCCGGTCGGCGAGCAGCCATCCGGACCCGAGCGCGGCGACCGTCACCAGGCCGAGCGCGATGCCGCCCCGCGTGAGCAGCGCGTTCAGCGTCGCGCGCTGGGTGTCGTCCTTCGCCCGGATGATGATGTTGCGGTAGACGACGTCGGGCGCGCCGGGCGCCGGCGCGCCGGCCTTCGGCTCCTCCGACACCCCCGCGACGCCCTTCATCGCCGTGACGGCCTCCTGCCGCTGCGGCTGGAGGCTCGCCTTGACCAGGGCGTAGGTGAGGCCGAGCAGCACCAGCCCGCCGAACAGGAACATCCCGCCGCAGAGCAGGGTGAAGCGGAGGCGGATGGTGGGCCGTAGCCGGGCCGTGAGGGCGGTCATGGGATCCGGTACCCCGCTCCCGGGACGGTCTCGATGAGCGGCGGGTCGCCGAGGCGGCGGCGCAGCTTCATCAGCGTGACGCGGACGGTGTTGGTGAACGGGTCGGTGTGCTCGTCCCACACCTTCTCCAGCAGCGCCTCGGCCGACACGACGCCGCCGCCCGCGCGCAGCAGCTCGGCGAGCAGCCCGAACTCCTTGCGGGCGAGGTGGACGTAGCGGCCGTCGCGGTACACCTCGCGGCGGGCCGGGTCCAGGCGCAGCCCGGCGCGCTCCAGTAACGGCGGGTCGGCGGGGCGGGCGCGGCGGCCGAGCGCGTGCACGCGGGCGACGAGCTCCTCGAACGCGAACGGCTTGACCAGGTAGTCGTCGGCGCCGAGGCGCAGGCCGTCGACGCGGGCGTGCACGGTGGCGGCGGCCGTCAGCATCAGCACCCGCACCTGCCCGCCCGCCTCGGCGACGGCGCGGCAGACGTCGTCGCCGTGCACGACCGGCAGGTCCCGGTCCAGCACGAGCACGTCGTAGTCGTTGACGCCGAGCCGTTCCAGGGCGGCGTCGCCGTCGTAGGCCACGTCCACCGCCAGGGCCTCGGCGCGGAGCCCCTCGGCGATGGTGTCGGCGAGCATCCGCTCGTCCTCGGCGATCAGTATCCGCACCCCGCACCCCTCGTCCGCCCGGTGTGTCCGGCCCCAGCGTGCCGGGACGGGCATAACGTCCGGATAACCTCGCGCGGTTACGGCGGGGTTATCGGCGCGCGGCTGGACTTGCGGCCATGACGAAACCGACACGGCTCCCGGCCGCCCTCGCCCTGCTGCCCGTGCTGCTCAGCGCCGGCTGCCTGTGGGGCGGGAGCGCCGGCGCCGACAAGCCCGCCGACCGGCTCGCCAAGGAGCGCAAGTACGCGGCGTGCATGCGCGCCAACGGCGTCCAGATGAACGACCCGACCGGGGACGGCCGCGTCCAGATCAAGGTGAGCGGCGGGCCCGGCCGCGACGCCGACGCCATCATGAAGAACGCGCAGGCCAAGTGCCGCAAGTACCAGCCGGGCGGCGGGAAGGCGCCGACCGCGGCCGACGTCGCGCAGGCCCGCAAGATGGCCCAGTGCATGCGCGACCACGGCATCGACATGCCCGACCCCGACGCCCAGGGCCGCGTCACGGTGAAGCGGACCGGCGCGCCGGGGGAGAAGGGCACCGACCACATGGGCCCCGACGACCCGAAGTTCGCCGCCGCCGACAAGGCCTGCCGCAAGCTGTACCCGCCGCTGCACCGGGACGGCGGCAAGTGAACAGGGCGCGGGCGGCGGTGACGGCGGGCACCGCGGTGGTGCTCGCCGCCGTCGCCGGGCTCGCCACCGCCGGCCTCGGCGGCGGGGGCGGGACGCCCGCCGCGCACGCCACGCTGCCGCCCGCGACCGCCGGCGTCGAGCGGACGACGCTCGTGGAGACCCAGAAGGTCGACGGGACGCTCGGCTACGGCGACGCCACCGCCGCCCCCTCCGGCGGCGCGCAGGGCACCTGCACCTGGATCGCCGCCCCCGGCCGGGTGCTGGCGCGCGGCGACGTCGCCTACCGGGTGGACGGCCGCAAGGTCCCGGTCCTCTACGGCGCGCTGCCGATCTACCGGACGCTGCGGGACGGCGTCACCGGCCCGGACGTCCGCCAGCTCGAACGCAACCTGAGCGCCCTCGGCTACACCGGCTTCACCGTCGACACGACCTTCTCCGCCGCGACCGCCGCCGCCGTCGAGGAGTGGCAGGAGGACCTCGGCCTCACCGAAAACGGCCAGGTGAAGCCCGGTGACGCGGTCGTGACGCGCGGCGCCGTCCGCGTCGCCGAGCGCAAGGCGCAGGTCGGCGAGCGCGTCGGCGGGACGGTGTTCACCTACACCGGCACGAGCCGCGTCGTCAGCGTCGACCTGGACGTGCAGTACCAGCGGCTCGTCCGCAAGGGCGCGGGCGTCTCGGTCGAGCTGCCCGGCGAGCCCGCGCTGAAAGGCCGCGTCACGAGCGTCGGGAAGGTCGCCACCAAGGGCGGCCAGGACGACCCGACGACGATCCCGGTGACCGTCGCGGTGAGCGGCGGCCGGATCGGCGCCTACGACAAGGCGCCGGTGAAGGTGTACCTGACGACCGGCGAGCGCCGGAACGTCCTCGCCGTCCCCGTCGGCGCGCTGCTGGCGCGCGGCGACGGCGGCTACGCGGTGCAGGTCGTGCAGGGCGGGACGAGCCGGCAGGTGCCGGTCGAGACCGGCGTCTTCGCCGGCGGCAGGGTCGAGGTCTCGGGGGGCGGCCTCGCCGCGGGCATGAAGGTGGGGGTGCCGTCGTGACGCCGGTCGTGGAGCTCCGTGCGGTCACCCGCACCTACCCGGGGCCGGTCACCGCGCTGGACGCGGTGTCGCTCGCCGTCCCGGCGGGCGAGCCGGTCGCGATCGTCGGGCCGTCGGGGTCGGGCAAGTCGACGCTGCTGCACGTCCTCGGCACGCTGGACCGGCCGACGAGCGGGACCGTCCTCATCGAGGGGCAGGACGTGTCGCGGCTGCCGGACCGGCGCCTGTCGGCGCTGCGCGGCGCCCGCATCGGGTTCGTGTTCCAGCAGTTCCACCTGGCGGCGGGCGTCCCCGCCCTGGACAACGTCGCCGACGGGCTCCTGTACAGCGGCGTCCCGCTGGCGCGGCGGCGCCGCAGGGCCCGCGAGGCGCTGGAGCGGGTCGGGCTCGGCCACCGGCTGGACCACCGCCCGCACCAGATGTCGGGCGGCGAGAAGCAGCGGGTGGCGATCGCGCGCGCCGTCGTCGGGGAGCCCGCGCTGCTGCTCGCCGACGAGCCGACCGGGTCGCTGGACTCGGCGTCGGGCGCCGAGGTGCTGCGGCTCGTCCACGAGCTCGGGGAGGGCGGCACGACCGTCGTCGTCATCACCCACGACGCCGAGGTCGCCGCGACGATGCCGCGCCGGATCCACATGCGCGACGGCCGGATCACCGGCGACACCGCGCGGCCCGCCCTCGCCGGGGAGCCGGCGTGAGGGCGGCGGGGGCGCCGGGGGCGCGGCTCGGCGCCCGCGACGTGCTGCGCGTCGGCGCCTCGGGCCTCCGCGCCCGGCCGCTGCGGGTGGTGCTGTCGGCGCTCGGCATCGCGATCGGGATCGCCGCGATGGTCGGCGTCGTCGGGATCTCCACCTCCAGCCGCGCGCAGCTCCAGGCCACCCTGGACCGGCTCGGCACCAACCTGCTGACGGCCGGGCCCGGCCGGGACGTGTTCGGCGACGACGCGCAGATGCCGGTCGAGGCCGTCGGGATGATCCAGCGGATGCCGCACGTGCGGTCGGCGTCGGCGACGGCGTCGCTGGCCGCCAAGGTGTACCGCAACGACCACATCCCGGAGGCGCAGAGCGGCGGCATCGCGGTCAGCGCGGCGCGGCTCGACCTGCCCGCGACCGTCGGCCTGACGGTGGCGTCGGGGCGGTGGCTGAACGCCGCGACGGCCCGCTACCCGGCCGTGGTGATCGGCGCCGAGACCGCGCGCGTCCTCGGCCTCACCGGGCCCGGCGCGCGGGTCTGGCTCGGCGGGCAGTGGTTCACCGTCGTCGGGATCCTCGCGCCCGCGCCGCTCGCGCCCGAGCTCGACACCGCCGCGCTCGTCGGCTGGGACGCCGCCCGCGACCGGCTCGGCTTCGACGGGCACCCGACGACCGTCTACACCCGCGCCGACAAGGCGCACGTGGCCGCCGTCCGCGAGCTGCTCGCGGCGACCGCGAACCCGCAGGCGCCCGGCGAGATCGACGTGAGCCGCCCGTCGGACGCGCTCGCCGCGGAGGACGCCGCCGACCGGACGTTCACCGCGCTGCTCCTCGGCCTCGGCGGCGTCGCGCTGCTGGTCGGCGGGGTCGGCGTCGCCAACACGATGGTCATCTCGGTGCTGGAGCGGCGCGCCGAGATCGGGCTGCGCCGCGCGCTCGGCGCGACCCGGGGCCAGATCAGGACGCAGTTCCTCACCGAGTCGCAGCTCCTCGCCGGGCTCGGCGGGGTCGGCGGCGTCGCCCTCGGCATCGCGGTCACCGCGGCGTTCGCGCTGTCCCAGGGGTGGCCGGCGGTGGTGCCGGTCTGGGCGATGGCGGGCGGGATCGCCGCGACGCTCGTCATCGGCGGCGTCGCCGGGCTGTACCCGGCCGTCCGCGCCGCCCGGCTCGCCCCGACCGAGGCGCTCGCCGCCCCCTGACGGCCCCGTCCGGCCCACGCCCCCCGCCCGTCCCGGAAGGGGGGCGTGGACCGGTCCGTCACCTGCGGAAAACAGGCTGTTTATAGGGGGTTCTGGGGGTTTTGACCTGGGGTGTTAACCCTACGGCCATGGCGAATCGGGGCATTCTTCGTGGCGCTGCCCGTCCCGGTTCATCCTCTGTTCACCTGGTTCAGGGTGTCAGTACACCTCTCCTGCTTAGCGTCGCATCCGACGGCGCCCCCGCCACCTGGACAGACGGGTCCAGTGACCCGCTCCGGGGGACCGCGATGACGAATCTAAGAGGAGACCCTCCGGTGAAGAACGGTTCTCGGCTGGCCGCCCTGGGCGGCGTGGTCGTTGCTGGGGCGCTGGCCCTGTCGGCGTGCGGCAGTGACAACAACGGCGGCACCTCGGCGAGCAACGCGCCGGCCGGTGACATCGACTGCGCGAAGACGACGGTGAACGCCGCGGGTTCCAGCGCGCAGAAGAACGCCATCGAGGAGTGGTCCAAGATCTACGCGCAGAAGTGCGCGGGGGCCAACCTCAACTACAACGCCAACGGCTCGGGCGCGGGCATCCAGAACTTCAACCAGAAGCAGGTCGCGTTCGCCGGCTCCGACTCCGCGCTGAAGCCGGAGGAGGCCACCGCCGCCAAGGCGCGCTGCGCCGGCAACGCCGCGCTGAACCTGCCGATGGTCGTCGGGCCGATCGCCGTGGTCTACAACGTGAAGGGCGCGGACGGCCTCCAGCTGGACGCCGAGACCACCGCCAAGATCTTCTCCGGCAAGATCAAGACCTGGAACGACCCGGCGATCGCCAAGCTCAACGACGGCGTCAAGCTGCCGAGCACGCCGATCAAGCCGATCTACCGGTCGGACGAGTCGGGCACCACCGACAACTTCACCAAGTACCTGAACACCGTCGCCCCGGCCGTGTGGACCTGGGAGCACGCCAAGAAGTGGCCGAACGGCACCGGCCAGGGCGCGGCCAAGTCCGACGGCGTCACCACGCAGGTGAAGAGCACCGACGGCGCGATCTCCTACGTCGAGATGTCCTACGCCACGCAGAACCAGCTCGCCACCGCCAAGATCAAGAACGGGGCCGGCGAGTTCGCCGCGCTGAGCCCCGAGAGCGCCTCCAAGACGATCGAGGGCGCCAAGGTCAAGGGCACCGGCAACGACCTGGCCCTGGACATCGACTACAAGACCACCACGGCGGGGGCCTACCCGATCGTCCTGGTCACCTACGAGATCGCCTGCGAGAAGGGGCTGGACGGCGACCAGGGCAAGTTCGTCAAGTCCTTCCTCACCTACACCTCCAGCGCCGACGGCCAGAAGATCCTGACCAACCTCGGCTACGCCCCGGTCCCGGCCGCGGTGCTGACCAAGGTCCAGGCCAGCGTGAAGGCGCTGTCCTGACCGGCGAACCCGAGCCCAGCAGCCCCGCCGCCGACCTCGGCGGCGGGGCCGCCCTGGGTTCACCGCACGAACCCCGTCGCACCGACGACGCACAGGGAGGACCCCCCGTGACCAGCGAGACCGGCGTGCAGGCCCAGGCGCGCGCCGCCGAGCGGCGCCCGATGCGCGACCTCGGCACCGGCCGCTTCGGCGACAAGCTCTTCGAGTGGGCCGCCCGCGGCTCGGGGCTGCTCGTCCTCGGCATCATGGCCGCCATCGCGATCTTCCTGATCTGGAAGGCGATCCCGGCGCTGCGGGCGAACGAGGCGAACTTCTTCACGGCCGAGACGTGGGACCCGAACGCGACGCCGCCGAAGTTCGGCATCGCGCAGCTGGCGTTCGGCACCGTCATGTCGTCGCTCATCGCCATGCTGATCGCGACGCCGGTCGCCATCGGCATCGCGCTGTTCATCTCCTTCTACTCCTCGCGCAAGGTCGCCTCGGGCCTCGGCTACGTGGTCGACCTGCTCGCCGCGGTGCCGAGCATCGTCTACGGCCTGTGGGGCGTGTCGGTGCTCGTCCCGCACATGGAGGGCATCTCCAAGGCGATCAACGCGGTGCTCGGCTGGATCCCGCTGTTCGGCGGCGACGGCGTCGGCAAGGCGTCGATCTTCACCGCCGGCGTGGTGCTGGCCATCATGATCCTGCCGATCATCTCGTCGATCTCGCGCGAGGTGTTCCTCCAGGTCCCGCGGGCCAACGTGGAGGCCGCGCTCGCGCTCGGCGCCACCCGCTGGGAGACGATCCGGCTCGCGGTGCTGCCCTACGGCCGGTCCGGCATGATCGGCGCGGCGATGCTCGGCCTCGGCCGCGCGATGGGCGAGACGATCGCCGTCGCGCTGGTGCTGACCTTCGTGCCCGGCATCAACATCCACATCCTGCAGGACGGCGGCGCCACGTTCGCCTCCAACATCGCCAACAGCTTCAGCGAGGCGTCCGAGACCGGCCGCGGCGCGCTGATCGCCTCCGGCCTGGTGCTGTTCGTCATCACGCTGCTGATCAACATGGCCGCGCGCGCGGTGGTCGCGCGCCGCAAGGAGTTCGTGTGACCACGCTGACCGAGGACACGCCGCCGGCGGCGCCCGCCGCGCGGCTGAACCACGTCTCGCCGTCCCGCAAGATCAAGGACCGGGCCGTGCAGGGCCTGGTCTACCTGTCGTTCCTGCTCGCGCTGATCCCGCTCGTGTCGGTGCTGTGGACGGTGGTCGGCCACGGGATCGGGCGGCTGGACGCGCAGTTCTTCCAGTTCTCCATGAACGGCGTCTCGGGCAAGGACCCCGGCGGCGGCGCCTACCACGCCATCATCGGCACCCTGGAGCAGGTCGCGATCACCACGGTGATCGCGGTGCCGATCGCCGTGCTCACCGCCATCTACCTGGTGGAGTACGCCGGCAACGGCCGGCTCGGCAAGGTCGTCAGCTTCTTCGTGGACGTGATGACCGGCATCCCCTCCATCGTCGCCGGCCTGTTCGTGCTCGCCCTCTGGCTGCTCACCTTCGGGTTCGAGTTCTCCGGCCTCGCCGGGGCGCTGGCCCTCACCATCCTGATGATCCCGACGGTGGTGCGGGCCACCGAGGAGATGCTGAAGCTCGTCCCGAACGAGCTGCGCGAGGCGTCCTACGCCCTCGGCGTGCCGCGCTGGCGCACCGTCACGCGCGTGGTGCTGCCGACCGCGCTCACCGGCATCGTCACCGGCATCATGCTCGCCGTCGCCCGCGTCATGGGCGAGACGGCGCCGCTGCTGCTCACCATCTTCTTCACCAAGGCGATCAACACCGACCCGTTCACCGGGCCGCAGGGCTCGCTGCCCACCTTCATCTGGGACCAGATCGCCGACCCCAACGCCAACGCGCACGACCGCGCCTGGACCGGCGCGCTCGTCCTCATCGCGATCATCATGCTGCTGAACCTGGCCGCCCGGCTGATCGCCCGCCGCTACCGGCCCGCCGCGGCCCGCTGACCCCGCACCCGCGCATCACCTCTAAGGAGCTCCACCCCATGGCCAAGCGGATCGAAGTGTCCGGGCTGCACGCCTACTACGGCGGCGTCCACGCCATCGAGGACATCTCGATGACGGTCGAGCCGCGCTCGGTGACGGCCTTCATCGGTCCGTCGGGCTGCGGCAAGTCCACGTTCCTGCGGACCCTGAACCGGATGCACGAGGTGATCCCGGGCGCCCGCGTCGAGGGCAAGGTCATGCTGGACGAGGAGGACCTGTACGGCCCCTCGGTCGACCCGGTCGCGGTGCGCCGCACCGTCGGCATGGTGTTCCAGCGCCCCAACCCGTTCCCCACCATGTCGATCTACGACAACGTGGCGGCCGGGCTGAAGCTGAACGGGGTGCGCGGCAAGGCCCGGCTCGACGAGATCGTCGAGGAGTCGCTGCAGGGCGCCAACCTGTGGAACGAGGTCAAGGACCGCCTCGGCAAGCCCGGCGCGGGCCTGTCCGGCGGCCAGCAGCAGCGCCTCTGCATCGCCCGCGCCATCGCGGTGCGGCCGCAGGTGCTGCTCATGGACGAGCCCTGCTCGGCGCTCGACCCGATCTCCACGCTCGCCATCGAGGACCTGATCGGCAAGCTGAAGAACCAGTTCACCATCGTGATCGTCACGCACAACATGCAGCAGGCCGCGCGGGTCAGCGACAAGACGGCGTTCTTCAACATCGCCGGCACCGGCGCCCCCGGCAGGCTCATCGAGATCGACGACACCAGCAAGATCTTCACCAACCCGGAGCAGAAGGCCACCGAGGACTACATCACCGGCCGCTTCGGCTGATCCGCCCCCCGGAACGCCGGAACCGCCGTCCCGCAGGGGCGGGGACGGCGGTTCCGGCATGTCTCGGGGCGGTTCAGGTGGCGACGGGCGCGGCCTCCTCGGTCTCGCCCGGACGGTGGTCGGGGACGAACCGGTAGCCGACGTTGCGGACCGTTCCGATGAGGCTCTCGTACTCGGCGCCGAGCTTGGCGCGCAGGCGCCGGACGTGCACGTCGACCGTCCGGGTGCCGCCGAAGTAGTCGTAGCCCCACACCTCCTGGAGGAGCTGCGCGCGCGTGAAGACCCGCCCCGGGTGCTGGGCGAGGTACTTCAGCAGCTCGAACTCCTTGAAGGTGAGGTCCAGGACCCGGCCGCGCAGCCGCGCGGTGTAGGTCGCCTCGTCGATCGTCAGCTCCCCGCTGCGGATCTCGCCGGGGACGTCGTCGGTCTCGCCGACCGCCGCGGCCCGCCCGACGGCGAGCCGGAGCCGCGCCTCGACCTCGGCCGGGCCGGCCGACTGGAGCAGCACGTCGTCGAGGCCCCACTCGGGGCTGAGGGCGGCGAGACCGCCCTCGGTGACGATCGCCAGCAGCGGGCAGTCCAGGCCGGTCGTGCGCAGCAGCCGGCAGAGGCTCTTGGCCTGCACCAGGTCGCGGCGGGCGTCCACCAGCACCACGTCCGCGGGCGGCGCGTCGATCAGCGCCGAGCCCTCCGCGGGGGCCACGCGCACCGGGTGCAGCAGCAGCCCGAGCGCGGGCAGGATCTCATCGGACGGTTCCAACGCGTTGGTCAGCAGGAGCAAGCTGCTCAAGTGCCGCCTCCTCGCCCCGAAGGGGTGTCCCGGGAACCAGGCGGTCCGCGCCGGCTCCCTGGGAGGCCAGCCGCGCGAACTCCTGGCCTCATCGCCCGGATCCCTCACCGTGAGCATATCCGAGGCGTCCGGCGGGGCAATGGGGGGGATGTCCGCCGCGCGACGGCCGTAGCGCGAATGAGACGCTGGACCCATGGCGACGGGAACGATCCGGTACTGGGCCGCGGCGAAGGCGGCGGCGGGCACGGGCGAGGAGCCCTACGACGCGGCGACGCTGGCGGACGCGCTCGTCCAGGCGTCCGGTCGGCCGGGCCGTGCGGGCGATTTCGCGCGGGTCCTCGCGCGCAGCTCGTTCCTGATCGACGGCGCCCCCGTCGGCACCCGCCCCCACGACGCGGTGGACCTGCCCGACGGCGCGGTGGTCGAGGTGCTGCCGCCCTTCGCGGGTGGCTGAGATCACAGCCGGGCCGCCCGCGCGGGTGACCCCGGGCGCCGCCGGCTCACCCCGCAAGGCGACTCCGCGGGCCCGCCGCGCCCCCTAGGGTGAGGAACGATCACCGAAGGGGCGAGGAGAGCCATGCGCAAGGTACTGCTGGTGTTGCTGATCCTGGTGGCGGTCGGCCTGGTGGTCGCCGACCGGGTCGGCGTCCGGGTCGCGCAGGACGAGATCGGCAAGCAGATCGCCGCCGAGTACCGGCTGGCGCAGCGCCCGGACGTGACGATCCACGGCGTCCCGTTCCTCACCCAGGCGGTGTCGGGGAACTACGACCGGATCGACGTGAAGATCGGCAACTGGACGGAGCAGGGCGTCACCGTCGGCGACGTGCGGATCGACATGCGCGGCGTGAACGCCCCCGTCAAGGAGGTCACCAAGGGCGAGCAGGGGCGCATCACCGCCGAGACCGCGACGGCCTCCGCCGTGATCCCCTACGACGTCATCCGCAAGAACGCGCCCGAGCAGGTCACCAGCATCGCCAAGCAGGGCGACGACCTGAAGGTCGGCCTCGCCGGCACCCTGCTCGGCCTCCGGCTCACCGGCGACGCGGTCGTGAAGGTGACGCCGTCGGCGAAGGGCATCACGATCAAGCCGGTGACGGTGAGCAGCGCCGGTCTCCAGCTGCCCGTCGCGCAGGTCGCCCAGCTCCAGTGGACGGTCCCGGTGACGAACCTGCCCGTCGGGTCGCGCATCACCAGGATCGAGCCGACCGACGCCGGCCTGCGCGTCGCCGCGACCGCCGAGAACGTCGACCTGAACGAGCTCCCGGCGAACTGACCGGAATTCGTCATGGAGGACTGAACCGGTCGTGCCGCGGAGACGTGTCAGTGGTGTGGGTCCCACTGCAGACGAGGCGTTGCTCCGCGCGCTCTACGGCGAGCACGGCGGCCCCCTGCTCGGTTACGTCCTCCGGCTGACCGGCGGGGACCGCGCGCACGCCGAGGACGTCGTCCAGGAGACGCTGCTGCGCGCCTGGCGGCACCCCGAGGCGCTGACGGGGCGCCCGGTGCGGCCCTGGCTGTTCACGGTGGCGCGCAACCTGGTGGTGGACGCGCACCGGGCGCGGCGCTCCCGCCCCCAGGAGACCGAGATCGACGACGAGAAGGTCGCGCACGCCGCCGTCGGCGCCGACGACATCGACCGGGCGCTGGAGTCCTGGACGGTCGCCGAGGCGCTGGCGCAGCTCAGCGCGGCCCACCGGGCCGTGCTGGTGGAGACCTACTACCGGGGCCGGTCGGTGGCCGAGGCGTCCGAGGCGCTCGGCATCCCGCCCGGTACCGTGAAGTCCCGCACGTACTACGCGCTGCGGGCGCTGAAACTCGCGCTGGAGGAGCGGGGGGTGACGCCGTGACCGAATGCGCGCGGACGCGCGGCGCGCTGGGCGTGTACGTCCTCGGCGCGATCGACCCCGCCGAACGCACCGCGCTGGAGGAGCACCTGGAGGGCTGCCCGGCCTGCCGGGACGAGCTCGCCGGGCTCGCCGGCCTGCCCGCCCTGCTCGGCCGCGTCGACGAGCGGCAGATCGAGGAGCTCGCCGGGCCGCCGCCCGAGCTGCTGGAGACGCTGCTCGCCCGCGCCGCCGAGGACGAGCGCCCCGTCCGGCGGCTGCGGCGCCTGCCCTGGACGCCGCTCGCCGCCGCCGCGTGCGCGCTGCTCGTCGCGGGCGGCATCGCCGGCGGCCTGCTCGGCGGCTCCCGCGGCAGGACGGTCAGCGAGCAGCGCCCGGTGCCGCCGGCGTCGGTGTCGGCGGAGCCGTCCGCGCGCGTCGAGCGGCTCACCGCGGTGAACGCGCGGACGGGCGTGAAGGGCTACGTCCTGGTCAGCCGCAAGCGGTGGGGCACCAGCCTGGAGATCTACGTGGCGGGCGTCGCCAAGGGCTCCAACTGCCGGCTGCGGGTGCTCGCCCGCAACGGCCAGCACGACGTCCTCGGGAGCTGGTCGGTGCCCGCGGAGAAGGGCTACGGCGAGTACGAGGCGTCCACCCGGTTCCAGCGCGACGACCTGTACTCCTTCGAGATCGTCACCGTGGACGGGCAGCCGCTCCTCACCATCCCGGCGTGACGGCGCGGGTGCGGGTGCGGGTGCGGGCGCGGGCGCGGGAAGCATTCGGCCGTCCGCGCGGTTGTCGCTAGGGATATGACCGGCGCAATCGTCGCCGTCGCGGTCCTGCTGGCCGCCACGGCCTTCGGACTCATCAAGCGGAAGCGGGACGGCGTGCTGCGCGCGCGCCGCGAGGGGAGCGGTGCCGTGGCCGAGCCGATCGCCGCCGCCGACCTCGGCGCCGACCTCGGCGAGCGGGCGACGCTGCTCCAGTTCTCCAGCGCGTTCTGCGCGCCCTGCCGGGCGACGCGCCGCGTGCTGGCGGAGGTGTCGGGCATGGTCGAGGGCGTCGCGCACGTCGAGCTCGACGCCGAGGCGCACCTGGACCTCGTCCGCCGCCTCGGCGTGCTCCGCACCCCGACCGTCCTCGTCCTCGACGCCGCCGGCCGCGAGGTGCGCCGCGCGTCCGGGCAGCCGCGCAAGGCCGACGTGATCTCCGCGCTCGGCGAGGCCGTCACGTGAGCGGCGCGGGCCGGGGCGCGGGCGCCACAGGATGGGCCATGCCCGCGATGACCTGCAACAAGACGTACGTCACTGTCTCGGGGAGCGAGACGGAAGTGACAGCGCCGCAATGTCGGCTTACCATCGAGGACGTGCGTTACTGGACAGAGCAGATGCTCACGAAGCGTCGCGCGGTGGACTTCTGCCGCGTGGCCGCCTCGCTCTGTCGCGCTGTCTGAGGCATCGAGCCCGCCGCTCCGCCCGGCCGCCCGGCCGCCCGAGCCCTCCGTCCTCCAGCTCCGAACGCACGCTCTCTCCCGCAGGGGAAACCGATGCACGTAGATCCGCGTGGGCAGCGCTTCGGCGCGGCCCTCACGTCGGCCGTCCTCGTCGTGGTCCTGATCACCGGGAGCGGCCCGCTGCTCGCCGTCCAGGCCGCGGTGTTCGCCGCCGGGGCCCTGCTGGGGCTGCGGTTCGCGCCCTACGGGTGGCTGTACAAGGTCGCGGTCCGGCCCCGGATCGGGCCGCCCGCCGAGACCGAGCCCGAGGCGCCGCCCCGGTTCGCCCAGGGCGTCGGCCTGGCCTTCGCGCTGGCGGGCGTGGCGGGGTTCGGGTTCGGGATCACCTGGCTCGGCCTCGGTGCCACCGCCCTCGCGCTGGCGGCGGCGTTCCTGAACGCGGCGTTCGGGTTCTGCCTCGGCTGCGAGACGTACCTGCTGGTCCGCCGCATCACCACGAAGAGTCACTCCGACAGGGAGGTTCCCGTATGAGCCGCACCGACGTCCTGGTGGACGCCGCCTGGGCCGAGGCCCACATCGACGACCCCGGCCTCGTGCTGGTCGAGGTCGACGAGGACGTCTCGGCCTACGACAAGGGCCACATCCGTGGCGCCGTGAAGATCGACTGGAAGACCGAGCTGCAGGACCCGGTCCGCCGCGACTTCGTCGACAAGACCGGCTTCGAGGAGCTGCTGTCCCGCAAGGGCATCGCCAACGACGACCTGGTGATCCTCTACGGCGGCAACAACAACTGGTTCGCCGCCTACGCGTACTGGTACTTCAAGCTGTACGGGCACCAGAACGTCAAGCTGCTCGACGGCGGCCGCAAGAAGTGGGAGCTGGACTCGCGCGAGCTCGTCGTCGACGTGCCCGAGCGCCCGGCCACCCAGTACAAGGCCCAGGACCAGGACCTGTCCATCCGCGCCTTCCGCGACGAGGTCGTCGAGGCGATCGGCAAGGAGAACCTGGTCGACGTCCGCTCGCCCGACGAGTTCAGCGGCAAGCTGCTCGCGCCGGCCCACCTGCCGCAGGAGCAGGCGCAGCGCGCCGGCCACGTGCCGACCGCCCGCAGCATCCCGTGGTCCAAGGCGGCCAACGATGACGGCACCTTCAAGTCCGACGACGAGCTGCGCGCGCTGTACAGCGAGGCCGGCGTGGACCTGACCAAGGACACCATCGCCTACTGCCGCATCGGCGAGCGCTCGTCGCACACCTGGTTCGCCCTGCACGAGCTGCTCGGCCTGCCGAACGTCAAGAACTACGACGGCTCGTGGACCGAGTACGGCTCGCTCGTCGGCGTCCCCGTCGAGCTCGGCGACGCCAAGTAGGACCCGCACGACCCGCACGAACCGCTAGGCCCCGAACCGAGCTTTCCCCCGCTCTCCAGCGGATCAGCGACACCCGCCGTGCCGGCGGAGAAGGAGGATCATCATGACCCAGGGATGCGCAGCGCCCGCGCAGACCGCGCAGCTCCCGGCCACCGTCGACCTCGCCAACGAGGCCGTCATCCAGGGCACCGTCACCCGTGACGGCAGCCCGGTGGCCAGCGCCTACGCCCGCCTGCTCGACGCGACCGGCGAGTTCACCGCCGAGGTCGTCACCGGCGACGAGGGCGTGTTCCGCTTCTTCGCCGCCGACGGCGACTGGACGGTCCGCGTGCTCGCGGCCGGCGGCGTCAGCACCGACAACCCGGTGAGCGCCAGGACGGGCGAGGTGGCCTCCCTGGAGGTCGCGATCTGATCCGGCTCGGTCCCGCCAGGACCCCGCCGCCCCGTCCGGGGCGGCGGGGTCCTGCCGTTGCGGACCCGGGGAGGCACTGGATCCTTTATGCGGCCTTCCCATCGTTTAGGGTTCTTGCCGTTGTCCGCGATGCGGGAGAGGCGAGCGAATGCGTATCCCTGGACTGGCCGCCGGCGCCGGCTGCCTGGCCCTGTCCGCCGTCGTCGCGGCGTCCGCGTCGGCGGTCGCCGCGCCCGGCGCCCCGGGCGCCCCCGGCGCGCGCCCGGCCGCCGCCGCGACGACGAAGCGGCCGACGGCCGAGCCCACGAGGAAGCCCACGAGGAAGCCGACGAGGAAGCCGACGCCGAAGCCCACCAGGAAGCCCCCCAAGTTCGTCGAGGGGCAGGGGACGGGCGGCAACGCCAAGTGCGACCGGGTGGACGGCGCCGCCGCCTCGGCGATCACCGTGGAGCCGTGGGCGCAGCGCCGGCTCGACCTGGACCAGGTCTGGACGACGACCCGCGGCGAGGGCGTCAAGGTCGCCGTGGTCGACAGCGGCATCGACGACCGCAGCGCGCAGCTGCGCGGCAAGGTCGTCGACCGCTACGACGCGACGCGGACCAGCACGACCGACTGCTACGGGCACGGCACCGCCGTCGCCGGCATCATCGCCGCCTCGGACCTGCGCAAGTCCAACGTCCCCTTCTACGGGGTGGCGCCGGCCGCGCGGCTGCTCAGCGCCAAGTTCACCACCGGCGAGTCCGGCAACGGGCCGCTGCTGCCCGGGGCCATCCGGTGGGCGGTCGAGCGGGGCGCCAAGGTGATCAACGTGTCGGTGGACGCGGGCGACACCCCGCAGCTGCGGGCGGCGGTCCAGTTCGCCAAGGCCCACGACGTCCTCATCGTCGCCTCCGCCGGCAACGTCAGCGAGCAGGACCGCGCGAACGCCAAGGAGAGCGAGTCCTACCCGGCGAACTACCCGGGCGTGCTGTCGGTCGCCGCCGTCGACCAGAACGGCAGCATCAGCGATTTCTCCAACATCAAGACCCGCATCGACGTGTCGGCGCCGGGCCAGGACATCATCTCCATCCAGGGCCGCGGCTACATCGGCGGCCTGGAGGGCACCAGCTTCGGCGCTCCCTACGCGGCGGGCGTCGCCGCGCTCGTCCGGTCGCACTTCCCGCGGCTGACCTACCAGCAGGTCATCAACCGGATCCTCATCACCGCCGAGGGCGGCAACGGGCAGGGCAGCGGCCACGGCATGATCAGCCCGTTCGCGGCGGTGACCGCGCAGCTCGACCCGGACGCCAAGGTGGACGCCGCCGCGACCCGGCCGCTCGCGGGCGCGGTGCCGATCGCGCCGGTCCCGCCGACCGACCACCGGACCCGGAACATCGCGTTCGGGATCGCGGCGGGCGCGCTCGGCGCCGGCCTCGCCGTCGCGTTCGGCGGCGTGGTCATCCCGCGCGGACGCCGCCGCGGCTGGCGGCCCGCCCGCGCCGCCGTCCCCGCCGGCGACGACCGCGCCGAGGACTGAGCCGCGCGGGAACGCCGGAGGGGGCGGGGGCCGGCCGGCCCCCGCCCCCTCCGGCGTCCGGTCAGCCCTGCCGCGGGTCGCCCACGAACGCGGTCTGGATGAGCCGCTTGCCCGCGCGCCGGTCGGCGTGCGTGCCGCGGCCGACCGGCTGCGGCGAGGGCCGCACGTCGAACAGCGCGCCCTCGTCCTTGTTGCCCGACATGATCAGCGCGGGGCTGGCCATGTCCTTCAGCCGCTGCATGACCGGGTCGAACATGGCCCGGCCCGCGCCGCCCATGGTGCGGGCGAGGATCAGGTGCATGCCGATGTCGCGGGCCTGCGGCAGCAGCTCGGCGAGCCCGGCGAGCGGGTTGCCCGACGGGGTGGCGACCAGGTCGTAGTCGTCCACGACGAGGAACAGCTCCGCGCCGCTCCACCACGACCGGTTGCGGAGCTGCTCGGGCGTGAGGTCGGACGGGGGCAGCCGGTTCGCCAGCGCCCCGTGGGTGTCCTTCATCAGCGACTGCGCCGCCGTCGACGACGCCGCGTACCCGATGACGTGGTCGCTCTCGGCCGAGTCCAGCAGCGCCCGCCGGTAGTCCAGCATGATGATGCGGGCCTCGTCGGTGGTGTAGCGCGCCTGGACGGACTCCACGAGCAGCTTCAGCAGGTTCGACTTGCCGCACTCGTTGTCGCCGAGGACGACGAAGTGCGGGTCGGCGTCGAAGTCCAGCAGCACCGGGTCGAGGGTGTTCTCGTCGATGCCGATCGGCACCCGCTTGCCGGTCTGGTTGAGCTGCGGCAGCGCCGACACCGGCAGCACGTCCGGCAGCATCCGCACCTGCGGCGCGCGCGGCCGGTCGCCCCACGCCGCCCGCACGCTCTGCACCAGGTGCTTGACGCCGTCCATCAGCGTGGCCGGGTCGGCCTGGCCGTCGATGCGCGGCAGCGCGGACAGGAAGTGCAGGCCCTCGCGGGTGATGCCGCGGCCGGGGCGCCCCTCGGGGACGTTCGCGGCGAGCTTGCGGTCCATCTCCGACTCGTAGGGGTCGCCGAGCTTCAGCTCCAGCCGGGTGGTGAACAGGTCGCGGATCGTGGTGCGGAACTCCGACCACTTGTTGGACGAGGCCACCACGTGGATGCCGTAGCCGAGGCCGCGCGCGGCGAGGTCGGTGACGGTCGACTCGACCTGCTCGAACTCCGACCGGACGGTCAGCCAGTTGTCCACGACGAGGAACACGTCGCCGAAGCCGTCGCCGGGGATCTGGCCCTCGGCGCGGAGCCGCCGGTAGGTGCCGATGGAGTCGATGCCGCGCTCGGTGAAGAACCGCTCGCGCGACTCCAGCAGGGCCGCGACCTCGGCGACGGTGCGCCGCACCCGGTCGGGGTCGAGGCGGGAGGCGACGCCGCCGACGTGCGGCAGGTCCGCGAGGCTCGCCAGGGTGCCGCCGCCGAAGTCCAGGCAGTAGAACTGGATCTCCTGCGGGGTGTGCATGAGCGCCAGCGAGGTGATGAGCGTGCGCAGCACCGTCGACTTGCCGGCCTGCGGGTTGCCGGCGACGCCGACGTGGCCGGCGGCGCCCGACAGGTCCAGCCACATCGGGTCGCGGCGCTGGTCGAAGGGCTTGTCGACGATGCCGGCGAACGCGTGCAGCCGCCCCCGGCCGTCCCATCCGGCGGTGGTGAGGCCGAACTCGGGGGTGTTCTGCAGGTTCGGCAGCACCTGGTCGAGGGTGGAGGGGTCCTCCAGCGGCGGCAGCCAGATCGGGTGCGGCGGCGGGCCGTGCCCGGCGAGCTGCTTGACGACCAGGTCGAACATGGAGATCTGCGGTCCCTCGTCCTCGCGGCGCCGCTGCCGCCCCGGCTGCTCGGGCTGCTGCTGCGGCTGGATGTAGGACGGGGTGAACGGCACGATCTGGCCGGGCCGGCGCGGCGCGCTCGCCTGCTTCTGAGGGTCCTCCTCCGGCTTGTACGGCCCCGACACGTAGGCGGCCTTGAACCGCGTCATCGTCTCGGTGCCGATCTTCAGGTAGCCGTTGCCGGGGGCCTGGGGGAGTTCGTAGGCGTCGGGGACGCCGAGGACGACGCGGGACTCCATGGCGGAGAAGGTGCGCAGGCCGATGCGGTAGGACAGGTGGGTGTCCAGGCCGCGCAGCTTGCCCTCCTCCAGGCGCTGGGAGGCCAGCAGGAGGTGGACGCCCAGGGAGCGGCCGAGGCGTCCGATCATGACGAACAGCTCGGCGAAGTCGGGCTTGGCCGACAGCAGTTCGGAGAACTCGTCCAGGACGACGAACAGGGTCGGCATGGGTTTGAGGGCGGCGCCCTGCTCGCGGGCCTTCTCGTAGTCGCGCAGGGAGGCGTAGTTGCCGGCGGCGCGCAGCCATTCCTGGCGGCGGACCATCTCGCCGTGCAGGGCGTCGTACATGCGGTCGACCAGGGGGAGTTCGTCCTCGAGGTTGGTGATGATGGCCGAGACGTGCTGCAGGCCGTCCATGCCCAGGAACGTCGCGCCGCCCTTGAAGTCGACCAGGACGAAGTTCAGCACCTCCGACGAATGCGTCATCGCCAGGCCGAGCACCAGCGTGCGCAGCAGCTCCGACTTGCCGGCGCCGGTCGCGCCGATGCAGAGGCCGTGCGGGCCGAAGCCGCCCTGCGCGGCCTCCTTGATGTCCAGCTCCACCGACCGGCCGTCGGTGTCCACGCCGATCGGGACGCGCAGCCGGTTGCGCGGCGCGCGCGGGCGCCAGGCGACGCGCGGGTCCAGCGACGCGGGGTCGCCGACGTTCAGCAGCGACGTCAGCGTGGTGCTCGCCGACAGCGCGTCCATCTCCGGGCCGGCGGCGGCGCTCGCGCGCAGCGGCGCGAGCTGGCGGGCCAGGCCGTCGGCCTGCACGTAGCTGAAGTCGTCGGGGCGGCCGAGCGACGTCGGCACGTCCTTGCCGGTCCGGTCGCGGCGCAGCATCGCCATCCGGTCGGCCGCCACGCGCAGCCGCAGCATGGTGTTGTCGCTGGTCGGCGCGGTGTGGCCGGACAGGTCGATGACGCAGACGCCCTCGATGCCGTCCGCGCCGATCTGCGAGTCGGCGCCGACCGCGCCGCCGTCCACGATCACCACGTGGTAGGGCAGGTCGGCCTGCGACATGCCGGGCGTGAACCGCGCCCGGTCCTTCACCTCCTGGCCGAACATGGCCTCCAGCTCGGCGAGCGAGTGCGCCATGAGCCGGACCGGGCCGGCGGCGTCGTGCACGGTCGGGTGCATGGCGTGCGGCAGCCACTTCACCCAGTCCCAGTGCGGCATGTTCTCCGCCGACGCGCACACCCCGACGCGCATGTCGTCGGGGGAGTGGAACGCGGTGATCTGCGCGATCATCGAGCGGACCATGGCGCGGATCGCGTCCGGGTCGCCGGCCGGCAGGATCCGCGCGAACGAGGGCAGCGACACCGACACCGGCAGGTTCGGGACGGTGGAGTGCGCCCGCACGAAGCGGCGGAGCGCGCCCGCCGTCATCGGCTCCAGGTCCTCGATCGGCTTGGTCTCCGGCGGGATCAGCTGCACGGCGAGCTTCTGCGGGCCGGCGCCGATCCGCACGTTGCCGAAGTCGGGGTCGGTGGGGCGGCGCTCCCAGATGCGGGCGCTCATCACCAGCGACCAGAGCGAGCCCGGCTCGGGGGAGTTCCACTCCAGCGACTCGCGCTGCTGGTCGGCGGCGCGCCGCACCTTGCGGCGGGCCTGCGACAGGTAGCGGAAGTAGTCCCGGCGGGCCCCGTTCAGCTTGAACTTGCGCTCGCCCGACCCGCGGCCGAGCTGGCCCACCATCATGCCGCCCATGGCGAGCGCCATCCCGCCGCTGCTCACCATCATGAGCGGGCTGCGCGTCCCGCCGCCGAGGAACATCAGCCCCATCATCAGCGGCATGACGGCCATCGGCAGGTAGGTCAGCACGTTCTGCATGCCGCCGCTCTGCATCTCCGGGATCTCCGGAGGCGATTCCAGGAGCAATTCCCCCTTGGGAGCCGGCGGGGGCTTCCTGCGCTCCTTGCGTTTGACGAGGACAGTGCTCACCAGGGAGTTCCCTCCACGGGACGCTGACTCCGCTGCGTGAGGCCGGTGGAACGCCTGGTCAGCAGAGATACATCGGTTTTTGTGGTGGTTTAGCGTAGCGGGCCGGTGCATTCTAAGCTGCCCCCGATCAGGGCCGTCCGCTGATCTCTGAGCCGGAGAACGGGAGACTCGGTGAATCCCCCCGCCATGACAGAACTGAGCAGGGTCACGATCGTGGCGCCGCGGCGCCGCATCGACGTCTCCCTGCCGTCCGACGTGCCGCTCGCCCACATGCTCCCCACGCTGCTCCGCGCGGCGGGGGAGCAGATGGCCGACGCCGGGCTCGCCCACTCGGGCTGGGTGCTGCAGCGCCTCGACGAGGGAGGCTTCGACCCGTCCCAGACGCTCTCGGCCCTCGGCGTCCGCGACGGCGAGATCCTCTACTTCCGGCCGCGGATGGCGCAGCTCCCGGAGATGTCGTTCGACGACGTCGCCGACGTCATCGCGACCGGCATCAAGGACCGCTCCGACCGGTGGCGGCCCACCACCACCCGCGCCTACGGGCTCGGCGCCGCCGCCGCCGCGCTCACCGTCGGCGCGGCCGTGATCGCCCTGTCGGGGCCGCCGTGGCTCGCGCCCGCCGGCGCCGCCGGGCTGATCGCGCTGATCGGCGTGATCGTCGCGGCGATGCTGTCGCGCGCCTACGGCGACTCGGGCGCGGGCGCCGTCCTCGGCTACGCGATCCTGCCGCACGCCTTCCTCGCCGGGCTCCTCGCGCCCGCCCGCGACCGGACGGCGCTGCTCGACCTCGGCGCCCCGCACCTGCTCGCCGGGTTCGGGGTGCTGACGCTGTTCGCCGTCATCGCGATGTTCGCCGTCGCCGACGGGCTGCCGGTGTTCCTCGGCGCCGCCATCGCGGGCGTCGTCGGCGCGGCCGGCGCCGCCGTCGGGTTCGTCACCTCCGGGCTGCCGGCCGCCGGGATCGCGGCGGTCTGCGCCGTCGTGGTGATGATGTTCATCGGCGCGATCCCCGGCCTCGCGTTCAAGCTGGCCCGGATGCCGCTGCCGCCCGTCCCCGGCAGCGCCGAGGAGCTGCGCCGCGACACCGAGAACGTCGACGGCCGCGCGGTGCTCGCCCGCACCGCCGCCGCCGACCGGTTCGCGACCGGCCTCATCGCCGCGATCGCGCTCGTGTCGGCCGGCGCGATGCTCGCGCTCGCCGCCGCCGGCGGCTGGGCGGCGCGCGCCACGATCGCCGCGATGGCGCTGTCGCTGCTGCTCCGCGCCCGCGTCTTCCGCGGCCTCGCCCAGCGCGCCTGGATGCTCGTCGCCGGCCTCACCGGCCTCGGCCTGCTCGCGCTCAGCGCCGCCGGCACCGGCGACCAGTACGTCGTCCTCGCCGCGACGCTGGTGCCGCTGCTCGCCGTCACCGGCATCGTCATCGGCGTCACGATGTGGCTGCCCGCCCACAAGCCCACCCCGTTCTGGGGCCGCGCCGGCGACATCCTCGACATCCTCGTGATGATCGCGCTCATCCCGCTGGCGCTCGCCGTCCTGGACGTGTTCTCCCGCGTCCGCGGCCTGGCCGGGTGACGCGCGGATGCAGAGCAGACGCGACCTCTACCAGGCGCACCGGCTGATGCAGCAGCGCGTCGGCCTCGCCCTCCTCCAGGGCGAGCCCGACATCGCCGAGTCCCCCATGAAGCGGCTCTCGGTCGGCGCCTTCTCCGGCGTCATGGTCGCCCTGGTCGTGGTGGCCGTCTTCGGCATCTGGGGCCTGCTGTCGCCCGGCGGCGCCAGGGGCCTCGACCAGCCCGGCAAGCTCATCATCGAGAAGGAGACCGGCACCAAGTACGTCTACGACGCCACGACGAAGAAGATGTTCCCGGTCGCCAACTACGCCTCGGCGATGCTGGCGCTGAACTCCGACAAGGTCGAGACCCGCTCGGTGTCGCGCAAGTCCCTCGCCAGGTTCGCCCGCGGCCCGATGATCGGCATCGTCGGCGCGCCCGACTCGCTGCCCGACACCAAGAGCCTCGTCCGCGGCCCCTGGTCGGTGTGCGTGCGCGAGGCGCCCGCCGCCAACGGCGTCAAGCGGAACTTCACCGCCCTCGCCGCCGGCACCAAGGTCGGCGGCCGCCCCCTCGGCGACGACGAGGCCGCCGTCGTCCAGACCGCCGGCATCCCCTGGGTCATCTGGAAGGACCACCGGATGCAGATGGGCATCGGCGCCGCCCAGGTCACCGCCGTGACCGGCGGCCCGACGGCGGCGGAGGTCCCGGCGTCCTGGCTCAACGCCATCCCGGCGGCCGGCGCGTTCAAGGCCCCCGACGTCCCCGGCCGCGGCACCCCCCGCTCCGGCCCCGGCGGCCGCCCGGCCCGCGTCGGCCAGGTCTTCAAGGCCGACACCGGCGACGGCCGCCCGCTCTGGTACGTCATGCTCCGCGACGGCCTCGCCCAGATCAGCCAGACGCAGGCGCAGCTGCTGCTCCGCGACCCCGTCACCACCCAGGCGTACGGCGGGCAGACCGTGCAGGCGCTCCCGGTGGACGTGGCGTCCGCGCAGCAGGCCGCGTCCGCGACCAGGCTGCTCGACGACAAGCTCCCCCCGAACCTGCCGAAGTTCCTCGCCTGGGATCCCGCGACGCCGCTCTGCACGGTGTTCCCCGTCGGCTCCTCCACCGGCCGCCTCACCGTCGGCGGCAGCCTCCCGGCCCCGTCCACCGGCACCCTCGGCGCGGGCTCGGCCGGCTCGGCGACCTCGGTCGACCAGATGGTGCTGCCCCCCGGCGGCGCCTCGCTGATCAGCCTCGTGCCGACCGGCTCCACCACCGGCACCGGCTCGGGCTCGCTGTCGCTGGTCAACGACCAGGGCGTCCGGTACGCGCTGCCGTCGGCGGACGTGGCGAAGAAGCTCGGCTACGACGCGGGCAAGGCCGCGCCCGTCCCGGCGTCGGTGATCCAGCTCATCCCCTCCGGCCCGGCGCTCGACCCGGCGCTCGCCCGCCAGCCGGTGTCGTCCGCGCACGGCTAGCCCGGCACGGTAAGGGCCGCCCCGGCGGCCCTTACCGTGTTTTCCGTAAAGGCCCCTCGACTGGCGCCGACCGGCATTGTCGAAATGCCATCCGACCTGCACCGGACGCTTCCCGGCCACCCGCCCGGACCTGCGAACGCACCGGTCCGGGCACCGTCCGTAGTGATCCGCGGGCTGACCAGCGGGAATGATCGGCAGGGTGACAAAGCGTCCGGTGTCGCTCAAAATAACTAGCGATAGTGCGGAACCCCCGGCTCCCCTATTACGTCGACATAGCTGGCGAAGAACCCATATGATCGTTGGCATTTCGCGTGACAGGTGCTCCCCCTGGGCCACGCCCGGCCTCCGGAGTGCCGCCTCACCGTCGTGTGACGCGAAGTGATCCAGCACTCGTGATGGAGGTGACACTGTGGCCGGACAGTCCGCAGTAGACAGAGCAGCAATGGCGCAGGCGGCCACGCGGATCCAGGACTCCGCAGGCATCGTCAAGGGCCTGCAGAGCAACCTGGAGGGCCACAAGTCCTCGCTGATGTCGGGTTGGGCGGGCAACGCCTCGGTCTCCTTCGACCGGGTCTTCAACGAGTTCCAGCAGGACATGAACAAGGTCCGCACGGCGCTGGAGGGCATGCACGAGAAGCTCGTGCACACCAAGGTGCAGTACGAGAGCACCGAAGAGGAGCAGACCGAAGCGGTCAACAAGATCAACTCGCTGCTCAACGGCGGCACCTGATCCCCCTCGTCTCCCCGCCCCCATCCCCACCTCCGGAGGACCCCCCGTGAGCGACAGCTACACCAAGGCGAATTTCGGCACGATGCAGCAGGCCCAGGCGGACTTCAGCCTGGCCTACCGCGCCCTGGTCGACGAGCTCGACGACCTGGAGAAGACCCTCGAGAAGCACCTCAACCAGTGGGAGGGCGACGCCGTCACCGCCTACTGGGAGGCCAAGCGCCAGTGGGACGCCGCCGCGGCCCACATCGGCCAGGTCCTCAACCAGCTCGGCGTCGTCATCGGCGAGGCGCACAGCAACTACAGCAGCGCCGAGCGCCGCAACCAGGGCATCTGGGCCGGCTGACGCCAGCGCCCCCGCCCGCGTCCGCTCCGCGACGCCGTGCAGCTCCGCCCGCCACCGCGGGGCTGCACGGCGTCGGTGCTCAGGTCACGCAGCAGCGCATCCCAGCCAGGAGATCGAAGTAATGGCCCCCAACGACCCGCCTCCCCTGTCGAACCAGTACAACCTGACGCCGGAAGAGCTCAAGAAGGTCGAGTACTACACGTACGGACCGAACGGGCCCGTCACGACGACCCCCGTCTACACCGGCAACGAGTACGGCGACACGTACAACCAGCAGCACACCGGCATGACGCAGGCCCAGTGGGACGCCCTCTCCCCGGAGGACCAGAAGTCCCTCTACGTCCAGTACGCCGGGCAGGACATCAAAGACCCGAAGGACATGGACGTCCCGCGCAGCACGCCGCCGGACGGCAAGAACTTCGACCCCAAGGCGGAGAAGGGGTACGAGGTCGATCCGGGCGAGCTGCGGGCGCTGGCCAAGAAGATGGGCCAGGACCTGGACGGCTGGATGAAGCACTTCGGCGCGGTGAAGGGCACCTCGATCACCACGGCGGCCGTCACGAGCACGGACGCGGGCAGCTCCTTCGCGAAGGTCACCGAGGAGGTCAAGACCAACTTCGACCAGCAGATCGGGCTCATCAGCAAGGCGTTCAACGGCCTGATCACCAAGCTGAACAGCACCGCCGACGCCTACGAGGCCGCGCACCACTCGACCAAGAAGGCCGTCGACACCGTGCCGACGTCCGGCGGCAACGTCGACGCCTGAGTCCGCCGTCCGGGAGAACGGGGAAGGAAGCCATGGGCAAAGAGATTACGATCCGGGGCCAGAGCGCGCCGGGCGCCACGAAGTCGTCGGAGAGCTTCGACGAGATCAAGAAGATGCTGTCCAACATCCAGCCCGGCCCGGTGCAGGATGCTTCGGACGCGTACGCCAAGGCTTCCGACTCGCTCGGGGCGATGGCCAACGCGATGCAGAACTACGCCGCGACGGTCATCAAGCACTGGAAGGGCGACGAGGCGCAGAAGGCGCTGGATCAGTTCAAGCAGATCCACACCACCGCCACCGACCTGTCCAACAAGACGCACACGACCGCGCAGAACTACACCTGGTACAAGACCCAGATCCTGGACTGGTACCAGGCCAAGGCCCAGGAGATGAGCGACGGCCTGTTCAGCACCGGCGGCGACGACGACTACGCCCGCCAGATGATGGACAAGTTCAAGATGCGCGCGGGCCAGGCGTACAACAACATCCCGGCGACGGTCACGCAGGACCTTCCCGAGGGGCTCGAGAACGGTAAGACGCCGTACAACGGCGGCGGCCCCCCTGGCGGTCCCGGCGGTGGTCCTGGAGGCGGCCCGGGCGGTGGTCCCGGTGGTGGTCCCGGCGGCTCGCCCAAGTTCAGCGACACGAGCAACCCGTTCGCCAGCAAGAACGACGCTGCGAACCCCCACCTGGCCGGCTTCAGCGACAAGAACGGCGGCTTCGGGACGGGCGGCACCGGTGGTCTGGGCTCGCACCCCGGCGCCGGCGGCTTCGGATCCGATGGCGCCGGGGGCTTCGGCAACAGCGGCAGCGGCGTCGGGAGCGGCTTCGGCGGCGATGGCACGAAGCTGTCCGGCTTCGACCCGACCGGCGGCCTCTCCGGTGGCGGCGGCTTCGGCGGCAGTGGTGCCGGCGGTGGCGGTTTCGGCGGCGGCGCGGGCGGCTTCGGCGGCGGTCCGGGCGGCGGTCTCGGCGGCGGTGCCGGTGCCGGTGGCGGCCTCGGCTCGTTCGCGGGTGACGGCGCGGGCGCGATGGGCGCCGGTGGCGGCCTGCGCGGCGCAGGTGGTGCCGGTGCGGGCACCGGGGCCGGTGCCAACGGCGCGGCCGGGCGCGGCGCCGGCGGCATGCCGATGGGCCATGGCGGTCACGGTGGCAAGGAAGGCGAGCAGGAGCGCGAGCGCTCCACCTGGCTGACCGAGGACGAGGACGTCTGGGGAGCGGACGACGACACCGCGCCCCCCGTCATCGGCTGAGTGCAGGAACGGCGATCGTGACATGGGCGGTCGGGGACGAGATCCCCGGCCGCCCACACGCGCTTCGAGACAAAGGTGGATCAAGGATGCGACGGCGGTTCATGCGACTGGCGGCGGCGACGTTGGCGTTGGGCCTTGCCGCCCTCCCGACGGCCGCTAACGCCGACCCACGGCTCGACAAAGAGCAGTGGTGGTTCGACTCCTGGCACATCCAGCAGGAGGTCTGGCCGCAGACCAAGGGGCAGGGCGTCACGATCGGCCTCATCGACTCGGGCGTGAACTCCCAGCTCCCCGAGTTCAACGGCGCGCTGGTCGCCAGCAGCGGTAAGAACGGCGACGGTCTCAAGGACACCGACTCCGAGGGGCACGGCACCGAGATGGCCGGTCTGATCGTCGGCCGTGGCGGTCGGGTCACCGGAGTCGCCCCGGCCGCCAAGGTCATGCCGATCGTGAACGAGGCCATCGGCGACGTCGAGATGGCTGCGGCCATCCGATACGCCGTCGATCACGGCGTGAAGGTCGTCAACGTCTCTCAGGGCGGTGGCAGCTCATCCGACAAGGACTCCTGCCCACCCAAGACCGCCGAGGCCGTCGCCTACGCTGCGACCAAGGACGTTGTAGTGGTGGCCTCTTCGGGCAACACGGGCGACACCCAGAACTGGCCCGAGTGGCCCGCATCGTGCGCGGGCGTCCTGGCCGTCGGCGGGATCGACCACACCGGCCGGCCCTGGGCGAATACGCAACGGCAGAGCTACGTGACGGTCGCCGGCCCGGGAGCCGGGATCCGTGAGATGTCCAGCGACGGCAAGCTGTACCTGGGTAACGGCACTAGCCAGGCCGCCGCCCTCATCTCCGGCGCCATAGCGCTGATCCGCAGCAAGTACCCGGACATGCCGGCCCGCAAGGTCGTCCAGGTCGTCACCAACACCACCGTGGACGTCGGCCCGAAGGGGCGCGACGACCAGACGGGCTACGGCCTCGTCAGCATCCGGCGCGCGCTCGCCAACGCGAACAAGATCCCTGAGAGCGCGCCCAACCCGGTGTACCAGCGCCTCGACAAGGCCGTCGCCGCGCAGAAGGCCAAGGACGGCCCGTCCGCCACGCCGCAGGCCGCGGGCACCAAGGACGACGACGGGGGCGGTTCCGGGACGCTGATCCTGGGGGTCGTCGGCCTGGTCGTCCTCGTCGCGATCGTCCTCGTCGTGTTCCTGGTCCTGCGCGGCAGGAAGACCCCGCGCGGCCCGCAGCCGCCGTCCGGCCCGTCGTTCGGCCCGCCGTCCGGCTCGGCCTACCCCGGCCCGCCCCCCTCCTTCCAGCAGCCCCCCTCCGGCCCCCCGCAGAGCGGCAACTACCCGCCCCCCGGCAACCGCTGATCCCTTCGACCATTCGGCAGAGCCGATGAACGGACCCGGAAATGGCCATTTCCGGGTCCGTTCATCGGCTCTGCTTTTTCGGCTGCCGATTCTTTCTGCGCTTTTCTCCGTTGCCCGGGCATGCGGAAAATCCACTAGAGGCGCCCGTACCCGCCATAGAGAGGCTCGGGCCGGAGCACGTCCCGGCTGTCCGACGTCAGAGAACATCGTTCCTCGGCCCCCGGTACCGCACCTTCGCTCCCGACCTGCAAGAGCACGCCGCCTTGCGGCACCGCAGCGGACGGCCGCGCTTGGCGACCGCCGTCAGGACAGTGTTCGTGCTGTTCAGGATCGTCTACGCGATGGCCGGCCGAAGGGGGCGGCTGGCGCGCAAGACCGCGCGGCCGAGGCGGCGACGATAGGGATGCGAACAGTTGCGTCCGGAGGGCGATGGACCCGCGCGTCCGGTTGGGCCGGGGGAAGATCTTTCGCTCGCTAGGCTGGGCGTGATGCCCCAGTTTGAGATCTCCGATCTGATCACGGTCACGGACCCGCGCAGCCTGCGGCGCGCCCCGGTCCGCCGGGACGATGTCCTCCGGACGCTCGCCGAGGCGGGGAACAGGCGCGCGGCCCGCATCGTCGGCACCCTGCCCGTGGACGGGGACGGCGTCCTCGATCCCGCCGCCGTGGACCGGCTGCTGATCGGCGTGCACACCGAACTGCAGCGCCTCAGCGAGGAGATGCGCATCGGCGAGCGCGTGCTCCACCTGCTCGGACCGCTGCTGGAGGCGATCCGCGAGACCGCCGAGCCGGGCGCCCGGCTCCGCCTGGTCGACATCGGCTGCGGGCTCGGCTACCTCGTCCGCCGGCTCGCCGCCACCCGCGCCCTCGGCCCCGGCGTCGAGCTCATCGGCGTCGATCTGGACGCCGCCCTGGCCGGCGAAGCCGCCCGCCTCGCCCAGGCCGAGGGATTGGACTGCCGCTTCGTCCACGCCAACGCCTTCGACCTGCCCGAGGCGGCGACCGTCTACGTCTCCACCGGCGTCCTGCACCATTTCCGCGGGCCCGCCCTGGCGGAGTTCCTCCAGGCCCAGGCGGCGTCCTCGGCGGTGGCGTTCTGCCACTTCGACATCGCGGCGACGCCCATCACGCCCCTGGGTGCGTGGGTGTTCCACCGGGCCAGGATGCGCCACCCGCTGGGCCGCCACGACGGCGTCGCCTCCGCCCGCCGCGCGCACAGCGACGAGACGCTGCTGCACGCCGCCGACATCCCGGGAATCCGGCCGCTGGTCTACGAACCCCGGGGCCTGGCGAACCCCTTCTGCACGACCCTGCGTCCCCTCCTCGGCATCCGGCCCCACCTGGAAGAGCCCTTCCGCCGGGCCATGGGCCGCGCCTCCCGCCGCCTCGTCGGCCCCGAACGGTTCGCCGCATGACCCCCGCCCTCCCGCTGGCGGCGCTCGGCCTGATCGACGCGGCCTTCAGCGGCTTCCGCGCCTACGCCGGGCGCGACGCCCGCATCCGCAAGCACCGCGCCGTCCTGCGGGCCTCGCTCCGCGGCCTGGCCGTCGGCTCGGCCCTGCTCCTGGTCCCCATCCTCACGGCCTGCGCCGTACTGCTGACAGCGACCGACCAGTCCCGGGCCTACGACCGCCTGGTCGACGGCGGCACCGCCTACCTGCTCTGCATCGCCGCCTACGCCCTCGCCGTCGCGCTCTCGCTGGCCGCTTACTTCGTCCTGCCCTTCCGCGCCAGCACCCTCGCGATGGTCATCGGGCTGGGCCCGCTCACCCTCCTGCGCCCCCTCGTCCTGGCCGCGGGCTGCACCGTCGCCCTCGCCGCAGGCGGCTGGCCGTCCCTGCTGGTGAGTGCGACCGCCGGCGCCGCCGCCCTCGCGACCGAGCAGATCGTCCACCGCCGCTGGTACTCCCGACCCCTCTGACCGCGCTCACCCGGCGACGACCGGGCGGTCATCCCCGTGGCGCCGCTCCGCCTCCGGCGGCATGGACGATCCTCGCCCCGCCGGCGCTGTGGATCAGGACCACGCCTGGAGCACGACGTCGTCGCAGGAGCCCTTGCCGGCGCCGTCGAGCCAGCAGTAGACGGTGCCGGAGGTGGTCCCGGCGCCGCCGGTGGTGAAGCCCATGGTGAAGCGGGTCCATGAGGAGGAGGTGGTGGCCCGCCACGAGCCGACGTTGGGGTCGGGGGTCTTGAGTCCGAGCATCGTCCGCGGACCGGCGGCGCGCGCCCAGCCGGTGAGGGTGTAGCGGGTGTGCGGGCGCAGGGTCAGGTGCTGCTCGATGGCCGCGTCGCTGCCGCTGGTCGCGGACAGCAGGACGCCGCTGCCGGTGTGGCCGCTGCCACCGGTCACGCTGCCGCGGAACGTCCACCCGGCGGTGCCGTTGAACCCGGCGTTGGCGATGAGGTTCGGCCCGGACGGGCCCGTCGCGGTCGCCGGGGCCTTCGACCGGCGCTTCTTGGCGGAGGCGGTGGGGCTCGGCCGTCCGGAGGCCGTGGTGGTGGCGGTGGCGCTCGCGGAGGGCTTGGCGCCGGGCTCGGCCGTCCTGGACGCGGCCCGCCCGGTCCCGCTCCGGGGCCGGGCGGCCACTCCGGCCTGTGCTGCCTGCGTGGAGGTGGCGGACGCCGGTTCCTCGCCGCCGCTCCGCATCAGCAGGGCGACGGGCGCCGCGCCGAGGAGCGCGACCCCGGCCGCAGCGGCGACCGGGACCGCCCAGCGGGGGCGCCTGCGGGCCGGACGCCGATCGGCCACGGGCATCGTGCCGGCGTCCCGGGGACCGGTCGCGGGCGGCGGTGCGGCGGGGACGGACGGGCTGGGCGGCGCGGGGATGGACAGGCCGGGCGTCAGCCCGGGGAAGGGAGGGGGCTCGGCGGGCAGACCGGGGAAAGGCGGGAGGTCGGCCGGCAGGCCGGGGAAGGGCGGGGGCTCGCTGACGACCTGCGCGGAGCCGGTCAGGCGGGCGACGATCTGGTCGGCGGTGGGGCGGTGCGCCGGGGACTTGGCCAGGCACGCCGCGACCAGGTCCCGCAGCGGCGGCTGGAGCACGCCGAGGTCGGGGGTGCCGGTGATGATGGCGTTGAACAGGGAGGGCAGCGTCGTCGAGGCGAAGGCCGGTCGCCCGTTGGCGGCGCGGACCATGGTGACGCCCCAGGAGAACACGTCGGCGGCCGGTCCGACCGGCTCCTCGGTGAGCTGCTCGGGCGCCAGGTAGGCGGGGGTGCCGATGAGCTGGCCGTGCCGGGTCACGCCGCCGCCGGCGTCGTCCAGGGCGCGCGCGATCCCGAAGTCGATCACCACGGGGCCGTCGGGGCCGAGCAGGATGTTGTCGGGCTTGAAGTCGCGGTGCTGGACGCCCGCCCGGTGGATCGCGGCGAGGGCCGTGGCCGTGTTCAGCGCGAGGCGTTCCAGCGCCGCACCGGTGCGCGGGCCGTCGGCGCGCAGGGACTCCTCCAGGGAAGGTCCCGGCACGTACTCGCTGGCGATGTAGGGGACGCCGTCGATCAGGCCCGCGTCGATGATCTGCGCGGTGCAGAAGCGGGCGACGCTCCCGGCCGTGCTGACCTCGCGCAGGAAGCGGCTCCGGGCGGCCTCGTCGCCGACCAGGTGCGGGTGCAGCACCTTGACCGCCGCCTGCCGCCCGTCGTCCCCCCGGCCGAGGTAGACGACGCCCTGGCCGCCCTCGCCGAGCCGGCCGAGCAGCCGGTAGCCCGCGACCGACGCGGGATCGCCCGCACGCAGCGGTTGAAGCTTCGCCATTCGCCCATCCCCCGACAGAACGTCCAAGATCGCCATCGTAGCGATCAATGTCGGCGGCGTGGGCGGAACGGACTCCGCCGATGAACGCCCACCGATCACCCGGCCCCGCGACCCGCGTCGCGCCGCGCCGCGCCGCGAACTCCGGACGCAGGCGCGCGATGGGCGCTCGCGGCGATCGCCCACGTGCGGTCAGAGGTGGAACCAGTCGGAGTTGTCCTTACCGGGCCGGGAGCCGTAGAGCGGGATGGCCTGGGGACGGGCGCCGGCCCGCGTGTTCTCATCACCAGAGGGGAAGGCGCGCAAGACGCGATCGACCCGGGTATCGACGTAGAAGTTCGACGGCTTCTTGGAATGGCCGGATCTCCTTCCATCCAGCGAATCCATGCGGGGAGCATCCAATGCGCCGGGCAGAGCCGGTAGGCCGCGGCGACGAGAATGCAGAAGAAGCCCGGCGGAAGGCATGAAATGAAAACCGCACCGCTCGCGCCCGGGGGGATTCGGATGGAGACGAAGGCGCCGCCGTAGAAGAAAAGGCCGACGCCGGCGAACCATCCTAAACTGAGCGGGTGCCAGGCTTTTTGATTCCCCGTGTAGGACACTTCTGGATCGCAGAAGAGTCCGTAACCGCCGTGCGGATACCAGGAGAACCACAAGCCTTTGAAGGCGAGGACGGAAAGGGTGATGGCGATCGATGATATCGCCAGGAGTATGACGAACCAGGGTAGAGGGTCACTCACTGTCGTCCTTGGTGATACGGCCGTAGGTGATGGTGGAGTCAGTCGGCTTTGCCCTTTCCGGAGGGGGATCGCGAAGCGGGATGGGTTCGGGGTGGGCGCCGGCCCGGGTGTTCTCGTACCGGAAGGGGAAGGTTCGCAGGACGCGATCGACCCGGGTGTCGACGTAGAAGTTCGACGGCTTCTCGGGGACGGCCGGGTCGCCTTCCATCCAGCGAATCCATGCGGGGAGCATCCACCGCGCAGGGCGGACCCGGTAGATCACGCCCACGATGACGCAGACGACGCCGGGTGAGATGGAAGTCGTGAAAACCGCGTTGAACATGTCCGGGGAAACGGAAGTGGCGACCAGAGGTCCGCCGTAGAAGAAGACGGCGGATCCACCGTTCCATCCGATGCTGAAAGGGTGGACCGTGCCCCGGTTCATGGTCGTCGACACCCTGTTTTTCTGGAGGAGCCCGTAGCCGCCGTGCGGATACCAGGAGAACCACAGGCCCTTGTAGGCCAGGACGGCGAGGGTGGTGGTGGCGGAGACTGGAATCAAGATGAGCAGGAGGAGGAGCGTCACATTCATTGCGTCCCCTGGTACTGCGGCTGGATCCAAATATGGAATCAGTCGGAACTGTCCTTGCCGGGCCGGGATCCGTAGAGCGGGAGGGGCTTGGGATCGGCGCCGACCCGAGAGTTGCCGGCGTGGAAGGGGAAGGTGCGCAGGATGCGATCGACTCGGGTGTCGATATGGAAGTCAGGTGGTCTCTCCTTTATTTTTGGATCTCCTTCCATCCAGCGTATCCAGGGAGGAAGCATCCAGCGAGCCGGGAGTATTCGATACCATATTCCGATGGTGAAGCAGAGGAGTGCGGAGATGCTGCCCGCGAGGAAAAGGGCGTTCTGTGCGGCCTGCGGGATGTGGAAATACAAAATGGCTTGCACGTTCAGGATGGCTCCGCCCATGGCGTGCCATCCGAAAACGAATGGTCGAGAAAATTTCGGATACCAGGAGAACCACAGGCCCTTGTAGGCGAGGACGGCGAGCGTGATGGCGGTGAAGTATATGAGAAAGAGGAGGGCGAACCAGATCATTTTTCACCACGGGAGGTGTCGGGGCGGGGCGGAGCGACCAGTGCCGATGGGCGGTCCCGGTCGTGGAGGACGGGCGAGCTCCGGTCCGTCGTGAGCTGCTCAGCGGTGTGGCTGTGTGCCATCGACGTAGGTGCGGGCGGGCTTGTCCGATCCCTTGTCGTCGGTGCCGTAATCGTCGGCCTGGATGCCCCCGGCGGCGAGCCCCTTTTCCAGCAGGTCGGATCCGATCGGACCCCCGTGGCGTGTGTCGGCGCCTCCGATGGCGCTGAGAATGCCCTCCAGGTTGGAGAACCCCGCGGTGCGAGCCGTGCCTCCCGCTCCGGCCTTGCCCATGAATTCCCCGGTGTACTTCTGCTCCAGAAAGTTGACCAAGCCCTTGAGCTGGTCGTCCAGGCTGTGCACGAGCGCTTGCCGGAAAGTGCTGCCCACCTCGTCGTTGCCATGGGCTCGCTGGCGGTCCATGTCCACGCCGAGCAGGACCGAGAACAGCGCGGCCACGGCGATGGAGGTTCCGGTCAGCACTTTGGAGGAGATGTTGAGGATGGTGAAAGCCTGGGTGGCGAACGTGTTCGCCTCTGCTTCGATCTCCAAGGCGGCTGGGGCACCGACGATGCTGCCGGCGGCGATCGCGATCGCGGTGGCGAAGATCGTTAACAGGGTCACCACGCCGAACATCAGATAGATGAAGACGCCGATCAGCATGGCGAGCAGGCGGAGCGCCGTCTCGATGACCTGGGCGTAGTCGGCTGCCGCGGTAAGTTGCGCGTGGTAGTCGTGCATCCGGTCGGTGAAGGCGGTGCGGTCCTCGCCCGCCCAATCCGTTTCCGGGATGCGGCCGATGAGCTGAGTGACGGCGGCTTGGGCGTGCCGGATCTGGTCGGCGGTCTCCTTCCAGCCGTCGGCTCCCTCCCAGATGCCGGCCGGATCGCCTTGGGCTGCGTAGACGATCGGGTTGATGGGGATGGCGGCCGGGATGATGCACGACGCCCACAGCGACTCGTACATGGACGCCTCGGCGAGTCCCTTGCAGGGATCCAGCGGTGTTCCCATCAGTCGCCCTTCTTGATGGTGGACTTGCGCTCGGCCTCGTCCTGCACGCCGGCGGCCTTGTGGAGGCGGTCGTTGACGTCCATCGCGTACCTGGTCTTGGTCTTGAGGTCTTCGTCGACGAACTCGATCACCTGCGTGTAGGCGGCCGCGCAGGTGTAGGCGAAGGTGGTGAAGGCGTCGGACTGGACGTCGCGGGGTGCGGCGTTGAGCTTGTAGCGCGCCTGCGTGAAGATCTTCTGGAGTTCGGTCTCGATCTCGTCGCCGAGCTTGCGCAGGTCGTCCGGAGCGAAGCGGACCTCGCCGCTGCTCTTCGCGGGCCGCATGCCCGGCTCCGGCTTGGCCGGGCCGGGGGCCGGGGGCCCGCCGGACGGGTCACCGGACGGACTGCGGTCGCGCGCCGGGGAGTTGAGGATCTGGTCGATGCGGTTGCCGCCCACGGGTCTGCTCCCTGCTCTCTCCGGCTCAGCCGAACCGGCGCTTCAGTTCGCTCATCATGAGCTGCGAGTCCCGGCCGGCCTTCTCGAACATGTGCTGCGTCTCCTTCAGCGACGCCATGAGCTGGTCGGCGTTGCGCAGCGCGGCCAAAGGGTCGGTGTCCGTGCCGTATTCCGCTTCGGTGAGCCGCTGGACCTGGGCGTCCAGGTCTTGCCGGGCCGCGCGGGCGGCGGCGCGGACCGCCGACGAGAGCTCCTCCGAACCGAGCCGCATCGCCCTTGGATCGATGCGGAGTTCGGCCAGCGGATCGTTCGGGGCGCAGATGACGCTGACGCGTCCGTCGCCGGACTCGCCGTGCCCGCGCAGCCCGGTCATCTCCTCCCGGAGCCGGGCGAGGCGCTGCGTGCGCTCGATGGCCGCCTTGGCCAGCTCTTGCGGATCGGTGCTGTTGAAACCGGCCACCACAGCTCCCCTGACTGAGTTATCGACAATGGAAAGGACTGTAGTGGAGAATGATGTTACGTGTAGCGGTTTGAGGTGAAATGTGGAGGGTGAGGGATGGGGGGTGCGGGAGGCTTCGAGAGCGGGGTGGGGCGATGCCTGCCGTGGTAGTCGGGGGCGCGGAGGGCGGCGACCGTGAAGGCGGTGAGCATGATGAGTGCGAAAGCGGCGATGAGGGCGGCCGCCGCGATGGCGACGATCATGAAGTTCACAGGGCCGCCTCGATGCGCGCCTGCTGCGCGAGGGCGGCGCGAGGTGCTCGCCGTCGTCCTCCACGAGCGTCGCGCTGAGGCCGTGGTAGAGCTCGCGATCGGTGAGCGGCCGCCCCATGCGCGTGGCGACGAGGTATTTCGCGGACGGCGGCCGGCGGATGCGCCAGGACGGATACATCGCGCGGAGCGATGCGAGTTCCCGATCATTCACGAATGCCCTCCTCGATACGCCGTGAATTCGTGGTGGCAAGGTTCGCAAAGGGGGATTACTCTGGGCTACGAACCGTTCACCCCCCGCACGGCACCCCCGCCAGGCTGTACGGGAACCGGCACCGGCGGGACGGCATCCGGGAGCACCCCCATGGCACCCCAGCGCGGAAACGAACCGTTCGGCCCGCAGAAGTCGTTCGTCATCGAGATGCGGAGCCGCCGCGAGAACGCCGGCCTCTCCCGGCACAAGCTGGCCGAGGCGCTCGGCTGCTCGCCGCAGTGGCTCGCCAAGGTGGAGAACTACGAGAAGCCGCCCTCGGAGGGCCTGGCGGACGACCTCGACACGTTCTTTGAGGCCGTCGGCGCCTTCCACCGCCTGTGGGAGCAGATCGTCGAGGCACGCAAGCAAGGCTTGATCCCGCGCGGCTTCCGCCCGCTCATCGAGGCGGAGAAGGAGGCCAACCAGATCTGCATTTACGGGCCTCTGCTCATCCCGGGGCTGCTTCAGTGCGAGGAGTACGCGCGTCTAGCGTTGAGCGTCGGTCGTCATCCGGAGAAGGCGGAAGAACTCGTCAGTATTCGTATGGATCGGCAGAAGCTGCATTCGAAGGCCGTGCCGCCCTGGCTCTTCATCCTGCTCAAGGAGTCGGTGATCCGCGACCTGCCAGAGGCCGTGCGGATCGAGCAGTGCAAGATTCTGCTGACGCTGATGCAGCAGCCCAGGGTCTCCATTCAGATCATCCCGAACAGTGCGGCGGTTTTCGAGCCGAGCGGCTTCCAGGTGCTGAGCTTCGACGGCTCACCGGACGTCGCCTACGTCGAAGGGGCGAACGGCCACGGCCAGATGCTCGACGACCCGTGTGACGTCCACGGGCTTGTCGTACTCTTCAATGCGTTGAGATCGGCGGCGCTCTCGACACGGGAGACCACCGCTCTGATCCGCTCGATCATGGAGGACCAGTGATGACGATCGGCCCGGTTACCACTTCCTGGCGTAAGAGTTCGTACAGCGGTTCCGCCGGTGACGACTGCGTTGAGCTGGCGGGAGCCGTCGACGGCGTCCTGCTGCGCGACTCCAAGGACCCGGACGGGCCCAAGCTGGCCTTCGGGCGCGTCGTGCTGGCCGCGCTCGCCGACGAGATCCGTGCCGGGCGGCACGACCTCTGATTCATCGGTGTGCGGGCGCTCGGAGCGGTCTCCGGTGGTACTGGCCGGAGGGTCCGGGCGCCCGATCGATTCGATCCTGGAGGACTAGTGATCACAATCGGCCCGACGTCCACCTCGTGGCGTAGGAGCTCCTACAGCGGTTCCGCCGGGGACAACTGCGTTGAGCTGGCGGGCGTCGCCGGCGGTGTCCTGGTGCGCGACTCCAAGGAGCCGGACGGGGCCGGGCTGGCCTTTCGGCGCGGGGTGTTCGCCGCCTTCGCTCGGGAGGTCCGGGACGGGCGGCACGATCTCTGAGGGTGCCGAGGTGAGCGCGCGTCAGTGTGTGGTGAGGCAGGGTTTGCAGGCTGCCAGGGCCGCGGCGGCGTCGCGGGCCGCGGCTTCGGCGCCCGCGCGGGCCTGGGCCTCGTCCAGGGGGCGGGCCTGTGACTGGCGGGGCGTGCCGAGCGAGCCGGGCAGGAAGGTGGCGCCCTCGTAGCCGACGACGATGAGGGCGTTGCGGACGCGCACCGTCGCCTCGACCTTGCCGGTAGCGCTGAGCCCGCCGGCGACGGCGTGCTGAGTGAACGCCTGGTCGCCGACGCCGGGCAGGAGGGTCGGCGCCTCCGAATGCACCTGGAGGCCGGCGTTCTCGGACGTGCCCGCCAGGTCGCGCGCCGCCTGCCAGGCCGTGGTGTAGGCGGACCGGGCCGTGTCCAGGCCCTGCCGGGGGTCGCTGTAGAGGCGGATCAGGACGTCGATGTCGTGGGAGGCCGTCTCCTGGTCGCGCGCGCCGGTGAGCGGCTGCTCCCAGTGGCACGACGCGGCGCGCTGGCCGGCGCTGCCGTTCGTCGGGGGGAGGGCGCGGGCGGTGGCTCCCGGCGCGTACTTCCCGAGGGTCGCCGAGGTGATCGTTCCGCAGGGGGCGGGGAGCGAGGTGTAGCGGTCCGGGGTCTTGTCCGAGCCGGACAGGCCCCACACGGCGGCGCTCGCCGCGAGGGCGGCGAGAGCGGCGGCTCCGGCGGCGTAGAGCCAGGGCTTGCGGCGCGGGCGGGGGGACGGGCCGGGCGCTGTTTCCGGTGCTGCGGGCGGCGGTCCTTCCGGTGCGGTCGGTTCCGGTGCGGCGTCCGCCGGTTCGGGGGGCAGGAACTGCGGCTGCGCGCTGTGCTCGGGCGTGCCGGAGGTACCCACGCGAACTCCCCAGAGGCTCGGAAAAGACGCGTTCGAGCCTAACGGGTCGGCCGCCGTCACCGCGGCCTTCGCGCTGGTGCGTACCCAAGGGGAGTACCGGGAGACGCTCGATGCCCGGACGGCCATGACCGGACATTGACAGCCGTGCGAGGGGTCGGTTTGCTGGTCCGTCAATGACCGGCGACGGTAGAAGAGGGTGACGTATGAGCGGGTTTCTGGGGCACCGGGAGTTGCTCCTGGTCGAGGACCGGCTCGCCACCTGGGAGCGCGACGTCCTCGCCACCGTGCGGCGGCCGCGCGGCAGCTGGCGGACGCTGTTCCTCACCACCGACCGGACGATCTGGCTGGAGCGCCCGGACGGCGCGCGCCTCCTCGGCGTCGAGCTGACCGCCGGGAACGGCAGGGTCGAGCACGTGGACGTCCTGGACGCGGCGGGCGAGCGGTTCGCGCGGATCCCGCGCCGGCCGGGCGGCCTCACCGGCGAGCGGTTCGAGATCTTCGACGGGGCGGGCGCCGTGGCGGGCGAGATCAGCGGGAGCGGCGTGACGCAGGAGCACACCGTCCGCGACGCCCGGCGCACCGACGTGGCGCGCGGCTCGGGGACGGAGGGCGACCGCCGCGTCAGCCTGAGCCCGCAGTGCTCGGCGCCCCTGGCCGCCGCGTTCGTCGGCTTCAACGTCGCCTACGCCGAGTGGAGCCTGCGCCACGTCGCCGACATCTGAGGCGGGAACGGCAGCGGGCCGCCGGACCTCGTCGGTCCGGCGGCCCGCGTTCGGCCGGCGCACGGTCACGCCCGGTTGAAGATGCGCTTGGCCCACAGGTAGGAGAGGGCGGCGATGCCGGCGCACCAGGCCACCGCGATCGGGCCGCTGTCGCCGATCTCGGAGCCGAGCAGCAGGCCGCGCAGCGTCTCCATGATCGGGGTGAAGGGCTGGTACTCGGCGAACCAGCGCAGGACGGTCGGCATGGAGTCGGTCGGGACGAAGCCGCTGCCGAGGAAGGGCAGGATGATCAGCGGCATCGGGGCGTTGCTGGCGGACTCGGGGTTGGGGGACTTCAGGCCGAGCGCGACGGCGAGCCAGGTGATCGCCAGGGCGAACAGGGCGAACAGCCCGGTCGCGGCGAGCCACTCGACGACGGAGGCGTTCGGGCGGAAGCCGATGGCCAGCGCGATGCCGACGAGGACGGCCGCGCCGAGGAGCTGCTGCACGATGCTGCCGACGACGTGGCCGGTGAGGACCGACGCCCGGGAGATCCGCATGGTGCGGAAGCGGGCGATGATGCCCTCGGTCATGTCGGTGGCGACCATGACGGCGGTGCCGGTCGCGGCGGTCGCGGCCGCCATCAGCAGGATGCCGGGGACGACGTAGTTGACGTAGGCGTGGCGGCCGCCGCCGATGCCGTCGCCGAGGGTGCCGCCGAAGACGTAGACGAACAGCAGCAGCAGGATGACCGGCGTGACGATCAGCTGGATGGTCATGGACGGGTAGCGGACCAGGCGCTTCAGCTGGCGCCGGATCATGGTGGAGGAGTCGCGGGCGGCGAGGGAGAGGGTGCTCATCGGGAGGTCTCCTGCTTCTGGTCGGCGGGGGCGGGGGCGGGGACGGCGGCCGGCCGGCCGGTGAGGGTGAGGAACACGTCGTCGAGGTCGGGGGTGTGGACGCTCATCTCGGCGACGTCGACGGAGCGCTCGTCCAGGCGGGCGAGGAGCTCGCGGACGGCGCGGACGCTGCCGTCGCTCGGCACCTGCAGGGTGAGCGCCTCGGGGTCGGGGACGCCCGCGCCGACGGCGTCGCGGGCGGCGTCCAGCAGGTGCGCGCTCGCGAAGGTGAGCTCGATGTGGCCGCCGGGGATGAGGCGCTTGAGCTCCTCGGGGGTGCCCTCGGCGATCAGCCGCCCGTGGTCCAGGAGCGCGACGCGGCCGGCGAGCTGGTCGGCCTCCTCCAGGTACTGGGTGGTGAGGAAGATGGTGACGCCGGCGGCGACGAGCTCGCGGACGATGCCCCACATGGCGCGGCGGCTGCGCGGGTCCAGGCCGGTGGTGGGCTCGTCCAGGAAGATCACGCGGGGGTCGCCGACCAGCGTCATCGCCAGGTCGAGGCGGCGCTGCATGCCGCCGGAGTAGGTGGAGGCGGGCTTGCGGGCGGCGTCCACCAGGTCGAAGCGCTCCAGCAGCTCGGCGGCCCTGCGCCTGCCGTCCCGGCGCGGCAGGTGCTTGAGGTCGGCCATGAGGAGCAGGTTCTCCTCACCGGTGAGCAGCTTGTCGACGGCCGAGTACTGGCCGGTGACGCCGATCGCGCCGCGCACGTCGTCGGCCTGGCGGGCCAGGTCGAACCCGGCGACGCGGACGTCGCCGGCGTCGGGCTTCAGCAGGGTGGACAGGATCTGGACGGTGGTGGTCTTGCCGGCGCCGTTCGGGCCGAGCAGGGAGAAGATCGTGCCGTCCGGGACGGCGAGGTCGACGCCGTCGAGGACGATCTTGTCGCCGGTCCCGTCGCCCTTGGCGGCGGGGTAGGACTTGCGCAGTCCGGTCGCTGAGATGGCCAGGTCGCTCATGGTGGGGGGTTCCTCCGGGAGTGGGCGGTCGCGGGTCAGAGGCTGCGGGCGGTGATGTCGCCGCTGACGGTGGTGGCGCGGATGTCGAGCGCGGGGGCGCCGTCGTTCTTCAGGGCGTTGCTGACGCGGCCGTGCGAGGTGCCGGCGTCCAGGGCGGCGGAGACGCCCGCGGCGGCGGCGATGGTGATGTCGCCGTCCTTGGTGTCGAGCGCGACCTCGCCGCCGGTGGCCTCGGCGATGGTGATGTCGCCGCGCTGGACGCTGATCCGCGCCGGGCCGCCGAGCCGGCCGACCTCGACGTCGCCGTCGGTGGCGGTGAGGGTCAGGGCGGCGGTCTCGTCGAGCTTGACGCTGCGGTAGGCGCCGTCGAAGGCGACGTCGCCGAGGCGGCCGACGCCGCGCAGCTCGGCGGCGGCCGAGGTGCCCTGGACGCGGGAGCCGGCGGGCAGCCGGACGGTCACCTCGACCGAGCCGCCGCCCTTGAGGCCGCGGTCGGCGGGGACGTCGACGCGCAGGACGCCGTCGGCGCAGGTGACGGTGGTCCGCTCGGCGGTCCTGGCGTCGCGGCTCTTGCCGGCGGTGGCGGGCCGGACCTCGACGGTGGCGTCGGCGCGGTCGGCGGCGATGACCTGGACGCGGCCGGCGGGGACGTTCAGGACGGCGGTGACGGGGGTGGTGGCGGCGAAGGTGTGCACGGTGCGCTCCTGGGTGTTCCGCCCTGCGGCGGCTTGTTTCTGACATTGGAAACGCTACGTTGCCTTCACGAATCCTGCAATGTCATTTTTGCGCTCTAGCTGTATATATGCAGGTCAACAACATGATTTTGTTGCAACGATGCTGTGGGCGAACGCAACGCGCACCGCGGGTTCGTTGCATTGGCATGGCGGTGAACGCTATGCTGGCGGCGCCGGAGCAACGTGAAGGAGAGTGCCGATGCCGGGAGGCAGGCTCACCCAGCAGGACCGCCAGCAGATCGCGCTAGGGCTGGCCGACGGCCTCGCCTACGCCGAGATCGCCCGGCGCCTCGACCGCCCCACGTCCACGATCACCCGCGAGGTGATGCGCAACGGCGGCCCCACCGGCTACCGCGCCGACCTCGCGCACCGCGCCACCGAGCGCCGCACCCACCGGCGCCGCCCCGCCGCCCGCGACGCCGCCGCCGTCCCCGACGCGCACGGGCGCGACGCCGCGGCCGTCCGGGAGTACCAGGAGGCGCTCATCACCGTCTTCATGACCTCGGGCGTGCCGAAGATGATGGCCCGCGTGCTGAGCTGCCTCTACGTGACCGACTCCGGCGGCCTCACCGCCGCCGAGATCGCGCAGAACCTCCAGGTCAGCCCGGCGTCGGTGTCCAAGGCCGTCGCGACCCTGGAGAGCCTGGAACTGCTGCGCCGCGAGCCCGCCGAGGGCCGCCGCGAGCGCTACCTCGTCGACAACGACCTCTGGTACCGGTCGATGATCCGCAGCGCCCGCGACAACGAGGCGTTCATCGAGGTCGCCCGGCAGGGCGTCGGCATCCTCGGCGCGGGCAGCCCGGCCGCCGTCCGCCTGGAGAGCGCCGCCCGCTTCCTGAGCTTCATCCACGAGAACCTGATCCGGGCCGCCGAACAGGCCCGCGAGGTCCTCTACACCCAGCCCGCGCCGCCCCCGGACGACGCCGCCGGACCGGAGCGCGGCTAGCCGTCAGGAGGCGGCGAGGGAGGTGAGGGCGTCCAGGGAGGGGGCGGACCGCTCGGAGCCCGGCAGGACGCGGCCGGTGTGGTTGGCGTTCGGGGCGACCGGCAGGGACGCCGCCGCGAACTCGGCCAGCAGGGACGCCGCCGGGACGCCCCGCTCCTTCGCCGCGCGCAGCTCGTGCGACCAGGCGACCGCCTCGTTGCCGGCGGCGTCGCCGCCGTCGGCGCGGCGGACGAAGCCCGCCGACGCGCCGTCCTCGCCCGCCCACAGGTAGCCGAGGACCGTGCCGTCCGCGGCGGCGACCGTCAGGTGGCGGACGGGCCCGTCCGTGCGGTTCGCGTACCGGTCGGCGCCGCCGACGCGGCGCAGGTCCAGGTCGGCGGTGGTGCGGCGGACGTCGCGTTCGTCGATGGCCATGGCTCGTCGTCTCCTCGGGTCACGCCGGGGGCGGGGGCTTCAGGACGCCGTTCCACTGCAGCGTGCGGATGGCGGCGTCCAGGGCCGTGCCCGGCAGGGCGGGGACCTGGTGGTCGTTGGCGCGGATGTGCGCGAGCAGGTCCGGCTCGGGCGCGACGCCGTGGGTCCGAAGGTAGTAGGCGACGGACGCGGGCCACACCCACGTCCCGTCCGTGCGGTAGCCGGCGGGCACCACCGCGCCGCGCGAGGCGTCCAGCAGGTCGCTCCCGGCGGCGGACGACTCGTGCGCGGCGGGCGCCGACTCCAGGTAGGCGAGCACCCGCTCGCGCTCGTGGTCGGGCAGCTCCGGGCCGCGCGGGGCGCCCGGGGCGATGGCGGGGAACGTCAGGCGCAGCGACTGCACGTACTGCCCGGCGAACGCGCGCAGCTCGTCCAGGCTGCCGGCGCGCTGCTCCTGCGCGTCCGCGCGGACGCCGCCGGTGCGCGGATCCTCGGGCGTGCCGCGCAGCCCGCGGACCGCGTCGAGCGCGGGAACGCCCCGCTCGAACGCCTCCCGCAGCCGCAGGATCAGCGGGCCCGCCGCGTTGGTGCCGGCCGTGCCCGCGTCGCGGCGCGCCTGGTAGAAGGCGGCGGGACCGTCCTCGGCGGCCCACACGTAGCCGAGGACGGTGTCGCCGAGGCTGACGGGCAGGAACACGACCGGGCCGGCGGTCTCCAGCTCGTAGCCGGGCGGGAGCTGGAACGACAGCGGGCCCCAGCCCTTCGCGCGGTCCACCGGCGTGCCGTCGGCGAAGGTGCCGTCGGCGATGAGCGGCTGCGGGAGCGGCGGGGCGCCCGGGTTGGTGAGGAGGTCGAGGTCGGTCAGCGACGCGGCCCGCCGCTCGGCGGCCCCGGCGGGGACACCGCCGCCGCGCGGGTCCTCGGGGGCGCCGATCCAGGCGCGGACGGCGTCGCGGGCGGGCAGCCCGGCGGCGTGCTGCCGCGCGAGCCGCTCCGACCAGACGAGCGGCGCCTCCCAGGCGGCCTGGAGCTTGTCGTTGCGGCGCACGAACCCGGCGGCGGCGTCGCTCTCCGACGCCCACAGGAACCCGATCGGCTCGCCGTTCAGCTCCACCGGCAGGTAGACGACGGGCTTGCGGGTGACGGTCTCGTAGCCGGACGGCCCGCCGGAACCGCCGTAAGGTGAGCCGCCCGCGGCGGGCGGCGGCGCGGCGGCGCCGAAGGCGGGGGGCGGCGCGGGCGCTCCCGGCGCGGCGGCCGGGGCGTTCTGCCACCGGCCGTGCGGGCTGCGGTCGTCTGGGTTGCTCATCGTCGGACCTTCAGGATCGGGGAGCGCCGGTGACGACGGCGATCGCTGCGTTGCGGGCGTCCTCGGACACCTCGGGCACCCGGAAGCCGCCCGAGCGGATGTGGTCGACCAGCTCCCGTTCCGGCGGGACGCCGTGCGCGCGCAGGTAGTACCCGACGGCGCCGGGCCACACCCACGTTCCGTCGGTGTGGAAGGTCAGCGGCACCTTCGGCGCGCGCGCGTCGTCGAACAGGTCGCCGTCGAAGCTGCGCGCGGCGAGCACGATCGGCGCCTGCTCCAGGTAGCGGACGACGGCGTCGCGCTGGTCGCCGGGCACGTCGGGGCGCTCGACGAGCGGCGACCCGTCCGGCCGCCGCCCGTCCACCGCCCGCGCCACCCGCAGGCCGCCGGCGCCGGAGCCGGCGGCGTCGGGGCCGTCGCTCGGGGCGGAGGGGGCGGCCAGCCAGGACGGGGTGAGGTGCGGCGGGCGCGGGAAGCGCGCGAGCTCCTCGGCGCGGGCGTCCGGCGGGGGCGGGGACTGGAAGGCGGGCTCCCGCTCGGCGTCGTAGGCGATCTCGTACGCGTACGGGTAGGCGAGCGTGTAGGCGGCGGTGAACCACGTGCCCGCGTCCGGGGTGTGCATCCCGGCGCGCAGCCGCGCGAACAGGTCGCCGAGCGCGGCGGGCGCGTCGGCGGGCTCCCAGTCAGCGCGGCCGACGCCGCGCACCTGCAGCACCGTCTCGGCGTGCGGGCCGAGCGCGGCGTACCGGACGGCGGCGGCCTCCCACTGCGGGGGCAGCTCGTGCGTCAGCAGCATCAGCACGTCGAGCAGCAGCGCGTCCTGCCCGGCCTGGTCGAGCGGCCGATCCTCGCTCACCGCGTACCTCGTTTCATCCTCGGGCGCCGGCCCGCTCGCGCAGCCAGCCGGGCAGGTGGGCGTCGTCGCGGGGGAACGCGGCCAGGTCGGCGGCGTAGGCGCCGTCCGGCGCGGGCGCGGCCCAGCCGGGCTCGAACCGCGGGTTGAACACGATCCGGTAGGTGCCGGGCCGGTCCACGGTGAGCCGCGTCCCGAACCAGGTGCCCTCGCCGGGCCGGTACATCATCGCGCGGACCTCGGCGGCCGCCTGGAGCAGACCGGGCGGCACCGGCACGTCGCGCACCGACCCGTCCGGGGCGACGGCGGCGAGCGCCGCGTCGGCGGACTCCGCGGTCATCGCGACGCGCAGGTCGATCCGGTGCCAGCCGGCGGGCGCGACCTCCAGCAGCACCGACACCGCCCACTGCACGAGCTGGTCGTAGCGGCGCTGGTCGTAGGGCAGCGGCCGCTGCCCGGCCTGCGGGTGGCTCATGTCCTCCTCCAGGGCGCGTCCGGCTCCCGTCCTGCTTTCCGGGATCCGCTTCGCGAAGCCGCGCCTTCCGGCGGGTCCGCCAGCCTAGCGGCGCTCCGGGGAACCGGTCCGGGCCGGAACGCGGTCGGGCGAGTGGTGATCATAATGCCGCCGGCCCTTCCTCGGCGAGGGCGCGCAGCCAGCCGGGGACGTTGGCGGTGGCGCGGGGGAAGCGGTCCAGGTCGGTGCGGGCGTCCTCGGCGGTGGGAGGTTCGTCCCAGTCCGGAACGGTGCTCCAGTTGTAGCGGAAGGAGACCTTGGCCGGATAACCGAACTCGGCGGTCCACTCGGCGCTGAACCAGGTGCCGCGGCCCCGCTCGGGATCGCCGTCGATCTCGTAGTACATGGCGTCGTGCAGCCGCGCGACAGCGTCCCTGATCCGGGTCGGCGGCTCCCACGGGTACACCCGGCCGCCCACGCCCCACACCAGCGGCGTCGGGAACTCCACGTGGTCGCCCAGCACCCGGTAGGAGCCGACGACCCGCTCCCAGTCCGAGGGGGCGTAGAGCGAGAAGTAAGGGGCGATCTCGCGGGAGATGAAATCTGAGGTGTCGGCGAACATCAGGCCCCGGATCCGCGGCGCCGGAGGGGCCGGGGCGTCGTCGGCGCGGGCCCGCATCCAGGCGGGGACCGCTTCGGGCGCGCGCGGGAACCTCTGCAGTTCGGCCCGCCACAGCCCGGCCGACGGCATCGCGCCCCACTGGGGCTCGTAGCGGTCGTTGTAGTTCTTCTCGACCATGGGGCCGGGGGCGTTCATGACGAACCGCGCCTCGAACCAGGTGCCCTCGTCGTCGCGCATCATCCGGCGCAGCGCGACCCACTTGCGCCCGAGGCCCTCCGGCGGCTGGACGAGGGGGGTGGAGCCGTCGGGCATCACCACCGTGAGCAGCAGGTCGAACCGGTCGCCGACCGCCTGGAACCGCAGGTCGACGCGCCGCCAGCCGGACGGGCAGGCGTCGATCACGTCCCAGCAGATGTCGTCGGCCAGCGCCCGCGTCTCATCGCCCCTACGCACGGCTACCGCCTGAACCGGAGGACGGACGTCGCGCCGCGCGGTGCATCAGCCCACCGCCGCTGCGGCGGCCGGCACCGTCCGCCCGCCCACCTGGGAGACGCGGACGGCGGCGTCCGGGCGGGAGGCGCCGGAGCGGACAACGATCATGCCGGTGGCGGTCCGTCCCCGGCGCCGCCCTCGCCGGCGAGGGCGCGGAGCCAGTCGGGGACGTTGGCGGCGGCGCGGGGGAAGCGTTCCAGGTCGGTGCGGGCGTCCTCGGCGGTGGGCGGCTTGTCCCAGAGCGGTTCGGCGCTCCAGTTGTAGCGGAAGCCGATTTCGGCGGGGTAGGTGAACTCGGCGGTCCATTCGGCGCTGAACCAGGTGCCGCGGCCGCGCTCGGGGTCGCCGTCGATCTCGTAGTACATGCTGTGGTGGAGCCGGTCGATGGCCTGGCGGACGCGGGCGGGGGGCTCCCACGGGTACATTCGGCCGTCCACCCCCCACACGAGCGGCGTCGGGAACTCCACGTGGTCGCCGAGGGCGCGGTAGGAGCCGATGATCCGCTCCCAGTCCGAGGGGGCGGAGAACACGACGTACGGGGTGACCTCCTCGGCCACGAACTGCGCGACCGCGGCGTGCATCAGGCCGAGAATCGGGGGGTCGGGCCGCGGCTGCAGGCCGTCGGCGCGGGCCTGCATCCAGGCGGGGACCGCTCGGGGCGCGCGCGGGAACTTCGCCAGCTCGGCGCGCCAGAGGCCGGCCGAGGGCATCGCGTCCCAGGACGGTTCGTAGCGGTCGTTGAAGTCCCGGTTGACCATGGGGCCGGGGGCGTTCATGACGAACCGCGCCTCGAACCAGGTGCCGTCGTCGTCGCGCATGCCGTGGCGCAGAGTGATCCATTTGTGGACGAGGTCGTCCGGCACCTGGACGGCCTGCGCCGACCCGTCCGGCATCAGCACGGTGAGCAGGACGTCGACACGGTCGCCGACGGCCTGGCAGCGCAGGTCGACGCGCCGCCAGTCGGACGGGCAGGCGTCGAGCACGTCCCAGCAGATCTCGTCGGACAGCGCCCGCGTCTCATCGGTCCTACGCATTGTCGAAGCCTCTCATGTGCATCGTGACCTGGCCGTCGACAACCTCGACCCAACGCACCTGGAGATGGTGGGGAACCTGCTCGCCGGCGTCGCGGAGCGCGAACACGCTGAAGTCGCGCAGTTCCACGCCGGCGGCGGCGCGGGCGGCGAGATCTCCCTCCATCGCGTGCCAGGAGTCGGGCGGAAGGAGACCGGTGAGAGGATCGTTGTTGCCCTGGTTCTGCGCGCGGTTCTGCGACACGTAGTTGATCAGCTCGCGTGGGGAGTCGAACTGGTGGCCCTGCGTGTGACCGCCGTCGTTGACGCTCTGCCAGACCACCTTGCCGTCGTTGCGGGTGACCTGGACGCGCCCGCCCAGCGCGGCCGACCGTTGCTGGCCGGGGTCGTTGCGCTGCCGCAGCAGCGTCGGATCGCTGTTGCTCGCGGGCCTCAGATCGGCGCCCGAGGAGGCCGACGTGTCGGTGAAGTGCTCCGGTCGCACGCTGGCGGTGGTGTTCTCCGGCCCCGTCTCGAACCGCCACCGGCCCCCGTCCACCGAGTACTGGGTGTTCGGGTGCGGGTGGTTCAGGTCGGGATTGAACGGCCGGTAGGTGTCGACGATGCGCACCCTGCCGTTCTCGTCCGTGTAGAACACGCCGCGCGGGTCGCCGTTGCTGCCGTGCACCACGTAGCGCGCGTTCGGCTCCAGGCCGCCGCGGGCGGCGAACGACTCGCGGGCCTTCGGCGCCGCTCCGTTCTCCGGATGGTCGGGGTCGGGGACGGCGATGGTGCGGGCGTCCGGCCGCGGAGCGAAGTCCCCGCCGGCGGGCGGCGGGCGGTTGGGGTCGAACGTCTGCGACGTCCGGTAGACCACCTCGGACCTCGGCGACCTCAGCTCCGGGTTGTTCGACGAGACGCGTCCCGAGTCCGTCTCGACCCAGCGGACGCGGCCGGTCGAATCGGTCTGGTAGGTGCCGCGGAAATCGCCCGCCGTGTCGTAGACCTCGTAGCGGGTGTTGGGATCCAGCGTCCTGCCGGCGAACGGCTCGTGCGGCTTCGGCGCGGGAACGCCCCCGGCGGGGCCGGTGCCGCCGTCGGGACCACCGACCTGCGCCGTGTGCTCGGGCGTGGGCCGGTCGAAGGCGACGGCGGACGGGGGCATGCCGTTCTCGTCGGTCCGGAAGATCTGGTGGTGATCGCCGACCTGGACCCGGTAGTCGACGTCGGGGTGGGGACGGCTGATGTCAGGGTTGTCCACGTACTGCGGGTGGTCGCGCCGCAGGTTGGACACTTCGCCTTCGATGTGCGAGATCCGGCCGTCGGGGCCGGTGAAGATCCGGGCACGCGGGACGGGGTCCCCGCTCGCGTCCGTACGGCCGTCGTACACGTCGTAGCGGGCGTTGGCGTCGCCGACGAATCCGGGGGCGGCGAAGGGCTGCCCGGGCGCGACGTGCTGCGGCCGCACGTTCTCCGGCAGGACGCTCGGCGGGTTGAAGGGCCGCGGCAGCAGATCGTCGTTGACGAGCTGGTGCTGCGGATTGGCGCGGTACTCCTCGCGATTCGCAGGCGACAGCCGTTGCTCTTGCGGCGCCGGCCGATGCTCCTCGCCGCCGGGACGGCGCAGCGGACCGTGGTCGTCCTCGCCGCCGGAGGCGTCGCGGGCGCGGGCGCGGGTGTGCTCGCCGGGGGCGCCGGTGCCGGCGGCGGGGCGGGGGTGGCCGGGGGCGTGGCCGCCGTTGCCGGCCTCGGCGGCGTTGCCGTCGGGGTGGTGCGTCGTCCAGCCGCCGTCCGGCGGGATCGTCGGATGGCGCTGCCCGTCGGCGCCGGTGTGGGCGGACGCGGCGTACACGTTGCCGTTGTTGTCGGTCCAGGCGAGGCCGCGCGGGGCCGTCACCGGGACGCCGAGCTCGCGCGACAGGCGGGCGGCGAAGTCGCCCTCGCCGGTGCGGCAGGACAGGAGCATGACCTCGCGGCCGTTCCAGTCCGGATGGTTGCGGATGAGCGCGGCGGCCTCCTCGACGCTGAGGCGGCGGCCGTTGACGACGATGCCGTCGGGTCCGCCGTGGGCGTCGAGGACGAAGCGCTGCGGATCGGCGGGGACGCGGCGCGCGAGGTCGCGCATGGCCGGGTCGTCGGGGCCGTACAGCGCCATGCCGGCGGGGGTGTGGTCGGCGTCGCGGTAGAGGTCGTGCAGGTGCTCGGGGAGGCCGGGGGGGACGTCGTTGTGGTGGCCTTGCGGCTCGCCCTCGTGGGGGGCGGGGTTGTGGGGATCTTGGGCGTGGTGCTGCTGGTGGGGGGCGGGGCCGTTGGCGTCGCCGGGGTGCGCGGGGTGCGCGGGGTGACGGCCGGGGGCTCCGCCGGGGGTGGCGGCCGGGTGCGTGCCGGGGGTGGTGTTTCCACCGAGGGTGGTGGGGGTGTTGGCGGGGCGCGGCGACTCGGGGGAGCCGCCGGCCGGCCGCGTGTTTCCACTGTTTCCGGAGCTGGGCGAGTTGCTGCCCGGCGCCGCTCCGCCTGGCGTCGTCCCGCCCGGCGCTGCTCCGCCTGGCGTCGTCCCGCTGGGGGTGGGGGAGGCCGCGCCGCCCGAGTTCGGAGAGGCGTTCGGGCCCCCAGGCTCCGCATTCGCGGCGGAGGTGGTGGCCGGACCGGCGTGCGGGGTTCCCGGACCGGACGCCGAGTCGGGTGCACCGCCGGTGGCGTAGGCGATGCGCGGATCAGGGACCGAGTGCGGCGTGGTCGTGCCCCCTGGGTGCGACGCCGGACTCGGACCGCCGGCCGGGTCGGTCGTACCGCCGTTGCCGTAGGCGATGCGGGGATCAGGGACCGAGTGCGGCGTGGTGGTGCCGCCGGGGTGCGGCGTCGTACCACCGGCAGGCCCGCCGGTACCGGGCGCGGGAACGTGCGGAGCGCCCGTCCCGCTCGCCGAAGGCGCACTGCCCGCCCCGGCGACGGGATGCGCGGGACCGGAACCATCGGAACCACCCGCACCCGCGACGGGCGGCGCGGGAGCAGCGCCCCCAGGATGGACGCCCCCCGCGCCGGCACCCGGCTGATCGCCACCGGCGACGTGAGGACCGCCGGCACCCGCAGCGGGCTGAGCCGCCCCACCGGAATGCGCCGTCGCATCGCCGACCCCCGACCCCGAACCGCCTACGGACGTGGAGCCGGCCGTAGGCGCCGCACCCGACGCGGGCGTGGGCGTCGCGCTGGACCCGGGCGTCGCATTGGAGGCGGGCGCGGAGCCGGTCGCAGGCGCCGCACCCGACGCGGGCGTCGCGCTGGACCCGGACGTGGAGCCGGGCGTGGCCGTGGAACCGGTCGTGGGCGCCGCGCTCGACGCGGGCGCACTGTTGGACGCAGGCGTGGCGCTGGATGTGGGGCCGGTCGAGGGCGCCGCACCTGATGCGGGCGTCGCGCTGGACCCGGGCGTGGAGTCAGGCGTGGGCGTGGGGCCGGTCGTGGGCGCCGCACCTGATGCGGGCGTCGCGCTGGACCCGGGCGTGGAGCCGGGCGTGGGCGTGGGGCCGGTCGTGGGCGTGGGGCCGGTCGTGGGCGCCGCGCTCGACGCGGGCGCACTGTTGGACGCAGGCGTGGAGCCAGGCGTCGCATTGGAGGTGGGCGTGGGGTCGGTCGCGGGCGCCGCACCTGACGCGGGCGTCGCGTTGGACCCGGGCGTGGAAGCGGCGTTGGGCGCGGGTGCGGAACCGGTGGTGGACGCCGGGTCTGGGCCGGGCGTGGGCGTGGAACCGGGCCCGGATGTCGGGTCGGGCGTGGGTGCTGCGCTGGGGTTGGCCGCCGGGGGAGTCGGGGAGGCGGGTGCGCCGGGGTGGGAGGTGGGTGCGGACGCGGCGGCGCCCGGGTGCGGGGCGGTCGGGGGCGGGCCCTGCGGGACGACGGTCGCGCGGATCTCGTAGACGGGGCGCCCCATGGCGTCGTAGCCCGTGTGCGTCACGTCGGTGATCTGGTACTGGACGCCGCGCGGCAGGATCAGCTCGCGCTGGTCCGGGAAGCGGCTGTCGTGGCCCATCCACACGCCGTGCGAGCCCGGCGGCAGGTCCAGGTGCAGCCGGAACTCGAACGGGTTGTTGTCCACGACCGCCGGGTCCGCGCCGAGCGAGGTGGACATGTACCCCGGTTCGGTCTGCGTCGAGCCGATCAGCAGGCGCGGGTCCTGCACGCCGAGCGGGCTGCCGTCCGCCGTCCGCATGAAGGAGATGTCGTGCAGGCCGCGGATGGCCTCCAGCGGCACCGGCAGCGTCTGGGCGAGCGCCTGGTCGAGGTCGGCGATCCGCCGGTAGTGGGCGTCCGGGGTCGGCGTCTCACCGAAGTAGTCGGTGAGGAAGCGGTGGTAGCCCGCGTCGCTCCACATCCCGCCGAGCGTGCGCATCGGGTCGGGGGACGCCAGCACGTACTGGACGACGCTGCGCTGGTAGGCGTCCAGCGGCTGGTTCCACATCCGCTGCAGGTCCGCGACCGACGGCGGACGGCCGCCGTTGAGGGACGTCAGCATGTCCATGTTGTAGCGGCTGGCGTTCAGGTTGTTGAAGAAGCCGTCCACGTCCGCGCCGGGGCGCAGGAGGCCGTTCTGCATGGACTGCTGGGTGTACCAGTCGAGCGCGTTGCGCTGCTCGGGCGACAGGTTGTCGTAGACGTCGCCGAGGTGGTTCTCGCCCCAGGCGTCGGCGAAGTCGTTGTCGTCGAAGCGGGCGTAGCCGTCCGGGCCGATGGCGCTGTCGAAGTTCGCCGGGTCGTTCGGGTCGGAGCGGGGGACGGCGGAGTCCGCCGTGTTCGGGTGCGGCGCGGCCGCGTCGGGGGCCGGGAGGGGCGCGGACGCCGGGGGCGTCGGGTGATGCGTCGCCCAGCCGTCGGACGTGGGGCGGCCGTGCGCGTCGTGCGCCACGTTCCCGGTGGGCGAGACGACGGGGGCGCCGAGCTGCCGGGCGAGCTGCGCGCCGAAGTCGCCCGCGCCCGCGTGCGGGCTGAGCAGCAGGACCTCGCGGCCGTTCCAGTTGGGGTCGTTGCGGACGAGGTCGGCGACCTCGCTCGGGCCGAGGTGCCGCCCGTTGACGACCAGCCCGTTGCCGTCGCCGGGACCGTCCAGCACGAAGCGGTTGGGGTCCGGCTCCATGCGCTGGGCGCGGTCGCGGAGGGCGGGGTCGTCGTGGAAGGAGCGCCCGGCGGGCGTCTCCTCGCTGTTGTGCCAGGCGTCGTGCAGGTGGTCGGGGAGGGTCTCGGGGACGTGCGCGGGCTCGTGCTGCGGTGACGGGCCGTCGTCCTCGGCGGGGGTGCGGTGCTGCCCGTCCTGCCCGTCCTGCGCGGACGGCTCGTCCGTGCGGGGCGTGGACGGCTCGTCGGCGTGCTGGGCGGGCGGGGTGCGCTCGTCGCCGCCGGGGTCGGAGGGCCGGTGCGGACCTTCGGCGTCGCCTTCGCCGGGCTGGCGGTGCTCGGCGCGGGGACCGGCCTCGCCGTCGCTCCGGGCGCCCGGCGTCGACTCGTCGCCGGCGGGCCGGTGCTGTGGTCCGTCGGCGGCCGACGGCTCATCGGCAGTGGAACGTTGCTGCTGCTCGTCGCCCGAGCGTGAGCGGTCGTCGTCGCCGGAGCCCGGCCGGTGCTGGCCGTCAGCTGTGGTCCCGGGCTGCTCGGAGCCGGAACGTTGCTGGGGGTCTCCGCCGCCGGGCCGCTGCTGGCCGTCGGCCGAGGTGGGCTGCTCGGCTCCTGGGCGTTGCTGGCCGTCGGTGGTGCTGGGCTGTTGCTCGGTGTCCGGACGCTGCCGGGGATCTCCGCTGCCCGGCTGCTGCTCGGCGCCGGGGAGAGGTCCGGCGTCCTGGGTGCCAGGCCGCTGCTCGGTGCCGGAAGGCGTGCGGGTGCCGTCGGCGGTGGACTGCGGCTCGTTCGTCGGGCCGGGCTGGGCGTTCTCGGTGGCGGGACGCTGCTCGCCGCCGGGGTGCGCCTGCGGGTCCGGGGTGGACGTCTGCGGGTCCGTGGTGCTCGGCGGCTGGGCACCGGCGCCGGGCTGCTGCTCGCCCGAGGAGGGGGCGCCGCCGTCGGTGGAGGACGGCGCGCCGCCGTCACCGGCGCTCGGCGTCGGGCCGCCGGCCGGCGTTGCCGTGGCGGCGCCGCTGTCGGAATACCAGCCGTAGCGGTCGTGCGTCTCGGGGCGGGGGGTGGAGCCCTGGTCCGCGCCGCCGGTCTCGGGGGAGACCTCGCCGCTGCGCGGCATCGCGCCGTCGGCGGGGCCGCCCTCGGCGGGGTGGAAGCTGCCGTAGACGTGCCACTGGCCGCCCTGCTGGACGACCTCGTCGACGTGGAAGGTCATGCCACGGCCGAGCAGCAGCTCGCGCTCGCCACCGCCGAACGCCGACACGTTCTCCACCCACAGCGCCGGGGTGCCCGCGGGCACCCGCATGTGCAGGACGGCGTCCTTGTCGGAGAAGGCGCCGGCCGGACCGCCGAGCGACGTGGACAGGTAGCCGGGGTCGTTGAAGTCGCCGCCGACCATGTCGGGGGCGTCCATGTCGAGGTGCCCGAGGTTCATGCCGCGGGTGATCATGACGTCCTCGGGGACCGGGTTGCCGCGCAGCGCGGCGTCGATCTGGTCCACGTGGTGCTGGAGGTCGGGCGGCAGGTCGCCGCCCGCACGCAGCGCGCCGTTGATCTCCACGTAGGTGGGGCTCGGCGGGGGCTCGCGCGTGTAGTCGTAGACGGCCTGCCGTTGCTCCTCGGGCAGGTTGTCGGCGTAGTCGTTCCAGTGGTCGGCGCCGTACCGCATGGCGTCGGCGTTGTCCTCGAAGCGCAGGGCGCCGTCGGCGGCCGCGTCCTCGGCCTTCGCCATCTGCTCTTCGGGCGTCAGGGGACGCGCGGGCTCGCTCTCCTGCGGGGCGCCGCCCTCGTGCGGGGCGGCGTTGTGCTCGTCGCCGCCGCCGTCACCGCCGTCGTGGTGCGGCGTGCCGGTGCCGCCCGGCTGCTCGTGCGGCGTCGCGCCGGGTTCGCCGGACGCCGGACGCCGGTCCTCCGGCCCCCGATCGCGGGGCCCGGAGCCGCCCTGTTCCGCGGACGGCGTCGGCCGGGCGTCTTGCGGCGTGCCCTCGGCGGCAGACCGTGGACGGCTGCCCTCTCCGAACGGCTGCCCGCCCGGCGTGGTCTGCGCCGACGGCGGGGCGCCCTGGCCATCGGGACGCGGCTGCCCGTCGGGCGCCGCCGCTGTTTCCTGGGGGTTCGTCGCCCCGTCGAGACGAGGCTGTGTGCCGTCGCCGGTGGTGGGCTGCTCGCCAGGTGCCGGGCGGGTTTCCTGCGGGTCGGGTTCGCCGCCGGGACGTGGCTGCGCGCCGTCCCCGGCGGCGGGCCGTCCGTCGGGTGTCGGGCGGGTTGCCTGCGGGGACGCCTCGTCGCTGGCAGCGGGCTGCTCGTGCGGGGACGGCGCGGCCTCCCGAGGAGTTGCTTCGCCATCAGGGCGCGGTTGCGCGCCGTCGCTGGCTGCGGGCTGCTCGCCGGGTACCGGACGGGTTTCCTGCGGCGACGCTTCGCCCGTGTCGGGCTGTCTTCCGGCTGTCGGGTCGGCTGCGCTGTTGGGGGCTGGCTGCTCGGTCGATGCCGGAGTTGTACCCGCGTCGGAGCGCGGTTGCGTGCTGGGCTGGTCGCCAGTGGCGGACTGCGCGTCGGGTGCCGGGCGGGTTTCCTGCGGCGACGCTTCGCTGTCGGGGCGCGGTTGCGTGCCGGTGGGGGCAGGGCGCTCGTTCTGGGGCGACGCTTCGCCTGTGGCGGGCTGTCTTCCGGCTGTCGGGTCGGTTGCGTTGTTAGGGGCGGGCTGCTCGGTCGGCGACGGAGTCGTACCGGCGTCGGGGCGCGGTTGCGTGCTGGGCTGGTCGCCGGGGGTGGGCTGGCTGGACGGGGGCTCGATCGGGTCGTGCCGGATGGAGCCGCGGTCGTCCATGCTGACGGTGTGCTCGCCCGGAGCGCCCGCAGGGCGCGGGGAACTCTCCGGCTGCGACGGGCGGGGCGCGGCGTCGGGGCGCTGGGCGGACGGGGCGCTGCCGCCGCCCGTGCTGCCGCCGCCACCTGTGCGGCCGCCGGTGCTGCCGGCGCCCGCGCTCGGGGCATGGCCGCCTCCAGCGGGCGTGCCGCCCATGGGCGGCACGCCCATGATCGGGACGACCGTCGGGGCCGCGGACGTCGTGCCGTCCTGCGGGTGGTCGGAGGCGTCGCCGCCGTCGCCGGTATAGCCCTCCTCGCGGCCCCGTGAGGGCGCGGCGGGCGAACCGGGCGAGCCGCCCGCCAGGGACGACGGGGTCGCGCCGCCGGAGCGCGGCGCACCGCCGCTCGGCGACGTGCCGCCGCCGGCGCTCGAAGGCGTGGCGCCGCCCGACGACGCGGATCCGGTGCCGCCGCCCGGCAGCGATGAGCCGCCACCGCTCGGTGCGGACGAGCCCATCCCGCCCGCCGGGGCCGTACCGCCGCCGGCCGGGGACGTGCCGCCTGCGGGAGCCGTGCCTGCACCGGTCGGGGCGCCGCCCGTCGGAGCGGTGGTGCCGCCCCCGCCGGTCGGCGCGCTCGACGACGAGCCGCCGCCGAGACCGCCGTCACCCGCCGACGAACCGCCGCCGCCGAAAGCCGAAGGATTGCTGAAGGAGGAGCCGCCCCCGCCGGAACTGCTCGAACCGCCGCCGCCACTGCCGTCATAGGCCGAGGCCAGGGAAGTGCCGCCACCACCGCCGGACGACGAGCCGCCGCCGCCGGTGTGCACGGTCCCGCCGCCGCCACCGCCGCTGGTGTGGCTTCCGCCGCCGCCCAGCGCGTCGGCGATGCGGTTGCCCGAACCACCTCCCGTTGAAGCGGTGTGCGTTCCGCCGCCGGACGACGAACCGCCGCCCTCGCTGCTGTAGGAGCCGCCGGACGAGGAACCACCGCCGCCCTGGCTCGTGTGACCCCCGCTGCCGGACGAGGATCCGCCACCAGTGGAGGAGGTGTGGGTACCGCCACCGCCACCGCCGTCACCCGAGCCCGAGCCCGAGCCCGAGCTTGAGCCGCTCGACGTGTGGGAACCGCCGCCGCCGTCGCCGGAGCCGCCGGTACCGCTGGGACCGCCGCCGCCACCGTCGCCGGAGCCGCCGATACCGCTGGGACCGCCGCCGCTGCCGTCGCCCGAGCCGCCGGTACCGCTGGAACCGCCGCCACCGTCGCCGGAGCCGCCCGTCCCACTCGGACCGCCGCCGTCGCCCGTCCCGCCGGGTCCGCCCGTGCCGCCGCCACCGCCGTCGCCGGAACCCGACCCGGTCCCGTTGGAACCGCCGAGGTTGCCGATCCCGCCCGTGGACGGCGTCGGCGTCGGGCCGCCGCCCTCGCCGGGACCGCCCGTCCCGGGCGGCCCCGTCACTCCGCCCTGGGAGTTGTACTCGCCGATCCCGCCCTTGGCGCCGCCCACCGCGCCGCCGAACGCGCCGGACGTGGCGCTCTTCGCCAGCCCGTCGAGCGTCAGCGGGTCGCCGTGGATCGCCGACGTCGCGACCGTCCCCGCGACGCCCGACACCGCCTCGGACAGGCCGTCGCGCAGCGCGCCCTTCGCCATCGCCCCGCCGAGCGAGTTCGCCGGCCCGTTCAGGCCGGGGATGTGGCCGGCGCCGACGCCGATGCCGCCGGAGATCGCGCCGCCGACGCCGCCGTCGAAGGCGGCCATCGCCGTCTTCTTCCAGTCGATGCCGTCGCGGTTGCCCTGCGCGACCTGGACGAGCTGCACGACGAAGTCCAGGCCGCCGCCCTGCAGCGCGCCCTTCAGCGCGCCCATGGCGATCTCGCGCAGCAGCGTCTGGAAGATCGTGCGGGACGCCACCTGGGCCCCCGCCTCCGCCGCCGGGATGCCGGCGGTCGAGGCCCCGAAGGTCGCCCACGCCGCCGCCAGCAGCATGGCGATCTCGATCGCCGTCATGATGAGGAGGGCGATGAACATGTACTTCGCGTACTCGATGTCGAGCGCGCCGTTGTCCATCGCCTCGGCGAGCTGCTGACACGACTCCTGGAGCTTGGTCAGCATCTGCGGGTCCTTGGTGACCCAGGTGTCCCAGTACTCCTGGAACTTCTCCGCCGCCTCGGAGTCCAGGACGCCGCGCACGTTCGCGGCGGTGCCCTGCACCTCCCCGATCAGGGTGCCGATGTCGGTGGCCGCCTTGTTCCACGCCTCGGCGTCGCGGCGCATCGCGGTCTCGTCGCCCTCGGGCCAGTCCGAGCCGACGATCCACGACAGCCACTTGACCTCATCGGGGATCTCCAGACCCACGGGTCACCGCACCTTCGAGTTGTGCTCGGCGTCCTTGTAGTTCTTGGCCATGTCGTCGACGCCCTTCTTGACGGCGTCGAGACCCTTGGTGAGCTCGCCGAACGCCTTGAGCGTGCTCTCCGCGCCCTTGAGGTAGCCCTCTTCGAACTGCTTGCCGGTGTCGTCGGCGCCCCAGCACTTGCCCTCGGTCTGCAGGGCGCTGTTCAGCGTGTCGAAGATCTGCTTCAGGTGGACCGCGCCGTCGTGGAACCCGGTGCCCGCCTTCTTCAGGCGGTCGGCGTCGACCTCGTAGCCGTCGGCGGTCACCGGTCGAGCAGCCCGTAGCGGCGCTTCACGCCGTCGATGTCGGTCGGGACGTCCGCCGACAGCAGCTTGGACAGGTCGACGCCGCCCTCGCCGTCCGCGGCGCCCGCCGGCATGACCGCGGCGGTCGCGGCTCGCACCTTGGCCGCGGCGTCGGCGGCCGCGGCGTTCGACGCCTCCAGCACCGCCTCCGCGAGCTCCTCCGAACCGAGCCGCCGGAACACGCGGGGATCGAGTTCGAGCTCGGTCAGCTTGCCCTGGCGGTCGACCCGCGCCCGGACCTGGCCGTCGACGGCCTCGCCCGCGCCCTCGATCTCCTCCAGGGCCTCTTGCAGACCTTGCAGCTGCTGGCGCTTCTCCCGGTAGGTCTCCAGGAGTTGGTCGATATGCGCCTGCCATTCAGCGCGCACGGGGAGCCCCTCTGCTCGGTCGTCGGTCGGACACGGTCACGAGCCGGTGATCGCGCATGATCACAGACACAGGGATTGGTCTTTTATAGGGTTTTGCCGTGACATGCGCAACCGGATGCGCCACACCCGCAGTGCAGGACTCCGCTGCGTGAGCAGGCCCCCGCTGCGGGGCGAACGCCGAGGCGCCGCGACCTTCCAGGTGTGGCGGGGGGCACATCGACTCCAGGGGCGGGCGGGGCGGTACGGCACGGATCGGTCGCCCTTAGATCATCGACAAAGAGGTGCGGTTCCCTGTGAACCGTACTTATTCGGTCGGTGATGCGCCGTTCGCTCTGTGTCGCTCGAAATGCGCGCCGAATGCGGCCCCGGGAAGAAGGGGATGAACGGGAGCACCTCGCGTGCCGCCGCCCGCTGCGCTTTCGCCAAGGACGCTCCCGGGCGTGAATCCGAAGTCCGGGGCCTACGGGAACGCGCGGCGCCGGGTGGAGTGCGACCGGCCCGGAGGCGGCAGGGCCATGTGCTTCCGCGTTCCGTGCGGGAGCCGGTCGCGGACGGCGCGCGCGCCGGGGACGGCCGGGAAGGTTGCGACCCCGTGAACATGGGGACGCCCGGCGGGCATCGTCCCGGTTGGAGGGGGAGAATGGTCCTGCGCCCCCCTCGTCGTGATTTGGTGGGCGGTGCGTGCAGTGGGCCGAGTCTCGTAGGCTTGCGCCACCGAAGGGAGGCAGGTGTCCGACTCCAGCTGGCAGCAGGCCGTGCTCCGCGACCTCGGTGCCGCACAGCGCGGATTCGTTTCCGATGCTCCGCCGGCCTCCGTTCTCAGCCGTGAACAGTGGAGCGACGGCGCGCCCTGGCCCGCCGAGCAGGCGACGGCCGGGTCGGCCGACCCCTCCGTCACGACCGGCGCGCCGCCTCCCGCCGAGTGGGGCGCCGCCCCGCCCGCGCAGCCCGTGCAGCCGGACGTGCCGGTCGCCCCGGTGCCGGACGGTCAGAGCCGCGTGAGCGGCGGATGGCCCGTCCAGCAGCCCGAGACGCCCGCCCCCGACGCGTGGCAGCCCGCGCCGGCCGCCGACCAGGGCGCGGGATGGGCGCCCGACCCGCAGCAGACCGGGCAGCAGCCGCCGAGCCCCGATCCGGCCGTCGCCTGGAACGTCGAGCAGCCTCCGCCGGAACAACCGCAACAAACGCAACAGCCGCAACGGCAGGAGCAGCCGCCCGAGCAGCAGTGGCAGCAGGAGCCCCAGATCCAGCCCGCGCCCGAAAGCGCGCCGCTCGCCGCCCCCGTCACCCCGCCGGCGCAACACCCGCAACAGCCCGAGCAGCCCCAGGCCGACCCCCTCGTGCACCCCGACTTCGACTGGGGGCAGGCCGTCAGCCCCGTCCTCGGCATGTCGGCGCCCGCCGAGGAGCAGCAGCCGCCGCAGCAGCCCGACGCGGCGTCGCTCGGCCAGGCCCAGCAGCCCACCGGCCGGCACGCGGCCGTGAACCAGCCGCCCGCCCACGACCTGCTCCGCAAGAGCCAGCACGGCGACGGGCTCGTCCGCCGCGTCGGCCGCGGGATGCGCGGCGTCGTCGGGACGGGCCTGCGGAACGCGCAGGAGCAGGCCGCGTTCGCCGACCTCATGCAGCGGCAGGTGCCGAGCTTCCGGCAGATCGCGATCGCCAGCGTGCGGGGCGGCGCGGGCAAGACGAGCGTGTCCGCGCTGATCTCGACGGAGCTGGCCCGGCACCGCGGGGACCGGGTGCTCGCCGTGGACGCCGACGCCGAGCTCGGGTCGCTGCCGCTCCGCCTCGGCGTGCAGTCGGAGCTGTCGCTGTTCGACCTCGCCGGGGAGAACCCGCGGTCGTTCGAGGAGGCGGCCCGGTTCCTCACCCGCACCCCCGAGGGCCTCTGGGTGCTGACGTCCACCCGCGGCGGCCGCATCGTCGGGGAGTTCAGGCTCCCGACGCTGCAGGCGGCGCTCGCCGCCGTCAGCCGGTTCGTGTCGGCGGTCGTGGTGGACTGCGGCGCCGGCATCCTCACCGAGGTCAACCAGGGCGTCATCGGCACCAGCCACGCGCTGGTGCTGGTCACCCCCGGCACGGTGGACGGCGCGCTCAGCGCCCGCGGCGCGCTGGAGTGGTTCGCCGGCAACCAGCAGCAGGACCTGCTCGGCCGGATCGTCGTGGCGATGGTGTCGCACGCGCCGCAGGCGGGCGCCGACCTCGGCCGCGCCTCGGAGATGATCTCCGCGTGGGGCGTGCCGGTGGTGCTGGTGCCCTACGACCGGCAGCTCGCCACCGGCGCGGCGGTCGACATGGGCAAGGTCGGCGCGAACACCCGCGCCGCCGTCACCCGGATCGTCTTCGAGGCGTTCGGCCGCTCCCTGGGCGCGCCGCGGTGAGCGCCGACCTCGTCGCCCTGGTGCGGCGGCGGCCGGACGTGCCCGCCGTCGCCGACGGCGTGCTCGCGCTCGGCGAGCGGTTCGAGCTGCGCGGCGGCGAGACCGGCCCGGTCGGGTTCCACGACCCCGACGGGCGGCTGCTCGTGTCCGTCGAGGAGCCGACGCAGGTGTCGGTGACCGGCGAGATCGGCCGGCTGCTCGGCCCCGAGTTCGCCGAGCGCGTCATCGGCCCGGTCTGGTGGGTGGAGATCCGCGCCGCCGCCGACGTCCCGGACGCGGTGCGGGTGGCGCGCAGGTTCGCCGAGGCCCTCGTGCACTGGCTCGGCGGCACCGTCTACCCCGACGGCGGCGGCCCCGACACCGACGTGCGGAGCTGGCGCGCCGCGGACGCCGCCGGGGTGCCGCCGCAGCAGCACCAGCAGTTCCCCGGCGGCGTCATCGGCTAGCGCCGCTCGGCCGCGCTCAGTTGCTCCACAGGATGGTGTTGGTGACCTCGGTGCCGAGCTCGCCGGCGGTGAGGAAGACGGTGCCGGAGCGGTCGCCGCTCTGCCCGCCGCGGGACGGGTAGGACTGCGCGTAGACGACGGTCGAGCCCTGCGACCAGCTGCGCGTCCAGTAGCCCGGCTTGCCGGACGGGCGCGGCAGGCCGCTGTCGGCGGTCGGGTAGAGCAGCGTCGGCTCCGCCTCGCCGTTGGTGGCGCTGCTGATCGCGCTGGCGTCGCTGGAGCTGGCGAACTTCGCGATCGACACGACGGTGGTGACGGTCTGCCCGGGGTTCATGTAGAGCGCCGACTGCATCTGCCCGACGCACGGGTGGGAGGCGAGCTCCGTCAGCAGGTCGGAGTTGGCGCGCGCGATGCAGGAGGCGGTGCGGCTGCCGCCGCGGGTGAAGGTGTTGCCCTTGGCGGTGCGGATCGTGGGGCCGAGCACGTCGGTGCCGGTGCCGGTCGTCGGCCGGGTCGTCGGCACGCCGTAGGTGACGGACGGCAGCGTCAGCGGCCGCCGCGGCTTGTCGTCGCTCTTGGCGACGACGGCGACGACGGCGACGATGACGAGGAGCAGCACCAGGCCGCCGCCGACCAGCAGGACGGCGAGCACCGCGCCGCCGCCTCCGCCCGACGGGGGAGGGGGCGGGGGGAAGCCCGGCGGCGGCGGGGCACCGTACGGCGGCTGTCCCTGCGGCGGCGGGTAACCCGGCTGCTGGGGCGGGAAACCCGGCTGGCCGGGCCACTGGGGGGATGACATGGCGTCTCCAGACCGAAATAAGCGAAATCGGTGTTTTGGACGGTGGCCGTCGCGGCGCGGTTCCCGTCCCGCCATCACGATGCGGTCCACGCCCGCGGCCCCGGCCCGCCGGACGTCGGCGAGCGGTGTCGGAGGTCCCGGCTATCGTGGCGGGATGTCCGGTGAACAGGGGAGGGTGCGCGTCGACAGCTGGCTCTGGTCGGTGCGGCTGCTGAAGACGCGCTCGGCCGCGTCCGACGCCTGCCGGGGCGGCCACGTCCGCGTCAACGACGTGCGGGTGAAGCCGTCGCAGCCGGTGAAGCCGGGCGACGAGATCCGGCTGCGGGTCGGCGGCCGCGAGCGCATCGTCGTCGTCGAGCGGACGATCGCCAAGCGCGTCGGCGCGCCCGTCGCCGCCGAGTGCTACATCGACAAGAGCCCGCCGCCCCCGCCGCGCGAGCTGGTCCCGATGCCGCCGGTCCGCGACCGCGGCGCGGGCCGCCCCACCAAGCGCGAGCGGCGCAGCATCGAGCGCCTCTTCGGCCGGCCCCCGCAGCCCTGACGCGCCCGCGCGCCGGCGGCGGGCGTCACGGGCGCGGGAACCCCTTCAGCGCCCGCTCGGCGACGCGGAGCAGCTCCTCGCGGGTGGCGCCGCCCGCGGCCTGGACCGCGATGCCGGCGGAGACGGTGCTCACGTACTTGGCGAGGTCGCCGGGGTCCTCCCCGGCGGGCAGGTCCCCGGCGCGGATCGCGCGGGCGAAGCGCTCGGCGAAGCGGGCCTCGCCGTCGGCGCGCCGGGCGGCGAGGTAGCGGACGACCCGGTCGTCCTCCGGCGCGGCGGACAGCCCGCCCTGGACCGACAGGCACCCCGCGGGCCGCCCGGGGGCCGTCACGGCGGCCACGTTGTCGTGGAGATAGCGCCGCACCGCCCCGTACGCCGTCGGTTCGGCGAGGGCGGCGCCGACGTAGGCCATGTCGACGCGCGCGTACCGCTCGACGGCGAGCCGGAAGGTCTCCTCCTTGCTGCCGAACGCCGCGTAGAGGCTGGGCCGGTTGATGCCCATCGCCTCGGTGAGGTCGCTCAGGCTGGTGCCGCCGTAGCCCTGCCGCCAGAACACCTCGATCGCCCTGTCGAGCGCGGCGTCGGTGTCGAACTCGCGGGGCCTGCCCCTCGGTGCCGCCACTCCTCCTCCTCCTCCTCCTTCCGGGAGCCGCCGGCCGCCGCCGTCACCGGGAGCGGGGGCCGCGGCTCCGCGGAGTGCGACTGTAGCGGCCGCACCGGAGTCGCGTCCCCGCCCCGGCCGGTCAGCCGAGCGTGAGCACGACCTTGTCGCGGATCGCGCCGGAGGCGAGCAGCCGGTGCGCCTCGGCGGCCCGCTCCAGCGGGAGCTCGCGCCGCTCCTTGAGCCGGAGGTCGCCGGCGGCGAGCAGCGGCAGCGCGACGTCGAGGGCGTCCGGCGCCCGGCCGGGGCCCGGCTGCGACATCAGCGCGCCGGCCGCGGCCGCGCCCGCCGGGTCGGCGAGGGTGACCACGCGCGCCGGGTCGCCGGTCGCCGCCACCGCCTCGGCGAGCCCGCCGCGTCCGGCCGCGTCGATCACCGCGTCGACGCGGCCGGCGCGGGCGGCGGCCCGGTCGAACACGCCGTCGCCGTAGGCCACGTGCTCGGCGCCGAGCCCGCGCACGAGCTCCGCGTCGCGCTCGCCGGCCGCTCCGATCACCCGGACGCCCCGGGCGCGGGCGAGCTGCACGACGATCATGCCGACGGAGCCCGCGGCGCCGAGGACGACCAGGGTCTCGCCGGCGGCCGCGCCGATCTCGCGGAGGGTGCCGACGGCGGCCTCCGCCGACGCGGGCAGCGCGGCGGCCGCGGCCCAGCCGACCCCGGCGGGCTTGGCCGACCACACCGGCGTCGCGACCAGCTCGCCGTAGCCGCCCTGGTGCGGCAGGTAGGCGACGACCTCGTCGCCGGGCGCGGCGCCCGCCGTCCCCTCGCCGACCGCCGCCACGACGCCGGCCGCCTCGAAGCCGAGGACCGATCCCGGCCCCTGCGGGAACACCTTCGCCAGGTGCCCCGCGCGGATGTTGAGATCCGTCGGGCCGACGCCCGCGGCCCGCACCCGGACGAGCACCTCGCCCGGCGCCGGCACCGGGTCCGGCACCTCCCGCCACTGGAGCACCTCGGGCTCCCCGAATCCGGTCATCACCATCGCGTACGACATGTGCCTCCCCCTTCTTCCGCTGCGTTCCCGGTCAGATCTGGCTCGCGCCGCCGTCGACGTAGAACTCCGCGCCGGTCACGTAGGAGCTCCGCGGCGAGGCGAGGTAGAGCACCGTGTCGGCGATCTCCTCGGGCGTGCCGAGCCGCCCCATCGGCACCCCCGCCGCGAGGCCCTCCAGCAGCGCCGCGGCCTGCTCGGGCTCGGCCGCGAGGCCGCTCAGCCCGGGCGTGGCGATCGGCCCGGGAGCGATCGCGTTCACCCGGACGCCGCGGCCGACCAGCTCGGCCGCCCAGCTTCGCGCGAAGCTGCGGATCGCGGCCTTGGAGGCCGCGTAGACGCTGAACGACGGGCTGCCCTTGACGTCGATGTTGGACCCGGTGAGCACGATCGAGGCGCCGGGGTTGAGCAGCGGCAGCGCCTTCTGGACCGTGAAGATCGTGCCGCCGACGTTGGCCTCGAAGATGCCGGTGAAGTGCTCCCAGGTGACGTCCTCCAGGGCGGCGAACTCGCCGCCGCCGGCGTTGGCGAACACCGCGTCGAGGCCGCCGCCGCGCGCCGCGACCGCGGCGAAGAGGGCGTCCAGATCGGCCGGCGAGGCGACGTCGGCGCGGACGACGGTGACCGCGTCCCCGAGCTCCTCCCGGACCGCCGCCAGCCGCTCCTCGCTCCGTCCCGCCACCACCACGTGCGCCCCCTCGGCGGCGAACCGGCGGACGACCGCCAGCCCGATGCCCGAGGTCCCGCCCGTGACCAGCGCCGTCCTGCCGTCGAGCTCTGCCATGATGCCCTCCCCTATATATGTACCAAGCGATACAGAAAGGGAGGTTAGCGCGCCGGCCGGCCGGCGTCAAATTTCTGTACCGTCCGATACAGATATGGGGGCGGGGCGGGCGTCAGGACCAGTCGTCGCGCAGGTCCAGGTCCCAGGGGACGAGGTTCCAGGGGCTGAGCGAATCCCCGGTCAGCTCCTCCATCAGCCGGTCGTACTCGGCGCGGGCCTCCTCGTCGGCGCCCGACCAGAGCCGCCGCCCTTGGAGGTAGCAGGTCGCCATGTCCTGCCAGGAGCCGTAGCCGCGCTGGATGTCGCGCGCGAGCGGCAGCATCCTGTCCCAGCAGTAGCGTTCGGTGAGCCAGCCCGCCATGTGGCCCCACCGGTAGAGCATGAGGGCCCGGCTGTAGTCCCAGATGAGGAACCGGCCGGTGTTGGCCCGCAGCCCGGGGTCGGCGAGGACGTCCAGGCGGTGCAGCTCCTCGGCGGCGTGGTCGCGGTCGTTGAACAGCTGCCCGAGGAACTGGGCGAGCGCGGCGCCCTCCTCGCTGGCGTCGGCGCCCGGCTCGTCGCGCAGCAGGGACGGGACGAGCTTGGCGTACACCTCGCCCTCGGTGCCGTAGCGCACCCGGACGAGCTCGATCAGCCGCTCCACGAACGGCGGCTCCATCCGGTCCTCGGCGATCAGGCCGTCCACCTCGCGGAGCAGCCGCGCGTACTCGTCCTGCTCGGCGGCGGGGCGCGCGGCGAGGTCGGCGTCCTGCGCGAAGTCGGCGCGGTGCCCGTCCTGGACGAGCCAGGTGACGGCGGCGAGGAGCTGGTCGAGGTCGTAGACGTTCCACGGCTCCTGCAGCAGCTCCAGCGCGGCGCGCCCGTCGGCGAGGGCGCCCTCGGGGGACGGGTCGCCGCCGAGGCGGTCCAGCCGGAACCCGTTGATCGCCCCGTAGAGCGCGCCCGCGCCGAGGATCCAGCGCTGCACCGGCGTCGCCGGGCCCGGCAGGTGGGGCTCGGAGAGCAGCTCCCAGAGGCGCTCGCGGAACTCCTCGGCGGCGTCGGCCTCGCCGGCGAAGAACGCGGCGATCCGGCGCCGGATCAGCGGGTGCCGCAGGTGGAGCCGCTTGAAGACGCGGCCGCCGCGCCAGGCCAGGTGCGCGGGCTCCAGCTCGGCGAGCGGGACGGTGGCGCCGCGGTAGGCGGCGACGCCCTCGGCGAGCCGGAACTCCACCGCCGGGCGGTCGGGCGCGTAGCGCAGCACCAGCAGCATCGCGAGGACGAGCAGGACCAGCGCCGCGCCCGCGCCGAGCGTCCAGCGCGCCCAGCCGTCCGCGCCCGCGAACGTGAGGGCCGTCCCGGCGAGCATCAGCACGACGCCGCCGACGCCGGCGACCAGGAACCCGACGGTCTCGGAGAGGAGGGAGCCGTCCAGGGCGAGGACGCCCGCGTCCTCGTCGTAGTCGAGGGTGTCCTCGGCGAGGGTGCCGAGGGCGGCGTCCTCGACCGCCCCGAGCCGCCCGCTGTGCCCCATGTGCAGAGAACGTACCCGAAGTCGGGGCGGCGGATCAGTGCCGGAGGTGGGCGAGCAGCGCGCGGTGGCGCTGCCAGCCGTCGGGGGAGCGGCCGTCGCCGAGGGTGAACAGCGTCATCGGGGCGCGCTGCGGCCCGACCTGCTGGGCGGGGATGCCGGCGGGCCCGGCGGCGGCGCCGGCGACGGCGAGCGCGACGGCGGCGGGCGCGCCCGTCCAGCGCGGCTCGGTGGTGAGGTCGGCGCGGCCCGGGGTGAGCTGCACGAACAGCGAGGCGACGGGCTGGTCGGCGGCGAGCGCGGCGACGAGCGAGGGCAGGTGCTGGAGCGGCGGCGGGTCGGCCGGCGCGTACCCGATGACGACCGTGGTCGTCTCGTCGAGGGCGCCGCCGTCGGCCGCGGTGAACGAGCAGATCGCCTGCGCGGGGCGCGGCCCGTCGCCGATGACGAGGACGCGGGCGGTGCGCTCGCGGCGGACGTGCTCGGCGAACATCTCCGGCCGCCACTGGTGCTCCAGCGGCTCGGCCGGGCCCCAGCCCGCGGGCTGCTTGCCGGTGAGGAGCTGCAGCAGCCGGTCGGTCGGGCCGCCGAGGTCGCCGCCGGAGGCGTGCCGGACGCGGTGCACGAGCGAGAGCTGCGCGCCGATCGGCGCCTCGGGGCGGCCGGTGAAGCCCGGCGCGTAGTCGCGGGCGTCGGGCACCGGCGCGAACGCGCCGCCGTCCCAGTGCAGGGGGCGGCCGGTGAGGCCCTCGTAGTAGCCGTCGCCGTCGCGGACCACCCAGTGCACGCCGGCGTCGGGGGAGCCCGGGGCGCCGGGGGTGCCGCCCGCGGCGGCGCGGAGGGCGGGCGAGAGCCGGGACGCGGCCGGCGTGACGATCTCCAGGACGCGGCCGGTGCCCGCGCACTCCCGGGCGGCCCCGGCCAGCCAGGGGCTCATGGCCACCACCGGCCGGTCCTGGAGGACGACCATGGCCCGATCGGTCAGCGCGTCAACGGTGCTCATCGCCTGGCAAGTCTAGACCCGTGGCGAAATGACTTTCCTGTGACCACCGTTCCTGGTGTCCATTCTGTGCTGAAATATCCGCGATGCAGGCGCGACCCGGCACGAGGCGACCCGATCCCGTCAGGGCGCGGGCCCGGCTCCTCTACAGCGACGGCGCCCCGCCGCCACCGGAGCAGCCGGTGCGGGGGCGCTGGTGGCGCGTCCTCGGCGGCCTGTCGATCGCGCTGTCGGCGCTGCTCGTCGCCGGCTCGCTGTCCGCCTACGCCGCCTGGCGCCGGCTGGACGGCCAGATCGCCCGCGAGGACGTGCGGGGGCGGCTCGGCGAGCACCGCCCGCCGAAGCTGAACAGCGCGATGAACATCCTGGTCCTCGGCTCCGACAGCCGAGCCGGCGAGAACGCCCGCTACGGCACCGAGATCGGGCAGCGCTCGGACACCACGATCCTGCTGCACCTGTCGCCCGGCGGCGAGAAGGCCGTCGGGATCAGCTTCCCGCGCGACTCGATCGTGCGCATCCCCGCCTGCAAGAAGCGCGACGGGACCACCGTCCCGGCCCGCACCGACATGATCAACTCGGCGTTCGCGCTGGCCGGGCCCGCCTGCACCTGGCAGACCGTCGAGTCCCTCACCGGCATCCGCATCGACCACTACGTCATGGTCGACTTCGCCGGCTTCAAGCGCGTGGTGAACGCCCTGGACGGGGTGGAGATCTGCGTCGACAAGCCGATCGACGACCCCAAGGCCGAGCTGCACCTGAAGGCCGGCCGCCAGGTGGTGCGCGGCGACGCGGCGCTCGGCTACGTCCGCACCCGCTACGTCCTCGGCGACGGCTCCGACCTCGGCCGGATCAAGCGCCAGCAGGCGTTCATGGGCTCGGTCGTGAAGAAGGCCACCGACCGCGGCATGCTCACCGACCCCGCGCGCACCTACGCCTTCCTGTCGGCGGCCACCAGGTCGCTGCACACCGACGACGCGCTGACGCTGTCGGTGATGCAGAAGCTCGCGAGCGGCCTGCGCGGCCTGAGCGCCGGCAAGGTCCGCTTCGTCACCGTCCCGGTGCGGGCCTACGCCCCGAACCCCGCCCGCGTCGAGTTCGCGCCCGTCCTGTCCCGGCGCCTGTTCACCGCCGTCGCGCACGACAACGCGGTGCCGGAGAACCGGCCCGCCGTCGTGCCGGCGCAGGCGGTGCGGCCGAAGGACGTGCACGTCGCGGTCTACAACGCGACCTACACCGAGGGCGCCGGCGGCGAGGCGGGCGGGCGGCTGGAGGAGGACGGCTTCGACGTCGTCAAGGTCGGCACCAAGCGGCCCGTCGCCGCCCGCACCCGGCTGCTGTTCGGGCCCGGCGCCCGGCCGCAGGCGGCGGCGCTCGCCGCCCGGCTGCCCGGCCTCGCCCCGGCCGCCTACGCGGGCGGCAGGCCCGGCCGCGTCTACCTGATCATCGGCCGGAACGGGCTGCCCGCCGCGGGGCGGACGGCGGCCGTCCCCAAGATCGCCGGGGAGATCCGCGCGGACCGCGACGTCTGTGCGGGCGCCTGAGAGCACAGCCGGTTACGGCCTTGCGAATCGGTCCTCATGTGATCGAAGTGCATTTTGGCGCGGCCGGGCGACCGGTATATTGCGGCGCCATGACCGCATAAGTCCTCTTGGTGGTCGGGTGCCGGTAGCCCGGCGCCGCCCCCCGTCCGGCCCGCCCCGCCGGACGCCCCCGTCCCCCTCACGTGCCCCCCACCGTGCCCCCACCGTGCCCACGCGCTCCGCTCCCTGCGCGCCCCGCTCCACGTCGGCCCGGCGTCACCACGGCCTATGTCCTCCGGAGACGAGACCGATGCCGCTCGAACCCTTCACCCTGCTGATGACCGTCTACGACGGTGATCGGGAGGAGTACCTCCGGGACGCGTTCCGCAGCGCCGTCGACGAGCAGATCCTGCGGCCCGCGCAGGTCGTCCTCGTGCAGGACGGCCCGGTCCCGCCCGAGCTCGCCGTCGCGCTGAAGGAACTGGTCGCCACCTCGCCGGTGCCGGTCACCTTCGTGCCGCTCGCCGCCAACCGGGGCCTCGGCCCCGCCCTCGACGCCGGCCTCGCCGCCAGCCGCCACGACATCGTCGCCCGCATGGACGCCGACGACGTCGCGATGCCGCACCGCTTCCAGGTGCAGGTCCCGCTCGTCCGCGCCGGCGCCGACCTCGTCGGCGCCGGGCTGCTGGAGTTCGGCACCGACCTGGAGGACATCGTCGGCCTCCGCACCCCGCCGAGCGACCCCCTCGACATCGCCCGCTACGCGCGGCTGCACGACCCGTTCAACCACCCGACGGTCGTCTACCGGCGCAGCGCGGTGCGGGCGGCCGGCGGCTACGGCGACCTGCCGCTGATGGAGGACTACTGGCTGTTCGTCCGCATGATCGAGGCGGGCGCCCGCGTCGTCAACGTCGCCCAGCCGCTCGTCTACTACCGCGTCGGCGCCGGCGCCTACGAGCGCCGCGGCGGCCGCGACCTGCTCCGCTCGGAGCTGCGGCTCCAGCGCGAGATGCTGAGGCAGGGCTTCATCACCCGCCCCCAGTACCTGCGCAACGTCACCGTCCGCGGCGGCTACCGCTTCGTCCCGACCGCGATCCGCCGCCCCGTCTACCGCATGGTCGTCGCCCCCTACGGCGCCCGCCGCAACCGCAGGCAGACGGGCGGCGACGCCGCGGCTCCGCGGAACGCGGTCTAGGGCAGCGGGACGCTCCAGAGCAGCGGGACGTCCTCGGCGCGCGCGGCGTCGCGGCCCACGCCGAGCAGCCGGTCGCCGAGCGCGGTGAGCCCGCTGACCTGCTGGTCGCCGGCGCCCGACAGGCCCTTGCCGCCCGGCACGTCGACCTGCCACGCCGAGCCGTCCGCCGACGTCCAGCGCACCACGTCGCTGGCGCCCTGGCGGTCGGTCGTGCCCGTCGCGACGAACCCGCGCGGAGTCGCGGTGAGCGCGTTCAACGACAGGTCGCGGGCGTCGGCCGGCGCGGGGACGCGCACCTCCTTCCAGGTGCGGCCGCCGTCGGCCGAACGGAACCCCAGCGGGGTCAGGCCGGCGGACCCGACCGCGATGCCGAGCGCGACGATCACCTTGTCGCGGGCCGCGACCTGGCCGAGCGAGCCGAGCGCGATCCCGGCGGGCAGCCGCAGGGGGCGGAGCCGCCACTGCCGGCCGTCCTCCGACGTCCACACCGCCGGGCGGGCGCCCTGCCCGGCCGGCGCCCGCAGATCCTGGTAGCCGCCCGCCGCGACGAACCCGAACGGGCCGCCGGCCGCGGCGCGCAGCCACCGGTTGGAGCGGCCCGCCGCGGTCAGGTCGTCACGGGCGACGCCCCGGCCCCGCTGCCAGGAGCGCAGGTCCGAAGAGAACCAGACCGCACCCGACAGGCCGTCCTCGCCGACGACGACGTAACCGGACTTGTTCGCGGCCGCCCCGTAGGTGGCGAGCGCCATCCGGCCGCGCTGGGCGAACACGCCCGCCTTGTCGGCGCTCCGCCAGGACAGGCCGTCGGCCGAGGTGACCACCAGCGGGTGGCGCGGCTGCTCGCCGCCGTCGCCGACCGCGACCCAGCCGGCAGGGCCGCCCGCAACGCTCTGCAAACGCTGGATCGCCGGACGTTCCGCACCGTCGATCCGGCCGCGCGTCCAGGTCGTGCCGTCGGCGGACGTCCACGCCGCCGCGTCGCCGTTCGAGCCGCCCACCGCGACGGCCTTCGCGCCGACCGCCGCGACGGCGGACACGCCGAGGTCGCGGTGGAACGCGCCGGCGATCTTCGTGGGGTCGACCGGGACGGCGGTGCCGGCCCGGTCCCAGACCGACAGCAGCGCGTCCGTGTCGTCGGAACGGGCGTCGTGGCCGACCGCGACGGTCGTCTGCGCGGTCACGGCGGTGCCCATCAGCAGCCGCCCCGACGCGTTGACGAGCGATCCGGCGTCCTGCCAGGAGCGGCCGTCCGCGCTCCGCATCACCAGCGTGTCGCGGCCCCGCGTGACGAGCGCGGTGTAGCCGCCGTCGCCCGCCAGCAGGCGCTGCGTCTGCCGGAACCCCGACGCCCGCAGCCGCCCGCCGGTCTTCCAGGACTTCCCGTCGGAGGACAGGTAGGCCTGCCCGCCCGCGCTGGTGTCGCGGACCGCGATGAAGCCGTCCCGGCCGCCGCCGATCGTGAGGCCGCGGCTGCCCTTCGGGGCGGGGACGCCCGCCGGCGCCCACCGGCGGCCGCCGTCCGACGACACCCACACCCGCCGGAACGTGCCCTTCTTGCCGAGGTCGACCGAGCTCTCCAGCAGCGTCGTGCCGCCGGCCGCGGCGACCTCCAGCAGCGACAGCGCGCCCTTCGCCGCGGGCAGCCCCACCTGCCGGCCGAACCGCGTCTCCCAGTTCTGGCCGTCGCCCGACAGCCAGACGGCGGGCTCGGCGTCGGAGAAGTCGCCCCGCGCCGAGTGCGCGCCGATGGCGAGAAAGCCGTCGTCGGTCGCGATGATGCGCTGCACCCGGGTGCTCGGGCCGAACACGTCGCCGGCGGAGTCGGCGAGGCGGCGCCAGGCGCGGCCGTCGTCGCTCGTCCACACCGCGCCGCCCCCGCCGGAGCGCGATCCGATCGCGACCCAGCCGTGCCGGTCACCGCCCGCCACCATCCGCGGCACCTCGCCGGAACCGGGCTCGCCGCCGTCGGCGCTCTTGACCGACGCGGCCTGGAAGGTGCGGCCGCCGTCCGCCGACACCAGGAAGACGCCCCGGAAGGCGGCCGGATCGATCTCACTGCCGACCGCGACGACCGTGGTGCCGGACGCGGCGGCGTCGCTCAGCTCCTGCCCCCGCCCGTCCGCGCGGGCGGCGGGATCGACGGGGAACAGCGCGGCGCCCGTGCGGACGCCCGCGGCCGGCTCCTGACCGCCGTCGTCGCCGTCGTCCTTCAGCACGTAGAACCCGCCCGCCGCGACGAGCGCCGCGAGCGCGAGCCCCCCGCCGACCCCGAAGACGACCTTCTTGCCCTTGCCGCCCCGCCGCTTCTTCGGCGCCGCCTGGTTCAGCCACGGCTCGGCGACGACCGGCGGCGCCTCGCTCGCCGTGGGCGACGACGACGGCCGCGGCCCGCGCGCCAGCGGCGCCGCCATGTCGGACCGCGTCATGTCGGCCCGCGTGGCCTGCCCCGACACCTGCCCGGGGATCTCCTGCGCCCACGGGAAGGGCTCGGGCGCCTTCTGCCGCGAGGCCTGCCCGGGGATCTCCTGTGCGTACGGGAACGGCTCGGCCGGAGCTTGGCCGGGAATCTCCTGCGCGTAGGGGAACGGCGTGGGCGTCTGCGCGGGGCTCTCCTGCGCACGGAAGGACGCCGGAGGCTGCGGCTGCTGCCGGGGGATCTCTTGGGCGTAGGGGAACGGTTCGGGCGCGGACGGCTGGGCGGTGTTCTCCTGCGTGTAGGGGTAGGCGGGGGGCGGTGGTGCCTGGCCCGGGATTTCCTGCGCGTAAGGGAACGGGGCAGGCGGCTGCGCAGGGCTTTCGTGCGCGGCAGGGGAAGCCGGAGGCTGCTGCGACTGGCCGGGGACCTCCTGCGCGTAGGGGAAGGCCGGAGGCTGGGGCTGCTGGTTCGGGGCCGGCTGCGCGTACGGGAACGGCGGGGGCGTCGAGTGGCCCTGGTCCTGCTGCTGCTGCGGGCCGGCCGAGAGGCCGCCGCGGAGCTCCTGCTTGGTCGTCGGGCGGTTCTCGCTCTCCTCGGCGGGGCGGCGGCCGGCGACGTGTTTCATCGTCGCGGGCTCCTCCTCGGCGGGCGCGGGGGGCGGGGCGCTGCCGACGAGCGTCGCGTCGTGCGGGTTGGAGCCCGGGACGTGCTTGTGCGTGGGGCGGTCCTCGTCCTCCTGCGCGGGCGCAGGCGCGGGCGCGGGGAGGGGGACGCTGCCGACGAGCGTCGCGTCGTGGGGGTTGGTACCCGGGGTGTGCTTGGTGGTCGGGCGGTCCTCGTCCTCGTCGTCGCCGGGGGGCGGCGGCATGGCGGGGAGGAGGTCCTGGGGCTGGGCGGCGGCCGCGTCGAGCCAGCGCGGCGGCGGGAGAGCGCTCGCCGGGTCCTGCTCGGTGCCGTTCTCGTCCGGCGTTCCGTGAGAGGTCACGCCGCCCTCCGCATGGTGTCGAGGAGCTGGGTCGGGGTGGGGAAACGCTAGGGATCATAGCGAGGCGAAGCGGACGAAATGACGTCCTCGGTGGCGCGCGGTCCCCGCCGCAGGCCGTCGCGCAGACCGTCGCGCAGGCCCCGCCGCAGCGTGCCCCGGTCGGCCGATCCGGCGTAGGTGCGGGCCCACCGCCGCAGCGTCGCGCCGGCGTAGAGGGCGCGCTCGCCGGGGGCGAGCCCGCGGCTGCGGGTGAACAGCCACAGCTTGTTGCGCACCTCGAAGTAGAAGCGGTCGCCCGGGTCGGCCTCGGCGTCGCCGAACACGCGGGTCTTGTGCACGACGACGCTGGCCGGGCAGCGCAGCCCGACGCGGCCGCGCAGCAGCCGGGTGGTGAACTCGAAGTCGTCGTTCCACAGGAAGTAGTCGGCGAGCGGCAGCCCGCCCGCGCGCACCGCGCCCGCGTCGACCAGCACCGACACGAACGACGCCGACCGCACCGGCGTGCAGCCCGCGGCGGCGGCCTCGGCCAGCTCGGCGGCGGACGCGCCGGGCTTGACGCGCGGGGTGTTCATCGGATGATCGCGGCCGTCGGTCCACAGCACCCGGCTCGCGACGAGCGCGGGCGCGCGGGCGGCGCGCGCGCGAGCGTCCAGCAGCGCGCCGAGCGCGCCCGGCTCGGGGACGGTGTCGTCGTCCAGCAGCCACAGCAGGTCCGCGCCGCGCTCCAGGGCGCGCGCGATGCCCGCGGCGAAGCCGCCCGCGCCGCCGATGTTGCGGGACAGGACGACGAGGTCGGTGCCGCCGAACCGTTCCCGGACGAGGTCGGCGCTGCCGTCGGCGGAGGCGTTGTCCACCACCACGACCAGGTCGGGCGGCCGGTCCTGCGCGCCGACGGCGGTGAGCGCCTCGGCGAGCAGCGCGCGCCGCTCGTGGGTGACGACGACGGCCGCGACGCGCTCGCCGGTCATCGCTCCGCGCCCCGTACCGACAGCAGCGGCCCCGGCTCGGGCTCGGCGTCGGGGTCGGGCGGCGGGGGCGGCTCGATGCCGCGCAGCCGCTCCACCATGTGCCAGTAGCCGACCCGGACGCGCCACACCGCCGGGTTGCGCTCGCTGAGGTGGCGGGCCATCAGCTTCGGCAGCGCGGTGCGCTCCTGCTCGGCGCGCGCCGCGCGCAGCTCGGCGAGCTCGGCGCGGAGCGCGGCGACCTCGTCGAGCAGCCCGAGGACGGTGTGCGCGGCGGTGTCCAGCAGCTCGGCGTCGGCCGGCGCGGATCCGACGTCCGCCGGAGCGGGCGAGGGCAGCAGCTCGGCGAGGTCGCCGACGACGTCGTGGCCGGCGGCGCGCACCCCGGCCACGAGTTCCGCCGCCCGCTCGGCGGCCCAGGCGCGCCGGGCCGCGGGCAGCCGGACGCGGCCCGGCGCGCCGCGCCCCGGCAGCAGCCGGACCGCCAGCACATCGGTGACGAGCCGGTGGTAGAGCCACATCGGCGCGTCCGGGTCGACGGCGTGGTTGACGCGGCGCAGCAGCTCGGTCTCGGCGTGGCTGAGGGAGGCGTTGGTGCGTGCCTCGGTGAGGTCGGCGACGGCGGGGTCCACACCGATCAGCCCGGCGAACCGCTCCCAGAGCAGCTCGCGCGGTGCCGCCGGGCCCGGCAGCGTCAGCACGTGGACGCGTTCGGGCGGCACGTGCGGTGTCCAGCGTGCCAGCACGGCGGGGATGTCGTGCACCTGCCAGAACCAGGCGGCGGCCGCCTCGTCGCGCGGCCCGTCGGCGACCTCGGCGAGCCACTGGTCGAAGCCGTAGAGGTAGCGGTGCTTGACGTACTCCTGCCACTCCGACGGCAGGAGCCCGGCGAGGTCGCGCGCCGAGTAGACGACGTGCACCTCGCAGGGGGCGAGGGAGGCGACGGCGCGCGCGGCCCGCTCGGCGGTCACCGCGCAGAGCACCTCGCTGGACACGACGGCGGCGCGGGCTTCCGAGGCGGTGATCTCGGCGGCGAGCGCGTCCCAGGCGCCGGTCCAGTCCTGCATCGGGTCGTCCGGTTCGCGCTCGACGCCGCGCAGGTCGCGGGTGGCGCGCACGTGCGCGCCGAACGAGCCGCCGGGCAGGAGGACGCCGTGCTCGGCGAGGGCCTCGGCGTTGCCCCAGAGGAGGCCCTGGAGGAACGTCGTGCCGCTCTTGGGGGCGCCGACGTGCAGGTAGACCGTCGGCGGACGGGCGGCGGGGGGCACGGTCACCTGCGCTACTCCTGGGGGTGCGACGCCGGGGACGGACTGTCATCTTGACGGCATTTGACCGGTTCGACTGATCGGCCGGCCGGGGCCTCGGTATTTTAGCCCCGCAAAAGCCTCAAGACTCCCAAAGCCTCCATTCCCTCCACCGCGACGCCCCCCGCTCCCCGCGTCGTAGAAAGCCGAGCCGTGAACGTCGACCTTGTCGTGGCGGGTGCCGGTTTCTTCGGCCTCACCGTCGCCGAACGCTGCGCCGCCGACCTCGGCCTGCGCGTCCTGGTCCTGGACCGGCGCGGCCACATCGGCGGCAACGCCTACAGCGAGCCCGAGCCCGAGACCGGCATCGAGATCCACCGGTACGGCGCGCACCTGTTCCACACCTCCAACGAGCGGGTCTGGGAGTACGCGAACCGGTTCACCGACTTCACCGGCTACCAGCACCGGGTGTTCACCACCTTCAAGGGCCGCGTCCACCCGATGCCGATCAACCTCGGCACGCTCTGCTCCTACTTCGGCCGGTCCTTCACCCCCGACGAGGCGCGCGCGCTGGTCGCCGAGCAGGCCGCCGAGATCACCGACCCGGCCAACCTGGAGGAGAAGGCGATCTCGCTGATCGGGCGCCCCCTCTACGAGGCGTTCATCCGCGGCTACACCGCGAAGCAGTGGCAGACCGACCCGCGCGAGCTGCCCGCCGAGGTCATCACCCGGCTCCCGGTCCGCTACACCTTCGACAACCGCTACTTCGGCGACCGCTACGAGGGCCTGCCGGTGGACGGCTACACCGCCTGGCTGGAGCGGATGGCCGACCACCCGAACATCGAGGTCCGGCTCGGCACCGACTTCTTCGACGTCCGCGCGGACGTCGCCGGCGGCGTCCCGGTCGTCTACACCGGCCCGCTGGACCGCTACTTCGGCTACGCCGAGGGCGACCTCGGCTGGCGCACCCTGGACTTCGAGACCGAGGTCATCGCGACCGGCGACTTCCAGGGCACCCCCGTCATGAACTACGCCGACGAGGACGTGCCCTACACCCGGATCCACGAGTTCCGGCACTTCCACCCCGAGCGGACCCACTACCCGGCCGACCGGACCGTCATCATGCGCGAGTACTCGCGCGCGGCGGACCGCGACGACGAGCCGTACTACCCCGTCAACACCGCGCGGGACCGCGAGCGCCTGCTGCGCTACCGGGAGCGGGCCGCCCGCGAGGACGGCGTCCTGTTCGGCGGCCGCCTCGGCACCTACCAGTACCTGGACATGCACATGGCCATCGCCAGCGCGCTCTCGATGGTCGACAACAGGCTGCGCCCCCACTTCACCGAAGGGGTGCCGCTCACCGGCGGAGGGATCGACCGATGACCACCGAGCAAGGGACCGGGGACCTGCGGGTCCTGCACCGGGTCGTGATGCCCGCCGAGCGCGACTTCGACGTGCTGAAGCTCTACGTCGACGGCAACGCGGTGTTCGGCCGCCGCACCGCCGACCTCAGCACCGCCGCCGAGCGGGTCCTGGCCGAGCAGGCCGCGCCCGCGCCCGGGACGGCGGGCGCGTTCCGGCCCTCGTCCAAAGACGACAGCGCCGAGATCGTCGGGCGCCGCAGCATCGTCGTGCCGTCCGGCGCCCGGGTCTCGTTCTGCAGCTACTTCAACGCCTTCCCGGCCGGGTACTGGCGCCGCTGGAGCACCGTCGAGGACGTCCGGCTGCGCGTCCGGGTCCGCGGCGAGGCGACGATCCTCATCTACCGCTCCACCGGCAAGGGCCACCTGGAGCGGATCCGGTCGCTGCACGTGGACTCCGACACCCCCGTCGAGCGGACCGTCGACCTGCCGCTCGCGCCCTTCATCGACGGCGGCTGGTACTGGTTCGACATCGTCGCCGACGGCCGCACCGCCGTCCTCGACGCGGCCGACTGGTGCGCCGTCACCGACGGCGCCGCGCCCGGCACGGCGACGCTCGGCATCACCACCTTCAACCGGCCGAAGTTCTGCGTGGAGCAGCTCACCGCGCTCGCCGCCGCCGGGGACGTGCTGGACGCCGTCGACGAGATCCTCGTCGTCGACCAGGGCACCGACCGCGTCGAGGACCACCCCGACTTCCCCGCCGCGGCCGCCGCCCTCGGCGACCGGCTGCGCATCATCGACCAGGCCAACCTCGGTGGCTCGGGCGGCTTCGCCCGCGTCATGCACGAGACCGTCGAGGCCGGCCGCAGCACCTACGCGCTGCTGCTCGACGACGACGTCATCCTGGAGCCCGAGGGCATCCTGCGCGCCGTCACCTTCGCCGACCTCGCCCGCGGCCCGGTCATCGTCGGCGGCCACATGCTCGACCTGTACAACCGGTCGGTGCTGCACGTGTACGGCGAGGTCATCGCCCGCTACCGATGGTGGATGGTGCCCGCCCCGCACACTCACCTCGGCCACGACCTCGCGCACCACCCGCTGCGGCACACCCCGTGGCTGCACCGCCGCGCCGACGTCGAGTACAACGCCTGGTGGATGTGCCTGATCCCGGTCGAGGTCATCCGCAAGATCGGGCTGTCGCTGCCGTTCTTCATCAAGTGGGACGACATCGAGTACGGGCTGCGCGCCAAGGCCGCCGGCATCCCGACGGTGTCGCTGCCCGGTGCCGCCGTCTGGCACGTGCCGTGGCACTCCAAGGACGTCATGACCGACTGGCAGGCGTACTTCACCGAGCGGAACCGCATCGTCACCGCGCTGCTGTACTCGCCGTACGAGCGGGGCGGGAACATGCTCAAGGAGAGCCTGTTCATCACCGTCAAGCACGCCCTGGCGATGCAGTACTCGACGGCCGAGCTGATGCTCCTCGCCATCGAGGACGCGCTGAAGGGCCCGCAGGACCTGCACCCGTCCATCCACACCAAGATGGGCGAGCTCCGGGAGCTGCGCGCCAGGTACGTCGACGCGCGCGCGAAGTCCGACCTGGACGCGTTCCCCGCCGTGCGGCGCCGCAAGCCGCCGCGCAAGGGCCGCGACGTCACCCCGCCCCGCAACCGGCGCGCCATGTTCCAGACCGCGATCCTCGGCGGCCTCCGCCAGCTCCAGCCGGTCGGGCCGCACCCGAAGAACCACCCCGAGGCGGTCGTCCCGCACGTCGACCAGACCTGGTGGCTGCTCACCAAGTTCGACAGCGCGCTCGTCTCGTCGGCCGACGGCACCAAGGTGGCCTGGTACCAGCGCGACAACCAGGAGTTCTGGTCGCTGATCCGGCGCGCGACGGCGCTGCACGCCCGCCTCGGCCGCGACTGGGACCGGCTGAGCCGCGCCTACAAGGAGGCGCTGCCCGCCCTCACCTCGCCCGAGGAGTGGGCCGGCACCTTCGCGAAGGCGGCCGAGGACCGGGGCGCCGGGCGGTGACCGCGCTCTCGGGGGAGCCGGCCGCCGCGAACGCGCTGCCGGACCCGGCGGGCCTGCCGGACCTGATGGAGCCGGGACGCGGCGGCGGCCTCGCGGACGTGTTCCGCCGCCGCTACCTGCTGCGCCTCATCGTGCGGCGCGAGCTGCGCGCGCGCTACCAGGGCTCGGTGCTCGGCATGGGCTGGTCGTACGTGCGGCCCGCCGCCAACTTCGCGGTGTTCTTCTTCGTCGTCGGGATCTTCCTGGGGATGAGCAGGAACGTCGAGCACTTCCCGATCTTCATGTTCTCCGGGCTGATCCTGGTCTCGTTCTTCAACGAGACGCTGATCAACGCGACGCACTCGGTGCTCGGCAACGCGCCGCTCGTCCGCAAGGTCTACCTGCCGCGCGAGCTGTTCCCGGTCGCCTCGCTGCTCGTGTCGGTCGTGCACCTGGTGCCCGGCGTCGCCATCCTGCTCACCGCCGCGGTCATGTGGGGGTGGACGCCGTCGGCGCTCGCGCTCGGCTCGGCCGCGCTCGGCTTCGCGATCGTGGCGGTGCTCGGCATGGGCCTCGGCCTGCTCGGCGCCGCGCTGCACGTGTTCTACCGCGACACCGACAAGGTGGTGGACATCGCGACGCTGCTGGTCACCTGGTCCGTCCCGATGATCTACCCGTGGCACGTGGTGCGCGACAGCTCGCCCGGGTGGGCGCTCGACCTGTACCTGGCCAACCCGGTCGCCGAGGCGGTGCTGCTGTTCGAGCGCGCGTTCTGGTGGCCGACCACCGACCGCACCTTCGCGTTCCCGCCGCACCTCACCCGCGACGCCCTGATCACCCTCGCGCTGGCGGTGCTGCTGCTCGGCCTCGGCCAGTACGCGTTCGCCCGCCTGCAGCGCCGCTTCGCCGAGGAGCTCTAGATGGCCGAGCCCGCCCCGACCGCCGCCGCCACCGCTCCCGCCGCCGGCGCGCCGTCCGCCGTCCTGGTGGAGGCGGTCACCAAGCGCTTCACCCTGCGGCACGCCCACTCGATCAAGAACATGAGCATCCGGGCGCTGCGCCGCGAGCCGCTGCGCGAGCGGTTCACCGCGCTCGACGAGGTGTCGCTGGACGTCGCGATCGGCGAGTCGGTCGCGCTGCTCGGGGTGAACGGCTCCGGCAAGAGCACCCTGCTGAAGATCATTTCGGGGGTGCTGCCCCCGGACGGCGGGCGGGTGCGCGTCCGCGGCCGGCTCGCCGGCCTGATCGAGGTCGGCGCGGGCCTGCACCCCGACCTCACCGGCCGCGAGAACATCTTCCTGAACGGCGCCATCCTCGGCATGGACCGCGCCGAGACGCTCGCCAAGTACGACGCGATCGTGGAGTTCGCCGACATCGGCCGGTTCCTGGACCAGCCCGTCCGGTTCTACTCCTCCGGCATGTTCATGCGGCTGGCGTTCTCCATCGCCGCCCACACCGACCCCGACGTCTTCCTCATCGACGAGGTCCTCGCCGTCGGCGACCCGCTGTTCCGCGAGAAGTGCATCCAGCGGCTCGGCGAGTACAAGGCGAGCGGCCGCACGATGGTCATCGTCGCGCACGACGTCACGCTGCTCCGCTCCCTGTGCACCCGCGGGGTGTTCCTGGAGAACGGCCGGGTGCTGTGGGACGGCGACATCGACACCGCCGCCGACCTCCTCGTCACCAAGCGCCGGGAGCGCCGCGCCGCCGCCCGGGCGGCCCGGTGACCGTCCCCGCGCGCCCGCGCGGCGGCGGCGCCGTCCCGCGCGTGCCCTAGGGTTGTTCGCGATCTTGGAGGGGGTGCGATGGCCCGGGGAGACGCCCGACGCCTGCTCGCCGCGCTCGCGGCGCTGGTGCTGCTGGCGCCGGGGTGCGGGACGCCGGCCGGCAAGGCGGTGCCGAAGGCGCGCTCCAAGACGACGCCGGCCGCGCCCGCCGAGCGGCCCAACATCGTCTACATCCTCACCGACGACCTGTCCTGGGACCTCGTCCAGCACATGCCCAACGTGCGGAAGCTCCAGGCGCGCGGCATGACGTTCGACAACTACTTCGTGGCCGACACACTGTGCTGCCCGTCGCGCGCCACGATCCTCACCGGCCGGTACCCGCACAACACCGGGGTGCTCACCAACGACCCGCCGAGCGGCGGCTTCCAGGTCTTCAACGACCGCGGCAACGAGCAGAACACCTTCGCCGTCGCCCTGCAGAAGGCGGGCTACCGGACCGCGCTCATGGGCAAGTACCTGAACGGCTACGAGCCCACCGAGAAGCAGGGCGCCTCCCGCACCTACGTGCCGCCCGGCTGGACCGAGTGGCAGGTGACGGGGCTCGGCTACGCCAACTACAACTACAACCTGAACGGCAACGGCGTCCTCACCCATTACGGGCGGGCGCCGCAGGACTACCTGAACACCGTCATCACCGGCAAGGGCGTGGACTTCGCGAACCGGTCGCTGGACGCGAAGCAGCCGTTCCTGCTGGAGATGTCGACCTTCTCGCCGCACGCGCCCGCGACCCCGGCCCCTCAGGACGCCAAGGCGTTCGCGAATCTGCGGGCGCCGCGCACCCCGGGCTTCAACGAGCCCGACATCTCCGACAAGCCGAGCTGGCTGCGCAAGTACCCGCGGCTCCGGCCGCGCCAGGTCCGCGACATCGACGGCGCCTACCGGCAGCGCGTCCGCGCCGTCCAGTCGGTCGACCGGATGATCGGCGGCCTGATGGCCGCGGTGGACGCCAAGGGCGCGGCCGCCGACACCTACTTCGTGTTCAACTCCGACAACGGCTACCACCTCGGCCAGCACCGGCTGGAGGAGGGCAAGCTCACCGCCTACGACACCGACATCAAGGTGCCGCTGATCGTCGCCGGTCCCGGGGTGAGGCCCGGGAGCGTCGAGAAGCGCTTCGCGCAGAACACCGACCTCTGCCCGACGTTCCAGGCGATGGCCGGCCTGACACCGCCCGACAGCGTGGACGGCAGCTCGCTGCTGCCGCTGCTGCACAGCGACCCCGTGACGTCCTGGCGGACGACCGCCTACATCGAGCACACCGGCCCCAACTACCGCAGGAGCGACCCGGACCTGCCGCGCAAGTACGGCGGCAACCCGCCGACGTACCGGGCCGTCCGCACCGCCAGCGAGCTGTACGTCGAGTACGAGAACGGCGACCGCGAGTACTACGACCTCGCCCGCGACCCCTACGAGCTCGGCAACATGTACGGGCAGGCCCCCGAGGCCCGCAAGGCCGAGCTGCGCTCGGCCCTCCAGTCCTACCGCACCTGCACCGGCCTGGCCTGCCGCAACCTGTGACCGCAGGTCAGCGCAGGAGGGGGAGGGCGGCGGTGTAGGCGCGGCAGGTGCCGCCGTCGGGGCGCGTCGCCGCCTCCAGCAGGCCCTGCCCGGACGCGACGGGCAGCAGCGCCGAGCTGTAGTTCGCGCACACCAGCTCGGCGGCGGTCGGATTGGCGGAGAAGGGGACGCGGACCGGCGCCGGCTCGGCGAGCCAGCGCCCCGCCGGCCCGGTGGCGACGTTGGTGAAGACGGTCGTGCCGCTCGCCGCCCGGTCGAGGCGGCCGCGCGCGTCCCGGACCAGGCCGCCGACGAGCAGCACCCGGCCGCCGGGCAGCAGCGCCAGCGTCGGCGCGTGGAACAGCGTCCGGCCCCCGACGTCGCGGGGCGTCACGGCGGGCCCCCACGCCTGCCCGTCGGGCGAGGTCCGCAGGCGGACCCCGCAGCCGGACCGCCCGCACAGCTCGTAGGCCATCAGGTAGGTCCCCGACGGCAGCCGCCGCACCACCGGCATCCCGGGCCGGTCCCGCGGCCCGCCGCCGACGAGGATCCGGCGCGGCCCCCAGGTCGCGCCGCCGTCCCCCGACGTCACCGAGGCGATCACCTGCGGGTGGCCGCGGACGGTCTCGTCGGAGAAGAGGCAGACGAGCCGGCCCGCCGCGTCCAGCGCGAGCTCGGGCTCCCAGAGGCCCCGGTCCCAGCGGGTGCCCGGCGGCGCCTCCGCGCAGCTCGACAGGTACGCCCAGGTGCGGCCGCCGTCGGTGCTGCGCCACACCCGCAGCGCGGCGCGGCGGCCGGGCGCGCGGTTCTTCATCCCGGTCGTGGCCGCCCACAGCAGCACGCCGGGCGACGGCTCGAACGGCGCCCCGCAGCAGCCGCCCCGGCCCTGCGCGGCGGCCGAGTCGGACAGCGCGGACAGCGGCGCGAAGGTGCGGCCCTCGTCGGCGCTCGCGTAGAAGCGGACGGTGTCGGTGATGCCGCCCGCCGGGCCCGTCATGACGCTCAGCAGGACGCGGCCGTCGCGCAGCCGCAGCAGCCTCGGGTACATCGCGGTACCGCCGTCCAGGAGCCGTTCGCCGAGCGCGGCGAACGGGCGCCGCGGCGCGGGCGCCCCCGCCACCGCGCCCGCCGCGGCCTTCGCGCCTCGTCCCGGCTCCTCCGCCGCGCCGCTCGCGCAGGCGGCGGCGAGCAGCGCGGGCAGCAGGAGCAGGACGGCGGCCCGGCGCCTCACGTGGCCCGCAGCCGCGCGCCCATCCAGCGCAGCACCCCGGGCAGCACCCGCTCCCATGTCTGGAAATTGTGCCCGCCGCTGTCCAGCACGATCGAGGTCGCGCGCATCGGCGGTTTCACCAGGGACAGGAACCGGAGCGTGCCCTCCTTGTTGCGCTCGCCCTGCTCGCTCGTGGTGACCAGCACCGACACCGGCGGGGACGGCAGGTGCTCCAGCCGCCAGAACAGGTCGCTCTCGTCGCGGACGGCCTGGCTGCCGCCGTACAGCTCGCCCGTCGTCAGGTCCTTGATCGCGCCGTAGTAGCCCGACAGCGACGCCGCCGCCGCGAACACGTCGGAGTGGCGCATGGCGAGCTTCAGCGAGCAGTAGCCGCCGGTGGAGATGCCGAACAGCCCCCACCCGGCGCGCTCCGGCGCCGTCCGGTACGCCCCGCGCAGCGCCTCGGGCAGGTCCTGGGCGAAGAACGTCGCGACCTGCGGGCCGCCCGGCACGTCGTTGCACTCGGTGTCGCGCTCCTGCCCGACGACGGGCCGCAGCATCATGTAGATCATCGGCGGGACGCGGCCGGCCCGCGTCTCGGCGAGCACGGTCGCGGGCACCTTCACCTGCGTGACGAGGTTGCGGACCGCGCCGGGGTAGCCGCTCAGCACGATGGTGACGGGGAACCGCCGGTGCCGGGCGGACACCGCGAAGTACTGCGGCGGCAGGTACACGTAGCCGTGCGCGTGCAGGCCCGAGCGGGCGCCCTGGACGTCCACGGTCCGCAGCTCGCCGTTCTGCTCCGGCGTGCCGCCGACCGAGGCGTCCGGCGGGCGCGCGACGATCCGGGACGTCGCGCCGGCGCCGCCCTCCTGCCGGTCGACGCGGCCGCCGCCGTCCGCCGTCGCGATCAGCGGCAGCTCGCCCCACGAGGCGTAGAACGCGAAGTGCCGGTTCACCGCGGCCAGCACCGTCAGGCAGAGCAGCACCTGGCAGCCCGCGAGGACGGCGAGCCGCGCCGCGCCCGCGCGCCAGCCGGCCGCCGCGAGCGCGCGCCACCACCGCAGCGTCCCGGCGAGCGCCGCGACCACCAGGGCGGACAGCAGGACGAGCAGCGGGAGGCCGGTCAGGGACACGCGGCTCCTCCGGGGGAGATCGGCGGCGGGGCCATGCGCCGGACCCTACCGGCAGGAAGATCGGCCGCGCCGGGGCGGTGGGCTGTCCGGGGTCGGCCAGCGGCCCCCGACCGGCTGCGGGCCGCGGACGATCACGACTAGCCTGCCCGCGTCCGGTCAAGATCGATGTGGAGGCCCCCCGTGCCGCTCCCCGCCCGCCAGACCGCCGCCGTGGCCGCCGCCGCGCTGCTCGCGGGCGGCCTCGCCGCCTGCGGCGGCGGCGCGCCCCCCGCCCACCTGTCGGGTGCGGCCGCCGCGGCCGTCGCCGCCAAGCCGAAGCTCGTCGTGCCGGTGAACTTCCCCGACCCCGACGTGCTGAGGGCCGGCACGGGCTTCTACGCCTACGCCACCAACGCCGGCGGGAAGAACATGCCGGTCGCGAGCGCCGCGTCCGCGAAGGGGGCGTGGACGGTGCGCGCCGCCGACGGGCTGCCGAAGCTCGGCGCCTGGGCCGCCAAGGGGCGCACCTGGGCGCCGGACGTGTCCCGCCGCGCCGACGGCAGGTACGTCCTCTACTACACCGCGCACCACAAGGCCCGGAACCAGCAGTGCCTCGGCGTCGCGCTGGCGACGTCCCCGGCCGGGCCGTTCACGCCCGTCGGCAAGAGCGCGCTCGTCTGCGGCGCGCCCAAGGGCGCCACCCACGGCGCGCTGCGCGGCGAGATCATCGACGCCTCGTCGTTCGTGGACGGCGGCAGGCGCTACCTGCTCTACAAGGTCGGCTACAACGCCTACGGCAAGACCTCGTTCCTGGCGCTCCAGCGGATGAGCGCCGACGGCCTCACCAAGGTCGGCGCCGCGAAGGTCGTGCTGACCCAGACCACCGAGCCCTACACCGTCGAGGCGCCCGACCTGGTCCGCGCCGGCAAGCGGTTCGTGCTGTTCTACGCCGCCGGGGTGTTCAGCAAGAACAACTACCAGACCCGCTACGCGGTGGCCTCGAAGGTCGGCGGCCCCTACCGCAAGGCGGCGAAGCCGCTGATGACGACCGCCGGCCTCGGCCGGCAGGTCAACGGGCCGGGCGGCGCCGGCGCCGTCTACGACGCGGGCGCCTGGCGGATCTTCTTCCACGGCGCGATCGTGCCGGGCGCGCACCCGCACCCCGATCCGGCGGCGCAGCCGAAGAACCTGGTCCGCGGGATGTACGTCGCGGACCTGAAATGGACGTCGGGCGGGACGCCGTACGTGCGGTGACCCGGTGGCGGCGCGACGCGCCGGGGAAAGTGGCCGGATGTGGCCAGGTTGGTGTCCCTGGTGTCCGTTCCTTCCCGCAGGTGGCCATGGTGACCGAATTGCTGGGCCAAGCCGGTCATCCCGGTGCCTGTTGCGGCGAACCCGGCGCGTCGCCCCCCGAACCTCTTTAGGCTGTGCGGAGCAGCAGACCACCGACGACACACCAGGCGTTCCTCTTCCGCACATCCAGGGGCCTCTCGACGTGACGGACATGGCGAGCGATCCCGCCGTGGCGCGGTTCATCCAGCCCGACCGCGTCTACGTGGGCTGGCGCTACGCGCAGGTGCACCCCGACCCGGGGCCGCCGCCGGCGGCCCCCGACCCCGCCGGCCCCGCGCCGGCGCCGCCGCCCGCCCGGCGGCCGGCCGAGCACATGGTCGGGCGCCCGCTCCGCGCCATGGCCTACGGCGCCGCCGGGAGCGCCGCGCTGCTGCTGCTCATCGCCCTCCTCGGCTGGCTGCCGTGGGCGTTCGCCGCCGTCGGCCTGCTCGCCTGCGCCGGGATCGCCGGCATCGCGGTGTCGGCGCTCTGGCGCGACGAGCGCGGCGTCCGCGACCGGCTCGCCCGCGAGCGCGCCGCCGCCGAGCGCGACCGCGAGGAGCGCGCCCGCGCCCGCCGCCGCGCCGAGCGCGACCACACCGCCGCCTACCGCGAGTGGGAGCGCCGCCGCGACGACTACGAGAGCCAGCGCGAGTGGTACCCGGTCGCGGTGCCGCCCGGCGTCGACCGCGTCGACGTCGTCGGCGGCACCCTCGCCGGCTGGTCCGCCGCCGTCACCACCATGGGCGCCGCGCGGCTCGCCGTCGGCGCCCGCGTCACCGTCATCGACCTGTCCGAGGGCGCCGTCGCGCACGACCTGCTGCGCGTCGCCGCCGACCGCGGCGACGACCCGCTCGTCTGGGTGCTGCCCGCCGACCTGCCCCGCCTCGACCTCACCCGCGGCCTGCCGGCCGAGGCCCTGGCCGACGTGCTGTCGCTCGTCGTCAGCGCCGGCGAGGAGCGGCACTCCACCCGGGACCTGTCCTACGACAACTCCATCCTGGAGCGGATCATCGAGGTGCTCGGGCCGGGCCCGTCGATCCCGCAGATCACCGCGGCGCTGCGGGTGCTCGCCCAGGTCGGCGACCCGCGCGACGACCTCGCCGCCGGGCTGCTCACCGACGCCCAGCACGAGCGGATCGCGACGCTGTTCGGCCGCAACGCCACCGACCGCATCGTCGTCCGGCACGCCTGGGCGCTGGAGGCGCAGCTGCGCAAGCTGGACCGGCTCGCCGCCGAGCAGGTGCAGCTCCCGCCGTCGCGGCTGCACGTGGTGTCGATGGACCGCCGCGCCGGCGTCCTCACCAACCGCGTCCTCGGCACCTACGTGACGACGGCGCTGACGCACCGCGTCCGCGAGGCCCCGCCCGGCGGCCGCTGGGACCACACGCTGTTCCTCTGCGGCGCCGAGAAGCTGCGCGGCGACGTCCTCGACCGGCTCATCGACGCCTGCGAGACGACCGGCACCGGCCTGGTGCTCATGTACCGGTCGATCCCGCCGCACGTGCGCGAGCGCCTCGGCCGCCGCGGGCACGCCGCGGTCGGCTTCATGCGGCTCGGCAACCCCGAGGACGCGCGCGTCGCCGCCGAGCACATCGGCGCCGACCAGCGGCTCCTCGTCGCCGAGATCACCGACACGGCCGGCGAGACGCTGTTCGACGTCGCGGGCGAGACCTACGCCAGCACCGTCGCGTTCGCGCGGCGGCGCGGCGACGGCCTCACCGAGCCGGTCTGGTCGCCGCTGCCGGCGCCGGCCGCCGACGACTCGGCGTTCGTGCGCGGCATCTCCTCGGCGACGGCGTGGGGCCGCACCATCCCGGCCATCCCGACCCGGCAGCGGGCCCGCGAGCTGCTCATCGCGCCGCCGCAGCTCCAGGAGCTGCCGCCCACCGCGATGGTGTTCACGCACGCGGGCGCGGCGGGCCGCCGCATCAGCCTGGTGGACGCCAACCCCGGCATCATCACGCTGCCGACGGCGCACTCCATCGGCGTGGAGGAGTACGAGCGCGAGCGCGCCCGCCGCGAGCGGGAGGAGCTGGAACGGGACACCGCGGCGGGCGCGGCGGCCGGCCCCGCCGAGGACTCCTCGCCGCGCCTGCCCGCCGTCCGCCCCCGCCCCCGCCACGCCCGCGCGCCCCGCCGCACCAACGGCCGCCCGAACGGCCGCCACGCCGCCGCCCCGGGCGAGGGCGGCGCAGCGGTGAACGGTTCGAGTGCGAACGGGTCGAGCGCGGGCGGGGCGGAGGACGTCGGCGAGTGACGCAGTTTCCGCCGGACGTGCCGTCGATGCCGCAGATGCCGCCGTCGATGCGGCCCGCGCCGCCCCCGCTGCTGCCCGGCCCCTGGTACCGCATCCAGGCGATCCCGGCGCCCGAGCGCGCCGCGTCCGCCGAGTGGGACTTCGTGTCGGTGCTGCCCGCCGCGCTGTCGGCGGCGCGGCGCGGCGAGCCGTTCGTCGTCGGCTGGCTGTCGGCGGGCGGCGGCGCGCCGCTCCAGCTCATCACCAACGCCGGACCCGTCGGAAACAGCGGGAACAGCGAGAACAGCGGGAGCGGCGGCGGGCGCGTCCCGCTGTTCCCGAGCGGCGCCCGCGGCGTCCCGATCGGCGACGGCTGGCTCCGCGACGCCGAGCGCATGACGTGGACGCGCTGCCCGGGGCGGCTCGCCCCGCAGTCGGGCGGCCCCGACGGCGCCGCGCTGTTCGAGTCGACCCTGACGACGCTGATGGAGCGCCCCTTCGGCTGGTTCGTCGTCGCCGACCCCGGCGACGAGCGCGCCATCGACGCCGAGATGCGCGAGCTGCACCACGAGCTGCGGATGCTGCGGCGCGGCGAGCCCGAGCAGGAGCGGCTCGCCGTCGCCCGCGCCGACCAGCGCCTCGCCGAGCTGGACGCGTTCCGCGAGGCCGGGCTCTGGCGGGTGCGGGTCCTCGCGGGCGCCGCGTCGCCCGAGGAGCTCGGGCAGATCGCGCCCGTCCTCGTCGGGTCGGCGGAGCTCGCCCACCACCCCTACCGGCTGCGGTCGGGCAGCGGCGGCGGCCCGTTCGGCGAGATGCTGCGGCCGCCCGCCGAGCCCGCGACGGTCCGCGCGCCCGGCCCGGGCGAGCTGCGCTACCCCTTCACCGCGACGGCCGGGGCGATGGCCGCGCTCGCCGGGCTGCCGCGCCGCGAGGTGCCCGGCCTCCGCGTCCTGGACGCCGGCTACTTCGACGTCACCTCCGAGACCGCCGGCACCGCGCTGCCCGGCGAGCCGGAGATCGAGCTCGGCGCGATCCTGGACGGCCAGGACCGCACCGTCGGCGCGTTCGCGGTGCCGCGCTCCACCATCAACCGGCACGTGTTCGTCACCGGCGCGACCGGCGCCGGCAAGTCGCAGACCGTCCGGCACCTGCTGGAGCAGCTCACCCGCGCCGGCATCCCGTGGCTGGCGATCGAGCCCGCCAAGTCGGAGTACGCGGCGATGGCCGGGCGGATCGCCGACCTCGGCGCGCGGGTCACCGTCGTCAACCCCTCCGACCAGACGTCGGTGCCGCTGTCGGTGAACCCGCTCGCGCCCGAGCCCGGCTACCCGGTGCAGGCGCACATCGACATGGTGCGGGCGCTGTTCCAGGCCGCGTTCGACGCCGAGGAGCCGTTCCCGCAGATCATGGCGCAGGCGCTCCAGCGCGTCTACGAGGGCAACGGCTGGGACGTGGTGACCGGCGGCGCCGTCCCCGGCTCGCTGGTGGCGCCGTCGGTGCCGACGCTGGAGCAGCTCCAGAACGCCGCCCTCCAGGTGATCGGCGACGTCGGCTACGGCCGCGAGCTCGCCGCCGACGTGCAGGGCTTCGTCGACGTGCGGCTCCGCTCGCTGCGCATCGGCTCGGCGGGCCGGTTCTTCGAGGGCGGCCACCCCGCCGACATCGGGGGGCTGCTGCGCGACAACGTGGTGCTGGCCATCGAGGACGTCGCCAACGACGAGGACAAGGCGTTCCTCATGGGCACCCTCATCATCCGCATCGTCGAGCACCTGCGGATGCGGGCGCGGACGTCGTCCGGGCCGCCCGGCCTGCGGCACGTCATCGTCATCGAGGAGGCGCACCGGCTGCTCCGCAACCGGCCCGACCGCACCAGCTCGCACGCCGTCGAGCTGTTCGCCGGGATGCTCGCGGAGATCCGCGCCTACGGCGAGGGCATCGTCGTCGCCGAGCAGATCCCGACCAAGCTCGTCCCCGACGTCATCAAGAACACCGCGCTGAAGGTCGTGCACCGGCTGCCCGCGCACGACGACCGCCACCAGGTCGGCGCCGCGATGAACCTGGACGCCGACCAGTCCCGCGAGGTCGTGTCGCTGACTCCCGGCGTCGCGGCGGTGTTCGCCGACGGCATGGACCGGCCGCTGCGCGTCCGCGTCCCGCTCGGGGAGGGCCGCGAGGCCGAGCGTCCCGGCCCGCCGCCGCCGGTGGACGGCCGCCGCTCGGTCGCGTGCGGCCGCGAGTGCCGGTCGGGCAGCGCCTGCACCCTGTACGAGCTGCGCCGCGCGGACCTGCTGGCGGGCACGATGGAGTCGGCGTGGCTGCGGGTGTGGGTGGAGACCGCGACGCTCGCGCACGTCGTGGACCGGCCGCTGCCGGCCGTCCCGAACGAGCTGCTGCGGGCCTGGTCGCGGCTCGCGCCGCGGCTGCGCGAGTGCGCGCTCGCGACGGTCGTGGAGCACGCGGTGACGCGCCGCTCGCAGGCGCTCCGCACCGCCTACCCGCCCGCCGACCTCACCCGCGCCGTCGCGGAGGTCGCGGGCGCGCTGCTCGCGGGCGACGGCGCGGCCGCCGGGACGCGGCCCGGCGCGCAGTGGGTCATCCCGCAGGTCCGGTGGCTGCACGAGTTCGCGAAACTGTTCCCCTACGGCGCGCCGCGGCCCGGCCCGCACGACCCCGTCCCGCCGCTCGACCACCAGCTCCCGGGCCTCCGCCAGCACCCCGACCCGAAGGTCGGGCACCGGCTGCGGGCGCTGCGCCGCCACCCGCTGTCGCCGGAGGTGCCGCGCAACCGGCCGATCGCCCGCACCGCCCTCGCCGGCGACGACGCCAACGCCGCCTTCTACACCGACCTGTCGCTCGTCGCGATCGGCGTCCCCGAGGAGGACCAGATCGGCGAGGCCGCCGTCCCGATGGGCGTGCAGAACTGGCTGGAGCCCGTGCTGAGCTGGCCCGACGTCATCGTCAAGGGCTACGAGGACGCCGCGCCGGGCGAGCTGCCGTTCGCCGACTGAGCGGTAACGTCACGATCGGGAAACCGGTACCGCTCGCGGCCGCGCGCGGGTTACTTTCTTACGCATGACGGTCGAGGCCGAACCCCGCACGGACGAGCCCTTCTTCCGCCACGGCCACGCCTACGTGCCCCCGCAGGGGCAGCCGCTGCAGAACGCCACCCGGTACCTCGCCGCCGGCGTCTACCTGGACCGCACGCTCGGGCAGCGCGTCATCGCCGAGTACGTCGACGACGAGCACCGCGCGGTGACGCCGTCGTTCGGCTTCGACCTCGGCCCGGTGATCCTGCACGCGGTGCGGGCGCGCCGCCTCCGCCTGGCCCGCGACGTGCTGCTCGGCCTCTGCTGGTTCCTCGCCTACGTCCTGGCGCCGTGGACGGTGGTCATGCTCGGCATCGTGATGATCTTCCCGGCGGTCACCACCCGGCTGCCCTGGCGGCGGCTGACCTGGCCACGCCGGATCGTCCTGCTCTGGTTCTGCGTCACCACGCCCGTCTACGCGGCGCTCGCGATCGGGTACGGGCCGGCCGCCAGGGACCTGGCGCAGCAGGGCGAGACCGGCCGCGATCCCGCCGTCGACGGGAGCACCGGGACGAGCGGCCTCGGCCCGCTCGACGACCACAGCCTGCTGGTGGCGCTGCTCCTGCTGCTGGCGTTCTGCGCCGTGGTGTTCGGGCACCTGGCGCTCGTCTACCGCATCCTCGCCCGCGAGCTCCAGCCCGGCGCCGCCGGTCCCGGGCCGAAGGCGTGGAGCGAGCGGGTGGACCGCGCGCTCGCCCGGGTCGCCTCGGCGCAGCGCGGCAACGTGACGCTCTACTCGGGCGACAACCCCTTCCTCGGCGCGGGCCCGGTGGAGACCGAGGACGGCGGCCCGGCGCCCGGCGCGCGGGTCTGGTCGGTCGTGCTGGAACTCGACCGCGCGGCGGCGGACGTCCTCGGCAAGCCCGGATCCGGGCCGGCGCCCGTCGACCCGGTCGTCCTGCACCAGCGCGTGCGCGAGCGGCTCGTCGAGATGCGCGACGAGCGCCCGGCCGGGGAGGAGCGCCCGCTGCCGCCGAACGAGCGCATCGCGGGCCTGGTCACCGACATGCACGTCGTCGCGCCCGGCCGCTGCCACCAGCTCGCGCGCTCCTTCGACCCGTCGGGCTCCGGCGCCTACCGCGGGCACCCGCTGATCGACGCGAAGGCGGGGCTGCCGTACTCGGTCGCCTCCCCGGCGGCCGTCGAGGCGATCGTCCGCCATCCGCAGGGCGGCGTGCGCTGCTACCAGCGCGTCACCGTCGGCGCGCAGGGGCAGGCGGTGCGCGGCGCGGACGGGCGGCCCCTCGCCCCGGCCGAGGACCAGGACATCGCGGTCTCGTCGTTCATCTACCTGGCCGTCGAGGGGCGCATGCTCTACGGCCAGTTCGCGGCGACGGCGCTGCCGCCCGTCCGCGAGGAGTTCCGCGCCGTGGACGTCCTGCCGAACCTCGGCCCGGCCGGGTTCATCGGCCGGGCCGTGCGGACGGGCTGGCGCGGCGTGCTGAGCGGCGCCCTGCTGGCCTGGCCCCGCGTCGTCAAGACCTGCTGGCAGATGGGGCGCGGCGCGTCGGCGGCCGCGTCCGCGGGCAACCCGGCGCGGCACCTGGCGCACGACTACGGGTCGCGGCTCAGCGTCCGCGAGCTGGCCGCCGAGCCCGACTTCGTCACCTTCACCCAGAAGCTCGACGCCGAGAAGTACACCCGGCTCATCGAGCGGCGCGTCAACGAGGCGCTCCTGGACCACCTGGCCGACGAGTGCGGCATCGACGTGTCGGCCTACCGGGCGCAGGCCGGCGTGATCCTGAACGAGGGCGTCATCATGACCGGCGGCAGCGTGAGCGGCCAGGTCGCGACCGGCGCGGGCGCCCGCCTCACCCAGACCACCATCGACCCGTAAGGGGAACGGCATGTCCGAGCGCGGCGTCAGCATCGGCGGCAACGCGAACGTGTCCGGCCAGATCGCCACCGGCGACCACGTGACGATGAACCAGCGCACCGGCGCCGCCGGCGAGGACGCCTTCGCGAAGGTGGAGCGGCTGCTCGCCGAGCACGCGGGCGCCGTCGCCGAGGCGGGCAAGGCCGCGCGGGACGTCGCCGACCTGCGCGCCGAGGCCGCCGAGGACGACCCCGACACCGACCGCATGGCGAGCGGCCTGGAGCGGCTCGGCGCGCGCGTCTCGGGCGTCGCGGCGCTGGCGGCGGCCGTCGGCGAGCTGGCCGCCGCGCTGGGCCTGCCCCACTCCTAGGGGGCCGCCGGTCAGATCTGGTCCTCGGTGCGGGGCGTCAGGCCGGCCTTGGCGGCGTTGGCGTTCCAGTAGGAGAGGAAGGTGCGCTTGGCGTTGCTGGCGCGGGTGTTGGCGTCGGCGACGCCGGGGTCGGAGTCGGTGGGGCAGCCGGGCGCGCGGTCCAGGTAGGTCTGGTTGGAGTCCAGCGACGCCTGGAGCGCCTGGACGAGCGCGTCGCGCATCGCCGGGCCGTCGTCGAGGGCGTCGACGTCGAGGTCGCGGGCGCGGGCGAGCTGGGACTCGCGCCTGCTCCGGATGTCCTGGAGGTCGCTCGTCGAGCAGCCGTTCTCGACGGCGGTGCCGAGGGCGCTGCGCGTCGAGGACATGTCGCCGAGCAGCGCGTCCACATCCCGCGCCTGCGCGGTCAGGTCGCCGCTCGCGGTCGGCGACGACGTCTCCTCGTCCGTGGGCGTCGGCTCGGGCTGCGTCGGCGCCTCCGACCGCGACGGCGCGACGGTGCTCCCGGCGTTGTCGCTCCGGTGGGCGGTGGCGGGCCAGAAGATGATGGCGAGCGCGACCGCCGCGACCGCGACGACCCCCGCCGTGATCAGCAGGTAGGGGGGCTTGCGCTTGCGCGGGGGCGGCGGCTGCCAGATCCGCGGCTCGTTCCACGGCTCCTCCGACAGCGACAGCGTCTGCTCGCCGGCGGACGGCGCGTCGGGCGGCGGGACGGGCGGCAGGCCCCAGCCGGCGGGCTCGCCCGGCGGCGGCGACCAGGACCGCTGCGGGTCCTGCCGCGGGTCGTAGGGCGGCACCTGGTGGGGGTCGCGGTACGTCTCGTCCTGGGACGGCGGCGGCGTCCAGGGCGGCGGGCCGGCGGGCCGCTCCTGGTCCTGCGTCTCCTGGTGGGACCAGGGCGGCGCGGGCGGGCGCTCGTCCCGCACGGTCGCGCCGTCACCGCCCCCGAGGGGGGTGTTGCAGCGCGTGCACCTCGGCAGCGCCGGGGTCGTATCGCTACCGCATCCAGGGCACCGCATCGCAACCCCTCACCGTAGGGACCAACGGCCACAAGATACTGCGGGGCGTCCGGGAGCGGAGGCGATGCGGGCGGGTCGCAATCCGGTTGTGATCCGGCGATTACACGTTGTTCCATGCGCGGACCGGCTGGCCGCTCTTCTTGGCCACCGGATTCCACAGCGCGACGAACTGCTTCTTGGCCGCCGTGGCGCGCTGCTCGGCCGCCGCCCGGCCGGGCGCGTGCCCCGCGTCCGGCTTCGGCTTGCCCTTGCAGTGCCGCTGCGCCTTCAGCGCCCACACCTGGAGCGCCTGGTCGACCTCCAGGGACGCCTGGTAGGACTCCTTCAGCCGGGCGCGCATCCGCTCGCCGTTCGGGGTCTCGTCGACCTCCAGCGCGGCGGTGCGGGCGAGCTGCGCCTTGCGGCGCTGCGCGACCCGCTGGAAGTCGCCGACCGACGCCGGCAGCGTCTTGCAGCTGCGCGCCGCGGCGAGCCCGTGGGTGAGCGCCTGGCGGGCGTCGGCGCTCGTGTTGAGCAGCGCGTTGACGGCCGCGGCCTGCTCCTTGGCGGCCTGCGACAGCGGCTTCTGCTGCGCCACCGGCCGCTTGCCGGTGGACGGGCTGGTCGCCTGCGCCTTCGGCTTCCCGCCGTCGTCGTCCTTGCTGAAGACGACGATGCCGACGGCGGCGACCGCGACGGCGACGAGCGCGCTCACGCCGATGAGGAGCGGCTTGCTGGGGCCGCCGCCGGACGGGCGCTGCTGCTGGAAGTCACCGGGCTGCTGGAAATCGCCCTGCTGGTGGAAATCGCCGGGCTGGCCGTAGGGCGGCATCCCGCCGCCCATGGGGGCGACCTGCGTGGCGTTCTGGTCGCCGGGCCGGCCCCACTGCTGCTGGCCGTTCCACTGGTCCTGCTGGGGGGCCCACTGCTGCTGCTGCTGCGGAGCGGCGCCCCAACCGTCGGCGGCCGGTGCCTGCTGGCCCCACTGCTGCTGGGTGGCGTCCGCGACGGGCGCGGCCATCGGCTGGGCCTGGCCCTGCGGCGTCCACTTCTGGGTGGCCTCGTCGGCGGGCGGCGCGGGCTGCGGCGTCCACTGCTGCGGGCCCGGCTCGGGCTCGGGCCGCCGCGGCTTGGCGTACCAGGAGTCGGGGACGATCGACTCCGGCTCCTGCTCCGCGCCGGCCTGGGCGCCCCACGCGGGCGGCGGGGGAACGGGCAGCGCGCCGGGGGCGGCCTGCCGCGCGGGCGGCTCGTCGTCGGCGCCGGGGTCGAACTTCCACGGCGCCGTGGACTCGGACTCGGAGTCGGGCGTCGCGGGCGCCGCGGGCGTCCAGGACGGCGGCGGGGGCGCGACGATCGTCCGGTCGCCGAGGCCGGGGGCGGCGGGGGCGCCGAGCGGCGCGTCGCAGTTCGGGCACGGGCCGACCGTTCCGGGCGTGTGAGTACCGCACGTCGGACACTGCATCAGCTCTGAACCTCGCCTTTGGTCGCCGCTACGCCCTCATGGCCCCGGCCCCGCGTCGCGGGCGGCCGGGCCGCCTCCGGGCCTCGCTCGCCCTCCGGCGGGTCGTCGTTCCCCGCAAACGAGCAGGGACCCCGACAAAGTACCTGGACGGCGCCCGCCGTGTGCGCCGCCCCGGGAAATCCGTCGCAAGATCGGGTTCGCGTCCGGCGGGACTCAGCACGCAATCATGGTTGGACGGTAATGGTCAAGATTGTCGGGAGTGACGGGTGGGGCGCCCCGCCGCCACGGTGTGCTGCCGGTGCCGGTGCGGCCCGCCCGGGATGTGATCCTCGTCCCATCGGCCGCACGGCCGCGGCCGCAGGCGCGGCGCGCGCGGCAGCGGATAGGCTCGGGGCTTCCCAGGCGCACAACCAGAGAAGACGGAGTCCATGAGCGATCTTCCGCTGCGTTCGCAGCTGGCCGTCGCGCTCGGGCGGACGGCCGCGAAGATGTCCCGGCTCGCGGGCAAGGGCGACGGATCGGTGATCGGCGGCCGGATCGGCCTCCGGTTCGACCCCGAGCTGCTGACCCGCCTCGCCAAGGACCGCAACCTCGTCCTCGTTAGCGCGACCAACGGCAAGACGACGACGACCCGGCTGATCACCTCGGCGATGGCGCCGCTCGGGGAGGTCGCCACCAACGCGTTCGGCGCGAACATGCCGACCGGCCACGTGTCGGCGCTCGCGTCCGCCCCCGGCGCCCGCTACGGCGTGCTGGAGTGCGACGAGAAGTACGTCCCGATGGTGCTGGCCGAGACCGGCGCGAACGTCGTCGCGCTGATGAACCTCAGCCGCGACCAGATGGACCGCGCCGCCGAGATCTGGCTGCTCGCCGGCAAGTGGCGCAAGGCGCTGGAGAAGGCGCCGCAGACGCACGTCATCGCCAACTGCGACGACCCGCTCGTCACGTGGGGCGCGTCGTCGGCCAAGAGCGTGACGTGGGTCGCGGCGGGCCAGCACTGGCGCGAGGACTCCTGGTGCTGCCCCGAGTGCGGCGGGCCGCTGGACCGGCGCGACACCGAGGAGGACAGCGACTGGCGCTGCCGCCAGTGCCACTTCTCCCGGCCGCGGCCCGACTGGTCGCTGCGCGGCGACCACGTCATCGACCCGCAGGGCCGCGCGATCCCGCTGGACTCCGTCCAGCTCCCGGGCCGCGCGAACCGCTCGAACGCCGCGATCGCGCTCGCCGTCGTCGCGCAGTTCGGCGTCCCGCCCGAGCGGGCGCTGCCGCTGCTGGCGCAGGTCCGCTCGGTCGCCGGCCGGTACACCACCGTCGAGCACCAGGGCCGCTCGATCCGGCTGCTGCTGTCGAAGAACCCGGCGGGCTGGCTGGAGGCGTTCGACGTCCTCGCGCCCGCGCCCGGCCCGGTCGCCCTGTCGGTCAACGCGCAGGGGCCCGACGGCCGCGACACCTCCTGGCTGTGGGACGTGGACTACCGCATCCTGCGCGGCCGCCCGGTGTGGGTGACCGGCGAGCGCCGCATCGACCTCGCCGCCCGGCTGGAGGCCGCCGAGGTGTCCTTCACGGTGGTGGACGACATCGAGCAGGCCGTCCTGGCGGTCCCGCCCGGCCACCTGGACGTGATCGCCAACTACACCGCCTTCCAGGACATCCGAACGAGGTACGGCCGTGCCCTCTGACCGCATCAAGATCGTCTGGATCTACCCGGACCTGCTGTCCACCTACGGGGACCAGGGCAACACGATCATGCTGGAGCGGCGCGCGGCGCTGCGCGGCATCCCGACCGAGACGGTGCACCTCCGCTCGGACGAGCCGGTCCCGCAGGACGGCGACATCTACCTGCTCGGCGGCGGCGAGGACCGCCCGCAGATCCTCGCCGCGCAGCGCCTCCGCAACGACGGCGGCCTGAACAACGCCGCCGCGCGCGGCGCCGTCGTGTTCGCGGTGTGCGCCGGCTACCAGATCATCGGGCACGAGTTCGGCGGCGACGAGGGCCAGCAGCTGCCCGGCCTCGGCATCCTCGACATCCGCTCGGGCCGCGGGCAGCAGCGCGCCGTCGGCGAGGTCGTGGGCGATGTCGCGGCGGAGCTGAACGTGCCGCGCATCACCGGCTTCGAGAACCACCAGGGCGCCACCACCATCGGCCCGAACGCGCGGCCGCTCGCCAAGGTCGTCGCGGGCGTCGGCAACGGCGACGGGCAGGGCTTCGAGGGCGCCTACGCGGGCAAGGTGCTCGGCACCTACATGCACGGCCCCGCGCTCGTCCGCAACCCCGGCCTCGCCGACCTGCTGCTGCGCTGGGCCCTCGGCCACGAGATCGCCCCGCTGGACGACTCGTGGGCGGGCCGCCTCCGCGAGGAGCGCCTGAACGCCGTCCTGGCGGCGCAGCAGGGCTGAGCGTCCGCGCGTCGACGCCCGTCCCCGACGTCCGGGGCGGGCGTTCGCGCGTCAGTAGACGAGCGCCTGCGTGCCGTCCGTCAGGATCTCCTCGACGAACGTGGGCGCCCCGGCGATGCGGACGCCGTCCAGGACGTCGTCCGGGCCGATGTTCCGGCGGGCGGCGCACTGCGTGCAGAGCGTGACGCGCCCGGCCGACAGGAGGATGTCGAGGAGGTCGGGCAGCGGGGTGGCGTGCGCCAGGTCGAACTCGGCGGCGCGGCCGGGCAGCGCGAACCAGGCCGACTCGCCGGTCAGCCAGAGCGAGACCGGCACGCCGCTCGCCACGGCGGCGGCCGCCACCGTGAACGCCTGGTTGCACCGCTCCGGGGCGTCCGCTCCGGCCGTCACCTTGATCACCAGTGAACTCGCCATACCCGCACCCTAGTTGGCTAGGCTGGCCCCGTGGGTGGCATGGTGAACGCCGGGATCATGGTGGTCGTCCTCGCACTGGTCGCCCTCGGCGCGGCCCTGCTGGTGCTGAGGCTGTCCCGCCTGAAATGACGCCCGCGCCGCACCCGGCCACGGCGAGCAGCCCCGGCACCGCGAGCAGCGCGGCGCCCGCCGTCGCCATCGCCGCCACCGCGCCGCCGCCGAGCAGGCCCGCCACGGCCGGGACGGCCGGCTGCGCGACGCCCCAGCTCGATCCGAAGACGGCGAACCAGCGCGGCCGCTCCGCCTCCGGCGCGAGGTCGGCGACCACCGACTGCCAGCGGCCGAGCAGCGTCCCGGCGACCGCGCCCCAGCCGAGGTGGGCCACGGCCGTCCAGCCCGCGCCGGGCGCGGCGGCGAGCGCCAGCGTGAGCGCGCCGAGCAGCACCGTTCCCGCCGCGAGGACCACCGCATGCGGGCGGCCCGCCAGGGGGCCCGCCAGGGGGGCCCGCCCGGCGGCGACCGCGAGCGGAGCGAGCAGCGCGGCGCCCGCCAGGTCGGCGCCGGGCAGCCAGCCGGGCGCGCCGCACTGGAGCAGCAGCGCAGGCAGGAACATGAGCACACCCATGTACCCGTAGGCGAATGCCGTCCCCGCGAGGGTCAGCCGCAGGAGCGTCCCCGGTGGCCGCCACCGCCGCCTCGCGGGCTCGGCCTCGGGCGGCGGGGTGCGGGGGAGCAGGGCGGCGGCGAGGGCGGCCGAGACGAGGCAGGACGCGGCGTCCATCACCATGAGCCAGCGGACGCCGAGGGGGAGCAGCACGGCCGCCAGCAGCCCGGCGACGGCGCCCGCCGCCACCACCAGGGCGCTGAGGAGCTCGTAGGCGCGGTCGCGCACGGCGGGGTCGGGGGTGCGGGCGAGCATCTCCTGGGTCGCGGGCTCGTAGATCTCGAAGGCCAGCCCGACCAGGGCGGCCGCGCCCACGATCGCGGCGGGTCCGCGCGCCGCCGCGAGCAGCAGCATGGCCGCGCCCGTCGCCGCGAGCCCCGCGACGATCAGCGTGCGCGGCGCGTGGCGCGCGAGCAGCGCGCCGCCCGTCCAGCGCGAGGCGAGGGCGGCGACGCCGAACGCCGCCAGCGCGGCGGGCGCCGTCCGGGGACCGGCGAGCACCGCCAGGAACGCCATCGCGAGCGCGCCGACCTGGTTGGCCGCCCGCACCGCGAGCAGCGCGGGCACCTCGCGCGGCAACCGTTCCGCCCGCCCGCGCAGCACCATCACGCCTTCCCCGAGGTGGACGTCCCGAGCATGACATCCGCCTACGACATTCCTGGGCCTGCGCCGTCCACGTGCCGGGCCAGGCCTTCTCCGGCCGTGACCCGCCGCCTGTCGCGCCTGGCTGCGGCGTTCCAGCAGGGTGCGGGCGCGAGGTGCCGCGTACCGGGGTTGCGGCCGCTCGCGGGGCTTTCGTGGTCGCGGCGTCAGGCGCCGAGGCGGGGGTGGCGTTGCAGGAGGGCGCGGACGGGGGGCGTCACGGGGAGGGACAGGGCCTCGTCGGGAGTGAGCCACCGGGCGTCGCGGCCTTCTTCGCGGACGGTCGCCGGGGTCGCGGCCGGGACGTCCGCGACGAACGCGTGCCAGCGGTGGGCGTCCGCGCCGCGCCAGCAGGAGTCGCCCGGCATGTCGGCGACCTCCAGCGGCCGCAGCCGGGACGCCGGGACGTGCAGGCCGGTCTCCTCGCGCAGCTCGCGGGACGCCGCCGCGGCCGGGTCCTCGCCGGCGTCCACGTGGCCGGCGGGGACCGTCCAGGCGTAGGGGTAGAGGGTCCGGTCGAACAGCAGCAGCCGCCCGTCGGCGCGGCGGACGAACACCCCGGCGGTCGCGTGCCAGTACTCGGCGTCCGGGCCGGTCCACCAGGCGAGGCCGGGGTCGACGCGGAGCACCCGCTCGTGCCGCTCGCCGCACGCCGCGCACTCCCAGGCGCCCGCCGCGGCGCGGGCGACGCGCTCGGCGCGGCAGTTCCAGCAGTAGTCGTGCGCCAGGCCGTCGTCGGGGACGGCGATGTCCAGCCTCATGACCGGCAACGTATCCGCCCGGTGCCTCAGTCCCCGGCGCCGGGCGTGGCGATCTCGACGGTGTCGACGATGCCGGTCATCTCGCAGATCCGCCGGACGGTCCCGTCCTCGGGCAGCCACACCGCCAGCGGCGTGCCGAGGACGCGCGCGCGGATGTGGGCGCGGGCGATGACCGAGATCCCGGCCGACGCGCAGAACTCGCAGGCGGTCAGGTCCAGGACGAGGGCGGGGGCGCCGCCGTCGAGCAGGCCGACGGCCTGGGCGCGCAGCGCGTCGGCGTTGTCGAGGTCGACCTCGGCGGGGAAGGCCATCACCACCGCGTCGCGGGTCGTGCGGACGCGGGCCGGACCGGTGCGGGGATCGGTCACGCGCGATCTCTTTCGTTCCTGAGGGGCTCGTGTGGCGGCCGCGCTGCTGGATCGTGGCGCGCCCGGATCCGGGCGGCCCGCTATGAGTCTGCCGCACCCCGCGCGACCGGGGCCACCGGGGTGCCGAAGGTCAGGCGTGGCGGGCGCGGAAGGCGGCGGCCTTGGCGCGGTTGCCGCAGCCGCGCATGTCGCACCAGCGGCGGGTGCGGCGGTGCGAGGCGTCCACGAACAGGCGGGTGCAGGGGTCGGCCTCGCACTCGCGGACGAGCGCGGTCTGCGGCCCGCCGAGCAGGTCGGCGGCGGCGCGGGCGGCGGCGGCGAGCGCGGCCGCCAGGTCGCCGGTGCGGACGAGCCCGTCCGGGGTGAGCCGGACGGCGGGCGGGGCGGGCTCGGCCGCCCGGTTGAGGACGTCCAGGTCGCCGGGGGCGTAGGGGGCGGCGGTGCGGGCGGCGGTGGCGAGGCCGTAGATCGCCTCGCGCAGCCGGCGGGCGTCCGCGAGGCCGGCGGCGGTGACCTCGGGCGCGGTGTCGAGCAGGCGGGCGTCGACGGTCCACCGGGCGAGGTCGGCGGGCCCGGCGAGGAGGTCGATGCGGCGGCTGCGGCGGGCCCCGACCGTCCCGGCGAGGTCGAGGCCGAGGTTGCCGCTGACGAAGGTGAACTCCATCCGCCCATAGTAACCGTCTTGACAAGTTACGTCCGCGCTCGCCACGATCTAACCGTTCCAGACGGTTACTTGCGAGGGGGATCCATGACCGCACTGGTCACGCCCGGCACGGCGGTGCGCCGCTTCGGGCCGCGGCACCGCTGGACGGTGCTCGCCGTCGGGGTGGGCGCGCAGGCGAGCTTCGCGGCGATGTTCTCCGGCCTGCCCGTCACCGGCGTCCTGCTGCGCGCCGACTACGGCCTCACCACCGGCGCCCTCGGCCTCGTCCTCGGCTGCCTCGGGCTCGGCGTCGCGGCGTCCGACCTCGTGTGGGGGATGCTCACCGACCGCTTCGGCGACCGGAACATCCTGCTGACCGGCCTGTCCGCCACCGGCGTCCTGCTCGCGGCGATGGCGGCCGCCGCGACCCCGGGCGCCGGCGCCGGGACGGCCGCGCTCGCCGCCTGCCTGTTCGCCGCCGGGGCGCTCGGCGGCAGCGTCAACGGCGCGTCCGGGCGGGCGGTGATGACCTGGTTCGCCGACGACCGGCGCGGCCTCGCGATGAGCATCCGGCAGACCGCGATCCCGGCGGGCGGCGCCGTCGGCGTCGCCGTGCTGCCGCCGATCGCCGGGACGTGGGGCTTCGGTGCCGCCTACGCGACCCTCGCGGCGTTCTGCCTGCTCAGCGTCGGCGCCGTGGCGCGCTGGCTGCACGAGCCCGACCGGGCGGCGGGCACCGTCGCCCCGACGGCCGCCGGGCCGTCCCCGCTGCGCCGCCCCGACGTGTGGCGGGTCGTGCTCGCGGCCGCGCTGCTCACCGTGCCGCAGATGGCGGTGCTGTCCTTCACCGCGGTCTTCCTGCACGACGCGCGCGGCGCGGGCGGCGCGGTGGCCGCCGGGGTCGTGCTCGTCGCGCAGATCGGCGGCGGGGCCGCGCGGATCTGGAGCGGGCGCCGCACCGACCGGGGCGCGGACCGGCGGACGTTCATGCGCGCCATCGGCGTCCTCACCGCCGTCGCCATGGCGGGCGCCGCTGTCCTCGCGGACGCGCCGCTGCCGCTCACCGCCGCCGCCCTCGCCGCCGGCGGGCTGCTCGCCAACGCCTGGCACGGCGTCGCCTACACCGAGGCCGCCGTCCTGGCGGGCCCCGACCGGGCGGGCGCCGCGCTCGGCCTCGCCGGCACGACGATCTTCTCGGCGGCGTTCGTCACCCCGCTCGCGCTCCCCGTCCTGCTGGACGCGACGTCGTGGCCGGCCGTCTGGGCGGCCGCCGCGCTCGCGCCGCTGCTCGCCGTCCCCCTGACCCCCCGCGCCGCCCGCCGGGCGTGAGCGCGCGCGATTCTGTCGGTGGCGGATGCGACAGTCGGACCATGGCGACATGGCAGCTCTTCGAGAAGGAAGCGCCCGACCTCGCGACGGTGGTGCGGGCGCGGTTCGCGGCGGCCGACACCCACGTCCTGGCGACGCTCCGCAAGGACGGCTCGCCGCGCGTCAGCGGCACCGAGGTCGACTTCGCGGGGCCCGACCTGGCGTTCGGGTCCATGCTGAACGCGGTGAAGGCCCTGGACCTGCGCCGCGACGGCCGGTGCGCGATCCACGCGCATCCGGCCGAGGGCGGCGACGCCAAGGTCGCGGGCGTCGCCGTCGAGATCACCGATCCCGAAGAGAAGCGCGCCTACACGACGGGCTCGGAGCCGCCGGGCGGGTTCCACGCCTTCCGGCTCGACCTGCGCGAGGCCGTCGTCACCGCGGTCGAGGGCGACCAGCTCGCCATCCGGCTCTGGCGGCCGGGGCACCCGGTCGAGACGCACCTGCGGAGGTGACGCGCGTCAGCCGTCCAGGCGCGTGGCGCCGTCCCCCAGCGTGCCGGTGACCACCGCCGCGCAGTGCGCGCACGCCCGCTCCTCGTCGGGGTCGAACACCGAGGCGTTCGTGAAGACGACGCGCTCCTCGGCGCCGCAGGCCGTCCGCTGCTCGCCGCCGTCCGCCCGCCAGGCGTGGACGTGCGGCTCGGGCGGCTTCTCCCCGGCGGACGGCGGGTCGACCGCCCATGTCTGCTCGGGGCCCCGCAACCACCCCTGCGGTTCCGTCGCGGTGTCCATGCCGGTGGCGTCACCGCGGGCGAACCGGGCTAAGCCCACGGAACGGGAAAGATCCCCCGGCGGGCCTCACCCGATCCCGAGGAGGGCGGCGAGGGTGCCGCCGAGGACGCGGTCGCGCACCTCGCCCGGCGCCGTCACCCGCTCCACCGCAGCCCGAGCCAGGACGGGGTCGCCGTAGGGGGCGTCGGAGCCCGACAGGGCCCGCTCGGGCAGCTCCTCGATCGCCAGCCGCACCGCGAACACGACCGGCGCCGTGGACAGCTCCAGGTACATGCTCGGGACGTCGCGCACGAGCCCGACGGCCTCCATCCAGTGCAGGCCGCCGAGCTGGCTCACCACCAGCGGCACCGACGGATGGCGCCGCGCGAGCGCCGCCAGCGTCCGCAGGTCGTCCGCCGTCGTCGGCGCGGCGCCGTGCACGACGACGGGCAGGCCGCCGTGGTCGGCCGCCGCCGCCAGCACGGGGCCGAGCACGTCCGCGCGGCCGGGAGGCGGCGTCAGCTCGCCGATCCCGTACGCGCCGCGCCCGACCACCTCGCGCTCCACGAGAACGGCGACGTCGCCGGCCGGCACGTCCAGCGGGACGGACACGAACGGCAGGAAGCGGCCGGGATGCGCGGCGACGGCCGCGTCCAGCTCCCGCCACGCCGCCCGGTGCGCCCCGGCGCCGCCCGCCCGCCCGCCGAGGGCCGCGCCGAGCGCCGCCATCTCCCGGCCGAGGGCGGCGAGGTCGCGGGCCCGCTCGGGGTGGACGCGGGTGGGGAAGAGGACGGCGCGGTCCGCGCCCGCCTCGTCCAGCAGGGCCAGATGGGCGTCCACCGGGTCGTGCACGTGGCCGTGCGCATCGATGATCATTTCGTGCCTCCGGTCGCGGAATGCGGGCGTCCCGGCCACTGTTGAGCCCTGACACCGTGGCAGGGTCAAGCCCGAGGGGGAGCGCGTGCTGATCGGGGAACTGGCCCGCCGGACGGGAGTCGCCGAACGCCTCCTCCGCCACTACGAGCGGGCCGGGCTGCTGCACGCCGAGCGCCTGCCGAACGGCTACCGCGACTACGACGACGGCGCCGAGGACACGGTGCGGCGCATCCGCGCCCTCCTCGCGGCCGGCCTGACGGCCCGCGAGATCGGCCCGATCCTGCCGTGCACGGCGGGCCCCGGTACGGCCGTCAGCGCCTGTCCGGGCGTCCTCGACGGCCTGCGCGACCGCCTCGCCGTCCTCGACCGCCGCGCCGCCGACCTGGACGCCGCCCGCCGCAACCTGCGCGCCACCATCGCCGCCACCGAACGCGCCGCCCCGCCCTGACGCCCTCAGGTCCCGGCGAGAGGAAGGCTTTTCCGGGGCTTGGGCATGGCGTCGGGCGCCGGCGGCCATGAAAAGATCATGGGCTTGTCTCGGGCGGTGGGGTTCGCCGCGGCCGGCGCGTGCCTGCTCGCGCTGGGCGCGGCAGCGTGCGGCGAGGACTATGACGGCGGCGCGAAGGGCCCGCCGACGGCGACGGCGACGGCGTCCCAGGTCTCCGCGGATCAGGCGGTCCGGCAGGCGCAGGCCGCCGAGGCGGCGAACGCCCTGCCCCGGGACGCGTTCTACACGGCGCGCCCGACGTCCGCCGCGCCCGGCACGCTGCTGCGCGCGGAGGCGTTCTCCGGCTGGACGGCCCTTCCCGACGGCGCGCACGGCACCCGCATCCTGTACGACTCGCGCTCGGCCGAGGGCGCGCGCGTGGTGACGTCGGCGGCGGTCGTGACTCCCGGCGGCACCGCGCCGTCCGGCGGGTGGCCGGTCATCGCCTGGGCGCACGGCACGAGCGGCGTCGCACCGCAGTGCGCGCCGTCGCTGATGAAGGACCTGTACTACGGCGATCTCATCGCCGCGTTCGTCAAGCAGGGCTACGCGGTCGTGGCCACCGACTACTCCGGTCTCGGCGCAGGCGACGGCCACGAGTACAACACGATGCCCGCCAACGCCGGCGACGTCCGCTACTCCGTCGCGGCGGCGCGCAAGGCCGTCCCGCAGCTCGGCGAGCGCTGGGCGGCCGTCGGCCACTCGCAGGGCGGCCAGGCCGCCTGGGGCGCCGCGAAGCAGCAGGCGACCGAACCCGTCGGGAAGATGGTCGGCGCCGTCGCGCTGGCGCCGGCGACCCCGGCCGGCGGCGCCGTCCAAGGCGTCATCGACACCCCCGGCGCGGCGGTGTACCTGCCCTACGTGGCCTTCTCGCTCGCCCTGCAGTACGACGGTTTCGCGCCGCAGGACATGCTCAGCGACACCGGGATGCGCCACTACCGGCAGTACGTCGAGAACGGCTGCCTGCCCTACGCCATCGCGCTCACCGGCGACGCCACGCCGCGCGCCTACCTCAAGGCCGACGCGGCGGACAACGCGGCGGTGCGGCGGTACATCGAGAAGAACGTCTACACCGACCGCGAGCTGGCGGCGCCGCTGTTCGCCGCTTCGGGGGCCAAGGACGCCTCGGTCGCCGCGCCGACCGTCGAGGCCGCGGCCGCGCAGCAGTGCGAGCACGGCACGGCCGTCGCCTACAAGCGCTACCCCGGCACCCACGACGGCATGATCGACGAGGCGCTGCCCGACGTCACCGCCTGGCTCGCCGACCGCTTCGCGGGCAAGGCCGCCCCGAGCACCTGCCGCTGACGTCCCGCGATTGACAAGCGGACGGACCGGCTGGTCTCCTGCATTCCAGACTTTTCCTATCTGAGGAGTTGGAATGAGTGCGCTGTCGCGGCGGACGTTCGGCACCCTGGTCGGCGGAGGGACGGCCGCGGCCGCGCTCGGGACGCTCGCGTCCCCGTCGGAGGCCCGCGCGGGCGAGCGGCGGTTCGCCGCGGCCGGGCGCCGCCCCCGCCGGAAGCCCAACATCCTGCTGATCCTCGGCGACGACCTCGGCGCGTCCGACCTGTCGAGCTACGGCGCGCCGCACATCAGCACGCCGAACCTCGACCGGCTCGCCCGCGACGGCGTCCGCTTCACGCAGGCGTACTCGGGGTCGGCGACATGCTCGCCCACCCGCTTCTCGCTCTACACCGGCCGCTACCCCGGCCGCCTCGCGGGCGGCCTGCTGGAGCCGATCAACGCCAAGGGCGTCGGGCTGCCGCCCGGCCACCCGACGCTGGCGTCCCAGCTCAGGAAGGCCGGCTACGAGACCGCGCTCATCGGCAAGTGGCACGCCGGTTTCCTGCCGGACTTCAGCCCGACCAGGTCCGGCTGGGACACCTTCTTCGGCAACTTCGGCGGCGCGCTCGACTACTTCTCCAAGATCGGGGCGCTCGGCGAGTACGACCTGTACGAGGGCGACGCCGAGTACCGCGACCTGCGCTACTACACCGACGTCCTCACCGAGCGGGCCGTCGACTTCGTCAAGGACGACCACGCGAAGCCCTGGCTGCTGAACCTCAACTTCACCACCCCGCACTGGCCGTGGGAGACCGCCAAGGACAAGGCGGTCAGCGACGCCATCACCGCCAAGATCAAGGCGGGCCTGAACCCCACCCTGGCCCTGCTGCACAACGACGGCGGCTCGGTGGAGATCTACGCCGAGATGGTCGAGTCGCTCGACGCCTCGATCGGCAAGGTGCTCCAGGCGCTGCGCCGCTCCGGCCAGGAGCAGGACACGATCGTGCTGTTCTCCAGCGACAACGGCGGCGAGCGGTTCTCCTACAACTGGCCGCTGACGGGCAACAAGGCGAGCCTCAACGAGGGCGGCATCCGCGTCCCGAACATCCTGCGCTGGCCCGCCGCGATCGACGGCGGCCAGTACAGCGACGTCCCGGTCATCACCCCCGACTGGACGGCGACCCTGCTGGAGATCGCGGGCGCGTCCGCCGACCCCGCCCACCCCCTGGACGGCCGCAGCCTCGCCGGCCACCTGCTGCGCGGCGCCGAGCCGCCCGCCCACGACCTGTTCTGGCGGACCCGCGGCTGGCGCGCCCTCCGCCGCGGCGACTGGAAGTACCTGCGCACCCCGAGCGGCGGCGACCAGCTCTTCAACCTCGCCGAGGACGAGCGCGAGCAGCGCGACTTCACCGCCGCCCAGCCCACCACCCTGGCGTCCCTCAAGGCCGCCTGGGAGAAGATCGACGCGACCCTCCTCCCGTACTCCTGACCGTGCGCGCCGCCCGGCGCCGCGCCCGCGCGCGGCGCCGGGCGGGACGGGTCAGTGGTGGCCGTGGTAGCGGTCCCACAGGGCCTGCATGTGGCCGGTGTAGACGACCACGTTGCCGTCGTTCTGGACGGCCAGCCAGGTGCTCTTGTGCCACGTGTGCGTCGACCAGAGCGCCTTGCCGCCCGCGCGGACGACCAGGTTCCCGTCCGCCTGCATGGTCGTCGTCGCGCCCTTGTGACCGGACGTGCCGGTGTGCCACCTGAGCTTGCCGCCGGAGTACAGCGCCAGGTCGCCGCCCGGCTCCTGGCGGAGCTGCCAGGCGCCGTTCTGCGAGACGACCTTCTGGTACGGGTAGAGCGTCACCCCGTTGGACAGCGTGCTGATCCACTGGTAGCTGGACCACAGCGCGGTCTTGCCCTTGTAGACCACGGCGTTGCCGTCGTTCTGGAGCTTGAGGTAGGCGCCTTTGTCCCCGTCGGTGTGGCTCCGCCAGTACTGGTGGCTCCCCTTGGCCACCACCAGGTCGCCGTTCGTCCGCATGGTCGCGGACGAACCCTTGACCCAGGTGTGCGAGCTCCAGATCGCCTTGGACTTCTTGTAGACGACCAGGTTGCCGTCGGTCTGCATGATGAGCTTGTACCGGCCGTCGGGGGAGTGCAGCGACCGGCCCGCCTTCAGGGTCTGCCCGGACTTCAGCACCGAGCTCGTGGCCTGGGCGGCGGCGACGGGCGTCGCCGTCGACGGGGCGGCGAGCGACGGGACGGCGACGGCGGCGGCGCCCGCCGCGGCCAGCGCGGCCGCGGCGCCCACGATCAACTTGATCTTCATAGGGTGGACCTCGGAATCCCTCTGCCACTGATCTCGCCGGAGGCGAGACGGATGCGACACAGGAGCCTAGGAACGCGCACCCCGGCGCGGTCCGCACCGCATGCGCCCTTCCTGTGCAATCCGTGCGCCCACCGAGCCACGCGCCCACGCCCCCACGCGACACCGCACCCCTACGGACACCACCCCACCACCGAGCCGCACGACCACCGTGCCGCGCACCGTCGTGCCCCGCGTCCGCCGGGCCGCGCACCGTCGTGCCTTGCGACCGCCGAGCCGGCGACCATGGAGCCGCGCGACACCGCGCCCCTACGGACGCCACCGCACCACCGCACCACCGCACCACCGAGCCGCACGACCGCCGGGCCGCGCACCGCCGTGCCCCGCGTCCGCCGTGCCGCGCACCGTCGTGCCTTGCGACCACCGAGCCGCACGACCGCCGTGCCGCGCACCGCCGTGCCCCGCGTCCGCCGGGCCGCAACGACCACCGGGCCGCGAGGGGAGGGGGCGCCGCGCCGTCAGGCGGCGGGCTGCCAGAGCTCGACGCGGTTGCCCTCGGGGTCGGTCACCCAGCCGAACCGGCCGACGCCGTCCATGTCCTGCGTCTCCGCGGACACCTCGGCGCCCTTGGCGCGGAGCTGCGCGAGCATCGCGTCCAGGTCGCGGGCGCGGAAGTTCAGCATGGTCTGCTGCGTGCGGGAGCCGAAGTAGTCGGTCCCGGACTCGAAGGCCGCGAACACCGTCGTCCCGGCCTCCTGGCGCCACGCGCCGTTCTCGTCGGCGTCCAGGCCGAGGCACTCGCGGTACCACGCCCCCAGGGCGATGGGGTCGGCCGCCCGCAGGAAGTACCCGCCGATGCCCAGTACACGTTCCATGCCGCCATCCTGGCAGCCCCCCCGATCACCCGGCCCTCCTTCGCCGCCCCGACCACCCGGTCACCCAAAGTTGAGATGCGGCGTGTTGGCCACTTTCGATCTTCAAAGTGGCCAACACGCCGCATCTCAACGGACGGCGACCGGGTGGTCATTGCGGGGACGCGCTGATCAGAGGTGCTTGACGACGTCGGAGAAGCGCCGGAAGGCGGCGCGGTTCACGAGGAGGTGGGGGCCGGTCGCGTCCTTGCTGTCGCGTACGGCGACGGCGTCGCGGGCACCGGCCAGCTCCACGCAGTCGCCGCCCTTGTCGTCGCTGCGGGCGGCTTTGCGCCAAGGTGTCGTGAGGTGCATGTGCCTACCGTCCTGTTGCCTTTCAACCAACCTTCGGTCGGTTCTCGGTCCTAGGCAAGAGGCGGTTCCCGGATGGCTGAGTCGCGGCGGCCTGCCCGGAGCAGGGCGCCGCAACTCAACCGGGTGCGACGTGCTAGAGGTTCTTGATGGCGTCGGTGAAGCGTTGGAAGGCGGCGCGGTTCACGAGGAGGTGGGGGCCGGTCGCGTCCTTGCTGTCGCGTACGGCGACGGCGTCGCGGGCGCTGGCCAGTTCCACGCAGTTGTCGCCCTGGTCCGAGCTTCTCGAAGCCTTTCGCCAAACCGGTTCGATCAAGTCCACGTGCCCTCCCTGACCTCTCTGATGAGTTCACGCGAGTCGTCGACGTTCAGCGCCAGCGCTTGCAGGGTGCTGAAGGCCTCGCCGGCTCTTGCTATGCGATCGGGATCGTTGGTGGTCTCGCCGCCGAACGCGTGGAGCGCATAGGCGATCTCGCTGTGGTCCGCCTGCCGGGCAATGGCGAAGGATCCCCACACGCCTCGATAGTAGGCGATAGGGGCTATCTGTAGATATATGCGATCTCTGCTGGAGATCTCTTCGAGGAAGAGGAGTTGCTCCCGCATGAGTCCTCCGGTGCCGATCCGGCGCCGGAGGACGCTCTCGTCGAGGACGACGAACGTCAGCGGCCCCTGGTCTCGGAGGATGCTGTCACGGCGCCGCATCCTTGCGGCGACGGCAGCGTCGTCGCCGAGCAGCACGCGTGCGTAGGCTTCGGTCTGGAAGGGGCCGTAGACGTGCCGGTCCTCCCAGTCCCGCAGCAGTACGGCCGTGGCCTCGGCCTTCGGATAGCTGGCGAATGCCTTGGGGTAGCGCACCGCCTTGATCGCTTCCAAGAGGTCGTTCCACGCCTGAGCGATCACCCCGTTCGCGCCGAGCTCCTTGTCCAAGCGAACCGCGAAGTCCGAGCGGCAGCGCGTGTGCCCGGCCTCCACCTGCGAGATGTAGCTTCTGGTCACGGACAGCTTTGCAGCCGCCTGGCCCTGAGTCAGCCCGGCGTCCGCCCGGGTCTTCTTGACCACTTCGCCGAACGCCACCAGTTCGGGGTCGATGTTCCTTGTCGGCATGCGCTCGCCTCGTTGAGGTTAGTGATCTGCCAGCCATTGTGAGCGGACGGCTTGTGTCCTCTCACTTACCAGGAAACCTACGCCCTCTCGTGGCTGAATGTGAGGGAAAGGAAGCACAAAGTGAAGCTTCGAGGTTCGTCTTCGTGGAGGTCGGGCATGGTGTGCGGGCAGGTGACGGGGCCGCCGGCGGGGCCGGTGGACGGGGTGAGCGCGCTGGTCCTCGCGTCGGCGCCGGAGGCGGCGCGGGCGGGGCGGGAGTTCGTCGCGGACTGGCTGTACGACAAAGGGTACGACGACGTGTCCGTCGAGGTGGGGCGGGCCGTCGCGAGCGAGCTGGTGACCAACGCGTACCGGCACGCCGCCGGGGCGGGGGAGCGGATCACCGTGCGGGTCTACGTGTCCGCCGCCGGGCCCGTCCTGGAGGTGTGGGACCCGAGCCCGGAGCTGCCGGAGGAGCGCCCGCTCGACCTCGTCAGCACGTCGGGGCGGGGGCTCGCGATGGTCGGGCTCATCACCGGTGGGTGGGGCGTCAACCCGCTCGCGAGCGGCGGTAAGTCCGTGCACGCGCTGCTGCGTGCGGAGCTCGATCCCGAGGCCGCGCCGTGAGAGGGCTCTACCAGAGCCAGAGCCAGCCGTCCGTCACGTGCTTGAAGATCGCGTAGGCGATGGCGAGGACGAGGAGCAGGCCGCCGGTGCCGTAGCCGATCGCCATGAACTTCAGGGCGCGGCGCCGCACCCCCGAGGCGTCCCGGGTGCTGATGAGGCCCTGCGCCTCGGCGTTCAGGACGGTGAGCGGCAGGCCCGGCGGCAGGATCCACTCCTTGTAGGAGTAGGACTCCGGCCGGTCGGCCGGCGGCAGCTGCGGCAGCGCCGGGGACGGCGGGAACGTCTGCTCGGTGACGCCGTCCACGAACTTCTCGTGCGGGTCCACCAGGACGCCCCCGACGACGAACGGCTCCCGCGACCGCTCGTCCACGAACGTCCTCTTGCCGGACGCGGTCTTGGCCGTCGCCTGCACCTTGTACCAGACGCACGGCGCGCCGGAGAAGGGCGCGCGGAGCGGGCCGGACGGTCCCGGGTACGCCGCGCCCGTCACCTGCCGGGCCTTGTCGCCGAGCGCCCGCCAGCGCATCCGCCACACCCAGCCGACCACGAAGAACACCGCCGCGACGATCCCGAGGACGTACTCCATGGCGCGATGATCGCCACCGTGCTCCCGCGCCGCCAGTGACCGGCGTCCCGAGCCTCCCGGGACCGCTACGCTCGGTGCCCATGGAGCCCGACCTGCACCCGGACCTGAAGCCGCTGGAGTTCCTGCTCGGAACGTGGAAGGGCGCCGGCGTCGGCGACTACCCGACGATCGAGGCGTTCAACTTCGGCCAGGAGGTCACCTTCGGCCACAACGGCAAGCCGTTCCTCAGCTACTCCAGCCGGAGCTGGCTGATCGAGCCGGACGGCACCGTCGGCCGCCCGCTCGCCACCGAGACCGGGTACTGGCGGCCGCAGCCGGGCAACGAGATCGAGGTGACGCTCGCGCACCCGACCGGCATCGTGGAGATCTACGTCGGGAACCTGGCGTTCCACCGGATCCAGCTCCGGACGGACGTCGTGGCGCGCACCGCCACTGCCAAGGAGGTCACCGCCGGGGCCCGCATGTACGGGCTGCTGCCGGAGAAGGACGGCGTCCGCGACCTCGGCTGGGTGTACGAGATGGCGGCCATGGGCCAGCCCCTCCAGGTGCACCTGTCGGCGCAGCTGAAGAAGGCCGGCTGACGCCGTCCCGGCCGGAGCCCCGCTCGGGAGGGTCCCGGACAGGGAACGATCCCCGGACCTTCCCGCCGGGTGGCGGGAGATGGACGGGACTGGCCCATCGGTCCGGGGATCGGGTGTCTGCCTGGTATTCGCCGGTCACCGTCGTGACCGGACGTGCCACCGCGCGAAGACGGCGGCGCCGAGGCGTTGACGGCGACTAGCGGACAGCCACCTCGCGAGTCCCAAGAGAAATCATTTCTTGGACCACCTCCTTTCGCGCGTGACTGCAAGCTATGTCAGCCGCGCGCGCCAGGGCAAATGCTTTTCTCCCCCACCCGTCCCACCCGTCGGCGGGACGCCGGGCGCGACGGCCGTCCCGCGCCCGGCCGGGGGTGCATACACTCTCGGTCATGGCCGAGACGTGGCAGCAGGAGCTACGGGCGAAGGGCTACCGGGTGACGCCGCAGCGGCAGCTCGTCCTCGAAGCGGTGACGAACCTGGAGCACGCCACGCCCGAGGAGATCTGCACCGAGGTGCAGCGGACCGCCCAGGGCGTCAACATCTCCACCATCTACCGGACGCTGGAGCTCCTGGAGGAGCTCGGGCTCGTCCGGCACGCCCACCTCGGGCACGGGCCGCCCAACTACCACCTGGCCGCCGAGGCCGAGCACATCCACCTGGTCTGCCGCGCCTGCGGCCGCGCCGAGGACGCCGACCCGAAGGCGGCGGCGTCGCTCGCCGAGACGCTGCACGGCCGGTCGGGGTTCGTCACCGACGTGCACCACCTCACCGTCTACGGCCGCTGCAGGGACTGCGCCGGCGCATAGGCTGGGCGCATGAAGAGCCCGCTGCTGGACACCCGCGGGGCCGTCGCCGCCGACGCCCCCGACCAGGACGTCGCCGCGCACTACGGCGAGCCGTCGCAGGAACAGCGCGCCCTGGAGGCCGGGACCGCGTTCGTGGACCGGAGCAACCGCGGCGTCGTCACGGTCACCGGGCCGGACCGCCTGCCGTGGCTGCACAGCCTGCTCAGCCAGCACCTGGAGGGCCTCGCCCCGGGCGCCGCGACGCAGGCGCTGCTGCTCAGCCCGAACGGGCACGTCGAGCACCACCTGCACCTGGTGGACGACGGCGAGACCGTCTGGATCCACGTGGAGACCGGCACCGCGCCCGCGCTCGCGGGGTTCCTCGACCGGATGCGGTTCATGCTGTGCGTCGAGGTCGCCGACGTCACCGACCGGTACGCCGTGGTGACCGGTCCGGCGGGCGAGGGCACCGGGCCGGCCTTCCCCGACGTCGCGGGCCTCGTCACCCGCATCGTGCCGCGCGGCACGCCCGCCCCCGAGGGCCTCCGCCCGGCGGGGCTGTGGGCGTACGAGGCGCTGCGGATCGCCGCGCACGTCCCGCGCATGGGGCTGGACACCGACCACAGGACGATCCCGCACGAGATGGGCTGGATCGACGAGGCCGTCCACCTGAACAAGGGCTGCTACCGGGGCCAGGAGACCGTCGCGCGGGTGCACAACCTCGGCCGCCCGCCGCGCCGCCTGGTCTTCCTGCACCTGGACGGCAGCGTCGACCGGCTCCCCGCGCACGGCGACCCGGTGGAGGTTCCCGGCGGGAGGACGGTGGGTTTCGTGGGGTCGGCGGCGCGGCATCACGAGCTCGGGCCGGTCGCGCTCGCGCTGGTGAAGCGGAGCACGCCGGTGGACGCGGAGCTGCTGGCCGGCGGGGTCGCGGCGGCCCAGGAGGTCGTGGTGTCGCCCGACACGGGCGCCAACGTGAAGATCGAACTTCGCCGAACGGCGGCAAATAGGGGGTAAAACGGTCCGACCCCGGGCACACTCGACAGGCGTAGGTATCCGCCGCCGTCAGGGAAGGTGCGCCGATGGCCGCGAGCCCCGGGAGCCAGCCGCCGTCACCGGTGGTGCGGAGGGCGGCGGGCCGCCGGCGCCGCCGCCGGCGCGAGTCGCCGCTGCTCTGGTGGCTGCTGTTCGCCCTCCTCGCGGGCGCCGCGGTGCTGGCCGAGTCGTGGCGGATCGCGCTCGCCGGCCTCGCCCTGTGGTGCCTGTACGAGTTCCTGCTCGTCCCGGGCATCTGCCGGATCATGCTGCGGCAGGGCCACGCCTGCCGCGAGCCCGCGCGCGGCCGGCTGTTCGCGTGCGGCCCCGAGCACCAGCGCCTCAAGAACACCGCGCTGCTCCGCCTCGCCGGGCGGCGCCCCCGCCCGCAGCCGCTGCCCGCGCCGACCGACGACGGCGCCGGCGGCGGCGTCCTCGTCCACTCGACGGCGGTGCGCGGGCGGCTCGCGCGGACCGACCGGCTGATGATCCTGGTGACGGTCGCCGCGACCGCCGCCGCCGTCGTCCTCGCCCTCTACGGGCTGGGCGGCTGACCCCTCACAGCTCGACGATCAGGGTGATCGGGCCGTCGTTGACGAGCGCGACCTTCATGTCCGCGCCGAACTCGCCCGTCCCGACCTCGGCGCCGAGCGCGCGCAGCTCGGCGACGACGGCGTCCACCAGCGGCTCGGCGACCGGGCCCGGCGCGGCCGCGATCCACGTCGGGCGCCGGCCCTTGCGGGCGTCGCCGTAGAGGGTGAACTGGCTGATCACCAGCAGCGGGGCGCCGATGTCGGACGCCGACTTCTCCCCGTCCAGGATCCGAAGCCCCCACAGCTTCGCCGCCATCTTGCGGGCCTTGTCGGGGGTGTCGTCATGGGTCACGCCGAGCAGCACGACCAGGCCCGGACCGTCGAACGAGCCGGTGACGCGGCCCTCGACGGTGACGCTCGCCCCGGCGGCTCTCTGGACTACAGCTCTCACGACCATGCATTCTGCCGTCATGGGAGCAACGACGCTCATCACGGTGGCGCCCACGGGCGCCGAGTCCGCCAAGGCGGACGTCCCGGCCCTGCCGGTCACCCTGGACGAGCTGGTACGGACGGCCAAGGAGTGCGAGGCGGCCGGCGCGGCCGTCGTGCACGTGCACATCCGCGACGGCGACGCGCGGCCCACCCTGGACGCGGGGCGGCTGGCGGAGACGGTCGCGGCGCTGCGGGAGGGCACCGGGCTGATCGTCCAGCTGTCCACCGGCGGCGCGGTCACCGACCCCTACGAGGACCGGCTGCGGGTCCTGGACGCCGCGCCGGACGGCTGCTCGCTGACCTGCGGCACCGTCAACTTCGGCGACGAGGTGTTCCTGAACCCCTGGCCGTTCATGGTCGAGCTGTACCGGCGGACGCAGGAGCTGGAGATCGTCCCCGAGTTCGAGCTGTTCGACCTCGGGCACATCGCCGCCCTGCGCCGGCTGCTGGACAAGCACGGCGCTCCCTACGGCGGGCACGTGCACTGCGACCTCGTCATGGGGGTGCCCGGCGGGATGCCCGGCGACGCGCGGACGCTCGTCGCCGCCGTCGACGCGCTGCCCGCGGGCGCGACCTGGTCGGCGACCGGCGTCGGGCGGACCGCGCTGCCCGTCATGTTCGCCGCGCTCGCCGCGGGCGGGCACCTGCGGGTCGGGATGGAGGACACGCTGACGCTGGCGCGCGGCGTGCCCGTCGCGTCCAACGCCCAGCTCGTCGCGCGCGCCGCGCAGGCGGCCGAGCTGGCGCAGCGGCCCGCGATGCCGGTGGCCGAGGCGCGCGCGCTGCTCGGCGTCCGGCCCGGCTGACCCGCCGCCCGGGGCATCCCCGCGCGCCGCCTATCCTGAGAGTTGATCATCGAGGCGCGAGGGGGACGACGTGCGGATCAACCCGGTCCTGGTCGAGGTGGAGCGGTCCGGCTTCGTCGAGTCCCGGCACCGCGGCAGCGCGGTCGGGCTCGCCGCCGACGGCTCCGTCGCGGCGAGCGCCGGCGATCCGGACGTGCCGATCTTCCCGCGCTCGGCGGTGAAGCCGTTCCAGGCCGTCGCGATGATGCGCGCCGGCCTGGACCTGCGGGACGAGCTGCTCGCCCTGTCGGCGGCGAGCCACAGCGGCGAGGACTTCCACGTCGAGGGCGCCGAGCGGATCCTCGCGGGCGCCGGGCTCGGCGCGGACGCGCTCCAGTGCCCGGAGTCGTGGCCGATGGAGGACGCGGTCGCGCTCGCCCACGCCCGCGCGGGCGGCGGCGCGTCGCGGCTGCGGATGAACTGCTCCGGCAAGCACGCCGGGATGCTCGCGGCCTGCGTCGCGGCGGGCTGGCCCACCGCCACCTACCTGGACGCCGACCACCCGTTGCAGCGGCTCGTCGCCGAGGTCGTCGAGGAGCTGACCGGCGAGAAGCCCGCGGCCGTCGGGATCGACGGCTGCGGCGCGCCGCTGTTCGCGATCTCGGCGACGGGCGTCGCGCGCGGCTTCCGCGCCCTCGTCACCGCCCCGCCCGGCAGCCCCGAGCGGCGCCTCGCCGACGCCATGCGCGCCCACCCGCAGTGGACGTCGGGGGAGCGGCGCGTCGAGCGGCTCCTCATGGACGCGGTGCCGGGCCTGCTGGTCAAGTGCGGCGCCGAGGGCGTCGACGCCTTCGCGACCGCCGACGGGCGCGCCGGCGCCGTCAAGATCGACGACGGGGCGATGCGGGCGCGGGTGCCCGTCACCGTGGGGCTTCTCCGCGTCCTCGGCACGGCCGAGGACGTCCCCGCCGACCTGGAGCCCTTCGCCGCCGCCCCGCTGCACGGGGCCGGCGAGCAGGTGGGCGCCGTCCGCCTGGCCCCCGGCCTCTTCTGACCCGCCCCGCCCGCCCCGTCCGCCCCGCGGCCCTATGACCACCTGGTCGCCCTTCGTCGACTTGCGGTGTGTTGCCTTCCTGGAACGTTCCAGGAAGGCAACACGCCGCAAGTCGACGTGGAGTGGTCGGGGGGTCAGGACGGGATGCGGGTGATGCCGTCCGTGGTGGCGGCGGCGTCCGGGATGATCGCGGGGGACGCCTGGCGGGGCATCTCGGGGATCTCTCCGGGCGCGTAGCTGTGCGAGTACATCCCCGGCGTGTAGCGGTACGTGCCGCCCTCGACCGGACCCCGGCGCGGCGGCACGTAGTCCTTGGCCCACTTCACGTACTGGGCGCGGGACGGCCGCACCGAGCGGACCGTCAGGGTCAGCCACGCGCCCAGCGCGAGGAAGACGGCGATCGGCCCGATCCACAGCAGGGGCCCGTCGCCCAGGCGCACGACCATCGGTACAAGCTCTGCGTTCATCTCGGCCTCCCCGAGTGCTCTTCCGTACACCCCCAGTATCGGCCGAAAAATCGACGCGAAACTTGTGCATAGCTCGACTTGGGGGCGCGACGGCAGGAAAATGACCGGCCCTGCCGTGAATGTCCCTCCCGCGGGCCGCGCTTTACCGCGGCGGGGGCGGCACCGCCCGATACGAGCGGCGGACAGGGGCGCTGAGCAAGATCGTGAAAGGTGCGAGCCTGGGACACGGGCCTTGCCGGAGCGGGTGGCGGGGCTGACGGTGCCCGGCCGCCGGGGAAGCGGAGAACTCTAGGGGAGGGGAGACGGCCTGGACGGCGAGGGTGCGGGGGCGGGAGCGCCGATCGTGCGGTTCCGGACGGCCGCGAGGCCCGGAACCAGCAGGAGGATGGCGACGGCCAGCGGGCCGAAGGCGGCGATGAAGCAGCCGGCGCCCTGAGCGAGGCCGAGCGGCACCGTCCACAGCCACACCGACCCGACCGGCGCCCACGCCGCCCCGCCGAACCCGGCGGGGCTGAGCGCCACGATCGCGACGACGAGCGGGCGCTGATCGCGGAAGCGGCGCACCGCGACGGGCACGGCGAGCGACCCGACCGCCCGCATCTCGACGATGGGTGACCGGGTGGTCGGGGAGGGCGCGCGGGTCAGGCGCGGTGGGCGCCGCCGGAGCGGGGGTCGCCGGGGGCGGTGCCCTCCGGGGCGACGCCGCCGGTCGAGGTGCGGCCGGACGGGGCGGTCGCGGGCGAGGTGTTGCCCTCGTCGTCGACGACCAGCATGTCCTCCTGCTCGGCGCGGACGGCGGCCTCCTCGGCGGCCGCGGCGTCGCGCTGGGCGCGGGCGCGGTCCTCGCCGACGACCCCGGGGTCGACGACGCCGCCGCTGACGCCGGTCTCCGCGAGCTGGCGCCGCGTGTTCGGATCCGCGGCCTCGTCCGGGTGCTCGGCCATGCGCTGGGAGCGCTTGGTCAGCAGCAGCCAGGTGGCGAGGGCGATGGCGATCGCGACGGGCGCGAGGATCAGCCAGTAGTTCGCACCGGTCTGCCCCCCGTCGGCCAGCGGTGATGTGGCGTTGAGCATGTCGTTCCCACCTCCGCCCGTAGCCCTACCCGTTTCCGGCCTTTCAACCGTGCCGGCGGTCGCCGTCCCGGCGCGCGGACCTGCGGCGCCGCGGGCCGCGGGCGCCGAGGGCGGTGAGGCCGAGCCAGGTGAACGAGGCCGCCCCGGCTAGAGGCCCCGCGACTGGGAGATGGAGCCCGAGGTGGCGAGCGTGAAGGTGCGCATCGACTCGGCGAAGCGCGACAGGTCCCACTCGGCCGGGCCCTCGTACCAGTACAGGTTGTCGGCGCCCTGCGCGCGCTCGCCCGCGTCCTTCACCGTCTCCGCCCACTTCGGGACGGTGTCGAACACGACCGCGTACGGCAGGAACCGCGAGAACAGCGCGATCCGCTGCTGCGAGGCGACCGGCCCGCCGTCGGGGATCTCGCCCCGCTCCAGGAACGCCCGGAACCCGATGGTGTGGGCGAGGACGGTCGAGCCGCGCGCGGTCTTGGCGGGCATGTACTGGCCGCCGTAGGCGAGCGCCCCGCCCGCGATGATCACGGCGAGGCCGGCGAGGGCGTAGTCGGTGGTGAGGGCGAGCGCGACGGTCCCGGCGACGCCGAGGACGGTGAGGACGACGCCCGTGATCGTCCAGCGGGACCGGACGGTGTCGGGGCGGCGGGCGAACCAGCCCTGCTCGACGACGTCGTCGTACATCGCCGAGCGGACCTCGGCGAGCTGCGTGGCGAAGGTGCCGCCGAGGTCCGACAGCTTCACCGCCGGGCGCGGCGCGCCGTCCGGGCCGGTGAACAGGGCGTCCAGCAGCAGCCGCTCGTAGCGCAGCAGCTCCTCGGCGCCGGGCCGGTCGAGGCGGACGAGCTCCCAGTCCATGCGGCCGGTGACCTCGCGGTCCTCCTCGTCGATCCGCAGGTAGCCGCGGACCGCCAGGTCGACGATGGTGGCGGTGACGTCGATGACGTCGGCCTGCTCGTCGATGAGGGTGCCGATCTGGCCGGGGCGCACCCCGTGCGGCGGCTCGAACCCGCCGCCGCCGACGGGGGCCTGGTCGCCCTCGGCGGCCTTGCCGGCGACGGCCCGCTGGTCGCGGCCGCGCAGCAGGTAGAGGGCGAGGACGCCGCCGCCGAGCAGCAGCAGCAGGCCGAGCAGCGCGCCGCCCGTCACGCCGTTCACCGAGAACGCGGTGGCGGCGGTGTGGCGCCGCTCGTGCAGCGGCGGGTCCTGCACGGTGCCGGCGGGCAGCCCGGCGACGACCGTCAGGTACTCGCCCGGCAGCATCTGCTGCTGCGCGTAGATGCCCTGGGTGTGGCTGTGGTCCATGTAGTACTGGGTGCAGCCGACCGAGCTCTGGAGCGGCCCGGAGAAGCAGTTGACGCTGCGGATCTCGCCGGGGGCGCTGACGGTGACGCGGGCGCTGTCGACCGGAACCGACCAGCCGCCGACGGCGGGCCAGCGCATCTCCTGCGCGGCGCCGACGGCGGCGGTGACGCCGCGCAGGTCGTACTCCAGGACGACGGTCCGCTTGCCGGTGAGCGCGCCCGTCCCGGACACCTTCACGGTCGTCTCGGTGCCCGAGACGCTGGTGGCGACCTCGGCGGGACCGCCGTCGGGGCTGCTCGCGCGCAGGTTGTCGAGCTTGTAGAGGCGGTCCTCGGTGACGCTCTCGTGCACGCGGGTGACGTACTTGCGGGAGAGCTGCCGCTCGCCGGAGAAGGAGTAGGAGATCGTCTCCTTGACGTGCGCGGCGCCGTCCCGGGCGAGGCCGATGGTGACCGCGTCGCTCAGGACGCGTCCCGCGGACGCCTGCGCGGGGGCGGCGGCGCTCGCGGGCGCGGCGGCCAGCAGGCACGCCAGGGCGGTGGTGGTGAGGGCGGTGGCCGCCCGTCGCGCATGGCCGAACGACGCAAGAGCCGACATGAGCGGCAATCGTAGCGCCAAGCCGTGCAATGATTTCCGGCTATGGCCGGTCAACAACCCCCCTGGGGCCCTCCGCCGCCTCCGGCGCCGCCGCCGTACTACGGTCCGCCCGCACCGCGTCACCCACCGCAGTACCCGCCCTACCGGCAGTATCCCCCCCAGTACCAGGGGTACCACTACGCGCCGCCGCGCCGCCCGCCGCAGCGCTCGGCGGGCGGTGTGATCGGCGGGGTGCTGGCGCTCGTCGCCATCGTCGGCGTCCTCGGGGTGCTCGGACTGGCCGCCATCGGCCGCAGCGCGTCCGCCGGGTCGTCCGCGGGGACCGGGGCGTCCGGCGGTTCGCGCGGGACGAGCGGGAACCGCGCGCCGACCGGCCGCGCCGCCGCCTACGACAGCAGGCTGTACACCTCGGGGCCGCTGGCGGCGCGCGGCTGCCGGCTGCCGGCGATCGGGGCGGCGTCGGCGTCGATGAACCGCTTCATGAACACGCTGAGCGACTGCCTGGACGCCTCCTGGGCGGCGCAGTTCGGGAAGATCGGCATCTCCTTCCGGCCGCCGCGCCGGGTGTTCTGGCTGACGCCCGGCAGCAGCCCCTGCGGGAACTACCCGGCGCCGGGCGCGTCGGCGTTCTACTGCCCGGCCAACAACAGCATGTACGTGGGGCTGCGCGACGTGGTGAAGACGTCGGCGAACGAGCCGCTGTCGCACTACGCGGTGTTCGCGCGGGTCATCGCGCACGAGTACGGCCACCACGTCCAGGACGCGGCGGGCATCCTGGAGTACGCGCACAGCGCGCCCGCCGCGTCGACCGAGGCCGCGCGGAACGAGGCGAGCCGGCGCATCGAGCTGCAGGCGCAGTGCCTGGCGGGCGCGTTCCTCGGCAGCGAGCGGGACACGCTGCCGATGACGCAGGCCCAGTACGCCTACATGATCAACGACGTGCGCGGGCGCGGCGACGACGACAAGGCGCCCGACGAGCGCGACCACGGCCTCGCCCGGCACTACGCCGGCTGGGTGGTGCAGGGCTTCAAGGGCCGCGGGCTCGGCGTCTGCAACACCTGGTCGGCGCCCGCGTCCGAGGTGAGCTGACCGGCGCGCCGCGCGTACCCGTTCAGGGGTGCTAGCAGGATCCCCGGATCCTGCTAGCACCCCTGAACTGCGAGAAGCCCTTGTCGCGAAGGGTTTGTGAGCGGTGTCACGGCGAAAGTGCTAGCTGAGCGCTTGCAATTGCAAGCACCCTGACGCAAGGTGGGGACATGGCAAGTTCGAAGGTCGGCTCCATCGGGGAGTACATCCGGGAGCAGCGGACGCGCGCGAAGATCTCGCTCCGCCAGCTCGCGGACGTCTCGGGGATCTCCAACCCCTACCTGAGCCAGATCGAGCGCGGGCTGCGCAAGCCCAGCGCGGAGATCCTGGCCCAGATCGCCAAGGGTTTGCGCATCTCCGCCGAGGCCCTGTACGTGCAGGCCGGCTTTCTCGAGGACCGTGGGGCCGACACCGACGTGGCGGCGGCCGTCCGGGACGACCTGCTCCTCACCGAGAGGCAGAAGCAGGTGCTGCTGGACATCTACGAGTCCTTCCGCAAGGAGAACGACGCCACGGGAGTAACGCCACGGTTGATCGAACCCCTGAGAGAGGATGAGGTCGGATGACCCTCGCCAGCGCCATTCGTGACAACAAGGCCGTCTACACGCTCGCCGGCGCGGGCGACTTCGCGGTCGAGAAGCTCCGCGAGGTGCCGGGCCAGGTGACCAAGGCCCGCGCGACCGTCGCCAAGTACCAGGACGACGCGCGCGGCAACGTGGACGGCTACCGCAGCCAGGTGCGCGGCACCGTCGACCGCTACCGCGTCGAGGTCCGCAAGAACGTGGACCGCTACCGCGGCGAGGCCCGCGACAACGTGTCCAAGCTGCAGGACAAGATCGAGGTCAAGGACCTGCCGGGCGCGGTCGTGGCCTACACGACCCACTTCGGCACCCGCGCCTTCGAGTTCGTCGACGAGCTGGCCGAGCGCGGCAAGAAGGTCGTGCACCGCACCGCCGCCGAGGTCGCCGAGTCCGCCGAGGGCGTCGCGGCCGTGTCGGCGGGCGACGCCGCCAAGCCCGCGTCCAAGGCCAAGGCCGCGACCGCCAAGAAGACGGCGCGCCAGCAGGTCAAGTCGCCGGCCAGCACCACCGGCACCACCCGCAAGAGCGGCTCCTGACGCTCCGCGGTACGGCAGGGCCCGCCCGGGAACGCCCGGGCGGGCCCTGTCGTCTTTCCTGGAGACAGGCCGGTGGCCCTAGGCTGGCGGCAGGAGCGCGGCATGGCGGCCGGCCCGCCGCGCCGGACCGCGGGAGCGTTGATCACCGGTGACGGGTTTCGGGATCCTGGACTACTTCTTCTGGCTGCTGCTCGGCATCGCGTTCGTCATGGAGGCGTGGGCGCTGGTCGACTCCCTGCTGGTGCCCTCGGGCGCGTACGGGGCGGCGAGCAAGCAGAGCAAGAAGCTCTGGACGATCATCTTGACGGTCGCGACCGTCATCGGCTTCGCGTACGTGGTGCTGCCGACGCGCGGCGTCTCGCCGATCGGCCTGCTCATCGGCATCCTGCCGGTCGCGGCGTTCCTCGGCGCGGCGGTCTACCTCGCCGACGTGCGGCCCGCGGTGAAGCCGTTCCGCGGCAAGGGCGGCAAGCGCGGCGGCTCCAACATGGGCCCCTACGGCCCCTGGTGACGGTGCCGGTGGCGGCCGGCTAGCCGCGCGCGTCGCCGGCGGCGACGAGCCGGCGGAGGGCGGGCGCGGCGCGCAGGTCGGCGGCGAACCGCCCGGCCAGGTAGGCGTTGCCGGCGGCGTTCGGGTGCGTGCCGTCGGAGCGGATGTAGGCGGGCGCGTTGCCGGTGCCCTTGCGCCGGTCGCCGGTGATCCAGCGCTCGGCGAGCGGGTCCAGGAAGGTGGCGCCCGCGGCCGCCGCGACCCGGCCGAGCAGGTCGCGGACGGCGAGCGCCTTCCGCCCGGGGTCGCCGCCCCACAGCGGCCCGACCAGCACCAGCGGCACGCCCGGCCAGCGCCGCCGGACGGTGTCCAGCAGGCTGCGGGCGCTGCGCTCGACGCGCGCCGGCCGGTACCAGACGTCGTTGTGGCCGCCCGAGACGATCACGAGGTCGGGGGCGTCGCGCCAGGCGAGCTGCTCCTGGAACAGCGTCGCGAAGGGCTTGCCGATCCGGCCCGTCCCGACGAAGCCGGTGCCGGCGTGCCCGGCGGCGACGAGCCGCCAGCCGAGGCGGCGGGCGGCCTCGGCGGGGAACGCCGTCGCGCGGGTGGCGCCGCCCTGGACGCCGACGGTGTAGCTGTCCCCGAGCGCGTACACGAGCGGCGTCCGGCGCGGCGGGTCGACGGTCTCGCGGCGCCCGCCGGGCAGGCCGGTCGTGCAGGCGGCGAGCAGCAGCGCGAGCAGGCACGCGAGCACGGGCGCGAGCACGGGCGCGGGCGGGGACGCGAGCGGCAGGGGACGCGGCAAGTCGGGCCTTTCGGATCGTGCGGGGGACTCGCCGCATGCTATCCGCGCGCCAGCCGGGGCGGGCGGGACCGGCCGCCGGCCCGGGGGCGCCTCCCCGGGCCGGCGGCCGGCGTCTCAGGGGGCGGCGCGGAGCGCCGCGATCGACCCGATGCCGTGCTCGACGAGCGCGATCGCGCGGTCGAGGGCGGCCTCGGTGCGCTCGGCGTCCAGGCCCTCGCCGCGGCAGTGCACGACGATCGCCTGCATCGCGCCGACCGCGATGCCGCCGACGGCGATCGCGTCGATCGGGTCGAGGCCGGGGCAGAGCTCGCGGAGCCGCTCCTCGACCTCGCGCTGCACGCCGGTCATCCGCTGCAGCATCCGGGCCTGCACCGACGGGTGCTCGAAGATCAGCGCGATCTGCGCGGCGCCGTACTCGCCGGGCGCGGTGACGAGGGCGCGCACCGCGTAGACGAGGCCGCGCCGGATCGTCTCCAGCGGCGTCTCGCCGTCCGGCCGGTCGGCGAGCCGGGCGTCGATCTCGGCGAGCCGGTCGTCGATCTCGGCGAAGACCACGTCCTCCTTGCTCGGGAAGTAGGCGAAGAAGGTGCGCGGCGACACCTCGGCGGCCGCCGCGATGTCGGCGATCGTCGTCTCCTCGTAGCCGCGCTCGGCGAACAGGCGGAGCGCCGCCGCGGCGAGGGCGCGGCGGGTGCGCTCCTTCTTGCGCTCGCGCAGTCCGGCGTGATGCACATCACGGAGATTACCATGACTGCAAAGTTGCAGCTATTGCAGAAAACGGCGGGAGCGTGCTTTTCTGCGGGCATGGCGCGCTTCCTGGACAGGCTGGGCCGCTGGTGCGTGCGGCGGCGCCGCACCGTGTTCGAGCTGTGGCTGGTGGTGATCATCGGCTCCGGGGTGCTCGGCGTCGCGCACGGCGGCCTGTTCATGCAGCAGTCCACGCTGCCGGGCACCGAGACCCAGCGCGCCATCGACCTGCTCCGCCAGGACCTGCCCGCGCAGGCCGGCCCGACCGCGACGGTCGTGTTCGCCGCGACCCCGGACGCGAGCCCGAACAGCTGGCAGGCCACGCTCACCATCGGCCGGTCGATCCAGCAGATCTCCGCGCTGGACCGCGTCGCGTTCGTGCAGAACCCCTACGTGCAGGGCCTCGGCGGGCTGAAGAGCCCGCGCGTGGTCGCCGTCCAGGTCACCTTCAAGGGCACCATGGGCGACGTGACGCGCGCCGACCTGGAGCGGCTCGACCAGGCCGTCGACCCCGCCCGCCAGGCCGGCCTGAAGGTGACGTTCGGCGGCATCGTCGCGCTGCTCCTGGACCAGCCGGCGACGGGGCCGCAGGAGGGCGCCGGGATCGTCCTCGCGATGGCGGTGCTGGTGCTGGCGTTCGGCTCGTTCCTCGCCGCGGGCGTGCCGATCCTCGTGTCGCTCTGCGGGATGGCGGTCGCCTACTCGCTGATCCACTTCGCCGCGTCGGTGATCCAGCTGCACCCGACGGCGCCGATGGTCGCGGCGATGCTCGGGATCGGCGCCGGCATCGACTACGCCCTGTTCGTCGTCACCCGCTACCGGCAGCAGCTCGCGGCGGGCGACGACACCGAGACCGCCGTCGGGCACGCCCTCGCCCACTCCGGGCACGCCGTCGTCTTCGCGGGCGGCACCGTCGTGTTCGCGATCTGCGGGCTGTTCCTGTCGGGCATCACCTTCGTCGGCCGCATCGGCGCCGCGTCCGCGCTCGCCGTCGCGCTGATGGTGGCGGCCGCGCTCACCCTGCTGCCCGCCGTCCTCGGCGCGCTCGGCCCGAACATCGACCGCTACCGGCTGCCGTGGATCAAGCCCGAGCGCGGCTCCGACCGGTGGACGCGCTGGGGCCGCCACGTCGACCGGCGGGCCTGGCCGTACGCGATCGTCGCCACGCTGGTGCTGCTCGGCCTGGCCCTCCCGACGCTCAGCCTGCGCTTCGGCGTGATGTCCGACAGCATCGCCTCGCCGTCCAAGCCCGCCCGGCAGGCGTACGACACCGTCGCGGGCGAGTTCGGGCCCGGCCAGTACAGCCCGTTCCTCGTCGTCGCCAAGGTGCCCGGCGCCGAGCGGAGCGGCCGGCCGAAGCCGCGGGTGCCCGTGATCAAGGGGCCCGAGGGGCTCGGCGGGATCGGCGCGCCGCCCGTCACCGCGCCCGCGACGCCGTCCGCCGCGCCGACGCCCGCGATCAAGGGGGCGCCGGACCCGGACCTCAAGCCCGACAAGCGGGCGACGCTGCTCGGCGCCGAACTCCAGGAGCGCCTGTCGCGGGTGCCGGGCGTCGCCTACGTCGGGCAGCCCGCCGTCATCGGGACGACGGCGACGCTCACCGTCATCTCCGACTACGCCCCGCACGTCCAGGCCACCACCGACCTCGTGCACCGGCTGCGGGCGACCGACATCCCGGCCGTCCGGGACCGCCACCCGGGCGCGCGGATCTACCTCGGCGGCGAGAACCCCGCGATCATCGACCTGGCGACGACCGTCGGGGACCGGATGCCGGTCGTCGTGGTCGCCGTCGTCGGCGTCGCGCTGCTGCTGCTCGTCGTCGCGTTCCGGTCGGTCGTCGTGCCGGTGAAGGCCGCGCTGATGAACCTGCTGTCGATCGGCGCCTCGTTCGGCGTCGTCACCGCGGTGTTCCAGTGGGGGTGGGGGATCCGGCTGCTCGGGGTGGAGCAGGCCGTGCCCATCATGTCGTTCGTGCCGCTGTTCATGTTCGCCCTGGTCTTCGGGCTGTCCATGGACTACGAGGTGTTCCTGCTGTCGCGGATCAAGGAGGAGTACGAGCGGTCCGGCGACCCGCACGAGAGCGTCGTCGTCGGCATCGGCGCGACCGCCCGGCTGATCACCTCGGCGGCGCTCATCATGATCTTCGTGTTCGCCAGCTTCGTGCCGCAGCCCGACCCGACGATCAAGATGATGGCGCTCGGCCTCGCCGTCGCCGTCGCGGTGGACGCCACGATCGTCCGGCTGGTGCTCGTCCCGGCGCTGATGAGCCTGCTCGGGCACGCCAACTGGTGGTGGCCGGGCCGCTCCCGGCCCGTCCCGCCGGGGCCCGCCGAGCCCGCGCCGCGCGAGCTGGAGCCGGCGTCGCACGGCTGAGCACCGCGTAGGTTCGCGGCATGGACATAGAGATCATCAACGGCGGGGCGGCGGACGTCGAGCGGCTCGGCCCGCTCTGGGCGCAGCTCCTCGAACACCACCGCGCGGTCGTGGCCGGGGACTGGCCGGTCCGCGCCGGCGCCGACTCGTGGGAGCGCTGCCGCGCCCAGTACCTCGACCTGCTCGCCAAGGACGAGGGCCTCCTCCTCGTCGCCCGGCGGCCCGGCGACGACGCGCCGCTCGGCTTCGCCTTCGTCGTCCTGCACGGACCCGGCGCCACCTTCGACCTCGGCGAGCGGCGCGGCGAGGTGGACACCCTCGTCGTCGCGGCCGGGGCGCGCGGCGGCGGCACCGGCGCCGCGCTGCTGGAGGCGTGCCGGGCCGCGCTGCGCGAGCGCGGCATCGCCTACCTGAGCATCGGCGTCCTCGCCGCCAACCCCGACGCCGCGCGCCTCTACGAGCGCGTCGGGTTCCGCCCGTGGACGCGGGAGCTGCTCACCCGCACCGATTGACGGCCCCCGCGACATACCGGAAGTTAGCGTCGGCGCAGGTCAGGGGCCGGTCAAGCTTCGGTCAACGGACGGCCGGGCGGCGACTGCGGGCGGCCCGCCCGGGCATCGGGAACTCGATCAAGTTCGTGGAACCGAGGAAGGCACCCATGCTCCTGCGCACTCTCACCGTCACCGTCGCCGCGACCGCCGCCTTCGGGGGGCTCGCCGGGACGGCGCTGGCCCACCAGCGGCTGGCACCCGCGCCGGACCTGTACCTCCAGGCGAGCAACGAGATCGTCAAGGCGGGCGACACCACCAAGGTGACGCTGACGGTCGGCAACAGCGGGACGGGCGCCACCACCGCCGACGCCGCGCTCCAGATCGTGACGCCCTTCTACGTGGCGGTGGGGGAGAAGGCGCCGAAGGGCTGCACGGCGACGCCCGCCAAGCCGGTGCCCGGCGTCCCGCAGACCGTCAAGTGCACGGTGCCGAAGGGCCTGAAGCCGAAGAAGGACGTCAAGATCGAGCTGCCGCTCGCGGTGGACAAGAAGGCCCCGCGCGGCCCGCTGGCCGGCGCGGCCCTGGTGATGATGAGCGGCCAGGACAAGGACGCCTTCCCCGGCGACAACGCCGCGGCCTTCACCCTGATGACGCTCCCCGCCTGACGCCTGACGCGGCGAGGGCCGGGCACCCCGCGGGGTGCCCGGCCCTCGGTCATGCCGTGGGGTGCGTCAGCGGGTCGGGTCCTGCCCGACCTCGCCGCGCCAGCCCGGGCCGTCCTGGCCGTGCGCCTCGATGTGGTCCTTGAAGCGCTTGAGGTCGCCCTTGACGCGGTGCTCGACCACGCCGAGCGCGCTGCCCGCCTTCTCGGCGGCGCCCTCCGGCTCGAAGTCCATCTGGAGCATCACGCGGGTGTGGCCGTCGTCCACGCGGTGGAACGTCACGACACCGGCCTGCTGCGGGTCCTCCAGGGACTTCCAGGCGACCCGCTCGTCCGGCCGCTGCTCGGTGATCTCGGCGTCGAACTCGCGCTTGACGCCGGCGATGCTCGTCCGCCAGTGGGTCCGGGTGTCGGTGATCTGGTCGATCTGGTCGACGCCCTCCATGAACTTCGGGAAATCGGTGAAGCGCGTCCACTGGTCGTAAGCGGTGCGCACCGGGACGGCGACGTCGATCGACTGCTCGATGGTCTTCACTCTCGGCCTCCTCCTCGTCGTTCGGTCTGTCGTTTCGGTTTCGCAGCCGACCCCCTGCCCGGCGAACCGGACATCAATCATCGCGAGGGAGAGAACCGGGCCGTGCCGAGGTAATGGAAGCCGGGCTCGGGGTGCATCAGGAAGCCGTGGTGGGAGATGTTCCAGCCGTAGGCGCCGGCCATCGCGAACGCGACGACGTCGCCGGTGGCGAGGCGTCCGGCGTCCGCCTGGCGTGCGAAGACGTCCTTGGGGGTGCAGAGCTGCCCGACGAGGGTGACGGGCGCGTCGGTGGCGGGGCCGTCGCCGCCGCGGCGCAGGACGGTGAAGGGCTGGTCGTGCTGCTTGGTGACGGGCGTGCGCAGGTGCATGGTGCCGCCGCGCAGGACGGCGTACCAGTCGCCGTGGGCGCGCTTGACGTCCAGGACGTCGGTGACGTACCAGCCGCTGTAGACGCTGACGGCGCGGCCGGGCTCGATGCGCAGGGTCTCGCCGTCACGGGCGAGGGCGGCGGCGCCTTGGGCGTAGGCGGGCCAGTCGAACAGGTGCGCGGGGTCGGCGTAGTCGACGGCCATGCCGCCGCCGAGGTTGATCTCGGGCCGGCGGACGCCGCGGGCGGCGAGCCAGGGCCGCGCCCAGGCGAGGATCTCGGCGGACTGGCGCAGCATCGCGGCGGCGTCCAGGCCGGACGCCAGGTGCGCGTGGATCCCGCGCAGCCGGACGTGCGGGGCGCTGTCCAGCAGCGGGACGCACGCGCCGATGGCGTCGGCGTCCATGCCGAAGGGGCCGGACATCGCCAGGGCGACGCCCGCGCGGTCCCCGGCGAGGTTGACGCGCAGCAGGACGTCGGCCGGGCGGCCGAGCGCGGCCAGGCGCGCCAGCTCGTGCGGGCTCTCGACGTGCAGGCGCTCGACGCCCGCGTCCAGCGCCGCGGCCAGCTCGGCGTCGGTCTTGCCGGGCCCGCCGAAGGCGATCCGGGCGTCCGGCAGGGCGCGGCGGACGTGCGCGAGCTCGCCGCCGGAGGCGACCTCGACGCCGTCGACGTACGGCGCGAGGGCCTGGAGGATCGGGGCGTCGGGGTTGGCCTTGGCGGCGTAGAACAGCTCGGGCGCGCCCGGGGCGGCGTCCAGCGCCGCCCGGATCGCGGCGGCGTGCGCCCGCAGCGCGTCCAGGTCGTACACGAACGCCGGCAGCCCGCCCGCCCCCGCCAGCTCCGCCGCCCGCACCCGCACCGTCTCGGTGATCATGTCCCCATCCTCCCCTCACAGGGGGCGGGGCCGCGCGGGGGGTTCGGAGCGCTGGAACAGGACGTAGAGCCAGAGCAGCGAGGGGACCAGGACGACCGCGCCGATGCCGAGGGCGGCGAAGACCACTTGGAGGACCGCGTCGTGCGCCGCCGCGGCGGCGACGTCCAGGCCCGCCGTCTCGGCGGCGCCCCACAGGACGGTGACGACGGCGAGCGCGCCCGTCGCCCGGACCGCCACGTAGCGGCGGCGCAGCACCAGGACCAGCGACGCCAGCCCCGCCGCCGCCGACACGATCAGCATCGGCGAGCGGACGCCGAACACGACCGCGCCCGGCAGCGCCAGCAGCCCGACGACGACGCCCGACAGCACCGCGTAGCCCTGGAAGCGCAGCGTCGCGTCGGCGTCGCCGAGGCGGCGGGCGTCCCAGATCAGGTAGACGGCGGCGAGGTAGGCGCAGAGCGCGGTGGTGAGGACGCCGCCGTAGACGCCCGCCGCGCTCAGCCAGGACGTGCCGCCCGTCGTCACGGTCGTCGCGACCGCGCCGAAGCAGTACGGGGTGACCAGCGAGGACGCCCCGAAGATCCAGGCGTACCAGCCCTGGTCGGGGACGGCCTTGGCGAACACGAAGGTGCTGCCGCGCGCCACGATGCCGAGCGCGGCGAGCGAGAGCGGCACCCAGTGCGCCGCCATCACCGACGCGAAGATCGGCGGGAAGGCCGTCCAGGTCATCACCAGCACGAAGATCAGCCAGACGTGGTTGGCCTCCCAGACCGGGCCCATCGCGTGCTCGATGACGTCCTTGTCGGCGCGGCGCCGCGACAGCAGGTGCCAGAGCCCGGCGCCGAAGTCGGCGCCGCCGAACAGCAGGTAGGCCGACAGGCCCACCATGACCAGCCCGAAGGCGACGTCGGCGAGGCTCATCGCGCACCCGCCGTCTCGGGCTCGGCCGCCGCGACGGGCGGGGCCGGGCGGTGCCGCATCCGCCGCAGCACGCTGACCATCGCGGCGGTCAGCAGCGCGTAGACGGCGAGCACCACGTACAGGCCGTAGCGGAGGCCGGGGTTCGGGTTGACGGCCTCGGTGGTGCGCATCACCCCGTAGACGATCCAGGGCTGGCGTCCCACTTCGGTCACGGTCCAGCCGGCCTCCATCGCGATGACGGCGGCGGCGCCGGCGAGCGTCGCGGCGCGCAGGAACCAGCCCTGCCAGGGCAGCGCGGCGCGGCCGCCGGACGCGCCGCCCGCGCGGCGCCGCAGGAACCAGGTGAGCGCCCACCAGGCGGCGAGGCCGAGCAGCAGCATGCCGATCGCGATCATGATCTCGAAGCCGGTCTTGACGACCTCGGCGGGCGGCCGCACGTCCGCCGGGAAGGCGTCCAGCCCGCGCAGCGTCGCGTGGGTGTCGAACTTCAGCATCAGCGAGAGCATGTCGGGGACCTCGAACACCGCGAACCGGAACGGGACGCCGGCCTGGGTGTGCTCGACGCCCTCCATCGCGGCGAATTTGATCGGCTGGTTGTCGGCGACGAACCGCGTCGCCCAGTCGCCGACGAGGATCTGCAGCGGCGCGCAGACCGCGCCGAGGCTGAACGGGATCGCGAACCCGAGCCGGTTGTAGCGGTCGTCGCGCCCGGCCTTGCGGTCGCGCAGCAGCGCGACCGCGTACACCGACGCGACGAGGAAGCCGCAGACCATCAGCGACGCCAGGATCAGGTGGACGGCCTGCACGGGCGTCGCGGGGTTGAACATGGCGGCGAGCGGGTCGACGTCGGTGACCTTGCCGTCGACCAGCTTGAACCCGCGCGGCTGGTTCATCCAGGAGTTGACGGTGAGCACGAACGACGCCGACAGCAGGCCGGCGACGACGACCGGGACGCCGGTGAGGAAGTGGGCGCGCGGCGACAGCCGGTCCCACCCGTACAGGTAGATCCCCATGAAGATCGCCTCGATGAAGAAGGCGATGCCCTCCAGCGCGAACGCGGCGCCGAAGACCTGGCCGTAGGTGTCCATGAAGTTCGGCCAGAGCGTGCCCATCTCGAAGGACAGGACGGTGCCCGAGACGGCGCCGACGGCGAACAGCACGCCCGCCGCCTTCATCCAGCGGCGGGCGAGCTCGGCGTAGACGGCGTCGCCGGTGCGGAGCGCCCGCCCCTCGGCGATCAGCGTGAGGGCGGGCAGCCCGATGCCGATGGAGGCGAGCACGATGTGGAAGCCGAGGGTGAACGCCATCTGCTGGCGGGCGGCCGCGAAGTCGGCCGGGGACGCGGCGCCCGCCGCCGCGTCGTGCAGGAGCGCGAGAGAGCTCATGCCACCGAATGTAGTACTACGCGTCGTAGTACTTAACTCTGTAGTACTACCCGGCGTGGTGACTTGTCTCTCAGTCGGTTAACCTGAGTGCCGTGAAGGGTCTGGGAGAGCTTGAACGCACTGTCATGGAGGTTCTGTGGGCGCGCGAGGACGCCGGCCTGGCGGCGGCGACCGCCCGCGACGTGAGCCGCGCGCTCGCCGGCGACCGTGATCTGGCCCACACCACCGTGATGACCGTCCTGGACCGGCTGGCCAAGAAGGATTTCCTGCAGCGCGAGCGCGACGGGCGGGCCTGGCGGTACCGGCCGGTGGAGAGCCGGGAGGGCTACGTCGCCGAACTGATGCTCGGCGCCCTCAATGAGACGGGCGACCGCGACGCGGCTCTGGCACACTTCGTCAAGTCGGTCTCGCGTGATGAGATCGATGTGATCCGCCAGGCACTGGCCGACCTCACCTCGCGCACCCCAGGTAAGGAGCCACCGGCATGACCGGAGCGGCCCTGCTCGCACTGATCTCGCTGGCGACCGTCGGCGGCGCGCACGCGCTGTCCAAGGCGCGCTGGACGTGGCGCTCGCCGCGCACCGGCATCGCCCTCTGGCAGGCGCTCGGCCTCGGCTGGGGCGTCTCCACGATCGGGGCGCTGCTCGGCCTGGCCCTGCTGCCCTACCAGCGGGGCATCGTGCACGGCCTGCCCGGCCTCGTCGCCGACCAGGCCGCCCGGCTGGACACCGTCCACCTGACCGCGCTGCTCGCCGCCGCCAGCCTCGCCGCCGTCCTCGTCGCGATGCTGATGTGGGCGGTGTTCCGCGTCGTGCGGGCCCGGCGCCGGCACCGCGCGCTGCTCGCGCTCGTCTCGCGCCGCGACTCGGCCGTCCCCGGCACCCTCGTGCTGGACCACCCGGGCGCCGCCGCGTACTGCGTGCCGGGCGTCCGCTCGTCCAAGGTCGTGGTGAGCGCCGGCACGCTGGAGCTCCTGGACGCCGACGAGCTGGCCGCCGTCCTCGCGCACGAGCGCGCCCACGCGCGCGAGCGCCACGACCTCGTGCTGCTGCCCTTCGCCTCGCTCCGGCAGGTGTTCCCGCAGATCGGGCTGGTCGGGCGGTGCCTGGACGCGGTCGAGCTGCTGATCGAGATGGCCGCCGACGACCGCGCCCGGCGGCAGCGTCCCGCGCGCGAGCTCGCGACCGCGCTGCTGCGCTTCGCCGCCGCCCGCCCGGGACCGGCCCCGTCCGGCACCCTCGGCGTCGCGACCGCCGACGACATCCCGGTGATGGCCCGGGTGAACCGGCTGCTGGAGCCGGTGCCCGCCCGCCGCGGCGTCCGCCTCGCCGCCGCCCTCGCCGTCCCGGTCATCGCCCTGCTCCCCGCCGTCCTCTACGCCCTGCCGCACTGATCCGGCCCGCCGTCCTCGCGGGCTCAGTCCGCGAGGACGGTGCCGTAGAGGCGGTCCGCGCGGAGGCGGACGACGAGCCGGCGGTCCTTGGCCATCTGCTCCAGGAAGGCCCGCTCGTCGGCCGGGTCGGGGTAGCCGGGCGTCATCGCGAGCAGCTCGCGGCCGACCGCGTCGCCCGGCTCGGCGGACGGCGCCGACAGCTCCGCCGTCCCCTCGACCACCGCGAAGCCGAGATGGTCGGGCGTGGCGACGTGCAGCGCGGCGCGCGGGTCGGTCCGGAGCTGCCGGACCTTCAGGCGGCCCTCGACGGTGGAGATCCTGATCGTCCGCTCGGCGGCGTCCCAGGCGAACACCACCGTGGACAGGTGGGGATGGCCGCTCGCGCGGTTGGTGGCGAGGACGCCGAACGGCTGGGCGGCGAGGATCGCCTCCAGGTCGCCGCCGGCGAGCTTCTTCGGGCCGGGGCCCTGGCCGGGTCCGTAGGTCATCGGTCTCTCCTTGTCAGGCGTGGGCGGTGACGGGCGCGTCCTCGGCGGCAGGGGCGTCCGCCGCCTTCGGGCGCCGCAGGACGAGCAGGGTGAGGGCGAGCGCGGCGAGCAGCAGGGCGCCGCCCACCGCGAACGCCAGGTGGTAGCCGCCGACGTCGCGCGGGCCGTCGCTGTGCGCGGCGGCGAGCGTGGTGAGGGCGGCGACGCCGAGCGCGGCGCCGATCTGCTGGGTGGTGTTGAACAGCCCGGACGTCACGCCCGCGTCCTCGGGCGCGGCCCCGGACATGCCGAGCCCGGTGAGCGCGGTGATCGCGAGCCCGAAGCCGCCCGACAGCAGCATCAGCGGCAGGACGTCCACCAGGTAGTTCCCGTCGGCGGGCAGCCGGACCAGCCAGAACCGGGCGGCGAGCAGGAGCACCAGGCCGATGACGAGCGCGGTCCTCTCGCCCAGCCGGGCGATGGCGCGGGCCGACAGGCCGAGCGCGACGGCGCCGATGGACAGTGCGGCGGGCAGCATCGCGAGGCCGGTCGCGGTCGCGCCGTAGCCGAGGACGTCCTGGAGGTAGAGCGTGATCAGCACCTGGAAGCTGAACAGCCCGGCGAGCAGGAGCAGCTGGATCAGGTTGGCGCCCCACACGTTGCGCGGCCGCAGGACGCGGAGCGGCAGGAGCGGGGCGGCGGCGGCCGCCTGCCGGGCGGCGAACGCGGCGAGCAGCAGGACGGACGCGGCCGCGTACCACACGCCCGTCGCGTCGAACCGGACGATCGCGTAGACGCCCGCCATCGCGCCGCCCGTCACCAGCACCGCGCCGAGGCCGTCCGCGCCGCGCACCGTGCCGGGCGCCGCGTCGCGCTCCAGCAGGCGGAACGCGCCGGCGACGGCGGCGGCGCCGAGCGGCAGGTTGATCAGGAACACCCAGTGCCAGCTCAGCGCGTCGGTGAGGACGCCGCCGAGGACCTGGCCGATGGACGCGCCGGCCGAGCCGGTGAAGGCGAACGCGCCGAGCGCCCTGCCGCGCTCGGCGGGCTCGGGGAACAGCGTGATGATCATCCCGAGCGCGACGGCGGAGGCGAGCGCCCCGCCGGCGCCCTGCGCGAACCGCGCGGCGACCAGCGTCGCGGGGCTCGTCGCGGCGCCGCAGAGCAGCGAGGCGGCGGTGAACAGCACCAGCCCGGCGACGAACACCCGCCGCCGCCCGAGCAGGTCGCCGAGCCGCCCGCCGAGCAGCAGCAGCCCGCCGAAGGCGATCATGTAGGCGTTGACGGCCCAGGTCAGGCCGCCGGGGGAGAAGCGCAGGTCGCGCTGGATCGCGGGCAGCGCCACGGTGACGATGCTGCCGTCCAGGACGACCATCAGCGTGCCGGCGCACAGCACGGCGAGGGCCGCCCAGCGGTTGCGGGAGGAAGCGGGCATCGGATCTCTCCTGTTCCGAGGTGGACAGGAAAGACGCTAACAGATGATTCCGTTGCAGACTATATTTATCGGATCTTTCTTGCCGCGGCCCGTTCAGGTGCGGGCGCGGGGGCGGCGGACGGGGGCGGGGGCCTCGGCGGGCTCGGCCAGGTGGCCGGTGGCGAGGCGGTTGAGGGCGCGCAGGAAGACCTCGCGCTCGCCGTCCGGGAGGGACGCGAGGGCGTCCTCGTGGACGCCGTCGACGAGGCGCTGGCTCTCGGCGGCGACCTTCGCCCCGGCCGGCGTCACCGAGATGATGCGGGCGCGGCGGTCGGTGCTGGACGGGCGGCGCTCGGCGTAGCCGGCCTTCTCCAGGGCGTCGACGGTCACCACCATCGTGGTCTTGTCCATGTCGCCGATCTCGGCGAGCTGGATCTGCGTCCGCTCCTCCTCCAGCGCGTGCACGAGGACGCAGTGCATGCGGGCGGTGAGACCGATTCCGGCCAGCGCCGCCGCCATCTTGGAGCGCAGCACGTGGCCGGTGTGGTCGAGCAGGTAGGACAGGTCGACCTCGGCGGCCGAGGGCCTCATGGACGTCATGCCGCCCAGGCTACCAACCGATCCCGTAGTGGATAATCCGCTGACTTCCTCACCTCGCGGCGTCCTCCCCCGCATACTGGGCGGGTGGACCGTCGAACCGAGCTGGGCGCGTTCCTCCACGCCCGCCGCGCCCGGCTGTCCCCGGCCGACCTCGGGCTGGACGCGGCCGGCGGGCGGCGCCGCGTCCCCGGCCTGCGCCGCTCCGAGGTCGCGGCGGAGGCCGGCATCAGCGCCGACTACTACGCGCGGCTGGAGCAGGGCCGCGACCTCAACGTGTCCGAGGAGGTGCTCGACGGCCTCGCGCGGGTGCTGCGCCTGTCCGAGGTTGAGCGCCGCCACCTGCACGAGCTGGCCCGGCCCGGAGGCGCGCGCGCGCCGGAGGTGCAGCTCGTCCGGCCGCAGCTCCTCCAGGTGCTGGAGACGATGGAGGCGGCCCCCGCGCTGGTCCTCGGCCGCCGCCTGGACGTGCTCGCCTGGAACCGGCTGGCGACCCGGCTCGTCGCCGACTTCCCGCTGCTCGCCCCCGGCGAGCGCAACATGGTGCGGCTGCTGTTCCTCGACCCGGACGTGCGGCGGGCCTTCCCCGACTGGTCCCGCGTCGCCCGCCGCGCCGTCGGGGACCTGCGCCTCGACGCGGGCCGGCACCGCGACGACCCGCGCCTTGCGCACCTGGTCGGCGAGCTGTCGCTCGCGAGCGCGGAGTTCAGCCGGTGGTGGGCCGAGCGCCCGACGGACGAGCCGCCCGGCGGGACGCTGCGCGTCCGCCACCCCGAGGCGGGCGAGCTGGTCCTCGGCTACGAGGCGATGCACCTGGCGGTCGACCCCGACCAGACGCTGGTGGTCTGCGCGGCCGACCGCGGGTCGGCGGCCGAGGCGGCGCTGCGGGCTATGCTGGACCCATGATGAACCCGCGTCGCACCTGGCGGCCGTCCTAGGACGGCCCCTCGACGCGCGGCCGTCCCCTCGGGGCGGCCGCTTCTCCTTTTCCGGCCGGGCCGCCCCCCTGTCCCGAAACGGAGAAGACCATGGACGACCTCGAAACGCGGATCGCCGCCGACCCGGCCGCGTTCCGCATCCTCACCGGCGACCGCCCGACCGGCCCGCTGCACCTCGGCCACTACTTCGGCACCCTCGCCAACCGCGTCCGGCTCCAGGACCTGGGCGTCGACACGTTCGTGCTGATCGCCGACTACCAGGTGCTGACCGACCGCGACGTCGCCGCCCGCCTGCGCGAGCACGTCCTCGGGCTGCTCGCCGACCACCTGGCCTGCGGCATCGACCCGGCCCGCTCGACGATCTTCGCGCACGGCGCGGTGCCCGCCCTGAACCAGCTCCTGCTGCCGTTCCTGTCCCTGGTCACCGACGCCGAGCTGCGCCGCAACCCGACGGTGAAGGACGAGGTGCGCGCGTCCGGGCGGACGGTCAGCGGGCTGATGCTCACCTACCCCGTCCATCAGGCCGCCGACATCCTGTTCTGCAAGGCCGACCTGGTGCCGGTCGGCCGCGACCAGCTCCCGCACCAGGAGATCACCCGGTCGGTCGCGCGCCGCTTCAACGAGCGCTACGGGCCGGTGTTCCCGGTGCCGGAGGCGCTGCTGTCGGACGCGCCGCTGCTGCTCGGCACCGACGGCGGCAAGATGAGCAAGAGCCGCGGCAACGCCATCGCCCTGTCGGCCACCGAGGACGAGACGGCGCGCCTGCTGCGCCGCGCGAAGACCGACGCCGACCGGCACATCGCCTACGACCCCGAGCGGCGTCCCGAGGTCGCCAACCTGGTCCTGCTGACCGCCCTCTGCGAGGGCCGCGCGCCCGAGGACGTCGCCGCCGGCATCGGCGGGGCGGGCGCGGCGGCGTTGAAAAAGGCGGCGATCGACGCCGTCAACACCTTCTTCCGCCCCCTGCGCGCCCGCCGCGCCGAGTTCGCCGCCGACCCCGGCGAGCTGCTGCGCGTCCTCGCCGCGGGCAACGCCCGCGCCAACGAGGTCGCGGACGCCACCCTCGCCGAGGTCCGCGCCGCCATGGGCATGGACTACGCGGTGCCGGACTCCGCGGGCGCGCCCTGACGGGCCGCCTCCGGCCGCGCGGCGGGGGCGCGGCCGGGCACGGGCAGCAGGGGGACGAGGGCGGCGGCGAGCGCGGCGAGGCCCGTCACCGCCCACAGGGCGCCCTCGGCGGCGCGCACGACCGGTCCGAGCGCGAAGAACAGCGTGCCGATGCCCGCGACGCCGAGGGCGCCCGAGAACTGCTGCGCCGTCGACAGGACGCCGGACGCGCCGCCCGCCCGCGCCGGCTCCACGCCCGCCAGCACCGCGCCGATGACGGCGGGCAGCAGCAGGCCCGACCCGGCGCCGAGCGGCAGCAGCGACAGCGCGAGGACCGGCGCCGTCACCGACGCGCCCGCGACGTGCAGCTCCAGCGCCGGTAGCAGGGTGCTGAGCGCCGACAGGACCGCGCCGGTGACCATCACCGCGCGCGGGGCGCGGGCGAGCAGCGGGCGGGCCGCCAGCGACGCGACCATCGTCGTCAGCGCCATCGGCCCGTAAGTCAGCCCGGCCTGCAACGGCGTCCGGTGCAGGCCCGTCTGCAGCAGCAGCGTCACGACCAGGTTCAGCGCGCCGAACGCCGCCATGAACGCCACGTTGATCGCCAGCCCGACGCTGAAGGCGCGCGACCGGAACAGCGCGAGGTCCAGCAGCGGCGCGGGCCGCCGCCGCTCCCACCACAGCGTCGCGGCGAGGACCGGGACGGACGCGGCGAGGCACGCCCGGATCCACACCGGCCAGCCCTCGGAGCGGCCGAGGACGAGCGGGACGAGCAGCAGCGCGAGCCCGCCCGATAGGCCCGCCGCGCCGAGCACGTCCAGCCGGGCGCGCGGCCCGCCGCCCGGCGGCAGCACGCGGACGGCGAGCGCCGCCGCCGCGAGCCCGACCGGCACGTTCACCAGGAAGATCGGCCGCCACCCCCACGCGTCCACGACGGCGCCGCCGGCCACCTGCCCGAGCACCCCGCCGCCGCCGAGGACGGCGCCGTACCAGGCCATGCCGCGCGGCCGGTCGGCCGCCGGGAGCACGGCGGTGATGAGCGCGAGCACCTGCGGCACCATCGCGGCGGCGGTGAGGCCCTGCAGCAGCCGCCCGGCGACGAGCCACCCGGCCGTCGGCGCGAGCCCGCAGAGCAGCGAGGCGAGCGCGAACGCGGCCATGCCGAGCGCGAACAGCCGCCGGTGCCCGTACAGGTCGCCGAGCCGGCCGCCGGTGACCAGCCCGGAGGCGTAGGTGAAGGCGTACCCGGCGACGATCAGCTCCAGCGCGGCGGGCCCGGCGCCGAGGTCGTGCCGGAAGGACGGGGTCGCGACGTTGACGACCATGAAGTCGAACGAGGCCATGAACGTCGCCGCCAGGATCACCGGGAGCGGTGCAAGGGATCTCATGCGGTCCACGCTCGTCGGCCGAGCACCCGCGCCGCATCGGGAGGAATACTGAGCCGGGGGGCGCGGCTTCTTCAGATTCCCGGCCCGTGGTGTTCAGGGAGGTGCGGCGGTGGTCTTCGCCGGTCGCGCGGACGAGCTCGCCGCGCTGCGCCGGGCCCACCGGGACGCGCCCGGCGTGGTGCTGGTCGAGGGCGAGGCCGGGATCGGCAAGTCCCGCCTGGTCGCCGAGTTCGCGGCGGGCCTGGACGGCGTCCCGGTCGTGGAGGGCGGCTGCGTCGCCGCCGGTGCGGGCGAGCTGCCCTACGGCCCGTTCGTCGCGGTGCTGCGCGCCGTCGTCCGCGATCTCGGCGCCGAGCGCGCCGGGGCGCTGCTGCCCGGCGCGGGACGCCGCGGCCTCGCGCACTGGCTGCCCGCCCTCGGCGAGCCGGACGGCGCCCCCGATCCCGGGAGCGGCCGGGTGCGGCTGTTCGAGGACGTCCTCGCGCTGGTCGAGGCGCGCCCGCAGGTCGTCGTCCTGGAGGACCTGCACTGGGCGGACCCCTCCAGCCGCGACCTGCTCGCCTTCCTGGCCCGCAACGTGTCCCGCCCCGGCGTCCTGCTGGCCTGCACCTTCCGCACCGGCGACCTGCCCGACGGCCATCCGACGCGCGCGCTCGTCGCGGGCCTCGCCCGCCTGCCGCGCGTGCGGCGCGTCCCGCTCGCCCCGCTCGGGCGCCGCGACCTCGCCGCGATGCTCGGCGGCCGCGCGGACGGCCGGCTCGGCGAGATCCACCGGCGCAGCGAGGGCAACCCGCTGTTCGCCGAAGCCCTGCTGGACGCCCCGGACGGCACCCCCGCCGAGCTGCGGGACCTGCTGCTCGCGGGCTACCGCGAGCTGCCCGCCGCGTCCCGCCGGGCGCTGCGCGGCGCGTCCGTCGCGGGCCAGCGCATCGAGCGGCCGCTGCTCGCCGCGATCGGCTGCCTGGACGAGGAGGACCTGCGCCCGGCGGTCGCGCGCGGGCTGCTGCTGGTCGAGCGCGACGGCTACCGGTTCCGGCACGCGCTGCTCCGGCAGGCCGTCTACGAGGACCTGCTGCCCGGCGAGCGCGCGCGCCTGCACGCCGAGTTCGCCGCCGCCGCGCCCGATCCGGCCGCCCGCGCCACGCACTGGCACGCGGCGGGCGAGCGGCAGCGCGCGTTCGACGCGGCGTGGGAGGCGGCGGGCGCCGCCGCCGAGGTCTTCGCCCACCACGAGCGGCTGCGGTTCCTGGAGCGCGTCCTCGACCTGTGGGACGAGGTCCCGGCGACCGTCCCGGACGTCGACCGCGCGGACGTGCTGGCGCTCGCGGCGTCGGCGTGCCTGTCGGCGGGCGAGGCGGTGAAGGGCGTCCGGTACGCGAGCGAGGCCCTCGCCCTCTGCGGGGAGGACGGCGGCGAGCGCGCCGCCGTCCTGCTGAAGGAGCGCAGCGCGCTGCGGCACCGCCTGGGCGAGGACGCCCTGGACGACCTGCGCCGCAGCCTCGCCCTCGCGCCCGCGGGCGGCGGCCTGCGGGAGCGCGTCACCGCGACGCTGGCGAACCGGCTGTTCCTGCTCGGCCGCTTCGCCGAGGCGCGCCGCCACGCCGAGGCCGCGCTCACCTCCGCCGAGGACGGCGTCCGCGCGTGGGCGCTGCTCACCATCGGCTCGATCGACGCGCTGGAGGGCGACGCCGAGACGGGCCGGGCGCGCTGCGTCGAGGCCCGGCGCCTCGCCCTGGACGGCGGCGCGGAACACGGCCCGCTCGTCATCGCCTCGCTCGCCGAGGCCGACGTGCTGCTCGGCGCGGGCCGCTACACCGAGGCCCTGGACGCCGTCGGCGACGGCCTCGCCACCGCCCGCCGCATCGGCCTCGCCCGCGACCAGGGCGCGGGCCTGGCCGCCAAGACCGCCGACGCGCTCATCGCGCTCGGCCGCTGGGACGAGGCGCGCGCCCTGCTGGACGAGGCCCTGGACGTCGAGCCGCCGCCGCTGTTCGCCGCCATCGCGCAGATCGGCCTCGGCACGATCGCGCTGGCGCGGGGCCGCCCGGACGAGGCGGGCGCCGCCGCCGACGCGGCCCGCGCCGTGCTCGGCGCCGGCTACCCCGGCGCGATGTTCCGGCTGCCGCTCTACGAGCTGCGCTGCCGCCTCGCGCTCGCCGCCGGCGACGCCGAGGGCGCCGCCGCCATCTGGCGGGAGGCCCCCGTCGACACCGCGATCCCGCGCTTCTCCTGGCCGCTCGCCGCCGTCGGCGCGCTGCTCCCGGTGGACGCCGCCGCGCTCGCGGACGCGCTGCCCGTCCACGGCCCGGTGGACGCCGCGCACCGCGCCACCTACCGCGCCGAGACCGGGCGGGGCCCCTGGGCGGACGCGATCGGCGCGTGGCGGGACCTGCGGCAGCCCTACCAGGTCGCGCAGGCGCTCGCCCGCAGCGGCGGGCCCCGCGAGCGCGCCGAGGCGGCCGAGATCGCCGAGCGGCTCGGCGCCGCGCTTCCCGCGCCGCCCGCGCACGGCGGCCCGTCCGGGCTCACCCGCCGCGAGGCCGAGGTGCTGCGGCTCGTCGCCGAGGGCCTGTCGAACCGGCAGGTCGGCGAGCGGCTGTTCATCTCCGGGCGGACGGCGGGCGTGCACGTGTCCAACATCCTCGCCAAGCTGGACGTGGCGTCCCGCACCGAGGCGGCGGCCGTCGCGCACCGGCTCGGCCTCCTCGCCGAGTAGAACGGAATTATCCGTTCCGGTATGCTGGGATCATGGAGAGCACCGCGGGACCGCCGCTCAGCGGCCGCCGCGCGCAGGCGGCGCGCAACGACGAGCTGATCCGCGAGGCCGCGCGGGCGGTCTTCACCGCCGACCCCGGCGCGCCCATCGCGGCCGTCGCCGAGCGCGCCGGCGTCGGCATCAGCGCCCTGTACCGGCGGTACGGGAGCAAGGAGGGCCTCCTCCAGCACCTCGCCGACGACGGCATGGACCGCTACCTCGCGCAGGTCGAGGGCGCCCTCGCCGCCACCGAGGGCGCGGGCGCCGCCGCCCTGCGGGACGCCCTCGCGGCGTTCCTGCACCGCTGCCTCGACCTGGGCGCCGGTGCGATCACCATGCGGCTCGCCGGGGAGTTCCCGGTCACCGCGGAGATGAGCGCCAAGGGCCGCCGCATCCACGCCGCCACGCGGGAGCTCCTCGACCGCGCCAAGGCGGCGGGCGTCCTCCGCCCCGATGTCGAGGTCGGCGACGTCTCGGTGATCCTGGAGTACCTGCACACCGTCCGCATCGGCGACGACGAGCGGATGGGCGTCCTCCAGCACCGCTACCTCGCGCTGATGCTGGACGGGCTGGCCCGCACCGGCGCCGGGCCGCTGCCCGGCCCCGCCCCCGACTGGCAGGAGCTGCGCGACCGCTATGACGGCTGACGTCCTGGACCGCCGCGCGCTGAACCGCGCCCTGCTGGCCCGCCAGATGCTCCTGGAACGCCGCGCCCTGCCCGCCCTCGACGCCGTCGAGCGCCTCGCGGGCATGCAGAGCCAGGCCCCGAACCCGCCCTACGTCGGCCTCTGGACGCGGCTGGCGGGCTTCGACTTCGCCGAGCTCGCCGAGCTGCTGACGAGCCGCCGCGCCGTCCGCGTGCTGCTGATGCGCGGCACGATCCACCTGGTCAGCGCCCGCGACGCGGTCCTGCTGCGGCCGCTCGTGCAGCCGATCATGGACCGGCACGTCGCCGCCTTCCGCCTCCCCGACCTGGACGCCGTCCTCGCGCACGGCGCCGAGCTGCTCGCCGCCGCGCCGTACTCGGCGAAGGAGCTGCGGGCGCTGCTCGCCGAGAAGTGGCCGGACGAGGACCCCGAGACGCTCGCCCGCGCCGTCCACTACGGCCTGCCGCTCGTCCAGGTGCCGCCGCGCGGCGTGTGGGGCAAGGGCGGCCTCGCCCGGCACACCGTCCTCGGCGGCTGGCTCGCGGACGACCCCGAGGCGCTCGCGACCGAGCCCGACGCCGAGGAGATGGTGCTCCGCTACCTCGCCGCGTTCGGGCCCGCGTCCGTCCGCGACGCCCAGCAGTGGTCGGGCCTCACCCGCCTGAACGCGGTGTTCGAGCGGCTCGCCGGCCGGCTCGTCCGGTTCCGCGACGAGGAGGGCCGCGTCCTGTACGACCTGCCGGACGCGCCGCGCCCCGGCGGCGACGTCCCCGCGCCCGTCCGGCTCGTGCCCGACTTCGACAACCTGACGCTCTCGCACGCCGACCGCGCCCGGATCCTCAGCGAGCCCGATCGCAAGCGGCTGTTCACCGTCAACGGGATCATCCGCGCGGCGCTGCTGGTCGACGGGTTCGTGCACGGCCAGTGGAAGATGGAGGCGGCGCGCGGCAAGGCGTCCGTGCGGATCGAGCCGTACCGGCCGCTTCCCGCAGGTGTTGCCGCCGAGGCGGAGGACGAGGCCCGGCGGCTGCTGGCGGCGGCCCATCCGGAAGCCGTCCACAGCGTGGAAATCGCCGACGTGTGACTCAGGGCTGCTCCTGGCGGCGCCGGTAGGCGGCCGATTTCGCCTTGTTGCCGCACGCCGCCATGCCGCACCAGCGACGCCGTCCGGCGTGCGAGACGTCCAGGAACAGGCGGCTGCAATCGGGGTGCGCGCACTCGCGGACGCGCGCGGCGTGCGGGCCGCCGAACAGGTCGATCGCGTCGCGCGCGAGCGTCGACAGCACCGCGTCCAAGCCGCCCGAGCGGTACACCGTCCCGTCCACGAGGCGCGGCACGAGCGGCGGGCGGGACGCCGCCGCGTTCAGCGCCGCCACGTCGTCCGGGGCGGGCGCGCCCGCCGGATGCCCGATGCGGTAGACGGCCTCGCGGAGCGCGCGGGCGCGCCGCAGCCCGCCGGCGTCCACCTCGACGGGCGCCTCGCAGAGGCCCGAGGCGGCGATCCAGGCGCCCAGGTCGGCGGGGGTGCGGAGGGTCTCGACGGGCTGCTCGCGGTGGCGGACCCGGAGCGTCGTCGTGAGGTCCAGGCACGGCCGGCCGCTGAGGAAGGCGTCCACGTCACCATATTGACCGGTGACGCCGGGCCGGGCAAGGTGGAGTAACCCCACTGTCCGGTGACGGGAGAGCCCCCCATGCGTCCGCCCGCCGTACCGCTCCGCTACCTCGCCACCGCCGTGCTGGTGCGCGGCGCCGACGGCGGCGCGGCCGTCGGCCTCGTCCTGCTCGCGCTGGAGCACGGCGGGGCGCTGTCCGGCGGCCTGCTCGCGGCGGCGCTGAGCGCCCCGCACCTCGCCGGACCCTGGCTCGCGGCGCGCCTGGACCGCGCCCGCGACGGCCGCCGCCTGCTCGCCGCGTCCTACCTGCTCTACGGGACGGCGCTCGCCGCCGGGGCGCTCACCGTCGGGCGGCTGCCGGTGGCGCTCGCCGCCGTGGCCGTCGCGGGCGCCTGCGGACCGCTGCTGACCGGCGGCCTCAGCAGCCGCCTCGCGGGCGTTTCCAGCGCCCGCGCGCAGGGCTGGGACGCGCTCACCTACGGCATCGGCGGGACGGCCGGGCCCGCCCTGGTCGCGGGCCTCGCGGCCCTCGCCGGGCCGCTCGCGGCGGTGCTCGCGCTGAGCGCGGCGGCCGTCGTCGCCTCGGTTCTCGCGCTCAGCCTGCCGCCCGTCCCCGCGCCCGTCCCGGCGAGGGACGGGACGGGCGGGACGTGGAGCGGGGTGCGCGTCCTGGCGGCGCCCGGCCCGCTCCGCCGCGTCACCGTCCTCACCCTGCTGACGGCGGTGCAGCTCGGCGCGATGCCGGTGATCGCGGGCCTGCTCGGCCCGCACCTGGCGGGCCGTCCGGGCGCGGCGGGCGCGCTGACCGTCGCCTACGGCGCGGGCAACCTCGCCGGGGGACTGCTCGTCACGGCCGTCCCGCTGCGCGGCGACCCCGAGCGCGCCGCGCTGCGGCTGTTCACCGTCCTCGGCGCCGTCACCGCCGCGTGCGCGCTCGCGCCGTCGCTCGGCTGGGCGCTCGCGGGCTTCGCGCTGGTCGGCGCGGGCAACGCCGCCTCGTTCACCGCGACGCTCGCCGCGCGGGCCGCCTACGCGCCGCCCGCCGCCCGCGCGCAGGTGTTCGTGACGAGCGCCGGCCTCAAGGTCGCGGTCTCGGCGGCGGGCGCCGCGCTCGCGGGCACGGCCGCCGGCCTCGGCGGCGCCGCGCTCCTGCTGGCGGCCGCGGCCCTCGCGGGCGCCGCCGTCCTCCTCGCCCTCGCCGACCGCGCGCTCACCAGCGAGCCCGCGATATCGCGAGATCTTGACCCGGGGCGGCGCGGGCGGCGGGCCGCCGCGGGAAGGAGCGGAACATGACGACACCGAGCGACCCCGCCGTCCGGGCCCTCGTCGCGGCGATCAACGCCGGCGACCGGGACGCCTTCCTCGCCGTGCTGACGCCCGACGCCACGCTCTCCGACGACGGCACCGACCGCGACCTCGGCGACTGGATCGACCGGGAGATCTTCGACGCGCACGGCCGGTTCGCGCTCCTCGGCGAGCGCGCCGACGGCCTCGCCCTGACCGCCCGCTTCCGCAACGACACCTGGGGCGAGATGCGCACCGCCTGGCGCTTCACCCGGTCCGGCGACAAGATCAGCCGGATCGAGACCGGGCAGGCGTGACCCCGGCCGCACGCCCGGCCCCCGGGTCACGCCGTGCGGGTCACGCCATGCGGGCGAAGCCCTCGCGCCAGGACGGGATCCGCGGCTTCCAGCCGAGCTCGGCGGCGCGCGCGTTGGACACCGGGCGGCCCGTCGCGGCGGCGTGCCGCGGCGTCGCGGGCGTCGGCGCGCCCAGCGCGGCGCTGTAGACCGGCAGCCACTCGGCGTTCTGCGCGGGCTCGTCGTCGACGATGTTGACCGGCCCGGCCGGCCAGTCCAGCGCGGCGACCGCGGCGGCGGCCGCGTCGTCGGCGTGCACGAACGACGTCCACGCCGGCGTCGGCTTCAGCGTGCCGAGCCGCACCCGCTCGGCGATCGCGCCGTCGGGCGCGTACCAGGTGCCGGGGCCGTAGAGCGCGCCGTAGCGCAGCACGACGCCGCGCGGCATCTCCGCGACGGCCTCCTCCAGCGCGTGCACGCCCTTGTAGGGCGGCAGCGCCGGGTCCAGCGGGTCGGACTCGACGGCGGGCCCGGGGCCCGGCCGGTACAGCCACGCGATGCTCTGCGCGACCATCGCGCCGACGCCCGCGGCGAGCGCGGCGTCCACCAGGTTGCGGGTGCCGACGACGCGCAGGTGCCCGTTGGCCTCGAAGTCCTCGCCCGCGAGGTCGGTGAGCTGGTGCACGATGACGTCGGGGCGGTGCGCGGCGACGGCGGCGCGGACCGCGGCGGCGTCCAGCACGTCGAGGACCACCGGCGTCGCGCCCTGCGCGGAGATCGCGTCCGTGCGGGCCGCGCGGCGCGTCGTCCCGGCCACCTCGTGACCGGCCTGCACGAGTGCGGGAACGAGCCGGCCGCCCACGACGCCGGTCGCCCCGGCAACGAAGATCTTCAAGGGGGGAACCTCCACGACTTGCACGTCATTGTGGTCGTCCTGACGGCAGCATAGACCGCGCCCGCCCCCGTTCACCGCCCCCGCGGGGCGGCCCCGACCACCTGATCGTCTCTCCGGCGCTGCGATCGCGGACGCCCGCGCGGCGCGGCCCGCCCGGCGATCGGATCCAGTATGGCCCATCCGCCCCGTTCCGCCATCTTGACCAGCGCGTTCGCGACCGCGTGTCGCCCGCCGGTCCGCGCGCCCCGCCCCGCCCGCGGCGTGACCGGGTGGCCACGTCCGGTCCCCGGCGGCCGCGGCTGCGGTTATGTTGCGAGCGGGAGCATCCGACGACACCCCGGCGGAGGGGGACCATGCAGATCACACTCGTGCGCGGCGACATCACCGAGCAGCACGTCGACGCGGTGGTGAACGCCGCCAACTCCTCGCTGCTCGGCGGCGGCGGGGTGGACGGCGCCATCCACCGCCGGGGCGGCAAGGCGATCCTCGACGAGTGCCGGCGGCTCCGCGCCTCGCACTACGGCGGCGGGCTGCCGACCGGGCGAGCGGTCGCGACCACGGCGGGCGAGCTGCCCGCCCGCTGGGTGATCCACACCGTCGGCCCGGTCTACAGCGGGTCGGCCGACCGCTCCGACCAGCTCGCGTCCTGCTACCGGGAGTCACTGCGGGTCGCCGACGAGCTCGGCGCCGCGTCGGTGGCCTTCCCGGCGGTGTCGGCGGGCATCTACGGGTGGCCCATGGACGACGCGGCGCGCATCGCGGTCGGCACCGTGCGCTCGACCCCGACGCGGGTCGGGGACGTGCGGTTCGTGCTGTTCACCGGGGACGCCCTCGCGGCCTTCGAGAAGGCCCTCGGCGGCTGACTCCGGGCCGTCATTCCTTGCGGACGGGCGGCACGACGAGCGTCGCCCGGTGCGCGTGGTGCAGCACCCGGTTGGAGACGCTGCCGACGAGCATCGACTTGGCGCCCGACAGGCCGCGCGAGCCGATCACGATCAGCGAGGCGTCCAGCTCCTCGGCGACGTCCACGATGGTGGACCAGATCGGCCCGTTGTTGCGCTCGGCGCGGGCGGTGACGTCCGCCCAGCCGGCCTTCCGCGCCAGCTCGACGCCCTGCGCGGCGAGCTTGTGGGCCTCGTTCTCCTCCTCGTACCGCTCGCTGTCCGGGTCCCCGGCGGGCACGGGGATGGCGAGCGGCGCCCACGCCATCTGGGTGAGGAGCGGCTCCCACACGGTCAGCAGGACGGCGCGCTCGCCCTCCTGCTTGACGGTGCGGGCCGCGTACTCGATGGCCGTCCGCGCGTCCTCGGAACCGTCATAGGCGATCAGAATGGTCATGTTCCGGTCATGTCCAAAACCGGCATCGCCCAATCGGGGGAGTGGCCGATCTCTCAGGCGTCCGCCTCGGCGGCGGGCCGGCCGGCACCGGGCGGCCCGGCGAACGCCTGCGCGATGTCCAGCCACCGGTCGGCGTCCGCGCCGTCGGCGGTCAGCGCGAGGTCGGCGCGGTGGCGGCGCTGGGTGACCAGCAGGCAGAAGTCCAGCGCGGGCCCGGCGACGCGCTGCGCGGCGTCCTCGGGGCCCCATGCCCACCGCGATCCGTCGGGTGCGGCCAGCTCGACGCGGAACGGCTCGGCGGGCGGGGCGAGGCCCCGGTTGGCGTGGGCGAAGTCGCGGGTGCGGACGCCGATGTGCGCGACGTGGCGGAGCCGCGCGGTCGCCGGGCGCGCGGCGCCGAGGGCGTCGGCGACGTCCTGGCCGTGCGCGAACGTCTCCATGATCCGGGCGGTGGCCATCGACGCGGCGCCCATCGGCGGCCCGAACCAGGGGAGTTTGGTGCCGTCCGGAACCCCGGCGAGGGCGGTGACGAGGGCGGCGCGGCCGGCCCGCCAGCGCGCGAGGAGCTCGCCGTGGGGGAGCGCGGTGCCGGCGGCGGCGCCCGCCTCGACGAGGCCGCCCGGGTCGGCGGCGGCCTCGATCAGCACGTCGTCGAAGCGGCCCTCGATCGAGGCGAGCGACTGCCGGTCGGTCCACTCCAGGTGCGAGACCTGGTGCGTGACCGTCCAGCCGGGGGCGGGGGTGGGGGTCGCCCAGCCGGCCGCGTCCAGCGGGGCGACGAGCGCGTCCAGCGCGTCGCCCTCGGCGGCCAGGTCGGCGAGCAGGGAGGTGATGTCGGGCACTCAGCCAGCATGCCCGCGATCTTCGGCCGGTGCCAGGGCGGTCTCCGCGGCGTCCGCGGCTTCCGCGGCCACCAGGGCGCGGGCGGCGGCGTAGTCGGCCTTGCCGTTCGGCAGGCGGAGGCCGGCGTCGGTCCGCAGGAACGCCTTGGGGATCTTGTAGCGGGCGAGCAGCCGGGCGCAGCCGTCCCGGAGCGCGGCGTCGCCCGGCGCGGCCGCCGGGCGCAGTACCGCGACGATCTCGGTGCCCCAGCGCTCGCTCGGCCGCCCGACGACCAGCGCGTCGGCGACGCCGGGCAGGTCGCGCAGCACGCCCTCGACCTCCTCGGCGAACACCTTCTCGCCGCCGGTGTTGATCGTGGTGGCCTCCCGGCCGTGCACCTCGACGGTGCCGTCGGCGAGCAGCCGGGCGCGGTCGCCGGGGACGACGAGGCGGGCGCCGTCCACGGTGAGGAACGTCGCGTCGGTCTTGACCGGGTCGCCGAGGTAGCCGAGCGGGAGGGCGCCGCCCTTGGCGAGCCAGCCCAGCTCGTCCTCGCCGGGCGCGAGGCGGCGGGCGCGGTCGGCGCTCAGCACCGCGCCGCCCGGCGCCATCGCGAACGTGCGGGCGGCGGCGCCGGTGCGGGTGACCGCGAAGCCGCTCTCCGACGACCCCAGCACGTCGGCGATCCGCGCGTGCGGCAGGTGCTCCAGGACGCGCGCCTTGACGTCGGGGCTGATCGCGGCGGCCGAGTTCAGCAGGGTGCGCAGCCGGGGCAGCCGGTAGGGGCTCCCCGCGGCGCGGGCGCGGTCCAGCTCGGCCAGGATCGGGCGGGCGAAGGCGTCGCCGACGAGCGGGATGCGGGTGACGCCCTCGCGCTCGGCGGTGTCCAGCAGGTCGGCGGCGTCCAGGCCGTCCACCCGGGACGGGAACACCACGCAGCCGCCGCCGCACCAGCCGCCGAGCGCCGACCAGGTGCCCGCGCCGTGCATCATCGGCGGCCCGACGAGGACGCGGTGCGCGCCCTTGGCGGCGCGCGCGACGGCCTCGTCCAGGTCGTCGATCGGGGAGCCGTCGCGGCGGACGAGGCCGAGCGGGCCCACCATCAGGTCCCCGATCCGCCACAGCACGCCCTTGGGCAGGCCGGTGGTGCCGCCGGTGTAGAGGATGTGCAGGTCGTCGGGGCTCGTGCGGACGGGCAGCGGGGCGTCGTCGGCGGCGGCGAGGGACTGCTCGTAGTCGAGCGCGCCCTCCAGCAGCGGGACGCCGGACGCGTCGGCGACCTGCAGCAGCAGCGGGACGCGGTCCATCCTGTGCACGACCCGCTCGATCGCGGGCGCGAAGCGCGCGTGGTACAGGATCGCGGCGGGGCGGGCGTCGCCGAAGAGCTGCGCCAGCTCGTCGTCCACGTACCGGTAGTTGACGTTGAACGGCGCGACCCGCGCCTTGTGCGCCCCGAGCAGGCCCTCCAGGTACTCCGGGCCGTTGTGCAGGTACAGCGCCAGGTGGTCGTGCGGTGACTCCCAGGACGGCACGTCCTCGTCCCGGCGCCCGAGGCCGTGCTCGCGCAGGACGTGCGCGAGGCGGCGGCTGCGCCCGGTGACCTCGCGCCACGTCCACCGCCGGTCCTCCCAGACCAGGCACTCCCGGTCGGGGATCGCGGCGGCGACCGCCTCGTGCAGGGCGGCCAGGTCGAGCTGGGGCATTCGGCTCTCCTCGGGACGTCTCGGTCACCTGGGGGATCACCGTAACCGATCGCTTATCGAGGTGGGCCCGCCAGGTCCGCCGGACGCGGGACAATCGGGGGGATGGCCCGCCCGACCAAGCCCCAGGGGGAGATCACCCGGGGCACCACCGCCCCGAACCGGCTGCGCCGCGTCGACCGCTGGATCGCCGCCACGCAGCGGTCCGCGCTGCGCGCCGGCGACCGCCCCCTCGCCGTCGACCTCGGCTACGGCGCGTCGCCGGTGACGGCCGTCGAGCTGTACGCGCGGCTCCGCGCCGTCGCGCCGCGCCTGGAGGTCGCCGGCGTCGAGATCGAGCCCGCCCGCGTCGCCGCCGGGACCGCGTTCGTGGCGGCGTCCGGCGGCGCGTACCCGGGGCTGTCGTTCCGGCGCGGCGGGTTCGAGCTGCCGGTGGACCGGCCGCCCGTCCTCGTCCGCGCGTTCAACGTGCTCCGCCAGTACGCCGAGGCCGACGCCTGGCGCGCCTGGTCGGACCTGTGCGGGCGCCTCGACCCCGCCGGCGTCCTCGTCGAGGGCACCTGCGACGAGATCGGCCGCCGCGCCGTCTGGGTCGCGCTCGGCCCCGAGGGCCCGCGCACGATCACCTTCGCCGCCCACCTGCCCGCCCTCGGCCGCCCGTCCGACCTCGCCGAGCGCCTCCCGAAGACGCTCATCCACCGCAACGTCCCGGGCGAGCCCGTGCACGCCCTGCTCGCCGACTTCGATTGGGCCTGGGCCACCGCCGCCCCCCAGTCGGCGTTCGGCCCCCGCGCCCGCTGGACCGCCGCCGTGGACCTCCTCGCCCGCACCTGGCCCGTCCACCGCCACGCCCCCTACGGCGGCCGCCCCCGCCTGCGCCTGGGCGAGCTCACCCTCCCCTGGCAGTCCGTCGCCCCTCGTTGAGATGCGGCGTGTTGGGCTCCCTGGAACGTTCCACGAGCCCAACACGCCGCAAGTCAACGAGTGATGACCGGGTGGTCGTCGGGCGGGGGGTCAGAGGCGGGTGACGGTGCCGCCGGTGCCGTCGACCTCGACGCGGTCGCCGGTGCGGAGGCGGGCGGTCGCGTCCAGGGCGCCGACCACCGCCGGGATGCCGAGGTCGCGGGCCAGCGCCGCGGCGTGCGAGGCGGGCGCGTCCGCCTCGGTGACGACGGCGGCGGCGCGCGGGAACAGCGGCGCCCAGCCCGCGTTCGTCGCGGTCGTCACGAGGATCTCGCCGTCCCGCAGGCCGGCGGCGTCCGCCGGGGACGCCGCGACGCGGACGGGGCCGGCGGCCCGGCCCGCCGCGCCCGCCAGGCCGCTGATCCGGGCGGCCGAGGCGCCGTCCCGGCCGGGGCGCGGCGCGAACGGGTCGAACGCGCCGCGGATCAGCGCCGGGTACGGCGGCAGCGCCCGGTACCGCTCGTAGGTGCGGCGGCGGACCGGGACGCGCCGCAGCGCGGCGTCGTCGCCCCGCAGCAGCCCGAGCACCTCCCCGATCGTCAGGTGGAACACGTCGTCGCCCTGCAGCGTGAGCTCCCCGGCGCGGACGACGTAGGCGCGCAGCACCCAGAACATCCGCGCCAGCTCCGAGCGGGCGCCCTCGCGGCGGTCCTCGGCGCGCGCCCAGCGCGCCAGCCGGCGCCGCATCGCGGCGGCCTTGCGCGGGTGCCGCTCGCGCAGCAACCGCCAGGCGTCGCGGCTCGCGGCGCGCCGCCGCTCCAGCAGGACGGCGGCGTCCGCACCGGCGGCGCGCGCCTGCGGCAGCCATCCGGGGTCCTCGGCCGGGCGCGGCTCCGCCACCTCGAACTCGTACGGCCCCCGGTGCCCCCACCGGCGGACGTAGGCGGCCGCGTCCAGGTCGCCGCGGGCGAGGCGGGCGAGCCCGTCCAGCGGCCCCGATCCGGCGAGCGGCTCGCCGCCCGGGGCGCGGACGCCCGCGAGCATCGCGTCCGCGGCCTCGCCGCCGACCAGCCGGGCGAGCCCGTCGCGGACGCCGTCGCCGGCGCGGCCGTATCCGGCGGCCTCCACCATCCGGCAGGCGTTCAGGAACGCGGGCCGCACCGCCTCGTGCCAGAGCGCGCGCAGCTCGCCGGGCGTGCGGACGTCGGCGATCCGGGCGCGCAGCGCCTCGCAGCGCGCGGGGAAACCGTCCCGCAGGTCAGCGGCGCGCCGCCGACCCGTCCGCGCGCCCCACGCCCCCTCCAGGACACCGACTGCGGCCGCCGCCGTCGGCACGCCCGCGCGCGGAACCCGCACGCCCGGCGGCACCCGGACCGGCAGCCCGAGCGCGCGCGCCCGGCTCGCGTCCGTGTACAGGCGACCGCCGACGCGGCCGTAGGCGCGGTAGCCGCGCACCGACCAGGCGGGCAGCGCCCGGCCCATGAACATCTGCACCAGCGACCATGTACAGGGCGTCATGACGCCCGGGACGGCCTCGCCGAGCCCCGCCGCCGTCCACAGGTGATCGACGTGCGGGGTGTCGTTCCACGCCTCGACGGCGTCGCCCCCGGGCAGCCCCTCCAGCGGATGGGCCTCCAGGACGGTGAACGCGCCGTCCTCCAGCGCCCACTGCACCTCGGCGGGCTCCCCGGCGGCCTCCTCGACGCGGGCGCCGAGCGCCGCGAGCTCCGCCGCCCGCGCGTCGGAGAGCAGCCGCCCGGCGGGGCCGGTGCGGCCGATCACCCGTCCGGACGGCCGCGCCACCGCGATCGTCTCGGGCGGCGCGGGCCGGTCCGGCGACGTCGCGCCCGCCCCCCGCACCGCGTTGATCACGACGCGGCCGGGGGAGCCGGTGACCGGCGCGACCGTGCTCAGCACGCCCGCGACGTCCGGCAGGAGCTGCTTCTGCACGAGCACCGCCACGGCGGCGTCCTCGTGCGGGACGCCCGCCCGCTCCCGGTGGGCGATCCGGTCCGCGCTCCACAGCGACGCCCAGCAGTCGCGGACGGCGCGCGGCAGGTCGCCGTCGGCGGGGACGTCCCAGAAGTCGGCGGGCGGCGGCGCCGGCTCGCCCGGCGCGTCCGGGTGGGAGGCGCGGACCGACACGCGCTCGTCGCGGCCGGAGATCCGCGCGGCCGCCCAGCGGACCGCGCCGTCCAGCTCGGTCGGCAGGTGGTGCCGGGCGAACATCTCCGCGATGGCGGCGGCCGCCTCCGCCGGGCTCGCCGCCGACCGCACCGCCGTCAGGACGGGGCCGCGCAGGCCCGTCAGCTCCATGTACCGGCGGTAGGCGCCGGTCGTCACGTGGAAGCCCGGCGTCACCGGCAGCCCGGCCGCCGCGAGCCGCGCGGCCGCCGCACCCGTCCGGCCCACCGCCGCCGGGTCCGCGCCCGCGTCGCCGAGCGGCGGCGCGAACGCCCCCTCATCTCCCGCCATGTCCGGACCTCTACCCGGCCCGGACGGGTATCACCCCTGGTCAGACGCGGTGCACCTTGTGGGAGGTGGCCTGGGCGCGCGGCTGCACGTCGATCCGGTCGATGTTGACGTGCGCGGGCCGCGTCGCCGCCCACGCCACGCAGTCGGCGACGTCCTCGGCGACGAGCGGCTCCGGCACGCCCTGGTAGGGCTTGGCGGCCTTCGCCTCGTCGCCCTTGAACCGGACGAGGCTGAACTCCTCGGTCTTCACCAGGCCCGGCGCGACCTCGGTGACCCGCACCGGCTCGGCGACGAGCTCCAGCCGCAGCACCTCGTTCACCGCGTAGGCGGCGTGCTTGGCCGCGTTGTAGCCCGCGCCGCCCTCGTAGTTGACGTGCGCGGCGAGCGAGGTGATGTTGACGATGTGCCCGGCGCCGCCCGCGACCAGCTTCGGCAGCAGCGCCTTGGTCACCCGGACGAGACCGAGGACGTTCGTCTCGTACATCGTCCGCCAGTCGTCCAGGTCGGCGCCCGCGACCGGGTCCAGGCCGACGGCGCCGCCCGCGTTGTTCACCAGCAGGTGGCACTCGGCGAGGCCCGCGGCGAGCGCGTCCACCGACGCCTGGTCGGTGACGTCCAGCGTGACCGCCACGACCTTCCCGGCGCCGGGCACGTTCGCCTCGACGTCCTTGACGAGATCGTCGAGGCGCTCGCGGCGCCGGGCCGCCGCGACGACGTTGAAGCCCTCCGCCGCGAGGCGCCGCGCCGTCGCCGCCCCGATCCCGCTGCTCGCCCCGGTCACCACCGCCGTTTTACGCATGCCCGACAGCATTCCAGGTGGTCGCGGCGCCCTCCAAGTCCGGTGACGTGGGTCACGGCGGGGGCGGTCCGTGCATGGGCTCCGGGTGGAGGGAACATCGGTGACGGTCGGTAGGTTGCATTACCGGAGGTGGTGTCGGTGTCGCGTCGTGTATCCCGGGTTGCGACGATCAGCTTGCACACCTCGCCCCTGGACCAGCCGGGGACGGGGGACGCGGGCGGGATGAACGTCTACGTCGTCGAGGTCGCGCGGCGCCTCGCCGCGCGCGGCGTGGAGGTCGACATCTTCACCCGGGCCACCTCGCGGGCGCTGCCGCCCGTCGTCGAGCTCGCCCCCGGCGTGCTCGTCCGCAACGTCGTCGCCGGTCCCTTCGAGGAGCTGGACAAGGGCGAGCTGCCCCGCCAGCTCTGCGGCTTCACCTCCGGCGTGCTGCGCACCGAGGCGTCCTACGACCCCGGCCACTACGACCTCCTGCACACCCACTACTGGCTGTCGGGGCAGGCCGGGCAGGCCGCCAAGCAGCGCTGGGGCGTGCCGCTGGTGCACTCCATGCACACCATGGCCAAGGTCAAGAACGCCGCGCTCGCCGCCGGCGAGCGGCGCGAGCCCGCCGAGCGCGAGCTCGGCGAGGACCAGGTCGTCCGCATGTCCGACCGGCTCGTCGCCAACACCGCCAAGGAGGCCCGCGAGCTCGTCGAGCTGTACGGCGCCGACCCGGCGCGCGTCGCGACGGTGAGCCCCGGCGTCGACCTGTCGCTCTTCCAGCCCGAGTCGCCGCTGATCGCCCGCAGCACCGGGCTGCTGCCGCACCGCACCGGCCCCGCCCGCCGCCGCCTCCGGCTGCCCCGCGACGCCTACGTGCTGCTGTTCGTCGGCCGCATCCAGCCGCTGAAGGCCCCCGACGTGCTGCTGCACGCCGCCGCCCGCATGCTGCGCGACGACCCGGCGCTGCGCGACCGCCTCGTCGTCGCGATCGTCGGCGGCCCGTCCGGCAGCGGCCGCGAGCGTCCCGAGGGGTTGCAGCGGCTCGCCGCCGAGCTCGGCATCGCCGGCTGCGTCCGGTTCGAGCCGCCCGCGCCGCAGCGCGTCCTCGCCGACTGGTACCGCGCCGCCGACGTCACCGTCGTCCCGTCCCACAACGAGTCGTTCGGGCTCGTCGCCATCGAGTCCCAGGCGTGCGGGACGCCCGTCGTCGCCGCCGCCGTCGGCGGCCTCTGCACCGCCGTCCGCGACGGCGAGTCGGGCGTCCTCATCCCCGGCCACGACCCGGCCGACTACGCCAACGTGCTGCGCCGCCTGCACGCGGCGCCCGCCGCACACCTCAAGCTCGCCCGCGGCGCCGTCCGGCACGCCCAGGACTTCGGCTGGGACGCCACCGTCGACCGGCTCCTCGCCGTCTACGACGGCGCCGTGTCCGCACTTCCGGCGGCCCTGCGGGCCGCACCGCCGATCCCCGCGGAGGCCACCGCATGACCGCGTCCACCGAGCACTACCTGAAGGTCATCGAGGAGACGCTCGTCTCCGCCGAGCTGGAGTTCGACCGGCCGCGCGAGAACGCGTTCTTCGTCAAGCTCCCCGGGCAGCACAAGCTCGCCACCATGACCTGGCTGATCGTCGGCGAGCACAGCCTGTCGATCGAGGCGTTCTTCTGCCGCCGCCCCGACGAGAACCACGCCGACTTCTACCGCTTCCTGCTGGAGAAGAACGGCCGCATGTACGGCCTGTCGTTCGCCCTCGACGACGTCGGCGACGTCCACCTCACCGGCAAGGTCGCGCTCGCCTCCATCACCCCCGACGAGATCGACCGGCTGCTCGGCTGCGTCCTCACCTACTCCGACGAGAACTTCGACCGCGCCCTGGAGCGCGGCTTCAAGACCTCGATCCAGAAGGAGTGGGACTGGCGCGTCAAGCGCGGCGAGAGCCTCGCCAACCTCCAGGCGTTCGCCTCCTTCGCCGACCCGGCGAATCGTTGACGTCCGGGGGCGGCCGATAGGATTCGCGGCATGGCGACCCTGGTATTGCTGCGGCACGGCGAGAGTGTGTGGAACGCGGAGGGCCTGTTCACCGGCTGGGTGGACGTGGACCTGTCCGCCAAGGGCGAGAGCGAGGCGACCAAGGGCGGCGACCTGCTCCTGGACGCCGACATCACCCCCGACGTGGTGCACACCTCGCTGCTGAAGCGGGCCATCCGCACCGCCAACATCGCCCTCGACGTGGCCGACCTGCTGTGGATCCCGGTCGAGCGCTCCTGGCGCCTGAACGAGCGCCACTACGGCGCCCTCCAGGGCAAGAACAAGGCGCAGACGCGCGAGGAGTTCGGCGACGAGCAGTTCATGGTCTGGCGCCGCTCCTACGACACCCCGCCCCCCGCGATCAAGGACGACGACCCGCTGTCGCAGGTCAACGACCTGCGCTACGCCGGCCTGCCGTCCGAGCTGATCCCGCGCACCGAGTGCCTCGCCGACGTCGTGGACCGGCTGCTGCCCTACTGGTACGACGCGGTCGTCCCCGACCTCGCCGCCGGCAAGACCGTCCTCGTCGCCGCGCACGGCAACTCGCTGCGCGCGATGGTCAAGCACCTGGACCACGTCTCGGACGAGGACATCGTCGGCCTCAACATCCCGACCGGCATCCCCCTCGTCTACGAGCTCGACGACGACTTCGCCCCGCTGAAGCGCGGCGGCGAGTACCTCGACCCGGCCGCCGCCAAAGCCGCCATCGAGGCCGTCAAGAACCAGGGCGGCGGCGCGAAGAAGCCCGCCGCGCCCGTCCCCGGCGCCCCGAAGTCCCCGGCGGCGGCCGCCTCCGCCGAGCCCCCCAAGAAGCGCGGCCGCGGCCGCAAGAAGTAGGACCGAACGCGAAGAGCGGCCGGCGGCGCTCCCGGGCGCGGCCGGCCGCTCTCGCGCGTCCGGGAGGGTTCAGGGGGTGTCGATGATCTCCTGGGGGCGCTGCCCGGTGGCCAGGTAGACGACGTTCTCGGCGACGTGGACGGCGTGGTCGGCGAAGCGCTCGAAGTAGCGGCCGGCCAGGGTGATGTCCACGGCGGGCTCGACGCCGTGCTTCCACTTCGGCGACAGCAGGATGTCGAACAGGCGCCGGTGCAGGCGGTCCATCTGGTCGTCGTCGGCGTCCAGCTCCATGCCGAGGTCGACGTCCTTGGAGGCGATCACCGACCCGGCCTTGGCGATCATGCGCTCGGCGATCTGGCCCATCTCCAGGACGGTGGCCTGCAGCTCGGGCGGGACGGCCGTCTCCGGGTGGCGGCGGCGGGCCGTCTTGGCGATGTGCACGGCCAGGTCGCCCATGCGCTCCAGGTCGCCGCTCATCCGCAGCGCGGTGATCACGGTGCGCAGGTCGCCGGCGACCGGCTGCTGGCGGGCCATCAGCTCGAAGACCGTCTCCTCGATCTCGGTCTCCAGCTTGTTGACCTGCTCGTCGGCGCTGATCACCTCCTCCGACAGCCGCAGGTCGGCGTCCAGCAGGGCGGTGGTCGCCCGCGCCATCGCGGACCGGACCAGCCGCGTCATCTCGACGAGCTTGTCGGAGAGGGAGTCCAGTTCGTCATGGTAGGCGTCGCGCAAGGGGTTTCCTCTTGTCACTCATAGGCGGGGGGCGGGGGTTCCGGAAGGGCGGACTCGCCCACGCCACAGCCTGCCCGACCGACGTGAACCGGCCTGGGGTTATAGGTGAACTTCTGGATAACGCGACCGCGTCTTGGTCCCCCAAGGTGCGAGAACGTCCCGAATGGCACCTACGATCCCATGTGTGGAGGTCGAGATTGTCGCGGGTCTGACAGGGCTCGCCGGGCTCGCTGTCGGGCTCGCTACTGGATTGGCGGTGCGTGTGACCGAGCGAGCCCAGCGTGTCGTCACCCCGCCGACGACACCCGGGGGGCTGCCGCCCGGGGTGGCGTCGGTGCTGAGCGTGCTGCGCTCGTCGGCGGTGGTGGTGGACCGCGAGGACCGCGTGCTGCGCGCCAGCTCGGCCGCCCGCGCCTTCGGCCTCGTCCACGGCGACCGGCTCCTGGTGGACGAGCTGCTCGCGATGGCCCGCCTGGTCCGCCGCGACGGCGAGATCCGCGAGACCGAGGTGCAGGTGGCGCCGGCCCGCGGCCGCGTCCGCGGCGAGGGGCGCTGGTTCGCCGTCCGCGTCGCGCCGCTCGGCACGCACGGCCTCGTGCTGGTGCTCGCCGAGGACCTCACCGAGATGCGCCGCGTCGAGGCGATGCGCCGCGACTTCGTCGCGAACGTGAGCCACGAGCTGAAGACGCCCGTCGGGGCGCTGTCGCTGCTCGCCGAGACCGTCGAGAGCGCCGCCGACGACCCCGAAGCCGTCCGCCGCTTCGCGGGCCGCATGCAGCACGAGTCGGTCCGCCTGACCAGCCTCGTCCAGGACCTCATGACGCTGTCGCGGGTGCAGGGCGACGAGCCGCTGCCCGAGCTGCACCCGGTGTCCCTCGACGAGGTCGTCGTCGAGGCCCTGGACCGCGGCCACGTCAAGGCCGGCGCCAAGGGCATCGAGCTCGCCACGGGCGGCGAGGACGGGCTGAAGGTCCGCGGCGACGAGGAGCTGCTCGTCACCGCCCTGCGCAACCTGATCGACAACGCCGTCGCCTACAGCCCCGAGAACACCCGCGTGGTGGTCGCCACCCGGCGGGCCGACGAGGCGTACGCCGAGATCAACGTGACCGACCAGGGCATCGGCATCCCGCCGGGCGACCTGGAGCGGGTCTTCGAGCGCTTCTACCGCGTCGACCCGGCCCGGTCCCGCCAGACCGGCGGCACCGGCCTCGGCCTCGCCATCGTCAAGCACGTCGTGACCAAGCACGACGGGCAGGTGACGGTCTGGAGCAAGGAGGGCTCCGGGTCCACCTTCACCATCAGGCTCCCGCTCCTGAACCCGCCGGCGGGCGGCGACCCGACCCCCCGCACCAGAACCGCCCAGGAGGCAACACCGTGACCCGCGTGCTCGTCGTGGAAGACGAGGAGTCCTTCAGCGACGCACTGTCCTACAACCTGCGCAAGGAGGGGTTCGAGGTGGCGATCGCCGCCACCGGCCCCGACGCGCTGGACATCTTCGAGCGCAACGGTGCCGACCTCGTGCTGCTCGACCTGATGCTGCCCGGCCTGCCCGGCACCGAGGTGTGCCGCGAGCTGCGCGCGCGCTCCAACGTCCCGGTCATCATGCTGACCGCCAAGGACAGCGAGGTCGACAAGGTGGTCGGGCTGGAGCTCGGCGCCGACGACTACGTCACCAAGCCGTTCTCCACCCGCGAGCTCATCGCCCGCATGCGCGCGGTGCTGCGCCGCCAGGGCGAGACCGAGGAGCTGGCCCCCGCCACGCTGGAGGCGGGCCCGGTCCGCATGGACGTCGAGCGGCACGTGGTGAGCGTCGGCGGCACGGCCGTCCAGCTGCCGCTGAAGGAGTTCGAGCTGCTGGAGGTGCTGCTCCGCAACGCGGGCCGCGTCCTCACCCGCATGCAGCTCATCGACCGCGTCTGGGGCGCCGACTACGTCGGCGACACCAAGACCCTGGACGTCCACATCAAGCGCCTCCGCGCCAAGATCGAGGACACCCCGTCCACGCCCCGCTACATCGTCACCGTCCGCGGCCTCGGCTACAAGTTCGAGCCGTAGGCCGCACCCCGCCCGCGCGCCGCGCCGCCGTTCCCGAAGTCACCGGAACGGCGGCGCGCTCGCGTGCATCTGATCTTGCAGGGCGGGTGCGGGAGAGAGGCGAGGCCGGATGCGTCTGCAGAAGGGCGATCTCGTTCTGCGGGTTCGCAGGAGGAAGCGGCTGGGGTGGCTGGTCGGCGGGGTGGTGGGCGCGGTCTTCCACATCGCGTTTCCGGGGGTGCTGCTGCTCTTCGGCCATCCGGACCGCTTCGAGGCGGTCGCGGCGATGGCCGTGGCGCCGGCGTGCCTCTACACGGGACTGGGGTTCCAGCGTTGCAGGATCGTGCTGACGCCGGACGAGCTCCGCGTGCGGGGAGCGTTCGTCCAGCGGCGCGTGCCCCGGGCGCGCATCGCGGAGGTGTGGCGCGTGGTCGCGTCCGAGTCCATGCTGACGCCTTCCGGCACTCTGTACCTGTACGGCGAGCACCGCGAGCTGCTCCGCAAGGTGGTCCTCGCCGTGCACTACGAGAGCGCGGACATCGACCGGCTGATCGAGGAGCTCGGCGTGCCCTGCACGCCGGTGTCCCTCGACAGGACGGAGACGCAGCTCGCGCGCGGCCGCTGGTAGCGGACCGCCGGACGCGCGAAGGGGCCCGGAGCGCGCGCCGCGCTCCGGGCCCCTCCGTTTCGGTCAGCCCCCGGTGGTCGGGGTGGTCGACGGGGAGGCGCCGTCGCGGCTCGCGGTCGGCTCGGGCGACGCGGTGCCGCTCTCGCCGGCCGACGGGGTGGCCGTGCCGCTCTCCGACGGGGACGCGGCGGGGGACGCCGACGCGCCCGGGGCGGGCGGGTAGGTCGCGTACTCGCCCTGCTGCGGGATGACCGGGACGGACACGGTGGTCGAGCCGGCGCTCGCGAACTGGAGCGTGACCTGGACCGTCTCGCCGCCGATCAGCTCGCGGTCGAGGCCGGTCAGCACGACGAGCGGGGACTGCTGCCCGCCCGACGGCTGCGGCGTCGCGGCGTTGCCGCCGCCGGCCGTGTTCGGGCTCGGGGTGTTGGAGCTCGCGGCGGTCGCCGAGCCGTGCGGGGCGGGCTCGCCGGACGGCGTCGCGCCCGCGCCGGTGATCTCGGGGGACGCGGACGGGGACGCCGACGCGCCCGCCTTGTCCTTCTTGTCCTTCTTGGACGGGGAGGCGGACGGCTCCGGCGAGGCGCTGCCGAGCAGCCGCGTCGCCGTGCCGGTGCCGTCGGGCTGGGCGGCCGGCAGCGCCAGCCCGCCGCCGGAGATCTTGACGTCGGCGAAGCCGGCGGCGCGGACCGCGACGAGCTTGTCGGCCTGCCCCTTCACCTGGTTGATGATCGTGGCGTAGAGCGGCACCGAGGCGCCGGCGGCGAGCTTCTGGCCGGGCTGCGGGCCGAGCAGGAACAGGTTCCGCACGTCGATCTTCGGGTGGTCCTTGGGGACCGAGACGTTGACGGCGTCGGTGAGCTGCGTCGGCGCGGCCGTCTGGGGCTCGGAGCCGGCGCCGCAACCGGAGATCACCGGCGCGATGGCGAGGGCACCGGCGAAGGCGAGTGCGGCCACTCGGCGGCTGTTACGGATCACGGCGGCGATCTCCTTGCGGGTCTTCGTGGGTTCGGCTTGTCCGTGGGCGCGGGAAACGCCAGGGGCAGCGTAGCGAGCCCGGTGCCCGCCCCCGCCCCGGGGGGTGGATCAGCGCGCCGCCTCAGCCGAGGTCGTGGATCAGCGTGGTGAGCTCCGGCGACGGCGCGGCGTTCCGGCGGACGGCGGTGACGATCCCGTCCGTCCGCACGAGGGCGATGGTAAGCCCCGGGCCGGGCCGCGCGGGCGCGTACGCGGCGGAGAGCAGGCCCGTGCCGTCGGTGGCGAGCCGGGGGCTGCCGTCGTGGGAGGTGCTGGCGAGCGCGGTGAGCTCCTTCAGCACCTGCCGCGCCCGCACCGTGCGGCCGCGCGTGTCGGCGACGAGGAAGAAGTCGATGTCGTAGACCTGGGCGGTCGCCGACAGGCGGGCCACCGCGTCCCGGCATCCGCAGGAGGCCGCCGCGATGCCGAACACCGCGGGCCGCTGGTCGCGCAGCGGCACGTCGACGGGCCGCCCCTCGACCAGCGTGATCCTGGTGTCGGGCAGCTCGCCGCCGACGCGGCCGGGGCTCGCGGACGGGGCGGGGCCGAGCAGCCCGGTCTGCCGGCCGGGAGCCGGGCGCGGCCCGAGGAAGGTCATCAGCGCGCCGGAGACGAGCGCCACCACGACGGCGCCGGCGATGAGGGGGACCGTCAGCCCGAACCGGGCGAGCGGCCCGAGCAGGCGGAGCAGCCGGGCCCGGCGGCGGTGGGCGCGCCGCTCGCGGTGGTAGGCGTGGACGTCGCGCTCCAGCTCGCGGGCGTCGTCGGGCACCACGACGTCGACGCGGGGGAGCCCGTAGTCGTCGGGCTCGTGGTCGCCGCCTGGCCTCACGCCGCACACCTCACAGTCCCGTGAACAGCCCCGAGTGAACGCTGAGCGACCGCCAAGCCCGCTTTGTGCTATTGGTGTTCTATAAGCCGTTCTGTACCCATCCGAACCGGCGCGCTCACCTCCCAGTATGGGCCGCTTCCGCGCCCGCGGCAGGAGGCGCCGGGAACCCGCCGCCGGAGGCGCCGGAGGCCCCCGTCACGGGCGCTCCAGGGGTTCCACCCGTCTCCGATGCACCTTCCATTACCTTTGTCAAGACCCCAATTAGGGGGTTGACCTGCGGATATGTCCCTAACGCCGGTGCGGTCACCGTCCGGCGCGTGCTATCCTGGGTTCAGCGGAAGGGGTACTTGTCACATGACTTTCCAGGTCGGCGACACCGTCGTCTACCCCCACCATGGGGCTGCTCGGATCGAGGCCATCGAGACTCGCACCATCAAGGGTGAGGAAAGGACCTACCTGGTCCTGAAGGTCGACAAGGGCGACCTGACCGTCCAGGTTCCGGTCGAGAACGTCGAGGACGTCGGCGTGCGCGACGTCGTCGGCCAGGAGGGCCTGGAGAAGGTGTTCGAGGTGCTGCGCGCACCCTACACCGAGGAGCCGACCAACTGGTCGCGCCGCTACAAGGCCAACCTTGAGAAGCTCGCCTCCGGCGACGTCAACAAGGTCGCCGAGGTCGTTCGCGACCTGTGGCGCCGCGACAAGGAGCGCGGTCTGTCGGCCGGCGAGAAGCGCATGCTCGCCAAGGCGCGCCAGATCCTGGTCAGCGAGCTCGCCCTTGCGGAGAAGACCAACGAGGACAAGGCCGAGGCCCTGCTGGACGAGGTCCTGGCCGGCTAGCGTGCGCGAGCAGCTGCCACGGGTGGGCGTCGGTACCGACGTCCACCCTTTCGCTTCCACCGACCGCCCGCTGTGGGTGGCCGGGCTGGAGTGGCCCGGCGAGGGCCCCGGCCTGGACGGCCACTCCGACGCCGACGTCGCCGCGCACGCCGTCTGCGACGCGCTGCTCGGCGCCTGCGGCCTCGGCGACCTCGGCGCCGTGTTCGGCACGTCCGACCCGCGCTGGTCGGGCGCCTCCGGCGCCGCGCTGCTCGGCGAGGTCGCCCGCCTGGTCGACGCGGCCGGCTACGCCGTCGGCAACGTCGCCGTCCAGGTGATCGGCAACCGGCCGCGGATCGGCCGGCGCCGCGACGAGGCGCAGAAGGTGCTCTCCGAGGCCCTCGGCGGCGCCCCCGTCAGCGTCTCGGGCACCACCACCGACGGTCTCGGGCTGACCGGCCGCGGCGAGGGGATCGCCGCCATCGCCAACGCCCTCGTCGTTCCCAAGAGCTGAACCCTCCCGGAGGGGCCGGACACGCGTCCGGCCCCTCCGGCATGCCTAGGACCCGGCGGCGAGGACGCGCAGCGACGCGATCAGGCGCTCGGCGTCCCCGGGCGGCAGCGGGGCCAGGAAGCGGGCCTCCATGGCGCGGCGCGCGTCCTCGGCCCGTGCCAGCAGGTCGCGGCCCTCCGGGGTGGGCAGGACGGTGTTGCGGCGGCGGTCGCGCGCGCTGCGCCGCCGCTCGACCAGCCCGCGCCCCTCCAGCCCGTCGATGAGGGCGACCATCGTGGTGCGGTCGACGCCGAGGCGCGCGGCGGCCTCGGCCTGCGAGAGCTCGTCCGGCGCGCCGAGGACGGCGAGCACCGCGAGGTCGCGGCCGGTGATCCCGAACGGTTCCAGGGCCGCCGCCGACAGGGCGGTGAGGCGCGCGTGGGCGTGCTTGAACAGGTAGCCGAGGCGCGCGTCCGGCGCGTCCGGGACGGGTGCGGGGCCGGGCTCGGTCATGCCGCCAGCGTAACGGGACCAGATCGTCAGTGAAGCTGATGATTTGCTACGCTGACGGAATTCGTCCGTTCCCCCGGGAGGCGACCATGCCCGACCAGCACGTGACCTTCGGCGTCAAGACGACCCCGATGCGCGCCGGCTACCAGGAGATCCTGCGCGTCTGGCAGGAGGCCGACGAGCGGCCCGAGCTCGCCGACGCCTGGCTCTGGGACCACCTGACGGCCCTCGGCCCCGACCCGGCGGCGCCCGTCCTGGAGGGCTGGACGCTGCTCGCCGCCCTCGCCGCCCGCACCGAGCGGCTCGGCCTCGGCCTGCTGGTGACCAGCAACCGGATCCGCGAGCCGGCCGTCCTCGGCAAGATCGCGACGACGGTGGACGTGATCTCCGGCGGCCGCCTCGTCATGGGCCTCGGCGTCGGCGGCACCCGGCAGCCGCCCGGCACGGGCGGGATCCCCGGCCCGAACCCCGCCGTCGCCGAGTACGCCGCCTACGGCCTGGACCTCGTCCCGCCCGGCGAGGGCGTCGAGCGGCTCGCCGAGACGATCGCGATCCTCAAGGGCATGTGGACCGAGGAGGTGCTCGACTTCGCCGGCCGCCACTACACCCTCACCGGCAACCGCAACGAGCCGAAGCCCGTCCGGCCGGGCGGCCCGCCGCTGCTCCTCGGCGGCTGGGGGACGCGCGTGCTCCGGCTCGTCGCCGAGCACGCCGACGCCTGGAACGTCCCCGGCCCGCCGCACAACGACGTCGCGTGGATCGCCGGGCGGGCGCGCGTCCTCGACGCGCACTGCGCCGACATCGGCCGCGACCCGGCGGAGATCGCCCGCTCGGTGCAGTACATCGTGGACACCGCCGACGCGGCCGGCACCCGCGCCGCCGTCGCCGAGCTGATCGCCGCCGGCATGACGCACATCGTCCTCAGCCTGCGCCCGCCCTACCCGCCGGGCGCCGTCGCGTGGCTGGTCGAGGAGGTCGTCCGCCCCGCCCGGGAGGGCTAGGGCGTGTTCTGCGGATCTACGTTCTGCTGCGCGGCGCCCAGGCGGCCCCCGGCGGCGTTGTCGTCGGTCGACGGCCGGCACCGGGCCGCCTCCCTCCTCCGCCTTGCCGGGGACCACCTGGACACCGCTCACGACGAACAAGACCCACCGAACACGCCCTGGCGGGCCGGTCCGGCCGGTGCCTACGATGCGGCGTGACCTACGAGATCTTGAACGTGGCGCTCGCGCAGACCGCGTCCGTCCCGCACGATGTGCGGGCCAACGCGGCCGCCGCGGCCGGGCTGGTCCGCCGCGCCGCGGACGCCGGGGCGGAGCTGCTGGTCCTCCCCGAGCTGTTCCTCACCGGCTACGACCTGACCTTCGTGGACGACCCCGCCGCCTACGTCACCGAGGACGATCCGCGCCTCGACGGCGTCCGCGCGGCCGCCCGGGACGCGGGCGTGACGACCGTCCTCGGCGCGGCCCTGCGCCGCCCCGGCGGCGCCGCCTGGATCGCCTCGCTCGTGCTGCTCCCCGACGGCGGCACGCACCCGCACGGCAAGTGCCACCTGCACGGCCCCGAGCGGGACGCGTTCGAGCCCGCCGGGGAGGGCCGCGTCCTGGACGTGGCGGGCTGGAAGGTCGGTCTCGCCGTCTGCTACGACGCCGGGGTGCCCGCCCACGCGGCGGGCGCGGCGGCGCGCGGCGCCGAGGTCTACGCCGGATCGGCGCTGTACACGCAGGCCGAGACGCGGCGCCTGGACCTGCACTTCGCGGCCCGCGCCATGGACCACCGCATGTACGCCGTCGTCGCCAACCACGCGGGCGGCGGCGCCGGCTGGGTGTCGTGCGGCGGCAGCGGCGCCTGGCACCCCGACGGGACGCGGCTGGTGCAGGCGGCGACGGGGGAGGGCATCGTCACCGCCGCTCTGGCCCGCGCCGAGATGGCGGAGCTGCGCGACCGCGACGCGGCGGCCGGGTACCCGCGCGGCGCCGCGCCCCCGCGCTGACGGCCGCCCTCAGCAGGTCGCGGGAAGGACGGTGCCGGTCACCTCGCCGAGCCCGATGACCGCGCCGTCCGGTCCGGGCGCGGTGCCGCGGATCGTGACGGTGTCGCCGTCCTCCAGGAACGCGCGCGCGGACCCGTCGGCGAGCGTGACGGGCTCGGCGCCGTTCCACGTCAGCTCCAGCAGGCAGCCGCGCTGCCCGCGCCCGGGCCCGGACACGGTGCCGGACGCGAACAGGTCGCCGGTGCGGAGCGGCGCGCCGTTGACGGTGGCGTGCGCGAGCTGCTGCGGCGACGTCCAGTACATCTCCCGGAACGGCGGCTCCGCCACCCGCCCGCCGTTGATCAGGACCTCCAGCCGCAGGTCCAGCCCCCACGGCTCGGCGGTGCGCAGGTAGGGCAGCGGCGCGGGGTCCTGCGCGGGCGGCGCGACGCGGGCCGCCTCCAGCGCGGCGACCGGCACCACCCACGGCGACACCGACGTCGCGAACGACTTGGACAGGAACGGCCCGAGCGGCTGCGCCTCCCACTGCTGGACGTCGCGCGCGCTCCAGTCGTTGACCAGCACGAACCCGAACACGTGGTCGCGGAACGCGTCCACCGCCACCGGCCGCCCCGGCGCCGACGGGACGCCCGCCACGAACCCCACCTCGGCCTCGATGTCGAGCCGCAGCGACGGCCCGAACCCCGGCTCGTCCTGGCCGGGCACGCGGCGCTGCCCGCAGGGCCGCACGACCGGCGTCCCCGACGGGTACACCGTCCCGGCCCGCCCGTGGTAGCCGACCGGCAGCCGCTTCCAGTTCGGCAGCAGCGGCTCGCCCTGCGGGCGGAACATGCGGCCGACGTTCGCCGCGTGGTGCTCGGAGGAGTAGAAGTCGACGTAGTCGGCGACCTCGAAGGGCCGGGCGAGCTCCACCGCGCCGAGCGGGACGAGGTGCGGCTCGACGTCCGCGCGGTGCGCCTCGCCGCCCAGCAGCTCGGTGAGCCGCGCCCGGTTGGCCGCCCAGGCGGCCCGCCCGGCGGCCATGAAGGCGTTGAGGGAGCCGGCCGCGAACCAGCCCCGGTCCTCGACGAGCCCGGCGGCGGCGAGCCCGGCGAGGTCGAGGACGCGGTCCCCGATCCGCACCCCGGCGCGCGGCGGCCCGCCGGACCGGGTGAAGATCCCGTAGGGCAGGTTCGCGAGGCCGAAGCCGCCGTCGTCGCCGGTCTCGGCCCAGGCACGTGTGCTCATGGCGCCCATCCTCCCCGAGCGGCGGTCAGCGGCCGTCGGCGGGCGGGACGGGGCTGCTGCGGAGCTGCCCGGACGGCGGGTCGCGGTCCCAGAGCGGCCGCCCGTCGTCGTCGGCGGTGGTGTCCACCTCGGGGGCGTGCCAGACGGGCCGCCCGCCCGCGCCGGCGTCCGCGTCCTCGGCGCGGTCCTCGACCGGCGGGTCGGGCTCCTCGTCGGTGTCCGGCAGGACGGGCATGACGAGGTCGGGGCGCGTGGTGGAGGCCTTCCCGGCCGGGGGCGCGGCGCCGTTCCGGACGAGCTCGACGTCCGTCGGCAGCAGCGCGGGCGGCGCGGGGTCGGCCTCGTCCGCCGGCTCCGCTGGTCCCTCCGGCTCCGGCTCCGGCGCGGGGGCGGGGGCGGGGGCGGGGGCGGGGGCGTCCCGGCGCGGGGCGCGGAGCCGCTTGATCATCGTCAGCCAGAGCCAGACCGCCAGGACGAGCGCGACGTGCGGCGCCACCGCGACACCGCCCCGCACCCGCTCGGCGTCCAGCGACCCGTAGCCCCAGACGGCGTGCTGCACGCCGAGCGCCGCGCCGCCCGCGAGCAGCAGCACGAGCAGCGCCCAGCGGACCGCCCGCGACCACCAGCGGCCGTGCCGGGCCACGATCAGGCCGAGCACGGTGATGACGAGCAGCGCGTCCGCCATCACCGGATAGGCGGGCGCCCAGCGGCGGCCGACGCGGCCCGCGAGCGCGAGCTCGCGCAGCGGCTCGTAGGTCACCGCGAACGCCGCGGCGGCGAGCACCACGACGGCGAGGACCGCGAATGTCGCCAGCAGGCGGCGGAGCGCGCGGCCCTGGCGCGGGGCGGCTTCGGGACGGTCAGCGGGCATCGGGGGCACTCGTTTCCACGGGTCGTTCCTTCGGAGGTTAGCCAGGCGGGCCCGGCGCGGCCCGCCGTTCATGATGATCGTCTGAAGGGGTCTTTCACCGCCGGGCCGGGTGAAACGGGTACGAGTACGTTGAAAGTGACAATGGCGTCCCCCTTACTGGAGGCAGCG
>NZ_JAIBOA010000016.1 GCF_019458805.1 Actinomadura parmotrematis
TCGTGGGCTTGTTTCATTCGAACAGGTGCCGATGGGATCTACTCCAGGTGATCCTGCGATCGAGTTCGGCCGGAAAACCTTCGGCGACCCAGGTCGCTTGAGGTTCGATTCCTTGCCGGGCCAGGCGGCGGACCAGAGCGGCGTTCTCCTCTTGTCGCATGATGACGGCGTCGACGATTCCCCCGGTCGAGTCGAGGCCGTATGCGGCGCAGAAGTCTTCCAGGCGTGCGCGGCGATCGGGCGGGGCGGGGTAGTGGAGCCGGCGCAGGCACTCGGGATCGTCGCGGAACGGGGTGACGTACTCCAGCGCATAGGCCACGTCGTGCAGGCGTGGTGCGGGACGGGCGAGGTCCCAGTCGATGATCCCCACCGGCCTGATCCCCTGCCAGACGATGTTCCACGGACCGAAATCTCCGTGGCAGATGACGTCGTTGCGGCTCGGGATGCTCGTGCCCGTGGACCAGAGGGTGTCCGGCGGAGGGGTGAAGTCCTGAGCGGCGTCGTGGTAGTCGCGCAAGAGACGGGCGAGGTTCCGCAGGCCCTGACGGTCCACGGCTCTGGCCCAACCCGCGGGTCCGGAGTCGCCGTCGATGTAGGTGAGAACCTCGCGTCCCTGCTCGTCGATGCCCAGGGGGCGCGGCGCGTGCTCGAAGCCGGCGTCCGCCAGGTGGCGAAGGAGCGCGTGGACGGTGGGCGTCCAGGGCTGGGCGGGTCTGCGGACCGTGTCGCCGATCCGCACCACCCTGCGGTGGGCATCACCTTGCAGTACCTTCTCGGCCGGCATGGCGCCCACGTTAGCGCCGGCCGGGCGGTGGAATCGGCGTGAGGTCGGTGGGGGAGGATTCCGGTATGGGGTTCACGTCGCGCGGGTTTCGCGGTCAGCACTTCGGGCGTCCTGGGGCGGACGAGGCGGAGCGGGTGCCGCCGGGGCAGCATCTCGCGCGGGGGTTCCCGGTGCTGACGGCCGGGGTGACCCAGCGGATCGACACGGAGCGGTGGTCGTTCGAGATCCGCGGCGGGAGCCGGGAGCCGTCGTGGACGTGGGACGAGCTGCGGGCGCTGCCCGCCGAGGACATCGTGGTGGACATCCACTGCGTCACCCACTGGACGAAGCTCGACACCGCCTGGACGGGGGTGTCGCTGGACGTCCTGCTCGCCGAGGCCGGCGAGATCCCTGAGCACGCGCTCGCCGTCAGCTACGGCGGCTACGCGACCAACCTGCCGGTCGCGGAGATCACCGGTGGCAAGGCGTGGCTGGTGTACGCCTATGACGGTGAGCCGCTCACCGCCGAGCACGGCGGGCCGGTCCGGATGCTGGTGCCCGGCCACTACCTGTGGAAGAGCGCCAAGTGGATCCACGGGCTGTGGCTGTCGGACGCGGACCGTCCCGGGTTCTGGGAGCAGTCGGGCTATCACAACTTCGGCGACCCCTGGAAAGAGGAGCGCTACTCCGGCCAGTGAAGGTCGGGATTGTTGATTTTCCATGAGTCGATCGACTGACGGCGCTGCTGCGGTCTCGATGGCGAGTGCGGCGGGGCCGGAGAGTTCGCGGGCGGTGAGGCGCGGCGGCCCTCGGCGACGGTCTGCCTCCAGGCGTCGGGCATCGCCTACGCCCCCTCCTGCCCGCTCGGAGGGTTCGGCGTCCCCGACGACCCGCGTGTGCGGACCGTCGGGAACGCCGGGGCGCGATGAGGCTGGAGCCGGCCGGGGAGGACCTGGCGACGCGGCGGGTCAGGCCAGGCAGACGAGAGCCTCGCGGAGGTCGCGGTGCAGCGGGTGGTCGGCCGGGAGGCGGTTCGTGGTGGCGTCGGCGAGTTCGGCGGCGGTGAGGTCGGCCTCGTGGTCGCCCATCCGGACGCGGTAGCCGGTGGGGGTAGCGGTGACGTCGACGGGGGCGTCGGCCTCGGCGAGCGCGAAGACGCCGACGCGGGCGCGCCAGGCGGCGCGGCCGGGCTGTTCGCCGGGGTCGACGAGGGCGCCGACGTCGTCGGCGTGCGTGGCGTACTCGCTGCAGTAGTGGAAGGCCTGGAGACGGTTGGGGTAGGGGCCCGCCATGGTGGTGAGGGAGGCGTCCGGCCCGAGCTCGCGCATGCGCTCGCGCGTCTCGGCGCTGCGCTCGCGCCACTCTTCGAGGACGGCGGCGAGGGGGCGGTCGCGGCGCTCGCGGACGGTCCAGTCGTTGAAGCCGTCGAGGCCCTTGACGCCCTCGCGTTCCAGCCGCGCGGACAGGTCGTCGAGGGTGCCGTCGAGGACGGCGTGGTTGTAGAGCTCCTCGCCCGCCAGGTGGCCGAGGACGTCGCGGACCGACCAGCCCGCGCAGCGCGACGGCGCCGCCCATCCGGCGTCGGTGAGGCCGGCGAAGTGGGCGTCCAGGCGCGCCGCCTCGCTGTCGAGGATGTCGAAGGGGTCCAGTCCGGTCAGGGCGTCGGCGCTCATGGTCCCTTGCCTGCCCGGGACGCGGCGGTGTGAACCGGACGGGCGGGGCGGGCGTCGTTCTTACCGGGGGGCCTGGAGGTCGCGATGGGCAAGGCACTGGTCGCGGCGGCGCTCCTGATCGGCGCCGCCGGCTGCTCGAGCACGGTGGACATGGACACCCCCGGCAAGACGCTGGCGCCGCTGCCGACGTCGGGGCCGGTCACGGTGAACCTCGGCGACACCACCGGCGGGCGCGGGCTGAAGGACGGCGCGGGCCGCACCCTGTACCTGTTCGCCGGCGACGACGGGCGGCCCACCTGCACCGGCGCGTGCGCCGCGCGCTGGCCGCCGGTGCTCACCGAGGGGGCGCCGCGGGCGGGGGAGGGCGGCGTGCGCGCCGGCCTGCTCGGCACCGTCGCCGCGGCGGGCGGCGGGCGGCAGGTCGCCTACGCCGGGCATCCCCTCTACCGGTTCGCCCGCGACGCCATGCCCGGCGCGGCGTCGGGCGCGATGCTCCAGGACTTCGGTGCGCAGTGGTACGTCGTCGACGCAAGCGGCGACGCCGTCCGCAGCTGACCCGTCCGCGGACAGGGCGCGTCGGGTCGCGCACCGGAGAGGCCGCGCCGCCGCGGCCGCTCGCCCCACCGGCACCCGGGCGGGCCCCGGCGGCGCGGCCCCGCCGCGCCCGGCGGGGCGCGTCAGGTGTCCAGGAACGACTCCGGGACGATCACCCGCAGGGCGTTGCCGTGCAGCCGGATCGTGACGGGGGTGCGGCCGCGGATCTCGCCGTCCACGTCGACCGCGAGCGGCGGGTCGGTGCTGACGCGGACCTCGCCGGTGGTGAGGAAGGCGTCCTCCGACAGCGACCGCCACTGGCCGGTCAGCACGTGCCGCAGGGTGGCGCCGGCGAGGCGGAGGCGCCGCCCGTCGCCGAGCCGGTAGACCGCGAGGAGGCGGTCGTCGGGGCTGGCGTCGCGGGCGATGCGCTGCCCGCTGTGGTGCGCGCCGTTGGCGATGTTGAGCTGGTGGGTGGTGACGGTCTGCTCCTCGCCGTCCACGGTGATGGTGGCGGTGAACGGCTGGTGGCGGGGCAGCAGCCGCGCGGCGGTGAGGGCGTAGGCGGGCCGGCCGAGGACGCGCTTCAGGCCGTGCGGGACGTGCTCGGCGACCTGCACCGACAGGCCGAGGCTCACCATGTTGGCGAAGATGTGCTCGTCCTCGCCCTGCTCGCCCTGCGGGTCGCCGGTGGACTGGAACCAGCCGACGTCGACGTCGGCGACCTTGCCCTCGGCGAGGATGCGGACGGCGCCGGGCAGGTCCAGCGGCAGTTCCAGGCTGCGCGCGAAGTTGTTGGTGGTGCCGAACGGCAGCACGCCGAGCGCCACGTCGTGGTGGGCCAGGTGGCTGACGGCCTCGGCGATGGTACCGTCGCCGCCGCCCACGACGACCAGGTCGGGGGAGGAGGCGAGGACGCGCTCGAACAGCGCGCCGAGCCGCGTCGGGTCGGTGACGGGGTGGACCTCGGCGAACTCCAGGCCGGCCTCGCGCATCAGGCGCCGAGCCTCGGGCAGGAGGCGCCGTCCCCGCCGGGACCGGGCGTTGACGACCAGGACGGCGCGGCCGGCGCCGGGCTCCCTGATCGTGGCCTGCAGCTCGGGCTTGCTCCTCATGGCGACGGTTCCGCTCCCCTCCCTAGACCGCCACTGTACTCGGCGGCACCGGCCGGAGTCCGGACGGCGATATTTTATAAACCGATCACTCTGCGTTGAAACATCTGGGAAAACGGGCACATTCCTGGAAAGGCCGGGGGCGGGATTCCGGAGCGTGACGATGGGGCGACGGGGATGGCTCGGAGCGGGGCTCGCCGTGGGGGCCGTCGGGGTGTGGGCCACCCTCGCGCCGGGCGGCCGGCCGGTCGCGCCGGGGTCGGGGGCCGATGACGGCGCGGAGGTGGTCGGCGAGCGCCGGCGCGGCCACCGCGTCCTGGACCTGACGGTCCGCTCGCCGGTCCTGCCGGTACCCGCGCACGTGCGGCTGCTGCTGCCGCCGGGCTGGTCGCGGGAGGCGGGGCGGACGTGGCCGGTGCTCTGGCTGCTGCACGGCGCGGGCGACGGCCCCGCGGCGTGGACCGACCGCACCGACATCGCGGCGCTGACCGCCGGCCGGGACGTGATCGTGGCGATGCCGGACGGCGGGCCGTGCGCGCTCTACACCGACTGGTGGAACCACGGGAGCGGCGGGCCGCCGTGCTGGGAGACCTTCCACCTGGTCGAGCTGCGGCAGATCCTGGAGCGCGGGTACGGGGCCGGGGCGCGGCGGGCCGTCGCGGGCGCCGGCCTCGGCGGGCTCGGCGCGCTGGCCTACGCCGCCCGCCACCGCGGCCTGTTCGAGGCGGCGGCGTGCTTCAGCGGCCACCCGCACCTGCTGCGCGAGGACCCGGCCGGGCTGGACGCCGCCGACCTCGTCGAGCTCGCCGTCCTCGTCGGCGGCGCGGGCGCCGACTGGACGGACGTGTGGGGCGACCCGCGCGGGCAGCGGGTGCTGTGGCGCCAGCACGACCCGCACGAGCTCGCCGACCGGCTCGCCGGCGTCCGGGTGTACGTGAGCGCCGGCGACGGCGGGCCCGGCCCCCTGGACCCGCGTCCGGCCGCCGGACCCGACGTGGTCGAGGCGCTCGCCCGCGCGGGCAGCGCCGACTTCACCGGCAAGCTGGCCCGGCTGGGCGTCCCGGCCACCCGGCACTTCTACGCGGGCACCGGGGGCTGGCCCTACTGGCGGCGCGAGCTGGCCGCCGCGCTGCCGCTGCTGGTGGACGGGGCGGCGGCGGGCCTCTAGGGTCCACAGGTGACCGAATCCGATTCTGTCCGCGCGTTCTGGACGGGCCTCGGGCTGCCCGGGCTCATCGACGTGCACACGCACTTCATGCCCGAGCGCCTCATGGCCGCGGTGTGGGCGTACTTCGACCAGGCCGGCCCGCTCGTCGGCGGGACCTGGCCGATCCGCTACAAGCTGCCCGAGGACGAGCGGATCGCGCTGCTGCGCGCCATGGGCGTGCGGGCCTTCACCTCGCTGCTCTACCCGCACAAGCCCGGCATGGCCGCGTCCCTCAACGCCTGGGCGGCCGGCTTCGCCGGCCGGGTGCCCGACTGCGTGCAGACCGCGACGCTCCACGCCGAGCCCGGCGCGGCCGGCGTCGTCCGCGACGCCCTGGACGGCGGCGCGCGTCTGTTCAAGGTGCACCTGCAGGTCGGCGGGTTCGACCCGCGCGCCCCCGAGCTGGACGAGGCGTGGGGCGCGCTCGCCGACGCCGGGACGCCCGTCGTCGTGCACGCCGGGTCCGGGCCGGTCGCCCACGGCTTCACCGGGCCCGGGCCGTTCGGCGCCGTCCTCGCCCGCCACCCCCGGCTCACCGCCGTGATCGCGCACCTGGGCGCCCCCGAGTACGAGGGGTTCTTCGCGCTCGCCGAGCGTTACGAGCGCGTCCACCTGGACACGACGATGGCGTTCACCGACTTCGCCCGCGCCCTCGGCGACTTCCCGCCCGCCCTGCTGCCGCGGCTGCGCGACCTGGGCCTGGGCGGGCGCGTCCTGTTCGGCACCGACTTCCCCAACATCCCCTACGGCTACGGGCATCAGCTCGACTCCCTGGCGGCCCTGGACCTCGGCGACGACTGGCTGCGCGAGGTCTGCTGGAACGCCCCCGCCCGGCTCCTGGGGATCGGGGCGCCCGCCTGAACCGCTAGTGCTCGCAGGAGGGGAGGCCGGCGTGCTCGGGCGGCTCCTCGGGATCGGCGACGTGGCGGGGGCCGTGCGGGTCCTCGCAGTGGAAGCGGTCGTCCACGTGGTCGACCTCCAGCGTGGTGTGGGTGATACCGTAGGAGGACCGCAGCAGCGCCTGCAGGTCGCGGCGGACGGCGTGGCAGTCGCCCTTGGGCTCGACCAGCACGTGCGCCGACAGCGCCGGGTAGCCCGAGCTGACCTCCCAGACGTGCAGGTCGTGGACCTCGCGGACGCGCGGCTGCGCGGCGAGGCGCTCGCCGAGCTCGCCGGGGTCCAGGCCCGCGGGCGCGGCCTCCATCAGCACGCGCCCGGCGTCGCGCAGCAGCCCGTACCCGGCCTTCAGCATGAGCGCCGCCACCACCAGCGAGGCGAGCGCGTCGGCGCGGGCGAACCCGGTCGTCCACACCACCAGGCCCGCGATCGTGGTGGAGATGAAGGCGTACAGGTCGTTCAGGATGTGCTGGAAGGCGCCCTCGACGTTCAGGCTGCTGCGGTTCGCGCGGCTGATCAGCCAGGTCGCGCCGATGTTGACGGCGATCCCGGCGAGCGAGGTGAAGAACACCAGCCGCCCGTCCACCGCCGGCGGGTCGACCAGGCGCTGCGCGCCGTCGAAGACGAAGTAGGCGGCGAGCAGCAGCAGCGTCAGGCCGTTGAGCTGCGCGGACAGGATCTCGGCGCGGCGCAGCCCGTAGGTGAAGCCGCCCTTGGGCGGGCGCGCGGCGATGCGCATCGCGACGAGGGCGAGGCCGATCGCGACGGCGTCGGTGAGCATGTGCGCGGCGTCCGACATCAGGGCGAGGGAGGCGGCGAGGAACCCGACGACCACCTCGCCGATCATGAACGCCAGGATCAGCGCCAGCGCCGCCGTCAGGAACCGCTTGTCGGAGTCGGCCGACATCCCGTGGCCATGGCCATGACCGTGCCCGTGGCCGGCGCTCATGCGCCCTCCTCGCGGTGGCCGATGTGCACGAGGGCGAGGTCGAGCAGCATCCTGACGTGGGAGTCGGCGAGCCGGTAGTAGGCCATCCGGCCCGACCGGCGCACCCGCACGACCCGGCTCGCCCGCAGCAGCCGCAGCGTGTGCGAGACCGAGGACTCCGAGTGCCCGCAGGACGCGGCGATATCGCAGACGCACATCTCGCCGCCCTCCAGCAGCGCGCTGATCACCCGCAGCCGGCCCGGGTCGGCGAGCAGGCCGAAGACCTGCGCCAGCTCGCCGATCGCGGCACCGCCCGGGAGCGCCGCCCGCACCAGGGCGACCTTCTCCGGATCGACGACCCGCACCGCGCACCCGTCCGCGGCCACCACATCTGAAGCACTGCTCATATGAGCAACCGTAGCGCACGCCGATCACGACGCGACGGGGGGCTCCGGCTCCGGGCCGGGGGCGGAGGCGCTCCCGGGCGTGCCCTCGGGGGCCAGGGACACCGCCGGCGCGGTCGGGTCGCCGCCCGGCTCCTGCCCCCCGGTGTCCTGGCCGGTGCCGGGCTCGGCGGTGGGCGTCCCGCCCGGGTAGGCCGGACCGGTGGTGCCGGGGCCGGGCGTGGCGCTGTCGCCGGGGGCGACCGCGGGGCCGCTGCCGGACGGGGTCGCGCCGCCGTCGCCGGGCGCCGGGGAGCCGCTGTCGCCGGGCGCCGGCGTCGCCGTCCCGGTGCCCTGGCCCTCGACGGTGGCGGTCGGCGGCACCGGGACCGGCGGCCCGTCCTGGGCGCCGGTCGTCGCGGCCGGCCGCTCGAACCCGCTGGTGGCGCCGGGGTCCACGAGGACGAACGAGGTGACGGCGCCCTTCTCCGGCGCGCGCGGCGCGATCCGGGTGACCGCGCGGTCGCTGAACCCCGGCCACGCCGTGCCCGTGTAACGGGCGTGCTCGGTGGAGACCTTGGCGGGCGGCGCGGTCAGCGGGTTGCCGCAGTTGCACTTGACGACCGGCGCCCCGTACCGGTCGATGAGCACCCCCATGCCCGCCTGGAGGACGGCGGTGTGCCCCGTCGCCTTGCCGTCGGCGTAGCCGTGGTTGGTCACCAGGGTGTCGCTGCGCAGCAGCACCGGGGTGAGGCCGGCGAGGAAGGCGTCGATCCGGTCGGGGGTGATGCCCTCGGCCGCCGCCCAGGCGCGGGCCTTGGCGGGGTTCGCCCGCAGGAACGTCGCGATCTTCACCGCGTCGCAGCGGGACGCCTGCCGGGTGCCGCCGTACAGGCCGGGCGTGTCGGCGGGCTTCGTGCCGCCCGTCTTGGCGGCCCGCACGAGCTGCGTGGTGTCGCTCTGCGGGACCGGCGCGAACGCGTCCGGGCCCGGGTCGCCGACGGTGAGCCGGGTGATGGCCGCGGCGGTGCCCGATCCGTCGCACGCCCCCGCAGCGGGGGCGAGGACGAGCAGGGCCGCGGCCAGCGGCAGCGTCGCCCGCCTGTTTCGGCTCGATGTGGCGCGCATTGTCCCTCTCCCGCTGGGATGACCGTTACTTATACTCTTGGATGCCGCCGCTCCCCGGTTTGTGCACGGCGGATGGTCGGAAATATCCGCGACCCCGCCTTCGCGTGAGGGATGACGCATGACCGATCCGCACCCGCTCGGCCCCGGCGACCCCCGCAGCCTCGGCGGTTACGCGCTGCTCGGGCGGCTCGGCGACGGCGGCCAGGGCGTGGTCTTCCTCGCCCGCCCCGCGGCCGGCGGCCCGCCCGCGGCGGTGAAGCTGCTGCACGCCCGGCTGCTCGGCGACCCGCAGGCCCGCGCCCGGTTCGTCCGCGAGCTGGCGCTGCTCCAGCGCGTCGCCGGGTTCTGCACCGCGCGGGTGCTCGCCGCCGACATGGCCGGCGACCAGCCCTACATCGTCAGCGAGTACGTGCCCGGACCCTCGCTCCGCGAGCTGGTGCGCGCCGCCGGGCCGCGCCGCGGCGCCGACCTCGACCGGCTCGCCATCAGCACCCTGACCGCGCTCACCGCGATCCACCGCGCCGGGATCGTGCACCGCGACTTCAAGCCGCAGAACGTGCTGGTCGGGCCGGACGGGCCGCGCGTCATCGACTTCGGCATCGCCCGCGCCCTCGACACCGGCGCCACGCTGACCGGCCACGTCGTCGGCACGCCCGTCTACATGGCGCCCGAGCAGTTCCGCGGCGGCGAGATCGGGCCCGCGGCCGACCTGTTCGCCTGGGCCGCGACGATGCTGTTCGCCGCGACCGGCCGGGACGCCTTCGCCGCGCCGTCCATGCCCGCGGTGTTCCACCGGGTCCTGCACCACGAGCCCGACCTCGGGCCGCTGCCGCTGCCCGTCGCCGAGATCGCCGGACGCTGCCTGGCCAAGGACCCGGCGGACCGGCCGACGGCCGAGCAGGCGCTGCTGCGCATCCTCGGCGGCACGGGCGGCGGGGGCGGGGGCGGGCCGGCGGTCGCAGTGCCGGAGGCGGGACCGGGACCGGCGACCGAGTCCTATGTCATGACCGGCGTGCCCTACGTCGCTACCGAGATCGGCGGGACGCGACCCGAGCCGCAGCCCGCGCCGCCTCCCCCGGCGCCGCGCCGGGGGAGGCGCGGGCCGTCGCTGGTCGCCGGGCTGGTGCTCGCCGGGCTGCTCGCGGTCCTGGACGTCGCCACCACCGCGCTGATCATCGTCTACCCGCCCGAGGGCGACCGCTCGCGGGCGCTGGTGGAGGCCAGCGCGGCGTTCACCGCCGTCGCCGTCGTCACCCTGGCCGCCGTCGTCCTCGGCTGGCGCGGGAGCCGCGCCGCCGTCTGGACGGCCGCGGCGTCGCGCGTCGCGCGGGTCGCGCTGTGGGGCGCGTGGAGCTCGGCCGTCGGCGTCACGACCGCGGTGATGGCCGGGTACGCCGCCCTCACCGCGGCCGTGGTGGTGCTGCTGGCGCGCGGCGTCGCCGTCGCCGCCCGCCGCCCCCGCTGACGGGCCGGGGCGGCGGGCGGCGGGACGGTCACAGGTTGCGCTCGGCCCACTCGTTCAGGTCGCGGCGCTCGATCGCCGCCGCCATCAGGTCGGGGAACGCGTCCGGCGTGCACGCGAACGCCGGGACGCCGAGCGCGGCGAGCGCCGCCGCGTTCTCGTGGTCGTAGGCGGGCGCGCCCTCGTCCGACAGCGCCAGCAGCACGACGACCTGCACGCCCGCGTCGGTGAGCTGCGCGACGCGGCGCAGCATCTCGTCGCGGACGCCGCCCTCGTACAGGTCGCTGATCAGCACCATGATGGTGTCGGCGGGGCGGGTGACCAGGCCCTGGCAGTAGGCGATCGCCCGGTTGATGTCGGTGCCGCCGCCGAGCTGGGTGCCGAACAGCACCTCCACCGGGTCGTGGAGCCGGTCGGTGAGGTCGACGACGGCGGTGTCGAACACCACCAGGGAGGTGCGCAGCGACCGCATCGAGGCGAGCACCGCCCCGAACACCCCGGCGAACACCACCGACGCCGCCATCGACCCGCTCTGGTCGATGCAGAGCACCACGTCGCGCTTCACCGCCTGCTGCCGCCGCCCGTACCCGACGAGCCGCTCGGGCACGAGCGTGCGGTGGTCGGGCAGGTAGTGCCGCAGGTTCGCGCGGATCGTGCGGTCCCAGTCGACGTCGGCGAGGCGGCGCGGCCGCAGCACCCGCGCCGAGCGGTCCAGGGCGCCGCCGACCGCCGACCGGGTGCGCTGGGCGAGGCGCCGCTCCAGCTCGGCGACGACCTTGGCGACGACGGCGCGCGCCGACGCGCGGGCCCGGTCGGGCATGACGCGGTTCAGCGACAGCAGCGTGCCGACCAGGTGCACGTCGGGCTCGACGGCGTCCAGCATCTCCGGCTCCATCAGCAGCCGGGTGAGGTCGAGGCGCTCGATGGCGTCCTTCTGCATCACCTGCACGACGCTGGAGGGGAAGTAGGCGCGGATGTCGCCGAGCCAGCGCGCCACCGTCGGCGCGGAGTCGCCGAGGCCGCCCGACCGGCGTCCCGGGCGGCCGCCCTGGGCGCCCTTGGCGCCGTAGAGCCGGTCGAGGGCGGCGTCCATGCGGGCGTCGTCGCCGGCGAGGGCGGCGCCGGTGCCGTCGGCGGGACCGCCGCCGAGGACGAGGCGCCAGCGGCGCAGCCGCTCGTCCGCGCCGCCGCCCGTGCCCGTGCCCGTGCTCGTGTCGGTCGCGTCGGTCATGCCGGGACCTCCCAGCCGAGGATGCGGAGGGCCGTCGCGGCGGCGGGCGCCGCGCGGCCGGGGTCGATGTCGTCGTCGCCGTCCCCGCCGGGGGCGGCGGGGGAGGCCGCGCCGAGGTGGCGGGCGCGCTCGCCGATGGTGCGGCGCTCGGCCGAGCCGTAGGCGCCGAAGGTGCGGCGCAGCAGCGGCAGCACGTCGGTGAAGGAGTCCGGCGGCAGGCCCGCGATCCAGGCGTCGACCAGGCGCAGCAGCGCCTCGTCGTGGATCAGCAGCAGCCCGCCGCCCGACAGGAACCCCTCCACCCAGGCGGCGGCGCGAGATGGTGCGGCGCCGACCGACACCGCGCGCGCCATGCGGTCGGCGACGTCCGGCAGGCGGCCCGCGTCCAGCAGCAGCCGGGTGAGGCGGCCGTCGAGCAGGCCGTGCAGGTCGGGGCGGTCGATGAGGGCGGCGAGCGTGGCGCGCCACCGCTCCAGGTGCGCCTCGTCACCGAGCAGCGACAGGGCGCCGTGGACGTCGTCGACGCGTTCCAGCAGGGCGCGGGCGGCGTCGTCGTCGAGGCCGGTGACCGCCGTGGGCAGGCCGACGCAGACGCGCACCGCGAGGCCGTCCACGACCTCGCGGAGCGGCCCGGTCGCCGTGCCGCGCACGTCGCCGTAGCGGAGCGCCCGCACCAGGGCGGGCAGCGCCGCCATGAGGTGGGCGGCGTCGGCGTCGACGGCGGCGCGGTCGGCCAGGGCGCGCATGACGGCCGGGAGCGCGTCGCCGAGGTCGGCGAGCAGGCACCGCTCGGCGAGCGCGGTGAGCTCGGGCAGCGCGGTCGCGCCGGCGGCGAGGGCGGCGGCGCGGGCGGTCGCGGCGGCGCGCACGGTGGTGCCCCAGGCGCCCGCCTCGATCAGCTCGACGTCGAGCTCCGGGCGCCACATCAGCGTCCAGGTCTCCTTGAAGGTGCCCTTGGAGCGGCCCTCGCCCGCCGGCACGCCCCACGGCACGCCGAGCAGGCGCAGCCGGTGCAGCAGGCGGCTGCGATCGAGGTCGGTGGCCTTGCGCAGGTCGAGCTCGATCTCCTTGCCGAGCGCGGCCGGCTTCAGCCGGAGCCGCCGCTGCTCGGCCTGCACGTCGCGCTGGAGCGGCACCATCGGGGTGGCGGCGGGGACCTCGCCGAGCCGCTCCCCGACGACCATCCGCTCCTCGATCATGCGGACGGGCAGGTCGGCGCCCTCGCAGAGCACCGCCCGGGTCGCCTCGGTGACCTCGTCGAGCCCGGCGAGCGGGCGGCCGCGCAGCACCGCGAGGGCCTCGGCGAGCCGGACCGCCTCGATCACGTGCGCCGACGACACGTGCAGGTCGTCGCCGCGCAGCACCCGCGCCGCCTCGGTCAGCCACCGCTCGACCGGCCGGTCGGGCGCGGTGAACAGGTGGTGGTACCAGCCGGGGGAGCGGACGCCCGCGCCGTAGCCGGAGCGGCCCGCCAGGCGGCCGTGCGTCCACGGCACCCACGTCGCGGCGACCTTGGCCTTCGGCAGGCCGCGCAGCGTCTTGTCGTCCTGGGCGGCGGGGACGCGGGCGCCGGGGGCGCCCGGCGCGGCGGCCCGCACGGCCGGGACGTGCCAGGCGCCGCAGACGACCGCGATCCGCTCGAAGCCGTCGCGCAGCGCGCGCCGCAGGGTGCGGCGCATGTACGCCTCGCGCCGCTCCTCGCGGAGCCGGTAGGCGGCGGGCAGGGCGTCCAGGGGAAGGCGCTCGCGCAGCTCGGCCATCGCCTCGGCGATCGCCGGGAACGGCGCCGGGCCGCCGTCGCGGTGCTCGACGACGTCGTCCCACCAGCGCTCGGCGTCGTCGTAGCCGGCGGCCTCGGCGAGGGTGCCGAGCGGGTCGAGGCGCAGGTCCTCGGTGACGTCCTCCTCGCCCTCGGGCTCTTCCTCGCCGGCGTCCGCGAACTGGTGGGCGGCGGGCAGGTCGCAGAAGCGGACCTCGGCGCCGGTGTCCAGGGCGTGCCGGATCGCCTGCCACTCGGGGCTGAACTCGGCGAACGGCCAGAACGCGGCCTTGCGGCCGTCCTCCTTGCCGCTCTCGCCGGGGGTGTAGGCGAGCAGCGCGACGGGCGGGACCATGCCGGGGTCGGCGGCGAGCTCCACCAGCCCGTCGGCCTCGGGCGGTCCCTCGATGAGGACGGCGTCCGGTTTGAACTCGGCGAGCGCGGCCCGCACCGCGCGCGCCGAGCCGGGACCGTGGTGGCGGATCCCGTAGACCTCGACGCGCGCCGTCAAGACACCTCCCGGCAGGCCCGGTAGAAGTCGCGCCACTCGGGGCGCTCGCGCACGACGGTCTCCAGGTACTCCTGCCAGACGACGCGGTCCGACACCGGGTCCTGCACGACGGCGCCGACGATGCCGGCGGCGACGTCGGGGGCGCGCAGCACGCCGTCGCCGAAGTGCGCGGCGAGCGCGAGGCCGCTCGTCACCACCGAGATGGCCTCGGCGGTGGAGAGCGTGCCGCTCGGCGACTTCAGCTTGGTGCGGCCGTCGCTGGACAGGCCCCCGCGCAGCTCCCGGAACACCGTGACGACGCGGCGGATCTCGGCGAGCCCGGCCGGCGCCTCGGGCAGCTCCAGCGCGGTGCCGAGCTGGGCGACGCGCCGCGCCACGATCTGGACCTCGTCGTCGACCGAGTCGGGCAGCGGCAGCACGACGGTGTTGAAGCGGCGCCGCAGCGCGCTCGACAGCTCGTTGACGCCGCGGTCGCGGTCGTTGGCCGTCGCGATCACCGTGAAGCCCTTGCGGGCCTGCACCTCGGTGTTGAGCTCCGGGACCGGCAGCGTCTTCTCCGACAGGATGGTGATGAGGGTGTCCTGCACGTCGCTCGGCATGCGGGTCAGCTCCTCGATGCGGGCGACCGCGCCGGTCCGCATCGCGCGCATGAGCGGGCTCTCGACCAGCGCCTCGGCCGAGGGGCCCTCGGCGAGCAGCCGGGCGTAGTTCCAGCCGTAGCGGACGGCCTCCTCGGCGGTGCCCGCGGTGCCCTGCACCAGCAGCGTGGAGTCGCCGCTGACGGCGGCCGCCAGGTGCTCCGACACCCACGTCTTGGCGGTGCCGGGGACGCCGATGAGCAGCAGCGCCCGGTCGGTGGCCAGGGTGGCGACGGCGACCTCCATGAGCCGCCGCGGGCCGACGTACTTGGGGCTGACCGGCGTCCCGTCGGGCAGGTCGCCGCCGAGCAGGTAGGTGGTCACCGCCCACGGCGACAGGCGCCAGCCGGGCGGGCGGGGACGGTCGTCGTGCTCGGCGAGCCGGGCGAGCTCCCCGGCGTACTGCTGCTCGGCGTGCGGGCGCAGGACGGCGTCGTCGGTCACGGGACGAGCTCCTTGATCATCTCGGTGCGGAAGCGCAGGGTGTCGGTCAGGCCGGTGAGGACGAGCGCGGCGGCCGCGCGGCCCGGCTCGTCGGGGGCGCGGGCGTGCCGGGCGGCGAGCGCGTCCAGCCGGGGCAGCACGGCGGGCGACAGGCGCTGCTCGGCGAGCCGGGCGAGCTGGGTGAGGACGTACTCGTGGCGCTGCCCGGCGCGTTCGGCGGCGGCGTCCAGGACGCCGGCGACGGCCTCGGCGAGCGCGCCGTCCCAGGGGGCGGGCACCCGCTCCAGGACGCGCACGAGGTCGGGCTGCCCCGCCACCCAGCGGACGAGGCCCGCGGCGGCCTCGTCGCGCTCGCCGGGCGGCAGCACGGCGAGCAGGTCGGCGAGGGCCTCGGGCTCGTCGACCATGGCGCCGCCCTTCAGCAGCGCCCGCGCCCACGCCACGTCGCGCTGGCGCAGCGCGGCGCGCGCCCAGCCGATGTGGACGTCGCGGGTGCCGCGCCCGTCCGGCTCGTCCTGGGCGCCGGCGTCGCCGGTGCCGCCGGTATCGGCGGCCTCGGCGACGGGCAGGCAGACGATCTCGACGGGCGGCAGGCCGAACGCCTCGGTCCAGGTGGCCAGCGGGGTGCGGGCGAGGATCTCGCGCAGCCAGGCGGCGCGGGTGCCGACCGGGCCGCGCCCGCCGGGCGCGAACGAGCCGCTCGGGTGGAAGGGGACGCCGTCGCGGGCGAGGCCGTCGTCGTGGGCGTGCGGCGGCTCGACCACCAGCCACGTCTGGCGGCGCCGCCGGACGGTGCGCCGCTCGGCGCGCAGGCAGGCGCGGGCGCGCGCCGCCATCCGCGCGCCGTAGGCCGAACCGGGCAGCCGGGCCAGCAGGTCGGAGGCGGTCTGCCGGACGTCCTTGCCGCGGTCCTCCAGGGCGGCCTCCAGGAACTCCTCGTCGCCCGCCGACAGGCCGTGCGCGAAGGTCGCCAGGAACGCGGCCCGGTCGGGCGCGGCCTCGGTGGGCCAGGTGGACGCGAGCGCCGCGCGGGCCGCGCCGGGGTCGGTGCCGCGCAGCGCGCTGAGGTGGGCGACGCGCTGGTTGCGGGTGCCGGTCTCCCAGACCTCGGCGCCGCCGCCCGGGTCGTCGCCGGAGCCGACGAGGTAGGCCCAGTCGGTGTTCTGCAGCGCCAGCCACACGCCGCGGCGCCCGGCGGCGCCGGCGATCGAGGGGCGCAGGCCGCGGTCGGCGCGGCCCTTCTCCAGCAGGTCGGGCAGCAGCCGGGCGGGGACGCGCAGGCCGCGCGCGGCGGCGGCGTCCAGCCACTCGCCGAGCATCCGGGCCTGCTCGCCCGCCAGGATGCGGGCCAGGCGCGCGGCCGCCGCCGGCGGCACCGCCGGGGCCTCCTCGGGGGGCGCCGGGGCGACCGGCTCGGCCGCCGTGGCGGGCGGCCGGAGGCCGGCGCGGCGGCGGACGGCGAGGACGGCGGCCTGGTCCAGCAGCCGCCCGGCGGCGTCGCCGTCCGGCGGCGGGGCGCCCGGCAGCGGCGGCACGGCCCGCCGCTCGGTGCCGAGCAGCGCGGCGCTGACGTGCTCGTCCCAGTCGCTCACAGGATCACCACTCCCTCCTCGGGGTGCCAGCCGGCGAGGGCGCGCAGACGCCGCCCCGACCACTCGCCCGCCACGGTGACGGCGTCGCCGCCCGCGACGGCGAGCAGCCGCCACGGGTCGCCGGTGCGCAGCGGCACCGCCGCGCCCGCCGCGTCGACGGCCCAGAGGCCCGCGCCGTCGCGGGCGAGCCGCACGCCGGCGAGGACGGCGGGCCAGCGGTCCAGCCACGGGTCGGCGGCGACGGCCGCGGCGAACTCGTCCAGCAGCGCGGCCACGCCGGTGCCGTCCGGGACGGCCGCGACGGCCGGGCCGTGCCGCTCGGCGACCAGCGCCCGCAGCGGCCGGGCGCCGGGGTAGAAGGCCAGCTCGGCGTCGATCTCGGTGCCGACGGCGAGGGAGACGTCCAGCGGGCGGCCGGGCGCGGCGAACGACAGCACCAGCGCCGAGCGCCCCGAGCGGCTCCGCAGCCAGACGCGGCGCGTGGTGAGCTGCTCCTGGGCGAGGTCGCGGGAGCCGACGACGCACCAGCGGTCGCGGACGCGCTCGCCCGACGCCAGGACGTCCTCCTGCACGACGGTGAAGCCGATGCGGGCGCGGACCGTCTCGCGCAGCGGAGCGGACAGCCCCTCGGCGGCGTGGGCGCGGACCAGCAGCCGCAGCAGCGCGTACTCCTCCAGCAGCAGGCCGGGCCAGCCGGGCCGCCGCGGCACCGACGCCAGCGCCCGCACCTGCCCGGCGAGCGCGCCGGCCTTGGCGTCCACCAGGCGGCGGGCCGCGTCGTCCCACAGCCGGTAGGGGGCCTTCTCGGCCTGCGCGAGGCCGTGCGCGACCTGGTCGGCCAGCCACCGGTCGAGGTCGGCGACGCCCGCGGCGACCTGCTCCTCGCGGGCCGCGGCCGTCTTCGGGTCGCGGGCCCTGGCGGCCGTGACGGCCTTCCTGGCCTGCGCCCTGCCGGCCCGCTCGGCCCGCTCGGCGAGCCACCCGGCGACCCAGGCGGGCGGCTCGCCCGCGGCGGCGGCGCCGTCGCTCCACAGCAGGAGCAGGCCGAGCACGTGCTTGCAGGGGAACTTGCGGCTCGGGCACGAGCACCGGAACGCCGGCTCGCCGAGGTCGGCGGCCGCCCGGTAGGCGCTCTTGCCGCTGCCCTGGCACTCGCCCCACACGGCTCCGGCGCCGCAGCCGAGGCCGCTCCATTTGGCGGGTTTGGCCACGCCCGTCCCGGCCTTGGCCGAGGCGGCGTCGGGCGCGAGCCCGAGCACGTGCTCCCGATCCCATCGATCGCTCACAGGGACGAAACTAGCGGCCGCCTACGACATCCCCGGGCGCCTTCCCGGCCCCCTCAGTCCCCGTCGCCGTCGGCGAGCGCCCAGCCGCGCGGGCCGGCCAGCCGGAGCGCCTCCTCCGGCCCCCACGACCCCTTCGGGTAGGCGCGGGTCGCGGGACGGTCCTGCAAGACCGGCTCGCACACCTCCCACAGGCGCTCGATCTCGGCGGCGCCGGTGAACAGCGTCTGGTCGCCGCGCATCGCGTCCAGCAGCAGCTTCTCGTAGGCGTCGGCGGCGCCGTCCTCCGACGGGGCGTAGCGGAGGCCGCGGCGGTGCAGGCGGAGGCCCGCGCCCGCCTCCTTGACGCGGATGTCGAGGCTGAGCTCGGGCCGGTCGCCGAGCTCGACGACCAGCTCGTCGGGGCGCGCGTCGCCGTCGAAGACGCCCGCGCCGAACAGCGCGGACGGCGGCCGCCGGAACCCGATCGTCACCCGGTGCCCGGTCGCGGCCATCGCCTTGCCGGTGCGCAGCAGGAACGGCACGCCCTGCCAGCGCCAGTTGTCCACCCACGCGCGCAGCGCCACGAACGTCTCGACCTGGGAGTCAGCGGCGACGCCGTCCTCTTCGCGGTAGCCCTCGTACTGGCCGAACACCACGTCGGCGGGGTCGATCGGGCGCAGCGCCCGGTACACCTTCAGCTTCTCGGCGCGCAGGTCCTCGGCGGTGATGCGGACCGGCGGCTCCAGCGCGACGAAGCCCAGGATCTGCGACAGGTGCGTGGACACCATGTCGCGGAAGGTGCCGGTGGACTCCATGAACGACGCCCGGCCCTGGATGTCGATCTCCTCGGGCACGTCGATCTGCACGTAGGCGATGTGGTCGCGGTTCCAGACGGTCTCCAGCAGGCCGTTGGCGAACCGCAGCACCAGCAGGTTGCGGACGGCCTCCTTGCCGAGGAAGTGGTCGATGCGGAACACCCGCTCCTCGGGGACGGCGCGGGCGACGGCGGCGTCCAGCTCGCGGGCGCTCGCCAGGTCCTCGCCGAACGGCTTCTCCATGACCAGGGCGGCGTCCGCGGCGAGGCCGGTCGCGTCCAGCATCCCGATCATGGCCTGGGCGGCGTTCGGCGGGACCGACAGGTACAGCAGGGTGCGGGTGCCCTCGCCGAGCTCCTCGCGGGCCTCGCGGACGGCTTCGGCGAGGTCCGCGCCGTCGTCGGCGGAGGAGGGGGTGAAGGACAGGCGCCCGGCGAAGTCGCGCCAGGCGTCGTCGTCGTAGTGGTCGGCGGCGAACTCGCGGACGCCGCCGGCGATCCGCTCGCGGAACTCCTCGTCGGTCCCGGGGGAGCGGCGGCCCGAGCCGATGACGCGGAAGTCCGCCGGCATCATCCCGGCGCGCGCGAGCCGGTACAGGCCGGGGAAGAGCATGCGGCGGGCCAGGTCCCCGGTCGCCCCGAAGATCACGATGAGCTGGGGCGCGGACACCCGGACGCCGTCGGCGCCGGTCATCGGCCGCCCTCCTTGAAGATCCTGTGGCACCCCGCAGGTCTGCCCGGGAGCGCGTCGCGAAACATCCCGGACCCGGTCAAGAAGTGCCCGCGGGCCCGGCCGCGGCGGCTACAGCAGGGTGATCGAGGAGGTGTCGGGGGCCAGCAGCAGCCCGCCGGCGAGCAGGGCGCCGAGCGCGACGGCGAAGAACAGCGACACCCAGGCCAGGCCGGGGACGCCGGTCAGGTGCGCGAGCTGGTCGGCGTCCGAGGACAGGTACATCGACCGCGCCCGCATCTGCTGCTTGCGGGTGCGCTGCAGCTCGATCACCGGCCGGGCGCCGGCGAACAGCAGGAACCAGGCGGCGAGGTAGGCGAACACCGCCTGCAGGTTCGGGCCGGCGAGCCAGGACACCGCGAGCACGACCGCGCCGGTGGCGAGCACCGACAGCGCCCCGTACACGTTGCGGATCATGACGAGGATGGCGCCGAGCAGCGCCAGCGACAGCCAGAGCATGAGGGTGATGCGGCCCGCGGCGAGCAGCGCCGCGAACAGCAGGCCGAGCAGCGGCGGCGTCACGTACCCGGCGAGCGCGGTGAGGACCATGCCGGGCCCGTGCGGCTTGCCGCGCGAGACCGTCACGCCGGAGGTGTCGGAGTGCAGCTTGATCCCGTCCAGCTTGCGGCCGGTGAGCAGCGCGACGAGCGCGTGCCCGCCCTCGTGCGCGATCGTCACGACGTTGCGGGCCAGGCGCCAGGTGCGCGAGTGCAGGACGGTGCCGAGGGCGAGCGCCGCCACGAGCACGACCAGCCACCAGGGCGGGGCCGGCTGGGTGCCGGTCAGGCGGTCGAGCATCGTCGTGCTGCTTGCGGTGATCACGTGCACCCCGGATTCCCTCGTCGCGATGTCACAGATTAGGACGTCCCGGACGGTCTTCGCGTTCGACCGGGGAAACCGGGGCGATCGACCCGTGCGGCCGGGCCGTGACGCCCGTCACCGTGACACAGGGAACCCCCTCTGTCACACTGAACGCCGTTCTAGAACGGTCAGTGCGCACTTGCGGCCGGCCGGCGCCCGTGAGCCCTGGGAGATACCGCGTGTCCACGTACAAGGCGTCCACGTCCAAGACTGCCGCCGCGCTCGCGCTGGCCGGGGCCGTCGGCGCTACGGCGCTGGCGGCGGCGCCCGCGAGCGCCGTGCCCGCCGCGCCCGCCGCCGCGGCGCGCCAGGCCGCCGGCGCCTACGACTACCGCGAGGTGTTCGTCCCGAGCACCGGCGGCGTCACCCTCGACGGCAACGTGTTCGTGCCGCGCGGCAAGGGCCCGCACCCGGCGATCGTGTTCGTCTCCAGCTGGACGCTGGAGGACCACGAGTACATCGCGCAGGCCGCCAAGTTCGCCGAGAAGGGCTACATCGTCCTCTCCTACACCGCGCGCGGCTTCTACAACTCCGGCGGCGGCATCGACGTGGCCGGCCCCGACGACTGGGCCGACGGGTCCAAGGCCATCGACTGGCTGATCGCCCACACCCCCGTGGACGTCGAGCGCATCGGGTTCGCCGGCATCAGCTACGGCAGCGGCATCAGCCAGATGGTCGCCGCGCACGACGACCGGGTCGCGGCCGTCGTCGCCATGGACACCTGGGGCGACCTCGTGCAGTCGCTCTACGCCGGGGAGACCCGGCACATGAGCGCCTACGCGCTGCTGGCGATCAGCGGGCGGCTGACCGGGCGGCTCAGCCCCGCCACCGACACGATCATCAACGACTTCGGCGCGAACCGGAACGTGCCGAACCTGATCAAATGGGGCGCGGTGCGGTCCCCGGCGACCTACCGGGCGCGGCTGAACGCCCGCCGGGTGCCGGTGATGATCTCCAACGCCTACGGCGAGACGCTGTTCCCGCCCAACCAGGTGATCCGCCATTTCGCCGGGCTGACCGGGCCGAAGCGCCTGGACCTGTCCATCGGCGACCACGCGACCGCCCACCTCACCGGCGTCCTCGGCGTCCCGAGCCGCACCTGGGACGACGCGCACCGCTGGTTCGACCACTACCTGACCGGCGCCGCCAACGGCATCGACCGCGAGCCCGCCGTCTCCTCCGAGACCGCCTGGTCGCGCAAGGTCGAGACCTACCGCGACACCGCGTCCATGACCACCGGCTCCGTGCGGTACGGGCTGGCCGGAGACGGGACGCTCGGTGCCGTCCGCCCCGCCGGCTGGCGCAAGGCGCTGCCCGCCGGGCGCGACAGCGGCGCGACCGCGGGCGTCGTCCTGCTGAGCGGCGGCCTGCAGACCTTCGGCGTGCCGAACGCCACCGACACCGCGAAGATCTCCCGCTCGGCGGCCGGCGTGTGGAGCACCCCCGTGCTCACCGCCGCCAAGCGGCTGCGCGGCGTCCCCAAGCTGGACCTGACCGTCACCGCCTCCGCGAAGACCGGCACGCTGGTGTCCTACCTGTACGACGTGGACGCCAAGGGGCAGGGCCGCCTCATCACCCACGAGGCGACGTCGCTCCTGCGCGCCGTCCCCGGCAAGCCCCAGCGGGTGCCCGTCGAGCTGGAGGCCACGGCCTTCGACGTCCCGGCCGGGCACCGGCTGATGCTCGTCGTCGACACCAAGGACCCCCTGTACGGCGACGCCGACGTGCCCGGCTCCACCCTCACCGTCCAGGCGCCCTCGACCCTCGACCTCCCCCTCGGCGGCCGGTAGTCGTTAGGCATTGCACTACGGGTGGCCGCGTGCGACGCTGCGGGGCATGGGGCACCTGGTGTACGAGTCGCTGGACACCGAGCACGACTACGCGGTCACCGAGATCGACGGCGCCCTGCCGGACGGCCTCACCGGCACGCTGTACCGCAACGGACCGGGCCGCTGGCAGGTCGGCGAGACCCTGCTCGACCACATCTTCGACGGCGACGGGATGCTGTCGATGTTCTCCTTCGCCGGCGGGCGGGTGCGCTACCGCAACCGGTACGTGCGCACCCGCCACTACCGCCTCGGGCAGCGGCACGGCCGCGCGGTCCTGCGCGGGCTCGGGACGCAGCGGCCGGGCGGCGCGCTCGCCAACGCGCTGCGGCCGCCCGCCAACGTCGCCAACACCGGCGTCGTCCTGCACGCCGGGCACCTGCTCGCCCTGTGGGAGGGCGGCCGCCCGTTCCGGCTCGACCCCGACAGCCTGGAGACGCTCGGCGAGCACTCCTTCGGCGGCCGGCTGCGCCCGGTGTCGGCGTTCTCGGCGCACCCCTCGCGCTGCCCCGACACCGGCGAGCTGTTCAACTTCGGGATGGACCTCACCCGGCCCGGCGGCCTGCGCTGCTACCGGGTCGACACCCGCGGGAACCTGCACCACCTGCCGCGCCTGCGGCTGCCGTACACCCCGTGGAACCACGACTTCGCGCTCACCCGGCGCCACCTGGTGTTCGTGGTGAACCCGGTGGTCCCCAAGGCCGGGAAGATCCTGCTCGGCACCGGCTCCGTCGCCGAGGCGCTGTCCTACGAGCCGCACCGGCCGACCTGCTTCGCGCTCGTGCCGCGCTACGGCGGCCGCGCCCGCGTCGTCGAGCACGCGGCGCTCCTCGGCTTCCACCTGGTCAACGCCTTCGAGGACGGCACCGACACCGTCGTGGAGTTCGTGCGGTTCGCCGACTGGGACCGGGTGACCACCGCCTTCCGCGACTTCCGCACCGACGACTTCCCCTGGGGCTGCGGCCTGATGCGCTACCGCATCGGACCCACCGGCAAGGTGACGGGGGAGGAGGTGGCGGGCGGTCCCATGGAGCTGCCGCACGCCGACGTCCGGTACGCCGGGCGCCCGCACCGGCACACCTGGTTCGCCGGGCGCACACCGGACGGCACCGGCGTCCACCACCTCGACCACCGCACGGGTGAGCGCAAGGTGCACACGCTGCCGCCCGGCCACGGCTTCGGCGAGCCGGTGTTCGTGCCGCGCGCCCCGGACGCGCCCGAGGGCGACGGCTGGCTGCTGACCCTCGCCCACGACCCGCACGAGCACCGCTCGCGGCTGCTCGTGCTGGACGCCCGCGACGTCGAGGCCGAGCCGCTCGCGGCGGTGCGGCTGCGCCATCACATCCCCATGGGATTCCATGGCACGTTCACGTCACGGGTCGCGGTTCCACCGGGACTTTAACCGGATATCGGGAGATGCCGCCCGCCCGCGTTAATCGTTCTTCCAATTGGGCGCCGGTCGCCGTTCACGCTGCCTAATCTCGGGTCCGCAACAGGGACCGAAAAGGGTGGGGGAGTGGGGCACGATGCCGGAAAAGGTGATGACCAGGCCCGTGGTGGCGGCGCATTACTGCGACCTGGTCTGGCTGGCGTACTTCGTCCTTCCGGGCGAGGGGCCGCGCCGCGTCCGGCTGGCGACCGCCCGGCGCATCGTGGACGGCGCCCACGGCACGCGCTTCGGCGGCGACGAGCGCCGCCGCGCCAAGGTCCTCCGCAAGGCGATGCGGCCCCCGCGCCGCCTGCGGGCCGGCCTCGGGCCGTGGCTGCGGGCGCTGCCCGCCGGGCTGCCCGACGCCGCGCTCACCGCGGCGCTCGCGCCGCTGGCCCCGGACGAGCGCGCCGCCTACGCGCTGCTGCGCATCGCCGGGATGCCCCGCTACCTGGTGCGCGACCAGCTCGCCGGGCTCGGCGTCCGCGCGCCCTGGCCCGCCATCGAGGCCGCCGAGGCGCTGCCGGCGACGCCGGTCCGCCTGCCCGAGCCGTTCGACCCGGCCCAGCTGCGCCCCGTCCGGCGCCGCTCCCCGATCCCGATGGCCGCCGCGGGCCTGCTCACCGCCGCGCTGGTCGGCGCGCTCGTCGTCACCGAGAGCGGCGAGACGCTGCTCGGCGGCGGCCGCGCCGCCTCGGCCGTGGACCTGCGCCTCGCCACGGCCGCGCCTGGCGCCTGGCGGCACGGCGCGCACAGCCTGGACGACTGGCCCGCGCGCGGCGACCTCGCCGCCGACCGCGCCTTCACCACCGCCGCCCTGGACGCCTGGGGCGAGGCCGCCCCCGCCCTCCGCCCCCGCCAGGGCGACCGCGTGCAGCTGCTGTACGCGGGCCGCGTCGCCGGGGCGCCGGTCGCGGTGCTGCGCGACGGCGACCGCATCGCCCGCTTCGGCGGCGCCCCCGCGTCCCTGCGGGTCACCGCGGCGGGCGCGGGCGCCGACGCGCCGGTCGCGCTCGGCGGCGGCCGCTACCTGCTGGCCCCCTGGGACGCTTCGGCGGCGCGTCCCGGCGGCCGCCCGGTCCGCGTCGCCGGCGGCGTCACCGCGCCGGTCGTCCCGGCGACGCCCTGCCGCCGCGGCCCGCTGCTGGACCTCAAGGGCACCGGCGGCGCCCGCACGATCGGCGACCTCGGCGGTCCCCGCCCGGCCGTCCTGGCCTACCACTCGCCCGACCACCGGGCCCCCGCCGGCGAGCCCGCCGACAGCGCCCGGCCCGGCGTGCTGCCCGCCGCCGGGCGCCGGCTGTGGGACCGGCTCGGCTGCCTCATGCCGCAGCCCGGCCGGCCCGTCGTCGAGGCCATGGCCTGGGACTTCTGGACGGGGCGGCTGCCGCACGGCGGCAAGGGCGCCGACTGGGTCTGCACCCGCACCACCTTCGCGGGCGGCGGCACCGCCACCCAGTCGTCCCTGCTCACCGGCGCGGGCCGCCTCGCCACCGGCGGCTGCGACGACCGGCGGCCCGTCGCGGGCACCTGGTGGCGCTCCCCGGCGGGCCGCTGGTACTACCTCGCCGCCTCCGGGCGCGGCCTGGAGCCCGCCGCGGGCGGCCAGGTGCGCAGGCCGAAGGTGGCGAAGCGGCTCCTGGTGGCGACCGCGCCCGACCCGCGGACGCGGCCGCGCCAGGCGGTGCTGCCGACCGTCCGGGCCCGCTGACGGGGCGCGCGGAAAGGACGCCCGGGGGTATCGGAATGGCTGGATAAAAAGGCATTCGCCGGAATGCCTCGGCGGGGGGTTGCCGCATTTCCCGCCCGCGCCGGGAGAAGTCGCGCAATCATCGGAGCCCTAGACGGTCCCGTCCGCTCCCTCCCCCCGCCGAGGTGCCGCCGTGCCAGAGACGACCAGTTCGCAGAGCGTCCTCAACGCCCATTATCGGCAGCTTGTCCGAATGGCTTATCTCGTTCTTCCCGGCGGCATGGAGCAGTCGGACCGGCTGGCGGCCGCGCACTGGATCGTCCACCGCAGCCGGACGCGGCGCTCCGGCGACGCCGACCGGCTCTACGCCGAGCTGCGCGACCGGGTGCTGCGGCGGGCGATGCGCGGCCCCGGCCGTCCCGGGCCCCGGCTCGGCCCCTGGCTGCGCGCCCGGCCCGCCGCCGCCAGCGGCGACGACCTGGAGCTGACCGGCGCCCTCGGCGGCCTGTCGGCGGGCGCGCGCGCCGCGTACGTGCTGCACGGCGTCGAGGGGCTGCCGGACGACCAGGTGCGCGCCCGCCTCGCGGCGATCGGCGTCGCCGACGCCGAGGTCGCGCTCGCCGAGGCCGCGGCCCTGGACGAGGGGACCTCGCCGGACGAGCGGCGCGCCCTGCTCGCCCGCCCGGCGCTCGATCCGACGATCGCCCGGCTGTACGGGCGGGCGGCGCGCCCCCGGCGGCCCGCCGCGCTCGTCGCCGCGGCCGCCGTGCTGGTCGGCGGCGGCGCCGTGGTCGCCGCCGGCGGTCTCGGCGCCGCCCGCAGCGGCGCGCAGGCGGCGTTCCTCGGCGGCCGTCCCGAGGCGGTGACCGAGGCCCCGGCGGGGCTCTGGCGGCGCACGACCCGCCTCGGCCTGGAGGCGTGGAACCCGCGCGGCGACCTCGCCGGCGACGGCGGCCTGGCGAAGGAGGCGCTGCGCGCCTGGAACGGCGGCGAGCGCGCCGTCTCCTACGACGGCACCGGCACCGCGCCGCCGAGCGGCCGCCCGCAGCTGCTCTACGCGGGGACCGTCGACGGCCGCCGCGTCGCGCTGCTGCACGACGACGAGCGCGTCGCCCGCTACACCGCCCTGCCCGGCGAGCGCGGCAAGCGGACGCTGGAGGTCTTCCCCGAGGGCCGGATCCTGCCCGGCGGGGCGAGCCCGCTGAAGCTGGCGCCCGGCCGCTACCTGCTGCCGCCGTGGGTGACCGGCGTCAAGGCCGCGCCGCTCGGCGACGGCGAGGCGCGCTGGGCCGACGTCCCGGTCCGCGACGGCGTGACCGCCCCCGTCGGCGCGGCGGCCGGCGCCGGCTGCTGGCGCGGCCCGGTGCTGGAGCTCCAGCAGCCCGAGATCGCGCACGGCCGCCCGTACACGATGGCCGACCTCGGGCGGCTGTCGGCGGCGAACCTGATGTACCAGCCGCCGCCGCCCGCCCCGGTGCGCCGCCTCGGCCCCCACCAGATCGACGGGGCGCCCGAGGCGATGCCGCAGGGCTTCGCGCTGTGGGGGCGGCTCGGCTGCACCCCGGCCGGTCCCGCCGCGCTGGACCGCGCGGGCCGCGGCGACGTCGAGTCGGCGACGGCGTGGGAGTTCTGGTCCGGCGCGCTGCCCGACAAGGGCGGCAAGGGCCACTGGGTGTGCACCCGCTACGCCTACGACAACGGCCGCAGCGCCACCTACGCGACCCTGCTGGACGACCGCGGCGCCGTCCTCACCGGCGCGCACACCGACACCTGGGACTGCTCGCGCCTGCAGCGCGACGTCGTGAGCGGCGGATGGTGGCGCTCCCCGGCCGGGCGCTGGTGGTACCTGGCCGCCGCGAGCCGCCGCGTGACGACGCTGTACGCCGACGGACCGTTCGAGCGGCCCGCCGTCAAGGACGGCTTCCTGACCGCGCGCGGACCGGCCGGCGCGCGTCCCCCGTCCGGCCGGGTGCTGCTGACCGGCGGCAACTACCACGGGCAGCTCATGCCGGTGTTCCAGGCGCGCTCCTGACCCGGCCCCCCTGCCCCGCGCGCTTCCGGCCCGCCCTCCTCCCCGGGGGCGGGCCGGTCAGCGCGCGCTTACCGCGATCGGGCACACTGGGGGTGGACCGAACCCGGTTCACCATCGGGTGGGCAGGTTGCGAGAGGGGTCGCGGTATGGGCAAGGGTCCGCTGTCGGGCGTGCGGGTGATCGAGCTGGCCGGGATCGGCCCGGGGCCGTTCGCCGCGATGCTGCTGGCCGACCTCGGCGCCGAGGTGATCCGGGTGGACCGGGCGTCGGCGGCCGGTCGGGGGACCACCGGCGGCACCGACTTCACCAACCGCGGCAAGCGGTCGATCGCCATCGACCTGAAGAGCCCGGCGGGCAAGGAGGTCGTGCTCCGCCTCGCCGCGAAGTCCGACGTGCTGCTGGAGGGCTTCCGGCCCGGCGTGACCGAGCGCCTCGGCCTCGGCCCCGACGACGTCCTGGCCCGCAACCCGCGCCTCGTCTACGGCCGGATGACCGGCTGGGGCCAGCAGGGCGCCCTGTCCCAGAGCGCCGGCCACGACGTCGGCTACATCGCCGTCACCGGCGCGCTGCACGCGATCGGCCGCGCGGGCGGCCCGCCGCAGATCCCGATGAACCTGCTCGGCGACTTCGCCGGCGGCAGCATGTACCTGATCGTCGGCGTGCTCGCCGCGCTGCTGGAATCCAAGACCAGTGGCAGGGGGCAGGTCGTCGACGCCGCCATCGTCGACGGCACCGCGCACCTGTCGACGTTCATCCACGGCTTCCTGGCCGGCGGCATGTGGCGCGACGAGCGCGGCGTCAACATGCTCGACTCCGGCGCCCCCTGGTACGACGTGTACGAGACCGCGGACGGGAAGCACGTCGCCGTCGGCGCGATCGAGCCGCAGTTCTACGCCGAGCTGCTGCGCGGGCTGGAGCTGGACGGCGACGAGAGCCTGCCCGCCCAGCACGAGCAGGCGCGCTGGCCGGAGCTGCGCGAGCGGTTCGCCGCGGCGTTCAAGGCGCGCACCCGCGACGAGTGGGCCGAGGCGTTCCTGCCCGGCGACGCGTGCGTGGCGCCCGTCCTGTCCCTGGAGGAGGCCGCCGCGCACCCCTACAACACCGAGCGCGAGGTGTTCGTCGAGGCCGCCGGGCACCGCCAGCCCGCGCCCGCGCCGCGCTTCTCCCGCACGCCGGGCGCCACCGACGGCGTCCCCGTCCTGCCGGGCGGGCAGAGCCGCGAGGTGCTGGAATCCCTCGGCTTCGAGGACGCGGGCGAGCTCCTCGCCGGGGGCGCCGTCGTCCAGGCGTGACGCCTTGACGGCGCGCCGTCTTGTGACCCAGGTAACAATCATCCGGGCACAAGTCGGTTTCCGGCGGACAAGACGGGGTCCGGGCGCGGTCCTACGTTATTGACACCTCACGGAACAGCGGGCCGCGGCAGCGGCCCGCCAGGCCCGTGCCCACCCCGTACGGCGGCTCCGCGCCGCGTCCCCGACAGGGCCGCGGCGCCGGCGCGCCGTGCTCTGTGCAAGGGAGAGTCCCATGCGTCTCAGGCGTCTCCGTTCCTGGGCCGCGGCCGCGGCGGTCCTGCCCACCGCGCTCGGGCTGACCGCGCTCGCCGCCACCGCCGCCCACGCCGAGACCTCGCCCGCCGGGGCCAACGACTGGAACTGCAAGCCCTCGTTCCTGCACCCGCGCCCGGTCGTCCTGGTCCACGGCACCTTCGAGAACATGGCCTTCAACTGGCAGACCCTGTCGCCGCAGCTGAAGAAGGCCGGCTACTGCGTCTTCGCGCTCAACTACGGCGGCGCCCAGGACGCGCCGATCCAGGGCACCGCCGACATCCCGACGTCGGCCGGGCAGCTGTCGGCGTTCGTCGACCGCGTCCTCACCGCGACCAAGGCGAGCAAGGTCGACATGGTCGGGCACTCCCAGGGCGGCATGATGCCGCGCTACTACATCAAGAACCTCGGCGGCGCGTCCAAGGTCAACAAGCTGGTCGGGATCGTGCCGTCCAACCACGGCACCACCGCGAGCGGCCTCGCCGCCCTCGGCAGCCTGCTCGGCATCACCCAGGCCGTGGTGAAGGCCGCCCCGTCCGCCGGCCAGCAGATCGTCGGCTCGTCCTTCCTCGCCGACCTCAACGCCGGCGGCGACACCGTCGCCGGCCCGACCTACATCGTGCTCGCGACCAAGTACGACGAGGTCGTCACGCCCTACACCTCGGCGTTCCTGAACGGCGCCAACGCCCAGAACGTGCTGCTCCAGGACAAGTGCGCGAGCGACACCAACGCCCACGTCGGCATCAACTTCGACCCGGTGATGGTCAAGTTCGTCCTGAACTCCCTGGACATCTGGGGCCCGTACTGGCCCATCAACTGCTCCAACCCCCTCGGCTGACCCCCGCCGTCCCGGGCGCCGCACCCCACTGCGGCGCCCGGGCGCGCCCGGCGGGCGTGGCCTTCCGCCCTGATCCTGGTGCCGGTCGAGGTCATGGCCTCCGCCGCGTACCCGGGCTCCGGGGGACGGCCGCCAGGTCGGTGTGCAAGGCGTGGGCGAGTTCGGGCGTGGTGCCGTGGCGGATGACGATGCGGCCGGTCAGGGGCCCGTCCGGTTGCGGGCGGTAGACGGGGATGCGCCAGCCGCGGGCGGTGAGGTGCCCGCCGAGGGTGCGCATGGCGCTGTCGGGGCCGGTGAAGGACACGACGGGCAGTTCGGGGGCGCCGGCGGTAACGGTGTAGGGACCGAGGCCGGCGATGGTGCCGGCCACGTGCCGGGCGGTGGCGACGCAGGCGGCATGGACGGCGCGGTAGCCGCTAGGCCCGTGGCGTTCGCGGTTGTAGGCCAGGTGGACGACGGGCGCCGGCGACTGGGAGAAGGTCAGGGCCCAGGTGTCGACGCCCCCGCCGATGTAGGGCGAGTGCCGGTCCAGGCAGCGAGGGCGCAGGTCGGGGTGCCGCCACAGGATCCAGCCGAGCGCGGGGAACGCCAGACCGAACTTGTGGGCCGAGGTGTTGACGGACACCACGCGTTCCAGCCTGAAGTCCCACACCAGGCCGGGTTGCAGGAACGGGGCGACGTAGCCGCCGGACGCGGCGTCGACGTGGACGGGGACGTCCAGGCCGCTGCGCTGCCGCAGGCCGTCGAGGGCGGCGGCCAGGGCGGCCACGTCGTCGTAGCGGCCGTGGTCGGTGGAGCCCAGCACCGCGACGACGCCGATGGTGTCGCGGTCGCAGGCCGCGGCGGCCTGCTCGGCGTCCAGGGTGCGGCCGTCCGGGAGCGAGGGCAGGACGCGCGGGCGGACGCCGAACAGGTGGCAGAACCGGGGCCAGCAGGAGTGCGCGCCCGCGCCGAACACCAGGTTCGGGGTCGCGGAGGAGCGCCGGCCGAGCAGGGCGAGGCCGGCCAGCACCGCCGCCTCGCTGGAGCCGCCGACCGGGCCGCCGACGGGCTCGGCCGGGCCGTGCCACCACGCCGACAGCTCGGCCGCGGCGGTGCGCGCCAGGTCGGCGGTGCGGTGGTACTCGGCGCGGTTGACCAGGTTGCGGTCCAGGTGGGCGGCGATGAGGTCGAGCGCCTCGGGCTCGGCCCAGGTGGTGGAGAAGGTCCCCAGGTTGCGGCGCGGATCGCCTTCCGCGGCCAGGTGCGCCAGCACCCGGCGCGCGGCCGCGGCGGCGCCGCGTTCGCCGCCGCGCGCGGGCGGGACCGCGCCGGCGACGGTGACGCCCGCCGTCACACGGGCCTGCGCAGGACGGGCACGAGGTCGAGGCGGTTGTCGGCGCGGTGGTCCCCTTCGGGGCTGAAGGCGGGGATCGCGGCGGGTACGCAGTCGGCGATCAGCAGCGTGTCGTCGGCGCGGTCGTCGTCGCCCGCGGCCAGCACCGCCTCGCCGTCGGGGCCCCAGATGCCGGAGTTGCCGCGGTACTGCCAGGAGCCGGCGGCGGTGTCCTCCCAGCCGCGCCGGTTGGCGTAGGCCACGAACAACCGCCAGACGCACGCCATCGCCGGGATGATGTGCCGGGTCGCGTCGGGGTAGGGGACCAGCGTCCGGCGGCCGTCGGCCAGCGGGTAGTGATAGTCGGCGGCGGTGGGCCCCACGACGACCTTCGCGCCCTGGGCGGCCAGGTATTGGTACAGCGGCGGGAACTCGCACTCGTAGCAGTTGAGCACCCCGACCTTGACGCCGTTGACCGGCACGACGGGCGGCAGCTCCTCGCCGAAGGAGTAGTTGCGGCGCTCGGCCGCCCCGTACAGGTGGGTCTTGCGGTAGTTGGCGAGGAGCGTCCCGGAGGGACCGGCCACCGCGATGCTGTCGTAGAACCTGCGGCCGCTGCGCTCGGGATAGGGCAGGACGAGGGTCAGGCCGTGGGTCTTGGCGGCGTGGCGGGCGGCGTCCACGCTCGGCCCGTCGTGGTGCTCGGCCAGCTCGTCGCGCTGCTCGACACCGATCGCGTATCCGGTGGTGAACTTCTCGGGGAAGACGCACAGGTGCGCCCCGTGCGCGGCGGCCAGTTCGGCGACCTCGCGCAGGCGCGCCAGGTTGGCCTCCACGGCGTCCGGCGTGCCGACGGGACCGGCGCCCTGGTACAGGGCCAGCCGCACCCCCGCCGCGTGCCCCGGCGCCTCGCGCCGCACCAGGCGTGCGTTCACCCGCACTCTCGCCATCGGCGATCCTCTTCTCTGTTCATCCACCCGAGCCGCCCGTGCCGGACCGTACGCCGGGAGCCGTGCGCGGGGACCCGCGGTCGGGGAGGTGAGAATTGCGGTGCTGCGCCGTGCCGGCGTCACCGTCCGCGTCCAGCCGGGCGTGGGGCGTCTCCACCGGCCGAACTGTGGTCACTCATCGTAATCGATCGGATGCGCCCCCGCGCGCGTTCGGCGTCGTGGCGCCTTCCGGCGGGCCGCCCGCCGAAAGGCGGTCAGGTGATGAGCAGGGTGGTCACGCCGGCCTGGCTGGTGAGGCCGGCGGCCGTCTGGCAGGCGGTGAGGTCGAGGACGGGCTCCACGACGGTGAAGACGGCGGTCCTCCCGGTGAACAGGCCCGCGCTGATCTTGCCGCGCAGGGTGATGACGGTCTGCCCGTTGACGTTGGTGACGGTGCGCGTGAACGCCAGCGTGCTGGACTGGCCGGTGTTCCAGGTGAAGACCTGTGTGCCGGTGGTGGTGCTCAGCAGGTCGGCGCACGACAGCGTCACGGTCACGGTGCCGCCGCTGGTGCCGCTGGTGATGCTCGGCTGCGAGAGCGACGCGCACACGCCGAGCGCGGCGTTGTAGGTGACGGTGACCGTCTGCGGGGCGGTCTTGACGCCCGGCGAGAACGACACGGTCTGGTTGCCGGCCGGGCAGGTGACGTCGGCGAGCCGCGCCGACGCGGGCGGGGCCGCGATCAGTGGCAGCAGGCCGCCCGCCAGCAGGAGCGACGCGGTGACGGCGCGGCCGCGGGCCCGGATGCGGGCGGCCTGGTGGGGGTGGAGCATGGGGGGTCCTCCTCGAAGCAGGATGAGGGTGACGCCACCGGGTTCCCGAGAAGTGACCTGGGTCACCGTCCTGGCTGGATGATACGCCAGGTATCGCCGCCAGTACATATCGTCATACCGCCTGCCGGCGGGGCGGGTGCGGGGCCGGAGCGGGGCTACAGGCCGAGCTGCTTGGCGACGATCTCGTTCATGATCTCGGTGGTGCCGCCGCCGATGCCGAGGATGCGGGCGTCGCGGTAGTGGCGCTCGACCTCCGACTCGCGCATGTAGCCCATGCCGCCGTGCAGCTGGACGGCCTCGTTGACGACGTGCTCGACGGCCTGGACGGCGGTGTTCTTGGCGTGGGCGGTCTCGGTCAGGACGTCCTCGCCGGCCACGTACCGCTCGGCGGTCCGCTGGGTGTAGGTGCGGGCGACGTCCACCTGGCGGGCCATCTCGGCGATCTTGTGGCGGACGAGCTGGCGCGAGGACAGCGGGCGGCCGAACGTCTCGCGGACCTTGACGTACTCCAGGGTGAGGTCCAGGCAGCGCTGCGCCGTCGCGTACGCCTGGACGGCGAGCGACAGGCGCTCGGCGACGAAGTTCTGCACGATCTGCAGGAAGCCGCTGTTCTCGGGGCCGACGAGGTTCGCGGCGGGGACGCGGACGTCGTCGAAGGACAGCTCGGCGGTGTCGGAGCAGAGCCAGCCCATCTTGTCGAGGGCGCGCGAGACGGTGAAGCCGGGCGCGCCCTTCTCCACGACGAGCAGCGAGATGCCGCCGTAGCCGGGCTCGCCGGTGCGGACGGCGGTGGTGACGAAGTCGGCGCGCACGCCCGAGGTGATGAACATCTTGGCGCCGTTGACGACGTAGGAGTCGCCGTCGCGCACCGCCGTCGTGCGGACGCCCGCGACGTCCGAGCCGGTGCCGGGCTCGGTGACGCCGAGCGCGCCGATCTTCTCGCCGGCGAGCACCGGCCGCGCGAACCGGTCGATGAGGTCCTTGTCGCCGGAGGCGACGATGTGCGGCACCGCGATCCCGTGGGTGAACAGGGACGCGACCACGCCGCCCGACCCGCCCGCCTGGATCAGCTCCTCGGCGACGATCAGCGCGTCGATCGGGTCGCCGCCGCCCCCGCCCGCCTCCTCGGGGAACCCGGCGCCGAGCAGGCCCGCGGCGGCGGCCCTGGCGTGCAGCTCGCGGGGCAGCTCCCCGGCCCGCTCCCACCCGGCCACGTGGGGCGCGATCTCGCGGGCGGTGAACTCGCGGACCAGGGCGCGCAGCGCGGTGCGCTCGGGGGTGTGCCAGAGGCTCATCGGCGGTTCCTCCAGGGGATAGAACGGGATTCGGAATTTAACAGAACCGCGCCGACTGTCACATGGGTGCCGCCTGTAACACTCGTGGTGGCCGGGCGATTACGGAAAGGGGTCGGATCGGGGGAGAGGCATGCACGCGTCGTCGCGGCGCCGTCTGGGGTACCGCTTGTTCTGGGCCGTGGCGCCCGTCGCCGTCATCGGCGCGCTCGGGTTCGGCCTGGTGCAGGCGCAGAGCCGCGCCTGCGCCGCCGTCCCGCCGGGACGCGCGCCCGCCGCGCCCGCCGTCGAGGGCTCGGCGGTGTTCCACCGCGACTGGTCGGAGGTGCTCTGCTCGCTGGCGCCGCTGCGCGGCGGCCACTACGTCTCGCTGTCGGCGGCCGAGTTCGGCACCGCCGGGCTGTGCGGCTCCTTCATCGACGTCCGCGGTCCGCGCGGCCGGGTCCGCGCCATGGTCGTGGACCGCTGCGGCGGCTGCGGCGAGGGCCGCATCGACCTCAGCGAGGCCGCCTTCCGCCGGGTGGCGGGCGGCACGGCGCGCGGCGTCGCCGCCGTCGCCTACCGCCGCGTCCGCGACCCGCTGCCGGCGCCGGCGCTGGCGTTCCGGGTGAAGCCCGGCTCGTCGCGCGACTGGCTCGGCCTGCTGGTGTCCGGCCACGGCAACCCCCTCGCCCGCGTCGAGGTCAAGGGCCGCGACGGGTGGGCGCCGCTGCGGCGCGGCCTGGACAACTACTGGACGACCGGCTCGCGGCCGGGGGGCGGCCCCTTCACCGTCCGGGTGACCGACCGGTTCGGCGACCGCGCCGTCGTCCCGCGCATCGCTCTCGACCCCGGCCGCACGCAGCGGACCGGCGCCCACCTGTACGCGCCCCGGCCCCGCCCGCACGAGGACGCCGAGTCGCCCCTGCCGGTGCCGCCGCTGCCATCGGCCTCCGGCGCACCGGCCGCCCCGGCGGCGGCGCCCGTGCCCCGGTCCCGCTGCTAGTTCGGGCGTGGCCGGGCCGGGGCACGGCTGCTATCGTCCCGAGCAAGCAACCGCTTGGTTCTGGGAGGGTCGCATGCGCCGAGGCATCTACCTGCTGGAAGAGGTCGAGTTCCATCCGATGAACTCGCGCAGGCCGCTGGAGTACCTGCGCTGGCTGACCGCCTACAAGCGGCAGGACGACGCGCTGGACGCGGGCGCGCACGAGCTCACCGAGGGCCTGTCCATCCGGTCGCGCGAGATCGACCTCGTCGGCGCCTTCTACGCCGTCGGCATCACCGGGCACCCCCAGTTCAAGGTCGTCACCCTGTGGGACTGCCACGGCGGCTGGGACGGCGGCTGGCGGCAGATGCTGGAGATCTACGAGGACGTGCAGCGCAACCTGTTCCTGTCCGACATCGACGACCTGCGGCACGGCGCGTTCTCCCGCCCGCTCGGCGCCGCGCCCGGCGGCCCCGCGATCGCCGACCTGCTCGCCGAGGGCTACGCCGCGCCCCTCTACCTGTTCGAGAGCGCGCAGGTGCGGCCCGGCGCCGCCCTGGACTACCTGGAGGCGGTGCGCACCGAGCGGGCCCCGGTGCTCGCCGAGCACGGCCACCGCCTCGTCGGCTCCTACGAGGTGCAGTTCTGCGACACCGAGGTCGTCACGCTGTGGGGCACCGGCATCGACGCCCACCTGGAGACCCAGCGCGCCCGCGACGCCGCCCTCGGCCTGGACGACGAGGCCGCCCCCGACCACCGGCTGCTCAGCTGGCGGAAGCGGGCCCGCGAGTTCCTGGACGGCCCGTGGCGCGAGACGCTGCTCAGCCCCTACCCGGGCAGCAAGCTGGCCCCGCCCGCCGGGCAGTCCTAGGGCGCTGGGGGCAGCCGGTCGGCGGCGGCGCGGAGGCGGGACGCGGCGGTGCGGCAGCGGGCGGCGAGGTCGGTGACGGAGGTGCCGAACCAGGCCGCGGCCGCCTCGGTGGCCTGGAGCTCGCGGACGAGTTCCTCCAGGCGCCCCGCGTACCGCTCCAGGCGCTCGGTGCCGGTGCCGAGCACCTCGGCGAGGTCGCGGGCGCGGTCGTAGGGGGTCATGGCGGCTCCTCGATGCGGAGGGGAGGGGTCAGGTGAAGCGGACGGGGACGCCCGCGCCCGTCCGGACGTGGCAGGACGGGGCGGCGAGGCAGAGCAGCGGGCGGGCGCCGTCCAGGCCGAGGGCGCGTAGCTGCTCGGCCGCCGCGTGCGGGGCGGCGGCCGCGCGCAGCCGGACGCGGGGCGCGGGGTGCAGGCGCGCCCGGCCCCGCACGTGGGTGCCGGTGCGCAGCGCCGTGCCGTCGCGCCAGGAGTAGGTCAGCAGGTCGGGGGAGGGGACGGGGAGGGACGGGCCGAGGCCGCCCTGGAGCGCCAGCAGGCGGTGGCCGTCGTCGGCGGCGCCCAGCCGGACGCGGCCGCGCCCGACGGTGACGTCCACGTCGGCGAGCGCGGCGGGGTGGCCCCACAGGTCGCGCGCGGCGCCCAGCGCGGCCGCGGTGTCGACCACCGAGGCGGTGACGTGCAGGCCGCTGCGGCGGCCGTCCACCGGGCGCAGCAGGTCGGGCCAGACGAGGACGCGCTGCGGCCCCCACGGGTCGTGGACCGCGATGCCGAGGTCGATGCGCCGGTGGGCGCCGATGCCGGAGCGGGGATGGGCGGCGGCGTGCAGCACGGCGAGGCACCGGCCGCCGGCGGTGACCGGGGTGAGGCCGGTGCCCTCCAGCAGGCGCCGGGCCGCGCGCGGGTCGGCGGCGAACAGGGCCGTGAAGAGCGCGGCGGACGGCGACCGGACCGGCAGCTCGACGGTGTCCCGCCCGCAGGGGGCCGGATGTGTCGGGACGGTGAGGAAGGGGTGGCCGTCGGGGCGGGGCGCCCGGTCGTAGATGCGGTAGACGGCGCTGCGCGTCACCGGCCCCCGGTAGGGCGCGAGGCGCGCGTCGATGTGGGCGCGCTCGCCGGGCAGCCGCTCGGCGAGGTCGGCGATGTAGGTCTCGATCGCGTGCGAGGCGGGGAACGGCGTCCCGGAGCCGGCGTAGTCGACCACGTACCAGCCGGGGTGCAGGTCGAAGCAGTTCCCGGCGCCCTGCCCGTCCAGGCTGGGGATGAGGTCGCGCCGGCCGGCGACGCTCGCGACCCACGTCGCCGGGTCGGCGGGCGTCTTGAAGTCGATCGGCGCGCCGACGGCGACGACGTGGGTGACCTTGTAGCGGGCGCAGAACGCCGCGTCCTGCGCGACGTTCATGACGGCGGCGCCGCCCGCGCTGTGCCCGACGAGGGCGATCTCGGCGCCGGCGGGGACGCCGTGCTCGGCGACCGCGCCGATGAGCGCCCGCCGGTAGGGGGAGTCGGCGATGAGGGTGCTGCTGAACGCGCCCAGCAGGTCCTGCGGGGACTCGTTGTCGGCGCGGCCGGGCCGCATGCCGGGGGCGTGCACGACGTGGCGGACGGCGCCGTCGGGGCCGGTGACGTCCTGGACGAGGATGCGTCCGGTGGACCCGATGAGCCGGATGTTGCCGAGGAACCCCAGCAGCGTCCCCTCGGCGGCGAGCCGCGCCGCCTCGCCGGGAGCGGGCGGTTCGGGCCGCACCGCGCCGGTGCCGCGGTCCAGGACGGCGACGGCCATGTTGCTCATCCCGGTGATCGGGTCGGCGCTGGCGGTGCCGGTGCCGGTCGCGATGAGCCAGGCGGTGCGGTCGTTCAGCGGGTTGGCGTCGAGCAGCGCGCCGAGCGCGAGCAGCTCGCTGAAGATCGGCGCGATGGCCGAGACGGTGCCGAGCGCGCCGCGCTCGCGGAGCAGCAGCCGCAGCGTCCCGGCGGCGCGGGCGAGGCGGTCCTCGCCGACCTGCTCCAGCAGGCGGCGGAGCAGCGGGTCGGACGCGAGGTCGGGCTCGTCGAGGACGACGGCGGCGATCCGCAGCCGCAGCGACGCGGCGAGCAGCCGCACGGCGAGGCTCCGCGCGCCCGCCATGCCGGTGACGCGGGCGCCGAGCGCGCCGAGCCGCTCGCCGGGCAGGGTGACGCCGAGACCGCCGGGGTCGGCGGCGGCGCGCAGCAGCCGGCGGCGGACGGCGCCCGGCGGGCCGGGGCGGACCGCCGCGTCCGCGACGGCGGCGCCGAGGTCGCGGACCCGCACGGCCATCTCGGCCAGCTCGGCGGCGGCCGCCAGCAGCGGCGCCGCCTCGGCCGAGCGCCCCGGGCGCCCCGGGCGGGCCGGCGGGCCGGTCACGGGGCGCCCCGGCGGGTCTGGCTGACGAAGCGGGGGCGCGGGTCCTCGGGGACGTTGCGGTGCAGCACCTGCGACAGCGTCCGGGTGCCGCCGATGATCGCCATGCCTTCTGGGGTGAAGGTCGCGGCGGTGGCGACGCGCGGCGCGAGCAGCGGGTTGGTGAGCGCCTGGGAGAACGCGTCGATCGCGATGATCTTGGTGAGGAGGGGCGGCAGGATCGCCCGCGGCGACGCGGGCTGCTCGGCGAACAGCCCCACGTACAGCTCGACGTCGCCGGCCGAGGCGTAGCGCTCGCGCAGCGCGCCCGCGACCTTCGGGTCGCCGGAGATCTGCGCGAAGCCGGAGACCGGCGGGAAGCCGAAGTGCTCCCGGTAGGCGTTGTAGGGCGCGAGCCCGACGGCGCGCGCGTCGGCGATGCTCGCGGCGTCGACCGGCTGGAGCAGCGGGTCGGTGTTGAACAGCCCGATCCGCCCGGCGCGCTGCTCGGACGCCTCCTCGAAGAGCTGCCCGAGGCCGACCGAGGGGAGCAGGTCGCAGGCGAACAGGGTCCGCGCGAGGGGCAGGTCGGCGCCGCCGGCCGTGAGCGTCGAGGGGATCAGGCTGTGCCAGCGGTAGACGAGGTTGAACTCGAACGAGGCCCAGTTCTCGCGGTTCCAGGCGGCGCGGCGGAGCCGGGCGGTCAGCCGCGGGTCGAGCAGGAACCGGAAGTGGTAGGGGGTGATGTGGTTGATGTAGTCCTCGAGGACGAGCTTGATCACCACCAGGGTCACGATGTTGCGGGCGGTCTGGAACAGCCGCTCGTCGTCCCAGCGGGGGTACCGGTCGGCCAGCAGCGCGGCCACCCGGTTGTGCTCGCGCAGGAACAGCACCGTCATCATCGTGAAGCCGAGCTGCCCGTTGCCGCGGTCGCTGCCGAGCGCGAACAGCGCGTCCCGGCGCTCCCGGTCGAGGCGCTCGAAGCGGACGGCGCCGAGCTCGGAGAACTCCTTCTTGATCTCGCCGCCGGAGCAGAGCGCGGGCGGGAACTCGGCGCCGTCGAGGAGGCGGCTCTTCAGCCGCCCGCCCTCGAAGCTGCGCAGCTGCGCCGTCGCGGCGGGGGTCAGCCCGTACAGGGTGTTGAGGTCGATGTGGTGGTTGGAGGTGGAGCGGCGCGGGTCGCGGGGCTCGGTGCTCTCGCCGCGCAGGAACCCGTCGGTGAACCACTGCGCGAAGTAGGCGAACAGCACCGTCGAGCGCGGGCAGAGGTCGTCGTCGCGCTCGCGCGCGAACAGCTCGGCGGCGCGCGCGACGCTCGGCAGCGCGCCCTCGCGCGGCGCGTGCGGCGGCAGGTGGCGGCCGCTGTAGGTGCGGTCGGTGAGCGAGGCCCAGGAGGTGTAGGGCGCCAGCATGCTGAGCGGCTCGGGCCGCGGCGGCGCCTCGTTGATCATGCGGTCGATGAGGGCGGCGTTCAGCCGCAGCCGCGCCGCCGGGACGCGCTCGACGCCCCGCCAGAACCGCTCGCCGCGCGTCATCGCCAGGTAGAGCAGCCGGTTGCGGGCGCCGTCGGTGGCGATGCTGCGCGCCTTCGGCCCGCCCGGGACGTCCGTGGCACCGGTCGTGTCGGCGGCCATGTCAGTGCTCCTCCGCGCCGTCGGCGTCGCCGGGGCGGCCGAGGCCGAGGATCCAGCGGTCGGGGAAGACGCCGCGGTCGCGGGCGACGTCCTCGCCCGGCAGCGTCCGCAGGCCGGGGCGGAGCAGCAGGCGGCGGGCGGTCTCGGCGACGGTGGCGGCGCCGACGTCGCCGCCGACGCAGTCGTGGTGGCCGAGGCCGAAGTGCAGGTAGGAGTGGCGGGGCCGGTCGAGGCGGAACTCCTCGGGCGCGGGCAGCGCGTCGGCGTCGAACATCGCCGACGCCGCCACCGCCAGCACCAGCGTGCCGTCGGGGACGAGGGTGGCGCGGGGCGTGCCCGCCGCCAGCACGTGGTCGCCGCGGCTGCGCCGCGCGATGACCTTGAGGAAGGGGTCGAAGCGGAGCGCCTCCCACACGTAGGGCTCGAAGGCGCGCGGGTCGGTGGCGGCGGCCGCCGCCTCGGCGTGCAGGCCGGGCCGGGCGAGCAGCCGCCCGACGAGGTTGACCAGCGAGCCGGCGGCGTTCTCCAGGAAGCCGAGCAGCAGGCTCGCGACGATGACGGCGCGCCGGTCGTCGCCGATCGCGGCGCCGCCGGGCGGCCGGGTGCCGAGCAGCCGCCCGGCGACCGAGTCGGCGGGCGGGCCGCCGCCGCGCGCGCCCACGAGGGCGTGCAGGTGCTCCATCATCGCGCCGCCCGCCGCGAGGGCCCGGTCGCGGACGGCGGGGTCGTCGAGGGGGTTGGCCGTCGCGTGGCCGATGACCTCCCGCGACCAGCGCGACATCGTGGCCGGGTCGGGGCCGGCGAAGCCGAGGTGCTCGGCGCAGACGCGCAGCGCGGCGGGCCGGAACACCTCCTGCACGACGTCCACGCGGCCGGCGGGCGCGGCCCGGTCGAGCGCCTCGTCGGCGGCGCGCCCGGCGACGGCCCGGACGCGCGGGACGTCCTCGGGGGCGAGCGCGACCTGCATGAGGCCGCGCTCGCGCCACTTGAGCGGGGTCGCGTCCTGGGTGAGGACGCAGGGGCCGCCGAGCGCCGGGTCGAGCCGGCGCGCGTAGTCGGCGACGGTGAACACCCGCTCCAGCGACAGCACCTCGCGCACGTCGGCCATCCGGGTGACGAGGGTGAAGGCGGGCGTGACGAGGACCGGCCGCGCGGCGCGCAGCTCGGCGAGTAACGCCCGCCAGTCGGTGCGCAGCAGCCCGAGCAGCGCCAGCGCGGCGCCGCCCGGATCGGACGCGGCGAGCGCGTCGTGCGCCGCCAGGTGCCCGCCCGCCGTCCTGCCCGTCGCGGCGCCCGCGCCCGTGCCCGTCCCGGTGCCCGTTCCCGCGCCCGTCGTCGTGTCCGCAGCCATCGCCACCGCCCGCCCGTCCGACCGTCACCCGTCCTGCCTTCCCGTGACCAATGTGGCACGGAGAGTGTCGAGTTCCCCCTTTGCGATGAGTAGTCAGACCATCGCGTGATGTGAACGTCACTGCTGGGGCACTACTTCTGGCCGGGTCCGCGCGCCGACCATCGAGACCCGACCACCGCGCCCCGGAGACGGGCGGCAGACAGGAGCCGGGCCATGACCGCAGAGACGCCGCCCCGCGAGACCGCGCCGACCCCGCCGCCCCGCGGGACGCTGCCGGTCACCGCGGCCCGCCGCGGCGCCTACCTCGTCACCCTGGTCGTGCTGCCGTTCGCCGCGCTCGCCGCGGCGGTCCCGGTCTGCTGGGGGCGCGGGCTCGGCGCGCGGGACGCGGTGCTCGCCGCGGTGATGTACGCCGTCAGCATCTTCGGCATCACCATCGGCTACCACCGGCTGTTCACGCACCGCTCCTTCAAGTGCGGCCGCCCGCTCCGCGCCGCGCTCGCCGTCGCCGGGGGCCTGGCGCTGGAGGGGCCGGTGTCGCTGTGGGCGGCCGAGCACCGCCGCCACCACAAGTACGCCGACCGGCCGGGCGATCCGCACTCGCCCTGGCGGTACGGCGACGGCGGCGCCGCGCTGCTGCGCGGGCTGCTGCACGCCCAGGTCGGCTGGTTCTTCACCGCCGGCCGCCGCTCCGACCGCCGGCACTGGGCGCCCGACCTGCTCGCCGACCCCGACGTCCGGCGCGCCGACGCCTGCTACCCGCTGACGGCCGCCGCCTCGTTCCTGCTGCCCGCCGCCGCGGGCGGCCTGTGGGCCGGGTCGTGGGCGGGCTTCTGGACGGCGCTGTTCTGGGCGGGCGCGGTCCGCTACGCCGTCGTGCACCACGTCACCTGGTCGGTCAACTCGATCGCGCACACCTTCGGCGACCGGCACTTCGCCACCCGCGACCGCTCGTCGGACGTGCGCTGGGTCGCCTACCTGACCTTCGGGGAGGGCTGGCACAACTGGCACCACGCCGAGCCGACCTGCGCCCGCCACGGCGTCCTGCCCGGCCAGCCCGACCCGAGCGCCCGCCTCATCGGCCTGTTCGAGCGGTTCGGCTGGGCGCACGACGTCAGGTGGCCCGACCCGGGCCGCGTCGAGGCCGCCCTGCTGGCCCCCGACGACCCGCGCGGCGGTTAGGCGCCCTCGGCGCGCAGCCGCTTGCGCTCCTTGCGGGCCTTGCGCTTGGTGTCGACACCGCCCCAGAAGGCGAGGCCGGTGACGGTGACGCGCGGCGCGCCCGCGCCGCCCGGGCCGCTCGCGTGGTGCGGGAAGCCGCCCATGATGCCGAGGCCCTTGACGTGCACGGTCTGGTCGTCGGCGGTGATGATCTCGATGCCGCCCATGACGGCGAAGGCGCGGATGCGGACCTCGCCGGTCTGGAACCGCGCGTCCCGCAGGTCGATCTTGCCGCCGCCCCAGAAGGCGAACGCGGTGAAGGTCGCGGGCACCGACCACTCGCCGGTGCGGTGGAACTCGCCGAGCACCCCGACGCCGGTCGACCAGGACGGCAGGTCGCCGGCCGGTCCCGCCGGGCGGGGCGCGGCGGCCGCGGCGGGCGCGGCGCCCACCGGCAGGTCCGCGGTGATCGGCTCCAGCTCGGCGTAGGTGCGGGCGGCGTACACCGCCTCCAGGCGGTCCTCCAGCTCGTCCAGGCCGAGCCGGCCCTCGCCGGCGGCGTCCCGCAGGACCGCCGCGACGCGGTCCCGGTCGGCGTCCGAGGCGCGCATTTCGGGGAGGTTCGTCATGGTGTGAGGGTAGCCCTCCTCAGCGTTCCGGGGAGGGTTCCAGGCGGATGACGACGGACTTGGACGCGGGCGTGTTGCTGATCTCGGCGGTGCTGTCGAGGGGGACCAGGACGTTGGTCTCGGGGAAGTAGGCCGCCGCGCAGCCCCGCGCCGTCGGGTAGGCGATCGCCCGGAAGCCCTCGGCGCGGCGCTCGGACCCGTCGGTCCACTCCGAGACCAGGTCGACGAGGGCGCCGTCGGCGAGGCCGCGCTCGGCGAGGTCGCCGGCGTGCACGAACACCACGCGGCGGCCCGCCTTCACGCCGCGGTAGCGGTCGTCCAGGCCGTAGATCGTGGTGTTGTACTGGTCGTGGCTGCGCACCGTCTGCAGCAGCAGGCGGCCGGGCGGCACCCGCAGCACCTCCAGCGGGTTGGCGGTGAGGTTGGCCTTGCCGGTGGCGGTGGGGAAGCGCCGCTCGTCGCGCGGCGCGTGCGGCAGCGTGAAGCCGGCCGGGGCGCGCACGCGGGCGTTGAAGTCGGCGAAGCCGGGCACGACGCGGGAGATGTGGTCGCGGACGACGTCGTAGTCGTCGCGCATGGCCGCCCAGTCGGCCGCCGCGAGCGCCTTGGCGCGCGGGGCGAGGTGCGGGCCGACGCGGTCCGGGCGCAGCGCGTCCTTCTGGACGGCGAGGGCGAGGCCGCAGACGATCGCGACCTCCGACCGCAGGTGCGGGGAGGCGGGCGCGAGGCGGCCGCGCGAGGCGTGCACCATGCCCATGGAGTCCTCCACCGACACGAACTGCGCGCCGCCCGCCTGGTCGTCGCGCTCGGTGCGGCCGAGGGCGGGCAGGATCAGCGCGCGCCCGCCGGTCACCGCGTGCGAGCGGTTGAGCTTGGTGGACACCTGGACGGTGAGGCGGCAGGCGCGGAGGGCGGCCTCGGTGACGGCCGAGTCGGGGGTGGCGCGGACGAAGTTGCCGCCCATCGCGAAGAACACCTTGGCGCGGCCGTCGCGCATGGCGCGGATGGCGTCCACGGTGTCCAGCCCGTGCGCGCGCGGCGGCTCGAAGCCGAACTCGGCGGCGAGGGCGTCCAGGAACGCCGGCGCGGGCTTCTCGTAGATGCCCATCGTGCGGTCGCCCTGCACGTTGGAGTGGCCGCGCACCGGGCAGACGCCCGCGCCGGGACGGCCGATGTTGCCGCGCAGCAGCAGGAAGTTGACGACCTCGCGGATGGTGGCGACGGCGTTGCGGTGCTGGGTGAGGCCCATCGCCCAGCACACCACGATCCGCTTCGCGGCGAGGACGTCGCCGAGCAGCGCCTCGATCTCGGCGCGCGGGACGCCGGTCGCCTCCAGCACCTCGTCCCAGTCCAGGCCGCGGACGTGCGCGGCGAACTCGGCGAACCCGGCGGTGTGCTCGTCCAGGAAGGCCCGGTCGAGCGCGTCCGGGGCGTCCGATTCCAGCAGCATCCGGTTGAGGGCCTGGAACAGGGCGAGGTCGCCGTTCAGCCGGATCTGCACGAACCGGTCGGCGAGGGCGGTGCCGCGCCCGACGACGCCGGACGGCCGCTGCGGGTTGCGGAACCGCAGCAGGCCGGCCTCGGGCAGCGGGTTGACCGCGACGATCCGGGCGCCCGCCCGCTTGGCCTCCTCCAGCGCCGACAGCATGCGCGGGTGGTTCGTGCCGGGGTTCTGCCCGACCACGAAGATCAGGTCGGCCCGGTGCAGGTCCTCCAGCAGCACCGAGCCCTTACCGACGCCGATGGTCTCGGTCAGCGCCGATCCCGACGACTCGTGGCACATGTTGGAGCAGTCGGGCAGGTTGTTGGTGCCGAACGCGCGGACGAACAGCTGGTAGGCGAACGCCGCCTCGTTGCTCGTGCGGCCCGAGGTGTAGAAGACCGCCTCGTCGGGGGAGTCGAGGGCGTTGAGCTCGTCCGCGACCAGCGCGAGCGCCTCGTCCCACGGCACCGGCTCGTAGTGCTCGGACCCCTCGCGCAGCAGCATCGGCTCGGTGAGGCGGCCCTGCTGGCCGAGCCAGTGGTCGGTGCGCCCGCCGAGCTCGGCGACGGTGTGCGCGGCGAAGAACGCGCGGGTGACGCGGCGGGTGGTGGCCTCCTCGGCGACGGCCTTCGCGCCGTTCTCGCAGAACTCGGCGACGTGCCGCCGCTCGCCTTCGGGCCAGGCGCAGCCGGGGCAGTCGAAGCCCTTGCGCTGGTTGACGCGGGCGAGCGTGAGCAGCGTGCGGCCCGCGCCCATCTGCGCGTAGGACTGGCGGAGCGCCGCGGTGACGCCGGGGACGCCCGCCGCCCACTCCTTGGGCGCACCGACCTCCGTTCCCGCATCGTCGAAGTCGTCACCGGGCGCTTTGCGGGCCATTCTTCCCATCCCCATCGTCATGCACGGAAAAGCCGCTTCCACTCTGGCACGCCGGAGGCCCGTTCCGGCAGGGCGCCCGGTTTCAGCTGAGCTTGCGGCCCGCGTGGCCCGTGCCGTCCGCGCTGTCCGCGCGGACGGGCGCGGGCCGGGACGCGATCCAGGCGGCGATCTGGGTGCGCGAGGTGAAGCCGAGCTTGGCGAGGATGTGCTCGATGTGGGAGTCGGCGGTGCGCTTGGCGATGACGAGCCGCCCGGCGATGGCGCGGTTGGTGAGGCCCTCGGCGACCAGCAGCGCCACCTCCCGCTCGCGGCGGGTGAGGACCGCCCCGTCGTCGTCCGCGGCCGCCGGGACGCCCTCGCCGAGCGCGTAGGCGACGGCGTCGGCGAGCGGGAACGCCGCGCCCCGCCGCCGCGCGGCGCGGGCCGCGTCCGGGCCGAGCGCCGCCTCGGCGGCGGCGATCGCCTCGGTCCGCAGCGCGGCGTAGAAGGGGCCGCGCACCGGGGCGCGCAGCTCGGTCCAGAGCCGCCGGGTGGTGCCCGCGAGCACCAGGGCGCGGGCGGGGTCGCCGAGCGCCTGCGCGGTGACCAGCAGCAGGTCCAGCGCCATGACGGTGCCGGGCAGGTCGCCTTGCTCGTGCTGGAGGCGGAGCACGGCGCGCGCGTCCCGCCGGGCGCTCTCGGCGTCGCCGGCCAGCCAGCGGACGCCGCCGCGCATCCACTGCACGAACGCGCGGGCCCACTGCTCGCCGGTGCGGTCGCAGGCGGCGAGCCCGCGCTCGCAGCACGCGGCCGCCTCCGCGAGGTCGCCGCGCATCGCGTGCGCGGCGCCGAGGTCGCAGAACACCAGCAGGGCGGTCGGGTCGCGGTGGCCGCCGTCGCGCGCGTAGGCGTCCTCGGCCCGCCGGTACAGCTCGATGGCGCCCTCGGGGTCGCCGCGGTGGTAGCGCACGCGGCCCTGGGCCTGCACGACGTGCGCGCGCAGCACCGCGTCGCCGGCGTCCTCGGCCGTACGCAGCGCCTCGGCCAGCAGGTCGGCGGCGTCGTCGAGGTCGTCCTGGACGATGGCGAACTGCCCGGCGCCGAACAGCGCCCAGCCGCGTCCGGGCGCGCCGTCGCCGGTGCGGGCGAGCGCCCGCCGGAACCAGGCGCGGCCCTCGCCGAACCGGCCCGCCGCGCACCAGAACTCGCGGAGCAGCACCGCCAGGCGGAGCCCCGCCTCCTCCTCGCCCGGCGTCGCCAGCGACCATTCCAGCGCCGTCCGCAGGTCGGCGCCGGCCGCCCGCAGCACCCGCGCCCACGCCGGGCGGGCGCGGGCGAGGCGGTGCGCGTCGGCCTCCTCGGCGAGCGCGATGACGTGGTCGCGGTGGCGGCGGACGAGCGCGGCGCGGGCGCCGTCGTCCAGCAGCTCGGCGCCGAACTCGGCGAGGGTGGCGAGCATCCGGTAGCGCTGGCGGACCGGGTGGTAGCGCACCACCGATTTGTCGACGAGCCGGCTCAGCACGCCGAGGACGGCGCCGGCGGGCAGCCGCTCGTCGGCGCAGACCGCCTCGGCGGCCTCCAGGTCGAAGGCGCCGGGGAACACCGACAGCCGCGCCCAGAGCAGCCGCTCGTCGGCGGTGCAGAGGTCGTGGCTCCAGCTCACCGTGGCGCGCAGCGTCTGGTGCCGGGGCTGGGCGGCGCGGGCGGTGCCGAGCAGCCGGAACCGGTCGCCGAGGCGGGCGAGGAGCTGCTCGACCGACATCACCCGCAGCCGGGCGGCGGCGAGCTCGATGGCGAGGGGGATGCCGTCCAGGCGGCGGCAGAGCTGCGCGACGGCCTCCCGGCCGGCGTCGTCGACCGCGAACGCCGGGCAGATCGCGGCGGCGCGGTCGGCGAACAGCGCGACCGCGTCGCTGCCCTCGACCGGCCCGCCCGGCGGCGGCACCGCGAGCGGGCCGACGGGGACGGTCGTCTCGCCGATGACGTCCAGCGGCTCGCGGCTCGTCGCGATGATCGCCAGGCCGGGGGAGGCGCGCACCAGCACCTCCACGAGGAGCGCGCAGGCGTCCACCAGGTGCTCGCAGGTGTCCAGCACGAGCAGGGCGCGGCGGCCGGCGAGGTGCTCGGCGAGCAGGTCCAGCGGGTCGCCGGCCGGGTGGGGCAGGCGGAGCGCGTCGGCGATGGCGTCGGCGAGCAGCGCCGGGTCGCGGAGGCCCGACAGCTCCACCAGGTGGACGCCGTCGGGGAACACGCCGTGCAGCGCGGCGGCGGCGCGGAGGGCGAGGCGGGACTTGCCGACGCCGCCCGGGCCGCACAGCGTCACCAGGCGGGACTCGCCGAGGGCGCGCTCGATGGCGGCCAGCTCGTCCCGGCGGCCGATGAAGCTGGTCACCTCGGCGGGCAGCCGCCCGGTGCGCTGGTCGGGAACAGCATGCGTCACCCGCCGAATGCTACGCCGGTGTGACGATCCGGGTCCGGCCGATGACGGATCGGAGCGCGCCGCGTCCGGCGGGGCGGCGCTCAGCGGGGGCGGTGCTCGGTGATCCAGGTGGCGATCTGGGTGCGGGAGGCGACGCCGAGCTTGGCGAGGATGTGCTCGACGTGGGAGTCGACGGTGCGCTTGGCGATGACGAGGCGCCGGGCGATCTCCCGGTTGGTGAGGCCGCCCGCGACGAGCTCGGCGACCTCCGTCTCGCGGGGGCTGAGGCGCGCCTCGGCGGGCGTCTCGGGGACGCGGCCGGTCGCGGGGGCGCCGTCGCCGCGCGCCACCGCCGCCGCCTCGGCCAGCGAGAGCGCCGCGCCGCGCGCGAGGGCCTCGTCGGTCGCGCGGTCGCCGAGGCCGGCGCGGGCCTGCTGGAGGACGCCCTCCATGAGCTGGAGGTAGCCGGGCCCGAGCGTCGGGGAGTTCATGCTCTCCCAGAAGGTGCGGGTCGCGCCGATCAGCGTGGCGCCGCGCGCGAACCGGCCCATGCCGACCAGGCAGATCGCGGCGAGGTCGAGGGAGATGGTGGCGCCGTGCAGTTCGCCGGTGGCCTCGTTGACGGCGAGGCCGGCGAAGGCGTCCTCCAGGCCGCCGGCGTGGTCGCCGAGGGCCGAGCGGACCAGGCCGCGGGTGAGCTGGGTGTAGGCGCGGCCCCAGCGCTCGCCGGTGGCGTCGCTGGCGCGCAGGCCGCGCTCGGCGATGTCGGCGGCCGCGGCGGCGTCGCCGAGCAGCATGTGGGTCATGCAGAGGTGCGGGTAGCAGGTCAGCGAGTAGGCGTCGTTGTGGCCGACCTCGGCGTAGGCGGCGATGGCCTTCTCGTCGGCGTCGCGGGACGCCCGCATGTCGCCCTCGGTGAACAGGATGGCCGCGCGGGTCTGCAGGAGGTGGGCGGCGAGGTCGGCGTCGTCGCCGGCGAGCGCCTCGGCCTCCTCGATGAGGCGGCGGCCCTCGGCGGTGTCGCCCTGCCAGGCGGCGAGCAGGGCCGCCGAGTAGACGACCCAGCCGCGCTCGGCGCCGCCGGGGGCGCGGCCCGCCAGGCTGGGCGCGAGGGCGCGGGCGAGCCACGCGCGGCCCTCGCCGAAGATGCCGTAGGCGACCCAGAAGTGGTGCAGCAGCCGCAGCATCCGGAACGCCGCCGCCTCGCGGCCGGGCGTGGTGAGGGCGTGGTCGAGGGCGGCGCGCAGGTTGTGCAGCTCGGCGTGCAGGCCGGCGAGCAGCTCCATCTGCCGCTCGCCGAGCGAGCCCGCGGCGGCGTGCTCGACGAGCGCCAGGCAGTGGGCGGTGTGGCGGTCGCGCAGTTCCCCGGTGCCGCCGGCCGCGGCGAGCAGCTCGGCGCCGTACTCGCGCAGCGTGTCGAGCATGCGGTAGCGGCGGCGCGCCGGGTCGTAGCCGACGACGGACTTGTCGACCAGCCGCCCGAGCACCTCGAACAGGCCCCCGGCGCCGAGGTCGTCGCCCGCGCAGACCGCCTCGGCGGCGTCCAGGTCGAACCCGGCGGGGAACACCGACAGCCGCGCCCACAGCAGCTTCTCGTCGCCGGTGCAGAGGGCGTGGCTCCACTCGACGGCGGCGCGCAGCGTCTGGTGGCGGCCCTGGCTGGCGCGGGCGGTGCCGAGCAGCCGGAACCGGTCGTCGAGGCGCTCGACGATCTGCTCGACCGACATGGCCCGCAGCCGGACGGCGGCGAGCTCGATGGCGAGCGGGATGCCGTCCAGGCGGCGGCAGAGCCGGGCGACGAAGGCGCGGTTGGCGTCGGTGACGGCGAAGCCGGGCCGCACCGCGTGCGCGCGGTCGGCGAACAGCTCGACCGACTCGCAGCCGCCGTTCACGCCGCCCGCGCGGCCGCCGTCCTCGGGGGGGACGGCGAGCGGGGCGAGCGCGAGGGTGCGCTCGCCGATGACGTCGAGGGGCTCGCGGCTGGTGGCGAGCACGCGGAGGCCGGGCGCGGCGCGCACCAGCGTCTCGGCGAGGACGGCGCAGGCGTCCACCAGGTGCTCGCAGGTGTCGAGCACGAGCAGCAGGCGGCGCCCGGCGAGGTGGCGGGCCAGCCGGTCCAGGGGGTCGCCGGCGGCGTGGTCGGACACCCGCAGCGTGTCGCAGACCGCGCGGGCGAGGAGCGCGGGGTCGCGGACGCCCGACAGCTCCACCACCCAGGCGCCGTCGGGGTAGGCGGTGCGCAGGGCGGTGGCGGCGCGCAGCGCCAGGCGGGTCTTGCCGACCCCGCCGGGGCCGCACAGCGTGATGAGGCGGAACCGCTCCAGCGAGTCCAGCACCTCGCCGAGCTCGGCGCGCCGGCCGACGAAGCTGGTCATCTCGGCGGGCAGGTTGCCCGGGGAGGGAGTGCGCGCGGGGCCGTGGATCGGGGAAGCCGTCATGACCACCTCGGGGGGCGTCGGGATGCCCCGATGCTACGCGCCGGGCGGCCGCTTCGGATGCTTTTGGTGACGTCCCGCTCACATAGCGGCAGATCGGGTTTTTCAGATGGCCGCCAATTCGGCGACGACCGGCGCGAACGCGTCCAGGTCGGTCTCGTGGTGGAGGACGAAGTGGGTGAGGCCGAGCGTCTCGCGCCAGTGGCGGAGCCGGTCGGCCATCTCGGCCGGGCCGCCGGCGAGGATCTGCGGGGTGCCGGCCTGCGCGGCGGGCGCGGCGGCGCTCCAGGACGCGGCGTCGCGCGGGGCGCCGACCTGGAGGATCGAGGTGCCGAGCTCGATCGCGGCGAACCGGTCCCCGGCCGCCTCGCGGACGATGTCGATCTTGCGGGCGAAGGCGTCGGGGCCGCCGTCGCCGGTGTCGGGGCCGGTGCCGTCGGCGCGCACCCGCAGGGTGAGGTTGACGATGTCGGCCTCGCGGGCGGCGAGGCGGAGCATGCGCGGGCCGCCGCTGCCGAGCAGCAGCGGCGGGCCGGGCCGCTGCACCGGCGGCGGCTCCTGCTCCAGGGCGTCGATCGTGTAGTGCTCGCCGGCGAAGGAGAACGGGCCGCCGCGCCAGAGGCCGCGCATCACCGCGATGGCCTCGACGAGCCGGTCCACCCGCGTGCCGGGCGGGTCGAGGGGCAGGCCCGCGCGGTGGTAGTCCTGCGCCATCCAGCCGGTGCCGAGCCCGAACTCCAGGCGGCCGTCCGACAGCACGTCCAGGGACGCGGCCTCCTTCGCGAGGACAGCCGGGTGGCGGTAATCGTTGGCGAACACCAGGGTGCCGACGCGCAGCGTGCTCGTCGCGCAGGCGGCGGCCGTCATGGCGGCGAGCGGCGCGAACCGCGGGCCGACCAGGTGGTCGGGGACGTAGAGGGCGCCGTAGCCGGAGTCCTCCAGGCGGCGCGCCTTGGCGGCCCACTCGCGGCCGGAGGCGGCCGAGCGCAGCACGGCGGCGAAGCGGAAGGGGCGCATGCCGGGCAGGATATACCAAGCGCTTGCTCGTGATCCGGTTCCGGCGTTACCGTCACGGCCATGGGCATCTCCCCGCACCCCGCACCCGTGCGCGACGTGACCGAGGACGAGGTCGCCGCGTTCCGCTCCCGCGGCTGGGCCCTGCTGCCCGGCCTCGTCGGCGCGGACTTCGTCGCCGGGCTGCGCGACCGCGCCCTGGACCGGCTCGCCGAGCGGCGCGGCGCGTTCCGCAACAGCTACGTCGACCAGGCGTTCGGCCAGGACCGCGACATCGCCCGCCACGACGAGGCGTTCGCCGCGCTCGCGCTGTCCCCGGCGCTCGCCCGCGGCGCGTCCCGGCTGCTGGTCGGCGTGGACGCGGTCCGCCTCCAGGTCACCAACCTGCTGATCAAGGAGCCGGCGGGCGCCGACGGGCACGGCGCGACGGTCTTCCACCAGGACTTCCCGTGGATGCCGATGGACCGCTCGGCCATGCTGACGCTCTGGCTCGCCCTCGACGACATCCCCGCCGACATGGGGTCGCTGCGCTTCTACGAGCGCTCGCACCTCTACGGGCCGCTCGGCCGCAGCTTCGTGCGCGCGGACGACGACGCCCTCAGCCAGCACCCCTGGCTGGCGGACCTGGAGATGTCCCCGCCGCACGACATGCGGGCCGGCGACGCGACCGTCCACCACAGCCTGGTGATCCACGGCGCGCCCGCCAACCGCCGCGACCGCCCCCGCCTGTCGTTCACCGCGACCTACTTCGACGCCGCAGCCCTCTACACCGGCGCCCCCTACGGGCAGACCGACGGCCTCGGGCTCGCGGTGAACCGCCCCTTCGAGCACCCGACGTTCCCGCTGGTCCCGAGCGCCTGACCACCCCGGAGGATCCATGATCGAGACGGTGCGGGGGCCGGTCGCCGACCCCGGCGTCACCCTGATGCACGAGCACGTGTTCGGCCTGTCCCCGGAGATCCTGTGGAACTGGCCCGACATCCCCGAGGGCTGGGACCTGGAGGAGCGGGCCCGCGAGGCCGCCGGGAAGCTGGACGAGCTGAAGGCCGCGGGCGTCGACACGATCGTCGACCTCACCGTCATCGGCCTCGGCCGGTACGTGCCCGCGGTGCAGCGCGTCGCCGAGCTGACCGAGGTCAACATCGTCGCCGCGACCGGCCTCTACACCTACGACGCGCTGCCCGCCTACTTCGGCAACCGCGGCCCCGGGACGCTGTTCGGCGGGGAGGACCGCCTCGCGGAGTTCTTCGTCCGCGACATCACCGAGGGCATCGGCCGCACCGGCGTGCGCGCCGGGATGCTCAAGTGCGCGACCGGGCGGCAGGGCATCACCCCGGGCGTCGAGCGGGTGATCCGCGCCGTCGCCGCCGCGCACCGCGAGACGGGCGTGCCGATCACCACGCACAGCGAGTCGTCCACCCGCAATGGGCTGGACCAGCAGAAACTCCTGGCCGAGGAGGGAGTGGACCTGTCCCGCGTGGTCATCGGCCACGCCGGCGACTCCACCGACCTCGCCTACCTGGAGGAGCTGATCGCCGCCGGGTCCTACATCGGCATGGACCGCTTCGGCATCGAGTTCACCTCCTTCCAGGACCGGGTCGCGACCGTCGTCGCGATGTGCGAGCGCGGCCACGCCGGCCGGATGGTCCTGTCCCACGACTCCTACTGCTTCAACGACCGCTTCGACCCGGTGGTGGTGAAGCGGCGCCACCCCAACTACCACCTGCTGCACATCTCCCGCGACGTGCTGCCCGCGCTGCGCGCCGCCGGCGTCACCGAGGAGCAGATCCACGCCATGCTCGTGACCAACCCCCGCGCCATCTTGTCCGGCGGCGCGGCATGACCGGCGCGCCGGCCGCCGGCACCTCCGACCCGCGCACCGCCACCGACTTCGACGTCACCGCCGACTGGCACGTCGCCGACCCCTACCCCTTCCTGCGGCGCCTGCGCGACGAACGGCCCGTCTTCTGGAGCGACCACCTGCGCATGTGGGTGCTCACCCGCCACGACGACGTCCGCAACGCCTACCGCGACAACGCCACGTTCTCCAGCATCGGGTCGCTCACCATCTCGCGGACGCTGACGCCCGAGGTCAGGGACATGCTCGGCGACCACGAGTCGTTCCTCGACGACTTCGCCGCCAACGTCGACCCGCCCAAGCACACCCGCATCCGCCGGGCCATCTCGCGCGCCTTCACCCCGCGCGCCGTCGCCCGCCTCGGCGAGTCGTTCCGCGGCAAGGTGGACGCCGCCCTGGACGCGGTCGTGCCGAACGGCAAGGCCGACTTCGTCGCCGACATCGCGCACCTGCCGTCCGCGCGGCTGGCCGCCGTCTTCATCGGCGTCCCGCCCGAAGACGAGGAGGACGTCAAGCACTGGGTGCTGTCGTGGTTCCAGCTGTTCCTGTCGCCGCAGACGCCCGAGCGGCAGCGCGAGCTCGCCGCCGACTTCCTCAAGTACCTCGACTACGTCGACCGGCTCGTCACCGCCCGCCGCGCCGAGCCGCGCGCCGACTTCGTCTCGCTGATGGCCGAGCTCATCGACACCGGCCCGGACGGCCTCTCGCACCGCGAGGTCGTCGAGACCATCAGCGCGCTGCTGCTCGGCGGCAACGACACCGTCCCGAACGGCCTGTCCAACGCCGTCCACCGGCTGCTGCGCGAGCGCGCCGTCTGGGACGAGATCGTCGCCGACCCGGCCCTGCGCCCGGGCATGATCGAGGAGTCGTTCCGGCTGGACGGCGCGAGCCTCGGCAGCTTCCGCACCACCACCCGCGCCGTCGAGCTGCACGGCACGACGATCCCGGCGGGCGCGCAGGTGCTGCTGCACAGCGACTCGGCCGGGCACGACGAGCGGGTGTTCCCCGACCCCGAGCGGTTCGACGTCCGCCGCCCGAACGCCCGCGACCACCTGGTCTTCGGTTACGGCGTGCACCATTGCGTGGGCGCCGCGCTCAGCCGGCTGAAGATGGAGATCGCGGTCGAGCGGCTCACCGCCCGCCTGCCGAGCCTCCGCCTCGACACCGCCGCCCCGCCGCCCGCCTACCGCAAGAGCATGGTCGGCCGCGGCCTGCAGACGCTGCCGGTGGAGTGGGACGAGCGCTGACCGCCCTACTGGGCGGGGCCCTCGACCAGGCGGACGTCGGCGGTGCGGGATCCGCCGGCCGGGTCGGTCCACTCCAGGCGGACGGTGTCGCCGGGATGGCGGGCGAGCATCAGCTCGGTCAGCTCGGCGGGGGAGCCGACCGGCTCGCCGTCCACGGTGCGGATGACGGCGTCCTTGCGGAGGCCCGCCCGGTCGGCCGGGGTGTCGGGGACGACGTCCACGACCCGCGCCCCGGTGGCGGCGGTGGTGCCGTCGGGCCCGGTGTCGGCGCGCACCTGCACGCCGAGCAGCGCGGTGCGGCCGAGGTGGACGCCGCCCGAGGCGTCCCCGCGGGCGATCCTGCCGGCGACCTCCAGGGCGCGCGCGGCGGGGATCGCGTAGCCGCGGTGCGTGGCGCTCTTGCCCTTCTTCATGGTGAAGTCGCCGGACGCGGCGGTGTTGATCCCGATGACGCGACCGTCGGTGTCCAGCAGCGGCCCGCCCGAGTCGCCCGGCTGGATCGGCGCGCTCGTCTCGATGAGGCCGGTGAGGCGCTCGCTGCCGCCGTCGCTCTGGTCGGTCGCGGTGACGGTCTGCTCCAGCGACAGGACCCTGCCGGTGACGACCGCCGGGGTGCCGCCCTTGCCGCCGGCGTTGCCGACGGCGGTGACCGGGTCGTCCACCCGCACGTCGCGCGAGTCGCCGAACCGGGCGGCCTTCAGCCCGGCCGCGCCGGTGAGGCGGATGACGGCGAGGTCGCCGGCCTTGTCGTAGCCGACGACCTCGGCGGGGTAGGCGCGCCCGTCGTCGGTGTCGGTGCCGGTGATCGCGGTGGAGCCCTGGATGACGTGGTTGTTGGTGAGCACCAGCCCGGAGGCGTCCAGCACGATGCCGGTGCCCGCCGAGCGGAGGCCGCGCAGGCCCTGCTCGGCCTCGATGTTGACGACGCCGGGCTTGCGGCCGCTCGGCTTCTGCCCGATCCGGGTGCTGGTCGCGACGGGGGCGGGCACCGCGCTCGCGCCGTCCTCGCCGCCCCCCTGCAGCAGGGGGCGGCCGAACACGTAGGCGGCGACGGCGGCCAGCACGACGAGGAGCAGGATCGCACCCGATCCCGACCCCTGCCGGTCGTGGGTCTGGCTCACCTGTCCGGTCCTCCTCGGGGCCGCGCGGCCGTCGCGGCGTGCGGGCGCACGTCAAGAAGATCCTTGGGTGCGCCGGGCGCCGCCGTCACTATCCCAAAATGGCTATAGCGCGCCGGCCGTTCCGATACAGGAGGATATAGGGCGGCCGGGGGTCAGGCGCTGGTGAAGTAGCGGCGCGGGTTCTCCACGAGCATCTGGTCGATCTGGGCGCCCGTGACTCCCGCGGCGCGGAGCGCGGGGATGACGTCCTGGTCGATGTGCCGGTAGTGCCAGTTGGGCGCGGCCGAGCGCATCAGCTCGGGGTCGGGGCCGAACCAGTCCATGTAGCAGCTCGCGTCGTGCGACAGCACCATCCGGTCGGCGTAGCCGCGCTCGCAGAGGGCGGCGATGGTGGCGACGCGGGCGTCGGTGGGGTTGATGATGTCCAGGCCGAAGCGGTCCATGCCGAGGATCGCGCCGGTGTCGGCGAGCGCCGTCAGGTAGTCCAGGTCGGTGGAGTCGCCGGCGTGGCCGATGACGACCTTGGCGAGGTCGACGCCCTCCCGGCCGAGCAGGTCCACCACGATCCGGCCCGCCTCGATACTGCTCTCGGTGTGCACGGTGACGGGCGCGCCGGTCGCCCGGTGCGCGCCCGCGACGGCCCGCAGGATCCGCTCCACGCCGGGGGTGAGGCCGGGCGCGTCGATGGCGCACTTCAGGAACGCCGCCTTCACGCCGGTGCCGGCGATGCCCTCGGTGAGGTCGCGGACGAAGTCGTCGGTCATCGGCTCGGTGCCGTCGTCCAGCAGCGTGCCGGGGCCGCGGTGGTGGAACTGGAACGGCACGTCGTTGTAGGAGTAGATGCCGGTCGCCACGACGATGTTGAGCTCGGGGACCTGCTCGGCGATCCGCTGGACGCGCGGGATGTAGCGGCCGAGGCCCCACACCGTCGGGTCGGCGATCGTCGAGACGCCCTGCGCGGCGAGGTCGCGGAGCTTGGCGACGGCGTCGGCGACCCGCGCCTCCTCGTCCCACCAGGCGCCCGCGCCGTAGTTCTGCACGTTCTCGGCGCCGAGGACGAAGATGTGCTCGTGCATGTAGGTCCGGCCGAGGGCCCCGGTCTCCACAGGCCCCCGCACGGTCTCGACAGTGCTCATCGCCGCCTCCTCAACGCACCCACCACGAACATACCGACCGGTCGGTCTTGCCTGGCAAGCTAGAGCGCGGACGGCCGGGCCGTCAACGCCGGAAGGAGCCGGCATGCCCGAGCGCGGACCGCGGCGGAGTCCGCTGGACCGGCATAATCCAGGCTCATGGGCAGGGGCGCGGAAGCGTGGGCGCGCGGCGAGCGGGCCGGCGAGGCCGGAGACGCGACCGCCGCCCGCCGGCACTACTTGGAGGCGGCGGGCGAGGGAAACACCGACGCCTGCTTGTCCCTCGCACTGCTGGAGAAGGGCGAGGACCGCCCGTACGAGGCCGTCGCCTGGGCGCGGCGAGGGGCCGAGGCGGGCGACGTCGACGCAATGGGCATGCTGGGACTGCTGCTGGACGAGCTGGGCGACTGGCCGAGGGCCCGCCGCTGGTACGTCCGGGCGGCCGAGCGGGGTTCGCTGGAAGCCATGCTCACTCTGGCCTACGAGGACCGCTATTACGGCGAGTACGACACCGCCATGCACTGGTTCCGGAAAGCCGCCGAGGCCGGGAGTCACAAGGCCGCGAACAGTCTGGCCTGCCTCCTTCGCGACCGCGACGAGACGGAAGAAGCCGAAGCGCTATGGCGCGCGGCCGCCGCTGGGGGAGAGAGGGACGCCTGCGTCAATCTGGCCCTCCTTTTGGAGAGCAGGCTTGAGACGCAGGAGGCGATGCGCTGGTACCGCGAGGCCGCCCGCGCCGGTGACACCGAGGCCGCGGCCGAACTCGGGCTCCTGCTCGTCGACGCCTGGCGGGACGAGGAGGCCGAGGAATGGCTGCGGCTCGGCGCCCCCGTGAACGTCGAGGCGCGCGTGCAGCTCGTCAGGATCCTGGCGGCGTCGGACCGGGCCGCCGAAAGCGCGGAAATGGAGCGGGCGCTCGTGGCCGAGCAGTCGGCGGCGTTCGCCGAAGGCGAGCGGAGCGGCGCGGAGACGCTGGGGCTGCTCTACGAGGTGCTGGGCGATCGGGGGAGGGCTCTGGAGTGGCATTCGGCGAAGCTGTCGCTGCGGCAGGGGGCGGAGCAGCGCGTCAGGCGGGGGCCGGGCGGGTGGTGAGGAGGGAGGTCAGGACGGCGGCGGCTGCCAGGGCGGCGATGGTGGCGGCCATCGAGGTGTCGGTGTGGGCCAGGGGCGCGGCGAGGCCGCCGATGGCGAACTGGGCGACGCCGAGGAGCGCCGAGGCGCTGCCCGCGATCCGCTGGGGGCGGCCCGACAGGGCGAGCGCCGTCGCGTTCGGCATGACGAGGCCCTGCCCGGCGGCGACGAGGAACAGCGCCGGGAGCATGAGCGGCAGGCCCGCGCCCGCGAGGGCGGCGGCGAGGAGGAGCGCGGCGCCCGCCGCGACGACGGCGAGGCCGGCGGCGAGCAGGCGGCCGAGCGGCACCCGGCCGACGAGGCGGCCGTTCAGCGCGCCCGTGGCGAGGATGCCGAGGGAGTTGACGCCGAAGGCGAGGCTGAACGCCTGCTCGGACAGGCCGTGGCCCTTCTCCAGGACGAACGGCGCCCCGGAGATGTAGGTGAACAGCGCCGCGAACGACAGGCCGATGGTGGCGCAGTACCCGACGAACGCCCGGTCGGCCAGCAGGGTCCGGAAGGCGCGCAGGGTGGCGGCCAGGCCGCCGGACGCGCGCCGGTCCGGCGGGAGCGTCTCGGGCAGCCCGGCGAGGACGGCGAGCAGCAGCGCGACGCCGATCGCGGTCAGCACGGCGAAGATGCCCGGCCAGGGCACCACGCGGAGGAGCTGGCCGCCGAGCAGCGGCGCCGCGATCGGCGCCAGCCCGTTGACCAGCATGAGGACGGAGAAGAAGCGCGCCGCCTCGGGCCCGTCGTACAGGTCGCGCACCACGGCGCGGGCGATGACGATGCCGGCGGCGCCCGCCGCGCCCTGCACGAGCCGGAGCGCGATGAGCGTCTGGACGGTCGGCGCGACGGCGCAGACGAGGGAGGCGAGCGCGTAGGCCGCCAGGCCGATGAGCAGGGGGCGGCGGCGCCCCCAGGCGTCGCTCGTCGGCCCGGCGACGGCCTGGCCGAGGGACAGCCCCACCACGCACGCCGTCAGCGTGAGCTGCGCGGTCGCCGGGCCGGTCGACAGGTCGCCGGTCAGCCGCGGCAGGGCCGGCAGGTACATGTCGATCGACAGCGGGGCGAGCGCGCTCAGCGTCCCGAGGATGAGGACGACGGCGATCCGCCCGCCGCGCTCGGCGGAGCGCGGCGGGACGGCGGCGGCGGGGGACTCGGCCATGGAGGGATCCTCGCAGGCCGGGATCAGACCTCGGTGACGACCTGGGCGTAGTCCAGGCGCGGGTTGCGCGGGAACCAGGCGTCGGGGCCGGGCTTGCCGACGTTCACCACCGCGACGACGTGCTGGTTGGTGTCGGCGAGGAACTCCTTCTTCAGGCCCTCGGCGTCGAACCCGGCCATCGGGCCGGCGGCGAGTCCGGCGGCGCGGATGCCGACGATGAGGTAGCCGAGCTGGATGGAGGCGTTGAAGCGGGCCATCTGCTCGCGGCCGGGGTTGGCGGCCATCATGTCGCGGGCGTCGGGCTTGTGCGGGAACACCTGCGGCAGGTGTTCGTGGAAGTCGGCGTCGGAGGTGACGATGAGGGTCAGCGGGGCGCTCGCGGTCTTGGCCTTGTTGCCGTCGGCCATGTGCGCCACGAGCCGCTCGCGGGCCTCGGGGCTGCGCACCGCGACCAGCCGGAGCGGCTGGGTGTTCATCGCGGTCGGGCCCCACTTGACGAGGTCGTAGATGGCCTGGACCTGCTCGGTGCTCACCGGCTCGTCGGTGAAGGTGTTGGCGGTGCGCGCCTCGGTGAACAGCAGTTCCTGCGCCGCCTGCTCCAGCGCCAGCATGCCCTCGGTCGTGCTCATGTCGTCTGCCTCTCGGTCGCGGGGTGTTCCGAGAGGTCCAACGGGACGACGGCCGGTTATCTGCCGCGTCAGGGAATGAGCTGCGTCACACCCGCCCCGTCAGCCGCCCCCGAGCGTCAGGGTGATCACCGAGCCGCGCTGCGCGACGGTGCCGGGCGCCGGCGCCTGCCCAGTGACGGTGCCGCCGCCCGCCGGCGCCCGCACGCCGAGGCCGAGCCCCGCGGCCGTGGCGCGGGCCTGCTCGGCGGTGCGGCCGCCGAAGAAGGGGACGACGACGCGGGTGCCGGTCACCGACCCGCCCTGGCCGCCCGACACGTACAGGGTGACCGGCAGGCCCGGCGCGACGCGGCTGCCGCCCGCCGGGTAGCTGCGGACGACGGTGCCGGCGGGCCGCGACGACGGCACCCGGATCAGCGCGCCGAGCGGGATGCGGCGCGCGGCGAGCCGCGCGACGGCCGTCATCGAGCCGTGCCCGGCGACCGGCGGGACGGTGACGGGGCCGCCCGCCGTCCCGGCGGGCGCGGCCTGCGCGGAGGCGTCCAGCGTCTCCAGGCCGCCGCCGTGCCCGCCGCGCGCGTGCGCCCCGCCGACCAGCAGGGTGAGGCCGAGCACGCCGAGGACGGCGACGCTGCAGACGCCGCCGAGCAGCAGCATCGTGCGGCGCGACATTTCGGGCCCGCCGGAGCCGGGCTCCGGGGGACGCGGCGCCGGCTCCCGGTCCGGCGCCTGCGGGAGGTCCGCGGGCATGGTCACGCCCCTTTCCGAGCGGTACCGCGACGGTGCCGACCGCTCTTCCCGCACAGATGCCCGGGACCGAGATCGAGTTCGGGACGCCCCTTTTTCGGCATAGATCGACAACGCCCATGACAGATCGTCAAGCACCGGCATAGGCTCCGGGCGACCCGCCCGCCGCCGGGAAAGGACGCCATGCCCGACGCAGCCGCCTCCGCCGCGCCCGACCCGACCGCCGCCCCCGGGACCGCCTGGCCCGAGCTGCCGCCGGGCCGGTACGGGCCGCCGTCCCCGGCGTTCGCCGAGCGGCTCGCCGCCGCCCCGGTCGCCCCGATCACGCTGCCGAGCGGCGACCGCGTCCGCGCCATCGCCCGGTACGCCGACATCCGGACGATCATGGCGCACCCGGCGGCCAGCCGGAACCTGCGCTACCCGGGCGCGCCGCGCGTCACCGCCGGGCTCGGCATCGAGGACGACCCGTCGTCGATCCTCAACATGGACGCCCCCGACCACACCCGCCTGCGGCGGATCCTGTCGGGCACCTTCACGCCCCGCCAGATCGCCGGGTGGCGCCCCCGCGTCCGCGAGATCGCGGCGGGCCTGGCGGACGGGCTGCGGGCGGAGGCCGGCCCCGTCGACCTGGTGGAGGAGTTCGCGTTCCCGCTGCCGAGCGTCGTCATCTGCGAGCTGCTCGGCGTCCCGCCCGGCGACCAGGCCCGGTTCCGGCACTGGACGGGCCTGTTCCTGTCGACCGCCGGGGCCTCCGCCGACGACCGGGTGACCGCCGCGCTGGAGCTCGCCGCCTACGCGGGCGAGCTCGTCGCCGCGCACCGCGCGCGCCCGGGCGGCGACCTCATCGACGTCCTGGTGCAGGCCCGCGACGAGGGCGACCGCCTCAGCGAGGACGAGCTCGTCGCGCTGGTGTTCGGGCTGGTCCTGGCCGGGCACGAGACGACCGCCGCGCAGATCTCGCGCGGCGTCCTGCGGCTCCTGTCGCACCCCGAACGCTGGGCGGCGCTCGCCGCCGACCCCGCGCTGGTGCCCGCGACCGTCGAGGAGATCCTGCGCTACGACGGGCCCGGCGGCATCGGGCTGCTGCGCCGCATGACCGAGCGCGTCGAGCTGAGCGGCGGGACCGTCGAGGCGGGCGAGGCGGTGTTCCTGCTGCTGCCGGCCGGCAACCTCGACCCCGAGGCGTTCCCGAACGCCGCGGAGTTCGACCCGGCCCGCTTCGCCGGGGACGCGCCGCCCTCGCCGCACCTGGCGTTCGGGCACGGCCCGCACTACTGCCTCGGCGCCAACCTCGCCCGGATGGAGTTGCAGGAGGCGTTCTCCGCCCTGGCCGAGCGGACGCCGGGGCTGCGGCTCGCCGACGCGCCCGAGGGCGTCGCGTGGGTGGACCAGGCGATCGTGCAGCGGCCCGCCGCGCTGCCCGTGCTAGCAGGAGAGGACGCGTGACGCCCGCCGGCGTCGACGCCACCGTCCCCAACGTCGCGCGCATCTACGACTACCTGCTGGGCGGCAAGGACAACTTCGAGGTCGACCGGAAGGCCGCCGAGGCGCTGCTCGCCGCCGCGCCCGAGGCGGCCGTCACCGCCCGCGCGAACCGGGCGTTCCTCGGCCGCGCGGTGCGCGCCCTGGCCGCCGGGGGCGTCCGCCAGTTCCTGGACGTCGGCGCGGGACTGCCGACCCGGGCCAACGTGCACGAGGTCGCCCGGCGGGTGGCGCCGGACGCCCGCACCGTCTACGTCGACCACGACCCCGTCGTCGTCGCGCACGGCCGCGCGCTGCTGTCGGAGGCGCCCGGCGTCGCGGTCGTCCACGGGGACCTGTACCGGCCGGAGGAGATCCGCGCCGATCCGGTGGTGCAGCGGCTGATCGACCCGGCCGAGCCGGTCGCGGTCCTGATGCTGGCGGTGCTGCACTTCGTGCCGGACGCCGCCGACCCGGCGGGCCTGGTCCGCCGCCTCACCGGCGGCCTCGCGCCCGGCAGCGCCCTCGTCCTCAGCCACGCGACGAGCGCCCGGACCCGCGAGGACGCGGTCGCCACCGCCAAGTCGGTCTACACGAGCGCCGCCTCGTCGATCGAGCTGCGCTCGCCCGCCGAGATCGCCCGGCTGTTCGGCGCCTTCGAGCCGACGGAGCCCGGCGTCGTCTACGCCCCCGAGTGGCGCCCCGACGACGGCGAGGCCGTCGTCCAGGACTCCTTCCTCATCGCGGGCGTCGGCCTCCTGCCCGGCGCGTGACGGCCGCGCGCTCCAGCAGCGCGGCGAGGGCCTCGGGCCGGTCGGCGCCGCCCGCCGCCAGCACCGTCCCGGCGGCGTCGGTGACGACGGCGTACGGCGGCCACGGGATGCCGTTGGCGTCGTAGACGTCCGGGTCGTGCACCACCGGCAGGCCGGCCGCGCCGTGCTCGGCGAGGTGGGCGCGGACGGCGCCGGCGTCGTCGCCGGAGACGGCCACGACGCGCAGGCGGGACGCGGCCCCGGCGAACTCGGGGAGCATCGCCGTGCACAGCCCGCAGCCGGGGGAGACGAGCGCGTACAGCGTCGGGCCGTCCGAGGCGGCGCCGCCCGCCAGGACGAACCGGCCGCCCGGACCCGGGCCGCTCGCCTCGCCGCCCCGGCCGGGCGGCAGCGACAGCGCGCCGATGACCAGCAGATATCCAGCCGACAGGGCGAGCGTGCCCGCCGGCAGCGGCGCCGGGCCCGCGACGACGGCGGCGACGGCCAGGGCCAGCAGCAGCCCCGTCCGCGCGATCGACAGCGGCCCGACCAGGGCGCGCCCGCCGAAGCATCCGCAGTCCACCCGCAGGCCGCGCGCCAGCACCGACGCCATGGCCGCCAGGAACACCGCGAACAGGCCCGCCGCCGCCAGCGCGCCCCAGCGGCGGGTGCCCGGCGGGACCAGCAGGACGGCGGCGGCCGCCTCGGTGGCGAGCGTCGCGGCGGCGCAGGCGCGCGTCCAGCGCGCCGGGACGATCCGGTAGCCGCCGATCGCGGCGGCGAAGCCCGGCACGTCCCGGGCCTTGGCGAGCGCGGCGGCGGCGAGCACCGCCGCCGTCGCCGGGCCGCCGGCGGCGAGCGCGTCCATCACGGCACCTCCTGCCCGGCGACGCGGTAGGCCGCCGCCTGCAGCCCGTACAGGTCGGCGTACAGGCCGCCGCGGTCCATCAGCCCCTCGTGGGTGCCCTGCTCGACGACGCGGCCGCCGTCCAGCACGTAGATGCGGTCGGCGAAGCGGACGCTGGCCAGCCGGTGGGTGATGAGCACGACGGTGCGGCCCGCCGCGTGCGCGCGGATCCGCTCGAACAGGGCGTGCTCGGCGCGGGCGTCGAGCGCCGAGGTGGGCTCGTCGAAGATGACCAGCGCGGCGTCCCGGTAGAAGCCGCGCGCCGCCGCGATGCGCTGCCACTGGCCGCCCGACAGGTCGTGGCCGCCCTCGAAGCGGCGGTCCAGCAGCGCGTCGTAGCCGTCCGCGAGCCCGGCCAGCACCTGGTCGGCGCCCGCCGCCGCCGCGGCCTCGGCGAGCCGCTCCTCGTCGGCGCCGGCGCCCATGACGATGTTCTCCCGGACGGTGAGCGGCCACCGGGTGTGGTCCTGGGCGATCACCGAGACGCGGCGCCGTACCGTCTCGCCGTCGAAGCGGGCGAGGTCGGCGCCGTCCCAGGTCACCGTGCCGGCGTCGGGCCGGTACAGGCCGGCCAGCAGCTTGGCGAGGGTGGTCTTGCCCGAGCCGTTCTCGCCGACCAGCGCGATCACCTCGCCGCGCTCGGCGTGCACGCTCACCCCGTCCAGGGCCCGCCGGTCCGCGCCGGGGTAGGCGAAGGCGACGCCGTCGGCGGCGAGCCGCCGGAACCCCGCGCGCGGCGCGGGCGGGCGCGGCGCCTCGGTGCGCGCCGCGCCGAGGTCGAGGAACGCCAGGTAGTCGGCGAAGTACAGGCCCGCCTCGTACAGCCGGTTCACCGCGACGACGAGGGCGGTGAGCGAGGACTGCCCGGCGCGGACCGCCAGCACGGCCGCGCCCGCGACGCCGAGCGGGACGACCCCGGCCGACAGCAGGCCGCCGAGCGCGAGGTAGACCAGCAGGGTCGCGGCGCCGGTGAGGGCGTCGCCGGCGCCCTTGGCGGCGGCCTGCCGCCGCGCCACCCGCAGCTGCGTCCGCCGCTCCAGGCCGGCGACCCGGTCGTGCTCGCCGAGCAGGAAGGCGCGCAGCCCGAACGAGCGGACCTCGGCGGCCGGCGCCCGCTCGGCCATCAGGTCCGACAGCATGAACTTGCGGCGCCGCGCCGACGACAGCCGGTGGTGGGCCTCGTAGGCGAGCCGCGCCGAGCGCACCGCCGCCCACGCCGCCGGGACGGCGGTGACCAGCAGCAGCGGCATGAGCAGCGGTTGCAGCAGGCCGAGCGCCACCGCCGGGGCGAGCACCCCGACGGCCGCGGTCGCGGCGGTGACGGTCGTCTCCACGACGGTGGCGCTGTCGGGCACGCCGCTGTCGCGGGCGCGCAGCATCGCGTTGTTGAACCCGTGGTCGTCGAAGGCGGTGAGCTCCACCCGCGTGGTGAGCTCGAACAGCCGCCGCTCGGCGAGCAGCTCCACCTGCGGCTTCAGCCGCGCCCGCGCCCACCCGGCGACGCCGAGCAGCAGCCCGCGGAGCGCCGTCGCGACCGCCACGAGCGCGAGGCCGGGCAGCGCGGCGCGCACCCGGCCGGGCGTCGGGCCCTGCGCGAACAGCGAGGCCAGCGCGTCGGAGGTGGCGAGCAGCGCCCAGGCGGTGAACAGCCCGGCGGCGAGGCCGCCGCCGAGCGCGGCGGCGGTGTCGCGGCGGCTCGCCGCCCAGGCGAGCGCGACCGCCGACCGGACGAGGCCGGGCAGCCGCCGCAGCATCGTCGCCGGCCGGACCGCCAGCAGCTCGGCGTCGTGGCTCTCCCAGTAGGCGGCCGCGAGGCCCGAGCGGTCGGGCGCGGGCGCGGGCGGGACCGCGCGGCGCCGCCTAAAGCGCATTCGGGAATGGGACGCGGAATTTCATGATCACGAGGGTCAATGTATGTCGGTTCTCATCCGCTGTAAATGCCCGCAGTTCGCCGAGGTGATCATGACCGGAACGTGCCGGGCGCGTCACTGCTCGGTCATGGACAGCCCTTGTGCGGTCTGCTCATAATGCGCTCGTCCGACCGTGATGATCATCCCGGGTGGCATCGCGGGGCGGGGACGGCGCGGACCACGCGGCGCGCCCCGCCGGGCAGACCCCCTACCGGCCGCCCACCGGCGGCAGGCGAAAGGAGCCCCCCTTGTCCGTGCTGACCATGGAGCCCCGCGACGCCGGCGTGCTCGACCCCGAGGACCTGGCCGTCGACTTCGAGGCGGAGCTCGCCGAGCTCCTGCACGGCCCGCAGGCGTGCGTGAACACCTGCAAGCGGACCGTGTGCAGCAGCTACCCCTGCTGCCCCTCGATCGTCTAGCCCCCTCGCGGGGGAGCCGGCCGCCGGGGTCTCGTGCCGTGTCCCCGGCGGCCGGCGCCCGGCCGCGCGCCCGGCGCGCCGCCCTCCTTTTCCGGAATCGTCCTCCGGGGTCGTCCCGATACGCACAGCGAAGGGCAACGCATTGGAAACAATGGCGGCCGAGGCGGCCGGAGAAGTGGGCGGACTGCTCGCTTCATTTGCCGACCTGAACGGTCGGGAATATCGGGCCGACGAGGTCTGGATCAGCCTTCGCAATCCCGAATTCGCGATGCCCGCGCAGGGCTGGAAACTGCACGTCTCGGCCCGTCCGGGCACCCTGGCCGAAACCGTCGCGCGGGCGCTGCCGGTGCTGCTCGCCGAGGGCTGCGACTTCAAGGTGGCCCGCTCGCCCGAGGTGCTGCGCGAGCTGAACTCCGGCGACAAGGACCCCGGCGCCGTCGGCAAGGCCCTCACCGCCTACCCGGCGGAGGACCGCGCCGTCGCCCTCGGGCACGCCCTCGCCGAGGCGCTCGCGGGCCTGGCCGGACCGCGCGTCGCGAGCGACCGCCGCGTCCGCCCCGACGCGCCCGTCTACTACCGGTACGCGCCGTTCCTGCCGCAGTTCCGGGTGGACGACAACGGCGACTTCGAGCTCGTCGTCGTCGGCCCGGACGGGGAGGGGCTGCCCGGCGCCGCCGGCGCCGAGTTCACCTGCCCGCCCTGGACGTCCGACCCCTTCCGCCCGCGGCCCGCCGCGGACGCCGCGCCTGCTCCCGCGGAGCCGGGCGAGCGGGCCGAGCGCCTGCTCGGCGGCCGCTACCGCGTCACCTCCGGCGTCATGCGCGGCCCGCGCGGCAGCGTCTACCGGGCCGCGGCGCCGGACGGCCGCGCCGTGATCGTCAAGGAGTCGCGCGCCTACGTCGGCGAGCGCGCGGACGGCCACGACCTGCGCCTGTACCTGCGCAACGAGCTGCGCGTGCTGACGGCGCTGCGCGGCGTCGCGGGCGTCCCGCGCGCGGTGGACCACTTCCGCCACGGCGACGACGAGTACCTGGTGATGACCGACGCCGGCAGCCGCGACCTCAACCGGGCCGTCATCGAGGACGGCGCCTACGCCGACGGGCGGCCCGGCCGCGACCTCGGGGAGCTGGCGTCCCGGCTCCTCGCCGTCCTCGACGCCGTGCACGCGCGCGGCGTGGTGGTCCGCGACCTGTCGCCGAAGAACGTCGTGCTCGGCGACGACGGCGCCTGCACCCTCATCGACTTCGGCACCAGCCGCCACGAGGACCTCCAGCTCCCCGGCTACAGCCGCGGCTACAGCGTCCCCGACCAGCGCACCGGCCGCCCCTCCGTCCCCGCCGACGACCACTTCTCGCTCGGCGCGACGCTGTTCTTCGCCGCGACCGGCATGAACCCCGTCATGATCGACCCCGATCCGGAGCGCGCCGCCGAGCGCACCCTCCAGGTGCTCGCCCGCCGCTTCCCCGGCGTCCGCACCGGCGTCGTCGGCCTGCTGCCCGCCCTGCTCGGCCCCGACCCCGCCGCCCGGACGGCGGCCGCCGCCGAGATCCGGGCCGGCCGGCACGGCGCCGCGCACCGCACCAACACCCGACCCCTCGCCGTCACGCCCCGGCTGACCCGCGACCTGCTGTCGGCGGTCCTCGACCACACCGCCGCCGAGTGCGCCCGCTTCGCCGAGGGACTCATGGAGGAGCCGGCCGACCGGCGCGCGAGCCCGCCCGTCACCAACGTCTACGGCGGCAGCGCGGGCGTCGGCATGGAACTGCTGCACCACGCCGGGACCCGCGCCCTCGCCGGCGACCTCGCCCGCTGGACGGTCGGGGCGACGCCGCCGACCGTCCTGCCGCCCGCCCTGTACTTCGGCCGCACCGGCACCGCGCTGTTCCTCGCCGCCGCCGGGGTCGCGGCGCCCGGCCCCGTCCGCCTCACCGGCGCCGAGCGCGCCGACCAGGCCCACGGCCTCGCCGGCATCGGTACCGGGCACCTCGCCCTCGCCCGCCTCGACCCCGGGGGCGCGGACGCGCACCTGGCGGTCGCCGCCGAGTGCGCCCGCCGGCTCGCGGCGGGCGAGCACGCCGAGGCGCCCGAGCCGCCCGCGCCGCTCCCGCCGGACGCGGGCGTCGCCGTGGACGCCGCCTACGCCCACGGCGACGCGGGCATCGCCGACTTCCTGCTCGCCCACCACCAGGCGACCGGCGACACCGCCGCGCTCGACGCCGCCCGCATCCACCTGGACGCGATGCTCCCCGACGTCACCGCGCTCGCGGACGCGCTGCGCGGCGACGGCGCCAAACCCATGGGCGCGTCCTGGTGCCAGGGCGTCTCGGGAGTCACCGCCACGCTGCTGCGCGCCGCCGACGTCTACGGCGACGACGGTCTGCTCGACCTCGCCGTCCGGATCGGGCACGGCTGCATCGCGGTCGCGCCCCGCGCCTGGGTGGCGTCGCAGTGCTGCGGCCTCGCCGGGATGGGCGAGGCGCTGGTCGACCTCGCGCTCGCCACCGGCGACGACACCTGGTGGCGCGGCGCCGAGGAGGTCGTCGAGCTGATGCTGGTGCGCAGCGGCGGCACCCCGCGGCGTCCCGTCCTGCCCGGCAACGACCTGGACACCCCGTCCTTCACCTGGGGCACCGGCGCCGCCGGCGTCCTGTCGTTCCTGCGCCGCCTGGACCGCCGCGAGGGCGCCCGCCTCTGGACCGACGCCATGACGGCGCCCTGACCGGCTACAGGTAGCGCAGAGCGAGGACGAGGGCGGCGACGACGGCGGCGGCCGTCACCAGGGACAGGCCGGCGAGGACGGCCCAGCGGCCCGCCTGGTAGCCGGCCGGGACGCGGCCCTCGCCGCGGCCGCGCACCGGCCACGCCGCGCGGAGCGGCGCCGTCCCCGGCACCTCCTCGCGCTCCACATCGGCGGGCGCGCCGCCCTCCTCGCCGCCGAGGCCCGACACCCAGCCGAGCAGGTCGGCGATGTCGGCGGGCGGCGTCTGCGGCCCCGACCCGAAGTAGCGGACCTGGCCCGCGACCTGGTCCAGGGTGCGGACGGTGTTGCCGAGCCCGACGCGGCCGAGCCAGGACCGCAGGTCCGGGTCGTCGTCCAGGGTGCGGCCGATCTCGGTGCGGACCAGCAGGTCGGTCTTGGTCACCACGACCGCGACGCGCTTCTGCCGCCCCTTGTCGGGCCGCGACCGCAGCTCGTTCAGCACCCGCTGGAGCGTGTCGGCGGGGTCCTCGGCGGACGCCGCCGCGAGCTGGTCGACGGCGAGGGCCTCCTCGGCCGTCAGGGACCGCTCGACCTGCGGCAGCGCGAACGGGTCCACCACGAACAGCAGCGCCTCGCCGTGGTCGAGGTAGCGCAGCGACCCGACCTCCCCGGCGCCGGTGTAGTGCTCGCCCGCCGGGTCGAACAGGTACAGGATGCGCCGGGACCGGCCCGGCAGGTCCACGTCCAGCATCGTCGCGAGCGGCAGCCCCGGCCCGGTCTTGGCGAGCCGCCCGCCGCGCTGGAACTCGCGGATCGCGCCCGCGTACGCCTGCGCGTGCTTGGGCTCGACGAACGCGACGCGGCCGTCGGCGCCGCGGGCGCGGGCGTGCAGCGCGCGGATGCCCATCACCATGAACGTCGTCTTGCCGGCCGAGGGGCCGCCGACGAACGCCAGCGGCTCGACGCGGACGCGGCCGATGCGGTCGGGCAGCTTCCCGCCGCAGTGCGGGCAGAACGCCGACAGCCGGAACCGGCCGAGCGGGACCGTCGTCGGCAGCCGCGTCCCGCACCGGCACACGTGCCGGAACGCGCCGCCGGTGTTCGGCACGAGCCGCCGGTGGCGGGTGCCGCAGTTCGGGCACGCGTACTCGGGCAGCGCGATCTTCTCGTAGCAGAACGGGTGCGGGCAGGTCTGCAGGATGCGCCCGTAGGCCATGAGGACGCGCTCGACGGCGGCGAGGACGAGCGCGCACGCGAGCCAGGCCGCGAGCCCGACCGCCGCGACGAGCCCGTACAGGACGGTCAGCACCAGCCCGATCACCGCCGCCGGGACGGCCGCGGCGACGATGCCCGCGCAGAGCGCGAGCCACACCGGGAACGCCAGCAGCCCCCACGGCATCGGCAGCAGCCGCCGGGTGAGGCCCCGCACGAGCAGCCGCGCCGTCGCCGCCACCTGCGGCACCACCGCGACGTTGATCGCCCACCAGTCCCGCCACACCTGCTCGATCAGGTAGTGCCGGTAGGCGGTCTCGGGGACCGCGACGGGGGAGGGGCCGTCCAGCGCCGACGACGTCAGCGCCCGGAAGGCGTACCGGTAGTACAGGGCGCCGGCGGCGAGGACGGCGACGGCCAGGGTGGCGGCGAGCAGCACCGGCGACACGAGCCAGAGGACGATCCAGAGCACGGACAGCAGCACGAACGCGAGCACCTGCATCAGGTCACCTCCCCTTGCCCTCGGCGAGCAGGTCCCGCAGCGCGGTCCGCAGCTCCCGCTCGCCCGCGAAGTGCGCGTCCAGGCGGCGCCCGGCGGCCCAGCGGGCCGCGGCGGCGCGCGCCCACGCCTCCAGGCCCGCGTCGCGGGCCCCGGCGAGCCGGAGCCGCAGCACCACCTCGATCAGCTCGTTGCGGCGGGCGGTGTCGGCGCCGCGCGCCCGGCCGGGCAGCTCCGCCGACCAGACCTCCCCGAGCCGGGCGCGCGGCCCCTCGGGCAGCGCGGCGAGCAGCTCGGCGCGGAACGCGGGCGCGCGGCGGCCGAGGCGGCCGGCGGCGCCCGCGAACGCCTCGGCGGCGAGCCGGTTCGCCCCGTCCAGCGCCCGCACCGCCGAGGCCGCCTCGGACGCGGTGGACGCGCCCGCCGCGTCGCAGTACGCCTGGACGAGCGCGGCGTCGCGCTCGGCGCCGCCGCCGGGCAGCTCGGCGCGGACGCGGGCGGCGAGCCGCAGCGTCTGCGGGGCGTCGAGCGCGGCCCCGGCGGGCGTGGCGAGGCGGGTGAACGTCCGGGACGGCAGCACGGCGAGCGCCGGGTGGCCGGTCATCGCCGCCGCCTGCGCCTCGATCAGCGCGAGGCACTCCTCGGCGTCCGGCGGCTCGGCCCACACGCGGCTGAGCGCCGGGTCGAGGTCGGCGGCGGACGCGCCGTCCAGCGCCAGCAGCTCCCCGGTGACCGCGACGCGCCGCCCGGGGCTGCGCGCGCCGACGGCGGCGAGGACGTGCCGGGCGACGGCGGGCAGCGCGGCGAGCCGCTCCCGCTCCCCGTACAGCAGGTCGCAGGCGCCGTCGTCCAGGACGGCGGCGCGGACCGCGTCGCCGGCGGCCTCCAGGCCGTCGAGGGCGCCGCCGAGCAGCGCCTCGCGCGCGGCCGCCGGGCAGGCGTCGAGGGCGGCGGGCAGGTCGGCGGCGCCGGCCCGCGCGCGGGCGTGCGCGGCGGCGGTCACCTCGCCGAGCGCGGGCCGCGCCGTCGCGGCGACGTGCGCGACCTCGGTGAGGTCGGCCGCCGCCGCCAGCGCCTCCGACACCGAGGACGCCAGCTCCTCGCGGGCGGTCGGCGGCAGGTCCAGCTTCGGCAGCCGGGCGCGCAGCGCGGGCGACGACAGCGCGAGCGCGGTCGCGCGCAGCGCGCACTGCTCGGCGACCTCGGGCGCGCCCGCGTCGCGGGCCCGGTCGTGGACGGCGAGCGCCAGGTCGAACCCCATCGACGGGACGCCCGGCACGAGGTCGCGCCACACCCATTCGGGGATCGCGGTGCCGTGCCGGGCGAGCAGCCCGGCCGCCTCGTCCTCCTCGGCGGGACGGACGCCGGTGTCGCCGCGGCAGAGCGCGAGCAGCCCGGCGGCGCGGTCCAGCTCGGCGGGGCCGGGACCGGCGTCGCCGGAGTCCAGCAGCGCCAGCTCGCCGAGCGCGTCCAGGCCCGCGAAGTCGGCGTCCTGCCAGCACGCCGCGACCGTCGCGGCGAACCGGGACGGCTCGCCCGGCGGGGCCGGGGCGCCGAGGACGAACGCCGTCGACCCGTGGTGCTGCGCCGACGCCCACACGTCGGGAGTGGTGCCGACGAGGCGCTGCCCGGCGGCCTCGGGGTCGGCGCTGTAGGTGACGAACGACAGCCGCGCGGCGGCGGCGACCGGCAGCGAGTACGACACGACCGCGATCCAGCGGGCGATCAGCTCGACGTCGCCGGCGATCAGCACGACCCGGCCGTGGCCGCGCCCGAGGACCCCGGCGACCGCGTCCACCACCCGGGCGAGCAGCGGGTGGCCGTTCCCGTCGGTCAGCCACGCGGCGAGCGTGTCGGGCGCGAACGCGTCGCCGGGGGTCAGGTCGGCCAGGTCGGGCAGCTCGGCGTCGTCGGCGGGGCCGTCGTCCCACAGCGGGGCGTTCCACAGCTCGGCCGGGCGGAGGCCCTCCAGCTCGTCGGGTTCGGCGACGACCGCGTGCGCGAAGAAGTTGCCGTAGCGGCCCGAGTAGTCCTGCCCGAGGTAGCGGCAGCGCAGCAGCAGCGGGCGGCCGTCCACGCTGTCGTACAGCAGCGCGACGGGGAACGCGCCGAGCTCGCCGTCGCCCGGCGACAGCGGCGCCTCCGGCGGCGGCCGGTAGGCCAGGTGCGGCGTCACCGCGGCGCGGACGCCGTCGGGCAGGCCGGGCGTCTCGGCGACGAACTGGAACCCGGCCCGGCCCGTCGGGCCGCGCCGCGCGGAGGTGTAGTGCAGCTGCCAGGCCACGCCGTCACGACCCCTGGGGACGGGCCCCGGCGAGCATCCCGAACCGGTGCAGCAGCCAGAGCAGCGGATCCTCGGTGCGGTAGGGCCGGACGCCGCCCGCGCCGACGCGCCCGCCTTCGGGGATCCCGCCGAGCGCCGACAGGCCGAACAGCGCGTAGTCGGCGTACTGCTGGCCGAGGAAGGTGTCGAGCTGCCCGGCCTGCCACTCGTGCAGCAGCGACCGGACCTGCTCGTTGACGGCCTCCCGGTCGTCGAGGTCCAGGACGCCCGACCCGGCGCGCGAGCGGTGCAGCGCCGACTGGCGCAGCATCCCCGGCCGCAGCACGTCGATCTTGGTGAGGGCGACCGCGACGGGCGTCCGCAGCCGCTCGCCCGGCTTGGCGTCGTGGCGGGTGCGCAGCGCCTCGGTGACGCGGGCGATGATGTTGATGGGCTCGCTGTCGGGGTCCTCGCCCGCCGCCTCGGGGAGCGCCCCGGCGACCGCCGGGCGCGCGGCGGGCAGCTCCAGCGGGTCGACCAGGAAGATGACGGCGTCGGCCGCCTCCAGGTACCGCAGGTGCAGGTCGCGGACCTCGCGGCTGCGCAGGTCCTCGCCCGCGGTGTCGAACAGCACCAGGCAGATCGACTCGCTGCGCGGGCGCGAGAACCGGGTGCGCGGCGGCAGCGTGCGCGTCAGCAGGTAGACGAGCGGCTCGCGCGGCGACGTCGCCGCCGACGCCGTCGTCGGCAGCAGCCGCTTCTCCTCCAGCAGCGGCCGGGCGAAGTCGCGCTTGTAGCGCTCGATCGTCCGGTCGTCGCAGGCGACGAGGGAGGCGTCCAACTCGGTGCCGACCCGGTTCATCAGCTCGTGCAGCAGCACCGCGATGTAGGTCGACTTTCCGGCGTTCTTGGCGCCGACCAGCGCGACGATGCGGCCGGGGGAGTCACAGTAGGCCGACGGCAGCGGGTTGTGGCATTCGGGGCAGACACGGCTGCCGGTGATCTGCCGGCAGGCCGGGCATTCGGCGCGCGCGCGCCCGCCCGGCGCCTCGAACACGGGTGGCAGCGACGCGCCCGCCGTCGAACCGGTGTACTCGGCGAGCTCCTTGTCCAGCACCGGGGCGCAGCCCGACCGGCGGCCCGCCTGCCCCCGGCACCGGTAGGGGATCCGCTGCGCGGACACGACGGCGAAGCAGTAGGGGCAGGTGACGCCCTGCCGGGACGAGGGGGGCCGGGGCAAGGGGGGCACGGGGTTCCTCATCTGGTGACCTGGAGGCGGCGGACGGGGGGATCGCTCAGCTCGACGACGTCGTCGTCGGCGAAGCAGCGCAGCCAGTAGGGGCCGGACAGCGACGGCAGCTCCACCGACAGCTCGCCGGGCACGCTCACCTGCTCCCACGAGCAGAGCGTGTCGCCGTCGCCGAGCTGGTGCGGCATGACGCGCCCGGCCCGCACCACCAGGTCGAGCCTGGCGACCCGCACCGGCTGCCCGGCGGTGAGCCGGATCGTCAGCGACCGCTTCCACGGCGGGCCGCCGCGCGCCACGTCGTAGTGCACGACCGTCCGCGACCCGACGCGGGCGGTGACGGCCGGGCCCGTCACCCGCGACCCGCCGAGCAGGCCGCTGGAGGCGACCGCGACCTCCACGGCCTCGTCCTCGGGCACCGGCAGGTTCACCCCGCCCTGGGTGTCGTAGTGGGCGCGGGTGACCAGGCGCCGCTCGGGGCCGCCCGCCCCGAGAGCGGTGCCGAGCATGCTCTCCATGTGGCCGGTCGCGATGCGGCCCGCGCCGACCCGCCACGTCAGCTCGACCTCGGCGACGCCCTCGGGCCAGTCGAACCCGACGTGGACCCTCCCGCCGCGCCGCTCGGCGAGGAGCCGCCGCGGCGCCGGCAGGTTCACGTGCCGGTGGTAGGCGCCGATCGCGGCGGTGCCCTCGGCGACGCTGACGGCGAGCAGCCAGCCGCCCGCCCCCGGCCGCACCGCGAGGCCCGCCGGGGACGGCGTCGCGGTGAGCCGCCGCGCGTGCCGCCACACCTCCTCGATCGGGACGAGGGCGCTGCGCGGCCACGGCGGCGGCTGCTCGGTCAGCACCAGCTCGACGTCGCCGTGCGCGGGCGGCGCGAACCGCACCAGCAGCAGGCCCGGATCGTCGGGGTCGGGTTCGGCGGACAGCTCGAACACCGGGTCGGGCGGGGCGCTCGGCGTCACCGACACCCGCACGCCGGGCGTGGCGACCTCCTCGCCCGCCTCGTCCAGGTACACCGCGCAGACCCGGTAGTGGTAGGTGACGCCGTTCGGGACGCGGTCGGTGAACCCGTCGCGGGTCGCCGGGACGCGGCGGCCGCCGCGCACCACCTGCACGCGCGCGGCGTCCGGCGGGCACCGCCAGCGTCCCGTCACGCCGCCGTCGCCCGCCGACAGCCGCACGTCGGCGGGCTCGGGCCGCACCACGACGGGGCCGGTGACCGTCGGCGGCGACGCGGCCTCGCCGCGCACCGCGACGACCGCGTAGAACAGGGGCCGGTTGGCGGGCGGCCGGTCGTCGCGCGGGCCGGGCAGCGGGTCGCCGTCGGCGGCGTTGCGCGGCGGGCGGCCGAGGCGCCGCACCACGTGGTACAGCACCTCGCCCGCCGTGGACGGCGAGGCGTCCCAGGACAGGCGGACGGCCGCGCCGTCGATGTCGGCGCGCAGCTCGGGCACCGGGTGCGGGGCGAGGCGCCGCTGGTGCTCGGCGGCGCCGGGCAGGTCGCGGACCAGGCGGAGCGCGTCGGCGAGGAGCCGCCACGCGCGGTCGGGGTCGTCCTCGGCGGCGGCCGCCTCGCGCAGCCGCACGGCCGTCGCGACGCGCTGCCGCGCCTCGGCGGCCAGCACCGCCGCGCCCTCGGGCAGCTCGCCGCCGTCCTGGGAGGCGTTCGCCAGCTCGGCGGCGGCGTGCACCTCGCCGCCGTCCAGCAGCGCCCGCAGCCGCCCCTCCAGACCGCCGCCGGGCGCCGTCTCGCGCAGCACCGCGAACACCAGGCGCCGCGCGTCGCCCGGCTCGACGCCGAGGTCCTCCATCGCGTACCGCAGCAGCGCCCGCTCCGACGCGCGCTGCGCGAGCCGCTCGCGGAGCCGCTCGACCAGGTCGTAGCGGACCAGCTCGGCCGGGTCGCCCGCGCGCAGCGCAGCGAGGACCGTCCCGGCGTGCGTGGTGCTGGTGTCGCGGCTCCGCCGCGCCCATCCGGCCGCCGCCTCCTCCACCGCCGCCCGGTCCAGGACGACGCCGGGCGCGGCGAACCCGTCCAGCACCCGCATCGGGCCGGCGAGGCGCGGCCCGAACACGAACGCCGCCAGATGCCGGTGCCCGAGGACGTCCAGCGACGCCCGCACGTTGCGGAACGCCGCGTACGGCGCGGCGGCGGGCAGCGCGTCCGGCACCCGCACCTCGATGCGGTCCTCGCGGGCGAGCGCGGCGAGCTCGCCCGCCGCGACGCCCGCGTCCCGCGCGATGCCCTCCAGCTCGGCGGGCGTCACCAGGTGCAGCGTCCCGGCCGCGTCCGCCAGGCGCGCCCGCGCCTGCGTCCGGCGCCGCCGCCCGCGCTCCTCGCCGCCGCGCAGCCGCTCGGCGAGCCCGGACAGGTCGCCGCGCTCGGCGGCGGCGAACAGCGGGGCCAGCTCGCGGTGCTCGGCCTCCAGCCGGTCGACCAGCCGCCGGTACTTCAGCTGCCCGCGGGCCCGCCGCCAGCACTGCCGCACCTGCTTCACCGCCGCCGCGACCCCGGCGGGCGTCAGCGGGTCGGGCAGCGCGTACCGGACGCGCAGGTCCTCCGGCGGCGCGTCGCCCGCGGCCCGCGCGGGCTCCAGGACGACGCGCCGGTAGTCATCGTCGAAGTTCATGGACGCATCAGCTCACCTGGACGCGGGACAGTGCCTTGCGGGACTGCTCGACCTCCTCCTCCGACATGCCCCCGACGTCGATCTTCAGGTCGAGCCGCTCGCCGGTCTCCTTCTCGACCGCCGTGACGTTCAGCAGGCCCGAGGCGTCGAGCGCGAACGTCACGCCGATCGGCCAGCCGGCCTTCTTGCCCGGCGGGACGCGGATGTCGCCGGTGGCGATCTCGGTGTTGTCGATCAGCTCGGCGGACTCCACGCTGCCGGCCTGCTCCATCACCCGGATGTCGGCGGAGGTCTGGTCGTCGTAGACGGTGAAGAACTCCTCGGTGTGCGCGGCGGGCAGCTCGTCGTTGGCGTGCACCAGGTGCGCGACGCTCTCGGCGCCCGACTCGCGTTCCACGACCACGATCCCGAACGCGTGCGAGGCGACCGTCTTGATCTGCCGGCCGGCGATCTGCCGCTGCTGCTCGGTGGACAGGCCCGCCTTGCCGGCCATCTCCTCGGCCTGCTCGGCGCGGCCCTCGCGGACCAGCCGCCGGTAGGTCTCCTCGAACGCGTACAGCGCGGCGCCCTTGGCGACGGCGAGGTCGGGGTCCTGCAGGCGCGGCGACAGGCCGAGCTCGGTCTCCAGCCGCGACGCCACCACCGGCATCTTGGTGGACCCGCCCACCAGCACCAGGTCGTCGTAGTCGTGCACGCCCTTGTCGGCGGCGGTGGCGAGGGTCCGGCCGGTGATCTCGATGGTCCGGTCGACCAGGTCGCGGGTCAGCTCCTCCAGCCGCTCCCGGGTGACCTCGACGGCGGCGACGCGGCCGCCGTGCATGACGCGGACGGTGTGGGAGGTGCGGGTGGTGAGGGCCTTCTTGGCGTCCTCGGCGTCGCGGCGGAGCTGCTGCTCGGTCTGCTTGTCGTCGAGGGGGTCGCCCGCGTCGGGGTGCTCGGCGCGGAACGCCTCGGCGAGGTGGGCGACCAGCCGGTCGTCCCAGTCGGCGCCGCCGAGCTCGTGGTCGCCGTCGGTGCACACCACCTCGATGTGGCCGCCGCGCAGCGCGATGACGGTGGTGTCGAAGGTGCCGCCGCCGAGGTCGTAGACCAGGATGGTGCGGTCGGCGTCGGGGTTCAGCACCCCGTAGGTGATCGCGGCGGCGATCGGCTCGGACACGATGTCGATGACGTTCAGCCCGGCGATGCGGCCCGCCTTGCGGGTCGCGTCGCGCTCGGCCGCGCCGAAGTAGGCCGGCACCGTGATGACGACGTCGCGGGCGTCCTCGCCGGTGACGGTCCGCGCGTCGGTGGCGAGCTTCAGCAGGATGAACGCCGACAGCTCCTCGGGCTTGAAGTCGATGCCGTGGATGGACCGGCCGACGTCGCGCCCCATGTCGCGCTTGATCAGGCTCACCGCGTTGTCGGGCTCCAGGACGGCGGTGTCCTTGGCCGTCGCGCCCACCACGACGTTGTCGCCGCTCTCGAAGTACACCACCGAGGGGGTGGTGTCGGTGCCCTCCAGGTTGCGCAGGACCGCAGGCCGCCCCACGTCGTCGATGGAGGCGATGCACGAGTAGGTGGTTCCCAGGTCGATCCCGTAGACAGCCATGTCCTCTATTCACCTATCGGTACCGGGTGCCGGTCTTCATGTTCTCGCCCGGCCCGCCTCCGCGCAGCCGTTCCGGCGCGGTGTGACCGCTCGCATCCCCGTCCCCGCCGGGGTCCGCGTCCTCCGGGGCGGCCTTGCCGACGCAGACCTCGGCCTTGCGGACGACGCGGCCGCCCTGCTCGAAGCCGTCGGCGCGCACCGCGACGACGCTGCCGGCGCGGTCGGGCGGGACGGGCTCGGTCGCGACGGGCCGGTGGCGGGCGGCGTCGTAGGGCGCGCCGGGCTCGACGTCGAAGCGGGTGACGCCGATGCGGGCGAGGGCGTCCACGACGTCGTCGGCGAGCGCGTTCAGCAGGGCGGCGCCGTCGTCGTCGGCGGAGTGCGGGGCGGCCTGGCGGGCGCGGTCGTGGACGCGCAGCAGCATGGCGCGGACGGGCTCCAGCATCGCGGCGAGCTCGCCGCGGCGCAGCCGCTGGTTCTCCTCGTGCAGCCGGTCGATGATCGCCTCGCGGTGCGCGGCGCGCTCGTGGTCGCGGGCGACGCGGTCGGCGAGGCCGGCGAGCGCGGCGCGCACCTCGTCCAGCGGGTCCGGCGCGCCGTCGCCGGTGACGGGCGCGGCCTCCTCGGCGGGCGCCTCGTCGCTTACTGGCCGGTCCCTATCGCTCGACACACGCAGTTACCTTAACGCCCCACCGTGGCCCGGGATAGGCCCCCTTGACCATCCCGCGGGCCGGGAGCGGCGGTCACCGGGGCGATCCCGGGCGCGACGTCCGGTTTCTTTGTGCTGTCACGCCTCGGTAACACGTCGGAAACGGGCTCGGGGAAGGGTAGGGGTGTCGCGCCGGGGACACCCGGCGCCGATGGACACAGGAGGTGACGATGTTGCTGCGGATCCGCGTCCGGTTGCCGGACCGTCCCGGGGCACTGGGCCAGGTGGCGCGCATTCTGGGCGCCGCCGGGGCCGACGTGGCGCAGATGGCCGTCCTGGAGCGCGAGAACGGGCGCGCCCTGGACGACTTCACCGTCGCCTGGCCCGCCGGTGCGGGCATCGACCGGCTCATGGACGGGCTCGGCTCGATCGCCGGCGTCGACATCGTCGGGATCTGGCCCACCGTCGAGCCGCAGGGCGCCTTCCCCGACGCCGCGCTCGTCGGGCAGCTCGCCGCCGCGCCCGCGCGCGGCGCGCTGACCCTGACCGACGCCGTCCCGGCCATCCTCAGCGCCGACTGGGCCGCGCTGGTCGAGCTCGGCGACGACGGCCCGCGCGTCACCCACCACAGCATCGGGGTCGGGACCGTGCGGGTCCCCGACCTGGAGCCGCTCCGGCCGCGCGGGTTCACCGCCGAGGACGGCACGCAGTACGCGGTCGCGCCGATGGCGGGCGGCCTCGTCCTGCTCGTGGCGCGGGCGGGGGCGCCGCCCTTCCACGGCACGGAGGTGTTCCGGCTCGCGCAGCTCGTCGGCGCCGCCGAGGCGGTGCTCGGCGTCCCGGCCGGCAAGTAACGTAACCGGCACGAAACCGGCAGGGCGCACGATGCGTCTACTTTCTTGGACATGGCCCTCGGGCGCGGCGGCGCGGTCGCACCGGGGGCCATTCCGATGCCCGCGCCCTCAGGCGTCGAGCAGGGCGAGCGCGGCGTCCAGGCCGTCCAGGCCGGCGGCGGTGCCGAGGCCCTGCGCGACGGTCGCGGCGGCGGCCGTGCCCCAGCGGGCGGCCTCGCCGAGCGGGCGGCCGTGCAGCAGGCCGGTGATGAACCCGGCGCAGTAGGCGTCGCCGCAGCCGGTGGTGTCCACGACCTCGACGGGCAGGGCGGGCAGCCGCTCGACGCCGTCGGCGGAGGCGACGAGGCTGCCGTGCTCGCCGAGCGTCACCAGCACCGAGGACGGCCCCTGGTCCAGCAGCTCGCGGGCGGCCTGGACCGGGTCGGCGGCGCCGGTCATCGCGAGGGCCTGCTCCTCGTTCGGCAGGAAGTGGTCGACGTGGGGCAGGAAGGCGGCCGTCGCGGCGACGAGGTCGGGCAGGTTCGACAGCAGGTCCATGGTGACGACGGTGCCGGCCGCGCGCGCCGCCTCCAGGGCGCCGAAGAACGCCGGGTCGTTCAGGCCGAACGCGACGTCGGGGCCGCCGATGTGGACGGCGTCGGCGGCGGCGAGCAGGCCCGGGTCGACCATGGCCGCGCCGAACGTCAGGTTCGCGCCGGGCACGTGGAAGGAGGGCCGGCCGCCGTCGGGGCGGATCGGCAGGATCGACGCGCTGGTCTGCTCGTCGGTGCGGCGGACGAGGCCGCTCACGTCGACGCCCTCGCGGGTCAGGAGGGCGGCCAGCAGGGTGCCGAGGTCGTCGTCGCCGATCGCGCCGAGCGACACCACCCGGTTGCCGAGCCGGGCGAGGGAGACCGCCGTGCCGGCCGCCGCGCCGGCGGCGGTGACCTTGACCTGGTCCACGACCACGGTGTCCTGGCCGGCCGGGATGCCCTCCACGGGGCGGGCCAGCACGTCCACGATGTGCGCCCCGAGCGTGACGACGGTCATCGGCGACCTCCTCATGATCTGTACTGGCGGGCTAGCGTACGCGGTACCGGCAGCTAACGTGAGGGAGATTCATATGAGACTGGAGCGGGAGCGCGCGGCGATCTGCGCGACGGGCCGTGCCATGGCGGCCTCCGGCCTGGTGACCGGCGCGGCCGGCAACGTCTCGGTGCGGGTCGGCGACCTGGTGGCGGTCACCCCCGGCGGCGTCATGCTGGACCGGATGGAGCCCGCCGACTGCCCCGTCGTGGACCTGGCGGGGACCGTGGTCGAGGGGGAGCGCAAGCCGTCCTCGGAGACCCCGATGCACCTGGCGGTCTACGCGTCGTCCGACGCGGCCGCGATCGTGCACACCCACTCCACGTACGGCACCGTCGTGGCGTCCACGATGGACGAGCTGCCGCCGATCCACTACAACACCCTGCTGCTCGGCGGGACGATCCGCGTCGCCGAGTACGCCACCTACGGCACGCCCGAGCTCGCCGCCAACGTCCGCGCCGCCCTGGAGGGCGGCCGCCGCGCGGCGCTCATGGCCAACCACGGCGGCGTCGCCCTCGGGTACAGCCTGGACGAGGCGTACGAGAACGCGCGGCTGCTGGAGTGGCTGTGCGGGGTGTACGTGCGGGCCAAGGCGATCGGGGAGCCGCGGGTGCTGACCGAGGAGCAGCTCGCGGCGGTTGTCGAGCGCTTCGGCGCCTGACCGGCGGGCGCGGGCGTCCCGCCTGTAACCTAGCGCTTGCTAGGTCACTGAACTGGAGGTCGCCGGTGCCGTTCGTCCTCGTCTCCCAGCCCCGCCCGCACGTCACGCTGATCACGCTGAACCGGCCGGAGCGGATGAACGCCATGGCGTTCGACGTCATGGTGCCCCTCCGCGAGGCGCTGGAGGACGCGGGCCGCGACAACGGCACCCGCGCCGTGGTGCTGACCGGCGCCGGACGCGGCTTCTGCTCGGGCGCCGACCTGGAGTCGCCCGGCCGCATCCCCGGCATCGAGGGGCTCACCGTGTCCTCGATCGCGCTCCGCTCGATGGAGCTGCTGGACGACGTGGTCCGGACGATGCGGCGGCTGCACCAGCCCGTCATCGCCGCCATCAACGGGCCGGCGATCGGCGGCGGGTTCTGCCTCGGGCTCGCCGCCGACGTGCGCCTCGCCGCCGACACCGCCTACTTCCGCGCCGCCGGCATCACCAACGGCCTCACCGCGAGCGAGCTCGGCCTCAGCTACCTGCTGCCGCGCGCGATCGGGTCCTCGCGCGCCTTCGAGATCATGCTGTCGGGGCGGGACGTGGACGCCGCCGAGGCCGAGCGCGTCGGCCTCGTCTCGCGCGCCGTCCCCGGCGCCGAGCTCCTGGACGCCGCCTGCGACCTCGCCGAGCGCGTCGCCGGCTTCAGCCGCCCCGGCGTCGAGCTCACCAAGCGGACGCTCTGGGCGGGCCTGGACGCGGCGAGCCTGGAGGCGCACATGGGCCACGAGGGCCTCGCGCAGCTCTTCGTGCGCCTCACCACCCGCAACTTCGAGGAGGCGATCGCGGCGCGCAAGGAGGGCCGCGCGCCGGACTTCCGCGACTGAGCCGCTCGTCTACCCTGGCCGCATGCCCCGCCTCGCGCCCGCCGACGCCCGGGACCGCCTCGCCGCCGTCCCGGTGGCCCGGCTCGCCACCGCCGACGCGGCGGGCCGCCCGCACCTCGTCCCGGTCACCTTCGCCGTGGAGCGCGGCACCGTCTACACCGCCGTCGACCACAAGCCGAAGACGACCCGCGACCTGCGGCGGCTCGCCAACGTCCGCGCCAACCCGCGCGTCGCGCTGCTCGCCGACCACTACGAGGACGACTGGACGCGCCTCTGGTGGGTGCGGGTGGACGGGCACGCCCGCGTCGTCGACGACCCGGCCCGCACCGCCGCCCCCGCCGCGCTGCTCGCCGCCCGCTACCCCCAGTACCGCGACCGCCCGCCGGACGGCCCGGTCATCGCGATCACCATCGACTCCTGGACCGGCTGGTCCGCCGCCCCCTCCTGACCCCTGACCCCTGACCCCCTGGTCACCTGTCGTTGACTTGCGGCGTGTTGGCCCTTTGGAACGCTCCAAAGGGCCAACACGCCGCAAGTCAACGAGGAGTGACCGAGGGGTCACGGGGCTGGGGGACGGGTCAGTCCCAGGCGGCGCCGACGCGGGCGAGGCGGCCGGCGTACTCGATGCGGGACGCCCACTCCGCCGGCCAGGCGGACATGCCGAGGTGGGCGCCGGCGAAGGCGCCGGCCAGGCAGGCGATCGAGTCGGAGTCGCCCGAGGACGCCGCCCCCCGCCAGACGGCCGACACGGCGTCGGCGGGGAACAGCAGGAAACAGTGGAGGCCGGTGGCGAGGGCCTCCTCGGCGATCCAGCCCGCGCCGGTCGCCTCGCAGGGGTCGGCGTCACGGACGGGGTGCGCGAGCGCGGCGTCCAGGCGGTCGAGGACGTTCAGGCACTCGTCCCAGCCGCGCGCGATGAACTCCTGCGGGCTGGCCACCGAGGGGCGCTGCCACAGGTCGCCGAGCCAGTCGCCGTGATAGACCGTCCGCTGCTCGTGGCAGCGCGCGCGCAGCGCACCCGGCAGTTCGCTCGGATGCATGCCCTGGCGCAGCCACCACACCGCGAACGCGGTCAGTTCGCTGGCGGCGAGTCCCGTCGGGTGGCCGTGAGTCAGGGCGGCCTGCAACTGCGACGCGGCCGCGCGCGTCTCGTCGGTGAGGCCGGGCGCGAGCCCGAGCGGTGTGACGCGCATGTTCGCGCCGCAGCCCTTGGAGTTCGCCTGCGTCGCCTGCACCCAGGGACGGCCCGCGTCCAGGCCCTCACACGCCCGCAGGCACGTGTTGCCCGGTGCGCGGTTGTTGTCGGGGTCGTGCAGCCAGTCGACGAACCGGCGGCGCCAGATCGGCGTGACGCGGTCGGGGGTGAACGGCGGGTCCGCCAGGGCGTCCAGCAGCCCTTCCGCGACGGCGAGGCCCATCTGCGTGTCGTCGGTGACGAGCGCCGGGTCGCCCTCCAGGTCGCGCGGGCCGTCGAAGCCGTACCGGCGGTGGATCCGCGGCATGTCCAGGAACTCGGTGGGCGCGCCGAGCGCGTCCCCGTACGCCAGCCCGAAGATCGATCCGCTCGCGGTCGCGTCCATCGTCCCGCCCCCTTCGCCGGTTCCATTGTGGACGAAGGATGATGATCTCTATGAACCGGACGGGGCGAGGGCGGTCGCGTCCAGCCGCCGCCGGTGCCAGGCGGGGGAGCCGAACAGGGCCTGGCAGGACTTGGCGCGCTTGAAGTGCAGGTGCGCGTCGTGCTCCCAGGTGAACCCGATGCCGCCGTGCAGCTGGACCGCCTCGCCCGCCACCTGGAAGTAGGCGTCGGTGCAGTACGCCTTGGCGACGCTCGCCGCCGCCGGCAGGCGCGCGGGGTCCTCGTCGGCGGTCGCGGCGGCCGCCATCACCGCCGAGCGGGAGGACTCCACCAGGACGAACAGGTCGGCGCAGCGGTGCTTGATCGCCTGGAAGGACCCGATGGCCCGCCCGAACTGCTTGCGGACCTTCACGTACTCGACGGTGAGGTCGAGCATCCGCTGCGCGCCACCGAGCGCCTCGGCGGCGAGCGCGACCGACGCCGCGTCCAGGGCGTGCCCGAGCGCGGCGTCCGCGTCGCCTTCCAGCGCGCGCGCGGGGGTGTCGGCGAACTCCAGCCGGGCCAGGCGGCGCGTCTGGTCGAGGGTGGTCAGCGGCGTCCGCGCGAACCCGTCCCGGACGGCGAACAGCCGCGTGCCCGCGCCGGTGCGGGCGGGGACGAGGACGAGGTCGGCGAGGTGGCCGTCGAGGACGCGGTCGGCGGCGCCGTGCAGGGTCCAGCCGTCGCCGTCGCGGCGCGCCTCCACCGCAGGGGCCGCCTCGGACCAGGCGAGCGTCGCGATGGTCGTGCCGTCCGCGAGGCCCGGCAGCGCCCCGGCCTGGAACGCGGCGTCGCCGCAGGCCGCGACGGCCGCCGCGGCGACGGTCGTCGCGAGGAAGGGGGAGCAGAGCAGCGCGCGGCCCATCTCCTCGAACACGACGGCGAGCTCGGCCGTCCCGTACCCGGCGCCGCCGTGCTCCTCGGCGACCGCGAGGCCCTGGAGGCCGAGCTGCTCGGCCATCAGCGCCCACACCTCGGGGTCGTGCCCCTCGGGCGCCGCCATCAGCCGCCGCACCTCGCCGCCCGGCGACCGGTCGGCCAGGAACCGCCGTAGCGTCCCGCGCAGTTCCCGCTGCTCCTCGGTGGCGACGAGCCTCATCCGGCGACCTCCTGAAGATGTCCGACATGCCAACCCAACGCTTGCTTGGTCGCCATTGTCGCGCATCACACCCCGCCGGGGCCAGCCGGAACGGGTGGCGCGCCGAACAGCGGTCAGATGCATCTACCCGGACGGTGAGGGAATAGTGACTCTTGGTGGCGGCGGCCGCCGCCGCACAATCGGGGGAACGGAGTTCGACGTGCGCACGGACAGCAGGACCCGGAAGGACGCGGGCATCGAGGCGGGCATCGTCACCGCCGGCTGGGAGCCGGAGGTGGAGGTCCGCAACGGCCGCGCCGAGGAGGTCGACATCAACCCGGTCACCATCCGCTTCGTCGGCAAGGCGACCGTCCTCGACGACGGTGACGGCGGCGCGCTGCGCGGCGACGTCGGCGGCGCCGAGGTCGGCCTCCGCATCTGCCAGGGCGCGGGCGACACCCTCACCACCAGCATCACCCTGGACTGGGGCGGCCCGCGCGTGCTCGCGCCGGGCGAGACGCTCCGCCTGTCCTTCCCGGCGACCCGCTACGTCGACTACATCGACGACCTCAAGCCGATCCGCGCCGCCGTCGCCGCGCCCGCCGTTCCCGCCGGGTGAGGGCGGGGCCCGGTGGGGTAGAAGAGGGCGATGCTGACCATCGGAACCATCGTCCTCGCCGCCGAGGACATGCAGCGGGCCGCCGACTTCTGGTGCGCGGCCCTGGACTACCGGCGCCGGGACGGCGAGCAGCGCGGCGACTGGACGGTGCTCGTCCCCGCCGCCGGCGGCGGCCCGCAGATCGGCCTGCAGCCGGCGGGCGGGCCCGCCGAGAAGCGGCCCCGCGTCCACCTCGACCTCTACAGCGAGCAGCAGGCGGCCGAGGTGGAGCGCCTGGTCGGCCTCGGCGCCCGCCTCGTCGACTGGGACCTCTACCCCGAGGACCCCGACTTCGTCGTCCTCGCCGACCCCGAGGACAACATCTTCTGCGTCATCGACGCCGCCGAGTAGCTACCCGAGCGCGGGGTCGCTGAGGCTGGGGCGGCCCGTCTCGACATGGCCCGCGAAGCGGTGCAGGAAATCCGGGTCGGCCGCCGTGGTCACCGACACGTCGTACCAGGACGCGCTGGACCGCAGGTCCACGGTGTGCACGGCGCGCTGACCCGGACGGAGCCGCAGCCGCGCCGGGCGGCCCGCCCGGTAGGCGTCGGCGAGCTGGACGTCGATGGCGGCGGCGCCCGGGTTGGCGACGGTGAGCCGCAGGGAGCCGCCCGCCTCGACGGCCGTCACGCGCGGCCCGCCCTTGGCGGGGTCGCCCTTGAAGCGGCGGAAGAAGCCGTTCGGGCCGTGCACCGACAGGTCGTAGGCGCCGGCGAACGTCCAGACGTCCGACAGCCGGCGGCCCGCCCCGACGGTGTAGGACCACGGCGCCTCCGGGCGCGACGGCGAGGTCACGTAGAAGGACGCGCCGGCGCCGCGGCCGCTCGCGAACTCCAGGGTCACCTTGCCGGGCGCGACGGCCGCCGTCACCGACAGCGCGTAGGGCAGCGGCCGCGCGTACCGCGTCCCCTTCTCCTGCTTCGGCAGCGCCGGGGACGCCGGGACGGGCGGGACGTAGCTGGGGTGCCGGGCCTTGTCGGCCGGCAGGTAGCCGCTCGTGGCGGGCAGCCGCGCGGGCCGCCGGTCGGGGCTGGCGAAGTCGAAGGCGCTGGTGAGGTCGCCGCACACGGCGCGGCGCCACGGCGAGATGTTCGGCTCGCGCACCCCGAACCGCTCCTCGATGAACCGGATGACCGAGGTGTGGTCGAAGGTCTGCGAGCACACCCAGCCGCCCTTGCTCCACGGCGAGATCGCCAGCATCGGCACCCGCGGCCCGAGGCCGTACGGCCCGGCCTGGTACCCGCCGCCGCCGGGGTAGTGCTCGCCCTCGGTGGAGACGGTCGACAGGCCCTGCTCGCGGGACGCGGGCGCGAACGGCGGCACGACGTGGTCGAAGAACCCGTCGTTCTCGTCGTAGGTGAGCAGCAGGACGGTCCGGCTCCACACCTCGGGGTTCGCCGTGAGCGCGTCCAGCACCTGCGCGATGTACCAGGCGCCGTAGTTGACCGGCCAGTTCGGGTGCTCGCTGTACGCCTCCGGCGCGGCGATGTAGGACACCTGCGGCAGGCGCCCGCTCTTGACGTCGGCGCGCAGCACGTCGAAATAGGTGCCGCCCGCCTTGACGTTCGTGCCGGTGCGGGCCTTCTCGTACAGGGCGTCGCCCGGCTTCGCGTCGCGGTAGCTGTCGAAGTACAGCAGCGAGTTGTCGCCGTAGTTGCCGATGAACGCGTCGTCGGTCCAGCCCCAGGAACCGGCGGCGTCCAGGCCGTCGCCGGCGTCCTGGTAGACCTTCCAGGACACGCCGGCCGCCTCCAGCCGCTCGGGGTAGGTCTTCCACCCGTACCCGGCCTCCTGGTTGGCGAGGACGGGGCCGCCGCCCTGGCCGTCGTTGCCGGTGTAGCCGGTCCACATGTAGTAGCGGTTCGGGTCGGTGTTGCCGATGAACGAGCAGTGGTAGGCGTCGCAGACGGTGAAGGCGTCGGCGAGGGCGTAGTGGAACGGGATGTCGGCGCGCTGCAGGTGCGCCATCGTGCTCGCGGTCTTGGCCGGGACCCAGTTGTCGTAGCGGCCGTTGTTCCACGCCTTCTGGCCGCCGGTCCAGTCGTGGTTCAGGCCGGTCAGGTAGGTCATGCCGAGGTCGGCGACGTCGGGCCGGAACGGCAGGACGCCCGACTGGTCCCACACCGGCCCGCCGTTCGGGAGCGTCACCGCGCGCGGGTCGCCGAAGCCCCGCACGCCCCGCAGCTTGCCGAAGTAGTGGTCGAACGAGCGGTTCTCCTGCATCAGCACCACGATGTGCTCGACGTCGCGGATCGTGCCGGTGCGGCGGGCCGCCGGGATCTCCGCGGCGCGGGCGATGCTGTCGGGCAGCAGCGTCAGGGCGGAGGCGCCGCCCGCGATCTGCAGGAAGCGGCGGCGGTGGACTGCGGTCATGGCGGGCTCCTTCGCGTCGGGCGAAGCGTCTCGGCGCCCCGCGACCGGCACGGCAATCCCGCCTGACGCGCAGGGGACAGGCCGCTGAACGCTGGCTAGTCTGTACCGCTATGGGGGAATGGACGGGCCGCACCGCGGCCGACATCGCCGCCGCGGTGCGCGGCGGGAAGGCCACGGCCGTGCAGGTCGTGCGCGAGCACCTGGACCGCATCGCCGCGCTGGACGGCGGGCTCGGCGCGTTCGTGCGGGTGCGGCCCGAGCGGGCGCTCGCCGAGGCCGCCGAGGTGGACGCCCGCGCCGACCGCGCGGACCTGCCGCTCGCCGGCGTCCCCGTCGCGATCAAGGACAACGTGCCGGTCGCGGGCGAGCCGATGCGCGCCGGGTCGGCCGCCACCGACGACGTCCCGCGGCCCGCCGACCACCCCGTCGTCGCGCGGCTGCGCGCCGCGGGCGCCGTCGTCGTCGGCCTGACGAACCTGCCCGAGCTCGGCATCTACCCCTTCACCGACAACGGCTACGGCATCGCCCGCAACCCCTGGGACACCGCCCGCACGGCGGGCGGCTCGTCCGGCGGGTCGGCGGCGGCCGTCGCCGCGGGCCTCGTCCCGGTCGCGCACGGCAACGACGGCGCGGGCTCGATCCGCATCCCGGCCGCGAACTGCGGCCTGTTCGGCATCAAGCCCGGCACCGGCGTCGTGCCCGCCGAGCTCGGCGCCGACAGCTGGGACGCGATGGCCGAGAACGGGCCGCTCGCCACGACCGTCGAGGACGCCGCGCTCGTCCTGTCGGTCATGGCCGGCGACCCGTCGCTCGCGGCGCCCGGCCCGGCGGACGGCCTGCGCGTGGCGCTGTCGGTGCGCCCGCCGGTCGCCGGCGTCGCCGTCCGCGCCGACCTGCGCGCCGCCGTCCGCGAAGCGGGCAAGGCCCTCGTCGCGGGCGGCCACAGCGTGCACCGCGACGACCCGGACTACCCCGTCTGGGCGGGCCTCGCCGTCATGGCGCGCTGGCTGGTGCTGCCCGGCGCCGAGGCCGAGGCGCTGCTCGGCGACCCGCGCCTGGAGCCCCGCACCCGCCGCCACGCCCGCGCGGGCCGCGCCGCCGCCCGCGTCCGCCCGCCGCGCCCCGACGACCGCGCCCGCTTCCAGGAGGCGGTGGCGCCGCTCTTCGACCGCCACGACGTCCTGGTCATGCCGACGCTGGCCCGCCGCGCCCCGCGCGCCCGCCGCAACGACTCCTCATGGCTGCGCAGCATCGCCCTGTCGGCCGCCTACGCCCCGATGACGGCCGCCTGGAACCTCGCCGGCTACCCGGCCGCGACCGTCCCCATGGGCATCGGCGCCTCCGGCCTGCCCCTGTCGGTCCAGCTGGTGGCCGCCCCCGGCGGCGAGGCGTCCCTCCTGGCCCTCGCCGCCGAACTGGAGCGCACCCGCCCCTGGCCCCGCCACGCCCCCGCCTTCACCCCCTGACGGGGCGGCGCGCCGACCCGCTCTGTGTCTTCCGGCGGGTGCCGACGTAATCTGGATGCGACGACTCTTCGGTGACGATCTGTATGCGGAAGGTGGCAACCTGCCACTATCCTCGTCCGTGACGAGGAAGGAGCAGGGCATGACCGCGATGGCTCATGACCAGCACACGCAAGAGGACTTCCTCCTGGAAGGGTTCCTCGCCCTCGACACCCCCGAGGGATTCCGCGCCGAACTGATCGACGGAGAGATCGTCGTGACCCCACCCCCCCTGGGCGGACATGAAGACATCATCGGCTTGATCGTCGAGCAGATCTTCCAGAAGACGAAGACCAGGGTGAACTTCGCCGGTACCAAGGGTCTGATCGTCCCCAGCGGGGGAGCCTGCCCGAAGAACCGCGTGATCCCTGACGGGACGTTCGCCCTGGCGGAGCTGAGGTTGTTCCGAGACGCCGGGACGTGGATGCCCGCCGAGGGCGTCCTGCTGGTGCTGGAGGTGACCTCGCGGCGCGCCGGCATCGACCGCGAGGCCAAGCGGCACTGCTATGCGCGTGCCGATATCCCCTTCTACCTGCTGGCCGACCGCGACGAGCGCGCCCTGACGCTCTTCAGCGAGCCGCAGGGCGACGACTACCGGGACTCGTCGCGAGTGCCTTTCGGCAAGGCGCTGCCCCTGCCTGATCCGTTCGGCTTCGAGCTGGAGACCTTCGAGTTCCCCTGAGCGGCGGCCGGGTCAGCCGTAGCGCTTCATCTCGTGGAAGAAGCCGGGGACCTTCTGGAGCTCGCCGGCGGCGGTGACCTGGTCGTAGACGTAGCGGGCGACGGCGAGGTCGAGGACGCCGAGGCCGAAGGGGGAGAAGACGACCGGTTTGTCGGCGGGGGCGGTGATGGCGCCGGTCAGGGCGTCGTAGAGGGTGCCGGCGACGAAGTCGCGGTGGCCGACCTGCTGCTCGGCCAGGTGCGGGGAGGTGTTGGCCTTCATGCAGTGCTCGACGTCGTCGACGATGTTGAACGACGACAGGATGATCTCCGGCGACAGGTCGCGCAGGGAGACGTGCAGGACGAGCGGGTTGTGCGCGAACAGCGCCGGGTCGTGGACGTGGGGCTCGCCCGCGACGGTGGCGAACACGATCAGGTCCGAGGCGGTGATCAGCGACTCGGCCGAGCCGTGGATGGTCACCTCGCCCTTCTCGGTGCGCTCCAGGTAGCCCTGGAAACCCTCGGCGTGCTCGCGGGACAGGTCGAAGACGCCGAGCTCGTCGAACTCCAGGCCGTTGCCCGCCAGGTAGGTGTGCAGGTAGCGGGCGATGAGGCCGACCCCGATGAAACCGACGCGGCGCGGGCGGACGCCGCGGGCCTCGGCGAGGGTGACGGCGGCGAGCGCGGCGGACGCGGCGGTGCGCGCCGCCGAGATGATGGAGCTCTCCAGGCAGGCGAACGGGTAGCCGGTCGCGGTGTCGTTGAGGATGAGGACGGCCGACGCGCGCGGGATCCCGTTGGCCACGTTGCCGGGGAACGAGGAGATCCACTTGATGCCGTGGACGTCCACCTCGCCCTGCACCGAGGCGGGCAGCGCGATGATCCGGTCGGCGGGCCGGTCGGGGAACCGCAGGAAGTAGGAGTCGGGGTTGACCGTCCGGCCCTCGCCGTGCAGCCGGTAGGCCGCCTCGATCATGCGGGTGACCTGCGGCTCGCGGCCGCTGACCGCCTCGTGCACCTGGGCGCCGGAGATCACGGCGAAAGAGGGGGCGTCGGTCATGTCTGGATGCTCCGTGGAATGGCTGGTGATGATCAGACGCCGAGGATATCGGCGCCGGGCAGGGACAGTTCGGGGGACAGCTCGGCGAAGTTCTCGCGCAGCCAGCTCTCCTCGTAGATCGAGTCGAGGTAGCGCTCGCCGAGGTCGGGCGCGATGGCGACCGCGACGGGGTCGCCGCCGGGGTACTTGGCGGCGAGCCAGCGGGCCGCGCCCGCCACGACGGTGCCGGTGGAGCCGCCGAACAGGAAGCCGTGCGAGGCGAGCGCGTGGACGGTGCGGATCGTCTCGGTCTCGGGGACGTGCACCACGTCGTCGACGAGGGACTCGTCGACGAGCTCGGGCCGGCGGCTCGTGCCGAGGCCGGGCACCATGCGCCGCTCGGGGATGCCGCCGAAGGTGACCGAGCCGACCGCGTCGATCGCCACGATGGTGACCGGCCGCCTGCGCTCGCGGAAGTAGCGGGCGCAGCCCATCAGCGTGCCGGTCGTGCCGGCGCCGACGAACAGCACCTCCAGGTCGGGGAAGGCCCGGTCGATGGCGGGCGCGGTGCCCGCGTAGTGCGCCTGGGAGTTGTTGGCGTTGGCGTACTGGTTCAGCCAGACGTAGCCGCCGCCGGACTCGCAGAGGTTCTGCACGTAGCGGATGCGGCTCTCCAGGAACCCGCCGTTGCCGTCCTGGCGGGAGATGACCCGCACCTCGGCGCCGAGCGCGCGCATCACCCGCATGGACGCGGGGTTGCAGCGCGGGTCGGTGACGCAGACGAACCGGTAGCCCTTGCTGGCCGCGATCACGCTGAGCGCGATGCCGAGGTTGCCCGAGGAGGACTCGATGATGATCGAGTCGGGGGTGAGCACGCCGTCGCGCTCGGCGGCGGCGACCATGGCCGCGGCCGCCTTCAGCTTGACCGAGCCGGCGAAGTTGAAGCCCTCGCACTTGAGACGCACAGGACAGCCGAGGGTCGGCCGAAGGTCCACATAAAGGTCCTCGACATTGAAGTCCTGCGGCGAGGTGATGATGGGCACGCTGCCACCCTTGAATGAATGACAATTGATGGGTCAGGAAGAAGTGGAGTGGAGTCCGCGCCGTATTTCCGCTCCGGGCTGTATTCTCGTTCCAGGGCGGGGCGCTTTTTCAATTTCCAGTGAACATTTCCTGGATCTTCTCCCATCCTCCCCCGATGGTGTCCCGGGCGCACGACAAGCCGCCCGGGGCGAAGCCTCACGGTACCTTCGGTCATCCCCTGTCGCAACCCCCTACTTACCCACGAGTAGGGTGTTATCCGGTGAATCCCGAACATCCGCTCGGCGCTGGACATAAGCTATGACGCCCGGGCGGGTATACGGGTTCATTCCACCCGGCCGGTGCACGAGGATGAGATCACGGAGAGTCACCATGAATGCTGGCGGTCCCGTCGCCGGGCGGCTGCTCGCCCTCACCGAGCTGCCCGCGCTCGCCGTCTCGGTGGACGAGGCCGGGCGGGCGCGCGAGCTCGCCGCCCGCCACGGCATGACCAGCGACCGCGAGGTCGACCTGGCGGACGCCGTGATCGCGCGGGTCGAGCGGTTCGCCGCCGAGCGCGACCGGCCCGCCGTCGCCGACCGGACCCGCACGCTGTCCTACGCCGGGCTCGCCGCCGAGGCCCGCCGCCTCGCGACCCTGCTGGAGGACGCCGGCGTGCGGCCCGGCACGGTCGTCGGCGTCGGCGGGGAGCGCTGCGCGACCGTCGTCGCGGCGTTCCTGGCGATCGAGCTGGTCGGCGCCCTGTACGTGCCCGCCGACGAGACCTGGCCCGCCGCGCGCGTCCGCGACGTCCTCGACCAGGCCGGCGCGGGGGTGCTGCTCACCGTGGACGCCGGCGCGACCGCCCCGGCCCTGCTGGAGGGCGCGGCCGAGGCCGGCTGCACCGTGCTGCGCGCCGCCGACGCCGACGGCCGCGCGCCGTGGGCGGGGGAGGCCCGGCTGGAGTCGCTCGACCAGCCCCGCTACGTGCTCTTCACCTCCGGCTCGACCGGCCGCCCCAAGGGCGCCGTCGTCGAGCACCAGGGGATGGTCAACCACCTCTACGCCAAGATCGTCGATCTGGGGCTGACCGGCGCCGACGTCGTCGCGCAGACCGCCCCGCTCGGCTTCGACATCTCGGTCTGGCAGCTGCTCTGCCCGCTGCTGGTCGGCGGCCGCGTCGACGTCGTCGGCGACGAGGTCGGCCACGACCCGGTGGCGTTCGCGCGCGCCGTGGACGAGCGGGGCATCACCGTCGTCGAGCTCGTCCCGACGATGGTCCGGCACCTGCTGGACGACCTGGCGGCCGCCCCGGCGGGCGCGCTCGGCGGCCTGCGCTGGATGATCGCCACCGGCGAGGAGCTGCCGACCGAGCTGTCCCGCCGCTGGCTGCAGGCCATGCCGCACGCCCGGCTGCTGAACGCCTACGGGCCGACCGAGTGCTCCGACGACGTCACCCACCACACCGTCACCGCGGGCGACCTGGAGCTGCTGCGGCTGCCCATCGGCGTGCCGGTCGCCAACGCGCGGCTGTACGTGCTGCGGCACGAGGACGACGGCACCTGGCGGGCCTGCGACCTGGAGGAGACCGGGGAGCTGTTCGTCGGCGGCGTCTGCGTCGGCCGCGGTTACCTCGGCGACCCGAAGCGCACCGCCGACGCCTTCTACCAGGACCCCTTCGAGGCCACCGCGACCGGCCGCCTCTACCGGACGGGCGACGCGGTGAAGCTGCTGCCGCCCGGTGCCGGCGGCGACGACCGGCCCACCCTGCAGTACCTCGGCCGGGTCGACCGGCAGGTGAAGATCTCCGGCGTCCGGATGGAGCTCGGCGAGATCGAGGCGGTGCTCCAGCGGCATCCGGCGGTCGGCGCGGCGGCCGTGGTGGTGCACGAGTACAGGGCGTGACGGCGTGGTCCGCGACGGTGTCCGCCTGTGGACGTCAACCGTTGTCACCGGGTGAGCGTCGGCGCCCCTCCAGGCACCTGCGACCTGGGGATCGTTTGTCACCGCCGTGAGTAATCCGCCGCCCCGTTTTCTACTTTTGAGGGGATTGCGAGGCATGTGACAGGCTGGTTAACTGTGGCTCCGCTACTGCTCAGTAGAGCCGTGGACCGTGGGCCCGGTCCACGCCGGGGACAGCGCCGGCGACCGCGGGGGACGCCGGCCCGGAAGGGCGGGCGCGGATCCGGCCGCCGCCGGGGGCGCGCACCACGTCCCGCCGGGGACTCGGGGAAAGGGGACGGCGACACCCGCAGTTCTTTGTTCAGCCGTTTTATCGCCCGCTTCCGGACCGTTGCTCCGGTCACCCTTCCGGGTGTTGAAGAAACCCCTCCGACTGGGAAAGCACTGCTTGATGTCGTCCACCGAGTACGTTCCCCTTTCCGCCGCGCAGCAGAGCGTCTGGTACGCCCAGCAACTGGTTCCGGAAACGCCGATCCATATCGCGCAGTACATCGAGATCGAGGGGCCGCTCGACCACGAACTCTTCGACCGCGTCGCGCGCATCGCCGCGCACGAGGCCGAGGCGCTGCACGTGCGCATCGTCGAGCGCGACGGAATGGCGTACCAGGTCATCGGAGAGGCCGCGCAGACCATTCCGCTGGTGGATCTGAGCGGTGCGGACGACCCGCGGGCGGCCGCGCACGCGCGCATCCGGGCGCGGCTGCGCGAGCCGCTGCCGCTGGACGCCGAGCGGCTCGTGACGACCGAGATGATCAGGCTGGCGCCGGACGTGCACTGGTGGTTCATCCGCGCCCACCACATCGTCCAGGACGGCTACTGCGGCTCGCTGATCAGCCACCGCGCCGCCGAGGTCTACACCACGCTCGCCGGCGGCGGCGAGTACGTCCCCGCCAAGCTCGGCGACTACCGCCGGCTGCTGGCCGACGAGGCCGCCTACCGCGAGTCGGAGAAGTTCGAGCGGGACCGCGCCTACTGGCTGGAGCGGTTCGCCGACCGCCCCACGGCGACCCGCCTCACCGACGAGACGGCGCTGCCGACCGCCGACTACCACGCGCGCGCCGTCACCGTCCCCCCGGACCAGACCGCCGGTCTCGTGGCGGGCTCGCGGCGCCTCCGCACCGCCACGCAGGGCCTCGCGATCGCCGCGACCGCCGCCTACGTGGCGAAGATGACCGGCGAGCGCGACGTCATCCTCGGCCTCGCCGTCACCGGCCGCGCCACCGAGCTGGCCCTCGCGACGCCGGCGATGCTGTCGTCGATCCTGCCGCTGCGCGTCGAGGTCCGCCCCGACATGACGGTGGAGGAGCTGGTCCGCTCGGTGACCCGGGCGAGCGCCCGCGCGCTCCGCCACCAGCGCTACCGGCACGAGGACCTGCAGCGCGACCTGAAGCTGCTCGGCGAGCGCCGCAACCTGTACGGCACGGTCATCAACATCATGGCGTTCGACTACCGGCTGGACTTCGCCGGGACGCCGGGCCGGATGCACGCCGTCACCGTCGGCCCCAACGACGACCTGATGATCAACATCTACGACAACTTCGACGGCGCCGGGATGCGCGTCGACTTCGAGGCGCACCCCGACCTGTACGACGCGGACGAGGTCGCCGCCCACCACGACCGCTACATCCGCCTCATGCGCGAGCTCGCCGCCGTCGACCCGTCGACGCGCCTCCGCGACGTGGAGATCCTCGACGAGGCCGAGCGGCACCGCATCCTCGTCGAGTGGAACGACACCTACAAGGACGTCGACCGCACCCCCCTCGCGCACGAGCTGTTCGAGGCGCGGGCGGCGGAGAGGCCGGACGCGGTCGCCGTCACCTGCGGCGAGGTGTGGCTCACCTACGCCGAGCTGAACGCGCGGGCCAACCGCCTGGCCCGGCACCTGGTCGGCCTCGGCGTCGGCCCCGAGGACCTGGTCGCGGTGTCGATGCCGCACGACCACCGCACCGTCGTCGCGACGCTCGCGGCGATGAAGGCGGGCGGCGCCTACCAGGCCCTGGACCCCGCCTACCCGGCCGACCGCGTCGCGTTCATGCTGGCCGACGCCGCGCCGAAGGCCGTCCTCACCGCGAGCACCGTGGAGCTGGCGCTGCCGCCGGGCGTGCGCCGCGTCGACGTCGACGCCCTCGACCTGGACGCGCTGCCCGGCCACGACCTGGCCCAGGGCGAGCGGGTCCGGCCGGTCCGGCACGACAACCCCGCCTACGTCATCTACACCTCGGGGTCGACGGGCCGCCCGAAGGGCGTCGTCGTCACGCACGCCAACCTCGTCGACTACCGGGAGCGGATGCTGCCGGTGTTCACGCCCGAGATGATGGCGCACACCCTGTTCGCCACGTCGCTGAACTTCGACGTGTCGGTCATGGAGTGGTACCTGACGCTCGCCGCGGGCGGCCGCCTGGACGTCGTCCGCGACCTGCTGGAGCTGACCGAGCGCGGCGGCTGGCAGGGCACCCTGCTCTGCGGCGTCCCGTCGGCGTTCGCCGCCGTCATCGCGCGCGGCGGCCTGAAACTGGAGATCGGCGACATCTCGCTCGGCGGCGAGGCGATGCCGCCGCGGCTGCTGCGCGACGTCCGCGCGCTCGCGCCGGACTCGCGGGTCTCCAACATCTACGGCCCGACCGAGATCACCGTCATGGTGACGACCTGGTTCGACGACGGCAACCCCGAGGGCCACGCCCCGATGGGCCCGCTCATGCCGAACGTGCGCGGCTTCGTCCTGGACGACGCGCTGAAGCCCGTCCCCGTGGGCGTGCCCGGCGAGCTGTACCTGGCGACCAAGGGCGTCACCCGCGGCTACCTGAACCGGCCCGGTCTCACCGCCGAGCGGTTCGTCGCCTGCCCGTTCGGGGAGCCCGGCGAGCGCATGTACCGCACCGGCGACGTGGTGCGCTGGCGGCCCGACGGCCAGCTGGAGTTCATGGGCCGCCAGGACGACCAGGTGAAGGTCCGCGGGTTCCGCATCGAGCTCGGCGAGATCGAGACGGCGCTCGCCGCGCACCCGCTCGTCGCGCAGAACGTGGTGACGGCCCGCAAGGACGCCGTCGGCGACACCGCCCTGGTCGCCTACGTCGTCGGCGCCGCCGGCGGCGACCCGGACCCGGCGGGGGTCAGGGAGTTCCTGGCCCGCACGCTGCCCGAGTACATGATCCCCTCGGCGGTGGTGGTGCTGGACGCCATGCCGCTGAACCCGGCCGGCAAGCTGGACCGCGGCGCGCTGCCCGACCCGGTGTTCGCCGCCTCCGAGGTCGGCCGCGGCCCCCGCGACGCCCGCGAGGAGATCCTCTGCGGGGTGTTCGCCGAGGTGCTCGGCCTGCCGCGGATCGGCATCGACGACGACTTCTTCGACCTCGGCGGCGACTCGCTGAAGGCGACCCGCGTGGTGTCGCGGGCCCGCGCCGCGCTGGACGCCGAGCTCGCCGTCCGCGCCCTGTTCGAGTTCCCGACGGTCGCCGGGCTCGCCGAGCACCTGGCCGCGAGCAGCCCCGAGGCGTCCCGCCCGGTGCTGCGCCCGGCCGCCCGCCCCGAGCCGCTGCCCGCCTCGTTCGCGCAGGAGCGCCTCTGGTTCCTGAACCAGCTCGAAGGCGGCACCGCGACGTACAACATGCCGATCCCGCTGCGCCTCACCGGCGCGCTGGACGTCGCCGCGGTCCGCGCGGCGCTGCGCGACGTCACCGCCCGCCACGAGTCGCTGCGGACCCTGTTCGGCGAGGCCGACGGCGCCGCCGTGCAGCGGATCCTGCCCGCCGGGGACGCCGAGCCGGTCCTGCACGTCGGCCGCGTCGCGGGCGGCGACCTGCACGCCGCCCTGTTCGCCGACGCCACCCGCGGCTTCGACCTGTCGGCGGACCTGCCGCTGCGCGCCCACCTCTACCGGCTCGGCGACGACGAGCACCTGCTGCTCCTCGTCCTGCACCACATCGCCGGGGACGGCTGGTCGCTGGCGCCGCTGGCCCGCGACGTCATCACCGCCTACGTCGCCCGCCGCGACGGCGCCGCGCCCGGCTGGGCGCCGCTGCCCGTCCAGTACGCCGACTACGCGCTGTGGCAGCGCGAGCTGCTCGGCGCCGAGGACGACCCGGGCAGCCTGGCCGCCGCGCAGCTCTCCTACTGGAAGGACGCCCTCGCCGGGCTGCCCGACCAGACGCCGCTGCCGACCGACCGGCCGCGCCCCGACCGGGCGTCCTACCGGGGCGGCCAGGTCGCCTTCGAGCTGCCCGCCGACCTGCACGCGGGCCTCGCCGACCTCGCCCGCGCCCACCAGACCAGCCTGTTCATGGTGCTGCAGGCCGCGCTCGCCGCGCTGCTCACGCGCCTCGGCGCGGGCACCGACGTCCCGATCGGGTCGCCGATCGCGGGCCGCACCGACGAGGCCCTCGACGACCTCGTCGGCGTCTTCGTCAACACCCTGGTGCTGCGCACCGACACCTCGGGCGACCCGACGTTCGCCGAGCTCCTCGCCCGCGTCCGCGAGACCGACCTCGCCGCCTACGCCCACCAGGACGTCCCGTTCGAGCGCCTGGTGGAGGTGCTGAACCCGGCCCGCTCGCTCGCCCGCCACCCGCTGTTCCAGGTCATGCTGACCCTCCAGAACAACCCGGAGGCGACCGTCGAGCTGCCCGGCCTCACCGTCGGCGTCGAGCCGGTGGACGCCGGCGTCGCCAAGTTCGACCTGGAGTTCCTGCTGGAGGAGCCGCGCGACGGCTCCGGCGGCCTCACCGGCACGGTCGAGTACGCCCTCGACCTGTTCGACCGCGGCACCGTCGAGCGGTTCGCCGGCTGGTTCCGGCAGGTGCTGGAGGCGGCCGTGGCGTCCCGCGCCGCCGTCACCGTCGGCGCCCTGGACCTGCCCGGCGCCGACGACCGCCGCGCGGCCGTCACCGTCGAGCTCCCCGAGGCGCCCGCCGTCAAGCGGCTCGTCGCCTACGTCGTCGCCGCGCCCGGCCAGGCCGTCGACGCCGAGGAGCTGCGCGCCCACGCCCGCGCGAACCTGCCGGAGTCGATGGTCCCGGCCGCCGTCGTCGTGCTGGACGAGCTGCCGCTCACCCCGAACGGCAAGGTCGACACCAAGGCGCTGCCCAAGCCGGAGATCACCGCCCCGACCGCCCCCTACCGGGAGCCGCGCGACGACCGCGAGCGCGCCATCGCCGCCGTCTTCGCCGAGCTGCTCGGCCGCGACCGCGTCGGCATCGACGACGACTTCTTCGAGCACGGCGGCAACTCGCTCATCGCGACCCGCGTCGTCAGCCGGGTGCGCCGCGCCCTGGACGTCGAGCTGCCCGTCCGCGCCCTGTTCGAGTCCCCGACCGTCGCCGGCCTCGCCGCCGCCCTCGCCGACGGCGGCGAGGCGCTCCGCCCGGCGCTCACCGCCCGCGAGCGGCCCGAGACGGTGCCGCCGTCCTACGCGCAGCAGCGCCTGTGGTTCCTCAACCGGTTCGAGGGCCCGTCGGCGACCTACAACATGCCGATCGCGCTCCGCATCCGCGGCGCCCTCGACGCGGACGCCCTGCAGACCGCGCTCGGCGACCTCGTCGCCCGCCACGAGTCGCTGCGGACCGTGCTGCCCGACAGCGGCGGCGTCCCGCGCCAGCTCATCCTGGACCCGGCCACCGCCCGCCCCGAGCTGCAGACCGCCGAGACCACCGCCGCCGAGCTGCCCTCGCGGCTCGGCACCGCCGCCGGGTACGCGTTCGACATCTCCGCCGAGCCGCCGCTGCGCGCCCACCTGTACCGCCTGACCGACGGCGGCGCGGGCGCCGAGCCCGAGCACGTGGTGCTGCTGCTCATGCACCACATCGGCGGCGACGGCTGGTCGATGGCGCCCCTCGCCACCGACCTCATCACCGCCTACGCCGCCCGCGCCCAGGGCGCGGCGCCCGGCTGGGCGCCGCTGCCGGTCCAGTACGCCGACTACACGCTGTGGCAGCAGGAGCTGTTCGGGTCCGAGGACGACCCCGAGAGCCTCATCTCCCGGCAGATCGCCTACTGGAAGGACGCCCTCGCCGGCGTCCCCGAGGAGCTGGAGCTGCCCGCCGACCGGCCCCGCCCGGCCGAGGCGTCCTACCGCGGCGCCACCACCCATTTCCAGCTCGGCGCCGACGTCGCCGAGGGCCTCCAGCGGGTGGCGCGCGAGACCGGCGCCAGCCCGTTCATGGTCGCCCAGGCCGCGTTCGCCGCGCTGCTCACGCGCCTCGGCGCGGGCACCGACGTCCCGATCGGGTCGCCGATCGCGGGCCGCACGGACGAGGCCCTCGACGACCTCGTCGGCATGTTCGTCAACATGCTGGTGTTCCGCACCGACACCTCCGGCGACCCGACGTTCCGCGAGCTCGTCGGCCGCGTCCGCGAGACCGACCTCGCCGCCTACGCCCACCAGGACGTCCCGTTCGAGCGCCTCGTCGAGGTGCTGAACCCGCCGCGCCACCTCGGCCGGCACCCGCTGTTCCAGGTCGGCCTCACCTTCCAGAACAACCCCGAGGCCCGCGTCGAGCTGCCCGGATTCACCGCCGAGGTCGAGCCGCTGCGCGCCGCCGTCGCCCGCTTCGACCTGCTCATGGTCCTCACCGAGCGCGACGGCGGCCTGGGCGGCGAGCTGGAGTACGCCCTCGACCTGTACGACCCGGCGACCGCCAGCGCCCTCGTCGCCCGCTTCGAGCGGTTCCTCGCCGCGCTCCTCGCCGACCCCGACGCCCCCGTCGCCGCCGCGCCCGTCCTCGCCGCGGGCGAGCGCGCCGCGATCCTGGGGGAGTGGGCCGGCGGCGCGCTGCTGGACGCCGCCGAACCGCGCGCCACGATCCCCGCGCTGTTCGAGGCGCAGGCCGCCGCGCGGCCGGACGCGCCCGCCGTCACCTTCGAGGACCGCACCCTCACCTACGCCGAGGTCAACGCCGAGGCCAACCGCCTCGCCCGCTACCTCGCCGCCCGCGAGATCGGCGCGGAGGACTTCGTCGCCCTCGCCCTGCCGCGCTCGGCGGAGCTCGTCGTCGCGATCCTGGCGGTGCTGAAGGCGGGCGCCGCGTACGTGCCGGTCGACCCGGACTACCCGGCCGACCGCATCGCCTACATGCTCGACGACGCGCGCCCGACCCTCGCCATCACCACCACCGACGCCGGGACGGCGCTGCCCGAGGGCCTGCCGCGCGTCCTGCTGGACGAGGGCGAGCACTCGGCCTACCTGGACGGCGACCTCCGCGAGGAGGACCGCGTCCGGCCGCTGCTGCCCGACCACCCGGCCTACGTCATCTACACCTCGGGATCGACGGGCCGCCCGAAGGGCGTCGTCGTCCCGCACCAGAACGTCGTCCGGCTCCTCGGCGCGACCGAGCGGTGGTTCGACTTCGGCCCCGACGACGTGTGGACGCTGTTCCACTCCTACGCCTTCGACTTCACCGTCTGGGAGCTGTGGGGCTCGCTGCTGTACGGCGGCCGCCTGGTCGTGGTGCCGTATCTGACGTCGCGCACGCCGGCGGATTTTCTGAAGTTGCTGGCGGCCGAGCGCGTGACGGTGCTGAACCAGACGCCGTCGGCGTTCTACCAGCTCATGGCCGCCGACCGGGACGCCCCGGGGACGGATCTGGCGCTGCGGTACGTGGTGTTCGGAGGCGAGGCCCTGGAGCTGGGCCGTCTGGACGACTGGTACAGCCGTCACGCCGAGGACGCGCCGACGCTGGTCAACATGTACGGCATCACCGAGACCACGGTGCACGTCTCGTACATCGCCCTGGACCGCGCCTACGCCGCCACAGCCCCCGGCTCGGTCATCGGCGAGGGCATCCCCGATCTGCGCGTCTACGTCCTGGACGAGCGTCTCCAGCCGACCGCCCCCGGCGTCGTCGGCGAGCTGTACGTGGCGGGACGCGGCCTGGCGCGCGGCTACCTCAACCGTCCGGGCCTGTCGGCCGAACGGTTCGTCGCCGACCCCTACGGCAAGCCCGGCACCCGCATGTACCGCACCGGCGACCTCGGCCGCTGGCTCAAATCCGGAAAACTGGAGTACCTGGGCCGCTCGGACCAGCAGGTGCAGCTCCGCGGCTTCCGCATCGAGCTCGGCGAGGTCGAGGCGGCGCTCTCGCGCCACGACGCGGTCCAGGACGTCGCGGTCGTCGTCCGCGACGACCGCCTGGTCGCCTACGTCGTCGGGGAGGACGTCGACTCGGGCGTCCTCCGCAAGTTCGTCGCGCAGGACCTGCCCGACCACATGGTCCCGGCCGTCGTGGTGGAGCTGGACGCGCTCCCGCTGACCGTCAACGGCAAGCTCGACCGCAAGGCGCTGCCCGCGCCCGACTTCGGCGCGAAGGTGTCGGGGACCGCCCCGCGCACGCCGGAGGAGGAGACCCTCGCCGCCCTGTTCGCCGAAGTCCTCGGCCTGGAGCGGGTCGGCGTCGACGACGGGTTCTTCGACCTGGGCGGCGACTCGATCATCGCGATCCAGCTCGTGTCCCGCGCCCGCCAGTCCGGCCTGGTCATCTCGCCCCGCGAGGTGTTCCAGCACCAGACCGTCGAGGAGCTCGCCGCCGTCGCCCGCCCTGCGGGCGAGGGCGAGGAGGTCGAGGTCGAGGCGCCCGGCGCGGGCGTCGGCCCCGTCCCGGTCACGCCGATCGTGGCGTGGCTGCGCGACCGGGTCGACGGCGACGCCGAGCTGATCGCCGGCTTCCACCAGTCGCTGCTGCTCCGCACCCCCGCCGGGCTCGGCGTCGAGGCCCTCACCGCCGCCTACCAGACCGTCCTGGACCGCCACGACGTCCTGCGCCTCCGCCTCGACGCCGACGGCGACGCTTGGCAGCCGGTCGTCCGCGCCGAGGCGTCCGCCGAGGGCCTCGTCACCCGCGTGGACGTGACCGGCCTGGACGCCGACAAGCTCGCCGCGACGATCACCGAGCAGGCCCTCGCCGCCCGCGACCGGCTCGACCCGGCCGCCGGCGTCATGGCGCAGCTCGTCTGGTTCGACGCCGGCGAGGAGCAGGGCCGCCTGCTGCTCGTGCTGCACCACCTGGTCGTGGACGGCGTCACCTGGCGGATCATCGCGCCCGACCTCGTCGCGGCCTGGGCGGGCGCCGACCCGGACCCGGTGCCGACGTCGTTCCGCCGCTGGGCGCAGCGCCTCACCGCGTCGGCGTCCGACCCCGACCGCGCGGACGAGCTGGACGCCTGGCTCGACATCGTGGACGGCCCGAACGCCCCGCTGGCGTCCCGGGCGCTGGACCCGCGCGTGGACATCGCCGCCCGCGCCCGGTCGCTGACCCTGGAGCTGCCCGCCGACGTCACCGGGCCGCTGCTCACCGACGTCCCGGCCGCGTTCCACGGCCGCGCCAACGACGTGCTGCTCACCGGCCTCGCGCTCGCCGTCGCGCAGTGGCGCAAGAGTCGGGGCGGGCGCGGCACGAGCGTCCTGGTCGACCTGGAGGGCCACGGCCGCGGCGACGCCGTCCCGGGCGTGGACCTGTCGCGCACCGCCGGCTGGTTCACCTCCATCCACCCCGTCCGCCTGGACGCCGGCCTCGCCGACTGGGCGCAGGTCGAGGCGGGCGGCGCGGCCGCCGGGAACGCGCTGAAGAAGGTCAAGGAGCAGCTCCGGCAGGTGCCCGGCGACGGCACCGGCTACGGCCTGCTCCGCTACCTGGACGCGGACGCGGGCGAGGAGCTCGCCGAGGCGCCGCCCGCGCAGCTGGCGTTCAACTACCTCGGCCGGGTCGCGCCCGGCGACGAGGGCGGCGACTGGAGCATCGCGCCCGAGCCGCTGCCCGCCGGCGAGGACCCGCGGATGCCGTTCGCGCACCTGCTGGAGATCAACGCCATCACCCGGGACCTCGCCGCCGGTCCCGTGCTGTCCGCCGCGTGGACGTGGCCGGACGGGCTGCTCGGCGAGGACGAGGTGCGCGCCCTCGCCGACGCGTGGTTCGCCGCGCTGCGCGGCCTCGTCGCGCACGTCGCGAGCGGCGCCGCCGAGGGCGGCGCCGGCGGCTTCACCCCCTCGGACCTGCTGGTCGACCTCGACCAGACCGAGATCGACCGACTCCAGGACGCGTGGAAGGGCAAGAAGTGAACCGGGGGGACCTCGAAGACATCCTGCCGCTGTCCCCCTTGCAGCAGGGTTTCTTCTTCCACGCGCTGCTCGACTCGGGGGAGGCCCCCGGCGACAGCGACGTCTACACGGCGCAGATCGTGCTGGATCTGGCCGGCCCGCTGGACGCCGCCGCGCTCCGCGCCGCCGCCGACACGCTGCTGCGCCGCCACGGCAACCTGCGCGCCGCGTTCTGGCACGAGGACCTGTCGAGGCCCGTCCAGGTGATCCCGCGCGCCGCCGAGCTGCCGTGGCGCGAGGCCGAGGCGGCCGACGACGCCGCCGCCGAGGCGATCGTCCAGGAGGAGCGGGCCCGCGGCTTCGACGTCACGGAGCCGCCGCTGCTCCGCTTCGTCCTCGTCCGCCTCGCCGCCGACCGCCACCGCCTGGTCCTCACCAACCACCACATCCTGTGGGACGGCTGGTCGACGCCGGTCCTCGCGACCGAGCTATTCCTGCTCTACATCCAGGGCGGCCACGACGCCGGGTTCCCGCGCGTCACCCCCTACAAGAACTACCTGGCCTGGCTCGCCGGGCAGGACCGCACCGCCGCCGAGGACGCCTGGCGCCGCGCGCTGGCCGGCGTGGACGAGCCGACGCTCGTCGCGCCCGAGGCCGCCGGCCGCCCGCCGGTCCGCCCCGCCCGCACGAGCACCGCCCTCGACGAGCGGCTGACCAGGAAGCTCGGCCGCGCCGCCCGCCGCCACGGCGTCACCCTGTCGACCGTCCTCCAGGCCGCCTGGGGCCTCACCCTCGGCCGCCTCCTCGGCACCGGCGACGTGGTGTTCGGCGCGACGGTGTCCGGCCGGCCGCCCGAGCTGCCCGGCGTCGAGCAGATGATCGGCCTGTTCATCAACACGCTGCCGATCCGCGTCCGCTACTCCCTGGACGAGCCGCTGTCGGCGCTCCTGGAGCGCCTCCAGGACGAGCAGACCGAGCTGCTCGCCCACCACCACCTCGGCCTCACCGACATCCAGAAGGTCGCCGGGACCGGCGGGCCGCTCTTCGACACCATGACGGTGCTGGAGAACTACCCGTTCGACCCCGCGTCCATGGACGGCGAGCTGAACGGCGTCCGCATCACCGGCTTCGACTCCTACGACGCCACCCACTTCCCGCTGTCCTTCGTCGCCATCCCGGACAAGGAACTGTCGCTGCGGCTGCACTACCGGCCGGACGTGTACGACGCCGAGGTCGTGGAGGGGCTGCTCGCCCGCACCCGCCGGTTCCTGGAGGCGTTCGCCGAGGACGCCGACCAGCCGATCGGCGCCGTGGACGTCGCGGGGGAGGACGAGCGCGCCCGGCTCGCCGCGTGGAACGCCACCGCCGCCGAGCCCGTCCCCGGCACCCTCGCGTCGCTGTTCGAGCGGCAGGCCGCGCGGACCCCGGACGCGACCGCGCTCGTCGCGAACGGCGAGGCGCTCACCTTCGCGGAGCTGAACGGGCGCGCCAACCGCCTCGCCCACGAGCTCATCGCCCGCGGCATCGGCGCCGAGGACCGCGTCGCCCTCGTCCTGCCCCGCACCCCCGAGATGGTCGCGGCGATCCTCGGCGTGCTGAAGGCCGGCGCCGCCTACGTGCCGATCGACCCCGAGTACCCGGCCGACCGCATCGCCTACATGCTGGACGACGCCGCGCCCGTCCTCACCATCGGCGCCGAGAGCCCGGACGTGTCCGGCCGCCCCGACCACGACCCGTCCGACGCCGACCGCGTCCGGCCGCTGCTGCCCGGCAACGCCGCCTACGTCATCTACACCTCCGGCTCGACCGGCCGCCCGAAGGGCGTCCCCGTCGCGCACGCGGCCGTCCTCAACTACTACGAGGCGCACCGGGCCTCCTTCATGGAGCCGGAGATCGAGCGGGCCGGGCGGCGGATGCGGTTCGCGCACACCGCGTCGTTCTCGTTCGACACCTCCTGGCACGGCCTGCTGTGGATGCTGCACGGCCAGGAGCTGCACCTGATCGACGACGAGCTGCGCCGCGACGTCGCGGGCTTCGCCGCGTACATCGCCGCCGCCCGCATCGACCTGGTCAACACGACCCCGTCGCACTTCCAGTCGCTCCGCGACTCGGGGCTGCTCACCGCCGCGCACCGCCCGTCCACGCTGCTGCTCGGCGGCGAGGCGATCGGCCAGGCGCTCTGGGACGAGCTGCGCGCCCTCACCGGCGTCACCGTCCGCAACTTCTACGGGCCGACCGAGTCGACCGTCGACACCATGAACGCCCGCGTCACCGACGCCGCGCGGCCCACCATCGGCTCCCCGTACCGCGCCACCCGCGCCTATGTACTGGACGCCGCGCTCCAGCCGGCCGCGCCCGGCCTGCCCGGCGAGCTGTACCTGGCGGGCGCCCAGCTCGCCCGCGGCTACCTCGGCCGTCCCGGCCTGACGGCGGAGCGGTTCGTCGCCGACCCGTTCGGCGCGCCGGGGGAGCGGATGTACCGCACCGGCGACCTCGTCCGCTGGACGTTCGACGGGAAGATCGAATACCTCGGCCGGGTCGACGACCAGGTGAAGATCCGCGGGTTCCGGGTCGAGCTCGGCGAGGTCGAGAGCGTCCTCGTGCGCCACGCCGCCGTCGCGCACGCCGCCGTCGTCGTCCGTGACGGCCGCCTCGCCGCCTACCTGGTCCCAGCGGGCGGCGCCGGCCTGGACGCCGCGGCGGTCCGCCGCCACGCCGCCGCGCACCTGCCCGACTACATGGTGCCGTCGCTGACCGTCCTCGACGCGCTGCCCCTCACCGTCAACGGCAAGCTCGACCGGCGGGCGCTGCCCGAGCCGGGCGCCGCCGCGACCGTCAGCCGCGCCCCGCGCTCCCCGCAGGAGGAGATCCTCTGCGGGCTGTTCGGGGAGATCCTCGGCGTCGCCCGCGTCGGCGTGGACGACTCCTTCTTCGACCTCGGCGGCGACTCCCTCGTCGCCACCCGCCTCATCAGCCGCATCCGCACCGCGCTCGGCGCCGAGCTGCCCGTCCGCGCCCTGTTCGAGGCGCCGACCGTCGCCGGGCTCGCCGAGCGCCTCGCGGATGCCGCCGGCACCGCCCGGCCGCCGCTCGTACGCGCCGACCGGCCGGGCACCGTCCCGCTGTCGTACGCGCAGCAGCGCCTGTGGTTCCTCAACCGGTTCGAGGGGCCGTCGGCGACGTTCAACATGCCCGCCGCGCTCCGCCTCGACGGCGCCCTGGACCGCGCCGCGCTGCAGGCCGCGCTCGCCGACGTCGTCGCCCGCCACGAGCCGCTCCGCACCGTCTTCCCCGACTCCGGCGGCACCCCGCGCCAGCTCGTCCTGCCCGCCGCCGACGCCCGCCCGGCGCTGCCGGTGGTGCGGACCGACGAGGCGCGCCTGCCGATGGAGCTCGCCGCCGCCGTGGGGGAGGGCTTCGACCTGTCCGCCGAGCCGCCGCTCCGCGCCCGCCTGTTCGACCTCGGCGGCGACTCCCACGTCCTCGCCCTGGTCCTGCACCACATCGCCGCCGACGGCTGGTCGATGGCGCCGCTCGCCCGCGACGTCGTCCTGGCCTACGCCGCCCGCGCCGAAGGCAAGGCGCCCGAGTGGGAGCCGCTGCCCGTCCAGTACGCCGACTACACGCTCTGGCAGCACGAGCTGTTCGGCTCCGAGGACGACCCCGGCAGCCTCATCTCCCGGCAGCTCGCGCACTGGAAGGACGCCCTCGCCGGGCTGCCCGACCAGCTCGAACTGCCCGCCGACCGGCCCCGCCCGACCGAGGCGTCCTACCGGGGCGGCACTGTCGCGTTCGAGCTGGACGCCGACGTGCACGCCGCCCTCCGCACCATCGCCCGCGAGACCGGCGCCAGCCTCTTCATGGTCATGCAGGCCGCGTTCGCCGCGCTGCTCACCCGCCTCGGCGCCGGGACCGACGTTCCGATCGGGTCGCCGATCGCGGGCCGCACCGACGAGGCCCTCGACGACCTCGTCGGCATGTTCGTCAACATGCTGGTGCTGCGCACCGACACCTCCGGCGACCCGACGTTCCGCGACCTCGTCGCCCGCGTCAAGGACGCCGACCTCGCCGCCTACGCCCACCAGGACGTCCCCTTCGAGCGCCTCGTCGAGGTGCTGAACCCGGCCCGCTCCATGGCCCGGCACCCGCTGTTCCAGGTCGTGCTGTCGTTCCAGAACAATCCCGAGGCCCGGCTGGAGATGGACGGCCTGTCGGGCGGCGCCGAGCCGCTGACGGCGGGCGTCGCCAAGTACGACCTGTCCCTCTACCTGGAGGAACGCCAGGACGAGCAGGGCGCCCCCGCCGGGATCGAGGCCGGCCTGGAGTACGCCCTCGACCTGTTCGACCCCGACACCGCCGCCTCCATCGCCGACCGCTTCGCGCGCCTCGTCCGCGAGCTCGTGGACGCCCCCGACGCCCCGATCGGCACCGCCGACGTCCTGGAGCGCGCCGAGCGCCGCACCCTGCTGCGCAAGTGGGCGGGCGGCACGGCCATCGGGAAGGCCGACCGCACCACCGTTCCGGCGCTGTTCGAGGCGCAGGCCGCCGCGCGGCCGGACGCGCCCGCCGTCACCTTCGAGGACACCACCCTCACCTACGGCGAGCTGAACGCCCGCGCCAACCGCCTCGCCCGCCACCTCGTCGCGCAGGGCGTCGGACCCGAGCGGTTCGTCGCGCTGTCTCTGCCGCGCTCGGCGGACCTGGTCGTCGCGATCCTGGCGGTGCTGAAGGCGGGCGCCGCCTACGTGCCGGTCGACCCGGACTACCCGGCCGACCGCATCGCCTACATGCTCGACGACGCGAAGCCCGTCCTCACCGTCGAGTCCGCCGACGCGGACGGCGCCTACGCCGACACCGACCTCACCGACGCCGACCGGCTCGCGCCCCTGCTGCCCGACCACCCGGCCTACGTCATCTACACCTCGGGGTCGACGGGGCGCCCGAAGGGCGTCGTCGTCCCGCACCAGAACGTGGCCCGGCTGCTGTCCTCCACGCAGGACTGGTTCCACTTCGGGCCGGACGACGTGTGGACGCTGTTCCACTCCTACGCCTTCGACTTCTCGGTGTGGGAGCTGTGGGGCTCGCTGCTGTACGGCGGCCGCCTGGTCGTGGTGCCGTACCTGACGTCGCGCACGCCGGCCGATTTTCTGAAGTTGCTGGCGGCCGAGCGCGTGACGGTGCTGAACCAGACGCCGTCGGCGTTCTACCAGCTCATGGCCGCCGACCGGGACGCCCCGGGCACCGACCTGGCGCTGCGCTACATCGTGTTCGGCGGCGAGGCCCTCGAACTCGGGCGTCTGGACGACTGGTACAGCCGTCACGCCGAGGACGCGCCGACGCTGGTCAACATGTACGGCATCACCGAGACCACGGTGCACGTCTCGTACATCGCCCTCGACCGCGAGTACGCCGCCACCGCCCCCGGTTCCGTCATCGGCGAGGGCATCCCGGACCTCAAGCTCTACGTCCTGGACGACCGGCTCCAGCCCGCACCGATCGGCGTCGTCGGAGAGCTGTACGTCGCGGGCGACGGCCTCGCCCGCGGCTACCTCAACCGTCCGGGCCTGTCGGCCGAACGGTTCGTCGCCGACCCGCACGGCAAGCCCGGCACCCGCATGTACCGCACCGGAGACCTCGGCCGCTGGCTCAAATCCGGAAAGTTGGAGTACCTCGGCCGCGCCGACCAGCAGGTGCAGCTCCGCGGCTTCCGCATCGAGCTCGGCGAGATCGAGGCGGCCCTCGTCCGCCACGACTCCGTCCGCGACGCGGCCGTCGTCGTCCGCGACGACCGGCTGATCGCCTACGCGGTCGGCGGCGGCGTCGACTCCGGCGAGCTGCGCCGCTTCGTCAACCTCACCCTGCCGGACTACATGGTCCCGGCCGTCGTGGTGGAGCTGGACGCGCTGCCGCTCACTTCCAACGGCAAGCTCGACCGCAAGGCCCTCCCGGCGCCCGACTTCGGCGCCAAGGTCTCCGGCCGCGCCCCGCGCACGCCGGAGGAGGAGACCCTCGCCGCCCTGTTCGCCGAGGTCCTCGGCCTGGAGCGGGTCGGTGTCGACGACGGGTTCTTCGACCTGGGCGGCGACTCGATCATCGCGATCCAGCTCGTGTCCCGCGCCCGCCAGTCCGGCCTGGTGATCTCGCCCCGCGAGGTGTTCCAGCACCAGACCGTCGAGGAGCTCGCCGCCGTCGCCCGCCCCGCGGGCGAGGACGAGCGGGTCGAGGTCGAGGCGCCCGGCGCGGGCGTCGGCACCGTCCCGCCCACCCCGATCATGCGCTGGTTCCGGCGCCTGCACGGCCCGACCAACGATTACAGCCAGCGGATGCTGCTGCGCGTCCCGCCCGGCCTCGGCGAGGACGCCCTCGCCCGCGCCCTCCAGGCGGTCCTGGACCACCACGACATGCTCCGCCTCCGCGTCGGCCCGGACGGCGGCGGCTTCGAGGTCGCCGAGCCGGGCGCGGTGGACGCCGCCGCGCTCGTCCGGCGGGTCGAGGGCATCGACGCGGCCACCCTGCGCGCCGAGTCCCTCGCCGCCCGCCGCCGCCTCGACCCCGCCGCCGGGACCATGGTGCAGCTCGTCTGGTTCGACGCCGGGCCGGCCGCCTCCGGCCGCCTGCTGATCACCGCCCACCACCTGGTCGTGGACGGCGTCTCGTGGCGGATCGTGCTGCCCGACCTGGTCGCCGCCCTCGCGGGCGGCGCCCTCGACCCGGTGCCGACGTCGTTCCGCCGCTGGGCGCAGCGCCTCGCCGCCGCCGCGTCCGACCCCGGGCGCCTCGCCGAGGTCCCGCTGTGGACCGAGATCCTCGCCACCCCCGACCCCGACCTGGCGGACCGGCCGCTCGACCCGGCCGCCGACACCTTCGGCACCGCCCGCCACCTCACCGTGGACCTGCCCGCCGACGTCACCGGGCCGCTGCTCACCGACGTCCCGGCCGCGTTCCACGGCCGCGCCAACGACGTGCTGCTCACCGGCCTGGCCCTCGCCGTCGCCGAGTGGCGGCGCGAGCGCGGCGCGGGGGAGGACGGCGCGGTCCTGATCGACCTGGAGGGCCACGGCCGCGAGGAGATCGTCCCGGGCGTGGACCTGTCCCGCACGGCCGGCTGGTTCACCTCGATCTTCCCGGTCCGGCTGGACGCGGGCGGCGTCGGCTGGGCCGAGGCGACCGCGGGCGGCCCGGCCGTCGGCACCGCCCTCAAGCGGATCAAGGAGCAGCTGCGCGAGCTGCCCGACAACGGCATCGGGTACGGGCTGCTGGAGGACCGGCTGCCCGCCGCCCGCACCCCGCAGATCGCGTTCAACTACCTGGGCCGCGCCGCCGCCCCCGCCGAGACCGACTGGTCGCCCGCCGGGCAGGCCGACACCGACGCGCTCGCCGGCGGCCAGGACGACGCGCTCGCCCTCGTCCACGCGATCGAGGTCAACGCCCACACCCGCGACCTGCCCGGCGGCCCCGAGCTGTCGGCGACCTGGACGTGGGCGGGCGGCCTGTTCGCCGAGACCGAGATCGCCGACCTCGCCGGCCGCTGGGCGGCCGCGCTGCGCGGCCTCGTCGCGCACGTCGTGGACGCCCCCGCGGACGGCCCGGTCGGCGGCTTCACCCCCTCCGACCTGTCCCTGGTCGAGATCGACCAGGACGAGATCGACGACCTCGCCGCCGAGCTGGACGGCGATTGGGAGCTGGACTGACGATGACCGAGCAGCCGAAGAAGCCGTCCCAGCTGGAGGACGTGCTGCCGCTGTCGCCGCTCCAGCAGGGCCTGTTCTTCCACGCCCTCTACGGCGACGACCGGGACGTCTACACCGCACAGCTCGTCTGCGCCCTGGACGGCCCCCTGGACGCCGGCGCGCTCCGCGCCGCCGCGGGCACGCTGCTGGCCCGGCACGCCAACCTGCGCGCCGGGTTCCGCCAGCGCAAGGAGGGCACGCCCGTCCAGGTCGTGCACCGCCGGGTCCGCACGCCCTGGGAGGAGGTCGACCTCACCGGCCTGCCCGAGGCCGACCGCGCCGCCGAGGCGGACGCGATCGCCGCCCGCGAGCGGGCGACGCCGTTCGACATGGCCAAGCCGCCGCTCATGCGGTTCGTCCTGGTGCGGACGGGCGAGGACCGGCACCGGCTGATCCTCACCAACCACCACATCCTGCTGGACGGCTGGTCCACCCCGATCCTGCAGACCGAGCTGTTCACCCTCTACCTCACCAAGGGCGACGACACCGGCATGCCGCGCGTCACCCCCTACAAGAACTACCTGGCGTGGGTGGCCAAGCAGGACCGCACCGCCGCCGAGGACGCCTGGCGGCGCGCCCTGGACGGCGTGGACGAGCCGACGCTCGTCGCGCCCGACGCCGGCGCGCCCGGCGGCGAGGCGGCGCCCGGCCGCGTCCGCGTCGCGCTGCCCGAGGACCTGACCGCCGCCCTCAACACGCGCGCCCGCGCCGAGGGCGTCACCCTCAACACCGTCCTGCAGCTCGCGTGGGGCGTCGTGCTGTCCCGGCTGACCGGCGGCACCGACGTGGTGTTCGGCGCGGCCGTGTCCGGGCGGCCGCCCGAGCTGCCCGGCGTCGAGCAGATGATCGGCCTGTTCATCAACACGCTGCCCGTCCGCGTCGCCGTCCGGCCCGCCGACACCGTCGCGGAGGCGCTCCGCCGTCTCCAGGGCGAGCAGGCCGACCTGCTGGCCCACCACCACCTCGGCCTCGCCGACATCCAGCGGCTGCACGGCGCCGGGACGCTCTTCGACACCATGACGGTGCTGGAGAACTACCCCTTCGACCCCGACGCCGCCGGCACCGACCTCGGCGGCCTCGCCATCAGCGCCCTCGACGGCTACGACGCCACCCACTACCCGCTCGCCCTCGCCGCCGTCCCCGGCCGGCGGCTGTCGCTCCGCCTGGACCACCGGCGGGACGTGTTCGACGACGCCGCCGCCGGGCGGATCATGGGGCGGCTGCGGCGCGCCCTGGAGACGATCGCGCACCGGCCCGCGACGCCGCTCGGCCGCATCGACGTCCTCGACGCCGCCGAGCGCACCCGCGTCCTCCGCGCCTGGCAGGGCCCGGTCACCGGCCGCGCCGGGACCGCGCCCGCCACGATCACCGGCCGGTTCGCCGCCCGCGTCGCCGCCGCCCCGGACGCCGTCGCGGTCCGCGCCGGCGACACCACGCTCACCTACCGGGAGCTCGACGAGCGCGCCAACCGCCTCGCGCACCGCCTCGCCGGGCTCGGCGTCGGCCCCGAGACGCGCGTCGCCACGCTCCTCGACCGGTCCGCCGACGTCGTCGTCGCCACCCTCGCCATCGTCAAGGCGGGCGGGGTGTACGCGCCGATCCACCACAGCTACCCGGCCGACCGCATCGCCTGGGCCATCGAGGAGGTCGGCGCGCCCGTCCTGCTCGTCGACGCGGTCACCGCGCCGCTCGTCGCGGACGTCCGGGCGACCGCCCGCACCATCGTCCTCGACGGGACTGAGGACGGGGACGGCCCCGCGCACGCGCCCGACGTCGAGGTGCAGCCCGACCGCCTCGCCTACGTGCTGTTCACCTCCGGCTCGACGGGCCTGCCGAAGGGCGTCATGGTCCGCCACCGCGACGTCGTGGACCTGGCCGACGACGCCGCCATGACCAACGGCGCCCACGACCGCGTCCTCATGCACTCCCCGCACGCCTTCGACGCCTCCACCTACGAGATCTGGACGCCGCTGCTGCACGGCGGGACCGTCGTCGTCGCGCCGAAGGGGCGGCTCGACGCCGCCACCCTGGAGAAGGTGATCGTCGAGGAGGACGTGCAGGGGCTGTTCATCACCACCACCCTGTTCAACCTGGTCGCCGAGGAGCGCCCGGAGGCGTTCGCGCACCTGCGGGAGGTCCTCACCGGCGGCGAGGCCGGGTCGGTCGCGGCGATGCGCAAGGTCCTCGCCGCCTGCCCCGACACCGAGGTCGGCAACGTCTACGGCCCGACCGAGTGCACCACCTACACCACCGTCGCCGGGATGCGCGGCCCGCTGGAGGCGGGCGAGACCCTCCCCGTCCTCGGCAGCCCCATCGACGACATGCAGGTCTACCTGCTGGACGAGGCGCTCCAGCCCGTCCCGCCGGGAGTCACCGGCGAGGCGTACATCGCGGGCGCCGGTATGGGGCGCGGCTACCTCGACCGGCCCGTCCTCACCTCCGAGCGGTTCGTCGCCAACCCCTTCGGCGCCCCCGGCGAGCGCATGTACCGCACCGGCGACCTGCTGCGGTGGCGGGACGACGGGACCTTGGAGTACGTCGACCGGGCGGACTTCCAGGTGAAGGTGCGCGGGTTCCGGATCGAGCTCGGCGAGATCGAGTCGGCGATCGCCGCGCACCCCTCGGTCGCCAACGTCGCCGTCCTCGCCCGCGAGGACGAGCCCGGCCTGAAGCGCCTCGTCGCCTACGTCCTGCCCGTCGCGGGCCGCGAGGTCCCCGACCTGCGCCGGTTCGCAGGGGAGCGGCTGCCCGAGTACATGGTCCCGGCCGCCGTCGTCGTCCTGGACACCTTCCCGATCGGCCCGACGGGCAAGCTCGACCGGCGCGCCCTGCCCGCCCCCGACTACGGCGAGGCGCTCGCCGGGCGCGCGCCCGCCACGCCCGAGGAGGAGACCCTCTGCGCCTTGTTCGCCGAGGTCCTCGGCGTCGAGCGGGTCGGCGCGGACGTCAGCTTCTTCGACTACGGCGGCGACAGCATCACCGCCCTCAAGCTCGTCACCCGCGCCCGCCAGGCCGGCCTCGAGCTCACCCCGAAGGACCTGTTCACCCGGCAGACCGTGGAGGCGCTGCTGGCCGCCGACGGGCAGCCCGACCTCGGCTTCGAGGTGCTGCTGCCGATCCGCGAGAGCGGGACGCGGCCGCCGCTGTTCTTCGTCCACCCGGCGGGCGGCCTGGCCTGGAACTACTTCCAGTTCCAGCGCTACCTCGGCCCCGACCAGCCCATCTACGGCCTCCAGGCGCGCGCGTTCACCCGCGACGAGCTGCCCGGCTCGATCGAGGAGATGGCCGCCGACTACCTGGAGCTGATCCGCGGCGTGCGGCCGCACGGCCCCTACCGGCTGGCCGGCTGGTCCCTCGGCGGCCTCGTCGCCTACGAGATCGCCGTCCGCCTCCAGGAGGCCGGCGAGCAGGTCGACCTCCTCGCCATGATCGACTCCTACCACGGGCTCGACCTGGACTCCGAGCGCCGCCAGATCCTGCCCGAGCTGCTGCTCGGCATCGGCGTCGACGCCACCATGCTCGACCCGGCCGGCAACCCCGACCTCGACCAGATCATGGGCGTGCTCGCCGAGCGCGGCGACGCCCTCGCCACCCTGGACGAGAACGACCTGGTGAACGTCTACCGCAACTACGAGAACGGCGTGCGCCAGTCCGAGGAGTACCGGCCCCGGCCGTTCCGCGGCGACGTGGTGTTCTTCACCGCCCTCCAGGGCCGCGACGCCGGCTCCCCGACCGCGCACGGCACCTGGTCGGGCCTGGTGGACGGCACGATCGAGGACCACCCCCTCGACGTCGAGCACCACCACCTGATGGAGCCCGGCCCCGCGTCGGAGATGGGCGCGGTGCTCGCCGCCCGCCTCGACGAACTCACCACCGACCGCCGATAACCTGACACGACCGGCGTAACCGACACCCCCGGCGTCACCGCCGCACCGGAAAGGAACCCCCCGATGGCCAACCCCTTCGAGGACCCCGACGGCCGCTACCTCGTCCTGGTGAACGACGAGGGCCAGCACTCGCTGTGGCCGTCGTTCGCCGAGGTCCCGGCCGGCTGGACCGTCGCCAAGACCGAGGACACCCGGCAGGCGTGCGTCGACCACATCGAGGCGAACTGGACCGACCTGCGCCCGAAGAGCCTCATCGAGGCCATGGGTGGCTGACCGGGTGGCCCCCGCGTCGCCCCCCGCGTCGCCCCCGGTGGAGGTGCCCGCCGTCACCGAGTGGGCGATGGAGATGCGCGACCCCGCCGACCTGCGGCCCGCGCCGCGGCCGGACCTGGAGATGACCTTCAGCCGCGCCCGCGTCCCCTCGCCCGACGTGAGCCGCGCCCTCTACGCCGCCGTCGGCGCCCGGGTCTGCTGGACCGACCGGTTCGGCTGGTCCCACGCCGACTGGGACGCCTGGGTGGCGCGGCCCGAGCTCGGCACCTGGCTCGTCATGGCCGAGGGCACCCTCGCCGGCTACTTCGAGCTGGAGGCCCAGCCCGGCGGCGACACCGAGATCCACCTGGTCGGGCTCACCCCGGCGTTCGTCGGGCAGGGCTGCGGCGGGTACCTCGTCGAGCAGTGCGTGCGCCGCGCCTGGGCGCGCGGCGACCTGTGGGCGCCGGGCACCGGCCCGACCGGCCGGGTGTGGCTGCGCACCAGCACCCTGGACCACCCGAACGCGCTCGCCAACTACGAGCGGCGCGGCTTCCGGGTGGCGAGCGAGACCGTCAAGGCTAAGTCCGTCCCCGACCCCCGGCTCGCGCCCTGGCCGCTGCCGCACGACCCGCGCCCCGCCGTCGCGGCGGCCCGGCCGGGACGGGGCGCCGATCCGATGAGCGAGCTAGATCCCGTGAGCGAGGCGATCCGATGAGCAAGGGCTGGTTCCGCTGCGTGGAGACGCGGCCGTGGTCGTCGCTGCGGCTGTTCGTGCTGCCGCACGCCGGCGGCTCGGCGGTGTTCTACCGGTCCTGGGGCGCCGCCCTCAGCCCCGCCGTGGAGCTGCACACCGTGCAGTACCCCGGCCGCGCCGACCGGATGCGCGACCCGCTGATCACCGACGCGCACCAGCTCGCCCGCCTCATCGCCGGCGCGATGGCGCCGCTGCTCGACCGGCCCGCGGCGCTGCTCGGCCACAGCATGGGCGCCGTCCTCGCCTACGAGGTGGCGCGCCTGCTCCAGGAGCGCGGCGCCCCGCCCGTCCACCTGTTCGCCTCCGGCGCCCGCGCCCCCCACGACCGCGGCACCGACCGCGTCTCCGACCTCGACGACGACGGGATCGTCGCGGAGATGACCGAGCTCGGCGGCACCGACGCCGAGGTGCTGCGCGACCCCGAGCTGCGCGAGCTCGTCATGCCCTACGTGCGCAACGACTTCACGCTCATCGAGGACTACGCGCACCGCTCCGGGACGCGCCTCGCCGTCCCCGTCACCGCGATCATCGGCGACGCCGACCCGCACGTGGACGAGGGACAGGCGCGCCGCTGGGCGGAGGTCACCGACGGCCGGTTCGCGCTGCGCGTCCTGCCCGGCGACCACTTCTACCTGGTGCCGCAGCAGGCCGCGGTGCTGGCGGAGGTCCACCGGGCCCTGGAGGTCCCCGCCCGCTGACCCGGCCGCGGCTCCGGTCCGCCCGAAAAGGGACCCTCGGGACGTCCCGGCCGGATCCGGGCCTGGGCGGCGGATCATCCCCGTCGTACCGTGGCGGCAGGCGGGGGGCCGGAAGGACAGGCCGCGGACCACCCCGCCGCCGGCGCCCGCCCCGGGAGTCGCCATGGGCATCGAGATCCGGGTGGACGGGCTGAAGAAGGCGTTCGGCCGGCAGACGATCTGGGAGGACGTGAGCTTCACCATCCCGGCCGGGGAGATCTCCGCGCTGCTCGGCCCGTCGGGCACCGGCAAGTCGGTCTTCCTGAAGAACCTCGTCGGGCTGCTCCGCCCCGACCGCGGCCACGTCTACGTCGGCGGCCGCGACGTCCCGCGCCTCCGCGAGAACGAGCTGTACGACCTGCGCCGCCAGTTCGGCGTGCTGTTCCAGGACGGCGCCCTGTTCGGCTCGATGAACATCTACGACAACATCGCCTTCCCGCTGCGCGAGCACACCCGCAAGGGCGAGGCGGAGATCAAGCGGATCGTGCTGGAGAAGATGGAGATGGTCGGCCTCACCGGCGCCGAGGACAAGCTCCCCGGCGAGATCTCCGGCGGGATGAAGAAGCGCGCCGGCCTCGCCCGCGCCCTCGTCCTCGACCCCGAGATCATCCTGGCCGACGAGCCGGACTCGGGCCTGGACCCGGTCCGCACCGCCTACCTCAACCAGCTGTTCGTCGATCTCAACACCGACCTCGGCGCGACGTTCCTCATCGTCACCCACGACATCGGCACCGCCCGCGTCCTGCCCGACAACCTCGGCCTGCTGTTCCGGCGCGGCCTGGTCATGTTCGGGCCCCGCGAGATGGTGCTGTCCAGCACCCACCCGGCGGTAAACCAGTTCTTCAACGCCCGCCGGCAGGGCCCCATCGGCATGGCCGAGGAGAAGGACCAGGCGCAGCTCGACGACGAGGGCGACGCCCCGCCCGCCATGCCCGCCCCCATCCAGCCGCAGCTCATGCCGAGCGACGGCCGCACCCGCCCCGGCATGCGCCGCCCCGGCCAGTGGCTGCACGAGCACGGCGTCACCGCGCCGCCCGGCTCGTTCATCGACGACGAGGGCCGCAACTGGCTGACCGACTGGGACCGCCTCACCACCGGCGGCCACCGCCCCCGCTGACGCCCGCCGCCGAGATCGTCCCGCGACCGCGGGGCGGGAGGATGGGGCGGTGACGCTCCTGCTGAACCGCTCCCGCCTGCTCGCCCTCCTCGACCCCGCCGCCTGCCTGGACGCCCTGCGCGCCGGCTTCACCGCCGTCCCCGGCGCGGCCGGCGCCCGCCGGGTGGTGGCGCCGCTGCCCGGGCCGGGCACCGCCACCGCCCTCATCCCCGGCCTGATCGACGGCGTCCCCGCCTACACCGTCAAGGTCAACGCCAAGTTCCCCGCCGCCCGGCCCGCCCTGCGCGGCGTCGTCCACCTGCACGACCTGGCGTCCGGCGCGCTGCTCGCCCTGCTGGACTCGGCCACCGTCACCGCCTGGCGCACCGGCCTCGCCGCCGCGCTCGGCACCGCCGCCCTCGCCCGCCCGGACGCCGCGACCGTCGCCGTCATCGGCGCGGGCGCGCAGGCCGAGCTCGTGCTGCGCGGCCTCGCCGCGCTCCGCCCGCCCGCCGCGCTCACCGTCTGCGACCTCGACCCGGCCCGCGCCGCCGCGTTCGCCGAGCGCCACGGCGCCGCGCTCGGCGTCCCCACCGCGACCGCCGCCGACCCCGCCACCGCCGTCCGCGGCGCCGACGTCGTCATCGTCGCGACCTGGTCGCGCAGCCCCCTGCTGCACGCCGGCGACCTCGCGCCCGGCGCGCACGTCACCGCGCTCGGCGCCGACGAGCCCGGCAAGTCCGAGCTGGCCGCCGACCTCGTCGTCACCTCCCGCGTCGTGGTGGACGACCTCGCCCTCGCCGTCGACACGGGCGTCCTCGGCGCCGCCGGGCTCGGCGTCGAGCACGCCGCCGGGACGCTCGGCGACGTCCTGCGCGGCGAGGCGCCCGGCCGCGTCCACGGCACCGAGACGACCGTCTACGCGCCCGTCGGCCTGCCCTGGCAGGACCTCGCCCTCGCCTGGACGGCCTATCGCGCCGCCGATCCCGGCGCCGATCCCGCGTTCGACTTCCTCGCCTGACTCATAGTCCGGTTGAACGTTGCACGATGTACCGTAACGGCACGCAGAAAAGCACACGCGGGCCGCCGTCCGGCCTGCCCTTTCACGCGCGGATCCGCTTCTCATGCTTAGCAGACGCGCCTTTTCGCGGAAAAGGCACTCACTTTGGCGCAGGGACGCCCCGCGGCGCCTGTGGCATCTTGTGTTACACGATGTACCGCAAGAGCCGATGCCCGAGGGAGTGGTGACGATGGCGGTGCCCGAGCTGGACGTTCCCGCGTTCGACGCGATCCCCGGCGGCCTGGCCCGGACGCTGCGCCCCCTCGTGGACCGCGCCGTCGACGACGTCATGGCGGGCCTGCCCGAGGGCGGGGACGCCTGGCGGCCCGGCGTCGGGCGCGCCACGATGGTCGACGCGCTCGGCCACTTCTGCGACCTGATCGAGGACTCCGGACCGGCCGCCTGGGCCCCGATCGCCGCCCACTACGCCGGCCTCGGCGGCCGCCTCGCCCACGACCGGCGCGCCCTGGAGCAGCTCAACCGGCTGCTGCTCCGCTCGGCGCGCGCCCTCTGGCAGATGGTGGACGCGCTCGCCGCCGCCCGGCCCGCCGACCCGGTGCCCGAGCCGGTGCTGCGCCTGCTCAGCGAGGCCCAGTTCGGCTTCCTGGACGCCGCGTCCGCCGCCGTCGCGCGGGGCCGCCGGGAGAGCGGCCCCGGCGAGGAGGAGCACCGCGCCGACCTCGTCGCGCGGCTCCTGGCCGGCGGCCCCGACCCCGCCGAGCTCGCCGCGCTCGCGGACCGCGCCGGCTGGCGGGTGCCGCGCCGCCTCGCCGCCGCCGCGCTCCGCCCCCGGCCGGGCCGCGACCCGCGCCGCCCGATGCTCCCGCAGGGCGTGCTCGCCGACCTGTCGGGGCCCGCGCCGGTGCTGCTCGTCCCCGACCCCGGCGGCCCCGGCCGGGCCGGCCTGCTGCGGCCGCTGCTCGCCGACTGGATCGTCGCCGTCGGGCCCGCGGTGCCCGCGCACCGCGCCGCGTCCTCGCTCCGCTGGGCGCGCGAGACGCTCGCGCTCGCCGAGCGCGGCGTGCTGCCCGACGACGAGGTCGTCAGCGGCGCCGACCACCTGGCCAGCCTGGTCATCTTCCAGGCCGAGGAGCTCATCGACCACGCGGCCGCGACCCGCCTCGCCCCGCTGGGCCGGGTCGCCCCCGGCCACCGCGAGCGCCTCATGGAGACGCTGCTCGCCCTCCTGGAGTGCCGCTTCACCGCCTCGGAGGCCGCCGCGATCCTGCGCGTCCACCCGCAGACCGTCCGCTACCGGCTGCGCCGCCTGGAGGAGCTGTTCGGCGACGCGCTGCAGGACCCGCGGTCCTGCCTGGAGCTGGAGATGATCCTGCGCGCCCGCCTCGCCGCGCCCCGGCGCCGCGCCGCGGCCGCCGCCACCGTCGCCGCGCACGGCTGACCGGCCCGGCCCGTAGGATGCCCGGCGTGGACGAACGACAGGCGCCGGGCCCCGCCCGCGGCTACCGGCGGCTGCCGTCCGGCCGCCGCCGCGAGGAGATCGTCGCCGCCGCCATCGCCACCTTCAGCGTCGACCACGACGCCTCGCTCAGCGACATCGCCGCCTCGGCGGGCATCTCCCGCACCTCCCTGTACCGCTACTTCGAGACGCGCCACGACCTCGTCACCGCGGCCTTCGCCACCGCCGGCGACCTGCTCATGGAGTACGTGGACGACGCCCCCGACGGGCCGCCGTCGCTGGCGCTCTGCGTGCGGCTCGGCCGCTTCTTCGACTACATCCAGACCAACGCGACGACCTTCGTCGGCATGGTCACCTGGAACTCGCCGATGGCGTCCCGGGAGATCCAGGCGATCGCGCAGGGCGTCCGCGACCGGCTCTGCGCCTCCACCTTCCGCGTCCTGCGCGTGGCCGAGCCGTCGCCGCTGCTGGAGACGGCCGTGCGGACCTGGATCGCCGGCGTGGAGGAGGCTGCGATGCAGTGGCTGCGCTCCTCGGGCGCCGACCGGGGCGCCGTCGAGGCGCTGCTCGCCGCCAACCTCGGGACGGCGCTGCTGAACACCGCCACCTACGACGCGGCGGCCCTCGACCTCGTCCGCTGGTGGCTGCGCACCGAGCCCGGCGACGCGCCCTTCGCCGCGCACCTGCGCGCCTTCGCCGGCACCTTCGACCTGACCATGACCGCCACCATCGCCCGCCTCCTCGCCCCCGACCCGCCCCCCGACCCCTGACCCCCTGGTCACCTCGGGTTGAGATGCGGCGTGTTGGGCTCTACGGAGATCGAAAGAGGCCAACACGCCGCATCTCAACCGCGGGTGACCAAGGGGTCAGCGGCGCGGGGTGATCAGGAGGGCGGCGGTGAGGACGGCGGCGGCGAAGGGGGCTTTGGGGACGCGGCCGCCGGCCAGGGCGGCGGCGGTGGTGACGGCCGTGACGGCCATGGCGCGCTCGGGGCGCAGGAGAGCGGCAGCGGCGATGAGGGGGAGCGGGATCGCGGCGCGGGTGCGGCGCGCGCCCCAGCGGTGCGGGAGGCCCCGGACGCCCGTGGCGCGGTCGCCGTCGAGGTCGGGCAGGACGTCGGCCAGGTGCGCGCCGACCCCGAGCAGCGCCGCCGCCGTCGCGGTGCGCGGCCCGGCGCGGCCGGTGAAGACCGGCAGGCCGCCGAAGCCGACGGCATAGGGCACCCAGGAGAACGGCGTGGACTTCACGCCGAGGTCGTAGGCCCAGGCGGCCGCGACGCCGGTCAGGTGCAGCGCGCCCCCGCGCCCAGCGGCCAGGGACAGCGGGACGCAGGCGGCCAGGGCGGTGGCCGCCGCCGCCCGGACCGTTCCGGCGGACACCGCGCCGCGCACCACCGGCTTGTCGCGGCGGCCGGCGGCGACGTCGCGCCGGGCGTCCACCGCGTCGTTGCACCAGCCGACCGAGAGCTGCCCCGCCAGCACCGCCGCGCCGACGAGCGCGCACTCGCGGGGGCGCCGCCCGCTCGCGGCGGCGTGGGCCAGGCCGAGGGCGGTCACCGCCGCGGCCGGTCCCGGATGGCAGGCGCCCAGCAGGGCGAATAGGGCCATACCGCCGATCGTAAGGAGGGTCTGGCGGCGTCCGGCGCAACGTTGCCCGCATCTTGGCCCGGACTTGGCCGACCGCGGGAGCGGGCCGGGGAGGATGCGAAGGCGACGTGCAGCGGCGGGAGGGGACACCAGCGCATGACGAGCAGCGCATGACGAGCATCGCGGGGGTCGGCGGGGCGCTGCCGCCCCACCGCTATCCGCAGCACGCCATCGCCGACGCCCTGGCGGACGCCTGCCTGCCCGCCGGCGCGCCGCGCGGCCTGCTGGACCGCCTGCACGCCTCCGCCGGCGTCCGCTTCCGCAACCTGGCGCTGCCCCTGGAGGACTACGCCACGCTCGGCGGCTTCGGCGCCGCCAACGACGCCTTCATCGGCACGGCGACCGCGCTCGGCGCCGAGGCCGTCGCGACGGCCCTCGCCGCCGCCGGGGCCGCCCCGGACGAGCTCGACATGCTGATGCTGACGACCGTCACCGGCGTCGCCGCGCCGTCGGTGGACGCCCGCCTCGCCGAGCGGGCCGGGCTGCGCCCCGACGTGAAGCGCCTGCCGCTGTTCGGCCTCGGCTGCGTCGGCGGCGCCGCCGGCCTCGCCCGCGTGCACGACTACCTGCGCGGCTGGCCCGAGCACACCGCCGCCCTGCTGTCGGTCGAGCTCTGCTCGCTGACGCTCCAGCGCGACGACGCCTCGATCGCCAACCTCGTCGCGGGCGCCCTGTTCGGCGACGGCGCCACCGCCGTCGTCATGCGGGGAGCGGCGCACGCGGCGCCCGGCCCGTCGGTCGTCGCGACCCGCAGCCACCTGTATCCGGGCACGTCCCACTACATGGGCTGGCAGGTCGGGGACGGGGGCTTCCGCGTCGTCCTGGACCCCGGCATCCCCGACGCGGTGCGCACCCACCTGGCCGCCGACGTGCGCGCCTTCCTCGCCGACCACGGCCTCACGGTGCGGGACGTGGCGGCGTGGGTGTGCCATCCGGGCGGCCCGCGCGTCATGGACGCCGTCGTCGACGCCCTCGACCTCGCCGAGGAGGCGCTGGCGGTGACGCGGCGGTCGCTGGCCGAGCACGGCAACATGTCGTCCTCGTCGGTCCTGCACGTGCTGCGCGACACCATCGCGCTCGGCCCCGAGCCCGGCACCCCCGGCCTGCTCATGGCGCTCGGTCCGGGCTTCTGCTCCGAACTCGTCCTGCTGCGCTGGTAGGGGGCGACCGGACATGGTGTGGTACGCGCTGCTGGTGGCCGCCGTCGCGGCCGAACGCCTCGCCGAGCTGGCCGTCGCCCGCCGCAACCTGCGCTGGAGCCTAGCGCGCGGCGCGCGCGTCACCGGCGACGGCCACTACCCGGCGATGGTCGCCCTGCACACCGGGCTGCTGGCGGCGTGCCTGGTGGAGGCGGCGCACCGCCCGTTCGTGCCGGCGCTCGGCTGGCCGATGCTCGCGCTCGCCGTCGCCGCGCAGGGGCTGCGCTGGTGGTGCATCGCCGCGCTCGGGCACCGCTGGAGCACCCGCGTGGTGGTGATCCCGGGCCTCGCGCCGGTGACGCGCGGCCCGTACCGGTGGCTGCGCCATCCCAACTACGCGGCGGTGGCCGTCGAGGGGATCGCGCTGCCGCTGGTGCACACCGCCTGGGTCACCGCGCTCGCCTTCACCGTCCTGAACGCCGCGCTGATGGCGGTCCGCATCCGCTGCGAGGAGGCCGCGCTGTCGTGCTCGACGTCCTGATCGCGGGCGCGGGCCCGGCCGGCCTCGCCACCGCCGTGCACGCCGCCGAGCGCGGCTTGACGGCGCTCGTCGTCGAGCCGCGCCCGGCCCCGATCGACAAGGCGTGCGGCGAGGGCCTCATGCCGGCCGGCCTCGCCGCCCTGCACGCCCTCGGCGTCGACCCGCCCGGCCACCCGCTGCGCGGCATCCGCTACCTGGACGCCGCCGGGCCGCCCGCGACGGCCCGGTTCGCCGAGCCCGGCCGCGGCGTCCGCCGCACCGCCCTGCACGAAGCGCTCTGGGCGCGCGCCGCCGAGCTCGGCGTTCCGGTCGTGCAGGGCCGCGTCACCGGCGTCGTCCAGCGCGCCGGCCACGTCGAGGCCGCCGGGCACCGGGCGCGCTGGCTCGTCGCCGCCGACGGCCTGCACTCGCCGCTGCGCGCCGCGCTCGGCCTGGACGCGCCCGTCCCGCCGCCGCGCCGCTACGGCCTGCGCCGCCACTTCCGGACGCCGCCCTGGACCGACCTGGTCGAGGTCCACTGGGCGGGCGACGCCGAAGCGTACGTGACGCCGGTCGGCCCCGACCTCGTCGGCGTCGCGCTGCTGAGCGGCGCCCGCCGCCCCTACGCCGACCACCTGGCCGCGTTCCCCGAGCTGCGCGCCCGCCTCGCCGGCCCCGCCGCGTCGCGCGTGCGCGGCGCCGGGCCGCTGCGCCGCCGCGCCCGCCGCCGCGTCGCCGGCCGCGTCCTGCTCGTCGGCGACGCCGCCGGGTACGTCGACGCCCTCACCGGCGAGGGCGTGTCCCTGGCCGTCCGCGCCGCCGGGGAGCTGGTGCGCTGCCTGGCGGCGGACCGGCCCGGCGACTACGAGGCGGCCTGGCGGTCCCTGACCCGCCGCCACCGCCTGCTGACCGGCGCGCTGCTCGGCGCCCGGCGCCGCCCCGCCACCGCCCGGCTGATCGTCCCGCTGGCGCGGCGGCTGCCGCTGGCGTTCGGGACGGCCGTCCGCGCCCTCGCCTGACCCCGACCGCCCGCCGAACCCCAGGAGCCGCACGCATGAAGAACGGACCCGTCGTCGTCATCGGGGCGGGCCTCGCCGGCCTGGCCGCCGCCGTGCGCCTCGCCGCCGCCGGCCGCGACGTCCAGGTCGTCGAGGCCCGCGGCGAGCCCGGCGGCTGCTGCGGGACCGCCACCGCCGGCCCGTACCGCTTCGACACCGGACCCTCGGTGCTGACGATGCCGGGCGTCCTCGCCGACGTGTTCGGCGCCGCCGGCGAGGACATGGACGCCTGGCTCCCGCTCCAGCGCCTGGACCCCTACTACCGCCTCGCCTACGACGACGGGTCGCACCTGGACGTCGTCGCGGGCGCCGACGCCATGACCGAGCGGGTCGCCGCGCTCTGCGGCCCCGCCGAGGCCGACCGCTACCGCAGGTTCCGGCGCCTCCTCGGGGAGATGTTCGACGCCGAGTGGCCGGTGTTCATCGACGCCGACGTGACGCGGCTGCGGTCGCTGGCCCGCCCTGCGGCGCTGCTCCGGCTGGCCGCCCTCGGCGGGTTCCGGCGGCTGGACCGGCTGGCCGCCGCGCACCTCACCGACGACCGGCTGATCAAGGCGCACACCTTCCAGGCCCTCTACGTCGGCCTGCCGCCGCGCCGCGCGCTCGGCATCTACGCCGTCATCGCGCACATGGACACCGTCGGCGGCGTCTACTTCCCGCGCGAGGGCGGCATGCACGCGATCCCGCGCGCGCTCGCGGGCGTCGCCGAGAAGGCCGGCGCGCAACTGCGGTACGGCACCCGTGCCGTGCGGGTGGAGGCCGACTCCGGCGGCGTCACCGGCGTGCGGTTGGAGGGCGGCGAGCGGATCGCGGCCCGGCAGGTCGTGGTGGCCTGCGACCTGCCGTCGGCGCTCGCGGGCCTGCTGCCGCCGGGCGTCGCCGACTGGCGCACCCGCCGCCCCAAGCACTCGCCGTCCTGCCTGGTCATGCATTTCGGCCTCGACCGGACGCTGCCCGGCCAGGCCCACCACACCCTGCACCTCGGCCGCCGGTGGGACGCGGCGTTCGACGCGCTCGCCGCGGGCCGCCCGCAGCCCGACCCGAACCTGCTCGTCACCTACCCCGCGTCCGACGCCGGCGCCGCGCCCGCCGGGCACGCCACCCTCAGCGTCCTGGAGCCCGCGCCCAACCTGCACGGCCCGACCGACTGGGCGCGCACCGGCCCGCGCCTGCGGGAACGGCTGCTGCAACGGATGCAGGACCACGGGTACGGCGACCTGTCCGGCGCGCCCGGCCTCGTCCTCGACCCGCCCGCCTGGCAGCGCCTCGGGCACGCCGCCGGCACCCCGTTCGCGCTCGACCACCGCTTCACCCAGACCGCCTGGTTCCGGCCGTCGGGCGCGCCGCGCCGCGTCCCCGGCCTGCACCTGGCGGGCATGTTCACCGCCCCGGGCGTCGGCGTGCCGCCGGTGCTGATCTCCGGGCGGCTCGCCGCCGAACGCATCCTGGCCGAACGCCCGTTGGAGGGCTCCCGATGACCCTGACCGCCAGCTACGAACGCTGCCGCCGCCTGCACGCCCGGTTCGGCCGCTCCTACTACCTGGCGACGCTGCTGCTGCCCGCCTGGAAGCGGCGGCACGTGCACGCCCTGTACGGCTTCGCCCGCTACGCCGACGAGATCGTCGACTCGGCCGAGCTGGACGGCGACCGCGCCGCCGCCCTGGACGCCCTGTCGGGCCGCCTCACCGCCGCCCTCGCCGGCAAGCCCCACCGCGACCCGGTCCTGCCCGCCTTCGTGCACACCGTCGGCGCCTTCGGCATCGACCACGCCGACGTGCACCTGTTCATGGACGCGATGCGCGCCGACCTCACCGTCACGCGCTACGGCACCTACGACGACCTGCTCGGCTACATGGCGGGCTCGGCGGCGGCGATCGGCACGATGATGCTGCCGGTCCTGGAGACCGTCCCGGGCGCCCGCGACGCCGCCCGCGAACCCGCCCGCCAGCTCGGCCTGGCGTTCCAGCTCACCAACTTCCTGCGCGACGTCGCCGAGGACCTGGAGCGCGGCCGCGTCTACCTGCCCGCCGAGGACATGGACCGGTTCGGGGTCCGCGACGCCGACCTGCGCGCGCCGCGGACGGGGCCCGCGCTGCGCGCCCTGATCGCGTTCGAGGCCGAGCGCGCCCGCGAGCACTACCGGCTGGCGGCGCCCGGCGTCGCGCTGCTCGCCCCGTCGTCGCGGCCCTGCATCCGCGCCGCCCACCAGCTCTACGGCGGCATCCTGGACCGGATCGAGGCGGCCGGGCACGACGTGCTGGCCGGCCGGGCGCGGGTGCCGCGCCGCGACCGGGCGACGATCTTCGTGCGGCAGCTCGCGGCCGCCGCCACCGCCGGCCGCGGCGAGCGCCGCGCCGTCGCGGAGCCCGCCTGAGATGGCGGCGGTCCAGGCGGCCCCGGTCCTGGTCGACGCGATGGGCGGCGACCACGGCCCCGACGCGACCGTGCACGGCGCCGTGCGCGCCCACCGCGACCACGGCGTCGCGGTGACGCTGGTCGGGCACGGCGACGAGATCGGCGCCCGGCTGCGGCGGCACGGCGCCGAGGCCGAGATCGAGATCCTGCACGCCGAGCAGGCCGTCCCGATGGCCGAGCGCGGTGCGGGCGCGCTCGCCTGGCGGCGCTCCAGCCTCGCCGTCGGCTGCGCCGCGCTGGCGGGCGCGGCCGGGTCGGGCCTGGTGTCGGCGGGCTCGACGGGCGCGGTCGTGGCGTGCGCGGTGCGCGGCCTCGGGCGGGCGCCCGGCGTGCTGCGGCCCGCCCTCGCCGTCGCGCTCCCGACGCTGGACGGCGGCGCGACCGTGCTGGTCGACGCGGGCGCCACCGCCGACCCGGCGCCGCCGATGCTCGCCCAGTTCGCCGGGCTCGGCGCCGGCTACGCCCGCCGGGTCCTCGGCGTCGCCGCGCCGCGCGTCGGGCTGCTGTCGATCGGGTCCGAGCCCGGCAAGGGCAACCGGCTGGCCCGCGAGGCCGCCGAGCTGATCGCGGCGGCCGCGCCGGCGGCGGGCCTGCGGTTCGCCGGCGGCGTCGAGGGCCACGACGTCCTGACCGGCGCGGTGGACGTGCTGGTCACCGACGGGTTCACCGGCAACGTGGTGCTGAAGAACGTCGAGGGCACCGTCCGCACCGTCCTCGCGATGGTCGCGCGGGCGGGCGGCGCGCACCCCGCCCGGCTGCGCGAGGTCGCCCGCCGCTACTGCCCCGAGACGCATGGCGGCGCCGCCCTGCTCGGCCTCGCCGGGACGGTCGTCGTCGCGCACGGCTCGTCGGACGCGGCGACCATCGCGCGCGCCTGCGTCGTCGCCCGCGACCTGGCCGGGACGCCCGCTACCGGGGACGGGGATGGCTGAGCCCGGAGCCCGCCAGCGGGTCGGCGCCGTCCCAGGCGCCCGCGCTGCCGAGCGGCGCCAGCCGGGCGAACAGCTCCTCGCCGTACCAGCCGCGCTCGCGCACCGCGCCGATCACCCGCCGGTGCGCCTCGCCCCGGTGGGCGAAGGCGGTGACGGCGGCGGCGTCGCGCCACAGCGAGAACGTCGCCTGCCGGACGAGCGGCCACTCGCCGACGCCGACCGAGGCCAGGCGGCCGTCGGCGGCGGCGAGCGCCCGGTCCACCGCCGGGACCGCCCGGTGGAACTCCGCCAGCCGCGACGGCCGGATCGCCGCGCGCGTCAGCACCGCCAGCGGCCCGGCCGCCGTCCCGGCGCCGGAGGCCCCGGCGAACGGGTCGACGCCGCCCCAGGTGCCGCGCGCGGACAGCGGCGCGAACCGGCCGTGCCACGCCTCGTCCGCCTCGCGCCGCCAGCGGCGTGCGATCGGCGAGGCGTCGAGGAAGGCGTCCAGGTCGGCCTCGTCCCGCCACACCGCGAGCAGCGCCCAGCGGCGCGGATCGGCGCCGGGCGCCGCGGACGCGCCGCGCCCGGTGCCGAGCAGCCGCCAGAAGCCCAGCCCGGCCGTGGCGCGCAGCACCGGCCGGTCGAACGCCATGTACCGCGCCGCGCGGCGGCGCGGGTACCTCACCAGATGGAAGGAAACGATGCTCGCGACGTTCGTGGCCGTCATCGCCGGCTACCTTCTCGGGTCGGTGCCGGTCGCGGTGCTGGCCTGCCGTGCGCACGGGTTCGACCCGCGCGAGACCGGCGACCGCAACCCCGGGTTCTGGAACGTCAAGGAGCGCCTCGGCGCGCGCGCGGCGGTGCCGGTGTTCGCCGGCGACATGGCCAAGGGCGCGCTCGCCGGGCTGGTCGGGCTGCTCGCGGGCGGCGCGCACGTCACCGCCCTCGGCGCGGTGGCGGAGGCGAGCGCGGTCCCGGCGTACGCGGCGGTCGCGGCGGCGATGGTCGGGCACGCCTGGCCGGTGTTCGCCGGGTTCCGGGGCGGCCGGTCCATCCTGACGTTCGCGGGCGGCTTCGCGGTGCTGTGCCCGCCCGCCTTCGCGCTCGGCCTCGTGCTGCTGGTGGCGGTGTCGCGGGCCCGCTCGTTCGCGGTGGGGACGCGGGTGGCGGTGTTCGCGCTGCCGGTGCTGCAAGCGCTGTTCGCGCCGCTGGCGCTGGTGGCGGCCACGGGCGCGCTGATGTGCCTCATCGGCCTGCGGTTCGGCCAGGCCGCGGTGGCCGAGCGGCGGGCGTGACGGGCGCCGGGTAGGTGCGGCCCCGCCACGTCCGGACGGGACGCAGCGTCGCCTGCGTGAGCCGGACGGCGGACGCGGCGTCCAGCAGCGGCGACAGCCACACCCCCGGACCCGGCCGGGTGTAGCTGCCGCGCAGCGGCGCGAGCAGCGCCAGCCGCATGGCGAGCAGCCCGAGGTCCAGGCGCGTCGGGCGGCCCGCCAGGGCGCGCGCCTGCGGCAGCACCATCGCCAGCCAGACGACGGCGAGGTCCAGCGCGCGGTCGCGCGGCGCGCTGACGTCGGCGAGCGGCAGGGAGCGCCCCCACTCGCGCCACACCTCGGCCGCCGAGGCGTGCATGTCGACCTCCAGGAGGCCCCCGGCGTCCAGGAAGGCGACCCGCCAGCCGTCGGCGGCGAGGAGCCGGCCGAGCGCGACGTCGTCGGTCATGTGGCCGCGCACCCGCGCGAACCCGCCGGCGGAGATCATCGCCGCCCGCCGGAACGCCGTGCACTGCCCGTTGGCGAGCACCCGGTGCGGCGGGGGAGGGACGGCCGACCCGACCGGCCCGAGCCGGTACACCAGGGCGGCGAGGAACGAGGCGTGCAGGGCCTGCTCGGCGGCGCCGTCGCAGATGAACCGGGGCCCGGCCGTCACGAGCTCGTGCTCGTCCAGGCGCGCGGCGAGCGCCCCGAGCAGGCCCGGCCGGGGCCGGGTGTCGGCGTCGAGCGTGACGACGATGTCGCCGGACGCCGCCGCGACGCCCTGGTGCAGCGCCCACTGCTTGCCGACCCAGCCGTCCGGCAGCGGCGCGCCCGGCAGCACCCGCGCGCCGAGCGAGGCGGCGAACGCGGCGGTGCCGTCGCCCGACCGGTCGTCCACGACGATCACCTCGGCGGCGGCGGGGTCGGCGAGGACGCCGCGCAGGCACGGCCCGATGCGGTGCCGCTCGTCGCGGGCGGGGATGACGACCGAGACGCGCGGGCCGCCGTCCGCCGGCGCGAGCGGCGGCAGCCGGAGCCGCCCCCGCGCGAGCCGGGCGCCCGCGACGCCCGCCGCCGCCGCCTGGGCGAGGGTGAGGGCCCTCACCGGGGGAAGTCCTCGCCGACCATGCGGGCGACCATCCGCCCGCCCATCGCCACCAGCGGCAGCCCGCCGCCGGGGTGCGCGGACCCGCCCACCAGGTACAGGCCGCGGCGCGGACCCCGGTTGCCGGGCCGCCGGAACGGCGACAGGGCGCCCCGGTAGGCCGTCCCGTAGATCGCGCCGCCCCACGCCCGGTAGCGGTCGCGCAGGTCGGCGGGGGTGAACAGGTCCACCGAGCGGAGCCGCCCGGACAGGTCGTGGCCGCGCTCGGCGAGCCGCTCCAGGATCACGTCGCGGTAGCTCTCGGGCGTCAGCGGCCAGCGCGCGGGGTCGCGGGCGGGCACGTTGACCAGCAGCACCTGGTTCTCGCAGCCGGGCGGCGCCTGCGTCGGGTCGTCCACGGCCGAGCAGCCGATGTAGACGGTCGGGTCCAGCGGGGGGCGGCGCCGCTGGAAGATGTCGCCGAACTCGCGCCGGTAGTCGCCGGAGAACACGATCGTGTGGTGCGCGAGGCCGGCGGTGCGGCCCTCCACGGCGGCGAGGACCAGCATCACCGACGAGGACGGGCCGAGCGCGGCGACGCGGCGGAGGCGCCGCCGGTCGGGCAGCAGCCGCCCGTACAGCTCGGCGGCGTCGGTGTTGGCGACGACGGCGTCCGCGCGGACGCGCTCGCCGGAGTCCAGGACGGCGCCGGTCACCGCGCCGCCGGCGTCGGTGAGGCGCCGCACGCCCGTCCCGAGGTGGACGCGGACGCCCGCCTCGTCGAGCAGGGCGGCGAGGTCGGCGGCGAGGACGGGCAGGCCGCCCGGCAGGTACCAGCCGCCCTGCCCGTGCTCGATCGCCGGGACGCAGCCGAGCGACGCGGGCGCGCGGTAGGGGTCCGACCCGGCGTAGGTGGCGTACCGGTTGACGTACCGGTGCAGGCGCGGGTCGCGGAAGTGGCGGCGGGCGAGGCCGTCCAGGGTGCGGCCGGGGGCGGTCGCGAGCAGGTCGGACGGGCGGGCCTGGCGCGGCGCGGAGCCGAGCGGCCCGGCGAAGAAGGTGCGCCCGGCGGCGTCCCAGCAGCGCTCGGCCCAGCCGTGGAAGCGGCGCCAGGCCGCGCCCTCGCCGGGCGCGAGCCGCTCGACCTCGGCGGCCATGCGCGCCGGGTCGCGGCGGGCGCGCAGCTGCGACCCGTCGGGGAAGCGGTAGCGGCAGAGCTCGGCGGGCTCGATCGCCGCGCGGGCGACGCCGAGGTCGCGGAACAGGTGCGGCAGCGTCAGCAGCGACGGGCCGAGCGAGAACGCGAACCCGTCGCGGCGGTGCTCGGCGAGCTTGCCGCCGAGGCGCGGCAGCCGCTCGAACAGCTCCACGGCGTGGCCGTCGCGGGCCAGCAGCAGCGCGGCGGTCATGCCGCCGACGCCGCCGCCGGCCACGATCACCTCGGCCATCGGCGCGTCCAGGCCAGTACGGCGAGCAGTCCCATGGTTCCCCCTCCGAGGGCGGCGACGAGCGGGTCGGGCGGGCGGAACACGGCGGCGAACCCGACCGTCTCCATCACGGCCATGACCGCGTACAGGACGAGCAGGCCCGCGGGCGGGCGGCGCGCCCCGGCCAGCCGGTCGATCAGCGCCATGAGCAGCAGCGACACCAGCAGCCAGCCGGCGAAGTTGCCGAGCGGCACGCCCCGGTACGGGCCGGGCTCGTGCCACCGCCACAGGTCCAGGCGCAGCATCTGCGGGTCCAGGAACAGATCCCAGGCGGTCAGCGCCAGCGCCCCGCAGACGAGCCGCGGCACGCCCCTCGCCGCCGCCGCGCCCACGGCGTGGGCGGCCAGCCCCATCCCGCCCCAGGCCAGCGCGACGATCACGGGGACGCCGCCGATCTGCGGGCGCAGCACGCCGGTGTAGTGGTAGGCGCCGAACGGCAGCCCCGTCCGCACGCCGATCCACTCGGCGGCGTACCCGACCGCGACGGCGCACGCGAACGCGACCGCGCCCCGCCGCCCGTACGCCGACGCGGCGAACGCCGCCGCGCAGCCCGCGAGCAGCACCACGACGACGCTGGTCAGCGCTACCGGTCGCGCTTGCAGCCCCGACGCGACCTGCCCGGCGACCATCGCCGCCAGCAGCGCGTACCCGACCGCCGCCCCTAGCCGTTTCTCCATCCCGCACCAACGGCTACCAGCGCACCCCGCGCCCTACCCCCGCAACACCCCGCCCCCGGCGCGTTCTTTGCCCGGCTAGAGGCCGTGCTTGTGGGCCAGGGCGGCGGCCTGGGTGCGGCTGGCGACGGCCAGCTTGGCGAGGATGTTGGACACGTGGACGCTCGCGGTCTTCGGCGAGATGAACAGCGCCGCCGCGATCTCCTTGTTGCCGTGCCCGTCGGCGACCAGCTTCAGCACCTCGCGCTCGCGCGCCGTCAGCGCCGCGAACGGCCCGCCGCCCGGCGCCGGCCCGTCCCCGCCGAGGCGGGCGCGCGTCCCGAGGTCGCGCAGGGCGGCGAGCAGGGGAGCGGCGCCGAGCCGCTCGGCCGCCGCCACCGCCGGCTCCCACACCGCGGCGGCCTCCTCGCGGAGACCGCGCTCGGCGAGCGACTCCGCCAGCCGCCAGCGCGACCGCGCCACCTCGTAGACGAACCCGTCCGCGCCGTAGGTGAACGCCTCCACGACCGCCTCCCACTGGGCGGGCTCGTCGGTGCCGCGCGCCCGCGCGTGCTCGGCCTCGGCGCGCCTCAGCCAGGCCACCGCCTCCAGCCCGAGCCGCTCGCGCGCGTGCCCGCCGATGTTGGTCGTCGCGGCGGTCCGGGCGGCGTCCAGCAGCGCGTCCGCCGCCCGGACGGCGCGTTCCTCGGCGGCGTCGTCGTGGGCGGCGCGGGCCCGCGCCGCCAGGTCGGCCTGCGCCCACAGGGCCGTCGCGGCCAGGCGGAGGACGGCCACCTCGTGCGGCTCCAGCGCCGCCAGCGCCCGCGCCGCGAGGCGCGCCCCGTCCGCCGCGTCGCCCTGCCAGAGGGCGTGCTCGGCGGCCAGGCTCTGGGAGATGTAGGTGTTGAGGGTGTCCATCGGCAGCAGCGGCTCCATCCAGCGGAGCCGCTCGCGGACGGTCGCGCCGTCGCCGCGCGCCACGTCCAGGAACAGCGCGAACGAGGAGACCTGCGCCTCCACCGAGCGGGTCGCCCGCACGCCGAACCCGGCGGCGATCTCGGCCGCCCGCTCCCAGTCGCCGCGCGTGTACTCGATGAGGAGCTGCAGCGTCCGCAGCACGATCCCGTAGGGGCTGAACCCGAGGCCGTAGCGCGTCGCGTACGCCATGTCCTCGGCGACCGCCGCCGACGCGGCGTCCAGGTCGCCGTTGTCGAACGGCCAGCGCGCCCGGTGGAACGCCGCCCGCGCCACCACCAGGACGTCGCCGACGCCGGCGGCGAGCTCGCGGGCCCGCTCGAACATGCCCTGCACCAGCGACGGGTCGCCGACGTGCTCGTGGTGGATGGCCAGGGTGATCAGCGCGCTCGCCTCGGCCGACACCGCGCCCGCCGCGCGGGCGGCGGCGATCGTGCGCTCGGCGGGCTCCAGCACCGCCGGGTAGCCCTCGATCGCCAGCAGCGACCGGGTGTAGGTGGCGAGCGCCTCGGCGCGCTCGACGGTCGGCGGCTCGGCCGGCAGCATCTCCACCGCCGCGCGGGCGACCTCGACGGACTCGCGCTCCTCCTCGGCGTCCAGGTCGCTCAGGTGGTAGGCGAGGCGCTCGCGCAGCCGCGACCCGAGCCGCGCGTCCGCCGGGTCGGCGACCTCCACGAGCCGCCGCAGCCGCGCGACCGCGCGCCGGGTGTCGCCCGCCCGCGCCGCCGCCCGGACCGCCGCCAGCTCCACCTCGATCCGCTCGGCGTCCGCCGCCTCCGCCGCGCCGGGCACCGCGTCCCACAGCTCCAGCGCCTGGTCGTAGTGGTCGTGGGCCTCGTCGGGCGCGCCGACCTGGTCGGCCTCGCGGCCCGCCCGCACCGACGCGGCGAGCGCCGTCCGCAGGTCGTGGGAGGCCAGGCTGTGGTGGGCGAGGGCGGCCGCGGCGCGCCCCGAGACCTCGCCGTTGAACGCCTCCTTGAGCAGCGCCGCGAACGCCGCGTGCAGGCGGGTGCGCTCGCCGGGCAGCAGGTCGGTGTAGACGGCCTCGCCGAGCAGCGCGTGCCGGAACGCGTAGCCGTCGCCGTCGGGCACCAGCACCTGGTCCGACACGACCTCGCGCAGCGCCTCCCCGGCGGCGCCCTCGGCGAGGCCCGACACGCGCCGCACCAGCTCGTCGTCCACGCGGCGCCCGGCGACGGCCGCGACCCGCACGACCCGGCGCGCGTCCTCCGACAGGCCGTCCACGCGCGCGAGCAGCAGGTCGGCGAGCCCGGCGGGCAGCTCGCGGCCGTCGCGGGCCGCCGAGAACAGCTCGCCCGCGTAGAACGGGTTGCCCTCCGAGCGCCGGTGCACCCGCTCCACCACGTCGCTGGACGGCGCCGCGCCGCCGCCGGCGAGCGCGGCCAGGTAGGCGGCGGTCTCGGCGGGCCCGAACGGCCGCAGCTCCACCGCCGCGACGTTCGGCAGCCGCACCAGCTCGGCGACGACGGGCCGCAGCGGGTGCCGCCGGTGCAGGTCGTCGGACCGGTAGGTGCCGACCAGGCAGACCCGCTCGCGCTCCAGCACCCGGCTGAGGAAGGTCAGCAGGTGGCGGGTGGAGCGGTCGGCCCAGTGCAGGTCCTCCAGCACCAGCAGGACGGGCCGCTCGGCGCCGAGCTCGCCGAGCAGGCCGAGCACCGCGCCGAACAGCTGCTGCTGGCCGAGCTCGGACGCCGCGCCGGGGCCGCCGTCGCCGTCGGGCAGCAGCCGCGCCAGCACCGGCCGCGCCCGCACCGCCTCGGCGACCCGCGGATCGGCGCGCACGCCCGTCCACAGGGCGTCGGCGAGCGGCAGGTAGGGCATGCTCTCGCCGAGCTCGGCGCACTGCCCGACGAGGACGGTGCAGCCGTCCGGCGCGGGCGTCCGGGACGCGGCCGCGCGGACCGCCCCCACCAGGTGGGACTTGCCGACGCCGGCGTCGCCGCTCACCAGCACCACCCGGGCGTCGCCCGCGGCGGCGCCCTCCAGCGCCCCGGTGAGGACGCCGAACTCGGCGGATCGTCCGATGAGCGCGGTTCCGGTCATGGTGCACCTTATCCCGGCAGGCCCCGGGCCTGCGGGTTCGCGGCGCGGGGACGGTGACCCGCGCCACACCCCGAATTCCACCAATCCGACCCCCCGGGCGGCTCCGAACACCGGGGGAAGGACGGACGGCGGCCCGAGGGAGGACCAGGTGCCCGGAAGCGACCCGCGGCGGCGGACGGCGGTCATCGGAGGCGGGGTGGCCGGGCTCACCGCCGCCCACGTCCTGCAGCGCACGACCGACGTCACCCTGTTCGAGGCGGACGCGCGCCTGGGCGGCCACGCCCACACCCACGACCTGCCCGCCGGGCCCGTCGACAGCGGCTTCATCGTGCACAACGAGCGCACCTACCCGCACCTGCTGCGGCTGTTCGCCGAACTCGGCGTCACCACGCGGGACTCGGAGATGAGCATGTCGGTGGCGTGCGCCGGGTGCGGCCTGGAGTACGCCGGGGCGCTCGGCGCGTCCGGGCTGTTCGCCCAAGTCCGCTCGCTGGCGCGCGGCCGCTATCTGCGGATGCTCGCCGAGGTCCCGCGCTTCCACCGGCGCGCCCGCGCCCTGCTCGCCGACCCCGGCGACACCCGCACCCTGGACGCCTTCCTGGACGCGGGCGGCTTCACCCCCTACTTCCGCGCCCACTTCATGACGCCGCTCGTCGCCGCCGTCTGGTCGTGCGCGCCCGCCACCGCCGGGCTCTACCCGGCCCGCTACCTGTTCGCCTTCCTCGCCCACCACGGGATGCTGTCGGTCACCGGGTCCCCGCAGTGGAAGACGGTGACGGGCGGCTCGCGCACCTACGTCGAGCGCGTCGCCAAGTCCCTCACCGCCGTGCACACCGCGACGCCCGTCCGCGCGGTACGGCGCGTCACCGGCGGCGTGGAGGTCACCGACGACGACGGCACGACGCACGCGTTCGGCGCCGCCGTCATCGCCACCCACCCCGACCAGGCGCTCCGGCTCCGCCCCGACGCGACCCGCGCCGAACGCGAGGTGCTCGGCGCGTTCACCTACTCGCGCAACCCGACCGTCCTGCACCGCGACGCCTCGGTGCTGCCGCGGGCGCGGCGCGCGCGGGCGTCCTGGAACTACGCCATGGACGGGTGCGGCGCGGACGCCGGGGGCGTGCGCGTCACCTACGACATGAACCGCCTCCAGCGCCTCGCCACCGACGTGCCGCACCTGGTCACCCTCAACCGGAAGGTGCCCGCCGAGCACGTCATCGCCGAAATGGTCTACGAGCACCCCGTCTACACGCCCGAGTCGGTCGCCGCGCAGGCCCGGCTGCCCGAGCTCAGCGACGGCGTCCTGGCCTACGCCGGCGCCTACCACGGGTGGGGGTTCCACGAGGACGGCTGCCGCTCGGGCGCCGACGCCGCCCGCCACCTGGGCGGTGTCTGGTGACCGTGCCGGCGGAAGGCGCGCTGTACGAGTGCGAGCTGACGCACGTCCGTCCCGGCCCGGTCGGCAACGCCTTCACCTACGGCACCTACCTGTGGCTCATCGACCCGCGCCGCCCCCCGGACCTGCCCCGCCCGCTGCGGCCCCTCGCCCGCTTCGCGCCGCCCGCCGCGACGACGGCGGACCTGGAGGGCTTCCTCGCCGCGCACGGCGAGGACACCGGCGGCGGGCCCGTCCTCAGGCTCGGCCACGCCCGCGTCCTCGGCCACGTCTTCGACCCGCTGACCGTCTCCTGGTGCTTCCGCCCGGACGGCGGCCTCGCCTGCGTCGTCGCCGAGGTCCACAACACCTACGGCGAGCGCCACCGCTACCTGCTGCACCCCGACGGGCGGGGCCGCGCGGAGACGGGCAAGCGCTTCTACGTCTCGCCGTTCCAGCCGATGGAGGGCGAGTACCGGATGAGCCTGCCGGTCCCCGGCGACACCCTCGCCCTCACCATCGCCCTCCACCGGGACGGCGCCCGGCCGTTCGTGGCGACGCTGCGCGGCCGCCGCCGCCCCGCGACCGCCGCGTCCCTGCTGGCCGCCGCCGCCCGGCACCCGGCGGCGCCGCTCGCCGGCCTCGCCCGCATCCACTACCAGGGCGTCAAGCTCTACGCCCGCGGCCTGCGCCCGTACCCGCGGCCGCGCGCCCGCCCCGACGTCCCGCAGCCGACCGCATCCGAAGCAGGGGGAGAACGACCATGACCATGCTCGCCGACGACCGGCGCCGGCGCTGGCCCGACATCACCGCCGTGCCGCGCGCCGGCGTCCGCGCGGCCGTCGCCCGGCGCCTGTTCGACCGCGCCGTGCGCGACCTGCCCGTCCGGATCCTGCACGGGCCCGGCGACCTGCCGCGCGGCCCGGTGCCGACCATGCGGATCGCCCGCCCCGAGGCGTTCCACGCGCGCGTCGGGGCGTCCGGCCTCATCGGCTTCGGCGAGTCCTACATGGCCCGCGACTGGGAGACCGACGACCTGCCGGGCCTGCTCACCGCCTTCGCCGCCCGGATGGCGACGCTCGTCCCACCGCCGCTGCAGCGCCTCCGCCGCCTCGCGGTGCGGCCCCAGCCGCCGGGCGCCGCCGGCGACCCGGCGAGCGCCCGCCGCAACGTCGCCCGCCACTACGACCTGTCCAACGACCTGTTCGCGCTGTTCCTCGACCCGACCATGACCTACTCCGCGGCCCTGTTCGAGCAGGACCCGGCGGGCGCCCTCACCGGCGGTCTCGCCGCCGCGCAGCACCGCAAGATCGACCGGCTGCTGGACCTGACCGGCGTCGGCCCCGGCACCCGGCTGCTGGAGATCGGCACCGGCTGGGGGGAGCTCGCCCTGCGCGCCGGGCGGCGCGGCGCCCGCGTGCGGACGCTCACGCTGTCGGCCGAGCAGCGCGACCTCGCGCTGCGGCGCGCGGCCTCGGCGGGGCTGGCCGACCGCGTCCGCGTCGACCTGCTGGACTACCGGGCGGCCACCGGCGTCCACGACGCCGTCCTCAGCGTCGAGATGATCGAGGCCGTCGGCGCCCGGCACTGGCCCGAGTACTTCGCGACGCTGCGGCGCCTGCTCGCCCCCGGCGGGCGCGCGGGCCTCCAGGCCATCACGATGCCGCACGACCGGATGCTCGCCAGCCGCGACACCCACACCTGGGTGCAGAAGTACATCTTCCCCGGCGGCCTCATCCCCTCCCACGAGGCGATCGCCGGGCACGCCACGGCCGCCGGCCTCCGCGTCACCGGCCGCGCCGACTTCGGCGTCCACTACGCCGAGACGCTCCGCCGCTGGCGCGAGCGGTTCCTCGCCGCCGCCCCCGAGGTCGAGGCGCTCGGCTTCGACGCGACCTTCCGCCGCATGTGGGAGCTCTACCTCGCCTACTCCGAGGCCGGTTTCCGCTGCGGCTACCTCGACGTCCGCCAGTACCTGATGACTCCCGTGGAGGGACCCGCATGACCGCGACCGTCGAACGGCCCGCCGCCCCCGCCCCCGCCCCCGGCGGCGTCTGCCGGCTGCTCGCCCCCGTCCTGCGCGGCGTGTTCGGCGGCCCGCCGCCGATCGGCGTCCGCGCCTGGGACGGCAGCACCCTCGGACCTCTGGACGGGCCCGTCCTCGTCCTGCGCACCCGGGACGCGCTGCGCCGCCTGCTGTGGAACCCCGGCGAGCTCGGCCTCGCCCGCGCCTACGTCACCGGCGAGATCGACGTCGAAGGCGACCTCGCCGAGGGCTTCCGGCGCATCCGGCTGATGGGGAGCGGTGCCCGCCCGTCCCCGGCGACCGCCGCGCACGCCCTGCGCGCCCTGCTCGCCGTCCGCGCGGTCGGCCGCCCCCTCCCCGCGCCCCGCAGCGAGGCCCGCCTCAAGGGACGGCTGCACACCCCCGCCCGCGACCGCGCCGCGATCGCCCACCACTACGACTTCTCCAACGACTTCTACGCCCTCCTCCTGGACTCCCGGATGGCCTACTCCTGCGCCTACTACACGCGCCCGGACGCCGGCCTGGAGGAGGCCCAGGCCGCCAAGCTCGACCTGGTCTGCCGCAAGCTCGCGCTGCGTCCCGGCATGCGGTTCCTGGACGTCGGCTGCGGCTGGGGCGCGCTCGCCGTCCACGCCGCCCGCGAGTACGGCGCCCGCGTCACCGGCGTGACGCTCTCGCGCGAGCAGGCGGCGCTGGCTCGCGAGCGGGCCGCCGGGCTCCCCGTGGAGATCCGCGTCCAGGACTACCGCGCCGTTGACGACGGCCCCTACGATGCGGTCTCCTCGATCGAGATGGGCGAGCACGTCGGCGAGGGCAACTACCCGGTGTTCGCGTCCGCGCTGCACCGCCTCGTGCGCCCGCGCGGACGCGTGCTCGTCCAGCAGATGTCGCGCGGGGCCCACGCCCCGGGCGGCGGCGCGTTCATCGAAAGGTATATCGCTCCCGACATGCACATGCGTCCCGTGGGCGACACCGTCGCGCTGCTGGAGCAGGCAGGCTTGGAGGTCGTGGACGTGCACGCGCTGCGCGAACACTACGTGCGGACCGTCGCCGACTGGAGCGCCACGTTCGACTCCCGCCGGGACGAGATCGCGGCCCTGGTGGGGGAGGAGGCGGCCCGCGTCTGGAGGCTTTACCTGGTCGGCGGCGCATCGGCCTTCGAGCAGGGCAGGATGGGAGTGGACCAGATCCTCATGGTCCGCCCCGACGGGGCAGGCGCGAGCGGCCTGCCCCTCGCTCGCGAGGCGCTCCTCCAGGGGAAGCCGGTCCCCGGGGAAGGGACCGGGGAGGGGCCCTCGTGAGCGGGGTGCCGGCCGGGCCGTTCCTGGCGAACCTGCTGTACGCGGCGCTCGCCGTCGTCGCGCTGTTCGCGGTGACGTTCGCGGTCGCGCTGCGGCAGCGCCGCCACGTCGTCGTGGACGTCGCCTGGGGCACCGGGTTCGCCGTCATCGCCGCCGTGTCCCACCTGGCGTCGGCCGGCCACGGCGACGGCGCCCGGCGCCTCGTCGTGCTCGTCCTGACGGCCGCCTGGGGGCTCCGGCTCGCCTGGCACATCGGGCGCCGCAGCCGCGGCAAGGGCGAGGACCCGCGCTACGAGGCGCTGCTGCGCAAGGCCAAGGGGAACCCGGACCTGCACGCGCTGCGCTCGGTGTACCTGGTGCAGGCCGCGGTGATGTGGTTCGTGTCGCTGCCCGTCCAGCTCGCGATGTACGAGCCGGGCGGCCTCGGCCCGGTCGGGTACGCGGGCATCGCGCTGTGGGCGGTCGGGCTGTTCTTCGAGGCCGTCGGCGACCACCAGCTGTCCCGCTTCGCCGCCGACCCCGCGAACAAGGGGCAGGTCATGGACCGCGGCCTCTGGCGCTACACCCGCCACCCGAACTACTTCGGCGACGCCACCGTCTGGTGGGGCCTGTTCCTGCTCGCCTGCGACCAGTGGATCGGCCTCGCGACCGTCCTGTCGCCGCTGCTGATGTCGTTCTTCCTGGTCAAGGGCACGGGCAAGCCGCTGCTGGAGCGCCGCATGGCGCGGACCCGGCCCGGCTACGCCGGCTACGCCGCCCGCACCAGCGGCTTCCTCCCGCTGCCGCCGCGCGGCTGACGCCGGACGCGGTCCGGACATGAAGAGGCCCCGGTCCGTGCGGGCGGACCGGGGCCTCGAGCGAGTGCACTGCTAGCTGGCGAGGGCCTCCAGCAGCTCCTCCTCGTCCTCGCGGGACAGCGCGACCGGCTCCTCCTCCACGACGGGGAGGATCTTGTCGTAGGACCGCAGCGTCTCGTTGGCGACGCGGGTCCAGGAGTAGCGGGAGTGGGCGCGGTCGGCGGCGGCGATCGCCCAGCTGCTCAGCGTGGTCTCCTCGGCGAGCAGCCGCCGGATGGCGCGGCCGATCTGGACGGGGCGGCCGGCCGGGACGTGCATCCCGGTGATGCCGTCGAGGACGCTGTCGGCGTTGTGGCCGACCGCGGTGGACATCACCGGCACGCCGCAGGCCATCGACTCCAGCGCCACCATCGGGGCGGGCTGGGCGGGGGCCAGGCAGAGCGTGAGGCGCGCGGTGCGGTACAGCTTCGGCAGCGCCTTGCGCTGCACCCGGCCGAGGAAGATGACCCGGTCGGCGACGTGCAGCTCCTTGGCCAGCAGGGTGAGGCGGTGCACCGCCGGGTCGTTCTCCAGCTCCTCGCGGGCCGGGCCGCCGGCGATGGCGAGCTCGGCCTCGGGGACGTGCACCAGGGCGCGGATCGCGGTGGCGACGCCGCCGTCCTCCAGGTCGCGGGCGACGGTGACCAGGCGGGGCCGGTCGCTGCGCGGCATCGCCGGGCCGATCTGGGTGAACTGCTCGCCGTCGACGCCGTAGGGGCGGACGGCGATGGTGTTGCGCGGCACGCCCATCCGGGCGAGGGCGTTGGCCTCGCCGGTGTGCGCGGCGATGACGGCGTCGGCGCCGCGGCCGACGGCGGTCTCCAGCCGCATGCGGGCCGGGTGCACCTCGCGGCCGAGGCGGCGCTCGCCGGCGGCGAGGCCGTGGTAGCTCTGCACGAACGGGATGCCGAGCTCGCGGGCGACGGCGCAGGCGGCGAGGCCGCCGATCCAGCCGTGGGCGTGGACGACGTCGGGGCGGTGCGCGCCGCTCCAGCGGCGGCGGAGGGCGTCGGTGAACTCGCCGAGGACGGCGAGCTGGTCCTCCTCGCGGAGGCGGTCGGCGGGGCCGGCCTCCAGCATGTGCAGGGTGGCGCCGGGGGCGATGCGGGTGCGGCCGCGGGCGGTGGTGTTCTGGCGGCGGCCGTAGACGTGCACGGTGTGCTCTTCGCCGTCGGCCGGGCGGGCCAGGGAGCGGGCGAGCTCGCGGACGTGGATCGCGTGGACGCTGTCGTCGTCGAGGGAGGCGAGGGAGACGAGCGCGATGGAGAGGGTGCGACGCATGACGATCCTCCGAGGTTCAAGGCAGGGGTAACCTGGAGGTATCTGCGTCTTAGACACCTTGCTCGATCACTGTAATGTCCGGTGGCGCCCGAAAGCAAACCCCCGCTTCCCGGAAATCGCAAAAAAGACGCCCGGGGAAGGGAACCCTGTCGCCAGGGGCGGCGTCGTAACCTCATGCGCGCCCCTGCCCCCGTCCTGGCGCTGACCTGCGCCGTCCTGCTCCCGGTCATCGCCTCGTGCGGTGCGCCGGCCGCCGCCGCGCAGGAGGTGCGCGGCACCGCGAAACCCGTCCCGCGCGCCGATCCGCGCCCGCTGGCGCGCGCCGACACCGCCTTCGGGCTCGCGATGCTCGGCGCGGTGTGCGCGAAGGGCTCGCACGCCAACGCGGTGCTGTCGCCGAGCAGCCTGGCCTCCGGCCTCGGCATGGTGCGCCTCGGCGCCCGCGGCGCGACCGCGCGGGCGATGGACCGCACCCTGCACCTGCCGTCCGGCGACCTGCTGCCGGGCCTGCACGCCCGCACCGCCGCGCTGCGCGCCCTGAACGGCAAGGACGTCGCGCTCCGCGTCACCGACCGGATCTGGGCCGACGAGCACGTGCCCACCAACGCCGGCTACCTGAACGACCTGGCCACCGGCTACGACGCCGGGCTGCGCAAGCTCGACATCAGCGGAGCGCCCGACGCCGCGCGCCGCACCGTCAACGACCGGATCGCGGACGACACCGCGGGCCGCATCCGCGACCTGCTGCCGCCGGACTCCGTCACCTCCTCCACCGGCTGGATCCTCACCGACGCCGTCCATCTGAAGGCCCGCTGGGCGGCGCCGTTCGAGGCGGAGTCCACCCTCCCGAAGCCCTTCGCCGCGGCGACCGGGACCGTCCAGGCGACCACGATGGCCGCGACCGGCCTCTTCGCCTACGCCCGCGCGGGCGGCTGGACGGCCGTCGACCTGCCCTACCGGGGCGGCCGCGCGAGCATGACCGCGCTGCTGCCCGCCGCCGGCGCGAAGGAGTGCGCGCTCCCCGACGCCGCGACGCTCGCGCGCGTCACCGCCGGGCTGCGCCCGACGTCCGTCGAGCTCGCCCTCCCCAAGGCCGACCTGTCGGCGACCCTGGACGCCGAGTCGCTGCTGAAGGAGCTCGGGATGGGCGTCGCGTTCGGCGACGGCGCCGACTTCACCGGCATCTCCCCGAAGGCGGGCGCCCTCCAGTTCGTCCGGCACGCCGCCGCGCTGAAGGTCGACGAGGACGGCACCGAGGGCGCCGCCGCGACCGCCGTCGGCGTCGACGTGGCCGGCGCGGTCGCGCCGCCGCGCGGGAAGGTCCGGGTCGCCTTCGACCGGCCCTACCTGCTGCTCGTCCGCGACCGCACGACCGGCGAGCCGCTGTTCCTCGCCCGCGTCGCCGACCCGACGAAGCGGTGACCCCCGGCCTGCTCTGGTACGTCGCCTACGGCAGCAACCTGTACCGGGAGCGGTTCGCCTGCTACCTGGCGGGCGGGACGCCGCCCGGCGGCGCGTGGCGCTACCCCGGCTGCCGCGACGCCGCGCCCGCGCGCGACGACCGGGCCGTCCTGCTGCCCGGCGGCATCTACTTCGCGCACACCTCCCTCACCTGGGGCGGCGGCATGGCGTTCTACGACCCCGGCCTGCCCGGGCGCGCGCCCGCCCGCGCCTACCTGCTCACCGCCGCGCAGTTCTGCGACGTCATGGCGCAGGAGATGCGCAGGCGAGTGGATGCGCACGATCCCGGCACGGACCGCGACCTGTCCGAGGTCCTCGCGACCGGGCGGCAGCGCCTCGGCCCCGGCCGCTACGAGACGCTCCTGAAAGTGGGGGAGCGGGACGGCCGTCCCATGCTCACCTTCACCGCCCCGCACCCGGCGGCCGAGGCGCCGTTGAACGCGCCGTCCGCGCCCTACCTGACGATGCTCGGCCGCGGCCTCGCAGAGGCGCACGGCTGGGACGCGGACCGCGCCGCCGCCTACCTGGCGGCCCGCCCCGGCGCGCGCCGGAACTGGACGCACCGGCGGATAGCGGACCTCCTTGGGGTAGTTTCGCCCCCATGAAGATCGGTGATGTCGTCGAGGACTTCGAGCTCCCCGACGAGACGGGCACGACCCGTTCGCTGACCAGCCTCCTGGAGAACGGCCCCGTGGTGCTGTTCTTCTACCCTGCGGCCCTGTCGCCCGGCTGCACCGCCGAGGCGTGCCACTTCCGCGACACCGCCGCCGAGTTCGCCGCCGCCGGCGGGCAGCCCGTCGGCATCAGCGGCGACAGCGTCGAGAAGCAGCAGGAGTTCGCCGGCAAGCACACCCTCGGCTACCCGCTGCTCAGCGACCCCGAGGGGACCGTGCGGTCCCGGTTCGGGGTGAAGCGCGGCCTCACGCTCGTGCCGACCAAGCGGCAGACCTTCGTGATCGGCACCGACCGCCGGATCGCCGAGGTCGTCAAGAGCGAGGTGCGGATGAGCGTGCACGCCGACAAGGCGCTGGAGGCCGTCCGCCGGCTCAGCCCCGGGAGGCCGGCAGCACCGGCAGAGTGATCGACGAGGCCCGGCCCGGGGTGTGGAACACCTCCTGGCCGGCCGCGACGAGCCGGGCCGCCGTCCCGATCGGCTCCCCGGTGCCGGCGTTGCGGGCCACTCGCGGGTAGGCGCCCGAGGCGACCTGCACGCGGATGCGGTGCCCGGCGGCGAACCGGTGCCCGGCGGGCCAGAGCTCCACCGCCACGCGCCGCACCCCGTCAGGGTCCGGCGCATCGTCCGGCGCGTCCTCGCCGCCGTCCGCCGGGACGAGCCGCCGCATGCCCTCGCACAGGTTCAGCGAGACGCCGCCGGGGTCCACGTCGCAGAGCCGCACGACGAAGTCGGTGTGCTCGCGGGTGGAGCGCGCGAACAGCTCGGCAGCCACCGGCCCGATCACCTCGACGTCGCGCTCCAGCGGCGCGGACGTGAACGTCAGGACGTCGCGGCGCGCCTCCAGGCGGCGCTGGTCGGCGACCGGGCGGTTGTCGCCGAGCAGCGCCGGGCCGCCGAGGAACGGCGTCGGGTGCGCCGGGTCGTAGCGGTAGGCGGTGGGCTCGGACTCCGGCGGCTCCTCGGGCGACAGGCCCCCGTCCGGCTGGAGGCGCCACTGCTGCGGGCGCAGGCCCGGCACCGGCCAGTCGGGGAACTCGCGCCACTCGCCGGCGCCCGTCACGAACACCCGGACGGGCTGCTCGCGCAGGTCCGACGGGTCGTCCAGCAGGTGCGCGCGGAACCAGCCGATCGCCTCGCGGACCGAGCGGCGCATCATCTGCTGGTCGGCGTGGAACCACGGCCCGATCGTCAGGTAGGGGCGGTGCCCGGCGGCGCGCAGCGCGGCGTAGTCCTTGAGCTGCCAGGGCAGGAAGATGTCGTACCAGCCGCCCGTCATGTTCACCGGCGCGGTCACCTTCGCGACGGCGGGGCTGAAGTCGCGGCGGTCCCAGAACGGGGTGTCGGGGCCGTTGACCAGCAGGTCCTGGAAGAACCGCTGCTGCTCGCCGGTCGCCAGCAGGTCCAGCTCGCCGAGCGGGCGGCCCGACAGCGCGGCCCGCCGGGCGCGGCGCGGCGACATGTACCCGGTGGTGAGGCCCGACAGCGGGTGCTTCATCCGCGCGGTGAGGTCCACCCACGTCAGGGTCGCCTCCAGCGCGAAGGTGCCGCCGACGTTGATGGCGTCGCGGAACTGCGACGCCGTCACCTGCATCGACAGGGCCTTGAGCTCCGGCCCGGCCTCGGCGGCGACGGCCCACTGCACGTAGCCGAGGTAGCTCGGCCCGTGCATCGCGAACGTCTCGCCGAACCAAGGCTGACTCTTCAGCCAGGCAACTGTGGCGAGACCGTCGTCCCGCTCGTCCAGCGGCATGAACACCCCGCCGGACCCGAAGCCGCCGCGCACGCTCTGGACCACGGCCTGGAAGCCGTGCGAGGCGAACGCCTGCCCGCACATCAGCCCGAACGGGCCGCGCCGCCCGTAGGGCGAGCGGACCAGGATCGTCGGCGGCCGGTCGACGCCCTCGGGCGCGTAGTGGTCGGCCAGCAGGTCGACGCCGTCCTCGACGGGGACGCGCAGGTCGCGGGTCACGCGCACGCGATGGGGGCCGTTCTTCAGCCCGAGCGCGGAGACCCCCAGCCGGCGCAGCAGTTGCGTTCCCACCATTCGCCCGATCGTAGCCAGCGCGTCCCGGTACCTTGCGGTCGCGCCCCCGCAAGTGCCGCACTTCACTACCATCGGCGCGTTGGACCACCGTCCCTGCAAGGAGGAGATTCCCGCCATGCCGCACACGCTGGAGTGGAGCCGGGTGATCGCCGCGGCCGTCGTCGTGGCGGTCGCGCTCGTGGTGGCGATCGCGCTCCGGCTCCTCGGCGGCCGGCTCACCCGCCGCGCCGGTGACACCCGCTGGACGTGGGACGACCTCATCGCCCGCCTGCTCCAGGACCTGGCGCTGCCGGTCGCGCTGCTGGCCGGGCTCTGGCTCGGCGCCGAGATCCTCAAGCTGCCGCCGAAGACGCTGGACTACACCGGCAAGGTGCTCACCGCGATCACCGTGCTGGTCGTCTCGCTCGCCCTCGCCCGGCTCATCTCCGGGATCGTCACCGGGGTCGCCTCGGTGCGCCAGGGGATGGCGGGCAGCGTCACCATCTTCGCCAACATCACCCGCGTGGTGGTGCTCGGCATCGGCGTCCTGATCATGCTGCAGAGCCTCGGGGTGTCGATCACGCCGCTGCTCGGCGCCCTCGGCGTCGGCGGCCTCGCCGTCGCCCTCGCGCTCCAGGACACCCTCGCCAACCTGTTCGCCGGCGTGCACGTCCTCGCGTCCAAGACGATCGAGCCGGGCGACTACATCCGCCTGTCCACCGGCCAGGAGGGCTACGTCGTCGACATCAACTGGCGCAACACCTCGATCCGGACGCTGGCCGACAACATCGAGGTCATCCCGAACCAGCGGTTCTCCGACACGATCCTCACCAACTACCACCGGCCCGCGCAGGACATGTCGCTGCTGATCCAGGCGCACGTCGGCTACGGCAGCGACCTGGAGCGCGTCGAGGAGGTCGTGATCGAGGTCGGCCAGGAGGTCATGGCCGAGGTCGAGGGCGGGGTGAAGGACGCCGAGACGCTGGTGCGGTTCCACACCTTCGCCGACTCGGGCATCGGGTTCACCATCATCCTGCGCACCAGCGAGTTCGGCGACCAGTTCCGCCTGAAGCACGAGCTCGTCAAGCGGCTGCACCGCCGCTTCCAGGACGAGGGGATCGAGATCCCCTTCCCGGCGCTCCGCCTCATCCAGGACGGCGGCGCGGCGCCCGCGGGCGACGCGCTCTCTCAGGCCGACGGTCGCGGGCTGACGGCGGGCAGCAGCACCTCGTCCACCAGGTAGCGCAGCTCCTCGTCCGACATCAGGTGCCCGGCGGTCAGCATCCGGTAGTTGACGGCCGCCGGGCCGATGTCGCCCATCTGGCCGGTGTCGGCGCCCGGCCGCACCGTCCCGCGCTCGGCGCCCTCGCGCAGCACCCGGTACATGCCCTCCTTGATCGGCTTGATCAGCCGGTCGTGAACGATGTCGTGCACTAGTCCGCTCTCCTCGTCCTTGAGGATCTGGAACGTCGCCCCCCGGCACGCGGCCATGGTGTCGCGGTAGCAGGTGAGCAGCTCCAGCAGGCCGGCGCGCAGGTCGCCGCCGGCGGTCGGCGCCGGCGGGTCGGGCAGCGCGTGCAGCAGCGCGTCCCCGACCAGCTCGGCCTTGGACGGCCAGCGCCGGTAGAGCGCGGCCTTGCCGGTGCGGGCGGCCGCGGCGACACCTTCCATCGTCAGCTCCCGGTAGCCGTGCGCGGCGACGAGCCGGAGCGCCGCGTCGTAGATGGCCGCCTCCAGCTCGGCGCCCCGGCGCCGCGTCCCGGGGGTCACCGGGCCGCCCCGGCCGTCCCGGAAATAGTGAACGATACCGTTCCTTCTCGCTCGGATCGGTGATACCTTGCCACCATAGTGAACCTTGCCGTTCCTTAAATCAATGCCCGTGGAGGCTCGTCTTGACGACAGCTCCGAGCGGTCCGGCCAGCCGGCGGGAAGCCCCTCCCGCCGCGCCGCCGGCCCTCGCCCGTCCCGCACTCGCCCTCGCCGTCATCGTCGGCGCCCAGCTTATGATCGGCCTGGACACCTCGGTCGTCACCATCGCCCTGCCCGACATCCGCGCCGGCCTGCACCTCGGCACCGGCGGCCTGGCCTGGGTGCAGAACTCCTACATGCTCGCCTTCGGCGGCCTGCTGCTGCTCGGCGGCCGGACCGGCGACGTCCTCGGCCGCCGCCGGGTGTTCGGCGCGGGCGTCGCGCTGTTCACCGCCGCGTCCCTGCTCGGCGGCCTCGCCACGGCGGGCTGGGCGCTGCTGCTCGCCCGCAGCCTCCAGGGCGTCGCGGCCGCCGTCGCCGCGCCGAGCGCGATGGCGCTCATCGCCGCCTCCTTCGAGGGCGCCGCCCGGGTGCGCGCGCTCAGCGTCTTCTCCGCCGTCATCGGCGCCGGGGGAGCGCTCGGGATGGTCGTCGGCGGCGCGCTCACCGAGGCCGCGTCCTGGCACTGGGTGTTCTTCGTCAACGTGCCGATCGGCGCCGCCCTGCTCCTCGCCCTGCCGCGCGCCCTGCCGCACCTGCCGCCCAACCCCGGCCCCTTCGACGCGGCGGGCGCGCTCGCCGCCACCGCTGGCATGACCGCCGTGGTCTACGGGCTGATCCGCGCGTCCGGCGACGGATGGGGCGACGCCCGCGTCCTCGCGTCCCTGGCGGGCGGCGCGGTGCTGCTCGCGGTGTTCGTCGCCGTCGAGGCCCGCGCGCCGCGCCCGCTGATGCCGCTCCGGCTGCTCGCCGACCGCGAGCGCGCCGGCGCCTACGCCGCCCAGCTCCTCGCCGTCGCGGCGATGTTCGGGTCGTTCTTCTTCCTCACCCAGCGCATCCAGCACGACCTCGGCTACGGGCCGCTGCGCGCGGGCTTCGCGTTCGTCCCGACGGTCGGCCTGCAGTTCGTCACGGTGCGCCTCGTGCCGCGCCTGCTGCCCCGCTTCGGCGTCCGCACGCTGGTGGCGACCGGGCTCGCCGCGATCACCGCCGCGCTCGCGATCCTCGCCGCCACCTCGCCGGACGGCGGCTACGCCGCGACGCTGCTCGTCCCGTTCGTGCTGCTCGGCGTGGGCGGCGGGCTCACCATCATGCCGCTGAACGCCGCGATCCTCGGGCGGGCGCCGGTCGAGGACGCCGGCGCCGCCTCGGGCATCGCCCAGACCATGCTGTGGACCGGCGCGTCCGTCGGGACGGCGGTCCTCGTCACCGTGCACGGCGCCGCGCCCGGCGCCGCCGTCTACGCGACGGCCGCCGCGTTCGCCGCCGCCGGCGTCGTCCTCGCCCTCCTCACCCTGCGCCCCCGGCCCCGCCCCTGACCCCCCGGTCACCCCTCGTCGAGATGCGGCGTGTCGCGCACTTCGAAGATCGAAAGTGCGCAACACGCCGCATCTCAACTCTCCGTGACCGGGGGGTCGCCGAACCAGGCGAGGAACTCGTCGTGGCCGATCGAGCGGGCCGTCTCGTGCGCCGAGGGGTGCCCGGCGAAGGGGTCGGCGCCGAGGTCGAGCAGCGCCCGCACCACCTCCGGCTCCTTCTTGAACACCGCGCCCGCGAGGGGGCGCTGGCCCCGGTCGTTCTCGCGTTCGAGGTCGGCGCCCCGCTCGGCGAGCAGCCGGACGGTCGCCGGGTGGCCGTGGTAGGCGGCGAGCATGAGCAGCGTGTCGCCCATCTCGTTGGTCAGGTTGGCGGGCACCCCGGAGTCCACGTACATCGCGAGCCGCTCGTCCTGCCCGTCGCGGGCCAGGTCGAACAGCCGGCCGGTGAACTCCTCCAGCTCGGGCTGCGCGCCGCCGAGGGGCCGCGCGCGGCCGGCGGCGTCCTCGTCCGCCCCGTCCCCGCTGTGCTCGGACAGCTGCGCGCCGAGGGTGTCCGCGCCGTAGCGCAGGTGCTTGACCAGCGCGACGAGCGCGCCCTGCTCGGGGAAGGTGGCGAAGCGCACGTCGTCGGCCAGCGCCTTCATGATCATGACGCCGCGGCCGGACTCGGCGGCCAGGTCCACCTCGTCCCCGCCCGCCGCGCCGCCCGCGGGCTCGAACCCCTCGCCGGAGTCGATCACCTTGATCAGGCAGCGCTCGTCCACGATGGTGGCGCGCACGGTGTAGTCGTCGCCCGCCTGCGCGTGCCGGATGACGTTGGAGCACGCCTCGGTCAGCATGAGCTGGATGTCGTCGCGGATCTCCGCCTCCACACCGAGCGTGCGGAGCGCCGCGTCCAGCAGCCGGCGCACCGCGGGCACGCTCGTCTCGTCGCGCGGCAGCCGCAGATCCAGGTTCAGCTCCACCGGTCCTCCGTTCTCAGGTGCTCCGTCGTCCTACAGATCCCCTGGAGACGGCGGCCAAACCCCGGTCAGGCGGGCCACGCGCCCCGGTCCATGAGGAGGAGGGCGAGCGCGCCGATGTTCCAGGCGTCGTCGGCGCCGCTGTGGTGGCGCCCTTCCAGGGGCAGGCCGGCGTGCTCCAGCGCGCCCGCCATGCCGAGCCGCCGCTTCATGCCGTGCGCCGCCGAGTAGGCCGCCTTGACGTTCACGTGGACCCGCCCGAACGGGTAGCGGACGCCGCGGCACTGCCGCTCGAACTGCCTGCGGTCGTAGTCGCCCCAGCTCGCCCACGGCCGGACGCCCGCCGCGTGCTCGCGCTCCAGCAGCCCGCACGCCTGCTCGAAGGAGACCCCGGTGTCGACCTCCTCCTGGGTGAGCCCGGTCAGCTCGGTGCAGAACGCGCTCACCGCCGACCGGCGGGGCCGCACCAGGATGCGGTGCCGCTCGGCGCGCTCGCGCGTCCCGGCGTCCACCACGCACAGCCCGATCTCGATGATCTCGCTGGCCTGGCCGGGCGGCGCCGCGCCGTCCCAGCAGGTCGCCTCGACGTCGACCACGTTGATCAGCTGTCCCACGGCCGGCACGCTAGCGGCCCGGGACGCCCCGTCACGACCGGTTTTCCCGCGCCCGTCCCCTCCAGCATCCCGGCGATGTCGAAGCCCGCGAGCTCCTGCCCGGTCGCGGCCATGTGCAGCCGCATCCGCTCGGTGAAGCGCTCCTCGGCGTTGACGAGGGTGACCCGCACGCCCTCGTTCCGCCGCGTGCGGGCGGCGAGCTGGACCGCCGCCGCCATGCCCGCGTACCCCGCGCCCAGCACCAGCACGCGGTGCGCCGTCCCGCTCATTCGTGACCCGCGCCGTACGTGACGTGCGTCACGTCCCGATCGGCGGCCTCGCGCGGCTCGTCCGCCCGGCGCGGCTGGGCGCGGGCGACGGCCTGCTGCACCAGCAGCGCGCCGAGCAGGACGACGAGCCCGCCGCCGATCTGCACGGGCGTGAGGGCCTGGCCGAGGACCGCCCAGGCCAGCAGCGCGGCGGTGACCGCCTCCAGCGACGCGACGGCCGCGCCGACCGCCGACGTCAGCCGCCGCACCGCCGCCATGCCCGTGATGTAGGCGAGCAGCGTCGCCACGCCGACGAGCAGGCCGAGCGCGAGCAGGTCGCGGCCGTCGAGGGCGTCCCAGGGCAGATCCCAGGGGCGCGCGAGCGGCGTCAGCACCGCCGTCGAGCCGATGAGGCCCCAGGCCAGGGCGGTGAGCGGCGCGATCCCGTCGCCGGAGTCCTGGGCGAGCAGGAAGTAGGCGGCGGCGCCGGCGGCGGTGCCGAGGCCGAACAGCAGGCCGAGCGCGTCGGAGCTGAGGCCGTCCCACACCCGCGTGACGCAGACCAGGCCCGCCATCGTCAGCGCCATCCCGCCGAGCGCGGCGCGGGGGAGCCGCACCCCGCGCACGAGCCGCACCCACACCGCGACCAGCACCGGCGCGGCGTACTCCAGCAGCGACGCGAGCCCGACCGGCAGCCGCGCCACGGCGGCGTAGTAGCACGCCTGGACGAGCGCGAACCCGAGCAGCGTGTAGAGGACGACGTACCCGCGCCGCCCGCGCGGCACCCGCAGGCTCGGCCGGGCGACGGCCAGCAGCACGACGGCGGCGCCGCCGAGCCGCAGCCACACCACCTGCATGGGGGACAGGCCGTCGTCGATGAGCAGCCGGGCGAGCGGGCCGGACAGGCCGAAGCAGAGGGCCGAGGCGATGCCGATGAGCAGTCCTGCGGGCACGGCGGTTCCTTTCACCGGGGGGTCGGTAACCGCCATACCCACTTAGCCGGTGTTACACGTCGCGGCGGGGCGCGTAGGCGTCCACGTACTCCTGTCCGGTGAGCGCGCGGATCGCGGCCATCACCTCGTCGGTGATCTCGCGGGCCTCGCGGCCGGTGCCCGCGCTGCGCCCGCTGGCGGCGGTGAACGCGAGCGGCCGCCCGAACCGGACCTCGATCCGGCCGGGGCGCGGCACCGCCCGGCCGGGCGGCTGGACGCGGTCGGTGCCGACGATCCCGACGGGCACGACGGTCGCCCCGGTGCGCAGCGCGAGCCGGGCGACGCCGGTGTGGCCCCGGTAGAGCCGCCCGTCGGGCGACCGCGTCCCCTCGGGGTGCAGGGCGAACACCCCGCCGCGCTCCAGCACCGCCGCCGAGGCGTCCAGGGCCGCCTGCGCGGCGCGTCCCCCCGACCGGTCGACGGCGATGGCGCCGACGCCCCGGAAGAACGCCGCCTTCGCCCGGCCGGCCGTCCCGGGCTGGGTGAAGTACTCGTGCTTGCCGAGGAAGAACACCTGGCGCGGCACGACGAGCGGCAGCACGAACGAGTCCACGAACGCCAGGTGGTTGGCGGCCAGGATGACCGGGCCGCGCGCCGGGACGCCGTCCCGGCCGCTCACCGCCGGGCGGAACGCGGCGCGCATCGCCGGGCCGAGCAGCACGTGCTTCATCAGCGGGTAGATCAGGCGTTCGGCGTCCATGACGCGAACCTAGGAGCCCGCCCGCCCGCGCGCCCCTCGCGCGGCGGACAAAGACCCGGGCGCCGATCTTGTAGGCCGCCGCGCTGGACGGGCGCCCGCGCCGCCGGATCAGCTCGCCGCGGCGGCCTCCTGCGCCGCGATCGCCTTGCGCAGCGCGGGCGCCGCCGGGCCGCTGCGCGCCGTCAGCTCCTCGATCCGCGCCTTGTGCTGCCGCCGCTCGCGGCGCGTCAGCACCGTGCGCATGCCGCCCGCCGCCGCGAGCGCGACCGCCGCCGCGTCGTAGCTGTTGACGTGCGCGACGGGCCGCCCGCGCAGCGCCGACCGCGCGCCGCCCCACAGGCCCTTCACCACGCGCGGGTCCTTCACCGTCACCCGCGTGCAGGGCAGCAGCCCGAACCGGCGGCCCCGCTCGACGCGGACGTACCCGTCGCGCGCCAGCTCGTCGCGGACGGCGGCGACGATGGCGCCCCGGTCCTTGCGGATCCAGTGCTGCCACCCGCGCGGACGGCTCGCCGCGATCTGCGCGAGCACCCCGTAGGGGTCGTCGCCGGGCGTGCCGGGCATGGGACGCCGCCCGTCCTCGGCCAGCCGCCCGTCCAGGTACAGCTCGGTGAGCGCGGCGGCGCGCAGCACCAGGCCGAGGTTGGAGCGGACGATCCGCCCCCGCTTCAGGTCGTAGGCCAGCAGGTACATCCGCGCCGGCAGCGTCTCGGGCGTGCTCACCATCACCCCTCCTCGGGGGTCTCGTCGTCCTTGCGCGGCCGGCCCGGCCGCCTCATCCGCCCGGCCGTCCCGGGCATCCGCCCGGCGTCGGCGAGCGCCCTGCGCAGCAGGTACTCGATCTGGGCGTTGGTGCTGCGCAGCTCGTCGGCCGCCCAGCGGGCCAGCGCGTCGTGCACGGCGGGGTCGAGCCGCAGCAGGATCTTCTTACGCTCGGCCACGGGTCACTGGTAGAGCGTGCCGGTGTTGACGACGGGCTGGGCGTCCCGGTCGGCGCACAGCACCACGAGCAGGTTGCTGACCATGGACGCCCGGCGCTCCTCGTCCAGCTCCACCACGTGCTCCTCGTCGAGCTTGGCGAGCGCGGCCTGCACCATCCCGACGGCGCCGTCGACGATCCGCTGCCGCGCCGCCACCACAGCGCCGGCCTGCTGGCGGCGCAGCATGGCCTGCGCGATCTCCGGCGCGTACGCCAGCCGGGTGATCCGCGACTCGACGATCCGCACCCCGGCCGCCGCGACCCGCAGCGCCAGCTCCGCCGACAGCTGCCCGGTGATCTCGTCGGCGTTGTCGCGCAGCGACGTCCGGTCGCTGGCGTCGTAGGGGAACGCGCCCGCGATGTGCCGGACGGCCGCCTCGGTCTGGAAGGCGACGAACTCCACGAAGTCGTCCACCTCGAACGTCGCCCGCGCGGTGTCCTCGACCTGCCAGACCACGACGGCGGAGATCTCGATGGGGTTGCCGTCCAGGTCGTTGACCTTCGCGACACCGGTCTCGTGGTTGCGGATCCGCGTCGACACCTTCCGCCGGTCGCTGATCGGGTTCACCCACCGCAGCCCGTCGTTGCGGACCGTCCCGGTGTAGCGCCCGAGCACCTGCAGCACCCGCGCCTCCCCGGGCGCCACCGCCGTCAGCCCCGCCGCGACGACCAGCCCCGCGACCCCGACCAGCACCCCGGCGACCCACCCCGCGACGGCCGCGCCCCCACCGGCCACGATCCCCGCCGCGACGATCGCGGCGGCCGCCACGACCAGCGCGAACGCCAACCCCAGCATCCCCCACCCGCCGACGTCCCGCCCGGCCCGCTCGCTCACCGACGGCCGCGGCATCTCCACCCGCGCCGTCCTCTCCACATCCGGATTCCCCATGACCCCTCCCAGGCTCACCCCCAAGCTAGCAAAGTGATATCACTTTTACCACCCCACCCCCTCAGACCGCCTCGGTGGACAGCCAGAGGCCCGGCTCCAGCGGCAGCCACGCCCCGTGCCGCTCCCGCGCCTCCGCCCGCAGGACCTCCCGCAGCTCCTCCTTGGTGCGGCCGTGCGTCTTGACGGCGTGGCAGTTCGGGCAGAGCGCCACCATCGCGGCGGGATGGTCGCGTCCCCACTTCGCCCGGTCGTCCACGTGGTCGACCTCCAGGATCGGCTCGCCCTTCTCGTTGACGTCCTCGGGCTGCCCGGCGCACCGCGGGTTCTCGCACCGCCCCCCGCACCGCTCCAGCACCGCCGCCCGCGCCTCCGGCGACCGGACGGGCCGCTCCCCGGCGGACCGCTTCACCGTCCGCCTGTCGCGCCCCGCGCGCTCGCCCTCCTCAACCTTCTCGACGAGCCGCCGGTACTCCTCCCGGGACCGGTCGGAGCCGCCGTCCCCCGCCGGCCCCTCCTCCAAGCCCACGTCGCGGAGCAGCGCGCCGGTGTCCGCCCCCGCGAAGAAGCGGGCGAGGACGGCGGTGACCGCCCGGTCCCGCACCTGCGCGGACCCGGCGACGGCCTCGTGGACCCAGCCGGTGAGGCCGCAGAGCGGGTCGTGCTCGTCGAGCCAGCGGAGCCCGACGGCGTCCCCGTGGGCCACCGGCACCTCCTCGAAGCCGTGGCCCGTCACCTCCCAGAGCGGCGTGCGGTGCAGGGCCAGGAACGGGTAGTCGGGACGGGGCCGCGACGAGGGCTGCCCGTACTTCTCCATCAGCTCGCGCAACTCGGCCCTGGCGTGCGACCAGCGCACCAGACGGGGCAGGCGGCGCCTGGCCCGGCCGAACGCCCACAGCAGGACGATCGGCTGGTGGCGGGCCGGGCCGTCCTCGGTGGACTGGACGCGGAGCCGCTCGATCTGCTCGGCCAGCCGCGCGGCGGGGTCGCCGGGGGCGAGCGTCACCTCGAAGCCGAGCTTGGCCAGCCGCCCGGCGGCGTGCTTGGCGCCGCCGGAGAACTCCGATGCCTTGAGCGGACGTCCCGCGGCGTACTTGTGCGCGACTCCGGCGATCGGCTTGGTGTCGTACAGGACGCCCTCATGCACCAGCACGTAGTCGCGCGAGTGGTGAAAACCGTAGGTCTTCCGGAACGCGTCCCGTCCCTCCCGGTCGCATTCGGCGATGGCCTGCAGAACGGCGTCTCTGGTGATGTCAGCGAGTCCCATTCAGGGAGCATAGACACGCCGGAAAGCCCGCCGGGGCGGGCTTTCGCGCGTGTTGTGTCAGCGGGCGGCGGGCTCGGTCGCGGGGACGTCGTCGGTGTCGGTGTCGGTGTCGGGGAGGAGTTTGGGGACGGAGCGGAGGGTGGCGGCGGCGACGGCGGCGACCAGGAGGGCGCAGGCGGCGCTGCAGTAGAGGGCGGCGTGCATGCCGTCGACGAAGGCGAGGCGGGCGGCGTGCGCGACCTCGGCCGACAGCCGCGCGGGCAGGGCAGCGGCGGCCTGGAGGGCGGCGGCGAGGGAGTCGCGGGCGGCCGCGGCGGCGGAGGCGGGCAGGCCGGCCGGCAGGTCGATCGTGGTGCGGTAGACGGCGGTGAGGACGCTGCCGAGGATCGCGGTGCCAAGGGCGCCGCCGAGCTCGGTGGCGGTCTCGGAGATCGCCGACGCGGCGCCCGAGCGCTGCTTCGGCACCGAGGCGAGGACGGTGTCGCCGGTGACGGTCATCGCCAGCCCCATGCCGATCCCCGACACCACCATCGACGGCACCATCAGCCCGTAGGCGGTGTCCAGCCCGATCAGCGCGTAGGACGCGAACGCCGCCGCCGACAGCACCATCCCGACCGCGACGGTGCGGGCCCGCCCGAGCGCGCCGATGAGCGGCGGGGCGAGCGCGGCGCCGCCCGCCATCGCGCCGAGGGCGCCGGGCAGCCCGGCGAGACCCGCGATGAGCGGCGACCAGCCGAGGGCGAGCTGGAAGAACAGCGAGAAGATCAGCGACTGGGCGACGAGGGCGAACATCGCGAACATGTTGGTGACGATCGAGCCGGTGAAGGCCGCCGACCGGAACAGCGCGAGGTCGATCAGCGGGGACGCGGCGCGGCGCTGCCGCCACACGAACAGCGCGAGGCAGGCGACGCCGGCGGCCGCCGCCGCCCAGACCCGCGCCTCGTCCAGGCCGTGCGCGGCGGCCTCCTTGATCGCGTAGACGGTGCCGACGACGCCCGCCGCCGACAGCGGCACGCTCACCGGGTCCAGCCGCCCGGGGGCGGGGCTGCGCGACTCGGGCAGCACCAGGGCGCCCGCGACCACGGCCACCGCCATGATCGGCACGTTGATCAGGAACACCGAGCCCCACCAGAAGTGGTCCAGCAGCGCGCCGCTGAGGACCGGCCCGAGCCCGACGGCGAGCCCGCCGAGGCCCATGAACAGCCCGACGGCCGCCGTCCGCTCCTTCGGCGTGGTGAACACCCGCCGGATGAGCGACAGCGCCGACGGCATCAGCGTCGCGCCCGCGACGCCGAGGACGGCGCGGGCGGCGATGAGCAGCTCGGCGGTGCCGGCGTAGGCGGTGGCGGCGGACGCGGCGGCGAACAGCGCGGCGCCGGTCAGCAGCAGCCGCCGGTGCCCGATCCGGTCGCCGAGGCCGCCCATGGTGATGAGCAGCGCGGCGAGCGCGAAGCCGTAGGCGTCGGACGTCCACAGGATCTGGGTGGACGTCGGGTGCAGGTCGGCGGCCAGGTGCGGGATCGCCTGGTTCAGCGCGGTGAGGTCGATGTTGGGGACGATCGCGGCGAGGCCGCAGACGGCGAAGGTGCCCCATTTGCGGGCCGGTGAGTAGCTCATGCCGGAAGGTTCGCCGGGCCCGCTGACCGTCCCCGCACCGTTCGCTGACGGCGCCGCACCCGCGGCCGTCAGTCCTCGTGCAGCAGCGCCAGCACCGCGCCGACCGGCAGGGCCGCGCCGCGCGCCCGCGCCTCCTCGAACGCCGCGTCCCCGAGCGCCGCGCGCACCTCGGCGGTCACCCGGGCGGTGTCGGGGTCGCGGCCCATCGGGGTGCCGCGGAGCTGGACGGCGCCGCCGAGCAGCAGCGCGGCGCGCTCGGCGGCGCCGTCCAGCAGCGCGTCGGCGGCTAGGCCGATCGCGGCGGCCGAACGGTGCTCGAACACCGGGTGGTCGCGGGACGTCGCGAGGGCCTCGCGGTAGCGGCGCCGGGCCTCGGCCCGGTCGCCCTCGGCGGCGGCGACCCAGCCGAGGCCGGTGAGCGCGGCCGCCCGCATCGACTCGGCGAGGAACCGCTCGGTGTCGGCGTCGGCGAGCGCGGTCGCGTAGAGCCGCCGCGCCGTCGCGAGGTCGCCCTCCAGCCGGGCGATGGTGGCGAGCCCGACGTGCCCGCCGGAGATCTTGTCGGGGGCGCCGGCGCGGCGGGCGTGCGCGATGGCCGTCGCGTACTCGGCGCGGGCGGCCTCGAGCTCGCCCGCCCGGACGAGGACCTCGGCGCGGCGGCTGCGCAGGTCGGCCTGGTCCTCCTGCGCGCCGAGCTCGGTGGCGAGCGCGAGCGCCTCGTCGAGCAGGCGGAGGGCGCGCTCGTGCTCGCCGCGCCAGTCGGCGACCTGCGCGAGCGGGTCCAGGGAGTTGGCGATGCCCCAGCGGTCGCCGAGCGCGCGGAACCCGGTGAGGGCGGTCTCGCACGCGGCCGCGGCGGCGTCCAGGTCGCCGCGGAACTGGGCGAGGAACCCGTAGCTCATCTCCATCACCGCCTGCGACCAGGGGTCCTGCCCGATCTGCTCCATGAACGCCTCGGGGTCGGTGCGCTCGGGACCGGCGGCGAGCGCCCACAGCACCATCGCCGACGGGTGGCGCAGCCGCCGCCCGAGGTTGTTGCCGAGCTCGGTGGCGCGGTCGAGCCAGGCGGCCGCGCGGGCGCCGGGGGACCGGCCCGACAGCGCGTTGGCGACGCACATGACGTACTCCTCCTCCAGCCCCTCCGGCGGGTCGAGGTCGACGGCCTCCATCAGCCGGACCGACAGCTCGGCGCCCTCGGTGCGCCCGCGCAGCCACCAGTACCAGGACAGGACGGCGACGAGGCGCAGCGCGAGCGCGGCGTCGAACCCGATCGCGCGGCGCAGCGCGGTGTGCAGGTCGGCGTGGTCGGCGGCGAGGAGCGCCAGCGCGTCGAGCTGGTCCCCGGCGCGCAGCCGCGGGTCGGCGTCCGCGGCGACCTCCAGGAAGTGCTCCGCGTGCCGCCGCTCTAGGGCGGCGAGCTCCCCGGACTCCTCCAGCCGCTCGGCGCAGAACGCGCGGATCGTCTCCAGCATCCGGAAGCGGACGCCGTCGGTGTGCAGCAGCGACTTGTCGGCGAGCTCCAGGACGAGGTCGTCGGCGCCGCACACCCGCTCGGCCGCCTCCAGCGTGAACCCGCCGGCGAAGACGGTGAGGCGCCGGGCGAGGGCGCGCTCGTCCTCGTCCAGCAGGTCCCAGCTCCACTCGACGACGGCGCGGAGCGTCCGGTGGCGCGGCAGGGCGGTGCGGTCGCCGCGCGACAGCAGCCGGAACCGGTCGTCCAGCCGCGCCGCGACCTGCCCGACCGGCAGCGACCGCAGGCGCGCGGCGGCCAGCTCGATCGCCAGCGGCAGCCCGTCCAGCGCCGCGCAGATGCGCCGCACGTCGGCGGCGACGGCGGCGTCCACGGCGAACCCGGGACGGACCGCCGCCGCCCGGTCGGCGAACAGGCGGACGGCGGGGGAGGCGAGCAGCTCGCCAGGCTCCACCGCCCCCTCGGGGGGCAGCGCGAGCGGCGGCAGCGGCCGCAGCGCCTCGCCGGTGATGCCGAGCGCCTCGCGGCTGGTGGCGAGGATCCGCAGCCGGGGGCAGCCGGTCAGCAGCCGCCGCACCAGCCGCGCGACGGCCTCGATCACGTGCTCGCAGTTGTCCACCACCAGCAGCAGCGCCCGGCCCTCCAGGGCCGTGACGAGCCGTTCCTCGACGCCGGGCCCGGCGTCGCCCGGCCCGTGCCGCACCGACGTGTCGCGCAGCCCGACCGCGTCCGCGACGGCCCGCGCCACGTCCGCCGCGTCCCGGACGGCGGCGAGCTCGGCCATGCGGACCTCGCCGGCCTCGCGCGCCGCGGCCTCGACCGCCAGGCGCGTCTTGCCGGTCCCGCCGGGCCCGAGCAGCGTCACCAGCCGGCTCTCGCCGAGCATCGCGCCGAGCCGCCGCAGCTCGTCCTCGCGCCCGACGAAGCTGGTCAGCGGCGCCGGCAGCCGGTTCTCGGCGGCCGCCTTCGGCGCGCCGACGTCGCCCCGCAGGATCGCCAGGTGCACCTCGGCGAGCTCGGCCGACGGGTCGGCGCCGAGCTCGTCGGCCAGCACCCGCCGCGCGTCCTCGAACACCTCCAGCGCCTCGGCCTGCCGTCCGGCCGCGCACAGCGCCCGCATCAGCAGCCCCCGCGCCCGCTCGCGCAGCGGATGCTCGGCGACCAGCCCCTGCAACCGCGCCACGACCTCGCCCGGCCGGTCCAGGGACGCCTCGGCCCAGTCCTCCACGACCGCGACCCGCAACTCCTCCAACCGCCGCGCCTGCCCCTCGGCGAACGGGACGTCGGCCAGCGCCGCCCCCCGCCACAACCCGAGCGCTTCCTCGAACAGCTCCCCGGCCCGCCGCGCCTGCCCGGCATCCAGGGCGCGCCGCCCCTCCTGCGCCAGCCGCTCGAACCGGTGCGCGTCCACCGCGTCGCGGTCCAGGACCAGCCGGTACCCGGCCGCCTGCCCCTCCACCAGCGACGCGTCCCCGAGCCCCCGCCGCAGCCGCGACACCTGCGACTGCAACGCGTTGGCGGCGCCCGCGGGCGGCTCCTCCCCGTACAGCCCGTCGATCAGCCGCTCGTTGGTCACCAGCCGCCCGGCGTCCAGCGCCAGCAGCGCCAGCAGCGCCCGCACCCGGGGCCCGCCCACGCTGATGGCCCCGTCCCCGCCCCAGACCTCGACCGGCCCCAGAATCCCGACGCGCATGCCCGGATTCTCCCGCACGTTCCGACCGGACGGCTCAGCGTTCGCCGTCGGGGTCCAGCGGGTCGTAGGAGCGGTCGACCACGACGAACAGGACGCGGGCCTCGGGGTGGCCGAGCACGGCCGCCTCCACCAGGTGCATGCGGGCCTCGCCGACGCGGCCGCGGGCCAGCAGCATGAGCGCGAGCCCGTACATGGCCGGGGCGTGCCCGACGCGGGCGGCGGCCCGGTAGTAGCTCTCGGCGCCGATGACGCCGTACCGCCCGGACCGGTACCGGTGGGCGATGCGCGAGTACCCGGGGAGCGCCAGCTTGTAGCCGATCGTCGCGGCGAGCTCGCGGCGCTGGCCGGGCGGGGCGTCCAGCAGCATCTGGGCGACCAGGTCCCGGCCGGCGGCGGCCTTCTCCAGCCACGCCCCGGCCTCGCTGGGCCGGTCGTGGCACAGCAGGAGCAGCCCGAGGCGGCCCGCCGCGTCGTGGTCGCCCTGCTCGGCGGCGCCCAGCAGGTCCACCCCGTGCGAACCGAACATGGTGCGGTAGCGCTGCGCCGTCAGCGGCTCCAGCCAGCCGGCGATCTTGTCGTCCTCCCAGAGGACGCCCGCGTGCAGCGCGCCGAGGCCGTCGCCGCCTTCGCCGCCGTCGGCGTCCCCGCCGGACTCGGACGCGGGCGGTGGCGCGCCCGCCGCGCCGCCGGGCAGCGCCTGCGGCCCCGTCGTCGCCACCGCGTAGGCGGCCGCCGGCGCGGACCCCACCAGCGGCGGGCCGCGGTGCGCGGCGCGGTCGCCGCCGGGGGCGGGCTCCTCGTCGGCGGCCGCGTCCTCGGCCGCGCCGCCGCCGACGCGTCCCGGCGCACCCCTGCCCCGGGACGCGTCGGCGGCGAGGTGGGCGGTGTAGCGGTCCGCCCACTCGGTCAGGACCGCGTGGTCGGGCGGCGGGCCGAGGCCCTGGCGGGCGCGGTGCTCGTGGCAGGCGGCGACGAAGCTGAGCACCCAGGGCAGGGAGGGCCAGGAGGCGCGCCGGCCGGCCAGCCGGTCGCTGAGCCCGGTGAGCGAGAGGGGTTGCAACTGCACCTGCCGCGCGACCGGCTGTTTCAGCACCCGTTCGGAGGCCCGGACCATATCTCGGAGGCCGGGCCGGCCGCACCGCACGCGCAGGTCCCCCAGCTCGTCCATGATCGCGCCCAGCGGCGTGCCGTCCGAAGGCTCGATGGTCATAGCGTCGCCTGTCTCCATTCTCCGCCGCGGCGGGCGAACGGTTGTCCGTTCACGGAGGAACGCTCTCACCCGGGAGATCCACCCGGGGGGCGAAATGTGGAATTCGCGGTGTTCTGTTTTGTTCCGCCCCAGGTCAGCGCTCTGCCCGGAGCCGTGCGGCAGCGTCACGGGACGCAGGGGGGAACGGCTGGAATGGGGTTCCAATTCGACCGCCGGAAATGCCGCCCGCCGCCCGCGCGTGCGGGCTCCGGCCGGGCACGGCGTTCCGGGATGTTCCGATCCGTTCCGATGGCCCGTTATGCCGGACGCCGCCGGCCGGGGGCTGCCTTACTGGTCCCGTCCGCATCATCGGTCCACGGGAGTCACTCTTCCATGTCGATTGCCACATTTGACACGATCCGTCGACTTTCGTCGCAGCGAGCGCGGCAGGCGCCCCGCGACGGCGACGAGCACCTGGTGCACCTGCTCATGGCGCACTGGGCGCTGCACACCGGCAGGCCGCTGCCCGCCAAGAGCTCCTCGGCCATGACCGAGGACGAGCTGCTGGACTTCTGGGCCGACCCGGTCCTGGCGGGACCGGCCTCCACCTGACCGCCCCGCGGCACCGCCCGCATCCGACCACCGAGGAACCCCCGATGATCGACGACCGCGCCGCCCCCGGCGGCACCGACGGCGACGACCCCCGCCCCCGCCCGCCCGCCGGCCCCGCCCCCGCGCGCCTGGACCCCGGCCCCTACGGCCCCTGGGCGCGCCACACCCTCCTCGCCACCGACATCGTCGGCTTCGGCGCCCGCCACCGCGACGACCGGATCGCCCTGCACCTGCGCCGCGCCATGTACACGGCGCTGGCCGAAGCCCTGGCCATGACGGGCCTGATCCTGGCCGACTGCCACCACGAGGACCGGGGCGACGGCGCGCTCGTCGTCGCGCCCGCCGCCTGGCCGGCGGCCCTGCTGCTCGACCCGCTCGCCCACCACCTGACCGCGAGCCTGCGCGCCCTCAACGCCCTCGCCGGCGACGCCGCGCGCCTGCGCCTCCGCGTGGCCGTCCACGCCGGCCTCGTGCAGCGCGACCAGCACGGCCTGGCCGGCCGCGCCCTGGTCGACCTCTTCCGCCTCCTGGAGGCCCCGGCCTTCAAGGAGGCGATCGCCGCGTCCCCGGCGGACCTCGGCGTCGCGGTGTCCGACGAGTTCTACACCGAGACCGTCCGCAGCGGCCTGGTCAACCGCGCCGCCTACAGCCCGCTGCCGGTCGTCCTTAAGGAGGCCCGCGCCACCGCCCGCGTCTGGTTCCCGCCCCGCTACGGCCCCGGGCGGCGGTGACGGGAGCGGGCGGGCCTGCCAGGGTAGGAGCGGATCACCGCTCACGCGCCCCGGAGGCCCGCATGACCGAGATCGAGACCGTCACCGCGTTCCTGTCCGCCCTGGAGGACCTCGACGTCGACCGCGCCCTGGCGCTCTGCTCCCCGGACATCGTCTACCAGAACGTCCCGCTGCCGCCCGCCCGCGGCATCAAGGCGTTCGAGCGCCAGATGCGCGGCATGGCCCGCTATGGCACCGGCTTCGAGGCCCGCCTCCACAACATCGCCGCCACCGCCTCCGGCACCGTCCTCACCGAGCGCACCGACGTCCTGGAAAAGGGCGCCTGGCGCGCCGAGTTCTGGGTCTGCGGCACCTTCGAGCTGCGCGACGGCAAGATCACCCTCTGGCGGGACTACTTCGACTGGCCCACCTTCCTCGCCGCCTCAGCCAAGGGCCTCGCCACCGCCGCCCTCACCTCCCTCCGCAAGACCCGCACCCGCCCCGCCGCCCGCCGCTGAGCGGTCGGCGCCGGCTCTCCGCCGCCCGCTCAGCGGCGGTCGCCGGGCGCGGCGCGGCCGAGAGCGAGGGGGACGCGGTTGCCGCGCCAGTGCCCGTCCTCCAGCCAGAGGACGTTGACGCCGAACGCCTCGTCCAGCGTCTCGGCCGCCCAGTCCTCGACCGGTTCGCCGGGCAGCACGACGAAGCGGTGGTCGGCGGTCTCGCCCTCGGCGTGCGCGGCCTCCATGAGGCGCAGCACCGCCTCGCGCAGGTCGAGGTAGGCGCGCCGGTCCTCGCCGAGCACCTCGTACAGCACCGTGCCGGCGGGGCCGTCGCAGACGGCGTCGACGACGGGGGTGGAGGTGGGGGCGAGCCCGGCGCTGAACAGGTCGCTGAGCAGGCGGTGCCGCAGGTGCTCGTGGATGTTGCACCGCCGCTCGTCGCGGACGCTGCCCTCCAGCGCCGCGACGAAGCGGTCGAAGCCCTCCGCCGGCGCGCCGGCGGCCCCGCCCGTACCGGGCCGGTCCGTGCTGGTGTCGGTCATGTCCTCTTCCTGCGATCGTTCGGTCCGCTCGCCGTCCTCGTCCGGCCCGACGGGGATCGGGGCGCCGTGCACGACGGTCAGGGACTGGGTGCAGCGCGTCAGCGCGACGTACAGCCCGCCGGCCCCGGCGGGCTCCTGCGCGGCGATCTCGGCGGGCTCGGCGAGCACGACGTGGTCGAACTCCAGTCCCTTGGCCTGTGCGGCGGTGAGCACGTGGACGCCCGCCGGCGCGCCCGTCCGCAGCGCGGACCGCCGCCGGTCGGGAACGATCAGCGCGACGGAGCGGTCCGCGCCGTCGGCCGCGGCGCGCACCGCTCGGGCGGCGTCCAGCGCGGCGGCGTCCACCTCGGCGCCGTCGACGGGCACCAGCGACAGGGCGCCGTCGACCGGCCGGACCGAACGGGGGAAGGCGGTGCCGGGGGCGAGGCGCCGGGCCAGCGGTTCGGCGAACTCCATCACCTGCTGCGGCACGCGGTAACCGACGTCGAGTTCGGCGAGGTGGCGCTCGGCGCCGGGGCCGAGCAGCGCGGCGAGCTCGTCCCAGCCGGCGTAGCGGTGCGGGCCGGTCGCCTGGGCGAGGTCGCCGAGCACAGTCATCGAGCCGGTCGGGCAGCGCCGGGCGAGGGAGCGGGCCTGCATGGGGGTGAGGTCCTGCGCCTCGTCGACCACCAGGTGCGGGTAGCGGCGAGGGCCCTCGCCGGAGATGAGGACGCGCAGCTCCTCCAGGCAGACGAGGTCGGCGAGTGTCCAGGGCTCCTGCTCCAGGCGGGCGGCCCGCCCCCGCAGGATCGCGGCCTGCTCGGCGCCGTCCAGGATGCCCTGCGCGGCCTTGTGCAGCAGGACGGGATCGGTGAGCAGGTCGCGCAGCACCCGCTCGGCGGTGAGCTTCGGCCATAGCCGGCCGACGAGCCGCGTTACGTGGGCGTGCCGAGCGATCCGCTCGGGCAGCGTCCTGTCCTGCCGTCCCTGGTGCTGGAGCCCGTACCGCTCCACGAGCAGTTCCACGAGCGCGTCGGCGAACCGCGCCCGCCGCGCCTCGTAGGTGGGCGCGTCCCGGTGGGCGTCGGCCAGCGCCTTGAGCTCGTCGAGGGAGGCCGACAGGTGGGTGCCCTCGAAGGCGGCGACGAAGCCGCCGTGCGCCGCGCGGCGGGCGAGCACGCCGCGCCCGCTCTGCGCGTCGAGGGCGTTGCGCAGCACCGCCGCCATGCGCAGGTCGGCCTTCACGGCGCGGGCGGCGGGCGCGTCGGTGCCCTTGGCGCCGTCCACCGCGGTGCGCCGCCCGGTCCGGGCCGCGTCGGCCGCCGTGCCGGCGCCGGGCCGCTCCCAGAGCAGGTCCAGCGCGACCATGCGCACGTCGTGGGTGCCGAGCTGCGGGAGGACGCCGCGCACGTGCTCCAGGAAGCCGCGGTGCGGCCCGACGACGAGGACCTCGCCCGGCTTGAACAGCTTGTTGAACAGCAGCCAGGACACCCGGTGCAGGCCGACGGCGGTCTTGCCGGTGCCGGGTCCGCCCTGCACCACCAGCAGGCCCGCGCGCTCGTCGGCGACGAGTGCGAGCTGCTCGCGCTGGATCGTCTCGACGATGTCGCGCATGCGGCCGTCGCGCGCCCGCCCGAGCTCGTCCAGCAGCAGGTCGCGCAGCTCCCGCACGGTGTCGCGGGTCGGCGGCGGCGCCGTCGCGGCCGGCACGCCGTTCCGCAGCGGCCGCACCAGGACGTCCCGGTATCCCCGCACTTTGGGGCCCTTGCAGGTCAGGTCGCGGCGCAGCATGACCTCACCGGGGTCCTCGGGGCGGGCGAGCAGCCACCGGGTGGCCTGGCGGGTCTGCCAGTTGGCCACCACCAGGTCGTGCTCGTCGTCGAACACCGAGGCGCGCCCGATGTAGCAGGTGCGGACGCGGCCCTCGTCCAGCGCGTCGATGCGATGCATGACGAGGGAGGCGCCCGCGAGGGCGTCCTCGGTGCGCAGCTCGGGCGGGAGGGTGGGGATGAAGGCGGTTCCGGCGTGGGCGTCGGTGCGCTCGTCGCGGCGGGCCCGCTGCGCGCGGTTCTCGCGCAGCGGGCGCTCGTAGCACTCGTAGGCGTGGTCGACCGCGCGCTGCTCGGCGGCGATGATGGCGGCCCGGTCGGGCACCTGGCTGCTCCCTTCGACGTCCTCCGGGCGCGGCCGGAGAGAGGGCGTTGATCATTCGACGCCGGTGGGCGACCGCCGGTTTACCGGCGGTCAGCGGTCGCCGAGAGGGACGGTGACGCCGCCGGAGAACATCGAGTCGTGCAGCTCGACGGCGTGCAGCTTCACGCCCTTCGGCACGTCGTAGATGAGGACGCCGTTCACCGTGTTGCCTGGGTTGACGTCCTCCAGGAACGCCTTGGCCTGGTCGCCGAGGGCGATCTGCGCCTCGGTGCCGGCGCTGAACTTGCGGTCCTTGGTGTCGAAGAGGTCCTGGTTGCCGTCGGAGAAGGAGCGGGCGTCGTCGCCGATGTTCTCCACCCGCACGTAGAGCAGGACGTACTGGCCTTGCGCGGTCCGGCCGAAGTACTGATCGCCGACGCGGCGCACGCCCTTCTTCACCTTGGTGACGGTGAAGGCGAACTTGCCGTCGCGGTACTCGCGGCCGATGCCGTTGGCGGGCGTGCGGGGCGCCGTGGAGCGGGACGCCGGCGTCTTCGGGGCGGCCTCGTGGCTCTGCCGGTGGGTGGCGCCGGGCTGCTGCGCGGCCGGCTTCTTCGCCGCCGTGTCCTCGCCTGACGAGCCGATCAGCGCGCCGCAGGCCACGAGCAGGACCATCAGCCCGACCACGCCGGCGACGGCGATGAGGCAGCCCTTGAGCAGGGCGTTCCCCTTGGCGGGCGGCGGGTTCGGCATCGGGTACGGCGGGCCGGGCGGCAGGGGCGGCCCGGGTGCGTACGGGGGCGGGGTGGGGGCCGGTCCGTCGTGCGGTCCGTGGTTCGGGCCGGTGTTCACAAGGGTGCTCCTGATTCGGGGGGGGGGTGTGTTCACAAACCGCCTGGTTCACGGCAGGGCGGCGGTTCGGTCTGTGAACAATCAAAGCAGACAACTGATGTGAATGCAATCGACCGATAAATCATGTGGTGTGCCATCTATGCAGGTTGATACGCCATGTCGCGATCCGGCTAGCCGTTTCCGCTGTTCGGCCCCCCTCGACTCACGCTGCGTGATCACCCGTGAATCCGGTCAACCCACCTCTCCTAGGTCGTCGCCGCTCAAGGCGGTACCGTGAACGGAGAGCGTCGCCGCCGGCGGCGCCCGATCCGAGGAGGCCCCGTGGCACAGGACGCGACGGTCACCGCCGCCGACATCGCCCGGCTGGCCGCGGTGGGCCGGGCGGCCGTCAGCAACTGGCGCAAGCGCCACGACGACTTCCCGCGTCCCGTCGGCGGCACCGCCGCCAGCCCCTCGTTCTCCCTCGCCGAGGTGCAGGAGTGGCTGCGGGCGCAGGGCAAGCTGAGCGCCGACACCGCAGACGAGCACCTGTGGCAGGACCTGCGCCGGCTCGCCGACGAGGCCGAGCTCGCCGACATCCTGGCGTTCGCGGGCGCGTTCCTGCTCTACCTGCACCGCGAGCCCGGCGGCTGGCCCGCCCTCGCCGCCCGCACCGACGCCGAGGTCGCCGCCGAGCTGCCCGGCGCGGTCCTGGCGGTGGTGGGCGGCCTGCCCGGCGGCGCCGCCTTCCCCGGCCGCCTCGCGGCCCGGCACGTCCCGGTCGTGCGGGGCCTCGCCGACCTGGCTGCCGGGCGCGGCCCCGAGTCCACCTTCGAGTTCCTGCGCGAGCGCTACCTGGACCTGCACAAGCGCCGTATGTACGAGACGCCGCGGGGCGTCGCGCATCTCGCCGTGCGGCTGGCGCCCGGCGCCGCCGCCGTCCTGGACCCCGCCTGCGGTTCGGGCACCTTCCTGCTCGCCGCCCTGGACGAGGACCCGGCCGTCCGCCTGCGCGGCCAGGAGGTCGACGGCGCGCTGGCGAGCCTCACGGCCCTGCGCCTGGCGCTGCGCACCGGGGCCGCCGAGATCGGCGCGGGCGACTCGCTGCGCGCCGACGCCTTCCCCGACCTGGAGGCCGATCTCGTCGTCACCGCGCCCCCCTACAACGACCGCAACTGGGGCTACGACGAGCTGACCGCCGACCCGCGCTGGGAGTACGGCCTGCCGCCGCGCACCGAACCCGAGCTCGCCTGGGTGCAGCACGCCCTGGCGCACTGCCGGCCGGGCGGTCTCGCCGTGCTGCTCATGCCGCCGGCCGTCGCCGACCGCCGGGCGGGCCGCCGCATCCGCCAGCAGCTCCTGCGCCGCGGGGCGCTGCGGGCCGTGATCGTGCTGCCGCTCGGGGCCGTCCCCAACATGGCGGTGCCGCTCGCGCTGTGGGTGCTGCGCCGCCCCGATCCGGCCGAGAGGCCGCCGAGCCAGGTCCTGATGGCCGAGGTCGCGGGCGACTTCGCCGCCGAGGCCGCGGAGCTGTGGCACCGGTTCACCGGCGATCCCGAGGGCGATCTGGACGATCCGGGCCGCGCCCGCGCCGTCCGCATCATCGACCTGCTCGACGAGCAGGTCGACCTCACCCCCGCCCGCCACCTCACCCCGCCGCCCGCGGCGCCCGCCGCCGAGCAGGTCGCCGCCCGCCGCGCCGAGCTGCTGGAGCTGCTCGCCGACCTGCGCGGGCTGCTCCCCGAGGTGGACGGCGGGCACGGGCCGCCCGAGGTCCCGCAGCCGCCGGTGGCCGAGCTGGCCCGGATGGGCCTGCTGACGGTCCACCAGGCCCCGCTGAAACCCGCCGGCGCCGTGGTCGGGGCCGCGGCCGGATCGGCCTTCCCGCTCGTCCTCACCGCCGAGGACGTCGTCGAGGGGCGCCCGCCCTCGCGTGTCCTGGCGGACGCCGCCGCGCCGCCGGACGCGGTGGTCGTGCGGCGCGGCGACGTCGTCGTCCCCGCCGTGATCCGCGCCCCGGCCGCCCGCGTCGTCGACGAGCCGGGCGCCGTCCTCGGCCGGCACCTGTTCCTGCTGCGCCCGAACCCCGAGCAGCTGGACCCGCACTACCTGGCCGGCATCCTGCGCAGCTCGCTGAACCTGCGCCACTACTCCACGGTGTCGTCGTCCTACCGGGTGGACGTGCGCCGCGCGGAGATCCCGCTGCTGCCCATCGAGGAGCAGCGTCGCCGCGGCGAGGCGTTCCGCGCCGTGGACGCGTTCGCGGCGCGGCTGCGCGAAGCCGCCGCGGCCGGCGCGGGGCTGGCCCGCGTCCTCACCGACGGCCTGGCCGAGGCGGGTCTGGAGCCGCGGGTCACCGCACGAGGAAGGTGACCGGCCGCGCCAGGAGGCGAGCGGCGGCGTCGGCGTCGGTGAGCCGCGCCGCCAGGGTCCGCTCGGCCAGCGCCGGCGGCAGCGCGGCGCTGAACTTCAGCCCGGTGAGCGCCTGCGGCTCGGGGCGCGGCGCGACGATCCGGGTGCGGGCGCGGGCCGCGCCGGCCGCCCACGCGGCGGGGGTCAGGTCGGCGCGCAGCCGGACGCGGCGCCCGTCGGCCGGGCCCGCCGGGTCGGCGAGCGGCCCGAGGGTCGCCCGCAGGGTCGCGTTCCCCTTGCGTCCCGCCCACGTCCACCAGTGGACGTCCCCGCCGCGCCGTTCGATGACGCTCGCGCGGGCGTCGACGGTGCCGGCCGCGTCCGCGCGGGCCGCGGCGAGCGCGGCGGTGGCGCGCCGGGTCAGCCGCACCGGCGGGTCGGCGCCGAGCAGCACGTCCCGGACGGCCTGGGTCGCCTCGAACGCGACGTCGTCGAGGGACGCCGACGACCAGCGGGCCTCGCCGCCGGTGCCGTCGACGGGGTCGACGAAGCACCGCCGCCGCTTCCAGTCGGTCCAGTCGACCCGCCAGGTCCGGCCCGCGAGCAGCAGCAGCCGGCCGCCAGGGGGCGCCGCCGACAGCAGGACCTGCGGGCCGACGCGGCCGATCTCGGTGTCGCCCTGGAGCACGGTGAACTCCGGCGGGGCGGTGAAGACCGACGTCAGCTCCATGAAGTGGCGCCGGCCGAGGGACTGCTCGGCCGCGTCGCCGATCATGAGCCGGCCGCCGTCGGCGGTGAGCAGGCGGCGGTCGCGCAGGTGGTCCAGGATCGGCCCGGCGTCGCGCATCACCTCCAGGTCCCGCCACCACTCGCGCCACCGGACGGTGCCGAGGTGCCCTTCCTGGAGGGCGAGGGCGAGGAGCTGCTGGGCGGCGATGTGCCGGGGCTCGGCGGGGGGCCGGACCGGTTCGACGTAACCGGTGCCCCACAGGTGCAGCAGTCCCGCGGCCGCCAGGAGGTCGTCGCGGGTGAGCGCCAGCAGCAGGCAGTTGCGGCGCTTCCCGGGGCGGCGCCCGGTGCGGCCGAGGCGCTGCAGGAACGAGGCCGCCGTCCGGGGCGCGTTGATCTGGACGACCCGGTCCAGGTCGCCGACGTCGATGCCGAGTTCCAGCGTGGAGGTCGACACGATCACGCAGTCGCGGGCCTCGGCGAACGCCTCCTCGGCGCGGCGCCGTTCGGCCGCCGCCAGGGAGGCGTGGGAGAGGAAGGCGGTGACGCCGGCGGCGCGCAGCAGCTCGCCGAGCTCCTCCACCGCGCGCCGCGAGTCGCAGAACACCAGGCGCTTCTCGCCGCCGTGCAGCCCCGCGATGATCTTCGCGGCGTTGGCGAGGGTGCCGACGTGGTCCAGCTCGACGTCGGCGTCGCCGGCGCCGTCCGCGCCGTCCGGTGGCGCCACGACCATGCCGGGGCGGCCGGTCGCGGTGCCCTGTAGCCAGCGCAGCAGCGCGGGCGGGTCGCCGACGGTGGCCGACAGGCCGATCCGCTGGAGGGGGCGTCCGGCGAGGCGCGCCAGCCGCTCCAGGACGGCGAGCAAGTGCCAGCCGCGGTCGTCGCGGGCGAAGGCGTGCACCTCGTCCACCACGACCGCGCGCAGGTCGGCCATCAGCCGCCGGTGGTCCACCCGGGCGCTGATGAGCATGGCCTCCAGGGACTCGGGCGTGGTCAGCAGGATGTCGGGCGGTTCGTGCAGCATCGCCCGGCGGCGCGAGTCGGGGATGTCGCCGTGCCAGAGCCCCACCGTCCGGCCCAGCCATCCGGCGTAGCGCTCCAGCCGGGGGTGCAGGTTGTTCAGCAGCGCTTTCAGCGGGCAGAGGTAGAGCACGCTCAGCCCTTGGCGGCCGTCGTCGGCCATGCGGGTGAGCAGCGGGAACAGCGCGGCCTCGGTCTTGCCGCCGGCGGTCGGCGCGATCAGCAGCGCGTCGTCGCCGGCGCCGATCGGGCTGAGCGCCCTGGCCTGGAGCGGGCGCAGGTCCGGCCAGCCGAGGGTCGAGGTCAGGTGGTGGGCGAGCGTCGGGTGCAGCCGCGTCACAGGTCGAGGTCGATCTCGTCGGCCGACGTCGCGCGCGTCGTGAGGGCGTGGAGCTCGTCGTCGTTGAGGTCGGCGGCGGCGAGGCGGACCTTGGCGTAGTCGCGGCGCGGGTCGAAGTCGGGGAACTCGGCGACGCGGTACAGCACGTCGGCGACGAGCTTGCGCAGGTACATGCGGGGCGCGGCGCCCGTGCCGAGCCGTCCGGCGACGGCGGCGGCGAGGTCGGCGACGTAGGCGTCGTCGACGCGCGTGCGGATGCGCTCCTCCTCCTCGTGCCCGGCGGCGAACAGGTCGCGGACGGTGCGGCCGAGTTCGGCGAGCTTGGCGGCGTCCATGCCGGTGAGCCGGATCTGCGTGGCCCGCGCGGTGTCGTACCGGGCGTCGGTGGCGAAGTCGGTGTCCAGCCGCTGCGCGAGCGGCGCGAGGCGCTGGACGCCGTTCGGGCCGTCGTAGAAGGCGGGGGTGCCGGTGATGACGAGGAACAGGTGGGGGAGGCCGCCGCCGGACAGGTCGTCGATGAGCTGCCGCAGCGCGTTCAGGCCGCGGTCGCGGCTGTCGGAGCGGGCGCGCTGGAGCGTCTCGATCTCGTCGAGGACCAGCAGCAGGCCGGTGTGGCCGCTGTCGCGCAGGATGAGCAGCAGGCCGCGCAGGAAGTCGTGCGCGTTGGCCGGGTCGAGCCGGCCCTTCAGCCCGGCGCTCCGCAGCGCCCTGGTGGAGATGCGGTCCGAGCCCGACAGCCAGGCCAGCAGAGCGTCGGCCGCCTCGTGGTCGCCGCTCAGCCGCGCCCGGCGGTAGCCGCGCAGCGCGAGCGCGAACTCGGGCGCGGTCTCCCCGGCGGCCTTCAGCCGGGACTCGATGAGCTCGTCGACGCCCTCGTCCGCGCCGCGGTGCCCGGCGGGGCCGCGGATGGCGGCGGCGTCGTCCTCCAGCGTCAGCAGCCAGGAGTCGACGATGGTGGCGAAGGCGCCGCTGCCGCCGCCGGTGACGGCGAGGTTGTCCACCACCGCCCGGTAGACGGTCTCGAACCGGTGCAGGGGCGTCTGCTCGGGGGAGAACTGGACCTCGCTGGTGGCCATGCCCTTGGCGTGGGCGCGCTCGGCGAGCCAGCGGGCGAAGAAGGTCTTGCCGGACCCGTACTCGCCGCGGACGGCCTTGAAGACGCCCTCGCCGGTCGCGGCGGCGTCCAGGGCCTCGTCGAGGGCGGCCTCGAAGCGTCCCATGCCGACGGCGAACAGGCCGAGCCCGGACTCGGGCACCGTTCCGTTGGCGAGCGCGCGGATGATCCGCCGGCGGCGCGTCCGGCTGGTCCTGGGCGGCATGCGCTCAGCCCTCCTCTTCCAGGAACTGCTCCCGGAGCAGCAGCGGGTCCATTTCCACCGTCCGGCGGTCGTCGATCAGGCGCAGCACCGGCTCGTCGTCGGCGTTGAGCAGCCGGCAGGCGGCGCTGACCAGGAGCGGCACGCGGCCTTCGGGCTCGCCGAGGGCGGCGGCGAGGGCCTTGACGGCCAGCCGTCCCCGGCCGGCGCCGAGCGCGTCGATGAGGGCGGCGACCTGCGCGTCGCTGATCGGCACCCGCTGGGGCCCGGCCCGCTGGTCGGCATAGGCGGCGGACGCGACGACCCGGCCGCCGAGCGACCCGGCGGCGGGCGCCGTGGACGGCGCCGCGGGGGGCGCCGGCAGCGGAACGGCGGGCTTCTTCTCCAGCGCGATCTTTGGCGCGGGCGTCGGCGCGGGCCTGGGCGCGGGCTTCGGCACCTGCCGCCGTAGCGGCTGCGGCGCCGGGACGGCGGCGCGCCCCGCCCGGGCCGGCGCCGGGCCCGGGGCGGGCACGGTCGAGCGGCCGGCGCCCCGGGCGGGCTCGCCGAGCGGCGCCAGCGGCAGCACCGGTTCGGGGACGCGCACGACCACCGGGCGGGGGATCGCGATGCGCTTGCGGCCTTCCAGCGCCGCCGCCCACTCCTGGACGGTCGGCCGCGTGCCCACCGGCCCGGCGGCCCGCTTCCACAGTTCGGCCAGCGGCCGCAGGAGGCGCTCCTCCAGCGGCCCGAACGGTGCGAGCTCGTCGCCGGGGCGCAGGTGCTTCTCCCGCGTCAGGACCCGGCCGACCAGCAGGGCGGTCTTGTAGCGGTCGGTGTCCAGGTCGGGGCCGGACGCCCGCTGGAGGGGGTCGTTCCAGTCGGGGGAGTGCGCCTGCGGCAGGACGGGGGCGCTGCCGTGCCGGCGGGTGCCGTCGCAGTCCAGCAGGTGGACGCGGTAGGGGGCGCCCGGCCGCCACAGCAGGTTCCGGGAGGAGATGTCGCCGAGGATCAGGCCGCGGCCGTGGAAGAAGCCGATCAGTTCGACCGCCCGCCGGGCGATCTCCACGCGGCCGGCGATGTCGGGCTGGTGCAGGTGCTTCCAGGCCCAGTTGGGCGTGTGGGTCAGGTACTGGAGTTCGATCAGCCTGTTCTTGCCGCCGATGGGGACGCGGAGGTCGGCGGGCACCTCGGGCATGAGGAAACCGGTGACGGCTCCGTTGTGCACGACCCGTGCGAGCGGCCAGGCGCAATGGTCCAGCAGCGCCCGCTCGGCGGGCGGCAGCGAGCGGCCGAAGTCGATCAGGTCGGCGAGGGCGGCGGCGTCGACCCTGGGGGCCCAGTGCGCGACGTACTCCTTGTAGACCAGGCGTTCGGCGCCGGGCACGCGGGTGATGACGCCCTGCCCGCCTTCGCCGAGCGGGGCGGTCTCCAGGGGGAGGGACGCGCGCGGGCGGTCCAGGGGGTGCGGGACGAGCGGCATCACACCGCCCAGACGCAGATGGCGGTTCGGTCGTCGTCGTGGGTGCGGGCGCGGAAGCTGAACTGCCAGTGGAACTCCGGCAGCGACGGCGGTTCGGGGCGGCTCCACCAGTCGGCGAGGCGGCGGCGCACCTCGTCGCCGCGCATGGGGCGCTCCAGCCCGTCGGTGCACAGCACGAGCAGGTCGCCGGGTCGCAGGACGAGGTCGGCGACCTGGACGTCGGGGGCTTTGGCGGGGAGCGCGGCGGTCGCCGAGGTGGCGACGGCGGTGTCGGGGTCGGTGGGGAAGCAGGAGGTCCAATCGTCGTTGCGCAGGTAGAGGGCGGTGCTGTCGCCGACGCGCGCGAGCCGGGCCAGTGCGGTGCCGTCCTCGCGGCGCCGGACGCCGCCGGCGACCAGCGTCGTCGCCAGGTCCTCGCCGTCCACGCCGACCCATACGGCGTATTCGCGCAGGTTGTGGCTGACGTGGTGGACGAGCGCCGCGGCCGCCTTGGCGGGCTCGGCGGCGTCCATGAACGCGGGCACGTGCCGGCTCGCCTCCTGGACGGCGCGGTCCGAGCCGACGTGGGACAGGGGGCGGCTGCCGAGGCCGTCGGCGACGCACAGGACGACGCCGTCCTCGCCGAGCGGCCGGAGCTTCATGGAGTCCTGGCGGAGGGTGCCCTGGTAGCGGTGGGCGTCGCCGCGGACGGACGCCGCGCGCACGACGAGGCCGGGCAGTTCGGCGCCGTCGATCTCGCTGTCGGGCCGGACGGCGTCCAGCTTGGGATGGGGGGCGGCGGGCGGCCGCCCCGGCGCGGAGCGGAGCCGCGACGGGCGTCCGATGACCAGCGGCGGGGGGACGTCGGCGGCGGGGGCGGCGTCGCCGGGCGGCGCGCTCGGCCGTTCCGCGCCGGCCTGCCGCACGGCCCCGGCCGCCCCGACCGCCCCGATCTCTTCGACCGGCTGGACCGGTCCGCTCGGCCGGACGGAGTCCACCGGCCGGTCCGTTTCGCTGCGCTCCATGTCTAGACCGGTTCCGCGTCGAGGGTGGCGTACCCGGCGGCCTGCTGGGGGAACGACAGGGTGGCGCCGCCGTCGGCCTTGGACGCCGACGCGACCGCGGACTGCACGATGGAGTTGAGCAGTTGCTTGGCGAACTCGCTGAGCGCCTCGCTCGGGCTGATGTCGCTCTTGGCGACGAAGGCGCGGAAGGTCGCGATCTGGCGGAGGACCTTGGTGTCGGCCTCGTTGGCGGCGTCCAGGCCGCCGAAGCCGAAGGCCAGGATGTGGGGGCGGGCGCGGAACCCGGGGTCGGTGAGCCGCTGGTGGGCCCGCGGCCAGTCGGCGGGGTCGGTGGGCAGCCCGTCGGTGAGGAAGAACACCGTGGGCCGGTAGGGGACGTGGCCGGCCTGCTTGAGGGCGCGGACGTCGTCGTCGATGGTCCGGCGCAGCAGGTCGAAGGCGGCGGCGTAGCTGGTGGCGCTGCGGCCGCTGATCTGCGGGAGCGTCTGCACGTCGTTGAGGTCGGCGAGCGGCTGGAGCACCTCGGCGGTGCTGCTGAAGCCGATGATGCCGAGGCGGGCCCGATCGGCGACGATGGGGTTGCTGGCGATCTCCTGGTAGATGGTGGGGATCTGGGCGTTGATGTCGTCGATGGGGGACCGGCCGGTCGCGGGGTCGGCGGTGGTCATCGAGTAGGACTCGTCGCAGACCAGGTAGAAGGGCAGGACTTGCTCGCTCATCGGGTTCCTTGGGCTCGGGGGGAGGTCGGGCAGCCGTCGGAGACGAAGTAGATCTCCAGCGAGACGGTGCCGTCCGGGGACGACAGGTCGTGGAAGTTGCGGAACGCCGCGGTGCGGAAGGTCGCCGGGTCGGTCTTGGCGAGGGCCTTGTTGACGCGGGCGGCGAGCCGCTCGCCGGGTCCGGCGCCGCCCGCCGCGCCGAAGGTCAGCACCATGCCGGCGTGGCGGCCGCGCACGGTGGCGGCGTGCGGGCGCATGGCCTTGGCGACCTGGGCGGCGAGCCGGTCGGCGGACGCGCCGGCGGAGACGGTGAAGGTTAGCTTGGCGGGCTTGGCCTTGACGCCGCCGAGCCGGGTCGCGCACGGACTGGGGGAGGGCGCGGCGCCGGCGGCGGGGTCGTCGTCGGGCGGGGCCTGCGCGCCGAGCATGACGATGGTGAGGCCGAGCAGCAGGTCGGCGAACAGCCAGCCGCCGAGGAGGGCGGAGACGCCGAGGACGCGCGGGCGGCTCACCGGGAGGGCTCGGCGGGTCCGGCGGCCGGCTCGCCGGCGCGTTCGGCGGTCCGTTCGACGGCCCGCTGGAGGCGGGCGACGGCGTCGCGGAGGGCGGCGACCTCGGCGGTGGCGGTGTCGCGGGCGGCGGCGAGGGCGTCCGCGGCGGCGGAGATGCGGGCGAGTTCGGCGCCGGTGGCGGTCCGGACGGCGTCGGGGATGCCGGCGACGCCCGCGGACAGGGCTTGCGGGAGCGCGTCCAGGGCCTGGTGGGTGGTCTCCAGGAGCCGGGCGGTGCGGCCGGCGGTGTCGGAGACCAGTTCGATCCGGGAGGCGTGCGCTCCGGCGGTGTCGGCCCAGTCGCCGAGCGCGGCGCCGACCTCCTGGCCGGTGGTGCCGAACGCGGCCTCCAGGGAGCGGGCGGAGCCGGTGACGGCGCCGGCGAGCCGCTCGCCGGCGTCGGCCAGGGAGGCGTCGGCGCGGGCGACCATCGCGCTGATGTCGGCGGCGGCGCCGACCAGCTCGCCGACCCGCGCCTTCAGGTCGGTGACGCTGTCCTGGACGGCGCGGCCGGTGGTGGCGGCGGCGTCGTCCATGGCCTCGCGCAGCCGCGCGGTGGCGTCGGTGAGGGTGTCGCCGAGGCGGCCGCCGGCGAGGGTGACGGCCTCGTCGGTCTTCTCGCCGACCTGGTCGAAGGCGTAGACGGAGCGGTCGACGGCTTGGACGAGGTCGCCGGTCGCGGCGGTGACCGTCCTCAGGAGGTCGCCGACGGCTGCCGTGCCGCCGGTGACCCGCTCGGCGCTGTCGCGCAGGGCGGCGGTGACGGCGTCGGCCCGTTCCACGGTCCCTTCCAGGGACTTCAGGACGTCGTCCTGGTGGGAGCGGACGGTCTCGCCGATCCGCCCGAACTCCTCGGCGGTGCGGGTCAGCTCCTCCTGGAAGCGGGCGGGCGCCGACAGGCGGACCTGGCCGAGGTGCAGCGCGGCGGAGGTGAGGGCCGTCCGGAGCCGGGACCGCAGGGCCTGCTCCTCGTGCTCGGCGCGCTCCTCGGCGGAGCGCAGCAGGATCCGTTCGGTGACGGTGAGCACCATCAGCAGGCCGATGCCCGTCAGCGTCATCATGGCGATGCTGTCGAAGCGCGCCCAGCCGGCGAGCCGCCCGCCGAACCCCTGCTGCCACAGTTCCAGGAAGGGGCGGCGGGCGATGTCGGTGCCCGACGCGGCGATGGCCTCGCCGTAGGCGCCGGTGGCCTGGGTGAGGCCGAACCAGGTGATGGCGATGGGGACGAAGACCAGGACCGGCAGCACCACGTCGATGCCGCGCAGGACCCAGCGGCGCGTCTTCCTGTCGGTCGGGGCGCGGCGGCCCGCGGGGCGGTCGGCCGTGTCGGGCGGGAAGGCGGCGAACACGTCGATCTCGCACCAGCGTTCGGCGGCGCCGCGGTCGGTCATGGCCGCGGCGAGGTCGCGGAGCTGGTCGGCGCGGGCGGCGAGCAGGGGGTCGGCGGCGAGCTCGGTGAGCTCGCCGGCGGTTTCCTCGTCGGTCACTGAGGACGGGGTCCTTTCCGGCAGGTGCGCGCACGGGGTCGGGCGTGCGGAGTCGAGGGGAGGACCTCGGGGAAGTCGGAAGGCGGCCGCGGGGCCGGCCGGACCGCGGCGACGAACGCGTCCCGCGCGCGGATCTGGACTGCACCATAAAGGTGTTTGTTGACGGAATCAACCAGTCCGGTGGAAAGCGGGTGTCCTTCCGCCCGGTGTCCGGGCACCGGACCGGCGGAGACGTCCATGACCATAGCCCTTGCTCGATAGGCTCTCCGGCGGAGGAACCGGCCCGCCCGTCCCGGCTTCCTGTGAACTCGATAGACGGGCGGAGTGGCCGTGGACGTAGCGGACATGTGGCGCTACGCTACCTTCTTCGCCGCATGTTGACCAGGTGTCCCGTGCCGTTCACGTCGGGTAGAGGAGAACCGTGCCGCCTACAGTGACCGTCGAACGTCCCGCGCCCGGAGCGCTCGTGCAGGTGCGGGGGCAGCGGTGGGTCGTCGGGTCGGTCGACGACCGGGGGTCCAGCGCGCTGGTCACGCTGCAGAGCGTGGAGGACGGCCGGTACGGCGACACGCTGTCGGTGGTGTGGGAGATCGAGCCGGGCCGGCGGCTGCTGCCGAGCGGGTCGCTGCCCGGGGTCGCGGCGGGCGGGTTCGACCCGCCGGGGCGGCTCGCGGCGTTCCTGGACGCGGTGCGGTGGGGCGCGGTCGCCTCCGCCGACGTCAAGACGCTCCAGGCGCCGTTCCGGTCGGGCGTCGCGATCGAGGACTACCAGCTCGAACCGGTCGCGCGCGCCATGGACGCCCCGCGCGTCAACCTGCTGCTCGCCGACGACGTCGGCCTCGGCAAGACCATCGAGGCGGGCCTGGTCGCGCAGGAGCTGCTGCTGCGCCAGCGCGCCCGGCGCGTCCTCATCGTGTGCCCGGCGGGCCTGACGGTGAAGTGGCGCGACGAGATGGCCGAGAAGTTCGGCCTGGACTTCACCGTCATCGACTCCGAGCGCTGCGCCGAGGTCCGCCGCACCCACGGCAGCGCCGCCAACCCCTTCGAGGTGCACCGCCTGGCGATCGTGTCGCTGCCGTGGCTGCGCGGCGCCAAGGCGCAGCGGCTGCTCGACGAGGTGCTGCCGCCCGACGGGCCGACCTATCCGCGCACCTTCGACCTGCTGATCCTGGACGAGGCCCACCACGTCGCGCCGGCCGCGCCGAAGCAGGTCTACGCCGTGGACTCCCAGCAGACCAAGCTGATCCGCCGCCTCGCGCCGCACTTCACGCACCGGCTGTTCCTGTCGGCGACGCCGCACAACGGCTACCAGGAGAGCTTCACCGCCCTGCTGGAGATCCTGGACGATCAGCGCTTCGTCCGCGGCATGCGGCCCGACGCCGCCGCCGTCCGCGACATCGTGGTGCGGCGCCTGAAGACCCAGCTGGTGGACGCCGGCGGCGCGCCGCGCTTCGCCGCCCGCGACGCCCGGGAGATCCCGGTCGTCTACCCCGAGGACGAGCGCGAGATCCACGGCCTGCTGCGGGAGTTCACCGAGGCGCGGCGCCGCCGCCTGAAGGCCGGCAAGGGCCGCAAGGCCGCCGACCTGGTGACGCTGCTGCTGAAGAAGCGCCTGTTCTCCAGCCCCGCGGCGTTCGAGCGCACCGTCTCGGTCTACATGAAGACCCTCGCGTCGGGTTCCCGGCCGGCGCTCGCGCCCGAGGACGCCTTCCTGGAGGACTTCTTCGACGACGTCGCCACCCTCGACGACGAGGCCCTGGACGCCGCCGAGACCGACGCGCTCACCCTCACCGGCCCGCTGGTCGAGCGCGAGGCCGACGAGCTGGCGCTGCTCGGCCGCATGCACGCGTGGGCGGAGCAGCACGAGGCCCAGCCCGACGCCAAGGCCCGCGAGCTCGTCACCTACCTGAAGTCGGTGTGCCTGGCGGGCGCCGACTGGACCAACGAGCGCGTCATCGTGTTCACCGAGTACCGCGACACCAAGGACTGGCTGCGCGAGCTGCTGCGCACCGAGGGCTTCGGCGCGGACCGCGTCGCCGAGCTCGACGGGTCCATGGGCGCCGACGAGCGCGAGCGGCTGCGGCTGGCGTTCCAGAAGTCGCCCGCCGAGCACCCGGTGCGGGTGCTGCTCGCCACCGACGCCGCCAGCGAGGGCATCGACCTGCAGAACCACTGCCACCGGCTGGTCAACTACGACATCCCGTTCAACCCCAACAAGCTGGAGCAGCGCATCGGCCGCATCGACCGCTACGGCCAGCGCCGCACCCCCGAGATCCGCCACTTCGTCGGCACCGGCTGGGAGCGCGCCGACGAGTTCTCCTACGAGGCCGACCTGGAGTTCCTGTCGCGGATCGCCAAGCGCGTCGCGCGGGTCCGCGACGATCTCGGCCCGGTCAACGCCGTCCTCGCCGACGCCGTGCAGCGCCGCCTGCTCGGCCAGCGGGTCGACGTGGACGCCGAGGCCGCCGGCGCGACCGCCCGCGGCGCCCGCGCCGGCCGCGTCCCCGCCGAGAGCGACATCGGCGACCAGGTCCGCCGCCTGCACACCAACCTGGACGACACCGTCCGCGAGCTCCACATCACCCCCGGCAGCGTCAAGCGCGTCGTGGACACCGCCCTGGAACTGGCCCGCCAGCAGCCCCTCAAGGACGCGATCGACCCCGATCCGGGCGTCTACGACGTGCCGATCCTCACCGGCTCGTGGGCGCGCGCCTCGGCCGGGCTGCTGGAGAAGCTGCCCGAGAAGGGCAAGGCGCCCCGCCAGCTCCCGGTGACCTTCGACGCCCGCACCGTCAGGGACCGCGACGACGTCGTCCTCGCCCACCTCGGGCATCCGCTGGTGGCGATGTCGACGCGGCTGCTGCGCGCCGCCGTCTCCAACGAGCGCATCGACCTGAACCGCGTCGCCGCCGTCGTCAGCGACGACCCCGAGCTGGAGACGACGCTGCTCGCCGCCTACTCGCGGTTCGTGCTGGTCGGCGCGGACGGCGTCCGCCTGCACGAGGAGGTCCTGCACGCCGGCGGCTGGGCGCCCGCCGGCGGCCGGTTCCGCCGCTGGGAGAACGTCGGCGCGTTCGGCGCCCTCCTCGACCGCGCCCTGACGGCGGGCCGCCCCGCCACCCCGCGCACCGAGGAGCGTCTCGCCGACCGGTTCGAGGCGCTGCGCCCCGGCCTGGAGGCCGCCATCAAGTGGCGCGCCGACACCCGCCGCGCGTCGCTGGAGCGCAACCTCGTGCAGCGCAGCGAGGCCGAGTCCAAGCGCATCGTCGACAACCTCGCGCAGTTCTCCGCCTCGCTGCGCCGCCAGCTCGACAAGGGCGACGAGGCCGACACGCTGTTCGCCGAGATCCAGGCGCTCAGCCGCGAGGAGATCCGCCAGTACGAGCGCGACCGCCAGTCCTGGGAACGGCGCCTGGAGCGCCTCGACGACGAGCGCGACCAGGAGCTCCGGCAGATCAGGGCCCGGTACGCCGATCCGCGCTCGCACACCTTCCCCGTCGCCGTCGTGTTCGTCGTCCCGCAGCGAGAGGTGGTCTGACCATGGCCGCGACCCGTCCCCGCCGCCCGCGCGGCGGCCGTCCCGGCGGCGGCGACTTCGACCACGCCGACTGGCTGGGCCTGATCGACGTGTCCGGGCCGTTCCTCAGCGTCCCGGTGCTGCGCAACGCCTGGCCCGTGCTGGACACCCTCGACAAGCCGACCCGCGAGCAGCTCCGCCAAGCGCACACCGCACTGCCCGGCCGCCCCTGGATCGAGTACGTGCTCATCGACCTGCTCGGCTGGAAGGAGACGGTGCACTTCGACGGCCTGGCCGGCCTCGGCGTCCAGGTCCCCGAGCACGAGACCGAGGTCGTGCCGTCGTTCGCGCTGCTGGAGCCCGGCGCGCTCCCCGGCGAGGACGCCGGACCGGTGCGGCTCCTCGGCCTGATCAGCGACGGCCCGCCGACGCGCCGCGTCGCCGGCTCCGACTGGGCCGCCACGCCCGCCGACCGCCTCGCCCACCTGCTGCGCGCCCGTGACGTGCCGCTCGGCCTGGCCACCGACGGCCGCTGGTGGACGCTGGTGTGGGCACCGCGCGGCGGCGTCACCACCACGGCGGTGTTCGACGCGATCGGCTGGCACGAGGCGGCGGAGCGCATCGTCGTCAGCGCGTTCGTGTCGCTGCTGAGCCGGGAGCGGTTCTTCGGCGTGCCCGACGGGGAGACGCTGCCCGAGCTGCTGAAGGCCAGCCTGGACAACCAGGAGGACATCACCGAGGCCCTCGGCGTGCAGGTCCGCCAGGCCGTGGAGCTGCTCGTCGCCGCCATCGGCCGCGCCCACACCGAGGACCGCGCCCGCGGCGGCGCGGGCATCGGGGACGTCCCCGCGCACGAGGTCTACCGCGGCGCCGTCGCGGTGATGATGCGGATCGTGTTCCTGCTGTTCGCCGAGGAGCGGGGCCTGCTGCCCGCCGACAAGCCGCTGTTCCGCGAGGCGTACTCGGCGGGCCTGCTGTTCACCGAGCTGGAGGAGCGCGCCCGCAGCGGCAGCGAGGACGAGCTGGACCGCACCTACGACGGCTGGCACCGCCTGCTGGCCCTGTTCAACGCGGTGTACTACGGCGTCGAGCACCCCGAGATGCCGATGCACGCCCACGACGGGTCCATCTTCGATCCGGACACGTACGCCTGGCTGCCGCATGGCATCGACGACCGGACCGTCCTGCACATGCTCAAGGCCGTGCAGACCGTCGAGATCGGGACGGGCCGCTCCCGCGAGCGCCGCAAGCTGTCGTTCCGCGCCCTGGACGTCGAGCAGATCGGCTACGTGTACGAGGGCCTGCTCGCGTTCGAGGGCCTGTACGCGGACGAGACGGTGGTGGGTCTCGTCGGCAAGGCCGGCTTCGAGGAGGAGGTCAAGCTCAGCCACCTGGAGGCCCTCGCCGCCGAGGCCGCCGGGGACGCCCCGGCGCTCGCGGCCCGCCTCGCCACGGACTACAAGTCGTCGGGGATCGGCTCGGCGAAGGCGATCGAGAAGCGCCTCGCGGAGTTGAAGGGCGCGGACGCGACCGAGGCCCGCCGCAAGCTGTACGCGGTGACGGGTGGGGACCACGAGCTGACCGAGCGGATCATGCCGTTCCACGGCCTGCTCCGGACCGATCTGCGTGACCAGCCGCTCGTCATCCTCACGGACGCGCTGTACGTGACGGAGTCGTCGCTGCGCAAGACGACGGGGACGCACTACACGCCCAAGTGGCTCGCGGAGGAGGTCGTGGAAGGCGCCCTGGAGCCGCTCGTGTATGCGCCGGGACCGCTCCAGACGGCCGACAAGGAGCAGTGGAAGCCCAAGAGCTCGGCCGAGATCCTGGGCTTGAAGGTCGCCGACATCGCCATGGGCTCGGCGGCGTTCCTGGTCGCGGCCTGCCGTTACCTGGCCGGACACCTGGTCAATGCCTGGGAGCGCGAGGACGACCCGCGCGCGGCCGGCTACGGCGGCCGGGCCGAGGGCCTCGAACCGGCCGACCTGGACACCGACCCCGTGGTGATCGAGGCCCGCCGCGCCATCATCGAGCACTGCCTTTACGGGGCGGACATCAACGAGATGGCCGTGGAGATGGCGAAGCTGTCTTTGTGGCTGGTCTCTATGGACCCGCACCGCCCGTTCACGTTCCTGGACGACCGGCTCGTGGTCGGTGACTCGCTGCTCGGCATCACCTCACTTGAGCAGCTCGAAGTCATGCACATGGACCCGGTACGCGGCCGGAAGCTTCAGGAAAAGGAGCACGAGGCGCAGGAAGCGCTCGTCACATTGACAGCAGGAGTGCGAGAACTGGCCCGCGAGGTGGCCGAACGCCGCCGCGTCCTTGCCGAGGTCGAGGGCAGGACGCTGGAGTCACTGCGCGTCAAGCGATCCATGCTTGAGCGCATCAACAAGAAGGCTGAGGACGCGTGTTTCCTCGCAGACCTGACGGTGGGCGCTGCGCTCGCCTTCGCGAGCAAGGGCGCGTCTGGCTTCAACGACGCGTCCGGGCGTGCTGTCCAAACGGCATTGAAATTCACTTCTGGCGAGGAGACCGGAGCGAAAGCGGCTCGTGAACAGGCGCGGTCGTGGCTCGCAACCGATCAACCGGTGAACGGCTTCGACCGCAAGCCCATTCACTGGCCGCTGGTCTATCCCGAGGTGATGGACAAGGGCGGCTTCGACGCCATCATCGGCAACCCTCCATTTCTGGGCGGCCAGAAGCTCACCGGCTCGCTGGGAACGGCCTACCGCGAATACCTTGTGGAGACGATCGGACACGGGGTGCGCGGGAGCGCCGACCTTGTTGCCTACTTCGTGCTCAAGGCACACGAGTTGCTGAACGCCGACGGCCAGACGGGCTTGATCGCGACCAACACTCTGGCGCAGGGTGACACGCGCGAAGTGGGATTGAACTGGCTGACGCAACATGGCACGTTCATCCGCCAAGCCGTGAAGTCGAAGCCCTGGCCGTCCCGAAGCGCCGTGCTGGAGTACAGTGCGGTGTGGACGAGCAAGGAGCTGATCAGCGGGAAGGCCGTTAGGATTGTTGACGGCGCGAAGGTAGAGGGGATCACTTCGTCCCTGGAGCCAGAATCGCGAGTCTCGGGCACAATTCATCGCCTCGCTGCTAGTGCAGATATTTCATTTCAGGGCTCTACTATCCTTGGTTTGGGTTTCACTATGGACCCGGAAGAGGGTGAAGCGCTTATTGGGCAGGATCGGCGTTATAGCGAGGTCCTGTTTCCCTATGTCAATGGTAGGGACTTGAACAGTAGTCCCAGTCTCTCGGCTTCCCGGTGGGTTGTCAATTTTCACGACTGGCCGGAGGATCGCGCCAAAAACTATCCCGCTTGCTACGATCGGGTGCTTAGGCTTGTTAAGCCAGAGCGCGACCTTAATAAAAGAGAGGCGCGGCGTGAGCGCTGGTGGCAGTTTGCAGAACGTGCGCCTCGCCTATACAAGCGCATTGCTAATTTGAAGCGAGTGATCGCTATTGCTCGCGTTAGCAAGACGGTGATGCCTGTTTTCGTGGATGCCCGGCAGGTCATCAGTGAGATGATTGTAGTTATTTCCGAGGACGATGCGGCACTGTTGGCTCTGTTGAGCAGTGCGCCGCACTATTGGTGGGCTATTTCTCGGGCTTCCTCGATGAAAGCCGACCTCCGCTACACGCCTTCCGATGTTTTTGAGACGCTGCCGTTGCCTGAATTGACGCAGGATATGCGGGATTTGGGGGAGCGGCTTGACAGTTTCCGGCGTGAGGTCATGATGGCGCGTCAGGCTGGGCTGACGAAGACGTACAACCTCATCCACGATCCAGACTGTGGCGACGCGGACATCGTGGAGCTGCGAGAGATCCACAAGTCTATTGATGAATCTGTATGCCGGGCCTATGGCTGGGATGACCTGATTCCGCAGCTTGCGCATGGTCACTACGACCTTGGTCGCGAGGCTCGATACACCGTTACGCCGATCATTCAGCGTGAACTTGTGGATCGACTGCTTGAGCTCAATCATGAACGGTATGCCGCTGAGGTAGCGGCTGGCCTGCATGACAAGAAGGGCAGCAAGAAGCGCCAGCAGGACGAGCAGGACGGTCTTTTCTAGTAGATCGCGCGAACGACCGGGTTGAGCCTGGCCCAGATCCACTTGCCGCCGTTGGGGTCGCGGGTGTAGCCGCATGAGGTGGAGAGAGCCTGCACGATGGGCAGGCCCCAGCCGCCGTTGGCGTCGTAGAGCTCTTCAGTGAGGTCGAGGTCTTCGAGGGCGAGCTCGATGATCGGCTTGGGCTTGGGCAGGTTCGGACTGGCGTCCCATACGGCGATCACGATGCCGTGGATGTCCCGGCTGAGCTGGAAGCGGATCTGCCGGCGCGGGGTGGCCTCGGCGGCGTTGGCCACGAGCTCGGCGACGATCTGTACCGCATCGCCGATGAGGTGAAAACAGTCCCATTTGCGTAGCCGCTGCTCGGTCAGCGTGCGCGCCAGGCCGGCGCTCACGGGAGATCCCAGTAGGGGAATGATCAGGTCGTCTGTCATCGTGGTCACCGTCCGCTACCGCCCTCGGTTCTGTTCACGGAACTCACCCCAAGAGTGACGCGCTGTGTTTAACCTTGCGCTGTACGGCAAAAAAAGCCAAACAGCGGAGGTGACATGCCGATCGTCCGGGAGCCCCTCGATCCCAAGATCTCCATGTGGCATTTTCTAGCCTTCTACCTGCGCTTTCTTCGGGAGAAGGAGGGGCTGTCGCTGGCCCAGTGCGGAAAGATCATCAACGTGGCTCGTTCGACTGTTTCGAACATGGAGGCCGGGCGCCAGCGGCCCCATCAAGATCAAATGCAGAAGCTTGATGCCGCATACGGGACGGGCCTGCTCTTTCAGCTTCTCCTCTGGTATGCCCGGATGGCTCACGATCCCGACTGGGGGCGCCAGTTCATCCATTACGAGGAGCAGGCATCCCTGATCAGGCTGTTTCATGGCCAGGTGATCCCGCTGGTCTTCCAGACTGATGCTTACACCTGGGAGTGCGTACGAGCCGGAACCTCGAAAGATCGCGAGATGGCCATGGCGCGCCGGTTGGCCCGCAAGCAGCAAGTTTTGGGGCGAGGCGACGACGTTGACATCTGGGTGCTGATCGATGAGGCGGCGCTAGCTCGTCCGGTAGGAGGCGGAAAGCTCATGAAACAGCAGGTTGAGCACTTGCTTGAGCTGGCGCAGAAGGAGAACGTGAGCCTCCGCATCGTTCCGTTCTCATCCGGGGCCCACCTGGGGGTCGACGGTTCGTTCGAGCTGGTAAGGGTTGGAGATCGCGAGATCGGCTACTCTGGAGCGCAGAACGGCGGCCGAGTGATCGAAAGCCCCGGTGAAGTCAGGGTCCTGGCAGATCTTTTCGATCGTATCGGGGCCAAGGCTAGCTCCGAGGGAGAGTCCCGAAACATCCTCAAACAGTATGCGGAGCGATACTGATGAAGATCACCTGGCGTAAGAGCTCGTACAGTGGCGGAGCTAACGACGAGCTCTGTGTTGAACTTGGGGCCATTGATTCCGGCATCGGGGTTCGGGACTCGAAGGATCCGGCTGCTGGGCACCTCGTGCTCTCCTCCAGCCAGTTCGCTGACCTTCTCGACCACGTCAGGCGCGGCGCACGGCGCGCATGAGTCGTCCGGTGGTCTGACGGGCCGTACCCGTGCGGCCCGTCCCTCTGCGCCACCCCACACTCTGATTGACCACCAACCTCCGGGCGCGAGCGTGGAGCCGCGCGGCTGTTTTGCGCGACCCCGTCCGACAGCACGCGGAGGGAGCTCCTGAGCATCCAGCGGCGCAAGAGCTTCTACGACGGCGGCGCCAGCGGCCCGGCCGGCGTTGGGGCGGGGGATCTAGGGGCGGTAGCGGGATCCGGGGCTCTAAGGCTCCGGCGGGCGGGCATCTCGTTGTGCTGGTCGATCGGTTCGCTGCGCTTGGTTGTACGAACGTAAAGCGGCCATGCCCTCAGCCGGTCTCGGCCTCATCACGTTGAGGGGGATCCATGTTCGCGTGAGACCTGGTCCCACCCGATCAGGTGTCGGCCTCCTTGACCCTTCCTCGGCCGGCGTCAGGGTTGGGGGCAGCCCAGGCGATGGCGGGCTCGGTGTTCTTGGGGAGCACGACGATGAACTCACCGGCGGGCTGGAGGACTCGCGCGAGACCGGCCTCGTCCCGGCCGGTCAGCAGGGGCAGCAGTGCGTCTCGGCCCTCGGTGATGTGATCGAGGCGGGTGTAGCGGGTGGCCAGGTCTTCCGCCGGGCCTTTGAGCCAGAGGCCGATGTCGGCGCCGGTGCGCAGTGCCTGGAGCAACCGGGTGCGCAAGGCGCTCGGGGCGGCTTCCGCTACTCGGTCGTGCAAGCGTTCCTAGTCGCAGGGAACGGTCGGCGCGGCCAGCGCCGCGGTCCGGCACTGCGGGCAGGCATGCTCCGACTCCGGCTCGAAGCGGCACAGGACGGCCACGAACTCCTCTTCGGCGAGCCCGCACAGCGTGACGCTCTGGGGGGGGAAGCCGCAGAAGAAGGTGTCCTCGCCGGCTGTCCTCGCGTGCTGGATCTCGGGAGCGTCCCGCTGCTCGCCGCATCCGAACGTCGCCGGTCGCCGAGCAGAGGCGAACGACCAGCCCTCGACCATGAACGCCCGACCCCTCTCCTCCGCTGATCATCACACTGATCCACCATTGTCGGCGACCTGATGGGGCCGCAGTCGGTTGGAACGCGCGGCGAGGCGGCGGGGCCGGGCTCGGCGAAGGTGGGGCCGGAACGCGTTCGCCCGATCACCGCGTTCCCTCACCGCATCGGCGGCTACAGCGCGGCCGGGGCGGGAGGCTCGGGTTCTCCGCCCGAGCTTCGCTGAACAAGGGACGCGTCGGGTGCGCCGCAGGCCGGCCGGCTTGTCAGCCCGGTAGGTCGCTGACGGTGGGCATCTCGTCCGGTTCGACGTGCGCATGCTTGAGATCGTCCAGGCTGGGCGTCTCGTCTCCGGCGTCGTCCACGACTCCGGTATAGACATCGTCGTAGTCGTCGTGCGAGCCGTCGTCGCCCCATGCCGTAGTGGCCGCCAGCCCGCCCAGCGCCACCGTTGCGGCCGCGACCGCCGCGAGAACCGCTCGTCTGCCTCTGCGTGCCATCGGTATCCCCGTTCACCAGTGCGCCGTGTTCGTGCAGTACGTCCCGTCCGTTGCGTCCGGGCTTTTTCTACCTTGACGCGCTTCTCCGCGCAGAATCGCTGTCCGCTTATGGACTAGTGCCTCCTCCCAGGCACTTCGAGACGGTCGGACGGCCGACCGTCCCGCATATGCGCCTTCTTGCCGCTCGGGGGTTGTCTGACCCTTGCTCCAAGTGGTTGAAGGGCGGCGTTCACCGGCGCGGACCGCGTGCGAGGCCAACAGCCCTTCTGTGGGCGGCGGGCATCATCCGCCTTCAGCGGAGGCTCTCCGCATCTATGGGGGAGATGCTGCCCCATGGGATCATCGGGCCGTCTTTCCGATTTTTCCTGATGTCGTGCTGTCGTGCGATCGGGGCGGCCGGGGCGGCGGCGAAGGCTCGGCGGCAGCGCACTTCGAGAACGGGCGTGATGATGCGATCGATGTGGGCGGGTTTTGCCTCCGCTGTGCTGCTGCTCGGAGTCGCCGGATGCGGAGACGGAAAGGACGCCAAGGCGGCCGGCGCGCCCATTGCGGCCACCGCGCCCAGTGCGCGGAGCACTGCCGTCAAGGATCCCAGGATCCTGGTGACCGACAACAACGATGACGGCCTCGCCCCCGCGATCCTGTACGTCGGGCGGCTGCGGTACGACGCCGGCACCCGGTGCCTGTACTACCAGCCGGACATGTCCGGTCCCGAGAAGGCCCCGGTGTGGCCGAAGGGGACCGAACCGGTCGTGCGGGACGGCAAGCACGGCGTCCGCGTTCCCTCTCTTGGAGAACTGCTGGAAGGGACCTGGTTCAACACCGGTGCGGGCAGGGGCTTGGCGTCCGCGCCGTCGAAGGAGGCACGGACCTGCATCCCCAAGGGCGGGACGATCGCCTTCAGCGACGACTTCCACTACGGCCGCTGACCATATTCGAGCAGGCCCGCAGGGGCACCGGCGAGCGAACGAGAAGCGGGGCGGCCAGGGCTGCGGCCTGCCCGCTCCGCTCGCCGGAAGCCGGGAGCACGACTTCTGCCATGACCGCTGGACGTCCACCTTCGCCGTGAGAAGCCGGCGGCAGGGAACAACCCGGCGCCGGCTCCGTCCATTGGCCACGGCTGGAACGCATGCGGTTCCCGACAGTCGCGGATCGAGTGGGCGGGACGCCCGATCAGGCGCAGACCGGCCACGGCGCATCTCCATGAGGGGGACGTGCAGAGGGACGCCCGCCCCATGGCTTCGTTCGTCGGGCATCGGGGCACCCGCCGCCGAAGAAGGCGTGCCCGGACCGCCGGTCCTCTCCGCTCCCGCCAGCGGTCGAGCGGGTTGGTCCGCCCCCGCATGGCACGCACCCGGCGACGTGTTCGCGTCGAGCTGCCTGCCTGCCTGCGGGCAGGGCGGGAGAACCGACGGCGCAAGAGCGTCTGCGGCTGTCGGCTTCGGCCTCACCACCGAGCGATCCGACGAGCCAAGGCGCCCCCGTCCCGGAGAACCGCTTGCGGACGGCTCGGACGGCTGGCCGTCCGCGACGCGCGCTCCGTCCCGAATGCTCGCCGCGCGCCGCGCCACGTCCCCGCTCGCGTGTAGTGACACATCCTGTCAGGAAAAACTGACCGTTAATGGACGTAATCGGTGCCCGGCGGAGATGCGTCCCTGGGCAGCCGCCAACCTGATGAACAGCGAAAACTCGCCATAGCCGCGCGGCCGGGAACCCCTGATCACGAGATCCGGCGGCGAACGCAGCATTGATCTTTACTCTCCGCCCTTCCTATGGTGCGGCTGCCGGGGGCTTCCTGAGGGTCGGCGGAGGAACATGCGCGGCAAGGCGATGGTGACGGTGCTCGTCGTGGTGCTCGCGACGCTGGTCCCCGGCGCGGGTGAGGCCGGGGCGGCGCCGGCTCGTCCGGCGGCGACCCGCGTGCTCGTGCAGCCGGGCGAGGCCCGGCCGGTGCGCGTGTCCCGGACGAACTGGTCGATCTCACGAGGGTCGCGGCCGAGGACGGCATCAGTGTCGAGGAGGCGATCCGGCGGTGGGGCTGGCAGTCGTCCTTCCAGGCCGTGACCGCCGAGCTCCAGAACGCCTATCCGCAGGAGTACTCGGGGGCGGCGATCGTCGGCGAGGGGGCGCGCGCCTGGATCGGGTTCAAGGGGCCGATCCGGGCCAGGGCCGTCGAGCTGGCGCGCACCTTGCCCGTCCCGGTCGAGCTCATCGGCGGTAAGGGCTTCTCCGAGAAGGAACTGAACGACGCCGCCATCGACACCTTCGACCGGGTCGCCGACCGCCCGGACGTCGCCACCGCTGAGAGCGGCTACGACATCACGTCGGGGACGGTCGAGGTGTCGGCGGTGCCGCGGGACCGGCTGAGCAGTGCCGGCAAGCGGCGGTTGCCGGCGAGCCTGCGACCGGCGCGCACGCTCGCCGCGGGCGCCGTCGGCGTCCGGGTCGAGCTGGTGGACGAGATCGGGGCCACGCCGGAGACCAGCATGAACGGCGGCGGGTTCCTCAACGGCACGATCCTCTGCACGGCGGGGTTCACCGTCCGGAAGGGCAAGGTCCGCGGGATCGCGACCGCGCATCACTGCTCGGTGAAGAACTCCTCGTTCGACTTCTTCAACCACAACCACAAGGGCCACTTCACCACTGTGTGGCTGCGGGGCCGCCACGGTGGGCGGTACGGCGACATGTCGTGGTACACCTCCGGCTCCTACAAGGCGGTGCCGTACTTCTACTATGCGCCCAACAAGCGCCGGCAGGTGAAGCGGTACCTGTTCCCGAGCGTGGGGCAGAAGATCTGCAACTACGGGCGGACGACCAGCGCGAAGTGCGACACCGTCTACAAGAACGGTCGGTGCGTCAAGTACGCCGGGCTGCCCAAGTACTGCAACCTGACGGCGACCACCCATGACAGGACCAGGCCCGGCGACAGCGGCGGCCCCTGGTACTGGGGCAACGACGCCTACGGCCTGCACTCCGGTTCGATGACCATCAGCAAGCACAACCGCAGCCTGTTCACACCCGTGGGGGAGATGTACTCGGCCATGGGAGTATCGGTCTACCTCTCCTGAACGCCGCCGCCTCCCCGCCGCACGGACCGGACGGGCGGGGCGGCCGAGCGACCCCCTGAAAAGCACCGCACTTCGAGGACGGGCGTGATGAAGCGATCGATGACGGTGTGCCTCGCGTCCGCCGCGCTGGTGCCGCCGCTGTTCGGGGCCGCCGGATGCGGGAACGGCGCGGACGTGGAGGTGACCGGAAAGGATCCGCGCGTTCTGGTGGCCCGCCACAGCGGTGCCGCGCCCGCCGTCATGTACGCCGGGCGGCTGCGCTACGACGCCGGCACCCGCTGCCTGTACTTCCAGCCCGGCCGGTCCGGTCCCGAGCAGGCCCCGGTGTGGCCCGAGGGGACCCGGCCGGTCCTGCGGGACGGCAAGCGCGGCGTCCGCCTGCCCTCCTCCGGCGAGCTGCTGGAAGGCCGCACGTTCACCACCGGCGCGGGCGGCGGCGGCACGTCCAAGCTCGCGAAGGGCGCGAGCGCCTGCGTTCCGAAAGGCGGGGCGATCGTCTTCAGCGACGATGTCCGCACCTGACGCCGGCCCGGCCCGGCGCGGGGGAGCGGCGCGGCTGTCGGAGTTGACAGCAGGGAACTGCCCGGCGTTGGCTTCCGTCCAACGGCCATCGGCTCCGATCATGCCGGGCACGTCGACAAGGCGGGGCGTCCTCCGGCCCCGTCCGGGAGGATCGCGTCCATGCCCCTTGAACCCCGGTTCCGGCGGGTCGCCGCGCTGAACCGCCGTTTCGTGGACCGCGTCCCCGTCCTTGAGGCGTTCGGCGCCGAGATAGCGCGGGTCGGGAGCGGGCCGCGCGTGTTCAACGTCGTCGGGGTCGGCGGGATCGGCAAGTCCCGGCTCATCAAGGAGCTGCGCGAGCGCTCCGCCAAGACGCACCGCATCGCCGTCCTCGACCTCCAGATCCCGGCGATGCGCCAGCAGGAGGACGCCCTCGCGGTGCTGCGCGTCGAGCTCGGCCGCCAGGGCGTGCGCTTCGACCGCTTCGACATCGCGTACGCGGTGCTGTGGCAGCGCCTCCACCCGCATCTTCGGCTGACGAGCAGCCAGCTTCCGTTCATCCGGGAGAGCGAGGCGCTGAGCCAGATCCTCGACACCGCCGCCGGCGTCCCGGTGTTCGGGACGAGCATCGTGCTCGTCCGGCTCCTGGAGAAGGCGACCAGCAGCGCCCTCCAGCGCCGCCGCATCAAGGTGGACGACACCCTCCGCCAGCTCGACGAGCTGACCAACGTCGAGCTCGCCGACGCCGTCACCTACCTGTTCGCCGAGGACCTGCGCAATGCCAGCGCCGACAAGCCGTACGTGCTGTTCGTCGACGCCTACGAGGCGCTGCTCGCCGCGTCGTCGGCCCGGCCCGGGCAGCCCTCGTCGCGGGACGTGTGGTTGCGCGACCTGATCGCGCAGCTCGACCTCGGGCTGACCGTCGTCGCCAGCCGCGAGCCGGTCGGCTGGCAGGCCCACGACCCGGCCTGGTCGGAGGTGATCCGCGAGGTGCGGGTGGACGGCCTGCCGATGGAGGCCCGCCTGGAGCTGCTGACCGAGGGCGGCATCGCCGACGACTCCGCCCGCCACTCCATCGCCACCGCCAGCCAGGGCCTTCCCTTCTACCTGCACCTGGCCGTCGACACCGGCACGGACGCGCGGCAGGCCGCGGTGGTGTCGTCCGAGCAGATCTTGCAGCGCTTCCTGCAACATGTGGGCGCGGACGAGATCCGCACGCTGGAGCTGCTCAGCGTCGCGCGGGTCTTCGACTTCGAGATCTTCCAGGCCGTCGCCGACGCCTTCGACCTGCCCCGGCACCGCATGGCCTGGGAGTCGCTGACCGCCTACTCCTTCGTCTACCCGGCGGGCGCGCACGGCCGCCGCCTGCACCAGCTCATGCGCAGCGCGCTGCTGGACCGCCTGTCGCCCGACGCCTGCGCCTACGTGCACGCCGTCCTGCGCCGCGTCTGGGACGAGCGCGCGAAGGAGGACCAGGGCACCGAGAACGGCGTCGCGACGCTCGCCCGCGCCGTCCGCGAGGCCGCCTACAGCGCCCTGCACGACCCCGTCTTCACGGGCGAGGATTTGCTCGGCTATGCCGACAAGGCCCTCACCTGCGGCGGCAAGCAGGCCGTGGACGGCGTCCTTCAGGACCTGCACGAGTACCTGCGCGACGCGCCCGAGGAGAACCCCGACCTCGCGCAGACGGCGCGCTGCCTGGAGAGCGAGGCGGCGATCCTGCTCGGCGACGCCGACGCCGCCACCTGGCTCACGCCCGTCATCGACTGGCCGCTGAGCAACGTGGTCGGCGCCCGCCTCGCCATCGCCGGCGCCCACGGCCGCCGCATCGCGGGCGACACCGGGAAGGCGTTGGCGATCTTCCGCAAGGTGTGGCAGGAGCACACGGGACCCGTCCGGCCGCGCGCCGGCTACTGCATGACCGACCTGGACATGTGCCAGGGCCGTTTCCGGGACACCTTCGCCGTGGCGGACGAGATCGCCCGCATCGCCGATCCGGACGACCATCTTCTCCGGGGCGACCTCGCCCGCCTCCGCCACCTCGCCTACCGCTTCACCCTGCACCTCGGGGAATCGCAGGCCGCCCTGGACGAGGCCGCCGCGCTCTACGAGCAGGCCGGAACGATCGTCGAGCCCGCCAACATCATCACCAACCGCGCCGAGCTGCTCGCCTGGACCGACCCGCAGCGGGCCGTCGACATCGCCGGCGAAGCCGTCGAGACGCATCGCGAACTCGGCGCGCTGCACGAACTCGGCAAGGCGTACACGGCCATGGCCATCGCGCACACCCACCTGGGGGGCTTCGACGAGGCCGCCGTTGCCTTCCGGTCCGCCGCCGACGCCCTGGACCGCGCCCGCTACCGCTCCGGCCGCGCCCGCGCCGAGCTGTTCCGCGCCCTGCTGTACATCCGGACGGGGTATACAGACCACGCACTGGCCTCGGCACGCTGGGCCGTGAACGAGCTGATCGAAGCGGAGGTCTACCCCACCTTGATCATGATGGCGGAACAGGTCCTCGACGCGATCGGCGTCCAGGACGCCTACATCGCCTCGGCCGCACGCGACGCCCGCACGCGGATCGACGCGCTCGACTCCCTCGACGCGCTGCGCCGACGCTCGGCCCTCCTGGTGGCCGGGATGCTGGAGGGCACCGCATGACCTGGCTCGACCTCTACGAACAGGTCCGCACCCGCACCGACGCGGCGTCCGGCTACTACAACCACAACATCCGCGCGGAGACCGACACGGGATCGGTCATCGTGCGCATCCCCATTCCCGGCGCCGACGTGATGGACCTCCAGATCTGGCGGGAGGAGGACGTCCTGACCGCGATCGCGCCCTACGTCGATCACGCCCCGCGGCTGCTGCACGTCAACGCCGATCCGCGGTTCCAGATCCACAGCTTCCTGCCCGGCGACGTCCTCAACGACATCGCGCCGCGCGGCGTCCCCGTCCCGTCCTACGTCCTCGACGACATCGTGGCGCTGTTCGCACAGCTCGTTCACGTACCACGGGAGAAGCTGCCGCCCACTCCGCCGGACTGGCCCGACGACGGCGACAGCGCCGGATTCGGGCGGCGGATCGCCGCCCTCACGCAGTGGGTGTACGACACCTTCGCCGAGTCGTACGCGGATCTGTTCGCCACGTTCGGCGTCCCCACCGAACCGCTCGCGGCGATAGAACCGAGCTGGGCGGCGCTGACCCGCCGTCCGTCGGTGTGCGTGCACGCCGACGTCCACCGCAAGAACATGATCGTGAACAACGGGACGGCGGCCTTCCTGGACTGGGAGCTGGCCCTGTGGGGCGATCCGGTCTACGACCTGGCCGTTCACATCCACAAGATGGGCTACCTGCCCGAGGAGCAGGAGGCCGTCACCGCCGGATGGCTCGCCGCCCTGCCCGCCGAATACACCACCGGGTGGGAACACGACCTGCCCGCCTACCTGGCGCACGAGCGCATCAACTCCGCGATCATCGACAGCGTCCGCTACTCGCAGATCTTCGCGAACGACGGCCCCTATCCGTACCCGCCGGAGCAACTGGTGGAGACGATGGCGGCCAAGCTGAACGCCGCGCGCGTTCCGTGGGGGATCGCGGAGGAGGCGACGCCGGACGAGGTGCGGGCGGCGTTCGCCGAGCGGGCCCGCTGAGCTGCGGCCGGACCGGGTCTCGTGTTTCCGGGATCCGGTCCACCGGGACGCGGCGCGCCGCGTCCCGGGAACGCGAGCGCTCCCTTAAAGAAAACAGGGAAAGAACCGGCCTACCGGCCGGGAGGTGATCAATCGGGCTCTGGCTTCGCGGATACCCTCACAACCTGTAAGGTCCCGCTCACAGCCGAAAATACTTCGGCCCCCAACGGTGCTCACAACACCGCTGAGGGCCTGACCACACCAAGACTTCGGAGTAGTCTCAGGTGGGTACCCGCCATGTTAGCGCGGGCGTGCAGGCGCCGCCGGAAGAGCGCCGCACCGCCGGCGTCCGCCGCGTCAAAGCACGCCACGACGCGCACTTCACGATCATCCCCAACGGCCTGGCGCAGCAGAACGGCCTGTCGCTGCGCGCCCGCGGCCTCGCCCTGTTCCTGCTGTCGATGCCCGACGGCACCGACGCCAGCATCAAGGGCCTGGCCGCGACCATGCGCGAGGGCCAGACCGCCATCGCCGCCGCCCTGCGCGAGCTGGAGGCCGCCGGATACCTCATCCGCGCCCTCGTCCGCGACGCACACGGCCAGGTGAGCACCCGCACCGTGCTGTGGGACGTGCCCGCCGCCGACGCGGCCGCCGCCTGCGAGACCGACCGGCCCGCCCCTGACGGCCCGCGCCCCGCGTCCCACACGGCGGCGTCCTGGTCCGGCCCTTCCCGGAGGACCGCCGCCGACCCGGTCCCGGCCCCCGCGCCCGCCCCGGCGGTTCCGCAGGAGGCGCCCGTCCCCGCACCCGCCGTCCCGGACGGGGCGGCGCCGCCGGTGGGGCTCGCCGAGCTCGCGCCCGCCGCGCGCCTCCTGGTGGAGGCCGCCGCCGTGGACACCCGCCTCGCCCTCGGCGCGGGCGAGATCCCCGGCCTGGCCGAACTCGTCGACCAAGCCCTCACCGCAGGCGTCCCCGCCTCCCACATCCGCGAACGCCTCACCACCGGACTGCCACCGAACGTCCGCCACCCGGCCGCCCTCCTGCGCCACCGCCTGACCGAGCACCTCCCCATCTGGCAGGCCGCCGCCGCGCTGCGCGCCGCGCCCGAACCACCCGCACCGCGTCTCGCCGAATGCACCACCTGCCGCGATCCGCTCCGCCGCCCCACCCCGGACGGCCTGTGCGGCGCGTGCCGGTGACCATGCTCAGGCGGCGTCCCGGCGGCGCAGCCGGTACCGGCGGCCCCGGACCCGGCTCGCGAGCCCGACCATCTCCGCGACCCCCTCGTCGCCGGACGCCCACCGCTCCAGCCCGGCGCGGTCGATCAGCGCGATGCGGGCAGGGGACGGGCCGAATCGTTCATTGACGAAGGTCGCCTGCGAATGTGAACGATCCAAATCGGCCTCATGTTGATTTAATTGCCATGTTCGCTGCCGTACCATTTATCTGCCGACGTGGTGCGTAGCGGGTTCGGCGCCTTGCAGAGGGACGTGACCAGGTGGCATGGTGCGGCGGATGCATGGCCACATGTGGCCCTTGCGACTCGTTATGGCTGACCAGCGACTCCGTCGTGGGCTGGTCCCAATATGTGATTGAAGCGCCCTGAATGAGTTGTGATGGGCGACCTTTAATCGCGAGTCGGCCGACAGGATGATTGGCGTGATGTAACGTTGGCTACAGGCCAATGTGGATCTTAGGTCGGTCCCATTGTCGCTCCTGTTGTCAGTGCGCGGGAATGGGCTCGGAGGCGACGAGGAGGCGCGCGGTGAAACTGAAGATGATCTACAAGGATCAGGGCTCCGGTGGCAACGGCTGCCCGAGTGTGTATCTCGCCGAGAGCGGCGAACTGGTCGTACAGGGCGATTCCCTGGACGCCGCGACGTTCGGCGAGCTGGCCAACGTCCTGCCCGGCGAGGGCGCGGTGCGCATCGCTCCCGAGGTGCTGCTCGGTGCCGTCGAGCGCTTGAAGGCCATGGGCGAGGTGCGCTAGGTGGGGCGCACCTTCGACTCGCTCGACGACGAGGAGTTCAACCGTCTCTTCGCGGACTTCCGGTACACCGCCTACCGGCTGGAGGCGCTGCAGGTCTACGACGTCTCCTACGAGAAGGACGAGTTCGTCCGCTTCCTGGGCGGCGAGGACCGCGGCGTGTTCCCGGGCATCGCCGGCTGGATCGAGCAGACCGTCCGGCCCGCCGCGCAGGCGGGTAAGCGGATGCACCGCGTCCACGTCGTCGAGGAACCCCTCTCGGACTACGTGCGCTTCGAGTGCGCCTGGTCGTACGAGCACACCGTCCCCGCCGGCGAGGACGTGCGGATCATCGCGGTCCCGCAGGGGGTCTGGCCCGAAGGGCTGCCCCGCTTCGATTACTGGCTCTTCGATTCCTGCCGGCTGGTCACCATGCACTACGAGGACGACGGCGCGTTCTCGTACGCCGAGCTCGTCGACGACCCCGAACGGATCGTGGAGGCCAACCGCTTGCGCGACCTGGCCGTCGCCCGATCCGTTCCGTACCGGGAATTCGCCTCCCGGTACGACGCCGGCTTCCGCCCGACCACCGGCTGAGGTGGCGGACGAGCAGCGGCCGGAAGAGGGGAACGCGTTCACCGGCGAGGCGCGGCAGGTCGTCCAGGCCGGATCCGTTCACGGCGGGATCCACATCAGCGGGTCCCGCCGCCCGCTTCCGTCCCCGCGCCAGCTTCCACGCGGTACGACCGGTTTCGTCGACCGTCAGAACAGCCTGCGAGTCCTGGACGGCATGCTCGGCGATCTCGCCGAATCCAAGCCCGACGCCGCCACGGCCGCCATCGTCGCAGGAGCACCCGGCGTCGGCAAGACCGCCCTGACCCTGCAGTGGGCGCATCACGTACGGCGGCGCTTCCCCGACGGCGACCTGTACGTGGACATGCACGGCTACGGGCCAGGACGATCATTGACTCCGGCGCAGGCGCTCGACGGCTTCTTGCGGGCGCTGGACGTACCTGGAGAGGCGATCCCCGACGACCTCGACGAGCGGGCCGGGCTGTACCGGTCGCTGCTCGAAGGCAGGCGCCTGCTGCTGATCATCGACAACGCGTCCGCCCCGGCCGACGTCCGGCCGCTGCTCCCCGCCTCGCGCGGGTGCTTCGCCATGATCACCAGCCGCAGTACGCTCTCCGGACTGATGATCAGGGAAGGGGCGGTGCGGGTGACCTTGGACGTCCTACCGCCCGACGAGTCCGTCGAGCTGCTCGCCCGCGCCATCGGCGCGGACCGGGTCGGGGCGGAGCGGGAGGCCGCCCACCGCGTCGCCGTGCTCTGCGGTCACCTGCCCCTCGCACTGCGGGTCGTCGCCGAGCACGCCGCGTCCCGGCCCGGCCTGTCCATGGCCGCGCTCGCCGCCGAACTCGCCGGCGAGCGCCACCGCCTCGACGCCCTCGCCGAGAGCCAGGACGAGCTCAGCGACGTGCGCGCCGCCTTCTCCTGGTCCTACCGGGCGCTGCCCGACGACCTGCGCCGCGCCTTCCGCCTCCTCGGCCTGCACACCGGCCCCGACATCGGCGTTCCCGCCGCCGCCGCTCTCCTGGACGCCGACCCGTCCACCGCCGCCCGGCGGCTGCGCGGCCTGACCGGCGCCCACCTGGCGCAGGAGGACGAGGACGGGCGCTTCCGCCTGCACGACCTCCTGCGCGCCTACGCCCGCGAGCTCGCGCAGGCCGAGGACGACCAGAGCGCCCGCACCCGCGCCGTGCGGCGCCTGCTCGGCTGGTACCTGCTGACGGTGGACGCCGGCCGCCGAGCCCTCCTGCCCTACTCCCACGCCGTCCCGATGGTGCCGGGCGACGGTCTCGCCCTTCCCGGCTTCGCCGACGGCGCGGAGGCCATGCGGTGGTTCGAGCGCGAGCGGCTCAACCTGCTGGCGGCGCTGCGGCAGGCGGTCGAGCTCGGCCAGTACGACATCGGCTGGAAACTTCCCGTCGCCGCTGACGGGTTCTTCGAGCTCGCCTCCTACTGGGTGGACTGGGAGGAGATCCACCGGCTGGGCCTGGACGCCGCCCGCGCCCTCGGCGACCCGCTCGGTGAGGCCGCCAACCTGCTCTGCCTCGGCGACGCCGCCTGGCGGGCCGGCGACGCCGACCGGGCGGCCGCCGACTACGCCCGCACCGTCGAACTGGCCCGGCAGCTCACCTATCCCTGGTTGGAAGGGTTCGGCCTGCGAGGCCTCGGGCTGCTCCGCGAGGAAGGCGGCGACCCCGGCGGCGCCGCCGGGCTGTTCCGCGAAGCGCTGGCCGTCTTCCGGCAGGCCGGCCTGCGGCGCGGCGAGGGCATGGCGCGGCTCAGCCTCGGCCGCTGCGCCGCCGCGAACGGCGACCAGGCCGAAGCCGTCCGGGCCTGCACCGCCGCCGTGGAGATCTTCGCCGAGCTGGACGACGCCTGGAGCGAGGCGTGGGGGACGCTGCCGCTCGCCGCCGCCCTCACCGCCCAGGGCCGCGCACCCGATGCCGTCCACCGGCTGCGCCGCGCCGCCGACCTCTTCCGGCGCTTCGGCGACCGCCGGAGCGAGGCCATGGCGCTCGCCGCCCTCGGTGACACCCTCGACGCGACCGGCGACCCGGCGGGCGCCGCCACCGCCTGGCGAGGCGCGGCCGACCTCTACGAGCTCCTCGGTGACGAGCAGGCCGAAGCGCTCCGCGCCCGCGCCGCCGCGAGCACCGGCGGGAACCCGTGACCGGCGGCGTCCGCCTGCGCGCCGGCGGCCGGGACCTGGCCGACGAGGCGTTCGACGCCGTCTGCGCCCTCCACGACGAGGTGTTCGCCGAACCCCCCTTCGCCTGGGGACCCGACACCGCGGCGGGCAACGTCGCCGACCTCGAACGGCTCCGCGGCGACCCCACCTTCCGCCTCCTGCTCGCCGAGGACGCCGGCCGCCCCGTCGGGTACGCCTACGGACACCGCCTGCCGGTGGACCACGGCTGGTGGGGCGACTTCCCCGAACCGCTGCCGCCCGACCTCACCGCCGAATGGGAGGGACGCACCTTCGCCCTCGTCAGCCTCGCCCTCCGCGCCCCCTGGCGCGGTCGCGGCACCGGCGCCCGCATCGTCCGCGGTCTGCTCGCCGGACGCGACGAGGAACGCGCCGTCCTGTCGGTCCAGCCCGCCGCCACCGCCACCCAGGCGTTCTACCGGCACCTCGGCTGGCGCCCGGTCGGCCGCAAGGGCCCCCTCGCCGGCGTCACACCGCCGTACTGGGACATCTACCTGCTGTCCCCGCTCCCCGGGAGGGACGCCGCTCACGGGTAGAGGTCGCCGGGCGCGGACGTCCGCCCGTCCTCCTCCCTTCGGGGCGACGGCGAGCGCCGTAGGCGGTACCGGCGGCCCCGGACCCGGCTCGCGAGCCCGGCCATCTCCACGAACCCTTCGTCGCCGGACGCCCACCGCTCCAGCCCGGCGCGGTCGATCAGCGCGATGCGGAACTCCTCGGCCCGCGCGCGGGCGTCGCGGCTGAAACCGCCGTTGGTCACCACCACCGCCACGTCCGCGCCGTGCACGGGATAGGCGGTCCCGTGCACCGCGTAGATCACGCCGACGCCGACGTTGCGTTCCTTGACGGTGTGCTTGCACTGCACGACGACCTTCAGGCCCGACCCCGGATGCGTCCCGATCACGTCGGCGCAGCCGTCGCCGCTGCCGCCGACGCGCCGCGCCACGAGGCCGTCGCGGACCATCAGGTCGCGGGTCAGGTCCTCGAAGGCGCCCGGCGACAGCGCGTCGATCTCGGGGAGGGCGCGGCACAGGGCCGCGCGCCGGCGCGCCGCCGCGCGCGCCGCCAGCATCCGCCCCCGCACGTACAGCCATCCGAGGCACGCCAGCACCGCCACCAGCAGCGGGATCGGCCACCACGCGCTCAGCAGGACGCGCAGCGCGACGCGCGCCAGCGTCACGGCGAGCCAGCCCGCACCCGCGGCCAGCAGGAACACCGCCGCCCAGCCCTCCCTGGACCGCGGCCGGCGCCGCCGCACCAGCCGCCACACCGCGGCGGCGGCCCGAGCGGCACCGGACCGCCGCCCGCCCACCCGGTAGCTCACCGCGCACCCCGCAGCGTCCGGCGGAGATCAGGTGCGGCGCCCGCGTGCGGGCCGCGCCCAAGGTGGATCCGCGCCATGCCGGTCTCCTCGGGGCGGGACGCCGCGGACCGCCCGCCGGCTCGGTACCCGCCCGGTTCACGCCAGTCGAACGCGCACCTCCGACAGTAACCGCCCCTCGGTCAATGATCGCCGCGAGAAGTGGTCAAAAGGTGAGGAAAGCCTGTCGCCGTTGTAGATGCTGGAATGGCGGGTCATGCTCGGGGCATAGACCGCCGGCATCCCGTCACCGGAAAGCGCGCGCGACCGCGCGTCCGCCGCGGCCCGCCGGGGGCGCCAATGTTCGAGCGGGCGTACCGGGACGGCCGGGTGGTGACCGAACGCCCGGACGACCCCCGGCTGATCAACCTCGCGACCATGCTGAGCAGCGACATCGGCGGCTGGGGCGTCCCGCTGCTGGAAGCGCTGGACCTGGTCGAGCGCGCGCGGGCCGGGCACGACTCGGGGGAGTGGACCGCCAACGCCACCTCCGCCCGGTACCGGCCCGACGGCGTCACCGTCACCGACCTGGGGCCGAAGCCCCAGCGCGTGCGGTACAGCCTGGACGAGGTCCACCAAGCCCTCCTGGAGTACTGGGAGTTCCTGTTCCCCGAGAGCGGCGGGCGCCGGAAGGCCGTGGAGGAGTGGGCGTACTGGTACGAGCGCGAGCACCCCGGCGCCGACCACCCACACCCTTGCTTGGACCACCTTCCATTATGACCGGAATATTTATTTGCGTCGACCGTAACGGGAAAACGGGGCGGTCTCTATTTCCGACACGACGGATAAAGATACTTAACTGTTAAGGTCATCTCGCGTTGATCTTGCGGGAAGGGGGCCGCCGGAATGGACGAACGCATCGACCGGGCGCGCCGCCGGCCAGCCGTACAGCGCGCGTCGGCCGCATCCGCCGCGCCCGCCCCGGCGCCGGAGCGCTCCCGGTGCAGGCGACGGCCGCGTCCGAGGATGGGACCGTCCCCGTCGTCGCCGCCGACCGCCAGGCGAGCGGCGTCGAGATGGACGCGCGGCTCCTGCGCCCAGACCCGGCCGACGTCGCGGGCCGCCTCCGCGCGGTCGTCAACACCGCCCTGGACCGGACAAGGCCTGCCGCCGCTCCCGCGCCCGACGTCCCGCCCGTCGATCTCGCCGCGCTCGGGCGATGGCTGGACGCCGTCCCGGGCGAGGGGATGGCTGAGACGCGCCACATCACCGGCACACTCGGCGAAGTCGTCGCGCAGATCAACCGGTGCGCCGTGATGAGCGGCGCCTACACCCCACCGGACCTGGACGGACTGCTCGCGCGGACCCGCACGGCACTGGCCGCCGCGCAGGACTCGAAACGACCCGAAGCGGGCGAGGGCGCCGGGCGGGCGCGTCTACGCGGAGGTGTCGGCCACCGGTGCGGTGCTGCGCCCGCACTGGAACTCACCTGCGACATCGAGGCGGCCCCGGACGAGGGCCTGCGTGAGCTCCGCGGCCATGTGACCTCGCTCCGAGCCCTGATGGGCAACGTCGAACCGAAAGAGAGCCGCCCCATCCCCCGGGAGACTCCTCATGGCACCCGAACTCAAGGCCGACCACCAGCAGATGCTGCGGGCCGGCCGGGACATCGGCACGGCCGCGCAGATCCTCCGCTCGCTCACCGGCGGCTGCTACCAGGCCGTCCTTGAGATGTTCCAGGAATGCCTGGAGGACAACATCGACGGGGTCGCCCAGCACGCCGAGGGCGTCCAGGCGACGGCCCACACCTACCGCGAGTCCGAGGACGTCTCCGACCGTGAGGTCGACAGGATCAAGGACGTCCTCTGGTGGGGCTGCAACTCCCCGGCGAGCTGCGTCCCCTGCTGTCGATGCTCGGCTGCACCGGGCCCGGGGCCGACGAGACCAAGCCGCTGTAGATGGGGCAGACCTGGACCGAACTCCAGGCACCGCACGCCAATCTGGAGGACGTCGGCGACGACACCGCCCGCCCCTTCTGACCGGCGCGAGCGCCGAAGGGGGCGCGGAACGGCACCGGTACCCGAGCGCATGCGCGGGGCCGGTCCGCGCCGCGGCCGCCGCGCCCCCGGCGATGAGCCAAGCGTGTAGAGAACTGTCAGAGGTCTGTGGTTGTGTATCCAGTACACGGAAACGGTGTCGATCGAGGAAGGCGCGATGAGCGACAGCAACGGCGGTGCGGCCCTTCCCGGCGGCACCCCGCCCACCGGTGAGGACCCCCACCCCCTGGACGGTCCGCAGCACTTCAGCGGCGCCGCCTCCCACGCCGTCCGCGACGAGCTGCAGACCCTCATCGAACGCGACCTGCTCGGCCCCTGGGACGGTCCGCACGAGAAGTTCCGCTCGCGCGCGATGGGCCCCCGCGAACGCTACCTGGTCGGCATGCTCGGCCCCCGCCCACCCGCGATCCCCACCGCCGACGCCGCGGGGGACGTGCCCGACGGCGAGGCGAGCGCCGCCGGCGGGGGAGAGGCCGACCTGCCCGACATCACCAGCCCGCAGGCCCTCGGCCGCATGTGGGCCTCCTCCATGGGCCTGTCGTTCTGCGTCGCCGCCGACGTGGACGCCGTCGCCGTCCGCGCCGCCTGGGGCCGCTACGAGCAGCGCGAGGAGGAGGACGACGACGGCAAGAAGACCCGCCCATGGACCCGCGAACCCGAGCAGTACGACCGCACCGTCGACCTCACCGCCGACGGCGCCCAGCGCATCCCCCTGCTCGCCGCCTCCGCCGACGGCCCCGGCGTGCACCTGCGGGTCGCCGTCCGCACCCGCGACGGCCGCCGCACCGTCGAGATCGCCCTGCTCAACCAGCAGACCGAACCCGACAGCAACAAGGACACCGCCTGGATCTTCCAGCCGCGGCTCACCGTCACCGCCCGCGACGGCGCCGCACCCGTGTTCCTGCCCGTCGACGA
>NZ_JAIBOA010000017.1 GCF_019458805.1 Actinomadura parmotrematis
CCCCGCCGACGACGTCGAGGCCGTCCTCGACGACCCCGAGGAGATGCACCTGCGGCTGCTCTACCGCGACGAGCGCCGCTACGCCGCCGGCCGCAACGTCGCCGTGCACGCCGACGCCGCCCCCGGCAGCCGCACCGCGCACCGCCTCACCACCACCTGGCTGCCCGTCCACGAGGTCCCCGCCACCGAAGCGCCCCAGGGCCCCGGCTCGCCCCTCGCCGCCGCCGAACTGTCCATGGACGCCCTCGCCGCCGCCACCCGCGACCAGCTCCGCACCGGCCTGCAACCCCTCGTCGACGGCTACGAGGAATGGCTCGACCTGCGCGCCGCGCAGATATCCGGCCTGCCCGAACCCCTGCGCCCCACCGCCGAGACCGCCATCGCCGAGGCCCGCCGCGCCGCCGCCCGCATCGCCGCCGGCATCGACCTGCTCTGCGACCCCGGCGCCCCCTGGCACGCCGAAGCGCTGACGGCGTTCCGGTTCGCCAACCGGACCATGGCGCTCCAGCGCCGCAATACCCAGCTCGTGCCGCTGCGCGAGCAGGGCGCCGGACACGCCGAGGGCGCCGCGCGGGTCGCCGCCCGCGGCGCCGCCGCGGCGAGCTGGCGGCCGTTCCAGCTCGCGTTCGTCCTGCTGAACCTGCCCGCCCTCACCGACCCCGGCCACCCCGAACGCGCCGCCGACCACGAAGCCCTCGTCGACCTGCTGTTCTTCCCCACCGGCGGCGGCAAGACCGAGGGCTACCTCGGCCTTATCGCCTACACCCTCGGCATCCGGCGCCTCCAGGGCGTCCTCGGCACCGGCGAGGACGCCCGCGACGGCACCGCCGGCACCGCCGTCCTCATGCGGTACACGCTGCGGCTCCTCACCGCCCAGCAGTTGCAGCGCGCCGCCGCCCTCGTCTGCGCCGCCGAGGTCCTGCGCCGCGAGGACCCCGCCACCTGGGGCGGCGAACCGTTCCGCATCGGCCTGTGGGTCGGCGCCGGCGTGTCGCCCAACTGGTTCGAGCAGGCCCGCGAGCAGATCGTCGAGGCCCGCGACTCCGGCCGCGGCCACCGCGCCAACGTCCTGCAGACCCTCGCCTGCCCCTGGTGCGCCGAACCCCTGGACGCCGCCCGCGACCTGCACATCGACGACGACCGGCGGCGCGTCCTGCTGTACTGCCCGCGCGGCGAGGGCACCGGCGCCTGCCCGTTCTCGCGCCGCGCCGCGCCCGGCGAGGGCCTGCCCATCCTCACCGTCGACGAGGAGATCTACCGGTACGCGCCGAGCCTGGTCATCGCCACCGTCGACAAGCTCGCCCAGCTGCCCTGGCAGGGCTTCGCCGGCATCCTGTTCGGCCGCGCCCGCAGCCGCTGCCCCCGCCACGGCCTGCGCCACGACGACCTCGACGAGCGCACCACCTGCGCCGGCCGGCACCACCGCAAGGGCGGCCTGCCCGCCGCCACCGCCGGCCCCGTCACCCGGCTGCGGCCCCCCGACCTGGTCATCCAGGACGAGCTGCACCTCATCTCCGGCGCCCTCGGCACCTCCGTCGCGCTGTTCGAGGCCGCCGTCGCCGAACTGCTGTCCTGGCCCCACGAGGGCACCCGCACCGGACCCAAGATCGTCGCGTCGACCGCGACGACCAAACGCGCCCGCCAGCAGGTCCGCGGCGTCTTCGGCCGCGGCCTGGCCGTCTTCCCGCCCCAGGTCATCGACGCCGGCGACACCTTCTTCTCCCGGCGCACACCCGTCGACGACCGCCACCCCGGCCGCCGCTACCTGGGAGTGTGCGCGCACGGCGTCCGCCTGAAGTCCGCCGAGATCCGCCTCGCCGAGATCCTGCTGCTCGCCGGGCAGACCCTCTTCGACGCCCACGGCGCCGCCGCCGACCCCTACATGACCCTCGTCGGCTACTTCAACGCCACCCGCGAGCTCGCCGGCATGCGCCGCTACCTCGACGACGACGTCACCACCCGCGTGCGCCGCCACGGCCGCGCCAAGGGCCTGTCGGACCGCATCGCCACCGCCGGCGGCATGCTCATCGTCCAGGAACTCACCTCCCGCATCTCCTCCGGCGACATCAGTGACGTCCTCAAGAGCCTGGAACGCTCCTTCGACCCCGACCTCGACACCGCCCGACGCCGTCGCGACGCCCCCGCCGAGCTCGCCCGCCACCGGCAGGCCGTGCGCGCCGCCAAGTCCGGCGAGCGGCCCCCGCCGCTCCACCCGATCGCCGACCGGTTCGGGCACCGCCGCCACGACCAGCGCGAACCCGTCGACGTCGTGCTCGCCACCTCCATGCTCCAGGTCGGCGTCGACGTCTCCCGCTTCGGCCTCATGGCGATGATCGGCCAGCCCAAGAACACCGCCGAGTACATCCAGGCGTCCTCGCGCGTCGGCCGCGACCCCGCCCGCCCCGGCCTCGTCGTCACCCTCTACAACTGGTCGCGCCCCCGCGACCTCGCCCACTACGAGGACTTCGAGCACTACCACGCCACCTTCTACCGGCAGGTCGAGGCCCTCTCGGTCACCCCCTACGCCCGCCGCGCCCTGGACCGCGGCGCCGCCGGCATGCTCGTCGCCGCCGTCCGCCAGTCCGCCGAGGACCGCTCCCGCAACCGCGACGCCTACGACGTCGACCTGTCCGCGCCGCCCGTGCGCGACATCGTCGCCCGGTTGCTGGACCGCGCCGAGGCCGTCGCCCACCGGCGCGGCCGCGACTACCTCCAGGAACGCGTCAAGGTCGTCTTCGACGAGTGGCAGGCCCGCAAGGACGGCGGCACCGCCCGCCTCGGCTACCGCGACGGCACCTGGAACCAGCAGACCCTCACCGGGCTGCTCGCCCCCGCCGGCAACGGGCGCTGGGGCGACCTCACCGTCGGCATGTCCATGCGCGAGACCGAGAACGAGATCAACCTGCTGCTCCCCGCCGGCGACTCCCTCTACCGGCCGCTCCACCACCAGCCCGACTGGTCGTTCGGACCGCCCGCCGACACCGACGACGAGCCCGCCGGCGACGAGCTCGGCGAGTCCGCCCTCGACGGCAAGGGAGCCTGACATGACCGGCACCGCCTTCCACCACCGCCGGGTCGGCAGCGTCCGCCCCAGCCACCTGATGTTCACCGGCGGCGTCGGCGCCCTCGTCGACCTGCCGAACTTCTCCGTCCTCGTCAAGGGCCTGGACGACTGGCGGCCCGACACCGTCCCCGGCGGCGTCGCGCCCATCGCCGAGCCCCGCCTCCTCGCCGCCGTCCAGGCGCGCCTCGGCCCCGGCGTGCAGAAACTGCTGCCCGCCCCCTGGCTGGAGGGCCTGGACGCCGACCCCAAGGGACCCGCCGCCCGCGTCGGCGTCCCCGTCGCGCCGTTCCCCAACTGGTTCCGCTGCACCTACTGCAACGAGCTCGGCGCCCTGGACTCGCGCGTGTTCGCCTTCCAGAACCCGCAGCCGCGCCGCCCCCACGAGGCCAAGTTCGTCCACGACAAATGCCGCAAGCGCGGGCAGCCGCCGCTCGCCGTCGCCGCCCGCTTCGTGCTGGCCTGCACCAACGGCCACCTCGACGAGTTCCCCTACGCGCACTTCGTGCACCGCGGCGGGCCCTGCCCCGAGGCCACCCACCCCCGGCTGCGCATGGACGACCGCGGCGGCAACCTCGGCGCCAACGTCGAGATCGCCTGCGTCAACTGCGGGCAGCACCGCAACATCCGCGACGCCCAGGGCAAGCGCGGCGAGCAGAACCTGCCGCGCTGCCGGGGCCGCCACCCCCACCTCGGCGAGTTCGACGTCAAGGGCTGCGCCCAGGCCCCCAAACTGCTGGTCGTCGGCGCCTCCAACCAGTGGTTCGCCCAGACCCTGTCGGCCCTCGCCGTCCCCAAGACCGACGCCGGCCTGCTCGACACCCTCGTCGAACGCCACTGGAAGGCGCTGTGGAACCTGTCCAGGGACACCTACGCCTGGGCCCGCGACAACGACGTGCCGGCCTTCGTCGACCTCAGACGCTGGAGCGATGAGGAGATCCACGAGGCGGTCGAGCGCCACCGCGCCGAGAACGACGACGGCGACGGCGGCTCCGCCCGCCCCAGCCCCCTGGACCTGCACACCGCCGAATGGCAGGTGTTCTCCGCCGCCCGCCTGCCCGACCCCAGCGAGGACTTCGTCCTCCGCCGCGACCTGGACGGCGTCCCCGCCGCCCTCACCGACGTGTTCACCGACGTCGTCCAGGCCGAACGGCTCCGCGAGGTGCGCGCCCTCACCGGCTTCACCCGCCTGGACGCCCCCGACCCCGAGGACCCCGACCTGGTCACCAACGTCCGCCTCGCCCGCTCCAGTCCCACCTGGGCCCCGGCGAGCGAGGTGCGCGGCGAGGGCATCTTCCTGCGGCTGCCCGAGGACGTCCTGCGGGACTGGGAGGAACGGGTCCACGCCTCCGCCTCCGACGCCCTGCCGCGCCACCGCGGCGCCTACGCCGCCCACCGCGCCAACCGCTTCTCCGACCGGATCGCCACCTCCGCCGACTTCGACGACATGGCGGGCTGGCCCGGCCTCCGCTTCCTCGCCCTGCACACCCTGTCGCACCTGCTCATCCGCACCATCGCCCTGGAGTGCGGCTACAGCTCCGCCAGCCTGTCGGAACGCATCTACAGCCCCACCCCCGAGGACCCCGAACGCGCCGGCATCCTCATCTACACGGCCGTGCCCGACGCCGACGGCACCCTCGGCGGCCTCGTGTCGCTCGCCGAACCCGCCGAGCTCGTCCGCCTCACCCGCCGGGCGCTCACCGGCGCCCTGCATTGCTCCTCCGACCCGCTGTGCGCCGACCGGCTGCCCAACCCCCCCGACGAGGACGTCCTGCACGGCGCCGCCTGCCACGCCTGCCTGTTCGTGTCCGAGACCACCTGCGAGCGCGGCAACAAGTTCCTCGACCGGCGCTTCGTCGTCCCGATCGGCGACCCCGACCTCGCCCTCTACCCGGAACTGCCGTGAGGGCCCCGCTGGAGCGGTTCGCCGCCGCCGCGGAGGGACCGGCCCTGCGGCTCGGCCCGTCCCGGCTGCGGACCCTCGCCGCCCGCATCGCCGGCCAGCGCACCTACGGGCTGCGCGACGCCGTCCCCGGCTTCACCGCCGACGTCGACGCCCTCCTCGCGGCGTCCGACCAGGAGGACCTCGAACCCCAGGCCGTCGCGGCCTACCTGCTCGGCGTCGCGGCCGCCCTCGCCCACCAGGGGGCCGCCGTGCGGGTCGAGTCGGTCTGGAGCGGCCCCACCAGCCACGCCGTGCCCGTCCGCGCCACCGTCCGGGCGCTCACCGAGCTGGTGGACCGCGCCCGCCGCGAACTGCTGCTGATGACCTACTCCGCCAAGCCCTACCCGCCGCTGCGGCAGGCCCTCGCCGCCGCGACCGGGCGCGGCGTCACCGTCCGGGCCGTCGTCGAGACGCTGCAGGGCGCCGGCAGCGCCCTGTCCGGAGACGAGCCCGCCGCCGCGTTCCAGGACACCGGCACCGAGCTGTGGCACTGGCCCGTCGACCGGCGCGCCGCCGCCAAGGACAAGATGCACGCCAAGATCGCGGTGGGGGACCGGCGGGAACTGCTGGTCAGCAGCGCCAACCTGACCCATTCCGGAATCGGCGGCAACCTGGAGGCCGGGCTGCTCGTCCGCGGCGGCAGCGCCCCCGAGCGCGCCGCCGAGCACTTCGACGCGCTGCGCGCCGAAGGCGTCCTGCGGCGCCTCTGATCCACCCGCGGAGGGGTTTCGGGCCGTTCGCGCGTTACGGGAGGAAGGGCGGGCGAACGGTGGTTGAATGCTGGAGGAAATCGGGGCCGGTCGCATTCTGACCGACGGAGGGGCGACGCCGTGACCATCATCGCCGACCGCTACGAGCTGGACCGCTACAAGCTCGGCCCCGGCGGCATGGGCATGGTGTACGGGGCGCTCGACCGCGTCCTCGCCCGCCGGGTGGCGGTCAAGCTCCTGCGGCCCCCCGCTGGCCCCGACGCCGAGACGGCCGTCAAACGGTTCCGGCGCGAGGCGCGGGCGGTCGCCGGCCTGAACCACCCCGGCGTCCCCGCCCTCTACGACATCGGCCGCCAGGACGGCGGGGAGTTCGCCGACTGCCCCTACCTGGTCATGGAGCTGGTCGGCGGCGCGCCCCTGTCCACCCTGCTGGACGAGCACGGGAGGCTGCCGGTCGGCTGGGCGGCGGCGCTCACCGCCCAGGCGTGCGCGGTGCTCGACCACGCGCACGGGAGCGGGCTCGTGCACCGCGACCTCAAACCGCAGAACATGATGGTGACGCCCGACGGGGCGCTGCGCGTCCTGGACTTCGGGCTGGCCGCCATCGTGGCGGGCGACGACTCCGGCCGGCTCACCGGCACCGGCCAGTACCCCGGCACCCTCGCCTACATCGCCCCCGAACGCTTCGACGCCGGCTGCGAACCCGACCCCGCCTGCGACCTGTACGCGCTCGGCGTCATCCTGTACGAGGCGCTGAGCGGCGCCAACCCGTTCGCCGCGAACGACATCCCGGCGGTGATCAGAGCGCAGCTGGAACGGGTCCCCCCGGCGATCGAGGACGTGCCCGGCGAGCTGGACCGCCTCGCGCGGGCGCTCCTGGAGAAGAAACCCGGCGACCGGCCCGGATCGGCCGCCGAGGTCTACCGGCTGCTCGTCCCGCACCTCGGGACGCTGTCGCCGCTCGCCCGCGACATCCGCGCCGGCGCGACACCGCAGCGCATGTACGCGGCGGTGCTCGCCCGGACGCCCGGCGCCGCTGCCGCCGGCGCTCCGGCCGGTGCGCCGCTCGCGGCCGCGGTGCCGCGGCAGGACGGTCCGCCCGCCGTGACCGAGGCCGTCAGCCTGGGCGACCTCGTCCGCGCCCGCCGCCACGCCGACCGGCTCGTGCGCGAGGCGCGCTACGACGAGGCGGCCCGCGCGCTCGGCAACCCCCTGCCCCCCGCCGCCGACACCTTCGGCGCCGACCACACCGCCGTGGTGGAACTGCGTGCGCATTTGGCCGACGCGCAGCTCCGGGCCGGCGAGTACGCCGCCGCGACCGAGACCTACGGGGCGCTGGCCGAGACCACCGCCCGGCGCGACGGGCCCGAGGACCCGCAGGCCCTCGCCCACCGGTTCCAGGAGGCCAACTGCCTCGCCCTGGCGGGCGACCGCGCCGAGGCGCTGGACCTGCTCCGCGGCCTGCTGGCCGACGAGACCCGCTGGTACGGCCGGACCGACGAGCGCGTGCGCGACCTGCGACGCAAGATCTTCCTGCTGGAGGCGGCGGCGACGGATCGCTGACCGCTTCCCTCGGTTGTGAATCTGATTGACACAAGTTCATGGCATTGACTCATGGAATGTCTTTCTTGTGTTACGTTGGCCCTCTTGTCGCGCCAGTACGGGAGGCCGTATGGGAGCAGCGCACCGCTGTGCCGGATGTGGCGAGGGTCCGGCGCCTTACCGAGCAGAGCTCGCCGAGGACCGCGCGGAGGCCGCCTGCGCGGCGGCCCTGGACCTCATCGAAGCCGCCGACCTGCGGAAGGTGCTGCGGCAGGCACCGCCGAAGATCCAGCGCCACTTGCTGTCCTACCTGCACCTGCGGGACTCCAAGAAGGTCACCGACCGGATCGCCGAACAGCTGCTGCGAGCCGTGCGCGGCGGCGACCCCCGGCGCCGCGCCGCGCTGGACGAGATGCTCGCCAGCCCCGTCCGGCACGCCCTGTCCAACGCCGAGGGCCGCACCGCGGCCGACTGCGCTGCCCTGCTGGAAGGACGCGCCCCCGACGTCCCCGCCGGGCAGGTCTCCTGGCTCCTGCACCCGTCCTTCTGGGACCAGCCGCTGCCGATCGTGCGCTGGCGCCTGGCCCGCGGGCTGCGCGACAGCCTCCCGCTGAGCGCGCTCGCGCTCGGCCTGCTCGTCGCCGACGCCGACGTCCTCGGCGACGCCGGCCAGGCCCTGCGCGAGGCATGGACCGCGCTCCGCGCCGACCACCCCGAACTGCCCCGCGACCCCGCCGGCATCGAGCAGGCGCTGGCCGGGCCGCTGGACGCCGTCGTCGTCACCCACGCCCACCTCGACCACTGCGGCTACGTGCCCGCCCTCGTCGCCCGGCGGCCCGGGCTCCGCGTCATCGCCACCCCCGAGACCGTCCGCCTCATGCCGGTGATGTGGGCCGACAGCGTCAAGGTGATGCGCGGCCGCGACCGCGACCGCACCCGCTGGGGCCTCGCCGAAGCCGGCGCGCTCTACGACCACGCCGACCTGGAGGACGCCGCGCGGAGCTGCGAGGAACTGCGCTTCGGCGCGGCCCGCCGGATCGGCGAGCTGACCGTCGAGCTGTTCCCCGCCGGGCACATCCTCGGCGCGGCCGGCGTCGTCGTGCACGCCGGCGGCGACCGCGCCGTCATCACCGGCGACATCTCCGGCTTCCGCCAGGAGAGCGTCGACGGCTACGCGCTGCCGGACGCCGCCCGCGGCGCCGGCCTGCTGGTCATGGAGAGCACCTGCTGCACCGAGGAGCACCGCGGCCGCGACGCGCGCGTCGGCGACCTCGTCCGCGCCGCGCGCGAGGTCTGCGACGGCGGCGGCCGGGTGCTCGTCCCCGCTTTCGCGCTCGGCCGCGCCCAGGAGATCGCCCTCATCCTGCGCCGCCACCTGCCGGGCGTCCCGGTCCGCATCGACGGCATGGCGCGCGAGCTCAGCGAGCTGTTCGAGGCATCGACCGCCGGCACCGACCACCCGCTGGAGATCTTCGGCGGCGGCGTCGCGCCCGCCAACCGGCCCGCCGACCTGGACTCCTTCCGCCGCAGCGTGGTCATCACCACCTCCGGCATGCTGACCGGCGGCCCCGCCGTCCAGTGGGCGCGGCGCATCCTGCCCGACCCCGGTAGCGCCCTGTTCGTCTCCGGCTACCAGGACGAGGAGTCGCCCGGACGCGCGCTGCTGCGGCTCGCCGGCGAAGGCGGCGGCGCCTTCACCCTCCCCGACCACGGCGGCGACGTCACCGTCCCCGTCCGGGCCAGGGTCGAGACCATGCGGCTGTCCGGGCACGCCGACCGGGCCGCCCTGCTGGACATCGCCGACGAGGTCGCCGCCCGCGAGATCATGCTCGTGCACGGCCTGCGCGGCCGGCAGCGGCGCTTCGGCGAGGTCCTGGAGATGCGCGGCCACGACGTCCGCGCGACCGGGGCCTGGCGGGCGGGCTGACGGCCCGCCCGCCAGGCCGCTACTCGGCGTCCTCCTCGCCCTCCAGCGGCAGTACGTACTCCTGCGCCTTGACCGCCAGGTGCAGCGGCAGCGGCAGGTGCAGCGCCTGCCGGTAGTCCGGCGGCTGCCGCAGATGGTGCGCCGCGAACGCCAGCGCCTCGGGGACGTCGCCGGCGTCCTCGTGGCAGCCGAGCACCGCCAGCTCCACCAGGTCGGGGTTCCAGCCGACCTTGTCGGTATCCCGCGTCATCCTGCCCGCGTTGGCGCCCATCGTCAGGGCGCGCGGGGCGAGCTTGTCGCCCTGCACCGCCGAGGACTTGAACTGCTCGGGCTTCGGCGTGGTGCTCCAGAACACCCGGTCGCCGCCACCCCGCCACAGGTGGGCGGCCAGCCCGTTCGGTCCGGCCGCGGAGTTCACCCCCCACCACTCGGCCGTCTCCCGGCCCGCCCTGGTGCGGACGCGGACGAGCCGCAGGTCCGGGTCCAGCCGGCGGGCCGGCGCGTGCCCGGTCTTCACCCGGTCCCGCTCCACCACGCCGTCCTGCAGCCACGTCCAGTGCGACCGGGCGTTCTGCGCCGAGGCCAGCAGAAGCGTCGGCGCGTCGCGCAGCGACCGCTGCATCTTCTGCAGCCAGGACTCGGTGGCGCGGCGCTGCTCGTCCATCGCCGTCCAGTACGACGGGCGCGGGGTGTCGTCCTCGTCGTCGGCGGGCGGCAGCTCGGCCTGCCCGGCCAGCTTCAGCAGCAGCCGCGGGTAGGGGATCCACCGGCCCGCCCCGGCGTCCCAGCCCTCGATCACGGCGGGACCCGCACCGTCCCCGCGCGGAGTCGCCCTGACTCCCACGGGGGCGTAGGCGGCCTGGCGGGTCCGGCTCTTGGCGCTCTTGCACACCATCCACACCGCCGCGTACCGCAGGCCGTCCGGCGCCCCGGCGGTCCGCGCCGGGACCGAGCGCGCGCCGAGCTGGCGCAGGCCGTCGTCCCACGCCATCAGAGCGCGCTCGGCGACGGCCTTCTCCTTGTCGGCGCCCTTGGTGCCCACCGGGACCTGGACGAACTGGGTCAGCAGCCCCGCGCGGGCGAATCCGAGCCGCAGCGCGAACTTGGGGTCGTGGTCGCGGGAGGCGAACCCGTCACGGTGACCGATCTCCACGACGGCCAGCGCCGGAACGCCGTCGGCCGCGATGTCGGGCACCGCCCCGCCGAGGAACTCGGCCGCCTCCTCGCGGCGCGCGCGAACCGCCGTCTGCAGCGCGGCCCGCGCCGCCCGCCCGCCCTCGGGCAGCGCCAGGTCGCCGGCGAGCGGGCCCGGCAGCGGGTACCGGCGCAGCCGCACCCGCACCTCCGGCGTCCGCCACACCAGCTCGTCGCTGCCACGCGCGGCCGGACCGGGGTCGCGCAGGCCGAGCAGTTCCATGAGCGCCGCCGACGCGGCGTCGCGCATCCGCTCGGTCTGCCAGTACAGGCGGACGTCCAACGCCTCGGCCCCGAGTTCGGCGACCGCCACGGCCGCCGCCGCGCGCGCACGCGCGGCACGGTCGGCCTTGGCCGCCTTCCCCGGCGGGCCGCTGTGGCCGAGACGGGTGCGGGCGAGCGGCGGAGCCGGCCGCAGCTCCGCCGGCAGGGCCTGCTCCGCCCAATCCACGAGCTGCGACCGCTGGTGCGACATCAGACCGGGCGCGACCCCGTGCCGCCCCATCGCGGTGCTGTGCACCACCGCGGCGCGCATGCCGTCGACCAGCCACCGCTCCGGCTCGGCGGCGATCTCGGCGGCCACCGGGAACCGGCCCGCCGCGTCGACGTCGTGCAGGATGCGGGCCGGGCCGCCGTCCGCCCAGTCCGGACCCCACCGCCCGGTCAGCGGATCGCGGCGCCGGGCGAGCCGCGCCACCGCGAACCGCTCGGCCTGCGGCGCCCCGGGCAGCCACGGCACGTCCGGCCGCAGCAGGACCGTGGCCTTGCGGCCGAACGGCAGGTGCAGGTGGCCCGACGCCGCACCGACGCGCGTCGCCCACCGGCGGATGCCGCAGTGCAGGTGGAAGCGCGGCAGCGGGTCGAACGGCACGGTGTGCAGGGTGATGTTCAGGTAGACCGAGAACCACCAGGTCCGGTCGCCCGACTCGTACGGAAGCGGCTGCGACACCAGCTCGGCGCCCTTGTCGGCGGTGGTGCGCGGCACTGCGCGGAAGCGCAGCGCGCCGCCGTCGTAGTCGAACGGCGGTAGCTCCAGGACGCGGCGGGCCAGCCAGTCGGGCGACAGCGTGAACTGGTGGTGGTGCGGCGCCGCCGTGCCGCCGGTCGAGCGGGGGCACGCCAGCAGCTCCGGCTCGGCCGGCACCCAGGCGGGCGGTTCGGCGTCCAGCCGCGCTCGGGCCTCCCGCAGGGCGGCACGGTAACCGGGATCGTCCGCCAGACCCGGGCGCAGGTCGCGCAGCCAGGCGTTGCGCAGCACCGCGAAGACCGGCGGCGGCAGCGCTGGCGTGCCCTCGGGGGCGTACAGCCACGCCACGGGTGCGCTCTCCTTGGCGCGCGGGCGCGCCATCACCCGCAGGTCGGGGGCGAAGGTCTGGAGGACCTGGTCCATGCGGCGGGTCGGCGCCGTCCGCCACGGCTCGGCGTCCGCCGGCCGGCCGTGGTTGCACAGGTCCAGGACGGCGTCCCGCCACTCCTCCGGGAACGGCAGCGCGTCGTAGCGCCGCACCACGGAGGCGTCGGGGGAGACCGGCAGCCAGGCGGCGGTCCTGATGGTCGGATAAGCGGCCACGGGGAGCTCCTAGAGTTCGGGGCCGCCGGTGAGGGCGGCCAGGGCGTTGTAGAGCGGCTCGTACAGCAGGCGCGCGACCGCCGGGTCGGCCGGATCGTCGAACGTCCGGCCGCCGGGGGCGGCGAAGTACGGGCCGAGGACGCGGTGCAGGGACTCCAGCAGCCCGTCGGTGACCGGCCCGCCGTCGCCGCGGCGGGCGGTCGCGGGCGCGAAGGCCGCGTCGACGAACACCACGCGGGCCGGCACGCCGCCGCGCACGAGCCGGCCGATGACCTGCCAGAGCGTGACGAGCTGGTCCCAGGCGAAGACGTCCTTCTCCCAGGCCGGCAGCCGCGAGTACACGTAGCGGCGCGACAGCAGCCGCCGCCACTCCTGCCGGGCCTCGCGGCGGAAGTCCAGTCCGGCGCGGTCCAGGCCGCCGGCGCGCGCGACCAGGTCGGTGAACGTGCGCGGTCCGGTGCGGTCGTCGCGCCGGGGACGGTCCCGCACGAAGCGCGCCGCCCAGTCGTTGACGGCGAACACCGCCAGCGACAGGTCGTCGGGCCTCGGGTGCGGGCGGACCAGGAACAGCGCGGTGCCGAACGCGGCCTCGCGCGCGGAGTTGAGGATGTTGTGGCCGCGCTCGACCGCCATCAGCGGCGCCACCAGCACCTCGGCGCTCGCATCCGCGGCGAACGAGGCCAGGTCCCCGCGCCGCAGAGGCGCCGCCCGGCCCGCCTGAGGCATCGGCGGGCGCGCCGCGTCGCCGCGCGCGTCGTCGGGGACGAGCACCCGGACGCGCCCGTGCCAGCGGTCGATGTCGTGCAGCACGCCGGCGGCCAGATCGGCCTCCTTGTAGCTGCCGACGAGCAGCAGGGCGCGCTTGCGCCCGTCGTCCCCGACACCGGCCAGTTCCCTGTCCAGCAGGCTCGCGGCGCCGCCCGGCCCCGGGCTGCCCAGGCGGTGCACCAGGGAGCGGGCCAGGCCGGGACGGACGTTCGGCGCCGCGCCCGACAGGCTGATGGGCCGGCCCTCGCCGTCGCGGACGAACAGCGTCGCGAACGTCGTGCGGGCCACCGCCTCCAGCGACGCGGCGGTCGGCTTGAGGACGGCGCCGACGGGGACGGGCAGGTGCGCGCGCGAAGAGCCGCCAGCCCAGCTCGTGCCCGACATCAGCACGACGTGCGGCCCGGCCCGCCCGGCGCCGGGGTCGGCGCCCAGCCGGTGCAGCGCCAGCAGGAGCTCGCGCCCCACGCCGGCGCACCGGAAGAACCGCAGCGTGCCGCTCTGCCGCCCGTCCTCGTCGCGGTCGCGGTCGTCGGTCAGGTACTGGAAGCCCAGCACGTTGCCCATCGGCGCCTCGGGGATGACCGGCGCGTAGTCCTGCGGCGGGCGCCGGGCCAGCTCGTTGCCCGTCACCTCCAGCCGCAGCGCCGCCTCCACCTGCGGCCACAGGTAGGTGAGGCGCTCCAAGCGGTGGTTCAGCGCCGACAGCACCAGCGTGAACTCCAGGTTGCGGCACGCCTCCTGCGCCCACACCTCGTCGGCGTCGGCGGCCGGGGTGTCCTTCACCAGGTCGCGCAGCAGCGCGCGCGTCCGCTTGCGCGTCGCCGACGACAGCAGCGTGTGCAGCAGGTCGCGGGTGAGGTCGACCAGCGCGCGGGTCAGCTCGTGGCGCGGCTCGCCGCCGCCGAGCGGATCGTCCCGGAAGTCGTCGAAGACCTGGGTCAGCTCGGCGCGCCGCCCGGTCGGCGGCGCGGCGGCGGACGGCGGCGCGGGCGCACCGTCGGGCACGTCGGGCACGTCGGGGTAGGTCTCGAACAGCGCCCGCTCGTCGGGGACGTGGTGCGGGTCGGGCCGGTCGGCGTCGGCGAACCACTCCGCCAGCAGCCTCTCCTGGAGCGTCCACGGGCTGAAGTAGTCCAGGTCGATCCAGCCGCGCAGCCCGCCGTCGGAGATCAGGATCCGGTACAGCTTGTCGGTGGCGGTGTTCACCGCGTTCAGGCAGGAGTTCCAGCGCTCGATCTCGGTGTCGGCCAGCGGCAGCCGCCCCGCCTGCGACAACTCCTCGATCTTGTGGGTGGCCAGTTCGTCCAGCCAGGAGTCCGGACCGGGCTGCACGAGCGTCGCCTTCGGCGCGAACACGTCGTCCAACCGCATCTGCACGGCGTCGGCCTCGTCCACGAAAACGATGTCGCTGCGGCGGCAGGCCAGCTCCAGGTACCGCACCCGCTCGTCGTTCAGGTGCGCGGGCACACCCGACTGGACCAGGCTGGCGGGATTGGCGACCCACACCAGCGCGTCCACCGCCGACCGCGCCGTGTGGTGCCGCGGGCACCGCTCCCACACCGGGCAGCCGTGCGCGGCCCCGGACGGCGCCGCGGGCACCGCCTCGTCGGGAACCGCCGGGCCCGGCGGCAGCAGCGACGCCGCGGCCGGGCGCGGCCGCTCGGGATACAGGGACACGCAGGGCGCGTCGGCGAACCGCAGCGGTCGCGCCGCCTCGGTCCCGCGCAGCGCGTCGAGGACGCAGACGGTGCCGAGCTCGTCGAAACCGGCGTCGTCGTGGTCGAGCAGGTTCTCCCGCCCGCGCGCGGCCAGCCTGCGGTGCAGCCGCTGAACGTGCGTCTCCCGCGTCGAGGCTCCGAGGACGGGGGCGACCGGGACGCCGAGCACCTTCAGCAGCGCGGTGAGCCGCAGTTGCTCGGCGACGTCGCCGACCACCAGCGTGGTCCTCAGCGGCTCGGGCCGGCGCGCGGCCCAGACCGCGACCAGCACCATCAGGGTGCTCTTGCCCGCACCGACCATGCCGACCATGTGCAGCAGGCCGTCCAGGGTGAGGGAGTCCCGGTCGGTGAACCCGGTGCCGGCGGCATCGCGAGGGGCGATGCGCAGCTCCGCCAGCCGGTCCTCCCAGAAACCGGGCGGGGCGCCCGGAACCGCGCGCTCGCGCGCGTCCATCCAGGCCGCCGTCTCGCGCAGCTCCGCCCGGGAGACGGTGAGCGGCACGCCGCGCGACGGCCCGCCCACCGCCAGGTCGTGGCCCTGCGGGCGGTCGAAGACCAGCTCGTCCGGAATCGACACCGACGTGGCGCGGCGCCGGTCCAGGAACGTGCTGCGGCCCGCCGGAGCGAGCTTCAGCCCGCGGGTGACGAACGGTGGCGGCGCGGCCAGCGCGTCGTCGTAGACGCCGAAGCGCCCGGCGGCCACGGCGGGGTCCAGCCGGACGGGCGCCCCGCCCGGCGGCACCGCGAAACCGCGCAGCCGCTCGGGGACCGCCCGGTAGGACTCCAGGTCCTCGTGCCAGGTGCGGCGTCGACGCTTGGTCCACAGCAGGTGCCGGGCGGCGGCCAGCGCCGTCTCGTCGGCCGCCGTCCGCGCGCCGCCCGCCGCCCGCGCGAACGGGAAACCGCTGAGCAGGGTGTAGGCGCCCTCGGCGGGCTCGCTCGGCAGCAGCCGGTGCAGCAGGTGCAGGGCCAGCTCCACCTGGCAGACGTCCACCGCCGCGAGGGCCGCGAGGTCGTCCGGCGTGTCCCGGCACGCCTTGCGCAGCGCGCCGCTCACCCGCCGGTGCCAGCTCTCCCGTTCACGCACGTCCGTCCCCTTCCGCCTTCGCCGCGCGCAGCCGGCGGGCCGCGCGCTCGCGGATCCGCACATCGGTCAGCAGGGGCGCCGCGCCCGCCCGCCGGTGGGCGTCGTACACCCGCAGGTAGTCGGGGCGGTCCGCGACGCGGTGCGCAGGCACCACCCAGAACGCCTCGTCGTAGGGCGGTTCGGGCGGCACCGGGCGCGCCGCGAGGCCCAGGAAGCGCGGGCTGGCCCAGTCCTTGACGTCCAGCGCCCACACCGCGCCGTCGGGGAAGGAGACATGCAGGTCGTAGCTGTCGAAGCCGGGCCACATCCGCACCGCCAGCCCGAGTGCCGTCAGCTCGCGGGCCAGCGCCGTCTCCGCGCGCCCCGGCCCGGTCACGAACTGGCGCAGCGGGCGGGCCAGCTGCACGGCCCCGCCGTCGTCGCCGGTCAGGACCCGGCCCTCGGGCGGCGGCCCGATCCGGCGGCAGTGGTCGCGCTCGCACCACCACTCGCCGTCCCGGACGGGCACCAGCAGCGTGCGGCAGCGCCCGCACGCCACCAGCGCGCCCTCGCGCCGCAGGCCGGCGGGGACCGGCAGGTAGATCTCCCTGATGAGCTCGCGGACCGGTTCCAGGGCGATGTCGTTGCCCACCTCGAAGAACTCGGCGGAGGTCAGGACGGGGCGGTCGACGAGCAGGGCGCGGAACGCGGTGTAGGCGTCCTCCTCGCCGTGCTCGCGGCACAGCCGGATCGCGGTCCCGACCACCTGGCGGTCGTACAGCTCGCCGGCGGCGTCGGCGGCGCGCATCGCCCACTCGTGGCACAGCTCAGTGGGCCGGCGGGAGTAGAAGTCCAGCAGGCGGTCGCCGGGGCCGGCGGCGTCCGGCGGCAGGTCGAGCAGCAGGTCCGACAGCGGCCGCTCCCAGCACCACCGCACGAGGTCGGCCATGCTGCGCGGCGGCCGCGCGCCGTGCAGCAGGTACAGCAGCGCCGTCCGGTCGAGGGCGCGCTGCGCCTCGGCGGGGTAGGGGAGGGAGAACGACTCCAGCGGTTCCAGGGCGGCCGCGCGGTCGAGGGCGATGAGGCCGTTGGCGAGCGTGTGCAGAAGGGCGGTGCCGTCGTGGGCCGGCGCGATGCGGGTCACGCGCCGGCCTCCGCACCGGCCCGCGCGGCCTGCCCGGACGGGCACCAGCGCAGTGTCTCGCAGCCCGCGCAGTGCCGGCCGGGCTCGGGGGCGAAGGCCGTGTCGGACGCCCAGCCGGCGGTGAGGCGGCCGACGACGTCCCGCGCCTCGTCCCGCGTCCGCTCGTCGAAGGGGTCGATGATCTCGCAGGCGGCGTCGTTCTCGTACAGGACCTCCAGCTCGACGCGCGAGCGGCGCGGGTCGCCGCCGGGCACCCCCGCGGCCATCAGCACCACGGCGAGGGCCAGCTGCGGGTACTGCTCCAGCAGTGACCGGCCCTCCCACAGGGGCCGCCCGGCGGTCTTGGTCTCCCGCCATACCCAGCCGCCCGCGTCGCTGTAGAGCAGGTCGGGGTCGGCGATGACGACGGCGTCCAAGTCCGCGTCGTAGGCGGTGAGCCGCGGCTGCACCCGCACCCGCTCGCCGGGGGCGAGACCGTCCAGCGGGCAGACGTCCCGGTGCCGGGCCAGCATGCGGGCGACCGCTCCGTCCGGCGCGTCCCCGTCCGGGACGTCCCCGCCCGCGCCGAACGCGTCCCGGCACGGGCCCCGGCCGGCGGCGTGCCGGCGGTTGAGCTCCTCGTCGACGGCCCGGCCCCGCCGGATCGCCTCACTCTCGGGCGCGATGTCCTTCAGGTGCAGGACGCGGGTCAGCCAGAAGCGGGCGCCGCACTGGGCGTGCACCCGCAGATCCGTGGCGGAGACGCTGCGGCGCCGGCGCGCCGGCGGCACGGAGGACGGCGCCGCGCCCGCGACGGCGAGCAGCCCGGGGCGCGGCGCGGGACCCTCGCAGCCGGGCAGGGCCTTGCAGGACACGCAGTCGGAGCCCGGCGCGAGCGCCTCGCCGGCCAGCAGCCCGGCGAGCGCCGGACGGACCTCCGCGGCGAAGCGCCGGGCGACCTCGCCCGAATCCCAGTCGGCCAGCACCTCGGCCCTGCCCTCGGTGCAGCCGAAGGCCACCACCCGCACCCGCTCGACCGGCGGCCGCGGCCCGCCGACCGGTTCGTAGCGGCCGTACCGCCGCTCGGACGCGACGCCGCGGGCGGCGACCGTGGCCACTGCGGCGATCTTGGCGGGGGGCAGGTCGTCGCGCACCGCGGTGAACGCCGGGAGCCACACCTCGCGGACGGTGCCGTCCGGTGAGGCGTACCGGCGCCCCCAGGCGGTCCGCTCGTAGCGCTCCGCGCCGCGCGCGTCCAGGGGGTTGGTGTTCACGACGACCCACTCGTCCCGCACCGGGAGCAGGCCGGGCAGGCCGACGGCCTCGCGGGCGCGCAGGAAGGCGGGCACGGCCTCCGCCGCCCACGCCAGGTGTCCCGGGTGGCAGCGGCCGGTGACCCGGGGATCGGCGAGCGCCCCGGCCGCGTCCATGAAGACGCCGTCCTCGATCAGGTCCAGGGCGCGCATCACCGGCTGGAGGGTGAAGTCCTCGAAGGGCGCGCGCGGAGAACGGCCGCGCGGCCACCGCAGCAGCGGGCGGGCGCGCAGCACCGAACCGCGCGGGCAGGCGCGGTCGTCCTGCCCGAGCATCGACGCGCTGACGCGGACGAGCGTGGGATCGCCGCCGACGTCGGGCGGGAGGGAAAGAGCCGGCACGGCCGCTCCTCGGGTCTCGGTGGAACTCCAGTGAAGCACACTGTGTACTGAGCAAACAGGTCTTATCCGCGATCTATCCGTGGGATGATGGTGCAGACGATAGCTCAGATACGCCAAAGAGTTGGGATGAACCGGTGAAGCAGGGCGAAAGGGTCGACGGGCGGTTCCGGCTGGTGGAGTGCCTGGGAAGCGGTGGCATGGGCAGCGCCTGGAAGGCCGACGACGCCGTGGCGGGGGGCCTCGTCGTGGTCAAGCTCAAGCACCCCGCGTACAGCACCGCCGGCGGCACCGAACGGCGCGAGCAAGAGTCACTGCGTCGGCGGTTCGAACGCGAAGTGCGGCTGCTGCGCGGCTTGGAGCACCCCCACATCCCGCGCTACGTCCACCACGGCGAGCACGCGGGCGAGCCCTACCTCGCCATGGAGTACGTCGAGGGCCGCACTCTGAGAAGGATGCAGGGCACGGTGAAGCTCGCCGAGGCCGCCGCCCTGCTGGTGCCGCTGGCCGAGGCCCTGCTGTGCCTGCACACCAGGGGCATCGTGCACCGCGACGTCAAGCCCTCCAACATCGTGGTGCGCGGCGACGGTCGGACCTTCCTCATCGACCTCGGCATCGCCTACCTGCTCGACCCGGAGGCGACCCGCTACACCGAGGACGGCCAGACCCCCGGCAGCCACGGCTACATGGCGCCCGAAGCGCTGCGCGGCGACCGCGCGGCCACGTCACCGGCCACCGACTGCTACGCCCTCGGCTGCGTCGCTTTCCTGCTGCTCACCGGGCGCCGCCCCTACGAGGGCGAGCCCGGCGGCCTGGAGTACCACCACCTGAACAGCCCGCCGCCGCGCCCGAGCTCCCTGCGGCCGACGCTGCCCGCCGACATCGACGGCGTCGTCCACCGGCTCCTCGCCAAGGCGCCAGAGGACCGCGCCGGCCTGGCCGAACTCCGCGCCGTCCTCGCCGCCTACCTCCCGCGGGCGGGCGACGACGCCCCGAGCCCGGCGCTGAACCCCGACCCGACGCTGTTCTACCGCGGCGGGAGCGCGGACGCCCCCGCCGGCGGCCGGACCGCCGGCCCCGGCCCGGCGGACGGCGGCCCCGACCTCGCGGAGCTGGCCGAACTGGCCCGCGGCGGCGACCTCATCGCGCTGGACGCGGCCCTGGACGCCGCCCGCGATTACCACGGCCTGCGGCCGCCGGAGATCGCGCGCGCCCAGCTCGCCGCCGCCGACCGGCACCACGCCGCCGCCGGGCACACCCGCACGGGATGCGGCTACCGGCACGCCGTCGAGCGGGCCCTGCGGTCCGCCGGCGGGAGCCTGCACCTGGAGGCCCTGATCGGCTCGGCCGAATGCCTGCTGGCCGCCGGGAGGCCCGGGGAGGCGCACGCCCTCCGGGAAGCGGCGGACCGCGCCCTGGGCGCCCGCCGCCCCGGTCGCGGCGAGCCGCTCGCCGAGCGCCTCCAGGCGCTCGCGGTGCTCCTGCGCGACCACGGCCCCCGGGCCTGAGGGGTCAGCGGACGCGCAGGAGCCCCTCGGCCAGGACGTCGCTCAGGGAGTCCCGCAGGGAGCGCCCCGTCGACCGCAGCCCGCGCAGCGCCGCCTCGAACTCCCGCAGATCGCGGAACGCCTCGCCGTAGCGGCGCTGCTGCTCCAGCGGCAGCCGCGGCACCTGCATGCGCCGCACGTCGATCCGCGACGACGACGAGGCGTGCCCGCCGGCGCGCCGCATGTTCGCCGGCGAGCGCAGGCAGCCGGCCAGGAACCAGGCGTCGAACCGGTCGGGATCGAAGCGGATCGCCAGGAGCTGCGGGCCGAGCAGGACGTCCTCGCCCTCCAGCACCCAGACGTCGAACGCACGCATCGCGGTGGCGACGACGACATCGCCGGCGGCGGCGATCGTTCCCTCCCCGCGCGGAGCGGTGGCGGCCGGACCGTCTTCGCCCCGGCCGGCGGCCGCCAGCACCCGCAGCGCGTCGCCGCCCGCCGGCGCGCCCCCCGTCCCGCCCGGCGTCCGGCCCGGCTCCAGGCCCACCAGGCCGGCGCGCTCCAGGTCGGCGAGCGGCACCGAGGCCGCGGCGCGGCCCGTCAGATCGAGGTCGGCGAGCCGGCGGCGGACCCGCGCCGCCTCGGCCAGCAGCGCGTCCACGCGCTGCCACTGGGCGGCCATCCCGGTGAAGTCGACCGTCGGCGCGCAGCGGGCCGGCGACAGATCCACATGCTCGTCCAGCAGGTCGATGACGGGGACCTCGACGCCGCCCGCCAGCGCCTGCTCGCGCAGCCCGTCCCAGTCGACCGCCGACCTGCCGCCCGACGCGCTCGTCCGGCAGCCGGCGGCGTCGACCAGCCGGACGTGCTCGGCCGGCCCGTCCTTGCCGAGCACCCACAGGTGCAGGCCCACACCGTGCGGCGGCGCCGCGCCCGGTGGCAGCGCGATGACCGCGCGCAGCGCGCCGGCGCGCAGCAGACCGGCCCGGATGCGGCGGCCGGCCCGTCGCGACGCGGCCGCCGGCGGCAGGACGAGGACGGCGGTGCCGCCCGGCGCGAGCGAGGCGTGCGCGTGCTGCACCCAGGCCAGCTCGGACTCGGTGCGCGGCGGCAGCCCGAACGTCCAGCGCGGGTCGGTCACCAGCTCGGCGTACCCCCAGTCGCGCTCGTTGGCGGGCAGGCTGCACAGCACCGCGTCGGCCTGCACGGTGACGCCGGACCGGAGCGAGTCGCCCGCCCGCACGTCCGCCGCGTACCCCGCCAGCGCCAGCCGCGCCGCGGCCAGCTCCGCCGGCACCGGGTCGATCTCCCGGCCGGCGAGCCGCGCCGCCGGCCACCGGCGGCCCGCGGCCAGGAGCAGCGTGCCGCTGCCGCAGGCCGGGTCCAGCACGCTCCGCACCGGCCCGGGCCCCACGAGCGCGGCCATGAGATCGGCCAGCGGCGCGGGCGTGGTGGCCACCTGCCGGACGTGCGCGGCGAGCCAGCGCTCCAGCAGGAAGGCGAACAGCTCGGGCGACCCCTCGCGCGCGCCGAGCGCCTCGGCCTCGCCGAGCAGGGCGCGCTCGCCCGGCGCCAGCTCCGGCGCCGGCCGGCCCGCGGCCCGCGCGCCGACGGCGGCGATCACCCGGCCCATCGCGTCCCGGTCGCCGAGCGCCTCGAACCTCGGCCACAGCCTTCCGCGCTCACCGGCCGCCGACGCCTGGAACTTGCCGTGCCGGACCAGCCACTCCTCGGCGTCGGCGAGGGAGAACTGGGGACTGGTGTCGGTGCCCCCGGTGGGGGAGGGGAAGTCGTCGAAACGGCGGCGCCAGTTGCTCACCGCCGCCCGGCCGACACCGGCGATACGGGCGATCTCGGCGAGCGTGACGGGCACGGCGCCACCGTCCATGCGAGCCTCCGACCTCTGCGGGGTCACGCCGCGCGACCGCGTGCATGCCCGTGTCCGATCCTGCCTGTTGACTCAGTTTACTCACGGGTAGTGGCGCTGCGGAGGCGAACCGCCGACGCGCCGCCGGACGCCCGGCGCACCGGGCGGTGTACCGTCGCCGGACGGGTGCGGGGCGGTGCGGGGCGGAAGGGGACACGGATGCGCGCGGGACTGCTGCTCGCCGGACGCTACGAGCTGGACGAGCCGGTAGGCCGGGGCGGGATGGGGCAGGTCTGGCGGGCCTACGACCAGTTCCTCGACCGCCGCGTGGCCGTCAAGTTCGTCTCCTTCCCCGGTGGCCGGTCCGACGAGGAGCTCATCAGGCGCTTCGAGCAGGAGGCGCGCAACACCGCCCGGCTGGAGCATCCGGGCGTGCCCGCCGTGCACGACCGCGGCGAGCACGACGACGAGCGGCTGGGGACCTGCTTCTACCTGGTCATGCAGTACGTCGACGGCACCACCGTCGAGCTGCTCCTCGACCAGGGGCCGCTGCCGGTCGGATGGGCCGCGCTCATCGCGGCGCAGGTGTGCGCCGTCCTCGCCGTCGCCCACGAGCGCTCCCTCGTGCACCGCGACCTGAAGCCCGCCAACCTGATCCTCGCGCCGGACGGATCGGTGAAGGTGCTGGACTTCGGCCTCGCCGTCGGCCTGCTGCCCACCGACGTGCGGCTCACCGCCACCGGCGTCGCCGGCCCCGGCACGCCCGGCTACACCGCCCCCGAGCAGCTCTACGGCAACCCCAGCCCGCAGAGCGACATGTACTCCCTCGGCTGCGTGCTGTACACCATGCTCACCGGCGAGCCGGTCTTCGGCGGCGACAACACCTACAGCGTCTACCGCGCGCACGAGGAGCAGGACCCCGAGCCGCCGTCGCACCGCAACCCCGAAGTACCGCCCGGCCTCGACGACCTGGTCCTGCGGCTGCTGGCCAAGGCCCCCGCCGACCGGCCCGCCGGGGCCGCCGCGGTACAGGAGCGGCTGGCGCCGTTCATCACGGGCCTGCACCCGCTCTACGACGTGGTCACGCAGGCGCCCGCGCCGTCCAGCCTGTACGGGGCCCTGGTCGGCGCCATCCGCCTGGACGGCCCGCCCGCGGCGGAGCCGGCTCCGGCGGCCGCGCACGCACGACCGGACGCCCCGCCCGCGGCGCCGGTGGCGCTGCCCACCGCACCGGAGATCCGGCGGGGCCGGACCGAGGCCGGCGCGCTGATGGAGGCGGGCCGCTACGGGCAGGCCGCCGACCTGCTGTCCAGGCTGGCCGGACCCGCCGCGCTCGCGCTCGGCGAGCTCGACGAGGAGGTCGTCGAGCTGCGTGCCGCGCTCGCCGAGGCGCTGTACCTCGGCGGCGACCACCGGCGCGCCGCACCGGCCCTGCGCACCGCCGTCGCCACGCTCGCCGAATGGCACGGCCCCGACGACGAGCTCGTCCTCCGCTACCGCGAGTGGGAGGCCGACTGCCTCGCCCTGCTGGGCGAGCCCGACCGCGCCCTGCGCCGGCTGGAGCCGCTCGCCCGGCACTACGCCGAGCGGGACCGCGCCGCCGACCGGCTCCGCCTGCTCGGCAAGATCGGCAGGTTGCGGATGGCCACCGGCCGCACCGCCGCGGGACGGGCGGCGCTCGCCGAGGCCGCCGCCGGCCTCGCCGCCCTGCACGGCGACGACCACCCGGCCGTCCAGGAGCTCCGCCCGCTGCTCTAGACGGCGGGCAGCAGTGTGCTCGGCGCTCCGTGGTAGGAGACGTACAGGTGGTCGCGCGCCCGCGTGCAGGCGACGAACAGCAGGCACCGCTCGCGCTGAAGGTCCTGCAGGTACGCGCGGGCGTCCTCGTCCTCGGGCGTGAGGACGTCACGCAGCGGCACCGTCCCGTCCATGGCGCCGATCACCGCGACGCAGCGGAACTCCATGCCCTTCATCGTGTGCATCGACCCGACCTGCACGCCCGCCGCGGCGCCGACCGATCCGGCCGGGACGCCGGCGTCGCGGAGCGCCTTGACCGCCTTGCGGGCCAGCCAGGTGTAGCGGGCGGCGACGCCGATCGCCCCCGGCTCCACGCCGGCGTCCACCCACCGCCGTACCTGCTCCACGAGCTCGTCCAGCTCCGCCCGTTCGTCGGCGCAGGCCCGCACCGCCGGGCGGCGGCCGTGCATGGGGGAGCGGTAGCCGTCGAGGGTGTCGGCCGAGTCGTCCATGCCCTGCGCGGGGTCGCGGCCGAGGATCGGCACCGCCCAGTTCAGGATCTCCTGCGTGGTCCGATAGTTGATCTTCAGTTTGCGGCTGCGGCCCCGCACCCCGATGCCGAGGCTGGTCAGCGACACGTGGCTGTCGTAGATCCGCTGGTGCGGGTCGCCGACGATGAACAGGTCGTCGGGGCCGTCGGGGACGATGCGCCGCAGCAGCCGCCACTGCGCGGTGTGCAGGTCCTGCGCCTCGTCCACGACCACATGGTCGTATTCGGGGCCGGCGAGCAGGTCCGCGGCCTCGTTGGCCAGCTGGTGGAAGGTGCGCTCGCCCCGCTCGCGCAGGCTCGCCTCCACCGCCGCGACCGCCTTCCACACCACCGACCGCTGCGCGGTGTTCAGCGGCACGCCCCGGCCCTGGCGGGTGCAGGCGAGGTACTCGGCCTCGCCGGCCAGGTGCTGGGCGAGCACGATCTGCTCCCACTCGCGGCGCAGGAACGCCGGCGAGAACGGCGTCCCCGCGGCGGCGTCGTCCCACAGCACGGTCAGCACGTCCGGCGAGACGATCTCCGGCTTGCGGTGCCGTCCGACGACGGCGTAGGCGAGGCTGTCCACCGTCCGCACGTCGATCCGCCCGCGCACGTCCGGATCGTCCACCAGCAGGTCGATCTGCTGCTGCAGAGCCCTGGCCAGGCTCTTGGTGAACGTCGTGAACAGCACCCGGGAACCGGGGCGGGAGGCCGCGAGGTGCCGGGCGCGGTGCAGCGCCGTCACCGTCTTGCCGGTGCCCGCGCCGCCGGTCACCTGCGCCGGGCCCGAATAGGACGGGCGGAGCGCCATCCGGCGCTGCACCGGGTGCAGGAACACCCGCCAGGTGGCGAAGGGGTGGGCGAGGACGTCGCGCAGCTCCTCGGGACCGTCGACGAACACGACCTTGTCGGGGGACCGCCGCATCGCGGCGACCAGGTCGCCCGGATCGATCTCGGCGGGCGCCGCCCGCTCGTCCTGGCAGGCCGCGACCTCGTTCCACGCCTGCTCGACCGGCAGGCCCTGCGCGAGGGCGAGCAGCGCGATGTACTGGGGTTCGGGCAGCAGCGACTCCAGCGCCTGCAAGTGCTCGTCGCTGGTCAGTAGCCGGACCAGCGGCACGATCTCGGCGTCGACGCCGAGCTGCCGCAGGTGCTTGTCGGGGACGTGCGCGAACAGCCGCTGCTCGACGTCCCGCGACATCTCGCGGAGCGCCGGCTCCAGCGTCTCCAGCGCCTCTTGGTCGCGGACCTCCAGCACGCCGATCGCCTGGTTGACGGTGAACCGGCGGCTGCGGGCGTAGTCGATCGCCGCGTCGTGGGAGAGCACCGCGAGCAGGCAGTACACGTCACCGCGCTCGGGGGCCAGGACGACGCCGCGCCGGTCCAGGTCGATCCGGATCGTGCGCACGTTCGGATCCCTGGCTCCGGCGATCTTCTCCAGGTGCAGCCCGGCGTGGGTCGCCTGCGCGAACTTGGCGAACGCCTCCTCCACGCCCCGGCGGACGCGGGGGTCGAGCCTGGCGTATTGCGGCATGAAGGAGCTGGCGATCGCCAATTGCGCCACAGCGGACCCTTTCCCTGCGTCCGGCCGTCGAGTGGATTCCATTCTAGGAGCGTTCACCGGCGGGGCCGGGCCGCTCCGCCCGGTGCGCCGCTCAGTAGGCGGCGCCCTCGTCGGCGAGCCGCTGCCGGGCGGTCCAGATCTCCGCCTCGGTGAACAGCGGCGCGAACCGCGGCTCCAGGACGTGGGCCTCCACCGTGAGGTCCAGCCGGCCCCGCTCCCGCAGCACCGCGAAGTCCGCGGAGACGCGCGGCGCGGCCAGCGCCCGCCGGGCCTCCGCGACGCTCGCCGGGCCGCTGGACATCTTCAGCAGCGCCACGGCGTTGTGCCCCGTCTCGGCCTTGACGCGGCTGTAGAGCAGGAACATGGCGTTGTGGAACTCGGCGGCGAGCGCCTCGTCGAACACGGCGCCGTCCGGCTCCGGCCGTGCGGCGTCCGCGGCCGGAACGGCCCCGTCCTCCGGCACCGCCCCGTCGCCGCCCTCCGGAGGTACGGCGGTGCCCACGCGCTCCATGAACCAGTCGAGGGTGCGCAGCAGCTCGGCCTCCCCGCCCCCGGCGAGGGCGGCGACCGGGAATCTCGGCCGCAGCACCAGCTTCGCCTCGGGGATGTCGACGCCGTCGATGCGGTTGAGGCGCTGCCGCAGTTCCTCGCGGAGCGCCGCCTCGTCGAACGGCGGCCGGACGCTGAGGTGCTGGAAGACCACCTCGACGACGGCGCTGCGCGGGTAGAACACGACCGGCCAGATCCAGCCCGGCTTGTCGGGGCGGTCCAGCCAGAGGAAGCAGCTCGTCTCGGACTTGGCGGTGCCGAAGTCGACGGAGCCGCCGCGCGCCGTCCAGTGCTCCAGGACGCGTTCGACGGTCTCGCCGATCAGCTCGCCGTGCGGTTCGAGCTGGTCGGCGAAGCGCTGGAGGAGCCGCTCGAACTCGCCGTCCGGGCCGTCCTCGCCGTCGCCGGAGCCGTCCTGGCCGGTGCCGAGGCCGATGAGGGCGGCGAGGCCGGCGGCGGACAGCCGCTGCTCGGGAGCGGCCCGGCCCGCCGCCGAGAACGCGACGCCCTCCTCCTCCAGCACCTCGCGCGCCGAGGCGATGCGCCCGTCGGGCCAGCGGAACGACGAGGAGATCTGCCCCTCGGAGGTCAGCACCCGGTGCGCGTTCTCCAGCTCGGGGCGGCCGGCCAGGTGGGTGCCGATGGCGGCCGCGTGCGAGCCGATCACCGCGGCCAGGTCCCCGTACGTCGTCCAGCGCCCGGCGGGCAGCTCGGCGAGCAGGCGGCGCAGCGTCTTCCACTCCTGGCGGTCGTCGGCCAGGTCCGCGCCGCCGGGCAGCGGCGCCGGCCAGAGCTCGACGCACCGGTCGGCGAGGGCCCGCCCGCGCGCCTGGATCTCGGCCTTGCCCCACGTGGGGGCGTCGGCGATCTCCCGGTTCAGGCGCAGCGCGCTCGCGTCGAAGATCTCCTGCTTGCGCTCGAAGGGGCGGTTGGACAGCGTGGAGTTGTCGGCGGTGAGCGTCAGGTTGCCGAGGACGTGCAGCACCGCGCGGTGCAGCTCGGCCGGACCGCCCTCGTCGGTCACCTCGGGGGCCAGCAGGTCCAGCCACTCCTGCGTCGGCGTCTGGGGCATGACGTGCTCGATGGTGAACTTGCCGGTGCCGAAGTCGACCGGCTCGCTCGCGCCCATGCCGCGTTCGAGCCGCTTGAGGACGAACACCCGCTGCGCCGCCCGGCCCGACCAGTAGAAGGGCTTGGTCGCGATCGCGGCGCGCAGCTGCTCGTCGGTGGCCCAGTAGCGGCGCGGCGCCGACAGGTAGCGGCGGACGGCCTCGTCGGCGGGGCGGTCCTCCTCCAGCTCGCGCGGCGCGCTGTTGAGGATGCGGTTGAGGTTGTTGGTGGGGATCTGGCAGATCATCCGCCGGACCAGGAAGCTCTCCACGTAGGTCAGGGCACGGGTGACCTGCCCGGCGTCGGCGCGGCCGTGGTCGAGCAGGTCGAACAGGTGCAGCGCGAGCGGGTAGGCGGTCTGCCCGCCCCACTCCTTGAGGCGTTCCAGCACCGCCCGCAGGGCGGGGTCGGGCTCGCGGGCGGGGTCGAGGATGCGCATCAGGAGCGAGCCGCGGCGGCGCAGCTCGGCGATCTCGGTCTCCAGAGCCTCCTCGCCCTGGCCGACCACCTCGTCCAGCCGCTGCTGCTGGGCCCGGTAGACCTCGCTCTGCTTGGCGCGGTGGTCACCGCGGATCACCAGGTCCAGCCAGGCGAGCAGCTCCAGGTTGGCCGGGCCGAGCTCGTCCTGCATCGGCAGCCAGATCTTCTCGTAGACCCGCTCGCCGCGCGTCGGCAGCAGCATGAAGACGTAGTTGCGCAGCAAATCGGTCTGGCTGAGGGAGACGCCGGTGTTGTTCAGCGACTCGAAGATCCGGTACACGTTGTCGGTCGCGTCGGCGGTGATCCCGACGACCGACAGCCGGCCGCGCAGCACCGCCTCGACGCGCTTGAGGACCTCGACGTCGCCCTTGGGGTCGGTGTCGAGCAGCGCGTTCTTGAAGTAGCGGTAGGCGGTCCCGATGGTGTCGTCGCCGCCGGCCCTGGCGTCGCCGTCGACGACCGCGGTGAAGGAGGAACGGTCCACCTGCGTGGGCAGCAGGCGGTAGTGCTCCGGGCCCTCCTTGTACTCGTTGACCAGGTACTGCTTGTGGATGCGCTCGGCCTCGCGTGGGGCGATCCCGCGCAACCGGTCGCGCAGCGCGCAGCAGGCCAGCATCAGGGTGGTCATCCGCTGCTGGCCGTCCACCACCAGCCAGCGCTGCATGTCGGCCGCCGACACCGTTCCGGGGGCGAGGACGACCGAGCCGATGAAGTGCGGCGTGCGCGTCTCGCCCGAGGCCAGGATGTCGGCCTGCTCCGTCACGTCCTCCCAGAGGCGGGCGCACTCCTTCTGCCCCCAGCTGTACGTGCGCTGGTAGAGCGGCACCTGGAACTGCTTCTCGCCCTCGATGAGCTTGAAGAACGTGACCTCGCTGGCTTGCATCCGACGCCTTTCGGAAACCCGGGGGCGGAGACCTTGATCGATTCTATGCGCAAGTCAGACGCCCCGGCATCGCTGTGGGTTGCGCGGCGATAGCGATTCGTTATCCACCGTGGCGGCGACCCTGCCGGCCGCAGGATGCGTTGGGAGCGCTCCCACGACGATCCCGCCGGTCAGCGGCTCGACAACGGCCTCCACATCGATCGCGGGGTTGTGCTGCTCTCGCGAGCGTCCTAGCCTCCTGCTGCACCGGGGCGGCGACCGCTCGTCCATGGCCGCCACGCTGGGAGGACAGGAATGGGAACGTTCCCGGAGGGGTTCGTTTGGGGGGCCGCCACGGCGGCGTACCAGATCGAGGGGGCTGCTGCCGAGGACGGGCGGACGCCGTCGATCTGGGACACCTACAGCCATACGCCGGGGCGGGTGCTGGACGGGGACACCGGGGACGTCGCGGCCGACCACTACCACCGGTGGCGCGAGGACGTCGCGACGATGGCGGAGCTCGGGCTCGGGGCCTACCGGTTCTCGCTGTCGTGGTCGCGGTTGCTGCCGGGCGGGCGGCCTAACCCGCGCGGGCTGGACTTCTACTCGCGGCTGGTCGATGCGCTGCTGGAGCGCGGCATCGCGCCCGTCGCGACGCTCTACCACTGGGATCTGCCGCAGGAGATCGAGGACGCGGGCGGGTGGCCCGTCCGGGAGACGGCCGAGCGGTTCGCCGAGTACGCGGCTTATGCGGGGCGGGTGCTGGGCGATCGGGTGCACACCTGGACGACGCTGAACGAGCCCTGGTGCAGCGCGTTCCTCGGGTACGGGTCGGGCGTGCACGCGCCGGGCCGCACCGATCCGGCGGACGCGCTCGCGGCGGCCCACCACCTGAACCTCGCGCACGGGCTCGGGGTGCGGGCGCTGCGCGCCGAGGCGCCCGGCGCGCGCTGCTCGATCACGCTCAACATGCACCACACGCGCGGCGACGCCGAGGCCGTGCGGAAGGTCGACGGCGTCGCCAACCGGATCTTCCTCGATCCGGTGCTCGGCCGCGGCTACCCCGAGGACGTGCGGGCCGACACCGCCGCGATCACCGGCTGGGGGTTCGTGCGGGACGGCGACGAGGCGGCGATCGCGGCGCCCCTCGACGTGCTCGGCGTCAACTACTACAGCCCGACGCTCGTGAAGCTCTGGGACGGGACGGGCCCGCGCGCGTCCGCCCACGGGCACGCCGGCAGCGCCGCGTCGCCGTTCCCCGGCTGCGAGGACGTGGACTTCCCGCCGCAGCCCGGCCCCTACACCGCCATGGGCTGGCCGGTGGACGCCACCGGCCTCACCGAGGTGCTCGTCCGCCTGCACCGCGACTACCCGGGCGTCCCGCTCATGGTCACCGAGAACGGCGCCGCCTACCCCGACCGGGTGGACGCCGGCGGGGCCGTCCACGACGCCGACCGCGTCGCCTACCTGCGCGACCACATCGAGGCGGTGGGCGCGGCGCTCGCGGCGGGCGCGGACGTCCGGGGCTACTTCGCCTGGTCGCTGATGGACAACTTCGAGTGGTCCTACGGCTACTCCAAGCGCTTCGGCCTCCTGCACGTCGACTACCCGACCGGCACGCGGACGTGGAAGGACAGCGCGCACTGGTACCGGGAGCGGATCGCCGCCGCCCGGCGGGGCTGACGGCCGGTCAGTCCAGGCGGAAGCCGAGGCGGCGGCCCTCGTCGCGCAGGCCGTCGCGGGCGCTCGGGTGGGCGGCGCGGTCGATGATCTGCTGGGCCTGGCCGGAGGCGTCATGGCCCCAGATCTCGGCGGCGCCCTGCTCGGTGACGATGTAGCTGTGCTGGAACGACGTCACCGGGCCGGCGAGGCGCGGGATCACCGTGGACACGTCGGCGCGCGGGTGCCAGGACGGCAGCGCGATGATGGCGTGGCCGCCGGGGGAGTGCAGGGCGCCGACGACGAAGTCGGTCTGGCCGCCGAACCCCGAGTAGATCGCCCCGCGCACCCGGCCGGCGTTGGCTTGCGCGAACAGGTCGACCTGGAGCGCGGAGTTGATCGACACCAGGCGGGGGCGGCGGGCGATCAGGCCCGGGTCGTTGGTCTTCTCGGTGCGCAGCATCCGGACGCGCTCGTTGCGGTCCATCCACGCGTACAGCTCCGCGCCGCCGAACGCGAACGACGCGGTGACGGGGACGGCGGGGTCGAGCGCCCCCGCCTTGTCCAGGGCGAGGACGCCGTCGCTGAACATCTCCGACCAGATCGCGAGGCCGCGCCGGTCCAGCAGCGCGGCGAGGACGGCGTCGGGGACCGCGCCGATGCCCATCTGCAGCGTCGCGCGCTCGGGGACGAGGCGCGCGACCCGCTCGCCGATCTCCCGCGACACCGCGCTCGCGGGACGGCGCGCGGGCTCGGGCAGCGGGTCGTCGGACTCGATCGCGTAGTCGACGTCCTCCAGCGCGAGGACGGCGTCGCCGTGGGTGTAGGGCATCCGCGGGTTGAGCTGGGCGATCACCAGGCCGCCGCGGGCGCGGGCCGCCTCGATCGCGGCGGGCAGGATGTTCACCTCGACGCCGAGCGACACGGTGCCCTGCGCGGGCATCGAGGTCTGCACGACGACGACGTCCGGCGGCAGCGTCTCCTTCAGCAGCAGCGGCACCAGCGACAGGCGGCACGGGAAGTAGCGCAGGTTCGACTTGCCGCGCATGCCCGCCCCGACGAACGGCGTCTCCAGGGCCACCCCGTCCCGGTCGGGCAGCTCCCCTTGGGCGTTCAGCATGAACAGCCGGTACTCGGTGACCGCCCCGTCCAGGATCCGCAGCAGCCGGGCGGGGGTGGCGAAGTTGCCGCCCGCCACCACCCGCGGGCGGCCGGGCAGCCCCGACAGGACGGCGGCCAGCTGCGACTCCGGGATCACGCGCATGAGGATCATGCTCTCATCGCGCCCGCCCGGATCAGCCGACGGCCGCCTCCTCGCGGCTCGCCCGCCACTCCAGGGCCTCCGGCCGCCGGAGCCGGTCAGTCCGGGTAAGGGTGCGGGCGCAGGGTCATGGACAGGAAGGTGCCGAAGGTGCCGCGGACGCGCCGCGCGGCGGCGGCGTCGAGGGCGGGGCGCTCGGTGAGGACGCGGTCGACCAGGCCGTCCAGGTTGCGGTCGGCGATCATGACCGAGCAGGTGTCGCAGGCGAGCCAGTCGTGCCGGGTCAGCTCGTCCAGCAGCGGGAACTCCTCCTCGGCCGGCAGGTCCGCGTGGACGCCGATGGCCGAGACGCCCGGCGGGTACACCCAGGCGGGCTCGGGCGCGTCGCAGAAGTCGCAGGCGGGCGGCAGCGGCGCCGGGACGCCGAGCGCGGGCTCCAGCAGGTGGTCCCACGGCTCGACGCGCAGATCGTGCCGGAGGCGCAGCTCCTCGGGGCGGCCCGCCTCGGCCGCCTTGATGGTGATCCCGCAGTGCGCGCAGAGCGGGCCGGTGTCGTCGGGCACGCGCCTCCGTCCGTCGTGTCGGGCCGGCCGGCGGCCGTCAGAACGCCATGTTGCCACCGGCCTCCTCCTCCCCGTCCCCGGTGCGTTCCATTTCGAGGTACTCGTCCTCCGGCCACAGGTCGGCGGCCAGGCCGGCGAGGTACTCCTCGTCCTCCTGGTCGAGCTCGGCGGTCATCGACTCGGGATGGCCGGCGGGTTCCGGCGGAGGTTCGGCCGGCGCCGCCGCGGCGGGCGCGGCGGCGCCGGCGGGCGCGGCGGGCATGGAGCGGCCCAGCCGGTGCAGGCAGGCGCTGAGCAGCGCGGTGAATGAAGCGAAGACCAGGATCGTGATCACACAACCCGTCCTTCCGCGGTCCGTGTCCGGGCGCAGGTGATCCCTTGCGTAAGGAGCAAAACGCTAGAACGCTACTAGACCGGATGATCACCGGGGAGGGCGACATGCCGCACGCTAGGGGGACTGATTTCGTGGAGTTTTACCGGACTTGGCATACGCGGTGATCGGCCGCCGCGAACGTGAACTCGCCGCCGCCCTCTGGGCACACCTGGTGATCGACGCGCCGCTCCGGCCGGCCGGCGCGATCGTCGCGCTCGGCAGCCACGACACCCGCGTCGCCGAGCGGGCGGCGCGGGTGTTCCTGGACGGGCTCGCGCCCCTGCTGGTGCTGACGGGCGGCCGCGGCAAGGTCACCGAGGACTGGCCCGAGACCGAGGCGCGCGTCTTCGCGCGCGTCGCCGCCGGGCTCGGCGTGCCGGAGTCGGCGATGGTGCTGGAGGAGACGGCGCGCAACACCGGGGAGAACATCACCGCGACGCGCCGCCTGCTCGGCGGCCGGATCCGCGGCGGCATCCTCGTCGCCAAGCCGTACATGACGCGCCGCGGCCTCGCGACGGCGCGCCGCCAGTGGCCGGAGGCGGAGTGGCAGGCGACCGGCCCGCCCATGGGGTTCGCCGAGTACCTGGACGGCTCGGCCGACCCGCGCGCCGCGATCGAGCTCATGGTCGGCGACCTGCAGCGCATGCGCGTCTACGCCGACCGCGGCTTCCAGGTCCCCGACCCCGTGCCGGACGAGGTCTGGGACGCGCACCTGGAGCTCGCGGCGCGCGGCTTCGACCGGCACGTGATCAGGGAGGAGGGCTAGGCGGGGACGGTCTCCTCGATCTCCTGCTCGGCCTCGGCCGCCGCCCCGCCCCCAGTCTCGGGGGCGGCGGGCTCGACGACGGTGCGCGAGCGCTCGGCCGTCCAGGCCAGGACGAGCGCCGCCGCGCCGGCGACCGCCCAGAGCGCGAGCACCGCCACGTTGCGGCCGAGGCCGTCCGAGCCGAAGTAGACCAGGCCGCGCGCGCCCTCGACGAACCCCGCGCCGTTCCAGAAGGAGTGCAGCGCCGCGAAGAAGCCCGGCTGCAGCTCGGGCTTGAAGATGCCGCCCGAGCTGGTGAAGTTCAGCATCACGAACAGCACCATCATGGCGAGCGTGGTGAAGCGCTTGAGGAAGGTGTGCAGCCCGATGCCGATCCACAGGATGCCGGTGCTGTAGAGCCAGGACATGGCCCACACGCCCGCCAGGCCGCGGTCGACCAGGTGGAACACCGGGCCGGCGAAGGCGGCGCCGAGCAGGCTGACGACGAGGCCGGTGCCGAGGCCGAGCAGCGCGCGCAGCCACATCGGCAGGACGGCGCCGAGCCCCCCGAGGACCGCGACCGAGGCGTAGGAGCCGATGCTGAGCGCGACCAGCAGGAAGAAGATGCCCTGCCCGGTCGGGTCGCCCTTCGACAGCGGCGCCACGTCGGTGACCTTCAGCGGGGCGTGCTGCGCGGACGCCGCCTCGGTGAACACCCGCTCGACGGCGGTCGCGGTGGTGTCCGAGCCGGCCTTGGCGACCATCAGCTCCGGCGCCGCGCCCGGCAGGTAGGCGCCGTAGACGCGCTGGTGCGCCAGGGCGTCGCGGGCGGCGTCGCGGGACGCCAGCGTCCGCACGTCGAGGGCGTCGCCGGCGCGGTCCTTCAGCGTCTGGGCGAGCACCCGCGTCTCGGGGCCGGTGCCGACGACGGCGACCTTGAGGCCGTGCGGGGCGGGGGCGTGGAAGGCCCCGAGGTAGGCCAGGCCCATGCCGAGGCACATGAGCAGCGGCATGGCCAGGTGGGCGAGCAGGTGGCGCAGGGCGCCGGGCGGGACGCTGCGGTGCTGCGGCGCGGCGGCGGACATCGGCCCTCCATTGTTGTAAAGTGCAACTGTCTGACGAAGTTGTACTATACAACCTTTCGGGAGAGGGGCGGGCATGCGCGACGAGGACGTCGAGACGATCAGGTGGGAGCTCACCGCGTTCTCGCGGCGGGCGCGGGCCCTCGCCGAGCGCCTGCACCCGGGCCTCTCGCTGGTCTCCTACAGCCTGCTCGGGCACCTGGCCGAGGAGGGCGGGTGCCGCGCGACCGACCTCGCGGCCTACTTCCTGCTGGACAAGTCGACGGTCAGCCGCCAGGTCGGGGACCTGGAGCGGATGGGATTGGTCGAGCGCCTGCCCGACCCGGCCAGCCAGCGCAACAAGATCCTGCGGCCGACCGAGGCCGGGCTGGCGACGCTGCGCACGGCCGGGGAGCGCCAGCGGGCCGCCTTCCGGGCCCGGCTGGACGACTGGTCGGACGCCGACCTCGCGGCCTTCGCGCGCTACCTGGTCCGCTACAACGTGGCGGACTGAGGCGGGCGGTACCGAGGCGGGCGGGCCGGGCGCCGGAACTCAGGCGGCCGGGCGGTGCGGCGGCACGGCGCGGCCGTCGGGCAGGATCTCGCCGGTGTCCTCGAACAGCACGACGCCGTTGCAGAGCAGGCTCCAGCCCTGCTCGGGGTGGGCCGCGACGCTGCGGGCGGCCTCGCGGTCGCCGCCGTCGGCGGCGGGGCAGGGCGGGACGTGGGTGCAGGACGGGGCCTGCGGGGCGGTGAGCACGGTGACCTCCAGGTGTCCCGTGATTTAGGACATAGGAAAGGGTGCACCGCGATGTCCGGAAACGGCAAGCCGATGGGGAATTCTTTACCTTGCTGACCTGCGGAAACGATCAGCCGGGGGGCCCGTCCCCGTCCGGGTCGACGTCCAGGCGGACCAGCTCGGTGCAGCCCGTGCAGCGCCACTCGCCCACCACCGCCTCCGGACCCGCCCCGTGGGTCCGGTAGGGCCGCTCCAGCGGGCTGCGCCGCATCCCGTGCCCGCAGGAGGAGTGCAGCAGCCGCCCGCAGCGCGGGCAGGGCCACACGTCCTCGCGGCGCAAGCGGCAGCGAGGGCAGAGCGGGGTGTCGCGCGGGTGCGGGCCGCCCTCCTCCAGCAGCCAGTCCCGTTCGAGGTCCAGGTACTCGTCGGCGGGCCAGTGATGGTCGGCCAGCCAGGCGAGGTACTCCTCCTCGCCCGGGGCGAGGACGGCGCTCAGGGACTCGGGGTGGGCGGGCGCGGCCGCGGCGGTGGCGGCGGCCGGCGCGGGGCCGGGCGGGCGGCGCCGGGCGGCGGCCAGCAGGGGGAGCAGGAGGCCGAGCAGCGCGATCGCGGCCACGCTCGTCGCCGGGGCCATCGCGGGTCCTCTCATGATCTGGTGGCGGGACGGGCGGATCATGAATGTGCTTCACAAAGCGCTGCGAACGCTACAAGAAAGGCTCTTAACGGAAAAGTCGATCACAGGGCGTCCGCCCTGCGGGAACGGCGGTGCCCGGGGACCGAAAACCGGGCCGGCCTGGACCGGATCACCCTCGAGCCGCCACAATCGGGACACGTTCCGTTCCGGGAGGTGACCATGGCCGGCACGGCGCCCGCCTCGCCGCTCGCCCTGCTCGGCGGCGGCCTGCGCGCCACGATCGGCGGCACCGTCCGCGCGGCCGCCACGGTGGGCGACGCGATCGTCGCGCTCCCGCGCCTCGCGGCGTCCCTGGAGCGCCTCGCGGGCGCCGCCGAGGCGCTGCCGCGCGTGGCCGCCGACCTGGAGCGCCTCGCCGCCGTCGCGCACAGCCTGGAGGAGCTCGCCGAAGCGCTCGGCGACCTGCGCGAGCTGAGCCGCGTCGTCCCGGTCCTGGAGGAGCTCGGGCAGACCGTCGGCCCGCTCCAGGAGACGGTGGACGGCCTGCGCCCCCTCGCCGACAGCGTCGTGCAGATGCGCGGCGCGATCGAGACGCTGAACGCGACCGTCAGCCCCTTGCAGGGCACCGCCGAGCGCCTCGGCCGGTTCGTGGACCGGCTCCCGCAGGGCCGCCGTCCCGCCCGCCGCCAGAGCGACGCGTAGCGGCGCCGGACCCGGCGCGTTGGGCGATCCTTCACACGCGCGCAACGGCCCCGCCACACGGGGATGGCGCAATGGTGGGCATGCCGCTGCGCGAGGAGACCCTGCCCTACGAGGAGTTCGTGGCCGCCTGCCGCGGCGCCCGCCTGTTCGAGGTGGCCGAGCGCCGCGTCGTCTACCTCGCCGAGCGCGCCGGCCGCCCGTGCGTCGCGGTCGGCACCGGCGACGGGTCGATCGCGCTGACGGTCTACGCCGACGAGCGCGAGCGCGCCGCCGCCCTCGCCGCCGGCGTCAGTCCTTCCGCCCCAGCACCGCCACCATCTGGGTGTGCAGCGGGTGCTCCAGCGGACCGCGCGGACCGTCCGGCCGCCACTCGGTCACGTGGGCCGCTCCCGGTTCCAGGACCGTGAGGCCCGCGCCCGTCAGGAAGCCCTCGATCTCGGCGGCCGGGCGGAAGTAGGAGCCGCCGAGCCCCGACTGCAGGATCTGCTTGGCCTCCTCCACCCGGGGGTCGTTGCCCGCGTCGTGCAGGTGCGTCAGCATCACGTAGGAGCCGGGGGCGAGGCGCTCCACCAGCCGCGCGACGACGCCCGCGGGGTCGCGGTCGTCGGGCACGTGGTGGATGATCGCCGCCAGCACCACGCCGAGCGGCCGGGCGGGGTCGATCAGCCGGTTCAGCGCCGGATCGTCGAAGATCTTCTCCGGCTCGTACAGGTCGCCCTGGATGAACGCGGCGACGCCGGTCTCGGTGAGCAGCGCCCGGCCGTGCGCGAGCACGATCGGGTCGTTGTCGACGTAGACGACGCGGGCGTCCTCGGCGGCGTCGCGCGCGTACTGGTGGACGTTGCTGGAGGTCGGCAGCCCCGACCCGATGTCCAGGAACTGGGTGATGCCGGCCTCGGCCGCGAGCCACGTCACCGCGCGCCCGATGGCGACCCGGTTGCCCTGGGCGACCACCGGCGCCTCGGGGACGAGCTGCATGACCATGTCGGCCACCTCGCGGTCGGCGGCGAAGTTGTCCTTGCCGCCGAGGAAGTAGTCGTAGACGCGGGCGAAGGTCGGGGTCGACGGGTCGACGCCGGGCGGCGCGGCTTCCGGGGTGTCCATAACGGGCAAAATAGTGCCTCGGGGCCTTGCGCGAAGGCGTTTCGCGTTGCTCGGCGGGGTGCGGTTCTCCGCAGGGCCGGCCTGCGGCGCGCGCCCGCCGCGGACGGCCGCGCGCACCATGTCGGCCCGGCGTCCCGGTTCCTAGCGTGGAACCCATGATCACAGCGATGACCGGGGCCGCCGAGTGGGCGACCGACCTGATGGACCGGCTCGGCGCCCCCGGCGCGGGCCTCGCCATCGCCCTGGAGAACCTGTTCCCGCCGCTGCCGAGCGAGCTGATCCTGCCGCTCGCCGGCTTCACCGCCGCGCAGGGGCGGATGAGCCTGGCCGCCGCCCTGGCCTGCACCACCCTCGGGTCGGTGCTCGGCGCCCTCGCCCTGTACGGGATCGGGGCGGCGGTCGGCCGCGACCGGGTGCGCCGCTGGGCGGACCGGCTGCCGCTGGTCAAGGTCGCCGACCTGGACCGCACCGAGGCGTGGTTCGCCCGCCACGGCGGCAAGGCGGTGTTCCTCGGCCGGATGGTGCCGATCTTCCGCAGCCTCGTGTCGGTCCCGGCCGGCGTGGAGCGGATGGCGATGGGCCGGTTCCTGCTCTATACCGCCGCGGGCAGCCTGATCTGGAACACCGCCTTCGTCGTCGCCGGGTACGTCCTCGGCGACAGCTGGCGGGCCGTGGAGGGCGTCGTCGGCGCGTACGCCAAGGTCGTCCTGGCGGTCGCGGGACTCGCCGCGGCGGCCTTCGTGGCGGTCCGGATCCTGCGGGCGAGAGAATTGCGGCGTGACCGCGTCGGCTAGATGGACCCGCCCGCTGCGCGCGGTGGCGGGCCTCGCGCTCGGGGCCGCCACCGCCGCGGCCGAGCTCGCGCTGCTCGCCGTCGCCGCGCCGCTGCTGGTCTACGCCCTCGCCTTCGCCCGCGGCGGCCACCGCGTCCCGGCGGCGCTCGCGCGCGCCGCCGGCCGGCTCACCGAGCTGGAGCGGCGCCGCCTCGCCGCGTTCCTGGACTACCGCGACACCACCCCCTACGGGCCGCTGAAGGCGATCGCCTACCTGACGCTGCGCGTCCCCGTCGGCCTCCTCGGCGGCGCCATCCTCGTCCTCGTCGGCTACGGCGCCGAGCTCGCGGTGCGGCTCGCGGCCGGCTGGTGGATCACCGGCGACCACCTGGACGGCATCCCGCCCGCCTGGTGGATCGTCGGCTACCTCACCGTGCTCGGCGCCGTCCTGCTGTTCCTGGCGGTGCAGGGCCTGCTCGGCGTCGCGCTGCTGGAGCGCCGCGTCGCCCGCGCCGTCCTCGGGCCGAGCCCGCTCGCCGAGTACGAGGCGCGCATCGCCCACCTCGCGACCAGCCGCGCCGAGGTCGTCGACGCCGTCGACGACGAGCGCCGCCGCATCGAGCGCGACCTGCACGACGGCGTCCAGCAGCGCCTCGTCGCCCTCGGCATGCTGATCGGCCGCGCCCGCCGCGCCGGCGACGGGGACCGCCGCCGCGACCTGCTCGCCCAGGCGCACGAGGAGTCCCAGCGCGCCCTCGCCGACCTCCGCGAGGTCGCCTGGCGCGTCTACCCCGCCGCGCTCGACGGCGAGGGCCTCCGCACCGCCCTGGAGACCGTCGCCGAGCGCTCCCCGCTGCCCGTCGAGATCGACTACGCCGTGCCGGGGCGGCCCCCGCACGCCGTCGAGACCGCCGCCTACTTCGTCGTCACCGAGGCCGTCACCAACGCCGCCAAGCACTCGGGGGCGACCCGGGTGCGCGTCGCCGTCGGCGGGGACGCCAGGATGGTGCGGGTGCGCATCGAGGACGACGGCGGCGGCGGGGCCGACCCCGCGGGCGGCGGCCTGGCCGGCCTGGCCCGGCGGGCGGCCGCGCTGGACGGCGTCCTCACCGTGGCGAGCCCGCCCGGCGGGCCGACCGTGATCGAGGCGGAGCTGCCGTGCGGGTGACGCTCGCCGAGGACTCCACCCTGCTGCGCGAGGGCCTCGTCCGGCTGCTCGCCGAGGAGGGCCACCGGGTCCTGGACGCGGTCGGCGACGGCGCGGCGCTGCTCGCCGCCGTCGAGCGCGAGCGGCCCGACGTCGCGGTGGTCGACGTGCGGATGCCGCCCACCCACACCGACGAGGGGCTGCGCGCGGCGCTGGAGGTCCGCCGCCGCTGGCCGGGCGTCGGCGTCCTGGTGCTGTCGCAGTACGTCGAGCGCCGCTACGCCACCGAGCTGATCACCGGCGCGGCGGGCGGCGTCGGCTACCTGCTGAAGGACCGCGTCGCGCAGGTCGACGAGTTCCTGGACGCGCTGGAGCGGGTCGGCGCGGGCGGCGCCGCGTTCGACCCCGAGGTCGTCCGGCGGCTCCTCGCCCGCGGCGCGCACGCCGACCCGCTCGCCCGCCTCACCCCGCGCGAGCGCGAGGTCCTCGACCAGATGGCGCAGGGACGCACCAACGACGCCGCCGCCGCGCAGCTGCACATCTCGCGGAGCGCGGTGGAGAAGCACGTCAACGCGATCTTCGACAAGCTCGACCTGTCGCACGCCGAGGGCTACAGCCGCCGCGTGCTCGCGGTGCTGCGCTACCTCGGCACCTGACGGGGGGCGCGGCGTGGCATCGTGGTCCCCGCAACGATCGGCGAGACGAGGGGGCACGGACATGGTGGGCAGCCTGGACTGGACGGCGGCGGGCGGCGCGGGGGACCTCCTCGCCCCGCCCGTGGCGGCGGCGGTCGGCGCCGTGGCGGACGCGCGCGCCGCCGAGATCGACCCGGGGCTGGCCGACACCGCCGCGTTCTGCGAGCACTACGGCGTGCCGATGGAGGCGAGCGCCAACTGCGTCGTCGTCGCGGCCAAGCGCGGCGGCGAGACCACCTACGCGGCCTGCATGGTCCTGGCGACCGATCGCGCCGACGTCAACGGCGTCGTCCGCAAGCACCTCGGCGCCCGCAAGGTCTCGTTCGCGCCCATGGACGACGCGACGAGCCGCACCGGCATGGAGTACGGCGGCATCACCCCGGTCGGGCTGCCCGCCGGCTGGCCGATCCTGGTGGACGAGGCCGTCGCGGCGGCGCCCGAGGTCGTCATCGGCAGCGGCCTGCGCCGGTCCAAGCTCCTCGTCCCCGGGAAGGCCCTCGCCGCCCTCCCCGGCGCCCAGGTCATCGCCCTCGCCCAACGCTGACCGCCCCGCCACCGCCCGCCCGTGACGCCCGGCCGGCTCGCCCGCGCGGCGTGGGGGGCGGGCGATCAGGGCCGGCGTGGCTGTTTCGGGAAGGGGTGCGGGATGGGTGAGGGCGGCGGGGCGGACGTGGCGGGGCTCATCGCGCGGGCGCTCGCCGGGGAGGACGGGCTGCGCGTCCGGCAGGACGGGGACGCCGTCGAGCTGCGTGACGGCGGGCTGCGCGTCCTGGCCGGGGCGCCCCTGCCGCAGGAGCGCGGGGCGGGCGTGCGGGTGCCGATCGGGGTCGGGCACGCGGCGTGGGCGGGCGCCCTGGCCTGGGACCAGGCGGTGGGGATCGCCGAGGGGGACCGGAGCCCCGTCGAGCGGGCCGTCGACGGGTGGCTGCGCCACGTGCTCCCGGTGTTCGCCGCCATGGCGCTGCCGGGCAGCGCGCCGGCCGCGGCGGTCCGGACCGAGCGGATCAGCGGCGGCGGCCGGGCCGTCGACGTTCATTACGGCCCGGTCGCGATACGGGATTTCGGTGGGATCGCGGCGGAGATGGGGAGGGCGGCCGCGGAACGTCCCCCGGCGGGGGAGGTCGTGCGCGAGCTTTTCACCGGTTACGCCCTGCCGGAACGTCCGGTCTGGCTGTCGTCCTTCCACGCGCGCGGCGGATCCGCGCCGGTCGCCGAGGTCGTCCTGCTCAACCGGGACACCGGTGCCGCCTTCGCGCACGCCGCCGACCACCTGCCCTGGGGCGGGCGGGGCTCGGTGCGGTCGTGGGCGCTGGTAGTGCCCACCGGCTGACCGGCGCGTTTTTTCGGCCGTTCTGTTATGAGAGATTCGGTTATGTCGTTGATCGCGGTCGCCGCGCCTGCGTGGAGCCGCCCGCTGCGGGTAGGAGCACCCCGTGATCGCCGCACCGGTGGCGCCTTGACGTCGCGGTGTCAAGCGGTGCGGAACCCACGGCGGGCCGCCCCGGCGGGCGCGGCGGCCGTCCAGGCAGGTCGGAGGAGACGGAACAGTGGTGTCGCGCGGGAGTGAGTTCGTGGTGGTGGCCAACCGGCTGCCGGTGGACCGGGTGGCCGGCGAGGACGGCGTCCCCTCGTGGCGGCGCAGCCCCGGCGGGCTGGTGAGCGCCATCGCGCCCGTCATGCGCCGCCGCGAGGGCACCTGGGTCGGCTGGTCGGGCGCCGCCGACGAGGAGCTGGAGCCCTTCGACGAGGACGGCATGCACCTGGTGCCGGTCCGCCAGAGCGCCGAGGACGTCCAGCTCTACTACGAGGGCTTCTCCAACGCCACGCTCTGGCCGCTCTACCACGACGTCATCGCGCCGCCGGTCTACGACCGCGCCATGTGGGACGCCTACGTGCGCGTCAACCAGCGCTTCGCCGACGCCGTCGCCAAGGTCGCCGGCAAGGGCGCCATCGTGTGGGTGCAGGACTACCAGCTCCAGCTCGTCCCGCAGATGCTGCGCGAGCTGCGCCCGGACCTGCGCATCGGGTTCTTCCTGCACATCCCGTTCCCGCCGACCGAGCTGTTCATGCAGCTCCCGTGGCGGCGCCGCATCCTGGAGGGGCTGCTCGGCGCCGACCTCGTCGGGTTCCAGCTCCCGGGCGCGGCCGCCAACTTCGTGCGGCTCTGCCGCCAGCTGCTCGACGCCAAGACCGTCAAGCAGGACGTCGTGCTGGACGACCGGACGGTCCGCGCCCGCGCGTTCCCGATCTCGGTGGACGTCGACGAGCTGCGCGAGCTCATCGCCCGGCCCGAGGTGCGGCGCCGGGCCGAGGAGATCCGCGAGGACCTCGGCGGCGGCACCGTCCTGCTCGGCGTGGACCGGCTCGACTACACCAAGGGCATCACCCAGCGCCTCCAGGCGTTCGGCGAGCTGTTCAGCGACGGCGGCCTGAAGCCGGGCGAGGCGGTGTTCGCCCAGATCGCGACGCCGAGCCGCGAGCGCGTCGAGCAGTACCAGATCCTGCGCGACCAGATCGAGCAGCAGGTGGGGCGGATCAACGGCGAGTACGGCGAGCTCGGCGCGCCGGTGATCCACTACCTGCACACCTCCTACGACCGCGAGGAACTCGCCGCGCTCTACCTCGCCGCGGACGTCATGGTGGTGACGCCGCTCCGGGACGGCATGAACCTGGTCGCCAAGGAGTACGTCGCCTGCCGCGAGGACCTGCACGGCGCCCTCGTCCTCAGCGAGTTCGCCGGCGCCGCGCCCGAGCTGCGGCGCGGCGCGTTCATGGTGAACCCCTACGACATCGACGGGCTGAAGGAGACCATGCTCGGCGCGATCCACGCCGACCGGGCCGACCAGGCCCGCCGGATGCGGGTCATGCGGAAGCGCGTCATCGAGCACGACGTGGACCGCTGGGCGCAGGAGTTCCTGTCGGCGCTGGAGCACACCCCCGAGCACGTGCCCGCCTGACCCCGGACGCGACGACGCCCCGGCCGCACGCGGCCGGGGCGTCGTCGCGTCCCGCGGTACCGCTCCCGGTCAGGCGAGGTCGAAGCTCGCCCAGACGGCCTTGCCGCCGCTGCCGAGCGGCGCGAAGCCCCAGGCGGCGGCGAGCGCGCCGATGACGAGCAGGCCGCGGCCGCCCTCGTCGAACTCCTCGGCCGCGGGGGAGACGGGCTCGGGCGTGCGGGCGCTCGGGTCGCTGACGGTCACCACCAGGCGGCGCGGGTGGGCGAGCAGCACCAGCTGGATCGGGCCGGACGCCGCGCCCTGCTGATCGCGCAGGCCGTGCCGGAGGGCGTTGGTGACGAGCTCGGAGACGACGGTGACGACGTCGTCGGCCGGGCCGTCGGCGTCCCAGCCGGCGAGCGTCGCGCGCGCGAAGTCGCGGGCGGACGCCGGCGCGGACCGGTCGGCGCGGAGGACCAGCCGCGCGGTGCGCGGCGCGCCCTGATGCGGCGCCGGCCAGAGCCCGCGGAGCCCCGCGTCGGGCGCGGGCTCCGCCGTCCGCTGCGCGTGCACGGGCAGGTCGAGATGCCGGTGCGGGCGCCCGCGGTCGGCGGTGACGACGTATGCCTGGTCAACGATCATTGTCAAACCCCAAGCGAGCGGGTGGGTCGTGCGCGGGCGTTCGCTATCTTGCTCTTCACGCCGTGCAGATGCAAGGCCGTCTGCAAGAACGAATGCACGTGCATCTCGTACCATGGCCCTGGGGGCGGGGCGAGATCGCGGCCTCCCGCGAGGGGGGCGTACACGCCTGGAGGGGGCAATGATGGACGGCGAAGAGCTGTCGTACGGCGGGCCCCGGGACACCGGCCCGCACGACCTGGTCTGGCAGAAGAGCCGCCGCAGCAACCCGAGCGGCAACTGCGTGGAGATGGCGGCGCTCCCGAGCGGGGACATCGCGGTCCGCAACTCGCGCTACCCGCAGGGCCCGATCCTCGTCTACACGCGGGCGGAGGTGGAGGCCTTCGTGGGCGGCGCGAAGGACGGTGACTTCGATCACATGCTGGTCTGAGCGACTTTTCAAAGATCGTTCCAACGCTGTCAACCCGCCCCGCCGGCGGCCCCCGCGGCACCGCCCGCAGCACGCGGGGCACCCGCGAACGCCGGGCCGCCCGGCGCGACCCGGAACGGAACGGCCGGCACCCCGTTCGCCCGCCGTCCCCGCCCCTCGCGCAGAGCGACCCGGCACCCGCCCGCTCGCCCGCCCCGCACCCCGGCCCCTGCCCCCGGTCCTCCTCCGAGCCCCGCGTCGTCCTCACCCGCCATGACCACCCGGTCGCCCAAAGTTGACTTGCGGCGTGTTGGGCACTTTCGATCTTCAAAGTGCCCAACACGCCGCATCTCAACGGTTGGTGACCGGATGGTCGCGGGAAAGGGGGAGGCCCCGGACACGGGGTGTCCGGGGCCTCGGTGGGGTGCTGGTGCAGGTCAGTGCATCATGACGGGGACGGAGTCCTCGCTGGCCGGGGTGGCGGTCTTGCGGCGGGGGAGCAGCAGGGCCGGCACGAAGGCGAAGGCCAGCAGGACCAGCGACCACCAGTAGGTGCTCTGGAACGCGTCGGCCATCTTGTCCATCACCTGCGCGAGGACGTTCGGCGGGATCGAGCCGGGGGCCGGGGCCTCCGAGCTCGCCGACGAGCCGAGGCCGCGGTTGGACAGCTCGGTGGCGAGCAGCACCGCGATGAAGGCGGTGCCGATCGAGCCGGCGACCTGCTGGATGATGTTCAGCGCGGTCGAGGCGCGCGGCACCTCGTCGTGCTGCAGGGTGGCCATCGCGGCCGACATCGTCGGCATCATGGTCATGCCCATGCCGAGGCCCATCACGAACAGCGCGCCGCCGAGCGCCCAGTAGGACGAGTCCGCGGTGATCTGCGTGGCGAACCCGGCGACGCCGAGCACCACCAGGGCGAGGCCGACGAGGACGACCTTGCCGGCGCCGATGCGGTCGGTGAGCTTGCCGCCGACCGGCATGGTCAGCATCGCGCCGAAGCCCTGCGGCGCGAGCAGCAGGCCGGAGGTGAACGCCGACTCGCCGCGCACCGTCTGGTAGTAGAGCGGCAGGACGAGCATCGCGCCGAAGAAGGCGCAGGCGAACAGCGCCAGGGTGCCGGACGCGGCGGCGACCGAGCGGCGGCGGAACAGCCGCAGGTCGATCAGCGGGTTGCGGTTGCCCTTGCGCAGCGCGTGCACGGCGAAGCCGATGACCAGCACCGCGCCGAGCACCGTGGTGACCAGCACGTTCGGGCGGCCGAAGTCCTGCTTCTCGGCGCCGGTGGCCAGGCCGTAGATGAGGCAGGCGAGGCCGGGCGACAGCAGCAGCAGGCCGAGCACGTCGAGGCGCTCGGCGGCGCGCGGCGCGTCCTTCTTCAGGATGCGCGCGGAGAGCACCAGCGCGAGGGCGCCGATCGGCACGTTGATGTAGAAGATCCAGCGCCAGGACACGTCGTCGACGAGCCAGCCGCCGAGGATCGGGCCCGCGATCGGGCCGAGCAGCATCGGGATGCCGACGATGCTCATCACCTGGCCGACCCGCTGCGGGCCGGCCGCCTGGGTCAGGATCGTCATGCCGGCCGGCATGATCATGCCGCCGCCGAGGCCCTGCAGCACCCGGAAGGCGATGAGCGACTTGTCGTCCCAGGCCATGCCGGCGAGCGCCGAGCCGAGCACGAACAGCGCGATCGACAGCATGTAGAGGCGCTTGGTGCCGAACCGGGCCGAGGCCCAGCCGGTGACCGGGATGACGGTGGCGAGCGCCAGGGTGTAGCCGGTGGCGACCCACTGGATGGTGGCGATCGGCGCGTCGAAGTCCTGGGAGAGGTGCTTCAGCGCGACGTTGACGACGGTCACGTCCAGGATGGACATGATCGCGCCGAGCACGACGACCATGGCCACCGCGATCACGCCGCGATCGAGCCCTTGGCCGGCCGGTGGCTCTGCGGGGCCGTCCGCGGTCGAGGGGGACGCGGGTGAGGTCACGAATCTGATCCAATCGTCGGGCCCGCGAGGTGCGCAGGCTGATGGCCTTTGGGGGGATGTGGGAGCACCGCTGCAAAATACTGCAGCGACTGACACTTTCGCGAACGGATTAACCCGCCCTGGATTCTCAGTATTCCGGGCGGGTCTGACATTTCTGCATCGGGGCGGGTGGCCCACCTGGGACGCCCCCCGCCCGAACGCGCCGCGGGGGCAAAGTGCTATGACGGATCTGACAGGCGATCCGGTCCGCCGGGTGAGGCTCCGCCCGGCCCGGGACGCGCGAAGGCCCCGGGGCGGCGGGAGGAGGATCCGCCGCCCCGGGGCCTGGTCCGGGGGTCGTGCGCGAGGACGTCAGGCGTCCACGAGCACCGGGGTGTAGTGCGCGGCGCCGTCGCCCTCGACGGCGTAGCTGGTCTCGCCGGTGACGCCGGCCGGCAGGTCGCCGGCGACGGTGACGCGGCGCAGCTCGCGGGGCAGGTCGCCGTAGTCGTCGGGCGCGTAGTGCTGGGTGATGCGGTTGTCGAACAGCACCAGGTCGCCGACGTTCCACTCCACCCGCAGGACGTTCTCCGGCCGGGTGACGTACGCCTGGAGCAGCCGCAGGATGTCGCGGGACTCGGTCCCCGACAGCCCGACGAGCTTCTGCGCGAACCCGCCGATGAACAGGCCGCGCTCGCCGGTGACCGGGTGGACCCGCACGACCGGGTGCGCGCTCTGGTAGCGCCGGGAGGTGAAGGTCTCGCGGTACTCGGCGGCCTTGCCGGTGTTGGTGCGCGGCAGCGCGTAGTCGTAGTCGTTGGTGTGCACCGCCCAGAGCCGGTCGGCGAGCTCGCGGAGCGGCTCGGGCAGGTCGGTGTAGGCGGTCGCGGCGTTGGAGATCAGGGTGTGGCCGCCGCGCGGCGGGACGGTGAGGGCGCGCAGCGTGCTGAGCGCGGGCGGCGTCACCACGAACGTGACGTCGGTGTGCCAGACGTTGGAGCGGATGCCCTCCTCGCCGGACACCGGCAGGATGTCGGGCTGGCCGTCGACCGACGGGACGGTCGGGTGCGCGCGCGTCAGCTCGCCGAACCGGCGGGCGAAGCGGAGCTGGCCCGCGTCGTCGAGGTGGGCGCCGCGGAACACCAGGGCCTTGTGGCGGTGCAGGGCGTCCAGGAGGGACTCGGTGGGGATCGCGTCCAGGTCGGCGCCGGACAGCTCGGCGCCGATGCGGCCGCCGATGCGGCGGATCTCGGTCATGGTCGGTCCTTCCTAGCGGCGGGTGGAGGGGTCGGCGAGCCGCAGCAGGAGCCGCAGCAGGCCGTCGAAGGCGAAGCCGAGCACCGCGATCTCGGCGATGCCGCTGAAGATCAGCGGGGTCTGCAGGTAGTTGCCGGCCTGCAGGATGAGGAACCCGACGCCGCCGGTCGCGGCGATCATCTCGGCGGCGATGATGCTGGTCCACGCGCCGCCCATGGCGATCCGCATGCCGGTGATGACGCCGGGCGCCGCGGCGCGCAGCCGCACCCGCAGCATGGTGCGGACGGGGGACGCGCCGAGGCTGCGGCTCGCGTTCAGCAGGTCGGCGGGGACGGCGTCCAGTGCGCCGAGGGTGGCGATGGTGACGACCGGCAGCACGCCGAACAGGATCAGCACGACCTTGGAGGTCTCGCCGATGCCGAACCAGACCACCAGCAGCGGGATGAACGCGATGGGCGGCAGCGGCCGGACCACGCCGATCAGCGGGTCGGCGAGCTCGCGGACGACCCGCGACCCGGCCATCGCCGAGCCGAGCAGGATCCCGCCGGCGCTGCCGATCGCGAACCCGGCGAGGATGCGCCCGGTGCTGATCAGCGCGTCCTCCACCAGCGTCTTGCCCTGCACCTCCGGGTAGGTGGTGGTGAGGTACTTGACGAGGGTGCGGGCGGTCTCGGTGACCGTCGGCAGCGTCACCGAGTCGCCGATGGCGCGCGCGGCGAGCTCCCAGATGACCAGGACGCCGGCGAGCGCGGCGGCGCCCATGCCGGCGCGCCGCCACGAGCGGGTCTTGCGGCGGCGCCGGGCCGGGACGGCCGCCGGGGCCTCCGCCTCGATCGTCGTCACGATTCCAGCACCTCCCGGATGCGCCGCTTGGCCTGCACGAACGCCAGCGTCTCGGTGTCGTCGTAGCTGCGCGGCCGGGGCAGGTCGATGTCGATGACGGCCTTGGTGCCGCCGGGCGGCCCCGACAGCACCGCGACGCGGTCGCCGAGCAGCGTCGCCTCCTCCACGTCGTGGGTGACGAACACGATGGTGGTGCGGTGCTCCTGCCAGAGCTCCAGCAGGAACCGCTGCATCGTCGCGCGGGTGATGGCGTCGAGCGCGCCGAACGGCTCGTCCATGAGCAGCACGCGCGGCCGGTTGATCAGGACGCGGGCGAACGCGGCGCGGTGCCGCATGCCGCCCGACAGCTCGTGCGGGTAGGCGTCGCGGGCGTCGGCGAGGCCGACGGTCTCCAGCAGCGCCGCCGCCTCCCGCTCGACCTCGGGGGTGTGCGCGCCGCGCGCCTTCGGCCCGTACAGCACGTTCTGCCAGGTCGTCAGCCAGGGGAACAGCGTCGGCGTCTGGAACAGCACGCCCCGGTCGGGGCCGGGCCCGCGGACGGGCTCGCCGCCGACGAGCACCTCGCCGGAGTCGGCGGGGGTGAACCCGGCCAGGATGTTCAGCAGCGTGGACTTGCCGCAGCCCGACGGGCCGAGCAGGCAGAGGAACTCGCCGGGCGCCACGTCCAGGCTGACGCCGTCGAGGGCGGTGCGCCCGGCGCGGCGCCGGCGGCGGAACGTCTTGGTGACGTCCCGCAGCCGGACGCCGGTCGGCTGCGCGGTGGCGGGGAGGGCGGTCACGGTGCTCACTTGCAGGCGCCCTTCTGCGCCTTGGCCCAGAACGACGGGTCGATCCGCGCGGCGATGTCGGCGTCGGACGGGACGGCCTTCGCGCGGCCCTGCGTGACCAGGAAGTCGGCGGTCAGCTTGAAGGTCTTGGCGAGCTGCCCGGTGCCGGACTTGCCGTCGGCGCCCTGCAGCCAGGAGGTCTCCTCGGCGGCGGGGATGTAGGGGTAGCCCTTGGTCGCCGGGATCGCGTCGGCGGGCTTCACGCCGAGGAACCGGGTCGCGTTGGTGATGTAGGTGTCGGCCTGCGCGCCCTTGGCGAGCGTCTGCGCCTTGGAGACCCGGCAGACGAGCTTCTGCACGGTGTCGGCGTTGTCGCGGGCGTAGGCGGAGGTGACGGCGAGCAGGTTCACCGCCGCGTACCCGAGCTTGGCGATCTCGGCGGCGCTCACCAGCACCTTCGCGTCGTGCTTCTTCAGGTCCAGCAGGAACGCCTGGCTGATGTAGACCGCGTCGATCTTCCCGGCCTTCCAGGCGGCGGCCTCGGCGGCCTCGCTGGCGAAGCTGGCGACCTGCACCTTGCCGGTGAGGTTCTGCGACTTCAGCCAGCCGCGGAGCTGGAAGTCCAGGGTGGAGCCGACGAGCACGCCGACCTTCTTCAGGTCGCCGGGGCCGGAGATCTTGCCGTTGACCGCGAGGCCGGACTCGTCCAGGCTCTCGGCGAACACCACCTTGACGTCGGTGCCGCTGGTGAAGGCGCCGACGAACGGCGGGTTGCCGACGCCGGACACGACGGGGAAGGCGCCGGCCCGCAGCTGGGCCATGCCGGCGACGCCGCTGTCGATCGGCCGCAGCTCGATCTTCGGCAGGCCGGCGTTCAGGTCGCCGTTGCCGGCGACGATGGCCTCGGGGCCGGCCACCGCGCCCTGGAAGTAGCCGATCTTCAGCGGGCCCGAGGCGGCGGCCCCGGAGGAGTGGTCGGCGCACCCGGCGAGCAGCAGCGGCAGGGCGGTGGCGGCGGCGAGGGCTCTCTTGAGCATGGGGGTTCGCTCCTTGGCGAGGGCACGGTGGGCCCTCGTGATCGTGCGGGGGTGGGGATGGACGCGCGGACGGGCGGGTGGACGGCGGGCGTCGCCGGGGCGGACGCCGGGGGTGCGTCAGCCGGAACAGCCGGTGCTGGTGACGCGGGCGAGGTCCACGTGGCGCCGGCGTACGAGCAGGTGTCGAACGCGCATGCCGGTATGACACCACGCCGGCCGCCTCAAATCAACTATTCCTACCGATTTGGTTCACTTTGTGAGCGGCGGCACCCCGGCCCGGTGGCCTGGAGGTCCTCGACTTACTATGTAAAGACCGGCGGCCCGGCGTGCGGGCCGCCGGCCGGGGCCGAGCGGGAGGGCGGGGGAGCGGGCGTCAGGAGGCGGGCAGGCCGAGGGCGCGGGCGATGAGCATCCGCTGCACCTCCGAGGTGCCCTCGCCGACCTCCAGGATCTTGGCGTCGCGGTAGAAGCGGCCGACGGCGTACTCGTTCATGAAGCCGTAGCCGCCGAAGATCTGGGTGGCGTCGCGGGCGTTGTCCATGGCGGCGTTGGAGGCGACGAGCTTGGCGATGGACGCCTCCTTCTTGAAGGGCTCGCCCGCCAGCATCCGCGCGGCGGCGGCGTAGTAGGCGACGCGGGCGGTGTGCGCGCGCACCTCCATGTCGGCGATCTTGAACTGGATCGCCTGGTAGCGGCCGATCTCGCGGCCGAAGGCGACGCGCTCGCGGACGTGGCGCAGGCACTCGTCGACGCAGCCCTGGGCGAGGCCGACCGAGAGGGCGGCGATGGCGATGCGGCCCTCGTCGAGGATGCGCAGGAACTGGGCGTAGCCGCGGCCGCGCTCGCCGAGCAGGTTGGCGGCGGGGACGCGCACGTCGTCGAAGGACAGCTCGCGGGTGTCGGAGGCCGACCAGCCGACCTTGGAGTACTTCTTCCCGACGGTGAAGCCGGGGGTGCCGTTGGGGACGACGATGGTGGAGATCTCGCGGTCGCCGGTGAGGGCGGTGACGGTGACGAAGCGGGTGATGTCGGTGCCGGAGTTGGTGATGAAGGACTTGGATCCGTTGAGGATCCAGGTGTCGCCGTCGAGGCGGGCGGTGGTGCGCATGCCGCCGGGGACGTCGGAGCCGCCGCCGGGCTCGGTGAGGCCGAACGCGGCGAGGCGCTCGCCGGCGACCAGGGACGGCAGCAGCTCGGCCTTCTGCGCGTCGGTGCCGAAGCGGAAGACGGGCATGGCGCCGAGGGAGACGCCGGCCTCCAGGGTGATGGCGACCGAGGAGTCGACGCGGGCGAGCTCCTCCAGGGCGAGGCAGAGGGTGAAGTAGTCGCCGCCCATGCCGCCGTGCTCCTCGGGGAAGGGCAGGCCGAACAGGCCCATCTTGCCCATCGCCGCGACGATCTCGTAGGGGAACTCGCCGCGCTCGTACAGGTCGCCGATGACGGGGGCGACGCTCTCGCGGGCGAACCGCTCGACGGTGGAGCGCAGCTCCTCCTGCTCCTCGGTGAGGCTGAAGTCGATCATGAGTTCTCCTTGGGAGACAGGGCCTGGACGACGCGGGAGGGGCTGGGGCGGCCGAGGCGGGCGGCCATCCACCGGCTGGTGGCGACGAGGGCGGGCAGGTCGGCGCCGGTCTCGACGCCGAGGCCGTCGAGCATCCAGACGAGGTCCTCGGTGGCGAGGTTGCCGGTGGCCGATTCGGCGTAGGGGCAGCCGCCGATGCCGCCGGTGGAGGCGTCGACGGTGGTGACGCCGGCGCGGAGGGCGGCGAGGGTGTTGGCGAGGGCCTGGCCGTAGGTGTCGTGGAAGTGCACGGCGAGGCTGCCGGCGTCGATGCCGGCGGCGGTGTGCGCCTCGATGAGGGCGGTGACCTGGCCGGGGGTGCCGACGCCGATGGTGTCGCCGATGGACAGCTGGGAGCAGCCGAGGTCCATGAGGCGGCGGGAGACCGACACGACCTGGTCGATGGGGACGTCGCCCTCCCAGGGGTCGCCGCAGGCCATCGACACGTAGGCGCGGACGGTGAGGCCCTCGGCGCGGGCGCGGGCGACGACGGGCGCGAACATGGCGATCGACTCGTCGACGGTGCGGTTGAGGTTGCGGCGGGCGAAGGTCTCGGTGGCGCTGCCGAAGATGGCGATGTCGGTGACGCCGTCGGCGAGGGCGCGGTCCAGGCCGCGCTCGTTGGGGACGAGGACGGGGTAGCGGACGCCGGGGACGCGGTCGACGGCGGCCAGCAGTTCGGAGGCGTCGGCGAGCTGCGGCACCCATTTCGGGTGGACGTAGCTGGTGGTCTCGATGGTGCGCAGGCCCGCGGCGGCGAGGCGGGCGACGAACTCGGCCTTGACCTCGACGGGGACGATCGCGTCCTCGTTCTGCAGGCCGTCGCGCGGCCCGACCTCGTAGATCTCGACCCGCGGCGGCAGGCCGTCCAGCGGTACCCGCATCACGCCTCCTCGATCACGGCCAGCACGGCGTCGAGCGCGACCTGCGCGCCGGCGCGTGCGGGCAGCCGGGTCACCACGCCCGCGACGGGCGCGGTGACGGTGTGCTCCATCTTCATGGCCTCGACGACGACGAGCGGCTGGCCCGCGGCGACCGCGTCGCCCTCGGCGGCCTTGACGGCGAGGACGGTGCCGGGCATCGGGGAGCGCAGGACGCCGTCGCCGGTCGCGGCGGCGCCGGCCTCGGCGGTGGCGCGGACGTGGTCGGTGAGCGCCCAGGTGGCGCCGTCGCGGCCGATCCACAGGGTGGCGCCGTCGCGGATCATGGCGAGGGGCAGGGTGCGGTCGCCGTAGGTGAGGGCGTCGCCGTGCAGGGCGGCGGGGACGGGCTCGGCGTCGCCGACGCGGACGCGGGCGCCGCCGGCGCGGCCCTGGACGCGGACCTCGACGGGCTCGCCGCCGGCCGGGGTGATGATCCAGGGCGTCCAGGCGGGGGCGCCGGGGCGCCAGCCGTCGGGGATCGCCCACGGGTCGGGGTCGCCGGTCTCCAGGGACCGCATGCGCTCCAGGGCGGCGGCGGCCAGGACGTGCTCGGGGACGGCGGCGCCGGCGGTGAGGGCTTTCAGGGACCGCTCGACGAGGCCGGTGTCCAGGCGCCCGGCGGCGACCTCGGGGTGCTTGAGCAGCGACCGCAGGAACGCCACGTTGGTGGGGACGCCGAGCAGGGTGTAGGAGGCGAGGGCGCGGTCGAGGCGGGCGAGGGCGGTGGCGCGGTCGCCGCCCCAGGCGATGACCTTGGCGAGCATCGGGTCGTAGGAGCCGCCGACGTCGGTGCCGGTCTCCAGGCCCGAGTCGACGCGGACGCCGTCGCCGGCGGGTTCGGTGAGGGCGAGGACGCGGCCGCCGGTGGGCAGGAACCCGCGGGCGGGGTCCTCGGCGTAGACGCGGGCCTCGACGGCGTGGCCGTGGAAGGCGACCGCGTCCTGGTCGAAGGGCAGCGGCTCGCCGCCGGCGACGCGGAGCTGGAGCTCGACCAGGTCCAGGTCGGGGCGGATGGCCATCTCGGTGACGGGGTGCTCGACCTGGAGGCGGGTGTTCATCTCCATGAAGAAGTACTCGCCGGGCCGGTCGGCGGAGACGATGTACTCGACCGTCCCGGCGCCGACGTAGCCGACGGCGCGGGCGGCGGCGACGGCGCTGGCGCCCATGCGGGCGCGGGCGGCGGCGTCCAGCAGCGGCGACGGCGCCTCCTCGACGATCTTCTGGTGGCGGCGCTGGAGGCTGCACTCGCGCTCGCCGAGGTGGACGGCGCCGCCGTGGGCGTCGGCGAACACCTGGATCTCGATGTGCCGGGGGTTCTCCACGAACCGCTCGGCGAGGAGGGTGTCGTCGCCGAAGGACGTGCGGGCCTCGCGGCGGGCCGAGGCGATGGCCTCGGGCAGCTCGGCGGCGTCGCGGACCAGGCGCATGCCCTTGCCGCCGCCGCCCGCCGAGGGCTTCAGCAGCACCGGCAGGCCGACCTCCAGGGCGGCGACGGCGAGCTGCTCGTCGGTGAGGCCCGGCTCGTCGCGGCCGGGGACGACGGGCACGCCGGCGGCGGCGACCGTCCGCTTGGCGCGGATCTTGTCGCCCATCGCGTCGATGGCGGCGGCGGGCGGGCCGACGAAGACGACGCCGGCGTCGGCGCAGGCGCGCGCGAAGGCGGTGTTCTCGGCCAGGAACCCGTAGCCGGGGTGGACGGCTCTCGCGCCGGTGGCGCGGGCGGCCGCGACGACGGCGCCGATGTCGAGGTAGGAGGGGACGCGGACGGCCTCGTCGGCGAGGCGGACGTGCAGGGCGCCGGCGTCGGCGTCGGTGTGCACGGCGATCGCGCGGACGCCGAGGCGGCGCAGGGTGCGGAACACCCGGACCGCGATCTCGCCGCGGTTGGCGACCAGGACGCTGTCGAACATTGCCACCCTCACATCCGGAAGACGCCGTAGCCGACCGGCTCCAGCGGTGCGTTCGCGGCGGCCGCCAGGCCGAGGCCGAGGACCCGGCGGGTGTCGCGCGGGTCGATGACGCCGTCGTCCCACAGGCGCGCGGTCGAGTAGTAGGGGTTGCCCTGCTCCTCGTACTGCTCGCGGATCGGCGCCTTGAACGCCTCCTCGTCCTCGGCGGACCAGGCGTCGCCGAGCTGGTCGCGGCGCACGGTGGCGAGGACGCTGGCGGCCTGCTCGCCGCCCATGACCGAGATGCGGGCGTTCGGCCACATCCACAGGAAGCGGGGCGCGTAGGCGCGGCCGCACATGGCGTAGTTGCCGGCGCCGAAGGAGCCGCCGATGACGACGGTGAACTTGGGGACGCGCGCGCACGACACGGCCGTCACCATCTTGGCGCCGTGCTTGGCGATGCCGCCGGCCTCGTACTCGCGGCCGACCATGAAGCCGGTGATGTTCTGCAGGAACACCAGCGGCACCGAGCGGCGGTCGCACAGCTCGATGAAGTGGGCGCCCTTCTGCGCCGACTCCCCGAACAGGATGCCGTTGTTGGCGACGATGCCGACGGGGTGGCCGTGGATGCGGGCGAAGCCGGTGACCAGCGTCGTCCCGTACTCCTTCTTGAACTCGCTGAACAGGCTGCCGTCGACGATGCGGGCGATGACCTCGCGCACGTCGTAGGGGGTGCGGGCGTCGGCCGGCACGACGCCGTACAGCTCGGCGGGGTCGGCGGCGGGCTCGGCGGGCGGGGCGAGGTCCCAGGGGCGTGGCTCGCGGGGGCCGAGGGTGGCGACGATGTCGCGGACGATCGCCAGGGCGTGGGCGTCGTTCTCGGCGAGGTGGTCGGTGACGCCGGAGGTCCGCGAGTGCAGCTCGCCGCCGCCGAGCTCCTCGGCGGTGACGACCTCGCCGGTGGCGGCCTTCACCAGCGGCGGGCCGCCGAGGAAGATGGTGCCCTGGCCGCGCACGATGACGGCCTCGTCGCTCATCGCCGGGACGTAGGCGCCGCCGGCGGTGCACGAGCCGAGGACGGCGGCGATCTGGGCGATGCCGCGGCCCGACAGGGTGGCCTGGTTGTAGAAGATGCGGCCGAAGTGCTCGCGGTCGGGGAACACCTCGTCCTGGCGGGGCAGGAACGCGCCGCCGGAGTCGACCAGGTACACGCACGGCAGCCGGTTCTGCAGGGCCACCTCCTGCGCGCGCAGGTGCTTCTTGACCGTCATCGGGTAGTAGGTGCCGCCCTTGACGGTGGCGTCGTTGGCGACGACGACGCACTCGCGGCCGGCGACGCGGCCGACGCCGGTGATGATGCCGGCGCCGGGGGCCTCGTCGCCGTACAGGCCGGTGGCGGCGAGGGGGGACAGCTCCAGGAACGGCGATCCGGGGTCGAGGAGGGTGTCCACGCGGTCGCGGGGGAGCAGCTTGCCGCGCGCCACGTGCCGCTCGCGGGACCTGGGCGGCCCGCCCTCGCCGGCCCGGTCGAGGCGTTCGCGCAGGTCGGCGGCGAGTTCCTCGTTGCGGGCGGCGTTGGCCTTGTAGGCCGCCGCGCCGGGGTCGGCGCGGGTGCCGAGTTCGACTCCGGTCATGGTCCCTTCCCCGTTAACGGTCGTTAACAACGCCGATGTTAACGCTCGTTAACAACGGGCGTCTACACTTCGGGCATGACCGACGTGGCGAGCGTGTCCCCCCGGCGCGCCGAGATCCTGCGCGCCGCCGCCGAGCTGTTCGCCCGGCACGGCTACCACGGGGTGTCGATCGGCGACCTCGGCCGCGCCGTCGGGCTGACCGGCCCGGCCCTCTACCGGCACTTCCGCGGCAAGGACGCCGTCCTCGCCGAGATGCTCGTCGACATCAGCGAGCGGCTGCGCGCCGAGGGCGTCCGCCGCGCCGCCGCCGACGACCCGCACGAGGCGCTGGACGCCCTGCTGGCCTGGCAGGTCGCTTTCGCGCTGGACCACCCCGCCCTCATCACCGTGCACGAGCGGGAGCTCGACAACGTCCCCGAGCCGCAGCGCCACCAGATCCGCCGCGTGCAGCGCGCCTACGTCGAGGAGTGGGTGCGGGTGCTGCGGCGCCTGCGCCCCTACGACTCCGACGCCCGTGTCCGCGCGGCCGTGCACGCCTGCTTCGGGCTGCTGAACTCCACCCCGCACAGCGCCGCCGAGCTGGACCGCGCCGCCATGGCCGCCCTGCTGCACGCCATGGGCCGCGCCGCCCTGACCTGCCCCTGACGGCGGCGGAACTCAGCAGGAGGCGGTGCGGCCGTCCAGGGACCGGTCGACGGCCTCGGCGAAGGACGCCGCGTCCACCCGGCCGCCGCCCGCCATCTTCGCCACGCAGCCCCGGAACGTCGCGCTGAAAGAGGCGTAGTGCACCGACTGGGGGCGCGGCTGGGCGCGGGCGAGCGCCTGCACGATCACCTGCCCGAGCCGGGTGAGCTGCGCCCGGTCGGGCAGGACCGTCTCCTCCTGCGCCGGCGTCCCGCCGCCGGACGGCCGGCACGCCTCCACCCGCACGTCGCCGGGGGAGACCCGGTCCGGCGGCCGCAGCCCGAGCGCGGAGTAGCGGGACGGCGCGAACCCGCCGCAGGCGAACAGGTCACGCTCGGCGCCCGCGCTCGTCAGGAAGTCGATGAGGGCGCGCGCCTCCGCCGGGTGCGGGGAGTCCTTGGCGATCGCCAGGTTCTGCCCGCCGAGCACGGTGCGCCCCGGCAGCGCCGACACCTGGAACGCCAGCCCCGCGCCGTCGCGCAGGCTCGGCGTGGCCGCCAGGGAGAAGAAGGCGTAGGGCCAGTTGCGCATCAGCCGCGGCGCGCCCGGCGCGCCGTTCTCGAACGCTTCGATGGACGCCTGCTCGTCGTCGCTCAGGGAACCGCGCAGCGTGGGCGAGGACCGTACACGCTCCGCGAGGCGCCGCACGGCGGGGAACACCGACGTGCGCAGCTCCCCGACGCTCGGCCGGCGGGATCCGGCGAAGCGCGGGTCGCCGTCGTTCCACACCGCCTCCAGGGCGTTGACGGTGAGGCCCTCGCGGTCGGCGAGCTGGGTGACCGTCGGCCCCGCCAGCAGCGCCGGCCAGTCCGCCGGCGCCGCCTGCCCCCGCTTGGCGTACAGCAGGCCCACGTCGAGGTTGAACGGCAGCGCGTACTGCGTGCCGTCGCGGCGGCCGGTCGCCAGGCCCGCGGGGATGAAGTCGGCGTCGGCGGCCTTCCCGAGGGGCCGCAGGTAGCCGAGCTCGGCGAACTGGGCCGTCCAGGTGTTGTCGGTGATCAGGACGTCGTAGGCGCAGCCGCGCGCCTCCAGCGCCGCCTTCATCTCGCTGTACTGCTCGTCGGCCGACGGCGAGACCTCCACCAGGCGGGCCTTCAGCCGCCCCGGGCGGTCGGCCGCCCCGCTGTTCCACTCGCTGATCAGCTGGAGCCGCCGGTCGTTCAGGCTGACGTCGGTGCCGCCGGCCACCAGCAGCTCGCCCCGGCCGCACAGGTCGGGGGCCGCGTCGCGGCCGCCGGGCAGCAGCCGCGGCACGAGGACGGCCAGCAGCATCGCCGCCGCGCCGACCGTCAGGAAGATCCAGTCGCGGCCGACCGGGTGCAGGCGCACGTTCACGATCCTCCACCGCCCGCCCGCAGCTGCTGCAGGAGCTGGGTGGCGTACTCCTGCGCGGTGGACCGCCGCTGCGGCGCGACCCCCGCGCGCGGCGGCGGCGCGGCCAGCGACCAGCACGCCGGCGCGCCGCCCCGTTTCAGGGCGGCGGCGAGCCGCCGCACCGGCGGGTCGCCGCACCCCGACGGCCCCGTCACCACGAACGTCACCCGCAGGTCGGGGTGGGCGGGCAGGAACGAGCGGCGCAGCCAGCCGATCTGGCCGTCCAGATCGGGGTTGCCGGCGGCGCTCTGTCCGTCGGTGACCACCAGCAGCTCCTGGCGGCCCGCCGCGACGTAGGTCTGCGCGATCGCCCTGGTGAGCGCCAGGTCGGCGCCGGTCGGCGTCACGCCCTGGAGCGCGTCGGCGACCCGCTTCTTCTGCTCGGGGGTGGTGTCGCCGGGCGGCACGCTCGTCAGGACCTTCGCGGGGTCGGCGCCGGCGCCGCTGAAGAACGTCAGCGCGATCCGGTCGGTGCCCTGGGTCTGGGCGGCCAGCTCCTGGAGGAACGACGTCGCCGCGGCCAGCCGGCTGCTCCCGCCCCCCGAGGCGTCGCCCATCGACTGCGACTGGTCGAGCGCCACCGTCAGCGACACCGGGCGGCGGGCCTGCCCGACGCGGTCCAGCGTCGCCCCCACCGCGGGCGCCTTCCCGCCGGCGACGGTGAGCGGCAGCGCGTCCTCGCCCGTGCCGAGCGCGGCGCGCAGCCGCGTCACCTCATGCCCGCCCTGGGTGTCGCCGGGCGCGACGCCGCTGCCGTCGCGCAGCCCTTGCGACAGCAGCGGATGCCCGTCCAGCCAGTCGCGCAGCGCCTTGACCGCCTCCTCGCGCGCCCCGTCGTCCTGGCCGGGCCAGCGGACCTGCACGAACGGGAAGTCCAGCACGGGCAGGTCGGCCGAGTACACCGGATACAGCACCCACGGGTCGTCCTGCGCGCGCGCGGCCCCGGCGGCGGGCGCGGCGCCGCACGGGGTGTCGCCGAGAGCGCGGCCGGTGTCGTAGTCGTACAGCGCCTGCTCGGGCACCGCGACCGCGATGCTCGGCGGGCTCTGCCCGCCGCCCGCCGCCGCCGTGCGCAGCCGGCAGAGCAGCGACGGCACGTCCGGTTCGGTGAAGGTGGGGTCGAACAGCTTCTCCTCGGCGCCCGCGTCCGACCGCTGCGAGGGCTTGGACGGGCCCGCCGCGACGTCGTAGACCGCCGCCGTCGCCGCCAGCGCCGCCGTCGAGGTCTCGGGCACCGGACGGGCGATGCGGGTGCGCACGCCCGCCAGCCCCGCCAGCACCTGCGGCAGCGGCTGCTGGTTCGGCAGCTTGACCGCGCTCGGCAGGCCGTCGTACTGCGGCTTGAACACCCCCAGCACCATCGGGGAGGTGCCGAGGGACACCGGCGCCGACCCCGGCGCGGACGCCGGCCCGAACCGCGGGGCGTCGCCGCCCGACCCGCCCTTGCCCGCGGCCGCGACATAGGCGTACTCGGCCGTGGAGGAGGGGATCCACACGTCCGGCTGCGGGCCGAACAGCTGCCGGTCCGACGCGGTCTCGGCGCTGCGCCACTGGGTGGTGAACCCGGTGTAGGCGGCGATCGGGCCCTTATCGGCGGAGATGTCCAGGGCGTAGCGGGCGCACCCGTGGCGCGCGCTGTCGCGGACGAACCCCCCGGCGGCCTCGCGCAGCCCGGTGAGCAGCTCGGGCGCCGCCAGCACGCGCAGCTGCAACGGCGGCGAGCACGGGCGGTGCGCCGTCCACACCGCCGCGACCCCCTGCACGGCCAGCAGCACGAGCGCGACGGCGCCCGCCCCGACCCCGCCCCACACCAGGGCCCCGCCGACGCGCTTGAGCGAGGCGACGACCGACCGCGCGGACACGCTGGTGGCCGGAAGGACCGCGCCGACCATCGTGACCAGCAGGAAGACCGCCGCGGCGACACCGGCCGCGATCCGCCAGGGGCCGCTGCTGAAGGGCGACAGCACGAGCGCGCCGAGCGCGCTGATGCAGAGCTCGACGACGAGCGTCCGCGACAGGCGCCGAGGGTCCTCCCCGGTCCGCCGGCCCCGCCCGCCGTCCTCCCGACCCTGCCCCTGACTCATCCAGGCCCTCACGTCGCGCCGGCGCCGACCGAACCCCCCTAGAAGTGATCTCCATCATACGGAGATCGCCTTGCCGTAACACCGGGGAAACCCGAACGCGGTCTTGACCCGGCGGTGGTGCGCGCGTCCCCTGGAGGGACGGTGGCAACCGGGAGGCGGGCATGGGCGTCCAGGGCAACGGGTTCTACGAGATCGCCGCGCGCGAGCCGGACCGGCCCGCGCTGCTCGGCGCGGGCGCGGGCGGCGGCGCGGTGTCCTACGGGACGCTGCACGCCGAGGTGAACCGGCTCTCCCACGCGCTGCGCGAGACGTTCGGGCTGCGGCCCGGCGACGCCGTCGCGACCCTCCTCGGCAACCGGCCCGAGTTCCTCACCGTGCTGTTCGCCGCCCTGCAGACCGGCCTGTACCTGGTGCCGGTGAGCCGCCACCTCGCCCCGCCCGAGATCGCCTACATCCTGGCCGACAGCGGCGCCCGCGCCGTCGTCACCGAGCGCGCCCACGCCGCGGTCACGGCCGCGTCGGTGCCCGGCCCGCACGTCCCGGTCCTGCACGTGGAGGACGGCTGGCCGGACGGTCCCGCGACCCCGCCCGCCGACCGCCGGGTGGGGTCGGTGATGCTCTACACCTCCGGCACGACCGGGCGGCCGAAGGGCGTGCGGCGGCCACTCCCGGCCATCCCGCCGGAGGTCCTCGCCGACGTGCTGCGCCGCGGCCTGGCCCGCGACCTCGACCTGGAACCCGGCGACGGCGTCCACCTGGCCGTCGGGCCGCTCTACCACTCGGCGCCGTGCGTGCACGCGATGACGGCGCTGAACCTCGGCCACGCGGTGGTCGTCGCGCCGCGCTTCGACGCCGCCGGGACGCTGGAGCTGATCGACCGCCACCGGGTCACCAACGCCTTCCTGGTCCCGACGATGTTCCACCGGATGCTGGCGCTGCCCGAGGACGTCCGCCGCTCCTTCGACGGCTCCTCGCTGGCGCGGGTGTACCACAGCGCCGCGCCCGTCCCGGTCGCCACCAAGCAGCGGATGATGGACTGGTGGGGGCCGGTCCTCTACGAGTACTACGGCTCCACCGAGAGCGGCGCCGTCGTCGTCGCCCGCCCGCACGAGTGGCTGGCGCGGCCCGGGACGGTCGGGCGCGCCGTCGACGGCGTCGAGATCAAGATCCTGGATCCGGAGGGCCGCGAGCTGCCGCCCGGCGAGACCGGCCTGATCTACGCGCGCGGGCAGGGCGGCTTCGAGTACCACCGCGACCCGGCCAAGACCGCCGCCGCCATGCGCGGCGACCTCTACACCCCCGGCGACCTCGGGCACCTGGACGCCGACGGCTGGCTCTACCTCAGCGACCGGCGCACCGACCTCATCATCTCCGGCGGCGTCAACGTCTACCCCGCCGAGATCGAGGCGGTGCTGCTCCAGCATCCGGCGGTCGCCGACGCCGTCGTCATCGGCGTCCCCGACGCCGAGTGGGGACAGCGGCCGATCGCGCTCGTGCAGCCGTCGCCGCAGGCCGCGCCCGGCGACGGCCTCGCCGGGGAGCTGCTGGCCTACTGCGCGCCGCGCCTGGCCCGGCTCAAGCACCCGCGCCGCGTGGAGTTCCGCGACGCGCTGCCGCGCACCCCGGCGGGCAAGCTGAGCCGCCACCGCGTCCGCGCCGAATACCTCGGCGAGAGCGTCTGACACTGGCCGGTACGGGATCGAACGCATCGCGGGCGCGCCGCGTACTACGGCGCATGACCGACGATGACGGTGAGGCCGCGGTGTGGCCGTGCGTCACCTGCGGGCGGCCAGTGGCGCAGCCCGTGCCCGGCTCGCGGACCGTGCGCTACTGCCAGGACGACGGCGGCGCCTGTGAGTCAGCGGGCCGCGAGCGCCTGGCCCGCGACCGCGATTCGCCCGGCCTCACCGGCCAGGTGGCGTGGGCCTGGGAGATGGTCGAGCGCCTGGAGCAGGCCGCGGGCCTGCTCGCCGGATCGCTGTCGGGGGAGCTCAGCGTCGCGGGCGTGGAGCGCCGCGTCGCCGAGACGCGCGCCGAGGCCGCCGCACAGGTCGCCGCCGCCCAGCAAGACCGCGAGGCCGTCCGCCGCGAGGCCGAGGCGGCGTGGGCCGAGGCGTCGTCGGCGCGCGCCCGCGTCACCGCCGCCGAGCACGACGCCTTCGCCTCCCGCCGGGAGGCCGAGGAGGCGGCCGCCGACCGCGACGCGCTGCGCGCCGAGTGCCAGGACGCCCGCCGCGCGCTGGAGGCCGAGTCGGCGTCCCGGCTCGCCGCCGAGAGCGACCGCGACCGCGTCGCCGGCCGCGAGCAGGAGCTGCTGTCGGCGCTGGAGGCCGCGCGCGGCGAGCTCGTCGCCCTGCACAGCCGCCTGTCGGAGGCCGAGACCCTGGTGGAGGGCCAGCGCGTCGAGGCCGCCGCCGCGCAGCGCACCGCCGAGGACCTGCGCGAGGCGGTCCGCGACGCCGAGTCGGCGCGCGGCCGCGCCGTCGCCGACCGCGACCAGATCCAGGCCCGCCTGCACGAGTGCGAGCAGCAGACCTGGACGCTCGGCCGCACCGTCGAGGAGCTGCGCGCCGCCGTCACCGCCCTCACCGCCGAGCGCGACGCCGCGCGCGGCGAGGCCGACCGGGCGCGCCGCCGCGTGGACGCCCTGACCCGCCCCTCGGCGACGATCTCCGACCGCGCGGTCGCCGCCGAGGAACCGCCGACCGGCCTGCACTCCCTGAACGGCGTGCGGCTCCCGCAGGCCGGCTGACCCCCGCGCTGCTCACCGCCCGGCACGGCGGGCGGCGAGCAGCGCGGTGTAGTCGCGGGCCCCGGCCAGCACCGCCGCGTGCACGGCGCGGGCGATCCGCGCGCCCCACACCGAGCGCGGCCCGGCGAACGCCTCGGCCGGGCCGGCGTCGGGCGCGGCGACGCAGATGGCGTCCGAGGCCGTCCCGGTCGCGGCGTATCCGGCCTCCAGCAGCGCCTGCGCCTTGGCCTCGGTGGCGGTGACGACGGCGTTGACCAGCGCGGCGTCGGCCAGCGCGACCGGCACCGCCACCGTGATGTTGATCGTGCCGGGCCGGTAGGGGGCGTCCAGCAGCATCGGCGCGAGCTCGGGATCGGCCGCACCCTCGGGCGCGGCGGCCCACGTCGGCACGCGCAGCCCGACGGTCGCGCTGACGTGGACGCCGCCGTCCGCGCCGCGGAAGGTCCGCTCGACCGCGGCGGCCGTCAGCATCCCGACGCCGGGGCCGCGCAGCCCGAGCGGCGCGGCGATCTCGCCGAGGTGGGCGAGCGGGTCGGTGCGCGCGTAGCCGCCGGGGACCTGGGCGTTCAGCACCCACCCGGCGGCGCCGATACCGCCGCCGAGCAGCGCCGAGGAGATCGTCCGCAGGCCGTCGCCGGCCCGCCACAGCGTCGCCGGCAGCCGGACGCCGTCCTCCTCGCGCCAGTGCGTCTCCAGGATCACGGGCGCTCCAGGGCCAGCACGGGACGGCCGTCGCGGCCGGGCACGACCGAGACCGTCGCGGTGAAGTGCGCGGCGACGGTCTCGCGGGTGAGGACCCGAGCGGGCGTCCCGGCGGCGGCGACGCGGCCCCCCGACAGCAGGACGAGCGCGTCGGCGTACTGCCCGGCCAGGGTGAGGTCGTGGATGGTGGTGAGGACCGTCAGGCCGTCGTCGACGCGCAGCCGGTCGATGAGCTCCATCACCTGCTGCTGGTGGCCGATGTCGAGCGCGGTCGTCGGCTCGTCCAGCAGCAGGACGGGCGCCTGCTGCGCCAGCGCGCGCGCGAGGACGACCCGCTGGCGCTCCCCGCCTGACAGACGGTCCAGGGCGCGCGCGGCGAAGGACGTCAGATCCAGCCGTTCCAGCACCTCGCGGGCGATCGCGCGGTCGGCAGCGCTCTCTCTGCCGAGATGGGGGATGTAGGGGGAGCGGCCGAGGAGCGTGTAGTCCAGGACCGTCATCCCCGGCGGAAGGCTGGGGGACTGCGGCGCGTAGGCGACCAGGCGCGCGCGCTGGCGCGGCTTGAGCGACCGCAGGTCCGCGCCCGCGACCCGCACCGTCCCGTTCCCGGGGCGCAGGCCGAGGACGGCGCGCAGCAGCGTGGACTTGCCCGCCCCGTTGGGGCCGATCACCGCCGTCCATGACCCGGCCGGCACCGCCAGCGACACCCCGTGCAGCACCCGGCGGCCGTCCAGCTCCACGTCCAGGCCCTCGACGGCGACGCTCACGTCCCCACCTCCCGCCGGAACGCGCGCAGCACCACCACGAAGAACGGGCCGCCGACGAACGCGGTGACGACGCCGAGCGGCAGCTCGCCGGGCGCCACGACCGTGCGCGCCGCGAGGTCGGCCAGCACCAGGAACGCCGCGCCGCCGAGCAGCGACAGCGGCAGCACGACCCGGTAGGAGCCGCCCGCCACGCGCCGCACCACGTGCGGCACCACGATCCCGACGAACCCGATCAGGCCGCTGATCGCGACGGCGCAGGCGGTCGCCAGCGACGCCGCGGCCAGCACCACCAGCCGCACCCGCGCCGCCGACAGGCCGAGCGCGCCCGCCTCCTCGTCACCGACCGCCAGCACGTCCAGCAGCCGCCCGTGCAGCAGCAGCACGACCGTGGACACCAGCGCGTAGGGGGCGACCATGGCGAGCTGCGTCCACCCGGCGGACGCGACGCCGCCGAGGATCCAGGCGTAGATGCGCTGCAACTCCTGCGTCTTGAGCTGCTGCACGAGCGTCTGCACGGCGCTGAGGAAGCTGGCGACGGCGACGCCCGCCAGCAGCAGCGTCGCCGACCCCGACGCGCCGCGCCCCGCGACGCTGCCGAGCAGGTACGCCAGCAGCACCCCGCCGACCGCGCCCGCGAACGCCGCGAGCGGCACCGCGTACGTCGCGCCGCCGGGCAGCACCACGATCGTGACGGTCGCCCCGACCCCGGCGCCGGCGGCCGCGCCGAGCAGGTACGGGTCGGCGAGCGGGTTGCGGAACACGCCCTGGTAGCCGGCGCCCGCCAGCGCCAGCAGGCCGCCGACGAGCGCGCCCGCCAGCACGCGCGGCAGCCGCAGCTCCCACAGCACGTTGCGGTCGACGGGCGCGAGACCCGAGTCCAGGTGCACGAACGGGATCCGGTCCGCCAGCTCTTTCAGCACCCCGCCCACCGGCACGTCGGCGGCGCCGACCAGCAGGCCGGCGAGGAGCGCGGCGGCCAGCACCGCCAGCGCCGCGGCCAGCGGGCCCGGACGCAGCCGGGCCCGCGCGGCGTCGCGGTCCTTGTTCATCGGCAGGGGGTCACCGCGCGTTCGCGGCCTTGGCGACGCCCGCGCCGATGGCCTGGACGAGCTGCGGCAGGCGCGGGCCCCAGCGCGAGGCGACGTCGTCGTCCAGCGCGACGACCTGGCCCTTCCTCACCGCCGTCAGCGACGACCAGCCGGGCCGCTCGGCCGCGGCCGCCGCGCTCTGCCCGCAGCACTTGGTGTCGGCGAGGAACACCAGGTCGGGGTCGGCCTTCAGCAGCGCCTCGCCCGACAGCTTCGGGTAGCCGCCGCCGGTCTTGTCGGCGGCGTCGGCGACGTTGCCGAGCCCGAACAGCCCGTAGACCTGCCCGATGAAGGTCTTGGAGGTGACGGTGTCCAGCTGCTCGTCCAGCTCGTGGAAGTAGGTGAGCCGCTCGCCGGCGGCGGGCTTGGCGGCGCCCGCGACGGCTTTCTGGATCGCGGTGCGCATGCCGGCGGTGACCTTGGCGGCGGCGTCCTCGTGCCCGGTGGCCTTGCCGAGGTCCAGGATCTCGTCGTACGCCTCGTCCAGCGTGGCGGCGGCCGGCTCCAGCAGCACCGGGATCCTCACCTTGCCGAGCGCGGCCACGATGCCGGACTGGTCGTTGGACAGCACCACCAGGTCCGGCTTGTACTTGATGATCGCCTCGGCGTTCGGGGTGAAGCCCGACAGCTTGGTGCGCGGCGCGTTCGCCGGGTAGGTCGAGTACTCGTCGGCGGCGACGACCTGCGCGCCGGCGCCGATCGCGAACAGCGACTCGGTGTGGGTGGGGGCGAGCGACACGATCCGCTTGGGGACGGCGGGCAGCGTCACCGTCCCGTTGGACGCCTGGACGCTGATCGGCTTCGCGCCGCCGTCCTTGCCGTCCTTGCCGTCGCCGGAATCGCCGCAGCCGGCGGCGAGGGCGAGGACGCCCGCCATCAGCGCCGCGCCGAGGGTGCGCACGGATCTCACCAGAATCCTCCAGGGCCGGGGAGGTCGCGATCCGTGGGAGACGGGTCGGCCTTCCGCGAGGTCGAAAGTCGTCGGCGCGGCGGGAGGCGACCTGGCTCGCCCTCCGGGGGAGGGCATCACAGTTGCGGGACAGCACCGGGATCTCACCGGATTTCGCTCCGTGGCGCGATGAACTGCAACGTTAGCAGCCGAACCGGGACGGTCCGGGCGCAGGTCAGGGCGGCGGGGTCAGGTCACGGCGCCGTCAGGTCACAGCAGCGTCTTCAGGAACGCCCGGGTGCGGGCGGCGTCCTCGCCGTTGCCGAACTCCGCGGCCGCGAAGTCGGTGACGCCGGCCTCCGCCAGATCGGCGATCCGCGCCCCGACGGCGTCCTCGTCCCCGACGATCGCGAGGTCGGCGGGCCCGTCGACGCCCTCGCGGTCCATCATCGCCCGGTAGGACGGGAGCTGCCCGTAGACGGCGAACAGCTCGGCGGCCCGCTCGCGCGCGGCGCCCGGGTCGCCGGTGACGCAGACCGGCAGCGCGCACACCACGCGCGGCGCCGGACGGCCCGCGTCCTGCGCCGCCCGCGTGATCGTCGGGACGATGTGGTCGCGGACCGTCACCGGGCCCGTCATCCACAGCACGGTCCCGTCGGCGCGCTCGGCGGCGAGCCGCAGCATCCGCGGTCCGAGCGCGGCGAGCAGCACCGGCACCCGCCCCTCGTTCGGCACCGACAGCCCGATCTGCGCCTTCACCGTCTCCCCGGCGAAGGTGACCGGGTCGCCGTCCAGCAGCGGCAGCAGCACCGACAGGTACTCGTCCAGGTGGCGGACCGGCCGGTCGAAGTCGTAGCCGAACATGTCCTCGATGACCACGCGGTGCGACAGGCCGACGCCGAGCGTCAGCCGGCCGGGCCCGGCGGCGAGCGCCACCGTCCGGGCCTGCTGCGCGAGCGCCGCCGGATGGCGCGGGAAGGTGGGGACGACGCCGGTGCCGATCTCGATGCCCGGCACCTGGGCGGCCGCGACGGCGAGGGCGGTGAGGGCGTCCATGCCGAAGATGTGCGACAGCCATGCCGACGTCAGGCCGTCGTCCGCGGCCGCCCGCAGGTCGCCGGTCAGCTTCAGGAGGGCGTCCTTGCCGCCGCGCTCGCTGAGGAACACTCCGATGCGCACTGCCGATCCTCTCGTCGGGCCCGTCGCCGCCACCCCGATCGTGTCACGACCGCTTCGGGCGCCGATGCGGCGGGTCATCCGGAATTCACCCAGGCGGCCTTGTCCGTTCCCGGAAGCGCCCGGCACCGTCGATCCGTGCCCGTCCCGCCGCCCTCCGCCGTCCGGCCCTACCGGGCCCGGCACCGCCCGTGGACGGTCCTCGCCGGGCATCTGGTGCTGGCGGCCTGGTCCGGCCTGCTCGCGCTGCTGCTGGTCGCGGCGGGGGAGCGGCGCGCGGGCGCGGCGTGCCTGCCGGTGCCGGCCGCCATCGTCCTGTCGGGCCTGGCGCGGTTCGCCCGGGGCTGGATCGCGCGCGGCCCCGCCTACCTGACGGTCTCCGGGGACGGCGTGACCGTCGGCGGCGCCCGCCTCGCCTGGGACGAGATCGGCGAGGTCGCGGTGTTCCGCTACGCCGTCCCCGCCGGGGACGGCCGCACCTGGCGGCCCGGCATGGCCGTCGTCCGGACCCGCCGGGCACCGCTCTGGCCGCTCGACGACCGGCCCTGCGACCCGCTGCAGTGGGGCCCGTCGCGTCCCGGCGTCCGGCCCCGCCCGCTGCTGCGGGCGCTGCGCCGGCACGCGCCCGCCCGCGTCGGCGTCATCGACTACGGGCGGCTGCCCCCTTGCTGACCTGCGGCGGTGGGATCATGGAGGGGTGACGACTCCGGAACCCCTCACCCTCTTCACCGCCGACGGCGTCCGGATCGACGCCGGCCACCTGCCTGGCGACCGCGCCCGCTGCTTCGTCGTCGTCCACGGCTTCACCTGCTCCTGGCGCCAGGACCGGCTCCGCGACATCGCCGCCGGGCTGCACCGCCACGGCGGCGTCATCGCCTTCGACCTGCGCGGCCACGGCCGCTCGTCGGGGCGCTCCACCGTCGGCGACCGCGAGGTGCTGGACGTCGCCGCCGCCGTCGCGGCCGCCCGGCGCCGCGGCTACGCCCGCGTCGTGGTGATCGGCTTCTCGCTCGGCGGCGCCGTCGCCGTCCGCCACGCCGCGCTGCACGGCGGCGCCGACGCCGTCGTGGCCGTCAGCGCCCCGGCCCGCTGGTACTACCGCGACACCGTGCCGATGCGCCGCGTCCACTGGGTCATCGAGCGCCGCGCCGGACGCCTCGCCGTCCGCCTGGCCCGCGGCACCCGCGTCGCCCCGCAGGGCTGGAACCCGGTGCCCGAGGCGCCGCACGAGGTCGTCGGCCGCATCGCCCCGGCGCCCCTGCTCATCGTGCACGGCGACGCCGACGCGTTCTTCCCCCTGGAGCACGCCGAGCAGCTCTACGGCGCGGCGTCCGAACCGCGCGAGCTGTGGGTGGAGAAGGACTTCGGGCACGCCGAGGTCGCCGTCACCCCCGACCTGCTGGCCCGCATCGGCACCTGGGCCGCCACCCACTGACCCACCGCCCCGAACCCCGCCCCGCCCGCCGACGAACGAGGGCGTCGCGATGAAGCCCCACCGCGCCGCTCGGTGACGTGGCTCGCCGGGCTCGGTGACGGCGCGCTGGGTGGACGGCGTGCTCGCCCCGTCCGGGCACCCCGAGCTGAACCCGCGCCCGCGACGCGAGGTCGCCGCCCGGCTCGCCGCGGTTCAGTCCTCGGGATCGATCCCCAGGTGGAAATCGCCGTCCTCGACCCGGGTGAAGTCCTCCTCCTCGTAGAAGCGCGCGTGGCAGAGCAGGCGGCCGGCCCGTCCCTCCAGCCAGCGCAGGAACTCGCCCACCTCGTCCAGATCCTCGGCGTGCACCTCCTGGCGGGCCGCGAGCGCCCACCCGGAACCGGGCCCCTCACCGTCCTCGACCAGCACCCGGTAGAGCGCCCCGCCGATCCGGTGAGCCGCCCCGTCGGCGCCCAGGACCGCCTCATCACCGCCGCCGCCCCCGCCGTCCAGCCCGAGACGCCGCCGCAGCTCCGCCAGATCCTCACCGGACAGGCTCGAAGGAAGGTTCGCCGAGACGAGGACCTCGTACACATCCGCCACGCTCGCACCCTAGCCAAGCCCGACGATCGGTTATCCACAGTTAACCGACCTCCTTCCGATCACCACTCCCGCCGGCCCACCATCGACTCATGACCACACCCACCTCGCCCGCCACGTCCCCGTCTCCCGAAGCCGCCGCCTCCCTCGTCGAGCGGGCCGCCGCGCTGGCCGGGCCGGGCCGTTCCGAGAACGTCGTCATCGGCCGTACCGCCGCCTGGATCTGGGGCCTCGACGTGCTGCCGTCCGGAGCGCGGCCCGAGACCTGCGACGTGGACCTGTTCGTGCCGGGCCCGGCGCCGCCGGCCGGCGACCTCCGCCCGGCCCGCGTCCCCGCGGAGCACATCACCGAGCGGTCGGGCGTCCGCGTCACCACCCTCGACCGGACGGCCCTCGACTGCGCCCGCTGGCTGCCCCGGCTGGAGGCGGTGGCCGCCCTCGACCAGTTCCTCCGCCGCGGCGTCCGGCTCGACGCCCTCAAGGCCATGGCCCGCACCCTCCCGGACTACCGCGACAGCAAGCGCCTGCGCGCCGCCCTGCGCGCCGCCGACCCCCGCGCCGAATCCCCCGGCGAGAGCTGGACCCGCACCCTGATCATCGACGCGGGCCTGCCCCGCCCCACCCCGCAGATCCCCGTCATGGGCCCGCTCGGCGAGCCCTTCTACATCGACCTGGGCTACGAGCCCTACCTCGTCGGCATCGAGTACGACGGCGAACGCCACCACGCCGGCCGCCGGGCCAGATCCCGCGACGAGGCCAGGCGCCGCTGGCTGAAGAAGGAGATGGAATGGGACGTCATCCCCGTCACCAAAGACCTGCTCACCCGCCCCGCCCCCTACCTGGAGGCCCTGCTGACCGCCCTCCTGCACCGCGGCTGGAATCCCACCGGCCGCGACATGGACCGCATCGCCACCAACCTCACCCGCCTCCACCGCCGCCGCCCCAACCCCACCCGCCGCCGCCCCCACCACTGACCGGCACTCCCCGCCCTGAGACGCCTCGCTGGTGTTCATCAAGACCCTGCTGGTGCAGTCCGCCCGGAAGGATCCCGCCTGGCGGCAGCGGCTCACCGATGCCGACCGGCGCGGCCTGTCGCCGCTGTTCCGGTCCGACGCCAGCCTCCACGGCACCATCGACATGGGCCGCCGCCTCGCCCTCGGGCGGGTGGCCTGACCAGGAGCGGAACACCGGGACGGCCGGTGGCCTCACGCATTGAGGCGGCGTTCCAAGGGTGTGCGGATGCTGGGTCTGCTTCGGGTGGGGCCGAGGAAGGCGGTGAGCCGCTGCACGGCGTCGTCGATGGCGTGCTGGGCGTCGCGGCCGGGGTCGGGGGCGAGGAGGCGGGTGGTGATGCGGCCGTCGGGGCGCTGGGCCCAGCCGCCGATGATGCGGCCGTTCCACCACAGGGTGGGGCCGATGTTGCCGTTGCGGTCGAACAGGTCGCCGGTGTGAGCGTGGTCGAGGTACCAGTCGCGGTGCCGCCAGCCCATGGCGGTGGGGTCGAGAGAGGGCAGCAGAGCGGCCCACGGCTCGAATTCGGGGGCCGGGTCGAGATGCTGTGGGAGGGCGTGGCCGGGCCCGTGGTCGAGGTCGACGTCCATGGCGCCGGTGGCGGCGATGGCGGTGCGGGTGTCGGTGAGGTTCCAGCCGGTCCACCACTGCACGTCGCGGGTGGTGGCGGGCCCGAAAGCGGCCAGGTAGCGGCCGGCGAGGGCGGCTCTGGCGTCCGCTTCGGGGAGTTCGGGACGGGGTTCGGCGAGAGTCCACCGGAACCGGCTGGACGTCCACGACCCCAGCGGCCGTCCGCGGCGGATACGGCCTTCGGCGGCCAGGAGGGTCAGGACCCGGTTGGTGATCCGTGCCCGGGTCTCGTAGCTCTTGCCGGGCGATCGGACGAGCCGGGTGCGCAGGGCGGGGACGAGACCGGCCAGCTGCGCGGCGGTCGCCTCGCCGAGGTCGGCCAGGACGGCGAGCACCTGCTGTTCGACGGCGGCCAGCCAGTCCTGGCCGTGGCCGAGCTGGGCGGAAAGGTCGCGGAGCAGCATGCGGCGCTCGCGGGCGGCGACGGGCCGTCCGATCGAGGCGTCCACGATCGGCGCCAGCCCTGCGGGGACCACGAACAGGGTGCGCCGCATGCACAGCATCCGCACCAGCGTGCGCTCGTCGTACAGGGCCCGCTCCAGATCCGCCGCCGACGGGTTCCGCTGACGGGCGGCAGCCGACAGGTAGACGGTCGCGGGGTCGGTGGCGTGCAGCCCGAGAACCCGCTCGGCGACCTGCTCGGGGCCGTCGACACGGGCCGAGGCCGCCAGGAGATGGGCGCGGCCGAGACGGGCCCGCCGCTGCACGTCGGTGATCTTCGGTCGTGCCGGACTCAAGGATCCCCGCCTCCCGAACGGTGGGCCGCCCCGCGGATGCTCGATCCGCGGGGCCGTGCCGGTGCCGGTGACAGGTGCCGCGCGGCCCTCATCCAGCCCGGCCGAGGCCGGTGAGGAAGGCGCGGATGTCGTCGGCGATCAGGTCGGGGACCTCCCATTCGGGGAAGTGGCCGCCCCGGGCGAGCTCGGTCCAGCGCGCGATCGGGCCTTGGCGTTCGGCCCACTCCCGCGGGGTGTGGAACAGGTCGGCGGGCGGCATCGCCATCGCGATCGGGGCCCGCATCGCCCCCCACTCACCGGGGGTGTGGGCGTTCTCGTAGTACAGCCGCATCGACGACCCGATCGTCTGGGTCACCCAGTACAAGGTGATGGTGGTGAGGAGCTCGTCCTTGGTGAACGCCTTCTCCACCTGTCCGCCGCAGTCGCTCCACGCCTGGTACTTCTCGGTGATCCAGGCCGCCAGCCCGGCCGGCGAGTCGTTCAACCCGACCGCCAGTGACTGGGGCTTGGTCGACTGGAGCTTGGCGTAGGCGTACTCGTTGTCCTGGAACGCCTTGGCGTCCTCCACCATCTTCTGCTCGGCCGCCGACAGATCCTCCGGCAGGTGGTCGAACGGGATGGAGGGGTTGGAGCCGCCCATGTGCAGGCCGATCACACCGTCGGGGTCCTTCATCGCCATCGCCATCGCCACTCCCAGACCGAGGTCGCTCGCGCGGACGGCGTAGGCGTCGTAGCCGAGGACGTCGTGCAGGAGCGTCACCAGCAGGCCGCCGATCTTCGACACGTTCATGCCCGGCTCGGTCGGCCGGTCGGAGAAGCCGAACCCGGGCAGCGACGGCACCACCACGTGGAAATCGGTGAGCAGCGGCAGGATCTTCAGCATCTGCACGAACGAGCCCGGCCAGCCGTGCAGCAGCACCAGCACGGTCGCGTCCGGACGGTCCGACCGCTGATGGATGAAGTGAATCCCGAGACCGTCGACATCGGCGCGGTAGTGATCGAGCTCGTTCAGCTCGCGTTCGCGGGCCCGCCAGTCGAACCGCTCCCCCCAGTAGGAGCACAACTCCTTCACGTACGCGGTGTCGGCCCCGTAACCCCAGCCGTCCGCCACAGCGTCGGTCCACCGCGTTCGCGCCAGGCGGGCCCGAAGATCCGCCAGCACTTCATCGCTCACCTCGACGGTGAACGGCACCCCGCCCTGCCCGGTCATGAGTCCCCCGATCGATCTCTGCGCCGCGCATGCCTTCGCCGGCCCCCGCGCCCGGCACGCAGCGACCCCGGCGAGGACACGGTCCCGACGAACCGCAGGTCAGTCCACACCGCAGGTCAGTCCACAGAGAGCATCCCCACGTGATCGACCGGGAAGCCCGCCTTGACCCGGTCCGGCAAGGACCGTTACCCGCCGATGTACGCCTGGCGAGCCGCCAGGCCCCTAGGGCTCCGGTTCACCCAGCCGTCACACGAGAACGCCAAGGGGTGCCGGAATCGGATGGCGGGTTCAGGTGAGGGTGCCGCTGGTCGGGGAACTGCGGGCAGAGCGACACCGTGTGGTGCTCGTCGGTATCCGCACATCGTGCAGGTCGGATGCGGCGATCGGCGTGGAGCGTGTCGCGGACGACCGCCTCCGGGTGTGCCTGCGTCGCGCGGACGGCGTCGCGGCCCGGACGGCGGGGCTCGCGGCGGCCGAAGCGGCGTGCTGCTCGTTCTTCGAGTTCACGTTGCGGATCGGCGGGGCGCTGGTACTGGAGGTGACGGTGCCGCGCCGGCACGCGGACGTCCTGGCGGCGCTCGCCGCCCGCGCCGAGGCGGCCGCCCGGTGAGCGGGCCGGTGCGCAGCGGGCAGGTCGCCGCGGCGGCCGGGGTGAACCCGCAGGCGCTGCGCTACTACGAGCGGCGCGGGCTGCTGCCCGAACCCGACCGCGGCCCCGGCGGGCACCGCCTGCACCCGCCCGGGACGGTCGCGGTGCTGCGGGCGGTCAAGACCGCGCAGCGCCTCGGGTTCACCCTGGACGAGATCGCCGGGCTGCTCGCCGCCGGCCACCGCGACGCCGGGCTGGCCCGGATGAAGCTGGCCGAGGTCGAGCGGCGCATCGACGGGCCGTTCGCGGCGAGGTGGTCGGTGACCCGGTCGAGGAGCTCGCGGCGCCGCGCCTCGCCGCGCGGCGATCCCGCCGAACGCCGGTAGGCGGGGCCGGGACGGGCGCGGGACCGTCCGCCGGGGCCGTCACGACGGCGGCCCGGCCGGGAGGACGTCGCGGGCCTCGCCGTCGGGGTCGAGGGAGGACAGCACGCTCTCCAGGCAGCCGCGCAGCTGGCGGACCTGCTCGCGGGTCAGCGGGTCGAACAGGTGCTCGCGGACCGCCTCGACGTGCCCCGGGGCGGCCTCGGCGAGGACGGCGAAGCCGGCGTCGGTGAGGACGGCGAGGGTGGTGCGGCGGTCGCCGGGGTGCTTGGCGCGCCGGACCCAGCCGGCCTCCTCCAGGCGGGCGACGGCGTGGGACAGGCGGCTCGCCGACGAGCGCACGACGCGGGCGAGGTCGCTCATCGTCAGGGTCCGGTCCGGGGCCTCCGACAGCATCGCCAGGATCATGTAGTACGCGTGCGGCAGGCCCGCCTCCTGCTGCAACCGGCGTTCCAGGGCCTCGGTCAGCAGCCGCGAGGTCCACAGGAACGCCCGCCAGGTCTGCTGCTCCTCGGCGTCCAGCCAGCGGGTCTCGTCCACGCCCGCAGCGTACCCGCGGCCCTTGAGCGTTCAAAACTTGAGCTTTCAAGTTCCGCCGCCTACAGTGACGATTGAACGTTCAATCGAAGGGGAGGCGGGCCATGTCCGCGATGCCGGTGCTCTACCTCAGCCACGGTGCGCCGCCGCTGGCCGACGACGAGGTCTGGACGGGCGAGCTCGCCGCCTGGTCGGCCGGGCTGCCGCGCCCGGCCTCGATCCTCATGGTCTCCGCGCACTGGGAGGAGGCGCCCGCCAGCATCGGCGCGACCGCCCCGGCGCCGCTGGTCTACGACTTCTGGGGCTTCCCGCAGCACTACTACCAGGTCCGCTACGACGCGCCCGGCGCACCGGAGCTGGCCGCGCAGATGCGCGGGCTCGTGCCCGGCCTGCACCAGGACGAGACGCGCGGCCTCGACCACGGCGCCTACGTCCCGCTCGTCGAGATGTACCCCGGCGCCGACGTCCCGGTGCTGCAGATGTCGCTGCCCACCCTGGACCCCGCGCGGTTGTTCGACCTCGGCCGCAGCCTCGCGCCGCTGCGCGACCAGGGCGTCCTCATCGTCGGCAGCGGCTTCACCACCCACAACCTGCGCGGCATGGCCGCCGGCCCCGACGCGCCGCCGCCCGCCTGGTCGGCCGAGTTCGACGACTGGGCCGACCGCGCGGTCCTTGGCCACGACGTGGACGCGCTGCTGGACTTCCGCGACAAGGCGCCCGCCGCGCGCCTCGCCCACCCGCGCACCGAGCACTTCGCGCCGCTGTTCGTCGCGCTCGGCGCGGCGGGCGAGGCCGACCGCCGGTCGGTCATCGACGGCTTCTGGTTCGGCCTGGCCAAGCGGTCCTTCCAGTTCGGCTGACCGGCACCGGCGCCGGCGTCAGGGCCGCAGCCGCCGCCGCAGCTCGGCCGACAGGTCGGCGGCCGCGTCGAGGAGCATCTCGGTGAACGCCCGGCCGCGCGGATCCTCGGGGGCGTCCGCGCGGCGGGCGGCGGCGAGCGGCCGCACCGCGAGCGGGTCGTCGATGCGGACCACCGCGACCGTCGGCGGCAGCGCCGGCACCGCGAGGCCCGGGACGACGGTGACGCCGAGCCCGGCCGCGGCGAGGCCGAGCTTGGCGACCCAGTCCCGGGCGGTGAACGCCACGCGCGGCTCCCACTCCCCGCCCGTCCAGGCGCCGAGCAGCGTCGTGCCCGGGTCGGTGCTGCCGGTGATCCACCGCTCGGCGCGCAGCTCGGCGGGGCGCACGGCGCCCGCGCCCGCCAGCGGGTGGTCCAGGGCGACGGCGACGAGCAGCGGGTCGTCCAGCAGCGGCGCGAGGGAGACGCCGGCGGGCGGGCGCGCCGGCGGCGGCACCACCGCGAGGTCCAGGCGGCCGCCGGCGAGGGCGGCCAGCAGCCGGATGGTCGGCCCCTCCCGCAGCGGCACCTCGGTGCCCGGCTCCCGCTCGGCGAGCGTCGCGATCGCGCGCGGGACGAGCGCCGCCATCGCCGTCGCGACCGCGCCGACGCGCAGCCGCCCCGGCGGCCGGCCGTCGAGGTCGGCGAGGCCCTGCCGGGCCGTCCGCAGCTCGCCGAGGACGGCCTCGGCGTGCCGGACGACCAGCCGCCCGGCCTCGGTGGCCCGCACGCCCCGCGCCTGCCGCTCGAACAGGGGACGCCCCGCCGCCTGCTCCATCAGCGCGATCTGCCGCGACACCGCCGACTGGGTGTAGCCGAGATGCTCGGCCGCCAGCGAGAACGACCCGAGCCGCGCCGCCTCCCGCACGACCCGCAGGCCGAGCACGGTGAACTCACTCATGGGCAACAGGGATAGCACCTCGGGGAGGGTGCGCTAGGGTCGGCGCCATGTTCCTTCCCCGTGCGTAGACACCGGAGCGACTCCGGCGTCCCCCCACGGCCTTCCCCCGAAGGAACCTCCCCATGTCCTATGCCGTCGTGCTGCGCGCGCCCGGCGCGCCCCGGCTCCTCTGCGCCGCCCTGATCGGGCGGCTGTCCTACGGCGTCGTCCCGCTCTCCCTCACCCTGGCGATCACCCGCAACGGCGGTTACGCGCTCGCGGGCGCCGCGCTGGCGGCGTTCGGGGCCGCGAGCTGCGCCCTCGCGCCCGCCCGCGGCCGGCTCATCGAGACGTTCGGCGCGCGGCGGGCGCTCGCGCCCATGGCCGCGCTCTACGCGGTCCTGCTGCTCGCGCTCGCCGCCCTCACCTGGCGGCCCGGCGCGCCGGTCGTCGTCGCGGCCGTGGCGGCGGGGGCCTGCACGCCGCCGCTCGGCCCCGTCACCCGGACGCTGTGGGGCCGGATGTTCGACGACCCCGTCCTGGTGCAGCGCGCCTACAGCCTCGACGGCGTCGCCGAGGAGCTGCTGCTCGTCACCGGGCCGCTGATCGCGGGCCTCCTCGCCGCCGTCACCGAGCCCGCCGCCGGCGTGGCGCTGAGCGCGGCGCTCGTCCTCGCCGGCACGCTCGGCATGGTCGCCGGGATGGACGCCCGGCCCGCCCCTGCGGCCGCGAGCGAGGACGCCGGTCCGATCGCGACGCCCGTCGCGCTCACGGCCGCGACGGGGCTCTGCCTCGGCGCGCTCGGCCTGCTGTTCGTGGCGTTCGCGGCCGCGCACGGGCGCCCCGCCGCGGCCGCCTGGATCGAGGCGGCGCTCGCCGCCGGCAGCGGCCTCGGCGGCCTCGCCTACGGCGCGGTCCGCTGGCGGTCCGGCCTCCGCTCGCGGCTGGCCGTCCTGACCGGCGCGCTCGGGCTGCTCGCGGCGGCCGCCGGGGCGTCGCCCGGCCTGCCCGTCCTCGCCGCCGTCGCCGCCGCGACCGGCGTCGTCATCGCGCCCGCGCTCACCACCGCGTACCTGATGGCGCCCGGCGTGCGCGCCGCGACGTGGGTGAACACCGCGTTCAACGCCGGGTCGGCGCTCGGCGCGGCGGGCGCCGGGGCGCTCATCGGGCGAGCGCCCCTGCCGGCGTGCTTCGCGCTGGCGGCGCTTCCGGCGCTCGCGGCGGGCGCCGCCGCAGCGTCCTGGCGGCGAGCAGCCCGACCGGCACCGGCGCCCAGAAGGTGACCAGCCGGAACAGCAGGACGGCCTGCAGCGCCGGGCCCGCCGCGACGCCGAGGCCGGCGAGGGCGGCGGTGAGGGCGGCCTCGGTGGAGCCGACGCCGCCCGGCACCGGCACCGCCGTGCCGGCCGCCGCGCCGATCAGGTAGGCGATGAGCAGCGCGCCGGGCGCGGCGCCCGCGCCCGGCACGGCGAGCGCGCTGAGCGCGAACGCGGTGCCCATGACGAGGGTCGTGGCCGCCGACGCCGCCATCATCAGCGCGAAGTCGCGGGGCCGCCGGCACAGGTCGCGCAGCCCCGCGACGGCCTGCCGCGCCGCCGCCGACCGGAGCGCCCGCCGCCCCCACACCGCCGCCGCCGCGAGCGCCAGGCCCGCGGCGGCGAGGACGGCCTCGACGGGGACGGCGCGGGCGGCGTCGCCCGCGTGGTCGCCGAGGACGCCGAGCAGCCGCCCGTCGCGGGACGCGGCGAGGACGGCGGCGGCGAGCAGCAGGTCGGCGGGCAGCCCCGCCACGTGCGCGGCGGCGACCGCGACGGCGGCGCGGGGGAGGGGCAGGCCCCGGCACACCAGGTAGCGGGTGTTGACGGCGGCGGCGCCGAGGCCGCCGGGCGTCACCCGGTTGGCGGCCGCGGCGGTGAACTGCGCGAGCGTCGCCTCGCGCAGCGGGAGCGGATGGCCGCTCGCGGCGCGCAGCGTCACCGCCGCGCAGAGGTAGTGCAGGACGGCGAGGAGGGCGAGGAGGGGGACCAGCTCCCAGCGGACGCGGCCGAGGGACGGCAGCGGGACGAAGACCAGGGCGGCGAGGGGCGCGAGCGCGAGCAGGGGCCACCACGCGGCGCGGCGCCGGGGCGGCCGGGCGGCGATCGTTTCCACACCCTTGTTGTCGGCCAGTCCGCTGAAGGTTATGCGACCTGCGGCTTTTCCTTGGGGAAACGGTGGCCTGCGATCGGGCGGCGGCCCGGCCGGACCGGCCCGCCGCCCGATCGCCCGGTCTCAGCGCTCCGGCTTGGTGTACACCGCGACGGCGCAGGCGCTGCCGAGGCCGATGTTGTGCTGGAGCGCGACGCGCGCGCCGTCCACCTGCCGCGCGCCGGCCTTGCCGCGCAGCTGCCAGGTCAGCTCGGCGCACTGCGCGATGCCGGTCGCGCCGAGCGGGTGGCCCTTGGAGATGAGACCGCCGGAGGGGTTCACGACCCACTTCCCGCCGTAGGTGGTGGCCTGGTCGTCGACGAGCTTGTGGCCCTCGCCGACGCCGGCCATGCCGAGCGCCTCGTAGGTGATGAGCTCGTTGGCGCTGAAGCAGTCGTGCAGCTCGATGACGTCGACGTCGTCGATGGCGACGCCCGCCTCGTCCATGGCCTTGGCGGCGGCGCGCTGCGAGCAGCCGAACCCGACGACCTGGATGGAGGAATGGCCCGCGAAGCTGTCGGGGGTGTCGGTCGCGATGTGGTGCCCGGCGATCTCCACGGCCTGGTCCCACAGGTCGTGCTCGTCGAGGAACCGCTCGCTCACCACCAGCGCGGCGGCGGCGCCGTCGCTGGTCGGCGAGCACTGCAGCTTGGTCAGCGGGTCGAAGATCATGGTGGCGTTGCGGACGTCGTCCAGCGAGTACTCGTCCTGGAACTGGGCGTAGGGGTTGTGCACCGAGTGCTTGTGGTTCTTCCACCCGATCCAGGCGAAGTGGTCCGGCGTCGAGCCGTACCTCTCCATGTGCTCGCGGCCCGCGTTGCCGAACATCTGCGGCATCGGCGCCTTGTCCATCTCCCACTCGCGGCCCGCGACCATCGAGTTCAGGTGGTGGTCGATGATGGTGACCTTGGACTTGCCGACGCCCGCGCCGAGCGAGCCCTTCTGCATCTTCTCCATGCCGAGCGCGAGCGCGCAGTCGGCGAGGCCGCCGCGCACCGCCTGGCGGGCCAGGAACAGTGCGCTGGACCCGGTCGCGCAGGCGTTGGCGACGGTCATCACCGGGATGCCGGTCATGCCGGTCTCGTAGAGGGCGCGCTGGCCCATCGACCCGTACATGGAGCCGGCGTAGGCCGCCTCGACCCTGTCGTAGGCGACGCCCGCGTCCTCCAGGGCCTTGCCGACGGCCTCCTTGGCCATGTCGGGGTACTCCCAGTCGCGGGAGCCGGGCTTCTCGAACTTGGTCATGCCCACGCCGACGACGAACGTGCGGTTGGCCATCAGGCTCGCCTCCTGTGCCGAATACGGTTCGGCACCACGATAGCCCGACGGCCAACCGAGCGCTCGCTTGGCTACCCGTCGAGTGCGGCCGCCAGCGCGGCGGCGAAGCCCGCCACGTGCTCCTCGGCGGTGTCGAACGCGCACATCCAGCGCACCTCGCCGGTCGCGGCGTCCCAGGTGGAGAAGGCGTAGCGCTCGCGCAGCCGCGCGGCGGCGCCCGGCGGGACGAGCGCGAACACCGCGTTGGACTCCACCGGGCGGCTCACCTTCACCCCCGGCAGGTCGCCGACCGCCTCGGCGAGGAGGCGCGCCATCGCGTTGGCGTGCCGGGCGTTGCGCAGCCACAGGTCGCCGTCGAGCAGCGCGGACAGCTGCGCCGACACGAACCGCATCTTGGACGCCAGCTGCGTGGTCGCCTTGCGCAGGTAGGGGACGCCGCGCGCGGCGCCGGGCGTCAGCACGACGACGGCCTCGCCCATCATCGCGCCGTTCTTGGTGCCGCCGAACGACAGCACGTCCACGCCGACGTCGGTGGTGACCGCCCGCAGCGGCACGTCGAGCGCCGCGGCGGCGTTGGCGAGCCGCGCGCCGTCCATGTGCAGCAGCATCCCGTGCCCGTGCGCCAGCTCGGCGAGCGCGGCCAGCTCGTCCGGCGTGTAGACGGTGCCGAGCTCGGTGACCTGGCTGATCGACACGATGCGCGGCTGGGCGAAGTGCGGGTCGCCGAAGCGGACCAGGTGCGGCGCGACGAGCTCGGGCGTCAGCTTGCCGTCCGGGGTGGCGACCGGCACCAGCTTCAGGCCCGCGCTCGCCTCGGGCGCGCCGGTCTCGTCCACGTTGATGTGCGCGGTCGCCGCGCACACTACCGAGCTCCACGGGTCGGCCATCGCGCGCAGCCCGAGGACGTTGGCGCCGGTGCCGTTGAACACCGGGTACGCCTCGGCGTCCGCCCCGAAGTGCCGCCGGACGGCGCCGGCGAGCCGCGCGGTGTACGGGTCGTCGCCGTAGGCGGGCACGTGGCCGGCGTTCGCGGCGGCGAGCGCCGCCATGATCTCGGGGTGGACGCCCGCGCAGTTGTCGCTGGCGAAGCTGGGGAGCCCGGTGTCGTGCGAGGTCAAGGCCGTGATCCTGTCCGTTGAGCCGATACGGTCCCGAGCGTAGCGAGAACCGGACGCAACGGACGGGGCGCCCGCGCCTACGGGGCCGAGGCGGGCTCCTGCGCGGCCTCGGCGAGCGGCTCGGCGGGCCGTGCCGGAACCCCGCGCAGCCCGGCGCGCAGCGCGTCGACGTCCTCGCCGAGGCGGGCCAGGTTGGCCTGCAGATCGCGCCAGAGCCCGGCCCGCTGCTCGATCTGGGCGAGCTGGGTGCGCAGGGAGCCGATCCGCCGCTCGGCCTCGTCCAGCCGCCCGGCGGTCTCGGCCGCGTCCTTGCCGTTGCGGATCACCCCGGCGGCGAGCGCCGCGACGTCGCGCTCGGCGTCGTCCATCCGCTCGTCCAGGCGCGGCAGCAGCCGCTCGTTCAGCTCCCGGACGAGCGCCTCGACGTTCTGCCGGACGCGGCGCAGCCCCGCGTCCTGCCCGTGCAGCGCCTCCTCCAGGCGCCGCACCCGCTCCCCGTAGGCGCCGAGCAGCCGTTCGAGCTCGGCCACGCGTTCGCGGTCCCCGCCCAGCCCCACCAGGAGGTCGACGCCGCCGCGCACCTGGCGCTCGGCTTCGGCGACGATCCGGCGGACCAGGGCTGCGAACGGGACCATGACGCTCCTCGGGGGGACGGTGCGGCGGAAGTGCCTCCCTGAATTTTAGGCGAACGGCATCAAAACGGGTCAGGTTCCGCGCGTGACGTTCGCCGGGACGGGCGGCGCGCAGAGGCACAGCCCGTGCCGGGTGATGAGGCGGGCGCGCGCGGCGGTGTAGTCGGCGACGCTCAGCGCCGGACGGACACGTCGGCAGGTCAGGCACAGCATGGCGGTCACTCCCCCTGGTCTTCCGCCCCGGCCCCCGCCGGGCGCGCCCCCTCCCCGCGGCGCGCGGATCGGCGGCGACCGCCAGGCTAGCCGCCGCAGGGTTGCATGCACGTTGCCGCCGGGCCACGGCCGCGCGCCGTCCCGGTGCGACGGCAGACCGGATCCCCCGAATCGGTTGCGCGCCCCGGCGGCCCGCCTGATGCTCGGAACGCGGCCGCGCCGGCCGGCGACGCCGAGGAGGAGGCCCATGCCCGAGCAGGCCCCGGTGCAGCCCCACACCTGCGCCGACCCCGTACGGCTGCGGGGCGCGCTCGCCGGCGCGCACGAGCGCGGGTACCCCGCGCCCGAGCGGGACGGCACCGTGCGCGGCGCGATCCGCGACTCCTGGCACCGCAGCCGGCGGGGCGGCGACCTGGACGCGCTGGCGGCGGCGCCGCTCGTCCTCGGCGCCGACGCCCTCGCCGCCGCCCGCCGCGCCCACCCGCTGGCGGGCGAGCTGCCCGTGCTGCGCGGCCTGCTCGGCGACGTCGCCGGCGACGGCGCCACGGTGATGGTCGTGACCGACGGCGCCGGCCACGTCCTGTGGAGCGAGGGCTCCGCGCGGGCCCGCGGCGCCGCCGAGGGCATCGGCCTCGCCGAGGGCACCTGCTGGTCGGAGACCGTCGTCGGCACCAACGGCATCGGCACCCCGCTCGCCGCGCGCCGCCCCGAGTACGTCTACGCCGCCGAGCACGCCGCCGGGTTCCTGCACCGCTGGTCCTGCGCGGGCGCCCCCGTCACCGACCCCGACACCGGGACCGTCGTCGGCTGCCTGGACGTCAGCGGCGTCTCCGAAAAGCTCCACCCGGCCGCCGTCCGGCTCGTCCAGGCCGCGGCCCGGCTCGCCGAGGCGCGCCTGGAGGTGCGCCTGCAGCGCGAGGACGAGCGGCTGCGCGAGCGCTACGCCCGGCACCTGGCGGGCGGCACCGGGCTGCTGGTCACCCCGACCGGCCGCGTCGTGCTCGCCGAGCCCGCCCGCTGGCGCGGCCACCGGCTGAGCGCGCCCGCGCCGGGCCGCCGCATCACCCTGCCGGGCGGCCTCACCGCCGTCGCCGAGCCGCTCGGCGAGGTGTTCCTGCTGCGCCCCGGCACCGCCCCCGGCGTGCCCCGGCACCGGCTCACCCTCCGCCTGCTCGGGGACGGCCCGCCCGCCGCGCTGCTGGACGGGCGGCGCGTCCCGCTGTCGGGCCGGCGCGCGGAGATCCTCACCCTGCTCGCCCTGCACCCCGAGGGCCTGAGCGCCGGACGCCTGGCCTCGCACCTGTACGGCGACGAGGGCAGCCCGATCACCGTCCGCGCCGAGATCCACCGGCTGCGCGCCCACCTCGGCGAGCTGCTGCGCGCCCGGCCCTACCGGCTGGACTGCGACGTCGACGCCGACCTGCTCGCGGTCCGGCGCCGCCTCGACGACGGCGACGTCCGCGGCGCCGCCGCGCTCTGCGCCGGCGAGCTGCTGCCCCTGTCGGACGCCCCCGGCATCCGCGCCGAGCGCGACGAGCTGAACGTGCGGCTGCGCCGCCGCGTCCTGGACGACGGCGGCACCGAGACGCTGTGGGCGTTCGCGCAGAACGGGATCGGCGACGCCGACGCCGAGGTGCTGGCCCGCCTCGCGGGCGGCCTGCCCGCCGGCGACCCGCGCCGCGCCGCCGTCGCGGCCCGCGCGGCGCGCCTGGACGACCCCGGGGACGCGCTCTAGGGTCAGCGCGCGGACGCGCCGGTGAGGAACGAGGTGTCGTTGTAGGCGACCGGCTGGAGCCGCCCGTCGGCGCGGCGCCACCGGCTGAGCGAGCAGTTGGCGACCGGCGTCTTCTCGACCGCCATGACCTGCTCCTCGGTGAGCTCCTCGACCAGGTAGCGGGTCATCACCACGATCGCGTCGTGCGTCACGACGAGGACGCGCCCGGACTGCTCGTGGTAGAGGCTGCGCAGGCGGAGCGCGAGGTCGGCCCACGACTCCCCGCCCGGCGCCCGGTAGTAGAACTTGCCGAGCCGCCGCTTGCGCTCGGCCTCCTCGGGGAACCGGCGCCGGATACCGTGCCAGGTCAGTCCCTCCAGCACCCCCTGATCGCGGTCGCGGAGCCGCTCGTCCACCCGCACCCGCGGCGCGTAGGGGAGCTGGTCGAGGGCGATGCGGGCGGTGTCGCGGGTGCGCACGTACGGCGAGACGAGGACGAGGGCCGGCCGCTCGTCCTCCGGCAGCGCGGCGAGGCGGCGGCCGAGCAGCGCGGCCTGCTCGCGCCCGGCGTCCGACAGCGGGATGTCGGCGTCGCGCTGGGCGATGCCGTTCTCCTCGCGCTCGGCCTCGTGGGCCGCGATCGAGGCGACGTTGCCGGTGCTCTCACCGTGCCGGGTCAGGTTCAGCCATTCGAGCGCGTTCACGGCGTACATGCTGCCACGGCCGGGCCGTCGCGCCGCGACCGCGGGTCCGTCCTCTACGCGGCGTAGTAGTACCCTCGGAGCCCTATGACGAACGTGCTGGCCACCGCGATCATCGTGGTGGCGCTGCTGGCCGCGGCCTTCAGCGGGATCACCGCGCTGCGCGACCGCCCGATGGGCTGGGGCGACATCGCCGGCGCCGGCGCCGTCGAGGCGCTGCTCGCCGTCCAGCTCGCCGTCGGGTCGGTGAAGCTCGCCCACGGCGAGGGCCCCGCGCACCCCGCGACGTTCGTCGGGTACCTGGTCGCGATCCTGCTGATCCCGCCGGCCGGCGTGCTGTGGGGGCTGCTGGAGCGCAGCCGGTGGGGCCCGACGGTGATCGTGGTCGCCGGCCTGGCCGTCGCCGTCATGATCGTGCGGATGAACCAGTTGTGGAGCGGGAGTGCCTGAGTCCAGCGAGACCGAGCGGGCCGGGGAGCCGGCCGGAGCGCGCGGCGGTGCCACCGGCGGCGGGCCGGGGCGGCTGCTCGTCGCCGTCTACGGGATCTTCGCGCTGGCGGCGACGGCGCGCGCCGGCGTCCAGATCGCCACGAAGTTCGCCGACGCGCCCCTCGCCTACACCCTGTCGGCGATCGCGGCGCTGATCTACATCCTGGCGACGGTGGCGCTCGCCCGCGGCGGCCGCACCTCGCGGCGGGTCGCGGTGGCGGCCTGCTCGGTCGAGCTGGCCGGCGTCCTGATCGTCGGCACCTACAGCCTGCTGGACCCCGGCGCCTTCCCCGAGCCGACGGTCTGGTCGGGCTACGGCGCCGGGTACGGGTGCGTGCCGCTGGTGCTGCCCGTCATCGGCCTCTGGTGGCTGCGCCGCACCGCCCGGCGAGAGGTCCGGGCGGCGGGCGGTGCGGCGCGCGTCTGATCCGCGCGGGACGCGGCGGCCGGCTCAGGCGGCCTCCATGGTGCGCCCGCTGATCGGCAGCATGTGCACGCCGGCGCGGGCGATCTCCTCGACCTGCTCGGCGGTGAGCTCGGCCGTCGGGTGCGCGCCGATCCAGCGGACCAGCCGGAGCGGCGTGGCGAACACGATGCCGTCGGCGAGGAACGGCGAGCGGGCGAGCCGGCCGCCGTGCACGGCGAGCACCGGCGTGACCTCGACCTCCCGGCCGGTGCGCTCCGACAGCAGCCGGGCGGTGGTCCCGGCCGCCTCGCGCAGGCCCTTCACCAGAGCGGTCTTGGTGCGGCCGTCGATGAACAGGCGGCCGCCGTGCGGGGCGATCTCGGCCTCGGGGTGCCACGCCTCGTTGTGCACCAGCCAGACGCCGCCGGGCCCGACGAGGATCTGGTCGGCGACGCCGTGGCCGGGGACGGTACGGGCGTGCAGCGTGCGGAAGCCGCGCCGCTCCAGGGTCCAGCGGAGCAGCTTGTTCATGCGCTGGTCGCCGCGCAGCCCGAGCCGCCAGGTGCGCGACAGGTTCCAGCCGTGCCAGTGGAAGTAGGTGTCGAGAGCGGCCACGACAACGGCGCCCACGATGCCGAATACCGGACCGGCCAGCAGCCAGAGCAGAATAAGAGAACTTACAGTGAAAATTGCACGGCGACGGAGCCGGGTCTGCCGACCGCGCTGCCAGAGTTCGGCGTAGACGGCCTGCTCGGTGCCGCCCGTGAACGCCGCCCTGTCCCTGAGATAGATGGATCCGCCGATCATCTCCCGACCTCCTGCACCTGCGGTGACGAGCCGAATGTGGTCCTACCCGCGCCATTGCGGTGCACATCTACCGGTGAGTGAAGTGAAACGCAAAAGCAAGCCATGGCGCAAGACGCGACGTTATGCCGGGGATATGCTGGGACATCTTTCGAGTGTCGTTGACCTGCCCTTGAACAGCATTCGGTCGTCTTTCGTGAAATGACCGATGCAACTATCGCCGCAAGGGTCGGAGACTTCTGGCGGTGGCGGGCGCCACATTACCGGCGCCCGCTGGGCCGGCCGCGGCCGGGTGCCGGTCACCGCGGGCCGGCACGGGCGGCAGACTGGGGCGGTGCACCCCGACGACACCGGCCCCGGCGCGTCCCGCGCCGAGGCGGCCGCCGCCCTGCCCGTCCGGCGCGCCGTCCCGGCCCTCGCGGCCGCGCTGGAGGCGCGCGGCGCCGCCGTCCTCGCGGCGCCGCCCGGCACCGGCAAGACCACCTACGTGCCGCTCGCGCTCGCCGGCCTCGCCCCCGACCGCCCGCCCGCAGGGGGCGACGACGGCGGCCGGGTGGTCGTGCTGGAGCCGCGCCGCCTCGCCGCCCGCGCCGCCGCCCGCCGGATGGCGTGGCTGCTCGGCGAGCGCGTGGGCGGCCGCGTCGGGGTGACGGTGCGCGGCGAGCACCGGCCCGGATCGCGGGTCGAGGTCGTCACGACCGGGGTACTGCTCCAGCGCCTCCAGGACGAGCCGGAGCTGCCCGGCGTCGGCACCGTCGTCCTGGACGAGTGCCACGAGCGGCACCTGGACGCCGACACCGCCCTCGCCTTCCTGCTGGACGTGCGCGCCGCGCTCCGCCCCGACCTGCGCCTCGTCGCCGCCTCCGCCACCGCCGACACCGCCCCTTGGGCGCGGCTGCTGGACGCCGACGTCGTCGAGACCGAGGCGGCCCTGCACCCCGTCGACGTCGTCTGGGCGCCGCCGGAGCGGCCCCTGCCGCCCCCGCACGGCACGCGCGCCGACCCCGCCCTGCTCGACCACGTCGCCGCGACCGTCCGCCGCGCCCTCACCGAGCACGCCGGCGACGTGCTCTGCTTCCTGCCGGGCGTCGGCGAGATCGCGCGCGTCGCCGGGCGCCTGGCGGGGCCGTTCGACGTCCTCCAGGTGCACGGGCAGGCGCCCGCCGCCGTCCAGGACGCGGTGCTGGCGCCGGGGGAGCGGCGCCGCGTCGTGCTGGCGACCTCGGTCGCCGAGTCCAGCCTCACCGTCCCGGGCGTGCGGATCGTGGTGGACTCCGGCCTGGCCCGCGAGCCCCGCACCGACCACGCGCGCGGGCTCGGCGCGCTCACCACCGTCCGCGCCTCCCGCGCCGCCGCCGACCAGCGCGCCGGCCGCGCCGGCCGCGAGGCGCCCGGCATCGTCTACCGCTGCTGGAGCGCCGCCGAGCACGACCGCCTGCCCGCCCGGCCCCGCCCGGAGATCGAGCTGGCCGACCTGACCGGCTTCGCGCTCCAGGCGGCCTGCTGGGGCGACCCGTCGGCCGCCTCGCTCGCGCTGCCCGACCCGCCGCCGCCCGCCGCGCTCCAGGCCGCGCGGGCGACGCTGCGGGCGCTCGGCGCGACCGACGCCGAGGGCCGCGCCACCGACCGCGGCCGCAGGCTCGGCGGCATCGGCGTCCACCCGCGCCTCGCCCGCGCGCTGCTGGACGGCGCGCGGGAGGTCGGCGCCCGCCCGGCCGCCGAGGTCGTCGCGCTGCTGTCGGAGCCGCCGCCGCGCGGCGCGGGCGACGACCTGACGGCCGTCTGGCGGGCGCTGCGCCGCGGCGGCCGTCCCGCCGGCGCGCACGCCGCGCGCTGGCGCGACGAGGCCCGCCGCCTGGAGAGGGCCGTCCCCGCCGGCCGCGCGGCGGGCGGCGCGGACGACCACGTCGCGGGCCTGGTCGTCGCGCTCGCCTTCCCCGAGCGCGTCGCGCGCGCCCGCCGCGGCGCCTACCTGATGGCGTCGGGCACCGGCGCAGCCCTCGCCGATGGCTCGGCGCTCGCCGCCGCCCGCCCCGAGTGGATCGCGGTCGCGGTCGCCGACCGGCCGTCCGGCGCGGCGTCGGCACGGGCCGCGCTCGCCGTCGTCATCGACGAGGAGGTCGCCCGCCGCGCCGCCGCGCCCCTGCTGGCGGCGGGGGAGGAGGTCGCCTGGCGGGACGGCGACGTCGTCGCGCGCCGCGTCGAGCGGCTCGGCGCGATCGAGCTGGACGCCCGCCCGCTGCGCGACCCCGGCCCCGCCCGCGTCGCGGCCGCCCTCGCCGACGGGCTGCGCGCCGAGGGCCTCGCCCTGCTCGACTGGACCCCCGCCGCCGTCGCCCTGCGTGAGCGGCTCGCGTTCTGCCGCGCCGCGCTCGGCGACCCCTGGCCCGCCGTGGACGACGCCGCCCTGCTGGGCCGCGCCGCCGAATGGATCGCCGCCGCCCCGAAGGCCCGCCGCCGCGCCGACCTGCGGCGCATCGACGTGACCGCCGCGCTGCGCGGGCTGCTGCCCTGGGAGTGCGCGGCCCGCCTGGACGAGCTGGCACCCGAGCGGATCACCGTCCCGTCCGGCTCGTCGATCAGGGTCGACTACTCCGGCGAGCGGCCCGTCCTCGCCGTCAAGCTCCAGGAGCTGTTCGGCTGGGACGCGGCCCCACGCCTCGCCGGCGGCCGCGTCCCGCTCGTCGTGCACCTGCTGTCACCGGCCGGGCGGCCCGCCGCCGTCACCGCCGACCTCGCCTCGTTCTGGCGGGAGGGCTACCGCTCGGTCCGCGCCGAGCTGCGCGGCCGCTACCCCCGCCACCCCTGGCCCGAGGACCCCGCCCAGGCGACCCCCACCCGCCGCGTCAAACCCCGCGGCTAAGGGAGGGCGGCGGCGCGGTGGCGGGCGATCGCCAGGGCCGGGTGGACGGCGTCGGGGAAGGTGCGGCCGGGGGCGAGGGCGGTGCGGAGGCGGGGGCCGACGGCCTTCGGGTCGTAGGGCTGCACGACGCACAGCTCGGCCTGCATGGCCTGCCGGGCGGCGCTCATCAGGGCCGGGACGTCGCCGACGACGACGAGCTCGGTCGGCTCGTCGCCGTAGCCGAGCCGGGCGGCGAGGGCGTGCGGGGAGCGGCCGTCCGGATAGCGGAACTCGCAGATCAGGCGGTCGCCGTCGAGCGGGCCCTCCTGGATCAGCCAGACGAGGCCGGCGGTGACGGCGCCGAGGTCGCCCGCCCAGGCGGGCAGCGCGGCGTCCATCTCGTCGGCGGCGCCGGCCGCGACGCGGCGCACCTCGTCCGGGCCGATCGCGGCGAGGCCCCTCAGGAACAGGCGCGCGCCGGGCGTCCCGGCGGCGCGCAGCGTGGAGACCAGGTCGCCGAGCGCCGCCCGGTGGCCCTCGGCGTGCGGCGCCGACGCCTCCAGGGTGCCGAGCTGCGCCGACAGCCACACCTCGGCCTGCAGGGCGCCGGGCAGGCCCGGCAGTTCCCCGGCGGCCCGCGCGTAGGCGTCGTAGACCTCCCGCAGGGCGGGGAGCAGCAGGCGCGGGGCCGGGGAACGGGTGCTCATCGGCCCAGCGTATCGGGCGGCCGCCGCCCGGCGATCAGGTGCGCAGGGTGAGCAGCGTCCGGTCGCTCGTCGCCGACCGCACCTCGAACCGGGTGATCTCGGCGGGCTTCAGCGCCGTCCCGCCCTGGAGCGTCAGCGGGGCGGGCGCGCCCGGCTGCCCGTACCCGGCGGCGGGCACCGACCACCCGGCGACCGGGTGCGCGCGGCCCTGGGTGTCCACGGCGACCAGGCGGCACTCCTGCGGCCCGCGGACGCGGCTCAGCCGCAGGCCGATCTGGCTGCCCCACGCCTTGCCCTGCACCGCGACGGTGCCGGTCACGCCCGTCCCCGCGTCGGTGGCCGTCATCGCGGCGCCCGAGGCGAGCAGCGCGGCCGTCCCGTCGCTCGGGCTGCTCGCGGCGGGCGGCGGCGCGCCCTCGTGGCGGGCGCCGAGGGTGAGGCCCGTGACGGCGGCGCCCGCCAGCAGCGCGACGCCGGCGGCGGCTCCGGCCAGGACGTACGGCAGCCGCGCCCGCCGGGCGCGGGCGGCGCGCCGGTGCAGCCCGCCGGCCAGCACGGCCGGGTCGGGCGGCGGCGGGCCGGGGTCCTCGACCGGCGCCATGCCCCGGCGCGCCATCCCCTCCAGCGCCCCGGCGAGGCCGCGCAGCCCGGCCAGCTCGCCGCGGCAGGGCGGGCAGGACGCCAGGTGGCGGTCGAAGGCGCGCCGGTCGGCGTCCTCCAGCAGGCCGAGCGCGTAGGCGGCGACGTCGGTGTGCAGGACGGCGGCCGTCACGGCGTCACCCCCCGCTCCTCCAGGGCGACGCGGAGCGCGCGCAGCGCGTAGTACACCCGCGACTTGACGGTGCCGACGGGGATGCCGAGCTCGCGGGCCGCCTCGTTGACCGAGCGGTCGCGGAAGAACGTCGCGTCCAGGATCTGGCGGTGCGCGGGCGTCAGGGCGAGCAGCGCCTCCGACACCACCACCGAGCGCAGCATGTCCTCCATCCCGTCGGGCGCCCGCAGGTTCTCCAGCGGGCCCTCGCCCGCCTCCTGCGGGCGGGCGCTCTTGCGCCGCTGGTCGTCGATGACGATGCGGCGCGCGACGGTGGCGAGCCAGGGGAGCAGCGAGGCGGCGTTCTCGTCGAGCCGGTGCGCGCTCCGCCAGGCCCGGATCATGGTCTCCTGCACCACGTCCTCGGCCCAGTGCCGGTCGCCGCCGGTGAGGCGGAGCACGAACGACAGCAGCGGCCGGCCGTACACCCGGTACAGCTCCGTCACGATCACCTGGTCGTCGACGGCGTCGGTCGCGCCGCGGAACCAGCTCCACGGCCCGGCGACCGGGCGGGGGGCGGGCGCGGTGGGGGATCTGTGGGCCATCGTGGACTCCCGGACAGGTGTCATGTCGGGAGGTGGTACGCGGCTCCCGCGCCGGGGGGTTCAGGCCGGCGCGCGATCCGAAATCGAGGTGACTAGTTCGCTAGGAACTCCTTACCTTTGGGTCTGTCGAGCCTGGTGTCGCGTCTCACAGTGAACCGGGCACGATGGAAGGTGAGGAGGTCATGAAGGGTTTCCGATCCGCACGACCGGCATCGAAGGGCAACACTCACTCCGGCGGTGGAGCGAATGAGGGCAGCGGGCCCGACTTGCTCACGGATGCGAGAGGCGATCGGGGATGAACGGGACCCACCTGGTCTACCGGCTTCTCATGGCGGTGGACATCCAGGCGTACAGCAGGCGCGACCTGCGGGAGCAACTGCTGGCCCAGAGCCAGCTGCACGAGGCGCTGAACCGGGCCGCGGCGGCGATCGGTCTCGACCGCGCCCGCTGGTCCAGCCAGGTCGGCGGCGACGGCGAGCTCGCCACGCTGCCCGAGGAGGTCGACCCGGCGGACGTCGCCGGCGACTTCGTCATCGCGCTCGCCGGAGCGCTGCACACGGCCAACGGCGAGCGCGGCGGCGAGCCCCGGCTCCGCGTCCGCGCCGCGCTGCACCACGGCACCATGACCGCCGGCCCGTTCGGCCCGGCGGGCGACGCGCCGATCGTCGTCCAGCGGCTGGTCGACGCGCAGGCGGTGCGCCGCACCCTCGGCCCGAAGGACGAGCGCGACCTCGCCTACGTCGTGTCGGACTCGCTGTTCGACGACGTCATCCGCACCGGGCTCTGCTCGCTGCCGCCCGAGGCGTTCCAGCCCGTCCGGGTGCACGCCAAGGGCAAGGACTTCCACGGCTACGTCCATGTCGGCACCGGTCCGGCGGGCGGCTTCCCCGCCCCCGCGCTGCGCCAGGAGGCGTGACGGAAGAACGCGGGCGGGGCGGGGGTTGTCCCCTGGCGACGGCACGACCGACGGAGAGGGACGCGATGACCGACGCGCGACTGGCGGAGCTGGTGGGAAGCCGCGACCTCGGGGTGCTCGCCACCCTGAAACGGGACGGCAGGCCGCAGCTGTCCACCATCAACTACCACTACGCCGACGGCCTGGTCCGGGTGTCGATCACCGCGGACCGCGCCAAGTACCGCAACCTGCTGCGCGACCCGCGCGCGAGCCTGCACGTCCAGGCGCCCGACGGCTGGTCCTGGGCCGTCGCCGAGGGCGTCGCCGACCTGACGCCGCCCGCCGCCGACCCGCACGACCCGACCGTCGAGGAGCTCGTCGCCGTCTACCGCGCGATCCGCGGCGAGCACCCCGACTGGGACGACTACCGGCGCGCCATGGTCGCCGACCGCCGCGTCGTCCTCCGCCTCCCCGTGGACCGGCTCTACGGGCAGCCGCCGCGCGACTGAACCGTCCCCCCACCACGGCGGACGATCCTTCACCCCGGGTGCAGGACTCGTATCCGCGCGGGTATCGGCGGCCTTTGTCGGCCCCGCGTTCCGTGCCACGCTGGCAGCGGCCCCGGCACGGTGCGCGGGGCCGCCGGGAGGTCGCCTGATGTGCGAAGTCTGCGAACCGCCGCCCGCCGTGGCGGACGCCCTGGACCGGTACCGGCGCCTCCTCGCCGAGCACGGCACCGCCTGGGGCGAGGACCCGATCCCGCTGGTCCGGCAGATCGAGACCAGCGCCTACCTGATGGACGAGCACGCGTTCTGGATCACCTGCCTCCGCCAGGTGGCGGAGCGCCGTCCCGGCATCGGCGCGGACGAGATCGACGCGCGGATCGCCGGCCTCGACCTCGACGAGGTGATCCGCGACGCGCTCGCCGGGGAGGTCCACGACAACCTCGCCGCGCTCCGCGTCGGCCCCGGCGGCGCGCGGCTGGAGGCCCGGCGCCTCGCCGTCACCGGCGACGCCCCGCTCCGCACCATGCTGCTGCTGGACTCCGCCCGCGACCACCCGGTCACCGTCGAGGTGGACGGCACCGCCCACGCCCTCGGGCCGCGCGGCGCCCGCATCGTCCCGGTCACCCAGGGCAGCCGCGTCGTCCTCGACGGCATCGCCATCGACCTCGGCGGCCTCGCCCGCCGCGTCCCGGCCGCCCGCATCCGCGTGCGCGCGGGCGTCCCGTGCCGGTGGAGCGTCACCGGCAGGGAGGGCCAGGGCTGGTACCCCGACGGCGCCCCGCACCGCGTCGACGCGTACCGCCGCCCCTACTTCCACGGCGACGACCTGGTGCTGGAGGTGCCCGCCGAGCCCCTCACCGTCCGGGTCACCCGCGGCATGGAGCACACCGTCGCGTCCTGCCAGATCATGCCGCGCGAGGGCGGCGAGACCCTCGTCGAGCTCGCGCCCGAACGGCTCTACGACGCCGCCGCCGAGGGCTGGTACGGCGGCGACATGCACGTCCACATGAACTGGACGGGCGACTCGGTCGGCACGCCCGCGCAGGCCGCCGCCGTCCAGCACGGCGAGGACCTGCACGTGCTGAACCTGGTCGCCGGCAACGTCGCCTCCGACCTGGTCTACGACCGCGAGGCCCTCGCGCACTGGGCGGGCCGCGACCTGCCCTGGTCCGACGAGACGCACCTCGCCCGCGTCGGCGTCGAGTACCGCAACGACCTGCTCGGCCACTTCTACGCCTTCGGCGTCGAGGCGCCGCCCGCCCGCTTCCACACCGGCTTCCTCGGCGCGGCCGACTGGCCCCCGAACGCCGAGGGCGCCCGCGAGCTGCGCGCGCTCGGCGGCCTCCTCGGCTACAGCCACCCCTTCCACCTGCCGATGGCCGAGGACGACCCGCCGGGCGCCGCGCTCACCGCGGGCCGCAACTGCTCGGCCCGCGAGATCGTCGCCGATGCCGCGCTCGGCCTGGTCGACACCCTGGACGTGCTGAACCACTCCTCGATCGAGGCGACCGCCGCCGTCTACCGGCGCCTCCTCGGCGCCGGCGTCCGCCTCGCCGCGACCGCCGGCACCGACGCGATGCTGTCGTTCCAGCGGCGCGGCAACCAGTCGAGCCCGCCCGGCTGGGAGCGCGTCTACGCCAAGGTCGACGGCCCGCTCACCGCCGCGTCCTTCGCCGGCGCGGTCCGCGCCGGCCGCACCTTCGCCACCACGGGCCCCTGGCTGGAGCTGGCGGTCGACGGCCGGGGCCCCGGCGCGACCCTCGACCTCGCCCCCGGCGACACGATCACCGCCACCGCCCGCACGACCGGCACCGGCCCCCTCACCCTCCAGATCCGCACAGCGGACGGCGTCGTAGCCGAAACCAGGTCAGGCGAGGCGACAGCCGAACTGACCATCACCGACCCCACCTACCTGGTGGCCGTGGCCTCCGGCCCGCCCGACGCCCACTCCATGCACCGCACCGGCGCCTACGCCCACACCAGCCCCGTCTACGCCGACGTCCAGGGCCGCCACGTGGCCCGCGAGCAGGACGTCCGCTGGTGCCTGGACTACCTCGACGGCCTGGAGGACCTGATCCGCCGCCACGCCCGCCTGGACTCCGACGCCCAGCTCCAAGACCACCTGACCCTCCTCGCCCAGGCCCGCGCCGTCTACCGCACCCGCCTATGACCCCCGGGTCACCCCTCGTTGAGTTGCGGCGTGTTGGCCTCTTGAAACGTTTCAAGAGGCCAACACGCCGCAACTCAACGAACGGCGACCGCCTGGTCACCCGGCGGCCGCACCCCGCGCGGGGACCGTCCGACGCACGGGGACCGCGCCACGCGCGCGAATGCGCTACCTGACCGGTGGGGGGCTCGCCTCCGGCGTCGCCCCCCACCGGTCAGATCGCGAAGCGATGTCGCATTCGCCCCAGGCCAGGTCAGGTGCGAGCCGCTAGGCGAGTGCCTGGGCCTGGAATGAAATAAGTAAGTCCAGCCCGAGAGCACCCCGCAGTTCCCTCGGGCTGGACGTTCGTGGGGCCCTCATTCGAGGTCGGGGCCGTAGACCTCCCAGAGTTCGCCGGCGAAGAACCGGCCGAACCGGATGATCGCCCGGGCGCCGCGCGGTCCGGTGGTGCGGAACGTGGTGAGCTGGCGGGCGAAGTCGTTGAGCTGGATGTGGAGGGCGCCCGCGCCGGTGACGGTGGCACCGGCGGCCTCCTGGCCGGCGGTGACGTGGCCGTCGAGGACGCGGGCGTGCAGGGTCGAGGTGTCGGGCCAGATCCGGGTGGGCGGGCCGTGGCGGACGTCCTTCTCGCCGGCGAGGGTGCGGGGGCGGCCGTCGGCGCCGGTGAAGAAGAGGCGGTAGCGCATGGCGCGGCGGTCGTCGCCGCCGTCGGGGACGAACAGGTTGAACCAGCCCTGCTCGACCATCCGGCGGCCGCCGAACGCGGCGGCCTCGATCCAGCCTTCGGCGGTGGCGGTGTGGCCGGGGTCGTCCAGGAAGCGGTCGATGTCGTCGGCGGTGATGGTGAGCTCGAACGCGACGTCCTCGGCGCCGGCGCCGCGCGCGCCCGCGCGGGGGTCGGTGGCGCCGGGGGTGAGGCTGCCCGACATGCGCTCGGTGAACGCCAGCGAGGTCGGGCGCGCGCCGGGGGCGGGCGCCGGGGCGGGCGGCGGGCCCTTGGCGGCGGCCTCCAGCAGGCGATCGGCCTGCCGGTCGGCGAACGCGGCGATGGTGAGGGAGGGGTTGGCGCCGACGGGGCCCGGCATCACCGATCCGTCGGCGATGTAGAGGCCGGGGTAGCCGAAGACCTCGCCGTAGGCGTCGCAGACGCCGCGTTCGGCGCGGTCGGCCATCGGGGCGCCGCCGAGGGGGTGGACGGTGACGACGCGCTTGCGGAACCAGATGGGGTTGTCGGCGTACTGGGCGCCGAGCACGTCGGCCATCCGCTTCATCGTGGCGCGGAGCCGCTCGAAGTGGGCGCGGCTCGTCTCGGGGGTCCACGCGGCCTGGAGCCGGCCCCTGCGCAGCTCCAGGCGCCCGTCGGCGGTGTCGCGGCCCATGCCGAGCAGCGGCAGCGAGCTGAGGGTGAACGAGCCGTCGCCGATCAGCTCGGCGAGTTCGGCCGACAGGTTGGTGTCGGGCGCGAGGGTGAAGAAGTCGCGGGCGCGGTCGAGCATGAACCGCGCGAGGTTGGTGACGGTGTCGCGGACGTCGAGCATCTGCACGGGCCATTCGGCGAACGCCGGGTAGCCCCCGTCCTGGATGTAGGCGCCGCGCGTGCCGGGCGGGCCGCCGGGGGCGCCGTCGAGCTCGTCGGGGAGGCGGATGGTGCTGGTGATGACGGGTCCGCGCCCGGCGTCGAGCGGGCGGACGCCGCCGCTGTCGGTGGCCTTGAGCAGGAACGTCAGCAGGTCGCCGTTGCCGCAGAAGCGGGTGCCGAGCGCTTTGGACAGGCCCGGGAACGCCGCGGCCGAGCGCAGCAGCAGGAACGTGGTGCCGTAGGTGCCGGCGCCGAGGACGAGCCGGTCGCAGGAGATGGTGCGCCGCGCGGGCGGCGGGGCGTCCTCGGCGGTGGCGTGGTGGACGTAGTCGACCTCGTAGCCGCCGCCGGGGCGCGGCCGGATCGCCTTCACCTCGTGCAGGGTCCGCAGGTCGGCGCCGTAGGCGGCGGCGGCCGACAGGTAGGTGTGGTCCAGGCTGTTCTTGGAGCCGTCGTTGCAGCCGATGTCGCACTGGCCGCACATCGCGCAGGTGCGGCGCTCGACGCCGTGCAGGCTCGGGTGGCGGGTCTCCACGATCGGCAGGCCGACGGCGGGCGCGGCGCCCGGCCGCGGCGCGAAGGAGACGGCGAGGTTCGGCAGCTTCCAGTCGAGGCCGAGTTCGGCGGCCGCGTCCTGCATGGCGTGCGTCTTCGGGGTGTTGTCGAAGGGCGCCTGATCGAAGGGGTAGGGGGTGGCGCCGAGCATCCGCTCGACGGCGTCGTAGTGCGGGTCGAGGTCGGCGCGGCCGACGGGCCAGCACTCGAAGCCGCCGCCGGGCATCTCCTGCTCCTGCACGAACCAGTGCTCGTCCTTGCGCAGCAGCACGTTGGCGTAGATCAGCGAACCGCCGCCGAGGCCGCTCGACACGATCGAGTCGCAGCCCTGGAAGCGCCACACGTCGAACATGCCGTACAGCTTCTCGTCGGGATCCCAGAAAGCGCGGCCCATCTGGGCGGGCGTGCGGGGGAAGGACCCGGGCGGGTAGGGCTGCCCGCGTTCCAGGAGCACCACCGACTTCCCGGCCTCGGCGAGCCGGAACGCGGCGACCGATCCGCCGAATCCCGAGCCGATGACCACGGCGTCGACGTGTTCCATGTGCGGTGCTGCTCCTTGCGTGCGTGCGTGCGTGCGTGCGGACGGTGCGTGCGTGCGGACGGTGGGTGGAAGGCGGGGGCGGGTCAGCCGCCGTGCCGCTTGAGGAAGTCGACGATGTGCGGGAAGACGTCCAGGTGGGCGTCCTTGCCGATCAGCGGGTCCAGGTGGCCGTAGCCGGGCAGGGTCCGCAGCTCGTGCCGGCCGGGCGCCGCCCGCTCCAGGATCCCGTGCAGGTAGATGTTGGAGTCGGTGAAGACCTTGTTGTTCTCGGGGGCGAGCAGCAGCAGGGGCGTCTCGACCTCGGCGGCCCGCTCCAGGTAGTCGCGCGGCAGGGCGGCGTACCGCTCGTCGCCCGGCGCGAACTTCACCGCGCGCCCGGCCTGCACCATCTTGCGGACGTGCCGGTAGTAGTGCAGCCCCGAGGCGCCGCAGATGTCGGCGACGCGCTCGTGGGTGACGGGCAGCAGGTTGCGGTGCTCGTACATGGCGGGCTTGCCCGCGCCCCACTGGAAGCTCTGCAGGTGGCAGGCGGGCACGTCGCACTCGCGGTGGAACAGCGAGACGGCCTTGGACAGCATCCAGCCGCGGGTGAAGGCGGGCGCGTCGGCGAAGCGCGGGTCGATGTAGGGCAGGCCGACCACGTACTCCAGGAACGCGGTGCCGAGGCCGAGCTTCAGCTTGGCGAACGACGGCACCCGCGGCGTCAGCGAGACGCTGTTGCAGGTGAGGCTGGTGATGCCGGCGACCTGCCCGGCGAACAGGCTCATGGAGAACGACACCGCGCCGAGGCAGTGGGCGATGACGTGCAGCCGGCGGTCGCCGATGTGGGAGCGCAGCGTGCGGATCGCGGCGGGGAAGTCGTAGAGCGCGATGTCGTCGAGGCTGTAGCGGTGGCTCTCGGTGTCGTAGGGGAACCGGCCGCTCATCCGGAAGTCCAGCGCCCACACGTCGGTGTGGCCGCTGTCCAGCAGGTGGGTGGCGAGGTTGCGGTGCTCGGGCATGATGAACACGTCGCTGGCGGACGTGAGGCCGTGCACGAGCAGGACCACGTCGTCGCTCTCGCCCCGGGTGAAGCGGGTGAGCTCCAGCCCGAGCCCGTCCTCGGTGGCGAACGGGTGCACCGTGATGTCGGCGTCGGGCACACCCGCGTGGGTGAACCGTGCGATCTTGTTTCCCATACCCAGCCCCGTGTCGGTGATGGCCCCGCAACGATGATGCCGCCCCGACTTACGGGAGGCATCGTGGTAAACCCTGACATGTACCGCCGGGTGGGGGAAGGCCGCCGGATCGTGCGCGCGCCGCCCGGCCGGGGCGCGTTCCGCTCAGTCGCGGCCGTTGCGGTTGAGCGCTCCGACCACGCCGACGCGCGAGGTGACGCCGAGCTTGGCGAAGATGTGCGACAGGTGCGTCTCGACCGTCCGGACGCTGACGAACAGCCGCTCGGCGATCTGCGCGTTGGTGCAGCCCTCGGCGACGAGCGCGGCGACCTCGTTCTCGCGCTTGGACAGGCCGTTCGGGCCGCTGCCGCGCCCGCCGGCGGCCGGGACGCGGACGCCGAGCCGGCGCTGCTCGCGGACCGCCTGGCCGTGCAGGGCGCGGGCGCCGCACGCCTCGAACAGCTCGACGGCGTCGCGCAGCCGGGCGAGGCCGGCCGGCTTGTCGCCGGCCTCGGCGTGCGCGGTGCCGGCGCGCAGCAGCGCCCGCCCGGCGTTGACGCGCTGCCCGGCGGCGGTGAACGCCGCCGCGGCCTCGTCGGCGGCCGCCGCGGCGGCGGCCGGGTCGGTGACGCTGAGCGCGTGCGCGCGGGCGAGCGGCGCGAGGGCGTTGTTGGCGGGCAGCTCGGGCAGCACCATCGCGGCGGCCCGGTCGGCCCAGGCGGCGGCCTCGCCGGGGCGGCCGCGCCCGGCCTCGACGGCGGCGAGCGCCTCGCACGCGGCGAGCAGGGTGTTCTGGTCCAGGACGGGCGCCTCGAAGCGGCCGCAGGCGACCATCATCGCCTCGTGCCCCTCGTCGGTGCGGCCGAGCGCGAGGAGCGCGACGGCCTGCGCGTAGCGGGCCATCGACCCCCACCACTCGCCGACGCCGGCGCCGGTGCGGACGGCCTCGTCGGCGGCCTTCAGCGCGGTCTCCTCGTCGCCGGACCAGCAGGCGACGAGGCTCTGCTGGGTGAGGGCGAACACCAGCTGCTGGTGGGAGGTGAGCAGCCGGGCCTCGCCGACGGCCTCCTCGGCGGCGGCGGTCGCCTCGGCGAGCCGGCCGAGGGTGCCGAGCGCGCGGGTGAGGCCGGCCATCAGGTTGGTGACGATGTACTGCTGGCCGGTGTCGCGGGCGACCCGCGCCGCCCGCTCGAACCGCTCGGCGGCGCCGTCGTAGCGGCCCATGAAGGTGTCGGCCCAGCAGAGCCAGGAGATGGCGTCCATCCAGTCGGCGAGGTGCCCGTCGGGCGCGGCGTCCACCAGCCGGTCGGCGACGTCGGCGTAGGCGACGGCGTCGGCGATGCGGCCGGCGGCGTAGGCGGGCATCGGGCGCAGCGCGGCGACGGCGACCTCCAGGCTCGGCTCCCAGCCCTCGGAGGTGTCGGGCATGAGGTCCAGGACGGCCTGCGCGGCGCGGAACTCGATCCGCATCATGCGCTCGGCGATGAGCCGCATCCGCAGCGGGATCGCCGACGGCGACCGCGGGTCGGGGAAGCGGCGCAGCTCGCCGAGCAGCAGCGCGCGGGCCTCGGCGGGCCGGTCGAGCTGGCGTTCCATCAGGGCGGCGAAGCGCGCGGCGCGGCCGCGCCGGTAGTAGTCGTCGGGCGGCAGCAGCCGCAGCAGGCGGCGCGCGGTCTCGCGGCCCTCGACGAGGTGGCCGCCGACGGACTGGACCTGGGCGAGCTCCAGCATCAGGTCGAGGCGGGACGGCACCTCCGCGCCGCCGGTGTCGCCGGCGCCCGCCGGGGCGTTCTCGGGCATGAGGCCGAGCGCGACCTCCAGCCAGTGCGCGGCGGTCGTCGGCGCCTGCCCGGCGTAGGCGCGGGCGGCCGCGACGAGCGTGGCGACCGCGTCGCGGTCGCCGACCCGGGCCGAGCGCTCGACGTGGCGGGCGCGGGTCGCGGCGGGCGCGCCGACCTCGGCGAGGTGGGCGGCGATCCGGGCGTGGGCGCCGAACCGCCAGCCCGCGGCGGCCGAGGCGTAGACGGCGTGCCGGACCAGCGGGTGGCGGAACCGGAACCGGCTGCCGTCGGGGCGCACCAGGTCGCGGGCGACCAGCTCGTCCAGCGCGCGCAGGGTCTCGGCCTCGCCGACCTCGGCGGCGACCGAGGCGGGCAGCGGCGCGAACTCGTCGGCGGTGACGGCGGCGCCCTGCGCGACGAGCAGCGCCCGCGGCGACAGGCCGCTCAGCTCGACCTGCAGCGCGGCGTGCACCGCGGGCGGCAGGTCGCCGGCCGCGTCGCCGCCGGTGACGGGCTCGGAGGTGCGCGCGAGCGCCTCCAGGTAGAAGGGGTTGCCGCCGCTCGCCTCGTACAGCTCGCGGCAGCGGGCGTCGCCGACGCCGGGGCCGAGCAGCTCCGCGACGTCGTCGCGGCTGAGCGGGCCGACGTCGACCCGCCGCCCGCAGCCGCCGTGCACCGACGACTCGACGAGGGCGGCGAGGCGCGGGGACGCCTGCGCGGGCCGGTAGCCGACGGCGATCAGCACGCGGGCGCGCGGCGGGTGCCGGACCAGGTGGTCGAGCAGTTCCAGGGTGGCGTCGTCGGCCCAGTGCAGGTCGTCCAGGATCAGGACGAGGCCGGACGCGGCCGCCAGCTCCTCCAGCAGGTGCCGGACGGTGCGGAACAGCCGGTAGCGCGCGACCGGGGTGCCCGGCCCGGCGGGGTCGGCGGCGGCCGGGGCGCCGGTGGACAGGGCGGGGAACACGCTGGCGAGCAGGGCGGCGGACGCCGCGCTCAGCTCCGGCGGGTCCACCTCCAGGTGGTAGTCCAGCGCCTCCACCACGGCGCCGAACGGCATCTCCTGCTCGAACTCGGCGGCGCGGCCGGTCAGGGCGGTGAGCTTGCGCGCCGCGGCGCCGGCGGCCAGCTCGGCGAGCAGCCGCGACTTGCCGGCGCCCGGCTCGCCCACCAGGGCGAGGAAGCGGAAGGCCCCGGCGGCGGTGTCGTCGAGGGCGGCGTCGAGCGCGGGCAGGACGTCGCGCCGTCCGACGAGCGGCGGGACGCCGGGCGGGCCGCCGTACGCCGCCGCCCCGGCGTGCCGCTGGTCCGCACGACCCTGCATGTCCGCACCCCAACTGTGACAGGCGGTCGATACGCCATAGACGGCTCTTTTCCGCCGCGATCGGTGAGAATCGCGGGGGATCCACCATAGCGAGCCCGCCGCCGCCACCGCGGGCGACGCGCCCATTTTTGGATGGTTCGTCCAACGCGGGGCAGGGCGTCCCTTCCGGTCGTCCCCCTAGCCATCAACCGTCCGGCGGCGCCGGGTGTCAACCGCTGGAGGGCAACCGTGCCGGTGCCGACACCTTTCCGTCCGTGTCCGGCGCGTCGCCCCGCGTCCGCGGCACCGCCACGACCAGCGCCGACGCCGCCGGGACCAGGGTGACGTTGCGCAGGCGCCGCCGCTCGTCCGCCGGGTGCGCGGCGCGGAGGTCGACGGCGCGCAGGATCTCGGCGATGACGACGCGCAGCTCCAGCATCGCGAGCTGCGCGCCGGCGCAGTAGCGGCGGCCGCCGCCGAACGGGATCCAGGACCGCCGGGCCAGGTCGGAGCCCGCGCCGAGGAAGCGCTCGGGGCGGAGGACATCGGGGTCGGGGAACGCCTCGGGATCGCTCAGCACCAGCGGCAGGGACGCCGACAGGTACCAGCCCGCGGGGACGTCGTAGCCGCCGATGCGGGCGGGCGCGTCGAGCAGCCGCGGCGCGCCGAGCACGATCGGGCGGGCGCGCAGCGCCTCCTTGACGGTGGCCTCCAGGTACGCGCCGCCGCTCCCGTTCCCGTCGACGTCGGCGCGGAGCAGCGCCAGCGTTTCGGGGTGGCGGACCAGCCGCTCGAACGCCCAGGCCAGCGCCGTCGCGGTCGTCTCGTGCCCGGCCTGCAGCAGCCCCATCAGCTCGTCGCGCAGCTCCTCGTCGTCCAGCGGCTCGCCGCGCTCGTCGCGGGCGGCGACGATCGCGGACAGGACGTCGCCGGCGCCGGGGTCGGGCGCGGCGCGGCGGCGGGCGATCTCGTCGTACAGGATCGCGTCCACCGCGTCGCGGACGCGCGCGAACCGGGTGGTCGGCAGCGCCGGGACGCGCAGCAGGGCGGGGGAGGACAGGGCCCGGTCGCGCAGGCGGGGCGGCATCCGCAGCAGCGCCGCCGACCCGCCGAGCGCGACCAGCTCCGGCAGCAGGGCGCGCAGGCGGCGGAGGCGCCCGGCGTCGCGCACCCCGAACACCAGCCGCACGATCACCTCCAGGGTGACGCGCTCGACCCGGTCGCGCAGCGCGAACGGCTCGCCGGCCGGCCACGTCGCGATCTCGGCGGCGGCGATCCCGGCGATCCGCTCGCCCCAGGCCCGCACGGCGTTGCCGTGCAGCGCCGGGTTGACGAGGCGGCGGTGCCGCCACCAGGGCTCGCGGTCCAGGGTGAGCAGCGAGCGCTCGCCGACGAGCGGCCCGAGGAACGCGCGCCGGATCTCCCCGGCGCGCGCGGCGGCCCCGTCGGTGGCGAACACCTCCTCGGCGAGGGCGGCGGTCGCGACGACGACCTCGGGCGGCAGCCCGGGGTAGCGGACCTGGAAGACCGGCCCGTACCGGCGGCGGCCCGCCTCGTAGAACCCGACCGGGTCGCGGACGAGCCGGGCCACCTGGAGGGCGGCGGGCAGGCGGACGGCGGGCGGGAGGGGCATGGCGGCTGGGCTCCTCGGTGCGGGGTTCGGCGCGGGGTCTCCCGCGCCTCCAGGTTCGCCGCCGATCGGCCCGGCCCGCATCGTGGCAAACACCGACCCCCTGCGTCCGCGGGTCGGTGACCTCGGGTTCTTTGCCGCGTCCGGGAGGTTTCGGGGGCCGGGCCAGGGCATGATCGGTCTGTTCGCCAACGCACGAAGTCCACTAACGCATCAAGGAGGAACGGTGGGCACTCCCGACGTCACGCTCAACAATGGGATCACCATGCCGCAGCTCGGCTTCGGGGTCTGGCAGGTCGAGGACGACGAGGCCGAGCGCGCGGTCACCACCGCTTTGCAGGCCGGGTACCGCAGCATCGACACCGCGGCCATCTACGGCAACGAGGAGGGCGTCGGCCGCGCCATCGCCGCCTCGGACCTGGCCCGCGACGAGCTGTTCGTCACGACCAAGCTGTGGAACACCGACCAGGGCTACGACGCGACGCTGCGCGCCTTCGACACCAGCATGGACAAGCTCGGCCTGGAGCGGCTCGACCTGTACCTGATCCACTGGTCGATGCCGGAGCGCGGCCTGTACAAGGACACCTGGAAGGCGTTCGAGAAGCTCTACGCCGACGGCCGCGTCCGCGCGATCGGCGTCTCCAACTTCACCCTGGAGGCGCTGACCGAGGTGCTGGACGCGTTCGACACCGTCCCGGCCGTCAACCAGATCGAGCTGCACCCCGACTTCCAGCAGAACGGGCTGCGCGAGTTCCACGCCGAGCACGGCATCCGCACCGAGGCGTGGAGCCCGCTCGGCCAGGGCAAGGGGCTGCTGAACGACCCGACGCTCGCGGCCGTCGCCAAGGCGCACGGCAAGACCCCGGCGCAGGTCGCGCTGCGCTGGCACGTCCAGATCGGCAACATCGTGATCCCGAAGTCGGTGACGCCGTCCCGGATCGCCGAGAACATCGACGTGTTCGACTTCGAGCTCACGCCCGACGACATGGCGGCGATCGGCGACATGGACAAGGGCAAGCGGATCGGCCCCGACCCGGCCACCTTCGACCTGATGTGACGTCCCGCGCGGCGGCGGTCCGGCTCGGCCGGGCCGCCGCCGGCGCGCGTTCAGTCGAGGGCGAACTCGGCGCGGTAGGCGTCCGGCGCGACGGGCGCGTCCGCCTGCTTGGCGGGCGTCAGGCCGACGAGGCGGAGCCGGTGCCCGTGCACCGCGATCTCCTGCGCGAACCGCGCGCTGGTGTGCAGCTCGCCGGGGGCGTCGGTGCCGCCTGCGGACACCTTCACCCGGACGGTCGCGTCGCCCTCCCAGACGCACTGGACGCCCTCGGGGCAGCGGCTGTCGGCGGGCACGCCCTCGAAGGTGACGGTGACGTCGCCGCCGTCCGGGGCGGCGCTGCCGCCCGGCGCGAGCGTGAAGGACCCGCCGCCGCCCGGCGTTCCGGACGCTTCCGGCGCGGTGCCGGCGCCCGACGGCCGGCACGCCATGATCAGGATCGGGACCGCCAGCGCCGCCGGGACCAGCCCGATCCGTGCCAAGGTTCGCATATCCCCAGGGTAACCGAGCGGTCACCGGGCGCTCGCGGTGCCCGTGGTACGCGCGGCGCCCGGCCCGGTGCGCCGGCGGCGAGGAGAGCGAGAGGGCTGAAGGTAAGATGAGAAGGAAGCCCGCCTCATGGCCTCGCCGTGCCGCACGCTAGCACTCACTCGGGGATCAGGTCACGCAGGTTCTCCGGCGTGACGACCCGCGACCCGGCGGCGAGCCCGTCCGGCCGCTCCAGCCCGATGAACGTCACCGGGTGGGCCGGCGGCGGCCCGCCGTCCCAGACGGTCGTGCTCTCGGCCGCCATCAGCCCCGCCAGGTAGCGGACGGTCAGGTACTCGCGCTCCATCACCGACCGCACGAGGTCGGAGGTGGTGGCCATGTTGTTCTCCACCGCGTTGAAACGGACGCCGCGCAGGTGCAGGTGCATCCACTTGGCCCGCCAGCCGCCGTCCGCGCCGTCGTGGACGAACGCGAGCGGCAGCGCCACCCGGCCCGCCCCGCGCAGGTCGGACTTCAACCGGACCGTGCGCGGCTCGAACGGCCGCCCCTGCTGCTCGGCCTCGCGCAGCATGAACCCGAAGAACGACTCGGCGACCTCCTCGAAGCCCTCCCCGGAGAACACGTTGACCTGCGGGATGACGAAGCGGTGCGTCACCTGCGCCAGGTTCAGCTCGATGAACTCCGACGCGCCCTGCGGCGCCGCGGTGATGTCGCCCGAGTGCCGCCCGGCCACCGACCGCAGGTTGGTGTACGACAGCCACGCGGGATTGCGGTAGGTGCGGTCGAGCATCAGCGCCGACAGGTCGAAGTCGGTGGTGTGCTCGTTCTCGCGCCAGTAGATGAAGAAGCGCAGCAGCGCGCCGTCGACGGGAGTCAGCGAGCCGCGCGGCAGCACCCCGAGGCCGCCCGGCGTGCCCTTGCCGGTGAGCGGCAGCGCGACGTCCAGCACGGCGGGGTCCAGCAGCAGGTGCCCGGGGGCGGGCAGGCGGCCCGCGATCTCGGCGTCCAGCAGGGCGGCGAGGCGGTCCAGCACGGCGTACGGCAGCCTCCGGCGCGTGTCGGGCAGCACCTTGCCGTACCCGAGCCGGTTGGCGAACACGCGCGTCCGGGTGGCGGCGGCGCGGTTGGCGGCGTGCTCGCGCACCGACAGCAGCACCCGGCCCGAGACGCGGCCCGCCGCGCGCTCGGCCGCGTCCAGGACGGCGTCGCGCTCGGCGGTCGTGAGGGCGTCGCGGAGCAGCCGGTCCAGCGAGCGGAACAGCAGGCCGGGCGCGGCGGCGAGCAGCCCGGCGGCGCCCACGACGTCGCGGCCGGCCATCCGGCGCTCCAGGCGGCCGGCGAACGACGGCGCGTCCCGCTCGCCGCGCGCGACCTCGAACACCTGCGCGGCGTGCGGGTAGCGCGGGTACTCGTGCGGGTGCAGCCGCTCGCCGAGGCGCTTCCAGCGCTCGCGGTACGCGCCGACGTCGCCGAGCTTGGCGGGGCTCGCGGCCACGACGCCGTCCAGCGCCGCCAGCAGCGCGCGCCGGAACGGGCGGCGCAGCGGCAGGAAGCGGGTCGGGGCGAGCAGCGTGACGTCACCGCCCGACAGCGCGCAGGCGAGGCGCAGCACGTCGGTGACGGTGTCCACCCTCGGCTCCAGGCCGCCGTGGACGCGCACGTGGTTGATGACGGCGAGGTTCTCCCGGACGGGCACGTCCACCGGGTGCGGCCCGCCCGCGAAGTGCGCGGCGAGCTCGGCCAGGGCGTCCGCGGCGTCCTCGCCGAGCGGCGTCGTGGACGCGGCGAGCGCCAGGTAGAGGGCGTGCGCCTCGTCCTCCACGGTGCCGCCGGCGTGCAGGACGGTGACGCGGTCGCCCGCGCCCTCGATCAGCTCCTCGTGGGCGTCGAGCATCTGCTCGTAGCTGTGCTGGTAGCGGCCGTAGCCGGGCAGGGTGAGCAGGTCGAGCACGCCGTCCGACAGCACCGCGCCGGGGCGGCCGTCCACCAGCGCCTGCGCCAGCAGGCCCGCCCAGAACTCCAGCGTGCCCGGCACGTTGCGCGGGAAGTCGCGGAAGTAGACGTTGTGGCGGACGTGGTCGCCGGCCAGCTCCCGCACGACCGGCAGGACGCCCTGCGCCAGGTCCAGGACCGCGCCCTGCGACAGCCCCGACAGGCGCCGCATCAGCTCGCCCGACAGCTTGAAGCCGGCCGTCAGCAGCACGGCGTCGAGCTGCCGCGCGGCGACAGCCCCGGTGCCGCCCGCGCCCTCGGGCAGCGGGACGCGGCGGGTGTGCTCGACGACGAGCCGGACGAGGTCGCTGCTCATCGCTGAATCGTGGCAGAACGGGTCAGGCCGGGCTAACGGATTAGCCCGGACCGGTCAGCCGCGCCAGCGGGCCAGCACGCGGTCGACGTCGGCGCGGATGGCGGCGCGCGCCTCCCGGCGCGGCGTCCCGCCCATGAGCAGCGCGTCGTAGCGGGTGTCCAGGTGCCGGACGGAGGCGATCACGGCGAGGGTGACGGCCTCGGGGTCCAGGTCGCGGCCCGCCGCGGTGCGCCCGACGCGGCCGCTGCCGCGCACCGCGGCGTGCGCGGCGATCCCGGCGGCGCGCTCGGGCGGGCAGCCGGGGAACAGCCGGCCGATCGCGGCGGCCATCGCGTCCCGCAGCTCGACGTCGGCGGCGGCGCGGCGCTCCTGGTCGCGCTCGCGGCGGCGGGCCCGCGCGTCGCCGTCGGCCAGGCACTGCTCCTCGGCGCGGGCGAGCGCGGCCTCCTCGACCAGCAGGCCGCGCCGCTCGTAGCGCTTGCGGCGCCGGTTGAGCTGCACGACCAGCGCCGACAGGCCGCTCTCCTTCTTCGCGCGGCGGGTGAGCGCGGCGTCCCCGGACGGCAGGAACGCCAGGTGGTCGAGGTCGGCGCAGGCCAGGCAGAGCGGGGCGCCGTCCTCGACGAGCTGGAAGCGGCCGGTGCCGCGGCAGGACGCGCAGTGCCAGCCGTCGCGCTCGGGGACGAGCACCTCCAGGTCGGGCGCCTTGGCCTGCTTGGCGGCCAGGCGCTCGCGCTGGGCGCCGGTCAGGTCGGCGCGGACCCAGTGGACGCGGCAGGCCCGTTCGAGGGCCTCGCCGCCGTCGCGGGTGAAGCGGAGCGGGCGCCGGTCGCGGGTGGCGGCCAGGTAGGCCGCCTCGCTCGGCTCCAGGCCCTGCCCGCGCGCCCAGGCGCCGAGCGCGCGCAGCGCGGCGTCGACGCGGTCGGGGCGGACGCCGAGGGCGTCCTCCAGGTGCGGGACGCGGCCCTGGCGCCACTCGTCGACCTGCGCGGACCGCAGCCAGCGCAGCCCGACGAACAGGTCGACCGCCGACACCTGGCGGGACCGCTTCAGGATGGGACCGGCGGCCTCGGCCACCCGGCGGCCGAGCCGGGTCTCGTGCACCTCGCTCACGTTCCCGCACCCTAGCGGCCCGCCGGCGCCCTCTCGCCATGACCGCCCGGTCGCCAAAAGTCGAGATGCGGCGTGTTGGGCACTTTTGATCTTCAAAGTGCCCAACACGCCGCATCTCGACGGGGAGTGGCCGGGGGGTCGCGGGCGGGGCGGCCGGTGCGGGGGTGGTGTTTGACGGGAATGTCCTGATCGTGTAATCGTTTACACGGTCCTGATGTAAACGATTACATCGGCGGGTCCCGGACGGGGAGGTGCCATGGCGAGCGTGAAGGACGTCGCCCGCGCCGCGGGGGTGTCGGTCGCCACCGTGTCGCGGGTGCTGAACGACAGCGCCGCCGTCTCGGCGCCGGCCCGCGCGCGGGTCCTCGCCGCCGTCGCCGATCTCGGCTACCGGCCGAACGCCGTCGCCCGCTCGCTCCGCACCGACGCGACCCGCACCATCGGCCTGGTCATCGGCGACATCCTGAACCCGTTCTTCACCGAGCTCGCCCGTGCCGTGGAGGACGAGGCGCGCGCCGCGGGCTACTCGGTCGTCATCGGCAACGCCGACGAGCGGCCCGACCGCCAGGACCACTACGTCGCCACGCTGCTGGAGCAGCGCGTCGACGGCCTGCTGCTCTGCCCGACCGCCGAGATCACCCCGCTGGTGCGCGACATGGTCGAGCGCGGCGCCCCGCTGGTCTTCCTGGACCGCACGCTGCCCGGCCTGGACGTCCCGTCGGCGCGGGTCGACGGCACCGCCGCCGTCCACGACCTCGTCGCGCACCTGCACGGCCTCGGGCACCGCCGGCTCGCGTTCGTGTCCGGCCCGGCGACGCTGTCCACCGGCCGCGAGCGCACCGCGGCGTTCACCGCCGCGCTCGCCGCGCACGGCCTGCGCGTCCGCCCCGAGTACCTGGCGGCGGGCGACTTCCAGGCGGCGAGCGGACGCGCGGCCACCGCGCGGCTGCTGGCGCTGCCCGAACCCCCCGAAGTGATCGTCGCGGGGGACAACCTGATGGCCCTCGGCGCGCTGGACGAGATCCGCGCCCGGGGCCTCGCCGTCCCCGGGGACGTCGGCCTCGCGGCCTACGACGACGTCCCCTGGTTCGCCCACCTCAGCCCGCCCGTCACCGCCGTCGCCCAGCCCGTCCAGGACCTCGGCCGCCGCGCCGTGCGCGCCCTGGCGGACCGGATGGCGGGGCGGCCGGTGGAGCAGGTGGTGCTGGCGGCCCGGCTGGTGGTGCGCCGCTCGTGCGGCGAGGCCGCGCCCGGGCCGGCGCGCAAGGAAGGGAGCGGTCGCCCGTGAGCGACAGGAGAGTGACCGGCGAGATCCTGCGGGTCCGGGGCCTGCGCAAGGCCTTCCCCGGGGTCGTCGCGCTGGACGGGGTCGACTTCGACCTGCGGCCCGGCGAGGTGCACGTGCTGCTCGGCGAGAACGGCGCCGGCAAGAGCACGCTGATCAAGACGCTGTCGGGCGCGCACCGCCCCGACGCCGGGACGATCGAGGTGGACGGCGAGCCGGTGGAGATCCGCTCCGCCGAGGACGCCGCCCGGCTCGGCATCGCCACCATCTACCAGGAGTTCAACCTGGTGCCCGAGCTCACCGTCGCCGAGAACCTGTTCCTCGGCCGGCCGCCGCGCCGGTTCGGGCTGGTGGACCGGCGGCGGATGGACGCCGACGCGGCCGCCCTGCTGGAGCGGGTCGGCGTCGACGCCCGGCCGGGCCAGCGGATGGGCGACCTCGGCATCGCCCGCGCCCAGATGGTCGAGATCGCCCGCGCGCTGTCGCTGGACGCCCGCGTCCTGATCATGGACGAGCCGACGGCGGTCCTCACCACCGGCGAGGTCGACCGGCTCTTCGAGATCGTGGCGGGGCTGCGCGACCAGGGCGTCGCGGTCGTGTTCATCACCCACCACCTGGAGGAGATCCCCCGCATCGGGGACCGGGTCACGGTGCTGCGCGACGGCGCGTCGGTGGGGGAGGTGCCCGCCGGCACGCCCGAGGACGAGCTCGTCCGCCTCATGGTCGGCCGCTCCATCGAGCAGCAGTACCCGCGCGAGCGCACCGAGCCGGGCGACGTCCTGCTGGACGTCCGCGACCTCGGCCGCGCCGGCGTCTTCGACGGCGTCTCCTTCCAGGTGCGGGCGGGCGAGGTCGTCGGCCTCGCGGGCCTGGTCGGCGCGGGCCGCACCGAGGTCGCGCGGGCGGTGTTCGGCGCCGACCCCTACGACACCGGCACCGTCACCGTCGCCGGGACGCGGCTGCGCGGCGGGGACGTCGCCGCCGCGCTGGGCGCCGGGCTCGGCCTGGTCCCCGAGGACCGCAAGGGCCAGGGCCTCGTCCTCGGCGCCGACGTCCGCGAGAACCTCGGCCTGGTCACCCTCGGCCGCGCCACCCGCGCGGGCCTGGTCGACCGCAAGGGGCAGGAGGAGCGCGCCGCCGGCATGGCCGAGCGGCTGAACGTGCGGATGAGCGGCCTCCGGCAGGAGGCCGGGACGCTGTCGGGCGGCAACCAGCAGAAGGTCGTCATCGGCAAGTGGCTCCTCGCCGGCGCCCGGGTGCTCGTCCTGGACGAGCCGACGCGCGGCGTCGACGTCGGCGCCAAGGTCGAGATCTACCGGCTCGTCAACGACCTCACCGCCTCCGGGCACGCCGTCCTCATGATCTCCAGCGACCTCCCCGAGGTCCTCGGCATGAGCGACCGCGTCCTCGTGATGGCGCGGGGGCGCCTCGCCGGCGAGCTGGCCGCCGGCGAGGCCACGCAGGACTCGGTGATGGCCCTCGCCGTCACCGGCGGATCGGACGCGGTGAAGGGATCGTGATGTCCGCAGACACGCTGCGCGGGCAGCGCAGGGACGGGAACCGCAACCGGGAGCTCGCCTCCCGGCTGCTCGGGGAGAACGGCGCGCTCGTCGGCCTGGTCGTGCTGGTGGTCGTGCTGGCCCTGCTGTCGGCCGACTTCCTCACCGTGACGAACCTGCTGAACGTCGGCGTGCAGGCGGCGGTCACCGCCGTCCTCGCCTTCGGCGTCACCTTCGTCATCGTGACCGGCGGCATCGACCTGTCGGTCGGCGCCGTCGCCGCCCTGTCGGCCGTCGTCCTCGCCTGGACGGCCACCGACCACGGGCTGCCGTGGCCGCTCGCGCTGGTCCTGGCGGTCCTGGTCGGCCTCGCCGCCGGGCTCGTCAACGGCGCCCTCATCACCTACGGCAAGCTCCCGCCGTTCATCGCGACGCTGGCGATGCTCGGCGTCGCCCGCGGCCTCGCGCTCGTCGTGTCCGACGGGTCGCCGATCGCGCTGCCGGGCGCCGTCACCCACCTCGGCGACACGATCGGCGAGTACCTGCCGGTCCCGGTCATCGTCATGGTCGCGATGGGGCTGCTGACCGCGCTCGTGCTGAACCGCACCTACAGCGGCCGCGCCATGTTCGCCATCGGCGGCAACGAGGAGGCGGCGCGCCTGTCGGGCATCAAGGTGTCGCGGCAGAAGCTCGTCACCTACGGCCTGTCGGGCGCGTTCGCGGCCGTCGCGGGCATCGTCCTCGCCAGCCGCCTCGCCTCCGCGCAGCCGCAGGCCGCCAACGGCTACGAGCTGGACGCGATCGCCGCCGTCGTCATCGGCGGCGCGAGCCTGGCGGGCGGCAAGGGCAAGGCGTTCGGGACGCTGGTCGGCGCGCTCATCCTCGCGGTGCTGCGCAACGGCCTGAACCTGCTGTCGGTGTCGGCGTTCTGGCAGCAGGTCGTGATCGGCGTCGTCATCGCGCTCGCGGTGCTGCTGGACACCGTCCGGCGGCGCGGCGCCCGCGTCCGCCCGGCCGCGTTCTGGACGGGCGGCGCGGCCGTGCTCGCCGCGGTCGTGGCGATCGCCGTCGCCGTCGCGGCGACCGGCGGCCGCTCGGGCGGCTCGTCCGGCGGGGGAGCCGCGGGCGGCGTCAAGATCGGACTGTCGGTGTCGACGCTGAACAACCCGTTCTTCGTGGAGTTCCGCGACGGCGCGCAGGCCGAGGCCAAGAAGCTCGGCGTCGCGCTGACCGTCAGCGACGCCCAGAACGACGCCTCCCAGCAGGTCAACCAGGTGCAGAACTTCACCAGCGCCGGCGACGAGGCGATCATCATCAACCCGGTGGACTCCGACGCCGCCGCGCCCGCCGTGCAGGCCGCCAACCGCGCCGACATCCCTGTCGTCGCCGCCGACCGCACCGTCAACAAGGCCAAGGTGGCGCAGCTCGTCGCCTCCGACAACGTCGCGGGCGGCAAGGACGCGGCGCGGGCGCTGGCGAAGCAGCTCGGCGGCAAGGGCAAGATCGTCGTCATCCAGGGGCAGGCCGGCACGTCGGCGTCCCGCGAGCGCGGCCAGGGCTTCGAGCAGGGCCTCAAGGAGTTCCCGGGCATCCAGGTGCTCGCCCGCCAGCCCGCCGACTTCGACCGCACCAAGGGCCTGGACGTCATGACGAACCTGCTCCAGTCCCACCCCGACCTGCAAGGCGTGTTCGCCGAGAACGACGAGATGGCGCTCGGCGCCGTCAAGGCCCTCGGCGGCAAGGCCGGCACGCAGGTCAAGGTCGTCGGCTTCGACGGCACCCCGGAGGGGCTCGACGCGGTGAAGAAGGGCACGATGAACGCGACGGTCGCCCAGCAGCCCCGGCTGCTCGGCCAGATGGCGGTGCGGAGCGCCGTCAAGGCCGCCCAGGGCGGGACGCTTCCGGCGACCAGCGCGGTGCCGGTGAAGGTGGAGGAGCACCAGTGACGGACGGAGCCGGGCACGAGGTCGTCGTCGTGGGATCGGTCAACGCGGACCTGGTGGTCGGCGTGGACCGGCGCCCGGGACCGGGCGAGACGGTGCTCGGCTCCGACCTCGCCACCCACCCGGGCGGCAAGGGCGCCAACCAGGCCGTCGCCGCGGCCCGCCTCGGGGGCCGGACCGCGATCCTCGGCCGCATCGGCGACGACGGCCACGGGGAGCTGCTGCGCGCCGCGCTCGGCGCCGCCCGGGTGGACCTGGCGCACCTCCTCCTGACGCCCGGCCCGTCCGGCGTCGCGCTCATCACCGTCGACCCCGGCGGCGACAACAGCATCATCGTGTCGCCGGGCGCCAACGCCCACCTGACTCCCGAGGACGTCGCGAACGCCCGCGACCTGATCGCGGGCGCCGCGGTGGTGTCGTTCCAGCTCGAAGTGCCGCAGCCGGCCGTCCTCGCCGCCGCCCGCGCGGCGGCGGACGCGGGCGCGCGCGTCGTGCTGAACCTCTCGCCCGCCGCCGAGGTCCCCGCCGAGCTGCTCGCGCTCTGCGACCCGCTCGTCGTCAACGAGCACGAGGCCGCGTTCCTGCTGGGGGAGCGGGGCGAGCCGGAGGCGATGGCGCGGGCGCTGCTCGCGCGCGGCCCGCGCTCGGTCGTCGTCACCCTCGGCGCCGACGGCGCGCTCACGGCCGACGCGGCGGGCGTCACGGCCGTCCCGTCGCCGCGCGTCGAGGCCGTCGACACCACCGGCGCGGGCGACGCCTTCACCGCCGCGCTCTGCCTGCGCCTCGCCCGCGGCGACGGCCTGGCGGCGGCCGCCCGCCACGCCGCGCGCGTCGGCGCCGCCGCCGTCCGCAAGGCCGGCGCCCAGACCTCCTACCCCAAGGCGGGCGACGACCTGCCGTCCTGATCCCGGCCCGGCCGGTTCCGGCCGCGTGATCGGATCGCGACCCGCGCCCGGCAGGGTTGGCGATCATGAGTGCGGGCATGGTGCTGGCGGGCCGCTACCGCCTGGAGGCCCTGGTCGGCCGGGGCGGCATGGGGCAGGTGTGGCGGGCCCGCGACGAGCAGCTCGCCCGGCCCGTCGCGGTGAAGGTGATGGCCGTCCCGCCGGCCCTGGACGAGGCCGAGCGGGCGCGCCTGGAGGCCCGCTTCCGCCGCGAGGCGCAGGTGGCCGCGCGGCTCCAGCACCCGGGCATCGCCGTCGTCCACGACTTCGGCCGCCAGGCGCCCGGGGACGGCGGCGGCCTGTACCTGGTCATGGAGCTGCTGCCCGGCCGCGACCTGGCCCGCGTCCTCACCGACCACCCGGCCGGGCTGCCCTGGCGCCGCGCCGCCGCCATCGGCGCCCAGGTCGCCGACGCGCTGGACGCCGCGCACGCCGAGCGCGTCGTGCACCGCGACGTCAAGCCGTCCAACGTGGTCGTGGACGACCGCGACCGCGCCAAGCTGGTCGACTTCGGCATCGCCGGCTACGCCGACGCCCTGACCCGGCTGACCGGCGACCACATGCTCGGCACCCCCGCCTACATGGCGCCCGAGCAGTTCGACTCCGCCGACGTGGACGCCCGCGCCGACCTGTACTCCCTCGGCGTCCTGCTCTACACCGTCCTCGCGGGCGTGCGGCCGTTCGACGCCGGCTCCCTGCACCGCCTCGTCAAGGCCGTCCTGATGGACGAGGCCCGCCCGCTGCGCGAGCACCGCCCCGACGTCCCCGCCGGCCTGGAGCGGCTCGTCGCCGAGCTCATGGCCAAGGCGCCCGCCGACCGGCCCGACGGCGCCGCCGGTGTCGCCCGGCGCCTGACGGGCCTGCTCGCCGACCCGGGCGCCCTCACTCGGCCGGACCACGCGCGGACCGACCAGTCCGCCGCGCTGCGCGAGACCCGCGAGCGGATGGCCACGGCGGCGCGGCGGCTCCTGGACGAGCGCAGGCGGGCCGCCGGACAGCGCGCGGCGGAACGCAGAGCCGCCGACACGGTCACGGCCAAGATCGTCACGCCCAGGACCGCCACGGTCAAGACCGTCGAGCGGCCGGACGGAAAGGCGGCGGCCGAGTCCGGGTTCTTCGACAGGCCGGGGAACTGGGCGCTCGCGCTCGCCGGGATCGCGGCGGCCGCCGTGGTCCTCAACCCCGGCGGGAAGGTCATCGACCGCGGCGACTTCGCCGCCGTCCCCGCCTGCGCGCAGTTCCGGTCGGCGGGGCTCGCGGGGGCGACGCCCACCGGCTCGGCCGGGTCGTGCTCGTGGACCTACACGAGCGCCTCGGAGAGCTGGAGCGTCAGCCTGATGGCGGAGCGCCACGACCGCAGCCTGTGGCGGTCGGGGCCCAAGATGGCGCGCGCGAGGCTGGACGCGGTCCGCAAGGCCGCCGCAGCGCAGGCGCCCGCCTCCCTCACCGGCCTGGGCGACCAGGCGTTCTACACCGACAGCGCCGCGGGCAGGCTGAACGTGGACTTCCGTGTCAGCAACCTGGACGTGTTCATGTACTTCACCCGGACCAGGCCGAGCGGACTGGCGGCCCGCTGGCTCTGGGGTCGCGGCATCGCCGACGACGTCGCCGCGGGGTTGCAGGGCCGGGCCCTGACGCCGGGCTAGCCCGCCGCCGTGCCGCGCAGCGCCAGCAGGGCGTCGGCGACGTCGTAGACGTCGGCGCCGAGGTCGTAGGAGCTGAACAGGTACAGGTCGTCCCCGGTCTGGATCTCCAGCAGGCGCGTCCTGGAGGCGAGGCGGCGGCGCTCGTCCACCCGGACGGCGGTGATCTCCGGCCACGGGAGCCGCCGGTGCCCGATGTAGCCCGCGACGACGGTGACGCCCTCGCCGTCGGCGGCGACGCGGACCGGCGCGGCCAGGTCGCGGACCGCCAGCACCGCGAAGCCCGCCGCGACGACGCCCGCCAGCAGCGTCCCGCGCCCGTCGCCCACCAGCACGGCGAGGACGGCCGCCGCGACCGCGGCCGCGCACTTGAGGACGGTGTGGGCGGGCGGCACCCGCCAGCTCCGCGACGCCGCTGAACGCTCCTGCATCCCGCCAAGTTAGCGGGCCGCGGAGTAAGTCCGCCCCCACGGGTAGGTAAGGGACCGCCTGGGAAGGGGACGCCATGAAGTTCAAGGTCCGCGACCGCGTGTTCGGGATCGGCGACGACTACTGGATCGAGGACGAGGCCGGGCGGCGCGCCTTCCTCGTGGACGGCAAGGCGCTGCGGCTGCGGCAGACCTTCGAGCTGAAGGCCGCCGACGGGAGCGTCGCCGCCGTCGTCAAGAAGAAGGTGCTGTCGCTGCACAAGGCGATGGCCGTCGAGCGCGACGGCGAGCCGCTCGCCACCGTCCGCAAGAAGCACCTGTCGGTGCTGCGCGACCGCTTCAAGGTCGAGCTCGCCGACGGCGCCGAGTGGTCGGTGAAGGGCGACATCATCGACAAGGAGTACGAGGTCGACGGCCCGGACGGCCCGGTCGCCGCGATCTCCCGCAAGTGGTTCCGCATCCGCGACACCTACGCGGTGGAGGTCGCCGACGGCTACGACGTGCCGCTGGTGCTCGCCGTCGCGGTCGCCGTGGACGCGCTGAACGAGGAGAAGGACGAGGACGGCTGACCGCCGCCCCCGCCCCCTCGCTTCGTCAGCGCTCGTCGCGCGGCGCGAAGCGCGCCAGCACCAGCGCTTCCAGGACGCCGATCAGCGCGTAGACCGCCAGCGACGCCAGCGTCACCGCGACGACGCTCGCCCACAGGTCGTCGTACTTGAACGTGCTGCCGTCGGTCAGCATCGCGTAGCCGAGGCCCTTGCCGGTGGCGAGCCACTCGGCGAGCAGCGCCCCGATCAGCGAGCCGGGCGCGGCGATGCGCGCGGCGGCGAACAGCGCGGGCAGCGCGCTCGGCACCATGACCTTGCGCATCGTCGTCCAGGACGAGCCGCCGTAGGCGCGCACCAGGTCGGCGGCCTGCGGCGACGCCGACCGCAGCCCGAACGCGATCGTGACGAGCGCGGGGAAGAACACCACGATGCCGCTGATGACGGTGGTGGCCAGCAGGTCCCGCCCGAAGATGAGCGTGATGACCGGGGTCATCGCCACCAGCGGCACCGACCGCACGACCATCGCGATCGGCATGAACGACCGCTCGGCGGTCCGCCACAGCACGAACGCCATCGCGACCGCGACGGCGGCGGCGAGCCCGGCGACGAGGCCGAGCCCGGCGTCGCGCAGGGTGACGCCGAGGCCGTCCAGGACGTTGCCGAGGTTGTCGCCGGCCTTCTCGTCGGTGACGAGGTAGGCCCACACGTCCGCGGGGGTCTTGGCGACCAGGGTGTTGACGTCCAGCGCCTTCAGGAACGCCGTCCAGCCGGCGCCGGCGAGCACCAGCGACAGCAGGATCGACAGGAACGTGCTGCCCAGGCGCTTCACCGACGGGTTCACCGGCCGCCTCCGGGGGTTCCGGCCCGTGCCCACGGGGTGGCGAGGCGCCCGGCGAGCGCGATCAGCGCGTAGGCGGCGCCGGCGAGGGCGCCCGCGACGAGGGCGACGCCCCAGGTCCGCTCGACGTTGAGCTGCTGCTGCGCGACGATCATCGCCAGGCCGAGGCCGGCCGGCACCCGGCCCATGAACTCGCCGATGATGGCGCCGAGCACCGCCGCCGGAGCGGCGATTTTCAGGGCGGTGAAGGCGGCCGGCAGCGCGGCGGTGAGCCGCACCCGCCGCAGCAGCGCCCAGCGGCCGCCGCCGTAGGCGCGCACCACGTCCAGGCTGGCCTTGTCGGCGGCGCGCAGTCCCGCCAGCATCCCGATGAGCGTGGTGAACACCACCGACAGCGCCGACAGCGCCACCATCGGGGTGTCGCCGTCGAACACCACGGTGAGGATCGGGCCGACCGCGATGATCGGCAGGCAGTAGCTGGCGACGGCGAGCTGGGTGACGACGCGCTCCAGCGGCGGCACCAGGATCACCAGCAGCGCCATCGCCACCGCGACCGCGTTGCCCCACAGGAACCCGCGCAGCGCCTCGCTCGCCGTGCCGCGCACGTGCGGGCCGTAGAAGGCCCACCCGTCGTCCGCCAACTGCGAAACCACGCCTTGCGGCGTCGGGACGGCGTTGCCGCCGCCGAACACCGTGAGGGCGAGCAGCTCCCACGCCGCCAGCACGCCGACGACGCCGGCGAGGGGACTGACCCAGCCGGGCACCGCGGCGCGGCGGCCCGCGACCGCCGTCATGATCCGCCGCCCTCCTCCTGGCCGAACAGCATCTCCGACAGCCGGTCCTGCAGCGCGTGGAACTCCGGGGTGCGCAGCATCTCGGGGGTGCGCGGCCGGGGCAGGTCGATCTCGACGAGGGCGAGGATGCGGCCGGGCCGCGAGCTCATCACCGCGACGACGTCCGACAGGAACACCGCCTCGGCGATGCCGTGCGTGACCATCAGCGTGGTGGTGGCGCGCTCGGTCCAGATCCGCTGCAGCTCCAGGTTGAGGCGCTGGCGGGTGAGGTCGTCCAGCGCGCCGAACGGCTCGTCGAGCAGCAGCACCTTCGGCTCGACGACGAGGGACCGGGCGATCGCGACGCGCTGGCGCATGCCGCCCGACAGCTGCGCGGGCCGGGCCTTCTCGAAGCCGCCGAGCCCGACCAGCTCGATCAGCTCCTGGATCTGGCCGGGCGCCGGCTTGATCCCGGCGACCTCCAGCGGCAGCCGGATGTTGGCGGTGACCGACCGCCAGGGCAGCAGCGCCGCGTCCTGGAAGGCGATGCCGATGTGGTGGCCGCGGCGGGCGACCTCGGGCGACTCGCCGTGCAGCAGCGCCTGCCCGCCCGAGGGCTGCTCCAGCCCGGCGAGGATGCGCAGCACGGTCGACTTGCCGCAGCCCGAGGGGCCGAGCAGCGACAGGAACGAGCCCTGCGGCGTGCGCAGGTCGACGTTGTCGAGCGCGGTGATGGACTTGCGGCCGAGGCGGAACTCCTTGCGGAGCCCGGCGAGCCGGATGCCGTCGCCCGCGTCCTCGCCGAGGCCGGGGGCGGGGGCCGCCGCGGCGGTGCCGGTCGGCACGTCCGCGGCGGCCTCGTCCTGGGTCGAGGTGAGCTCAGACAAGGGAGGGGTCCTCCTTGTAGACCTCTTCGAGGATCGACAGGTCGAAGAGCTGCTCGGCGGAGATGTCGACGCCGGCGAACTTCAGCGTGCTGATGTTGGCCTGGACGAGCTCCGGCGTCATCGTGAAGATGCCGTTCTTCTTGGTGTCGGCCGTCAGGATGAGGGCGTTCTGGCTGGTGGACTCCAGCGTCTGCTCCTTCACCTCCAGGCCGAGGCCCTTGCCGTAGGTGTCCACGGCGAGCTCGGCGCCGGCGGCGGGGTCCTTCAGGCTGTCCTTCCAGCCCTTGATCTCGGCCCGCAGCATCGCCTTGATCTTGTCCCGGTTCTTCTCGATGGCCTCGGTGGTGACCAGGTAGGACTCGCCGACCAGCGGGTAGGAGTTGTCGGCGAGCAGCATCACGTGCGTGTCGAAGCCCTTCAGCTTCAGCACGTTCGGCTCGTTGGTGACGTAGCTCATCCAGCCGTCGACGGTGCCGGTGGTGAGCGGCAGCGGGTCGAACTGCACGGGCACCTTGGTGACCTGCTTGGGGTCGATCTTGGCGGCCTTGAGGAAGGCGTTCCAGACCGCCTCGTTGGTCGCCTGCACCCCGATCTTCTTGCCGATCATGTCCTGCGGGGTCTTGATCGGGTTCTTGGCCATCGAGGTGATGGCGAACGGGTTCTTCTGGTACTGGCTGCCGATGATCTTCAGGGGGGCGCCCTGCAGCACCGCGGCGCCGACCCGGTCGGGGGACGACAGGCCGGCGAACGCCTTGCCGGTCACCACGTCGGTCTCGGCGGGCGTCGCGTTCGGGCCGCCGGTGATGAGGTCGACCTTGCTGAAGCCCTCGGCCCTGTAGTGGCCGTTGGCGTCGGCCAGGTACTCGCCGGCGAACTCCACGTTCTTGATCCAGGCGAGCCGGATGCCGAGGCTGCCGTGCCCCGACCCGCCGCCCGCGCCCTTCGCGTCGTCGGAGTCGCCGCAGGCGGCGAGCAGCGGTGCGGCCATCACCAGGCCGGCGCCCTGCAGGCCGCGGCGGAGAAGGGTACGGCGGTCGAGCTGGCTCATCGTTCTCCTACTGGTCACGCGTGTCACGGGGGTGGTGCTGCCGTGAAAGTAGAAAGGGCGCGTTGCTGCCGTATGTGCGGTCTTTTTCGCGCTTGTTACGAAAGCCACACCGCCGGATCGTTCCGACGAACGGCCGCCGGGGCGCCCGGCACGTCTGTGGTTTCGTCCAAGGCGAACGGGGACGACCTGTGCGTAGCGGTCATGTACGGCGCTATGACGCATTCGGGTTCGGTAGCGTCATGGCATGCGACTCGGTGTGCTGGACGTGGGCTCGAACACGGTGCATCTCCTCGTGGTGGACGCGCACCCCGGCGCCCGCCCCCTCCCGGCGTTCTCCCACAAGACCGGCATGCAGCTCGCCGCCTACCTGGAGGGCGACCGGCTGTCGGACGAGGGGGAGCGCCGCCTCACCGCCTTCGTCGACGAGGCGCTGCAGGTCGCCGAGGACAAGGGCGTCGAGGACCTCGTCGCGTTCGCCACCTCCGCGGTGCGCGACGCGGTGAACGGCGAGGAGGTCCTCGCCCGCATCCGCGACCGCGCCGGCGTCGACATCGGCGTGCTGTCGGGCGCCGACGAGGCGCGGCTCACCTTCCTCGCGGTGCGCCGCTGGTTCGGCTGGTCGTCGGGCCGCCTGCTGGTGGTCGACATCGGCGGCGGCTCCCTGGAGATCGCCTCGGGCATCGACGAGGACCCCGACGTCGCCGTCTCGCTGCCGCTCGGCGCGAGCCGCCTCACCCGCGACTGGTTCGGCGCCGACCCGCCGCCCGCCGAGGAGGTCCGCAAGCTGCGCCGGCACGTGCGCGCCGAGATCGCCCGGCACGTCGGCGAGATCGCCCGCTACGGCGCCGCCGACCACGCCGTCTGCACGTCCAAGACCTTCAAGCAGCTCGCCCGGATCGCCGGCGCCGCGCCGTCGTCCGACGGGCCGTTCGTCCGCCGCGAGCTGCACCGCGGCGACATCGCCGACTGGGCCGAGAAGCTCGCCGCGATGGAGCCGGACGAGCGCGCCGCGCTGCCCGGGGTGTCGGAGCGGCGGGTGCCGCAGCTCCCGGCGGGCGCGATCGTCGCGGACGCGGCGATGGACCTGCTGGAGGTGCCGTGCCTGGAGGTCTGCCCCTGGGCGCTGCGCGAGGGCGTCATCCTGCGCCGGCTGGACGCCCTCGGCACCTGACGCCCCGGGACCGGCGGCCTCGGGTCAGCAGTTGGGGTGCGCGATGGTGCCCTCCTTCAGCGGGATGGCCTGGTCGTACTTGCCGTCGGGCTGCACGGCCCGCACCGTGGGGGTCCGGTAGTCGCCCTGCACGTAGCAGATCCACTTGCCGTTGCGGAACCAGCTCGGGTCCATGTCGTGCTCGCCGCCGCCGACCACTTTCCGCGGGCCGCCGCCGTCGGCGCTCGCGGTCCAGATGGTGCCCTTCGGGTACTTGCCGCGGGCGAACGCGATGGACTTGCCGTCGGGGGACCAGACGGGGTCCACGTCGGGCTGCTTGGTGTCGGTGAGCTTCTCCCACGGCTTCGCGGGGTCGCCGGCGTCCAGCGAGTAGATCTGCGAGGTGCCCGACCGCTCGCTCCAGAACGCGATCCGGTTCGCGGCCGACCACGACGGATCGTCCTTCTTGGCGCCGTCGCTGGTCAGCGCGGTCTTGCCGCTGCCGTCGGCGGAGCTCACCGTGTAGATCTGCGGGACGTCGCCGGCGTCCTTGGCGACGTAGGCGAGCTTGGAGCCGTCGGGCGACCAGGTGGCGCGCCCGCCGGCCATGACGTCCACGATCTTCTTGGCGCCGGTGCCGTCGATGTTCATCACGTAGAGCGAGCTGGAGCCGTTCACGCGCCGGGTGAAGGCGACCCGCTTGTCGTCCGGGGAGCGCTGGGGGAGCACGTCGCAGGGGCCCGCGGTGAGCGGCGAGGCCGTGTCGGCGCCGATCCGGAAGGTGCCCACCTTGGCGTGGCAGCTGCTCGGCCATCCCGACTCGGTGTCGACCCGCACCAGCAGCAGGGCCTCCTTGGGCAGCACGCCCGGCTTCTCCTGCGCGGCGGCGCCCTTCGCGTTCTTGTCCTTGTCGCCGTTCGCGGTGAGCGCGTAGGCGGCGGCGCCCCCGCCGATGACGAGGACGGCGACGGCGGCGCCGATCGGCAGCAGCAGCGAGCGGCGGCGCTCCTTGGGACGGTGGAGCGTGGGCGACGTCGCCATGTGCTCGGGCGGGCCGCTCAGCCGGGTCGGCGTGTAGCCGGGCTGCTGGAACTGCTGCTGCGGCTGGTACTGCTGCGGGACGTCGGCGGGCTGCGTCCGCGGATGCTCCTGCGGGCCCGTGGACGGCGGCGCGTACCCGCCCTGCCCGGAGTCGGCGCGCATCGTGGGCTCGTACGCGGGGGGCGGCGCCTGGCCCTGATCGGCGCGCATCGTCGGCTCGTAGGCCGGGGGCGGCGCCTGCCCCTGGTCCGCGCGCATGGTCGGCTCGTACGCGGGGGGCGGTCCCTGCGTGCCCTGCCCCTGCTGCGGGGACGGCCCCGCCGGGCCGGCGGGGGTGTCGGCGGCGGCGGTGGGCGGCGGTGTCCAGGACGCGCCGAGCGAGGTGTTCACCGCGGCCTCGCTGCCGCCGCCGACCAGGCGGAGCAGCAGGTCCTGCGCGGTCGGCCGGTGCGCGGGGTCCTTGGCGAGTGCGGCGCGCACGACGCCGGCGAGCGGCTCGGTGAGCGCGCCGAGCTCGGGCTCGCCGTGCAGCACCCGGCCCATCAGCATCTCGAACGAGCCGCGCCCGTAGGGGTTCTCGGCGTTGGCGGCGAACGCCACCAGGCAGCCCCAGGCGAAGATGTCCACCGCCGGGGTGATGCTGCGGCCGGTGACCTGCTCGGGCGCGATGTAGCCGGGCGTCCCGACGAGCTGCCCGGTGCGGGTGTGCGAGCTGGCCTCGTCGAGCGCCCGCGCGATGCCGAAGTCGATGACCCGCGGCCCCGAGATCGACAGCAGCACGTTGCTCGGCTTCAGGTCGCGGTGCACGAGCCCGGCCGCGTGGATGGCGACGAGCGCCGCGGCGACGCCGACCGCCACGCCGTGCAGCATGCCCGCCGACAGCCGCCCCTCCTCGGCGACGTGCTCCAGCAGCGACGGCCCGTCGATGTACTCGGTGACCATGTAGTCGAGCCCGGCGTCCTGGCCGTGGTCGAGGACCGCCGCGGTGCAGAACGAGGCGACGCGCTCGGCGTTGCGCGCCTCGTCGTGGAACCGGGCCAGGAACGCCCGGTCGCCCGCCAGCTCGGGCCGCACCACCTTGACCGCCACGCGCCGCCCGGCGCCGTCGCGGCCCAGGTAGACCGCGCCCATGCCGCCCTCGCCGATGCGGGCCTCCAGCCGGTAGGGGCCGACGGCCTCCGGGTCGGCGGGCTGCAGTTCGCGCATCGACGACGGGACGGGACGCGCCCCTTGGCCTTCCATCGCCCGTTCACCCCTCGATCGTGGGGACGCGCGTCGAGCCGCCCCGCATGCCTCCCACGATGGCAGAGCCAAGGCAGGTCGGGCCAGAGTCAAGCACGAGTCAACGGGCGGCCAAGAACGTTAGCCTCCGGGCAAAACAGCCGCGATGAACCTACTGCTCGCCTTTTCCGTCTCAATACCTTCGTACCCGGCGGGGCGACAGCGGGGGTGGACGTGCGCGGGGGCGGGTGCGGGAGGCGGGCGGGAGGCCGGCCGGCGGTGCTGCCGGCGACCCTCCTCGCCGGGGCGCTGGCGCTGGCCGGCTGCGCGTCGCCGCAGGTCAGGCGGACCGGGACGGTCGCGGAGGTGTCCGGCGTCCAGGCGGTCGGGGCACGCGCGGTGCCCGAGCTGGAGACCGTCACCCGCGACGTCCGCGACCCCGCCCGCAACGTCTTCACCGCCTACCCCGAGGTCCCCGGCGCGCGGCCACTGTCGGACGCGCTCGCCGCCGCCGAGGCGGCCGAGGTCGGCGCCTTCGAGCGGGAGACCGCCCGGCCGCCCGGACCGGGCGCCGGCGTCCCGGAGCTGAACGTCCGCTGGTCGCTGGTCGCCGCCGCGGGCGACGTCGCGGGGGTCCGGCTCGTCGCCGCCCGCGCGTCCGCCGCGGGCGTCCGCGAGACGCGCCGCACCCTCTGGTACGACGGCGCGGACGGGCGCGCGCACGCCTCCGCCGACCTGCTGGACGGGCCGCGCGGCGTCGCCGGGCTCGCCGCGCTGGTACGGGCGCGGGCTGGCGCGACGGCAGGCCCGTCGCGGATCGGCGCCGGCCCCGCCGCGTTCCCCTCGCTCGCCTTCACCGCCTCGGGCGCCCTCGCCGTCGAGCTCGCCGACCCCGCGCCCGGCGAGCGGCAAGCCCCCGTCCTTCTCGAACCGGCGTCCTACCGGCCGCTCCTGTCGGCGTTCGGGCGCCGCGCCCGCGACGCCGCGCTCACCCCGCACCCCCGCCTCACCCTCGCGCCCCTCCCGCCCGCCGCCCCGCAGACCGCCGTCACGCGGCCGGCCGCGCCGGCGGCGCGCACCGACTGCGCCCGCGCCAGGTGCGTGGCGCTCACCTTCGACGACGGGCCCGGCCCCCGCACCGCCGGCGTCCTGGACGCCCTGCGGGACGCGGGGGCGCGCGCCACCTTCTTCGTCGTCGGCGACAGCGCCGCCGTCCACCAGGACCTGCTGCGGCGCATCGCCGCCGGCGGCCACGAGATCGGCAACCTCACCGGGAGCCACCGCGACCTGTCGCGCCTCACCGCCGTCCAGGTCAACGGGGAGGTGCAGCCCACCCAGGACATCGTCCGCACCGTCGTCGGGCGCGCCCCGGTGCTGCTCCGCCCGCCCTACGCGGCGACCAACCCGACGGTGGCCGGGGTCGCCCGCTCGCTCGGCGTCCGCGAGGTGCTGTGGACGCTGGATTCCGGCGACCTCGCCGACGACGACGCGGCGTCGGTCGCGGCCCGCGTCGCGCGCGGCGTCCGCCCGGGGTCGGTGGTGCTGCTGCACGACACCCGCGCGTCGGCCGCCGGCGCGCTCCCGTCCCTGTTGCAGGCGCTGCGCGCCGCCGGATACACGTTCGTGACCGTCTCGGAACTGGGAGATCCGCCGCCGTCCGGATAATGGCGTCATGCCGGAAGATCTGCGGACCGTCGAATGGACCGGATCGGCCCTGCGGCTGCTCGACCAGACCGCGCTGCCCGACCGCGTCGCCTACCTGGACGCCGGCACCGTGGACGCGCTCGTCGACGCCGTCCGCCGGCTGGTCGTGCGCGGCGCGCCCGCCCTCGGCGTCGCGGGCGCCTTCGGCGTCGCGCTCGCCCTGCGGGAGGCCGGCGGGGACCGGGCCGCCTTCGAGGCGGGCGCCGCCCGCGTCCGCGCGGCCCGCCCGACCGCCGTCAACCTCGCCGCGGGCGTCGACCGGGTGCTGCCGCTCGCCGCCGAGGGCGAGGACGCCGTCGTCGCCGCCGCGCAGGCGCTGCTGGAGGAGGACGTGCGCGGCAACCGCGCGATCGGCGCGTTCGGCGCCGACTGGATCCTCGCCCGTACCGGCGACCGGCCGGTGCGCGTCCTCACCCACTGCAACGCCGGCGCGCTCGCGACCGCCGGCTGGGGCACCGCGCTCGGCGTCGTCCGCGAGCTGCACGCGCGCGCCCGGGTCGGCATGGTCTACGCCGACGAGACCCGGCCGCTGCTCCAGGGCTCGCGGCTCACCGCCTGGGAGCTCCAGCGGGCGGGGGTGCCGTTCCGCGTCCAGGCCGACTCCGCGGCGGCCGGCACGATCATGGGCGGGCTGGTGGACGTGGCCGTCATCGGCGCCGACCGGATCGCCGCCAACGGCGACACCGCCAACAAGGTCGGGTCGCTCGGTGTCGCGCTCGCCTGCGCCGCCGCCGGGATCCCGCTCGTCGTCGCCGCGCCCTGGAGCACCGTGGACCTCGCCACCCCCGGCGGCGACGGCATCCCGATCGAGCTGCGCGCCGAGGAGGAGCTGCTCGGCCCCGGCGTCGCGCCCGCCGGGGCGCGCGCCCACAACCCGGCGTTCGACGTGACGCCCGCCCGGCTGGTGTCGGCCTTGGTCACCGAGTCCGGTGTGCTGGAGGTCTCGGCGGGTACGACACCGGCACGCGCCCGCTGATCCCCCCCCGTCCCCGGCAGCGAGGAGACCGTCATGGGCCTGACCGTCGCGGTGACCGGACCGACCGGGGAGATCGGCACCGCCGTCGTCGGCGCCCTGGAGCGCGACCCGCGCGTGGACCGGATCGTCGGCATGGCCCGCCGCCCCTTCGACCCGGCCGCGCACGGCTGGCACCGGACCGAGTACCGGCGGGGCGACGTCCTGGACCGCGCGGCCGTGGACGGCCTCGTCGCGGGCGCCGACGTCGTCGTCCACCTCGCCTTCATGATCATGGGGTCGCGGGCCGAGGGCGAGCGCGTCAACCTGGCGGGCTCGCGCAACGTGTTCGCGGCCGCGCCGGGCCGCCTCGTCTACACCTCGTCGGTCGCCGCCTACGGCTACCACGCCGACAACCCCTCGCCGCTCACCGAGGACGTCCCGGCGCGCGGCTCGTCCGAGCACTACTACTCGGCGCAGAAGGCCGCCTGTGAGCGGCTCCTGCACGACGTCACCAAGGGCGCCGGCCGCCCGGTGTACGTGCTGCGGCCGAGCATCGTCGCCGGGCCCGACGCCACCATCCTGCTGCGGAACCTGCCCTGGGAGCCGGTCGCCGCGCGCACCCCCGAGCCGCTCCGCCGCCTGCTCGGCGCCGTCCCCGGCCTGAGACCGGTGCTGCCCGACCCCGGCACCCGCTTCCAGCTCGTCCACCACGACGACGTGGCCGCCGCGGTCGTCCTCGCCGCCCTCGGCGACGCCCCGCCCGGCGCCTACAACCTGGCGGGCGACGGCGACATCGGCATGGCCGACCTCGCCGCCGCCGTCGGCGCGCACGCCGTCCCGATCCCGGCCGAGCTGGTCGGCCTCACCGCCGAGCTGATCGATTTCCTGCCCTACCTGCCGGCCAAGCTGGAGTGGATCCACGCGGCCCGCCACCCCATGCTGATGGACACCGGCAAGGCCCGCCGCGACCTCGGCTGGACGCCCCGCCACACCGCCGCCGCCACCCTCGCCGCGATGGCCGCGGCCCACCGCGCCGGGTAGCGGGACCGCCGCCCCTCACGATCCGTTCATCGAATTCCAGGGTTCCTCTCAACGGGTTCTCAGCCGGGGCCACCACGCTGACCAGGCATGACGACCCCATCCCACCGGCCGGTGTTCATCATCGGCTGCCCCCGCTCGGGCACCACCCTGCTCCAGCAGATGCTCCACCTCGGCCCCCGCATCGCGCTCCCCGCCGAGACCCGCATCGTGCACACCGCCTACCGCGACCGCCGCGAGTTCGGCGACCTGACCGACCCCGCCAACCGCCGCGCGCTCGCCGGGTGGATCACCGGCCGCAAGGACACCAAGTTCGCCGCGCTCGGCCTGGACGCCCGGAGCGTCGCCGAGGAGATCGTCGCCGCGCCGCCCACCCTCGGCTCGGCGCTCGCCACGGTGTTCCGCGCCTACGCCCGCGAGAACGGCAAGCCGCGGTGGGGCGACAAGCGGCCGTCCTACTTCCGCATGGTGCCGATGCTGCTGCGGCTGTTCCCCGACGCCCAGTTCGTCCACCTGGTCCGCGACGGCCGCGACGCGGCGAGCTCGCTGCGCCAGATGCCCTGGTACAAGGGCGACATCTACTCGGCGCTGCTGACCTGGCGCGAGGCGGTCGACCGCGGCCGGCAGCTCGCCGCGCGGCTGCCGCCCGACGCCTACCACCAGCTCCGCTACGAGGACCTCGCCGCCGATCCCGAGGCCGCCCTCCGCCCCCTCTGCGCGTTCCTCGGCGAGGAGTACGCCCCGGCGATGGCCGAGCCGCACCACCTCGCCCGGCGCACCGTCCCGGCCGAGCGCCGCTGGCACCACCGCACGCTGGAGGCCGTGGACACCAAGGTCGTCGGCGCCTGGCAGGACCGCCTGCGCGACTGGGAGGTCGAGCTCGCCGAGCACGTCTTCGGCCCCCGCCTGGCGGAGCTCGGCTACGCCCCCTCGGGCGCGGGCCGCCCCCCGTCGCTGCACCTGACCCGCTTCCGCCAGATCGCCGCCGTCCGCTGGCGCCGCCGGCACGAGCAGGAGGCCGCCGAACGCTACCGCCGCCTCCGCGAACCGAACCCCGTCGTCTCCCTCCTGACGGGCCCCGCCACCTGACGCGCTCCGCCCCCGGACGGCCGCGGCCCCGGCCGTCCGCGCGTTAGAGCAGGACCGCGGCGCGCAGCCGCTTCAACGACCGCCGCGAGGCTGGCTCCGCGACCTGAACGGCACGCCCACCCGGCGGGTTCCTGCGGATGTAGGCGGGGAACGCCCGTCCCTTGGCGCGGACGTCGACCGGCTCGAAGACCGCCGGATCCAGCCCTTCCAGGCCAGTCTGCACAATGTCGTCGTAGATCCGCCGAGAGACGATCAGCGCCAGGTCGGCGCCGCCGCGGGCGAGCTCGTCCCGCAACACCTGCGCGTCGAGGAGCCGGGCCGCCACGATCGGCGCGCTGCCGACCGGCCCGAAGGGACCGTCCATCAGCGTGCCGTGATGGAGCGCGAACCGCACCCGCAGCCGGGGCGTGCGCTGCGCGTTCACGTCGGCGAGCGCCCGCTCCAGCTCCCGCGGAAAGGCGCCGACCAGGCGCAGCACATCGGTGTCCGACGGCAGGAACGCCAGCTCACCGTCTCCGGCGACCTGCCGCACCCACTGGGTGCGTTCGAGGCCGGCTCCCGTCGCGGCCTCGTCCAGCGCCCTGGCGAGGTCCCGCTGGACCTCGGCCTGGTCGGCGGCGCACAGCGGGCTGAACCCCGCGACGTCGACACCGACGACGAACCGGAAGCTGAGCCGCCCGTGGGAGAGCCCGGGCGGCGCCCCGGCCGGTGGCGCCATCATGGCGCTGTCCGTAACGGGGTCTCGGGTGGACCGGTTTTCATGCGCACACGCCTTCCGCACCTCTCAGTGCCCCACACTCCGAGAATGCGGGAAAAGCAAGGTGCCGCGCAAGCTTGCATGTAAGCTAGCTCGTACTTACTCGCAGTTGCTTGCGTGCAGTGTGGCGCGCAAGTCGTCAGAGGAGGGGTCATGCCCGCCGGTCGACGGCCGCCCTCTGTTCGCATGCAGCGGCTCGGCATCGAGCTGCGGAATCTGCGCGAGCGAGTGGGCGCGACCCTGGACGAGATCGCTGGGGAGTTCGGGTGGTCGGCGGCCAAGCTGTCGCGCATCGAGCAGGCGCGTTCGGCGGTGACGGCCGGTGACCTGGAACGGCTGCTGGAGCACTACCGGGTGGCCGGGGAGCATCGGGACCGCCTCAGGGAGCTCGGTGATTCCGGGTCGCGGCGGAACTGGTGGGACGCCTATGACCGCCGTACCGTCTCCGCCGCCTTGGCCACCTACATCGACTTCGAATCCGAGGCCGTGGAGATCCGCGCCTACCGGCTCTCCCTGGTGCACGGTCTCCTCCAGACGCCCCGGTACATGCGGGCGGTCATGGAGGGTTCGGCCGAGCACCTCACGCCCGGCGAGATCGAGCGGCGCATCGAGGTGCGCCGCAGGCGTCAGGAGAGGCTGACCGCGTCCCCTGCCCTGCAACTGCGGGTCGTCTGCGAGGAAGGAGTGCTGCGCAGGAGCATCGGCGGCCCCGATGTCATGAACGAGCAGCTCCGGCATCTGGTCGCGCAGAGCGCGCTGCCCAACGTCCGGCTGCAGGTCATTCCCTTCGACGCGCCTCTCCTACCCGGAGGGGCCGTCTCCTTCAACCTGTTGCGCTTCCCCGACACCCTCCTTCCCGAGCTGCTCTATGTCGAGATTCCGGGGGGCAGCATCTTCCGGAACGATGAGCGGAGCGTCTACGAGTACGCGACCTCGTTCGAAGGAGTGGGCCGGGCGGCGCTCTCTTCCGATGAGTCGCGGGAGTTCATCTCAGCGCTCATCGCCGAGATGTGAAAGCGACGCATTGAAAGATCATGTTTCCGGGGCCGTACTGGCCTGGCGCAAGAGCACGCGCAGCTTCTCCTCCGACGACTGCGTCGAGGTGGCCCCGCTGCCGTCCGCCGCCGTGCTGGCGCGCGACTCCAAGGACGCCGCCGGGGGCGCCGTCCTGTTCGACCGGGCCGGGTGGCGGGCGCTCCTCACTCGTGTGAAGGAGGGGGAGTTGGACTTGCCCGGCCGCTGACGCGGTGGCGCCGCACGGCCGTCGTTCCGGGGATTTCCGGGGCGGCGGCCGTGCGGCGTTTCGGGGGTGGGGCCGGGCGGTGTGATGAAGAAGGTGGTGTTCGGGAGGATTCGAGGGGTCGTGGGCGGGCAGCGGCGGTGGGTGAGTCTCCCCGATCTGCTGTTCCTGGTCGCCGGTGCGGCCGCGCTGCTCGCGGCGCTGCTGCCGGGGCTGCTGGACCGGCTGCCGCTGTCGCAGCCCATGCTCTTCCTCGGCGCCGGCGCGGCGCTCTACCTGCTGCCGCTCGGGCTGCCGGTGCCCGACCCGGTGGCGCACGCCGGGACCGTCGAGCACGTCGCCGAGGTGTGCGTGATCGTGTCGCTGATGGGGGCGGGGCTGGCGCTGAACCGCCCGTTCGGGCGGCGCTGGTCGTCGACGGCGCGGCTGCTCGCCGTCGCCATGCCGCTGACGATGCTCGGCGTCGCCGCCGTCGCGTACTGGGCGGCGGGGTGGCCCGCCGCGGCGGCGCTGCTGATCGGCGCGGTGCTGGCGCCGACCGACCCCGTCCTCGCCGCCGACGTGCGCGTCGGCGAGCCCGCCGGGGCCGACGGCGAGAGCGAGCCGGACCGGGACGACGACGAGGTCCGCTTCGCGCTGACCTCCGAGGCCGGCCTGAACGACGGCCTGGCGTTCCCCGTCGTCGCCGCCGCGATCGCGCTCGCCGCGGGCGGCGGCGCCGCGCACTGGGCGCTGGTCGACGTCCTGTACAAGTGCGTGGTCGGCGGCGTCGCCGGCCTCGCGGCGGGCCGCCTGCTCGGCCGGCTGTTCTTCCACACCGACCGCCCCGAGCTGCGCCTCGCCGAGCAGCGCGAGGGGTTCGTCGCGCTCGCCGCGACGCTGCTCGCCTACGGCGCCGCCGAGGTGGCGGGCGGCTACGGGTTCGTCGCGGTGTTCGTCACCGCCTGTTCCATCCGCGCCGCCGAGCGCAGCCACGGCTACCACGGCGTCCTGCACGGCTTCACCGAGCAGATCGAGCGCCTGTTCACCGCCTGGCTGCTGCTGCTCGCCGGCGGGTTCGCCGTCTCGGGCGGCCTGTCCGCGCTGACCTGGGAGGGGGCCGCGATCGGGCTGGCGCTGCTGCTGGTCGTCCGGCCGCTGGTGGCGTGGGTGTCGCTGCACCGGGGACTCCCCGGGCCGCGCGAGCGGGCGGTGATCGCGTTCTTCGGCGTGCGCGGCATCGGCTCGCTGTTCTACCTCGCCTACGCGCTCGGCCACACCGACTTCGGCGTCGCGCCCGAGGAGCTGTGGGCCGTCGTGACCTTCACCATCGTCGTTTCGGTGCTGCTGCACGGCGTGACGGCCAAGGCCGTCCTCGGCCGCCTGGACGGGCTGCGCGAGCGCCGCGCCCGGCGGCAGGGCCGCGAGGAGCTGCCCGCGGTGTAGGGCGGGCGGTGCGGGGCGGGCGGAGTGTCGCAGGGGAGGGGCATGATGGGGGCGTGGCCAGTTCGCCCCCCGAGACGTTCCGCCCCGCCGTGCTGGAAGCCGTGCTGGAGCGGATCACCTTCGCCAACGAGGAGACCGGCTTCACCGTCGCGCGGGTCGCGACCGAGCGGACGGGCGGCGACCTGCTCACCGTCGTCGGCGCGCTGCTCGGCGCGCAGGTGGGCGAGAGCCTCCGGCTGACCGGCCGGTGGGGGTCGCATCCGCGGCACGGACGGCAGTTCGAGGTGCACTCCTACACGACGGTGCTGCCCGCGACGGTGCAGGGCCTCCGCCGCTACCTCGGCTCCGGGATGATCAAGGGGATCGGGCCGGTGATGGCCGACCGGATGGTCGGCCACTTCGGCGTCGACATCCTGCGCGTCATCGAGGAGGAGCCCGACCGGCTGAACGAGGTGCGCGGCCTCGGCCGCAAGCGGGTGCGGCGCATCGCCGACGCCTGGGAGGAGCAGAAGGCCATCAAGGAGGTCATGGTCTTCCTGCAGGGGGTCGGGGTGTCCACCTCGCTGGCGGTGCGGATCTACAAGAAGTACGGCGACGCCTCCATCGGCACCGTCCGCCGCGAGCCCTACCGGCTGGCGTCGGACGTGTGGGGCATCGGCTTCAAGACCGCCGACACGATCGCGCAGGCCGTCGGCATCCCGCACGACAGCCCCGAGCGGATCAAGGCCGGGCTCCAGCACACCCTGTCGGAGGGCGCCGACTCCGGGCACTGCTACCTGCCCGAACCCAACCTGATCACCGCCGCCGAGAAGATCCTCGGGGTGCCGCGCGAGCTGATCAGGCCGGCGCTGGACGAGCTCGCCGCCGCCGAGGGCGTCGTCCGCGAGCGCATCCCCGGCGAGGGCGAGGAGGCCGCCGACATCCCCGCCGTCTACCTGGTGCCCTTCCACCGCGCCGAGAGGTCCCTCGCCCGCGGCCTCCGCGACCTGCTGGACGCCGGCGCCGACCGGCTGCCCGCCTTCAAGGACGTCGACTGGGACAAGGCCCTCGGCTGGCTGCGCGCCCGGACCGGCGTCGAGCTCGCGCCCGAGCAGGAGCAGGCCGTCAAGCTGGCCCTCACCAGCAAGGTCGCCGTCCTCACCGGCGGCCCCGGCTGCGGCAAGAGCTTCACCGTCCGCTCCATCGTGACGCTCGCCGCCGCCAAGAACGCCAAGATCGTGCTCGTGGCGCCGACGGGCCGGGCCGCCAAGCGCCTCGCCGAGCTCACCGGGCACGAGGCCGCCACCGTCCACCGGCTCCTGCAGCTCCAGCCCGGCGGCGACGCCCGCTACGACCAGGACGACCCGATCGACGCCGACCTGGTCGTGGTCGACGAGTGCTCCATGGTCGACCTGATCCTGGCGAACAAGCTGGTGAAGGCCGTCGCGCGCGGCGCGCACCTGCTGCTGGTCGGCGACGTCGACCAGCTCCCCTCGGTCGGCGCCGGCGAGGTGCTGGCCGACCTGCTCGCCGCCGACGCGATCCCCCGGATCCGGCTCACCCGGATCTTCCGGCAGGCGCAGGAGTCGGGGATCGTGGTGAACGCGCACCGCGTCAACCGCGGAGACGCCCCGCACACCACCGGCTACCCCGACTTCTACCTGTTCCCCTGCGAGGAGCCCGAGCGGGCCGCCGAGCTGACGGTGGACGTCGTCGCCCGCCGCGTCCCGGGGAGGTTCGGCCTGGACGCCCGCCGCGACGTCCAGGTCCTCACGCCCATGCACCGCGGCGCGGCCGGCGCGGGCGAGCTCAACAACCGCCTCCAGGAGGCGCTCACCCCGCACGACGAGCGCAGCCCCGAGCGCCGCTACGGCGGCCGCGTCTACCGCGTCGGCGACAAGGTCACCCAGCTGCGCAACAACTACGACAAGGGCGAGGCGGGCGTCTTCAACGGCACCGTCGGCGTCGTCACGGCGGTCTCGCCGGAGGAGTCGACGCTGACGGTCCGCACCGACGAGGACGAGGTGATCGACTACTCCTTCGACGAGCTGGACGAGCTCGCCCACGCCTACGCGATCACGATCCACCGCAGCCAGGGCAGCGAGTACCCGGCCGTGGTGATCCCGCTCACCACCGGCTCGTACATGATGCTGCAGCGCAACCTGCTCTACACCGGCATCACCCGCGCCAAGAGGCTGGTGGTGCTCGTCGGCTCCCGGCGGGCCCTCGCCATCGCGGTCCGCACCGCGGGCGCGGGCCGCCGGCACACCGCCCTCGCGCACCGGCTCAGGTCAGGCGGCTGAACTCCCACGGGTCGTGGGCGGAGAAGACGGTCACCTTGCCCGCGTCCGCGCGGGCGAGGGCGCGCAGCCGGTCCACGTTGGCGAGCCGGAGCGTCCGGTCGCTCTCGTTGGCCTCCTGGATCAGGTTCATCAGGGGGTGCACGACGGGGTCGGGGCGGTCGACCTCGCCGTGGTAGAAGTAGCAGTCGCCCGCGTGGACGAGCGTGCCGTCCCCGGTGTCGACGGCGACGCCGATGTGGCCGGGGGTGTGGCCCGCCATCGGCAGCAGCAGGATCTCCGGCGGCAGCCCCGCGAACGCCTGGACGCCCGCGAAGCCGCCCCACTCCTCGCCGGGGGCGTCCGCGTAGGTCCGCCAGCGCACCCCGTGGGCGAGCTGTGCCTCGTGCCCGGCCGGGTCCTCGGCGGCGTGCACGTGGACGGTGGCGCCGGGGAAGTCGGCGAGTCCGCCGATGTGGTCGTTGTGCAGGTGGGTGACGATGACGTGCCGGACGTCGGCGGGGTCGTGCCCGAGCGCCCGGACCTGGTGCAGCGCGGTCTCGGCGGGGTCCAGGACGGGCCCGGCGTAGGAGATCCAGTCGGCGCCGAGGCGCTCGGCGGGGCGGGCGACGTCGCGGGTGCCGAGCCCGGCGTCCACGAGGACGAGCCCCGCCGCGGCGGTCTCGATCAGCAGGCAGTGGCAGACCGCGCGGGCCGGGGCGCCCCGGCCGTCCACGGTCTCGATCTCGCTGAGGGATCCACAGTTGAGGTGGTGAACGCGCATCACGGCTCCCTGACGGTGGCGGCGGCCGCCGCGCGCTCGGCGAGCGAGCGGGCGACGGTCCGCAGGACGGTGGTGTCCCGCTGGACGCGGGCGAGCATGATCGCTCCTTGCAGGGACGACAGCAGCAGCGCGGCGAGCGCCCCGGCGTCCCCGGCCGGGACGCCCCAGCGGACGAGCGCGCCTTCGAGGCCGGCGAGCCAGCCGGCGTAGGCGTCGGCGCAGGCGTCGCGGATCGGCCCGTCGTCGGCGGCGGTCTCCAGCGCGATGGTCGCGACGGGGCAGCCCTTGGCGTAGCCGGACTCCTCCAGGAGGCGGGCGTAGTACTCCCCGATCGCCAGGACGCCGTCGTGGGCGCCGGTCGCGTCCGCCGCCGCGGCGGCGAGCTCCCCGGCGACGGCGGCGGCCGACAGCCGGACGGCGTCGGCGCCGAGCTGCTCCTTGCCGCCGGGGAAGTGGAAGTACAGCGAGCCCTTGGGGGCGCCGCTCTCGGCGAGGACCTGGTTGAGCCCGGTGCCGTGGTAGCCCTGCCGCTGGAACAGCCCGGCCGCCGTCTCCAGGACGCGGGCGCGGGTCTCGCCGTGAGGTGCCATGACCTAGATACTAGACCGGTCTACCTATTTTTGGAAGCCCCGGGATCCACCCGGCCGGTGCTCAGCGCGCGGCGTGCCGCTCGACGGCGTCCAGCGCCATGGTCTCGGCCAGCGCGTAGATCTGCTCGATCTCCTCGGCGCCGCCGTCGAAGCGGCCGCCCGCCTCGGACGCGGCGAGGCCCATGCCGAGGGTGTCCAGCAGCCGCTGGAGCGGCACGACGACCGGTTCGGGGACGCCCGCGTCGCGCAGGATCGCCTGCATCGCCTGCCGGGGGCGGAGCGCGCCGGGCGTGACGGTCGGGCGCGCGAACAGCAGGGGGAACAGCTCGGGGTGGCGGCGGGCGACCTCGCGGACGCCCGAGCCGAGGACGCGCAGCCGGTCCCGCCAGGGGAGCGCCGGGTCGTCGGCGGGCATCTCGGCGAGCAGCCGCTCGACCAGGCCGTCCAGCAGGCCCGCCTTGTCGCCGACGTAGCGGTAGAGCGCCATCGGCGTGACGCCGAGGCGGGCGGCGACCGCGCGCATGGAGACGGCGTCCAGGCCGCGCTCCTCGGCGAGGCCGAGGGTCGCGTCGAGGACCTCGTCGCGGGTGAGGCCGCGGGTGCCGCGTCCGCGCCTGGCCGGGGTGTTCACGGGGCCAGTCTAGTGCTTAATATACAGCGTATATTTTCTGGAAGGGGGCGCGATGCGTTCCTCCCGCCGGACCCTGGCGGTCGCCGCGACCGCCGGGTACCTGCTCGTCCTCGACCTCGCCGGGGTGAACCTCGCCCTCCCCGGCATGCGCCGCGACCTGCACGCCTCCCTCGCGGAGGTGCAGTGGTCGGTGGACGCCTACGCGCTGGCCCTGGCGGCGCTGCTGCTCCCGGCGGGCGCCCTCGCCGACCGGGCCGGGCGCCGCCGCCTGTTCCTGGCGGGCCTCGCGCTGTTCACCGCCGCCTCGCTGGCCTGCGCGCTCGCGCCGTCCCCGGGGGTCCTGGACGCCTGCCGGGCCGTCCAGGGCGCGGGCGGCGCGGTCCTCTACGGGACGGGCGCGCCGCTGGTCGCCGCGGCCTTCCCGGCGGGCGCGGCCCGCAACCGCGCGCTCGGGGTGTTCGCCGCCTCCACCGGCGCCGCGCTCGCGACGGCGCCGCTCGTCGGCGGCCTCCTCACCGAGCTGGCCGGCTGGCGGGCGATCTTCCTGCTGAACGTGCCGATCGGGCTCGCCGCGCTCGCCGTCGCGGCCCGCTCGGCGGCCGAGTCCCGCGATCCGGGCGCCCGGCCGCTGGACGTGCGGGCCGCCGCCCGCCTCGCCGCCGGCCTCGCGGGCGCGCTCGCCGCGCTGATCGAGGGGCCGCGCCTCGGCTGGCCCGTCCCGCTGCTGCTCGTCGGCGCCGCCGCGCTCGCCGTCGCCGCGTCGGGGCTGGCCCGGCTGCCCGGCGCGGAGCTGCTGCGCGACCGGCTGTACGCGGCCAACGCGGTGAGCGCGCTCGGCTTCAACGGGGCGGGCGCGGGCGCGATGGCCTACTTCTCCCTCTACGCGCAGGAGAGCATGGACGCCCGGCCGCTGGTGGCGGGCCTGTGGTTCCTCACCTACAGCGTGCCCGCGCTCGCCGCGCCGCTGCTGCTCGGCCGGGCCGTGCACCGGCTGCCGCCCGCCGCGCTCGTCGCGTCCGGGACGCTGCTGGTCGCCCTGTCGAGCGTGCTGCTGGCGGTGACGGCGGGGGAGTGGGCGGCGATGGTGCCCGGCCTCGTCGCGGGCGGCGCCGGGATCGGGATCTCCAGCCTGGTGTCGGGGCAGGTCGCCCTGACCGCGTCCCCGCCGGGACGCGAGGGCGCCGCCTCCGGCGTCGTCAGCACCGTCAAGCAGCTCGCGATCGGGGCGGGCGTCGCCGTCCTCGGCGTCCCCTACGGGCTCGGCGGGGTCGTCCCCATGCTGCTGGCGGCGGCGGCGATCGCGTTCACGGCCGCTCTGCCGGCCCTCGCGCTGCTGCGGCCAGCAGGGCGGCGAGGGGCGCGCCGAGGCGGTCGCGCAGCGCCGGATCGCGCACCCGCCCGTCCGGCCCGAGGTCCGGGCGGGTGACGGGGACGCGCGCGCACGCCTCCTCGACGATCTCCGCGCCGGCGTAGCCGAGCACCTTGCGCAGCGAGGCGTGCGCGTCGGCGCCGCCGGCCGGGGCGGCCGGGGACGCGACGTTGATCCAGGCGACCGGGCGGCCGGACAGCTCGCCGCCGCCGATCGTCCAGTCCAGCAGGTTCTTGAACGAGCCGGGCAGGGCGCCGGCGTACTCGGGCGTGCAGAACAGCACCGCGTCCGCCGCGCCGATCGCCGACCGCAGCGCGGCGACGGGCGCGGGCGGCGGGTCGCGGTCGTCGTCGGGGTTGAAGTGCGGCAGCGCCCCCATGCCGCCGAACACCTCGCCGGACGTGCCGGGCGGCGCCGCGTCGAGGGCGGCGCGGAGCGCGGCCTCGTTGGTGGAGCCGGCCCGCAGGCTGCCGCAGACGAGCAGGACCCGGGGGGACGTCATGATCGCGATGCTAGCGGCCGGGCCGGGCCGGGGGCCGGTCAGGCGGCCGAGTCGCGGCGGTGGTTCGCCGAGCGCTGCTCGCTCGTCCCGGTCCGGGCCTGCTGGTACTCGGGCGGGTGGTGGGAGTGCGCGGTCTCGCGGGGCCGCCAGGGCAGCGCGCCGAGGTCGGCGGCCGCGGCGTTGCGCTCGGCGGCCTGGGCGGCCGACTGGGCCGCCCGGCGGAGCCCGACGCCCGCCCGGTCCATCACCCGGGCCGGCCGCTCGGGCAGGTGGCGGGTCATCCGGCGGCTGCGCCGCCACTGCTCGCGGGCGTGCGCCCGGTGCTCCACCCGCAGCTGCTCGATCAGCCGGTCGACCTGCATGAGGATCTCGCCGTACAGGGCCCACCGGTCGTCGCCGATCGCCGGGTCGCGGAGGCGCCCGGCGAGCCGGTCGCGGCGCTCGCGGGCGGTGCGGATGTGCCGGTCGAGGGTCTGCTCGGCGCCCGTCGGGGCCGAGTCGGTGACGAGGTCGGAGCGGGCGAGGGTGCCGTAGGAGGCGATGCAGAGCGCGATCTCGTCGAGGGTGTCGGCGAGCTGGGTGCGGACCGGCCCGTCGTCGAGCGGCCGCTGCCCCGACAGGTGCGCGGCGTCGGCGAGGGCGCGGGTGAGGCCGCGCAGCGACAGGGTGAAGTGCTCCATCGTCTCCACGCCGTTGCGGAGGGCGGCGCCGGCGTCGATGAGGCGGCGGGCGCGCGGGTTGAAGCGCAGGCTGTCCTCGGCGGCGGTGAGCTCGCGGTCGGCGCGGCCGATGTCGGCGAACAGCCGCTCGGCGTCGCGCTGCCAGGCGTCGGCCTGGTCGGCGTGCAGCCCGGCGCGCAGCTGGTCGTCGACGGTGTCGAGGAGGCGGGACAGGCGGTCGGCGAGGTCCTGCACGGCCTCGGCGGCGGGCCGCACCCGGACCGGCGGCAGCAGCAGGCTCGCGGCGAGCCCGACGCCCGCGCCGATGAGCGTCTCCAGGATGCGGTCCCACGCGGCGGCCTCGTTGGCGGCGCCGATCGCGAAGATCAGCATCGCGCTGATCGGGACCTCCAGCATCTGGTCGCCGGTCGGCAGCACGTGCCCGACGACCAGCGCCGCCAGGATCGTCAGGGTGAGGCTCCACCAGGAGAACCCGACGGTGGTGGCGAACAGCACCGCGAGGACGACCCCCGAGGTGACGGCCACCACCCGCCAGAAGCCCGACCGGATGGTCTCGTACAGCGAGAACTGCACGACCAGCAGGGCGGTCAGCGGGGCGAGGAGCGGCGCCGGGCTGCCCTCGGGCAGGACCCGGAGGGCCAGCAGGTAGGCGGCCATCGAGGTGAGGGTGAGCCGGGCGATGCGGACGACGGTGCGCTGCCGCTCCGAGGAGACCTGCAGCGGCATCCGGTCGGCGTGGGCGCTGCGGGCGGCACGGGCGGCGCGGGCGGTACGGAAGAACACGGGCGCTGGATCCAGGGTCGGTGCTGAAACGATCTGAACGGGCTGTCCGAAAAGGGTGCCTCCTGGTTACTAAAGCGGATCGGGCCCCATGTGTTCCCTGACCGGGGGCAAAGCGCGGCTAAATATCCCCGGGGCCCGCGCGGCGGGACCGGAAGGCGGCGACGTTGGTGCGGTTGGCGCAGGACGCCGAGCAGAACCGGCGGCGGCCGCCGCGCGAGGTGTCGGCGTAGACGCGGCCGCAGCCGCCGGCCGCGCAGACTCCGGTGCGGGTGAGACCGTGCTCGGCGAGCAGCTCGGCGAGCCGCATGAGCGTGGTGGCGCGGAACCGGTCGGGCAACCGCGCCGAGGGCGGCGCGAAGTGCAGGTGCAGCGGCTCGCCGTCGTGCGCCGACAGGTGCGGGTGCATGGGGGTGCGCAGCATCAGCCGGTTCAGCAGGTCCACCGCCTCGCGCAGCTCGCCGGTCTCGAACAGCGGGCGCAGGTTGCGGCCCCATGCGCGCAGCCGGCGGGCGCCCGCCTCGTCCAGCTCGCTCCAGCGGAACCCGTGCGCGCGCAGCAGGGCCCGCAGCGCCTCGTCCGAGGCGTCCGCGCCGGGGACGGTGGCGGCGTTCACCAGCGCGACGGCGGCGGCCACGCCCTGGCTCCGGTACCCGCTGTCGTGCACGCGCGTCTCCTCCCGCTCGGGGTCACCAGTCTCCCCGGCGCGGCCCCGCCGCGTGTACCGGCCGCGCGGTGGGGGAGGTGCCGGGGATAAAGTGCGAGGCCGGTCCGCGGGGACGGGCTCGCGGAGACAGGGGCGCGGGGGACAGGGGAGCGCGATGACCGAACGGCTGCTGGTGATCGGCGGGGACGCCGCCGGGATGACCGCCGCGTCCCAGGCGCGCCGCCTGCGCGACCGCGCCGACCTGGAGATCGTCGCCGTCGAGCGCGGCCACTTCACCTCCTACTCCGCCTGCGGCATCCCCTACTACGTCGGCGGCGACGTCGCCGACGCCGGCGACCTCGTCGCGCGCACCCCCGAGGAGCACCGCGCCAAGGGCATCGACGTCCGGCCTGCGACCGAGGCCGTCGAGATCGACACCGGCCGCGGCCGGGTCCGGCTCCGCGACCTGGCGACCGGCGCCGAGACCTGGGAGGGCTACGACCGGCTCGTCGTCGCGACCGGCTCGGTGCCGACCCGGCCCGACCTGCCCGGCGCGGACGCCGAGGGCGTGCACGGCGTGCAGATCCTCGACGACGGCCTCGCCATCCGCCGCGTCCTGGAGCGCGACAGGCCCGCCCGCGCCGTCGTGGTCGGCGGCGGCTACATCGGCCTGGAGATGGCCGAGGCGCTGGTCAAGCAGGGCCTGAACGTCAGCCTGGTCGACGGCGCCGAGCAGCCGATGCGGACCCTGGACCCCGAGATGGGCGCGCTCGTCGCCGACGCCCTGCGCGGCATCGGCGTCGAGCTCCACCTCGGCGAGCGGGTCGAGGGCTTCGAGACGACCGGCGGGCGGGTGACCGCCGTCACCACCGCCGAGCGGACGCTGCCCGCCGACATCGTGGTCCTCGGCCTCGGCGTCCGCCCGAACGTCGGCCTGGCGCGCGCCGCCGGCATCGAGATCGGCACGGTGGGCGGCATCGTCACCGACCGGCGGATGCGCACCGGCACCGACGGCGTCTGGGCGGCGGGCGACTGCGTGCAGACCCGCCACCTGGTGTCGGGCGAGCCCGTCGCGATCGCGCTCGGCACGCACGCCAACAAGCAGGGGCGCGTCGCCGGCATCGACATCGGCGGCGGCTACGCCACCTTCCCCGGCGTCGTCGGCACCGCCGTGTCCAAGGTCTGCCACGTGGAGGTCGCCCGCACCGGGCTGAACGAGCGCGAGGCCGCCGCGGCGGGCTTCGCGACCGTCACCGCGACGATCGAGTCCACCACCCGCGCCGGCTACCACCCCGGCGCCACGAAGATCCGCGCCCGGCTCGTCGCCGAGCGGCGGAGCGGCCGCCTGCTCGGCGGGCAGATCGTCGGCGAGGAGGGCGCGGCCAAGCGCATCGACGGCCTCGCCATCGCGCTCTGGAACGGCATGACCGTCGAGCAGATGACCGGCCTCGACCTCGCGTACGCGCCGCCGTTCGCGCCGGTGTGGGATCCGGTGCTCGTCGCGGCCCGCAAGGCGGCCGAGCTGGTCGAGAAGGACCTGCGTTCCTGATCTTTTTGTCCGCCCCGTCCTCTACGGTGTGGGCTCATGGACGACCCCTCCCCGGTGCTCCCGGCCGCGTGGCGCGCGCGCCTGCACCCCCGGCGCGGCGGCACGCCGGTCCCCCCTCCCGCCGCCGACGCGGCCCGCGCCGCCGAGGCGCGCGCCCTGCTGGACGCCTACGCGCCGCTGCACGACCGGATCGTGATCGCCGGAGAGGGCGAGGCGGAGCTGGAGCGCGCCGCGGCCGCCCACCTCGCCGGCGCGGCGTCCCCGCTGGGCGCCGCGGCCGTCGCGGCGCTGATCGACGCGGGGGAGAGCGGTTTCCACAACGACCTCCGCACGCCCTTCGCGCACGCCTGGCTGGCCGACCACGGCCCGGCCTTCGCCGCCGCCGCGCTCGTCGCCGCGAGCGACATGGAGGCGCGGCCGGAGAAGTGGCACTCCGACGAGCAGGAGCAGCGCCGCAGCCTGCACTACCGCAAGCCCGACCGCATCACCTACTTCCATATGGAGAACCTGCTGCCCGTCCGCGCGGCCCTCGCGGCGGCCGGCGACGAGGAGTACCGGCGCGCCGTCGCCCTGCTCGACCCGATGCGGACGAGCACCGCGCGCCGCATCGTCGCCGCCTACCTGCTGCCGACCGAGACCGCCTGGGTGGACGAGGCGCTCCAGCGCGAACCGGTCGACGACAACGGGCGGCCCGCCCACGCGAGCTGGATGATGATGGCCGCGGCCGGCACCGCCGCGCAGGTCAAGGCGCTCTGCGCGTGGCAGTGCCGCTACCACTACGTGTTCGACGTCGGACCCATCGCCAGCCTCGTGGACGGCGCGCGCGCGGACGCGCTGCCGTTCCTGGAGGAGCTCCTCGACGGCCCCTACTTGAGGGCCGGGGAGCGCAAGCGCCTGTTCAAGGCGCTGTCGGTGATCCCCGCCGACGGGGCGTTCGGGGCCCTGCTGCGCCGGATCGCGCAGCCCGGCGCCACCGTCGCCCTCACGGCCATGGCCAAGTCCTTCCCCGACCGCGCCGCCCGCCTGCTGCCGGCGTCGTCCGATCCCAGGGCCGCCGCCCTGCTCGCCGAGATCACCGGCACGGACGCGCCGGCGGACGACGGCGACACCGAGGGGCTGCCCGCCCTCCTGGTCTCCCCGCCCTGGACGCGGGCGCGCAAGGCCAAGCCCGCCGTCGTCACCGGCCTCACCGCGCCCACCGGGCGGCGGACGGCCTGGCGCGACGGCGAGCGCGAGGAGTGGCGCGCGACCGACTACTACCAGTGGTCGTGGCGCAGCGAGGTCGCCGACTGGGACGCCGTCCTCGCCCAGCACCGCAAGGACACCTACCGGTACGGCGGCGAGGACGCGCTGCTGCTCGGCCGCGGCCCCGAGGAGCTGATCCGCCCGCTGCTCGCCGACTGGCGCCCCCGCCCCTCCTGGAACGTCGACACGTGGATGCGGGTCGCCGTCGCCCGCTTCGAGCTGGACGCGCTCCCGGTCGTCCTGCATTACGCCGCGGCGCAGCCCGCCGTCTGCGGCGGCCTGCTGCTGCCTTACCTGACGCCCGAGACCGCGGGCCTCGCCGCCGACTGGCTGGCCCGGCTGAAGAAGGCCCGCACCCCGGCCGCCGCCTGGTTCGACCGGCACCGCCTGGCCGCCGTCCCCTACCTGGTGCCCGCCGCCGTCGGCAAGGCGGGCGCCGCGCGCCGCGCCGCCGAGAACGCCCTCCGCCACGTCGCGTCCCTCACCTCCGCCGGCGAGGTGACCGGCGCCGCCCGCGAAGCCCACGGTGACGCCGCCGCCGGCGCGGTGGCGGCCCTGCTCGCCACCGATCCGCTCGACGTCGTCCCCGCCCGGATCCCCCGGCCCGGCGAGTGGGCCGACGCGGCGCAGCTGCCCCGGCCCGTCCTCCGCGACGGCCGCCGCGAGTTGCCGCCCGCTGCGACCGCCCACCTCATCACGATGCTGGCGATGGGCGACGACTACGCGGGCGCCGCCGCCGTCCGCGACCTGTTCACCCCGGCCTCCCTCGCCGAATTCGGCTGGGCGCTGTTCGAGCGCTGGCGCATGTACGGGATGCCGTCCAAGGACGGCTGGGCGCTCACGCAGCTCGCGGTGACCGGCGACGACGGCACCGTCCGCCGCCTGACTCCCGTCATCCGGGCCTGGCCAGGCGAGGGCGGCCACACCCGCGCCGTCACCGGACTGGACGTGCTCGCCGCCATCGGCACCGACGTCGCCCTCATGCATCTGCACGGCATCGCGCAGAAGGTGAAGTTCCGCGCTTTGAAGACGCGCGCGCAGGAACGCATCGCCGAGGTCGCCGACGGCCTCGGGCTGACTCCCGACCAGCTCGCTGATCGCCTCGTCCCCGACTTCGGCCTGGACGGTCTCGTCCTCGACTACGGGCCGCGCTCGTTCACCGTCGGGTTCGACGAGCAGCTGAAGCCCTACGTCCTCGCCCAGGACGGCAAGCGCTTGAAGGCGCTGCCGAAGCCGGGCGCCAAGGACGACCCGGACAAGGCGCCCGCCGCCCATGCCCGCTTCGCCGGGCTGAAGAAGGACGTGCGGACCGTCGCCGCCGACCAGGTGCGCCGTATGGAGGCCGCCATGGTCGCGCAGCGCCGCTGGACGGCCGCCGAGTTCACCGCCCTGTTCGCCGGCCACCCGCTGATGCGGTACCCGACGTCCCGCCTGGTCTGGATCACCGGCGGCGGGACGGCGTTCCGCGTCGCCGAGGACGGCACGCTCGCCGACGTCCGCGACGACGCGTGGGAGCTGCCGGCGGACGCCGAGGTCCGCATCGCGCACCCGCTCGACCTGGACGTGCCCGCCTGGTCGGAGGTGTTCGCCGACTACGAGATCCTGCAGCCGTTCGCCCAGCTCGCCCGGCCCGTCCACGCCCTCACCGGCGAGGAGCGGGCGGGCGCGCGCCTCGCCCGGTTCGAGCACCGCACGGTGCCCGCGCTGCGGCTGCTCGGGCTGGAGCGGCGCGGCTGGTCGCGGGCCGCGCCGATGGACGCCGGCGTCCAGAGCTCGATCAGCCGGCCGGTGCCCGGCGGCCGCCACCTCGTCATCGCCCTGGACCCCGGCATCGTCGTCGGGCTCGTGGAGGAGTTCGAGGAGCAGTCGCTGGAGGCGGTCTACCTGGCGACGACGCCCGACGACTGGGGGCCGCGCGAGGGGCGGACCGTGCCGCTCGCCGAGCTGGACGCCATCACCGCGTCCGAGATCATCGAGGACCTGACCGGGGTGACGGCGTGAACCTGGAGGCCCCCGAGGGCCGCGAGCTGCGCTGGCTCGTCGGCGAGAAGCTCGCCTGGACCGCCGGGCCCTGCCCTGATCAGGACTGGGCCGGCCACGTCGAGAGCTACCTCGCCGGGAAGCTGACGTGGATCCCGTACCAGTCCGACATGTTCGTCTGCGGCCCCGAGGAGCTCGTCCGCCCGCTGCTCGCCGCCTGGCGGCCGGACGTCAACTACGAGTTCGCGCACCGGTTGAAGCGCATCGTGGCGCGCTTCGAGCTGGACGCCCACGACGCGGCCCTGCACGTCGCCAAGAAGAACCCGTTCGGCTCCGGGCCGGCGCTGATGCCGTTCCTCAGCACCGACGTGGCGCGCGCGATGGCCGACTGGCGGTTCCGCCTGAAGTCCGCGCGGGAGCTCACCGCCGCCTGGTTCGCCCGCCACGGCCTGGACACCGTCCCCTACCTGGTGCCCGACGCGCTCGGCAAGCGCAAGGCGCTCCGCGACCGGGCGCACGGGGCGCTCTGGCTCGTCGCCGCCGAGCACGGCCTGGACGCCGTCGTCGCGGCGGCCCGCACCGCCTACGGCGACGAGGCCGCGTCGGGCGTCGCCGCGCTCACCGAGCCCGCCGGGCCGCCGCCGAAGCCGGTACGGCTGCCCCGCTGGGCGGCGCCCGACATGCTGCCCGCGCCCGCGCGCGAGGACGGGACGCCGCTGGACGCCGACCGGTTCCGCGACCTGCTGCTGGCGCTCGCCGGGGACCGGCCCGCCGACACCGCCGGCCTCACCCGCGCGTCCCTCGCGGCGTTCGCGCTCGCCCTGTTCGAGGCGTGGCTCGCGGCGGGCACGCCGTCCCGCGAGAAGTGGGCGATGCGGACGCTCGGCCGGTACGGCGACGACGCCGCCGCCCGCCGCCTCGCCCCGCTGGTGCGCGAGTGGCCGAAGCAGAGCGGCCACGAGCGGGCCGCGCTCGGCGCGCGCGTCCTCGCCGAGATCGGCACCGACCTCGCCCTCGCCCACCTGTACGGCATCGCGGGCAAGACCCCCTACCCGGCGCTCCGCGACCGGGCCTGGCTGCGGCTGGAGGAGGTCGCGGCCGCCCGCGGCATGGCGCTGACCGAGCTGCTCGACCGGCTCGTCCCCGACTTCGGGCTGGACACGGTCGTCCTGGACTACGGTCCGCGCTCGTTCACCGTCGGCCTCGACGCCGCGCTGCGCCTCCAGGTGCTCCAGGACGGCAAGCCCCGCAAGGGCCTGCCGAAGCCGGGCCTGAAGGACGACGCCGCGCTCGCCGAGGCGGCCCGCCGCCGCCTCGCCGACCTGCGCAAGGACGTGCGGGGCGTGGTGTCGGACCAGCTCGCCCGGCTGGAGTGGGCGATGACGTCGGGCCGCACCTGGGCGCCCGCCGACTTCCGCGCCCACGTCGCCGGGCACGCCATCGTCGGGCGGATCGCCTCCCGCCTGGTCTGGCACGACCTCGGCGGCCGGGCGTTCCGCATCGCCGAGGACGGCACCTTCGCCGACGTCCACGACGACCCCTACGAGCTGTCGGCGGGCGGCCCGATCGGGCTCGCGCACCCGGTGGAGCTGGACGTCGCCGCGTGGGCGCGGGTGTTCGTCGACTACGAGATCCTGCAGCCGTTCGCGCAGCTGTCGCGCCCGGTGCACCGCCTCACCGACGCCGAGCGCGGCGCGTCGCGGCTGGACCGGTTCGCCGGCGCGAAGGTCGCGACGGGCCGGCTGCTCGGCCTCACCCGCCGCGACTGGCAGCGCGGCGTCCCCCAGGACGGCGGCGTCGAGCACGAGCTCACGCTGCCGCTGGACGACGGCAGCGAGGTCGTCATCGACCTGGACCCCGGCATCGCGGTCGGCCTGGTGGACCTGTTCCCCGACAACACCCTCACCGCCGTCCGCATCTCCCGCGGCACCTTCGGCGACCTCGGCCCCATCACCGCCTCGGAGATCCTCGCCGACCTCACCGCCCTCACCTCCTGACCGCCGGCCCCGTCAGCAGGTCGCGCGGTAGGGGATGCCGTAGTCCTTGCGGACGTTCCGGTCCCACTCCCGCCGGGTGAGGCCGCCGGTCTGTTTGCAGAGCGCGGCCCGGAGGGGGCGGGTGCCGACGAGGTGGGTGACGAGCTTGGCGTCGTCCTCGCCGACGCTGTAGAGGCGGGTGCCGTCGGCGCTGAACGCCAGGGCGTCGATCACGGTGTCGGTGCCGGTGGTGTGGCCGGTGAGGGCGAGGCCGAGGTGGCGCTGCGTCGCCACGTCCCACACGTCGATCCTGCCCTTGCTGTCGGCGGTCGCGGCGAGCCGTCCATCGGGGGACAGGGCGGTGATCGGGGTCTTGCCCTCGGGCAGGCGGACCGGGGCGCCCCGCTGCTTCAGGGTGGCGGCGTCCCAGAAGATGAGGGTGCGCTGGTTCACCACGCCCTCGACGGTCGCCAGGACGCCCTGCGGGTTCAGCGCCTGCACGGTCCGGCTCACCAGGGGCGCGCCGAGCGCGCCGGGCGGGACGGCCGTGCGGCCGGAGGGGAACGCGACGACGCCGAGGTCGGTGGCCGACACGACGCGGCGCCCGTCCTTGCTCCAGACGATCCGGATGTCGGCGTCGCCGACCGTCGAGCGCTGCGCGGCGGCGCGGGCCTCGCCGAGGCGGCGGCCGGTGGCGGCGTCGAAGAACGTCAGCACGCTCGGCTTGGTGGAGGTGAGGACGGCCAGCGCCCTGCCGTCGGGGGAGAAGGACGGCAGCGGCCGGCCGGCGAGGGGCGGCGGCCCGGCGGCGATCGTGGTGCGCCGGGTGCGGGCCCGCACGTCCCAGACCTCGATGGCCCCGGCCTCGCCGGGCAGGGCGAGGAACCGGCCGTCGGGGGACAGGGCCGTCCCGCCGCTGAGGGGGTGGCCGACGGCGAGGTCGCCGCGGCGGGCGCCGGTCGCGGTGTCCCAGACCTGCACGGTGCCGGGGAAGGAGCTGGAGGCGACGGCGAGCGTGCGGCCGTCGCCGCTGATCGCCGAGTGCGCGCTGAGCTCGGCGAAGCGGATCCCGCCGGTGAAGGCGGACACGTCGATGGTGCGGACGCGGTCCTGCTCGTCGACGCAGCGCAGGGTCGTGCCGTCGCGGCCGAAACGGGTGCCGTTGCACATCGCGTCGGGCGTGTAGTGCAGGTACGGGCCCTCGCCGGTGCCGATCTCGGTGCTCCACATCGTCATGTCCATGGCGATGTAGCGGCCGTCCCGGCTGAAGTCCAGGTCGGGTGCGTCCACGCCGTTCGGGACTTTCAGCGTCGTCCGTACCTCGCGGGTGCGCGCGTCCAGGACGGCGATGGTGTCGCCGACGCGGGTGGCGAGGAAGCGGCCGTCGGGGCTGAACGTCGTGCCCTGGAACTGGCGGGCGTCGGCGAACGGGTACTGGTGCGGGCGGCTGTGGGCGCCGGGCAGCTCCTTGCCGGTGGCGAGGTCCCACCAGGCGAGGCGCATCCGGTCCTTGCCGGCCTCCAGCGGCATGACCATGGACCGCTCGTCGGGGGACATCGCGGGCCCCCACACGCTGTTCTTGCCGGCGGCGCGGAACAGCTCCCGGCCGGTGGCGGCCTCCACCACCGTGATCTGCCCGTCGAGCGTGCGCACCAGCTTCGCGCCGGTGGGGCTGAGCCAGAGGCCGGCGCCCGCCGGGTGCTTGTAGGGCAGCGGGCGGGCGGCGCCCGTCGCCACGTCCCAGAAGACCTGGGTGCCGTCCTTCTGGAGGGTGAACAGGCGGGCGCCGTCCAGGGTGAGGTCCATCCCGGCGAGCGGCGCGCCGGTCACCGCCAGGGTGCGGACGACGCGGCGGGCGCCGGCGTCCGCGATGATGATCCTGCCGGTCGCGGGCTTCCAGAACACGGTCGGGCCGCCGCCCGCCGGGTACACCTGGTTCCACGAGCCGTCGGTGCCCGGCGGCGCCCAGATGTCGCGCTCCCACTGGGAGTTCAGGGCGAGCAGCGCGTCGTGGGCGTCGGGGACGTCCCCGGCGAGGGACGCCGCCGCGACGGCGAGGCGGCGCGCGAGCGTCGGGTCGGTGCGGCGGAGCTGCAGGGCGCGGGCGGCGAGCTGGCGGCCCACGGCCGAGTCGCGCTGCGCCGAGACGGTGTCGTTGGCCTTGGCGAGGTTCCAGCTCTGCGCGCCGGCGGTGCCGCCCGCCAGGAGGGCGACCAGCAGCAGGGCGGCGAGCGCGCCGGTCACCGCGGTGCGGGTCCGGGCGCGGCGGCGGGTCTGCTCGACCGACGCCTTCAGGAAGTCGCGCTCGGCGGGGTTCAGCGTGATGTGGCGGCGGCCCGCCGACGCCCAGCCGAGCGCGTCGTCCAGCCGCGATCCCTGCAGCAGGTCGGTGGGCTTGCGGCCGCCGCCGTCCCAGCGGTGGGTGGCGTCGGCGAGGACGTGGTGGTGGTCCAGGCCGTCGCGCTCGGCCTCGAACCACTCGCGCAGGCGCGGCCAGGCGCGCAGCAGGGCCGGGGTGGTCAGCCGGACCGTGCCGCCGGAGCCGTGGAGCAGGCCGGCGTCGCCGAAGGCGGTGAGCACGCGGTGCACGGTGCCGGGGTCGGCGTCGCCGTCGCTGAAGTCGCCGACGGGCACCGTGCAGAGGACGTCGCCCGCCCGGGCGCGCGCGGCGAGCATGCGCAGCAGGATGCGCGGGACGGCCTGCCGCGCCTGCGGGTCCAGCCCGCCGTAGGCGCGCTCGGCGAGGGCGCCGAGCGTCGGCGGGAACGTCATCGACGGCTGGACGGTCCCGGCGGCGGCCTGCTTGCCGGCCTCCAGCGGGTCGGGCCGCCGGCCGCCGATGAGCCCGGCGAGGACGTCCTCGGGGCGCGGCCGCTCGTCCGGATCCTGGCGGAGCGCCGCCTCGACGAGGCCGCGCAGCGGTTCGGCGAGCACGCCGGTGTCGGGCCGCAGGGTGGTGATCTGGTGCATGAGGACGGGCAGGGTGTCGCCGTCGAACGGAGCCTTGCCGGTCGCGGCGAACAGCACGATCGCGCCCCACGCCCAGACGTCGACGGCCGGGGTCGGGCGGTGCCCGCGGAACACCTCGGGCGCCATCCACCGCGGCGTGCCCTTGATCGACCCGGTGGCGCTGCGCGACATCTCCTCGGTGCGCGCGATGCCGAAGTCGATGACGCGCGGGCCGTCCGGGCCGAGCAGCACGTTCGCCGGCTTCAGGTCGCGGTGCACCACGCCCGCGCGGTGGATCGACGCGAGCGCCGTCACGACGCCGATCGCGAGGCGGTGCAGCTCGTCCGGCCGGTAGGCGCCGGTGCGGTCGACCCAGCTCTGCAGGTCGGCGCCGGGCACGTACTCGCTCACGATGTAGGGCGGGGCGTGGTCGAGGTCGGCGGCGAGGATCCGGGCGGTGCAGAACGGGGCGACGCGCTGCAGGGCGGCGGCTTCCTTGCGCAGGCCGTCGCGGAACGCCTCGTCGACGGCGTCGGTGTGCAGCGCCTTGACCGCGACGCGGGTGCCCTGCACGTCGTAGCCCTCGTAGACGACGCCCTGGCCGCCGGCGCCGAGCCGGGCCGCCAGCCAGTAGCCGCCGAGCTGCCTCGGGTCGCGTTCGAGCAGGGGGGTGCTCACGTCATCACTTCCTCGGGGGAGGGGGACCGGTGGCCGGTCCGGGCCGCGGCGGCCCGGCCGGACACGTCGGCGGGGGGTCTGGTGCGGGGTGGGGTCAGGCGTTGCGGCGGCGCTCGCGGCGCTCCTCGGCGCGGCGCCGCCGGGACTGGCCGAGCGCTCCGGCGAGGCCGATCAGGCCGCCGCCGATGGCGCCGGCCACCAGGACGTGGAGCAACTGGTCCATGAGCTCTCCCTCGCGGTCGGGGCGGGGCCCGGTGGCCGCCAACCCAGAAGAACAATTCTGTCTACTTGAAGGGTACGACGAGCGCGGCCCGGCGGAGGTTCGGTGAACGCCCGGGGAAATCGCCGTGCCTTCAAGTGCGGTGCCCGCTGCCCTAAACTGGGCCGATGCCCACGTCACGACGGTTGCCGCGAGGGCGGACCGCCCTGCCGCCCGAGGAGGTCGCCCGCGTCCAGCGCGGCCGCCTCTGCGAGGCGATGGCCGAGGTCGTCACGGAGAAGGGCTACGCCGCCACGTCGGTGGCGGACGTGCTGAAGCTCGCCGGGGTCTCCCGGCAGAGCTTCTACCAGCTGTTCTCCTCCAAGCAGGACTGCTTCCTCGCCACCTACGACCGCGCCGCCGAGCGCCTGGTGGCGCGGGTCTTCGAGGCGCTCGGCCCCGGCGGCCTGGACGACGGCCCGGACGACCCGTCGCCCCCGCTGAAGCGCTACGAGCGCGGGTTCAACGCCTACCTGGAGGCGCTGCGGGCCGAATGGTCCTACACGCGGCTGTTCCTGGTGGAGGTGTTCGCGGCGGGCCCCGCCGCCGTCGCGCGGCGCGTCGAGGGGCAGGACTTCCTGGTGCAGACGCACGCCGACGTGCTCGGCGCGGCCACGCCCGAGGCGCTGCTCGCCTGCCGGATGGTCGTCGCCGCCGGGGCGTCGCTGGTCAGCAACGCCGCCGCCGCCGACCGGCCCGACCGGCTCGCCGACATCGGCCGCGAGATCGTCGAGTACGTCCGCACGCTCTGGGAGGCCGGCGTCTTCACCGCCCCGGTGGACGCCTGACCGGAACCGCCCGTCCCGCCCGCCCGTCCCGCCCGCCCGTCCCGCCGCTGACGATGACCACCCGGTCGCCCCATGTTGAGATGCGGCGTGTTGGGCCTTCTGGCGATCGAAAGTGCCCAACACTCCGCATCTCAACCGTTGATGACCGGGGGGTCGCGGGTGGTGGGACGTGCTCGGCGTCGCGGGTCGCGTTAGGGGAACATTTTTGTCTTTTTGATGGTCGTCTCCCCTTCCCGCCGGCGGCGGCGCGTGGAACACTCGGCCGCGGGGAGCCCTGGGGGAGGCCATGCGATCCACCATCGTGATGACCGGAGCGAGCCGCGGGATCGGCCGGTCCACCGCCGGGCACATCCTGCGCCGGGCGCCGGGCGTCCGCCTCGTCGTCCTCGGCCGGACCCCGACGGCGCCGGACGCCGGTGAGATCGTCCACATCGCCACCGACCTCGGCTCGCTGCGCAGCGTCCGGGAGGGTGCCGCCGCCGTCCGCGAACGGCTGGCGAGCGGCGCCCTGCCGCCGCTGCGCGGCATCGTCGCCAACGCGGGCGTCCAGCACACCGACGCGCTGACCGAGAGCGCCGACGGCTTCGAGGCCACGTTCGCCGTCAACGTGCTGGCCCACCACCTGCTCGTCCGGCTGCTCCAGGACCGCCTGACGCCGCCCGCCCGCGTCGTCGTCACCGTCAGCGACACCCACTTCGGCGACGTCCGGCACAACCTGGGCATGGTCCCCGGCCCGCGCTGGCGGGAGCCCGACGCGCTGGCCCGTCCGGGCGCCTTCCCCAAGCCCGCGAGCACGGGCGCGGGTCGCACGGCGTACTCCACCAGCAAGCTGGCCGCCGTCCACCTCGTCCACGAGTACGCCCGCCGCCTGCCGGCCGGGATCGACGCCGTCGCCTACAACCCCGGCCTCGTCCCCGGCACCGGCCTCGCCCGCAACGCCGGGCCGCTCGCCCGCTTCGCGATGCGCCGGATCCTGCCGGCGCTCGCCGCCACGCCGCTCGCGACCGGCCCCGGCACGGCGGGGCGCCGCCTGGCGGACGTGGTCCTCGGCGCGATCGCCGCGCCGACCGGGTCCTACGTGGACCGGCGCCGCCCGGCCCGGTCCTCCGCCGCGTCCTACGACCCGGCGCGCGAGCGCGAGCTGTGGGACGCCGCCGAGCGGCTCACCGCCGGGACGGCGTGAGGCGGCCATGGCGACCTTCCTGGTGCTGGGCGGGTACGGGGCGGTCGGCCGCGAGATCGTCGCGCTGCTGCGGGACGGCGGCGACGAGGCGCTCGCGGCGGGCCGCGACGCCGCCCGCGCCGACCGCCGCGTCGACCTCGCCGAGCCGGGCCTGCGCTCCTACCGAGCCGCCCTCGACGGCGCGGGCGTCGTCGTCAACGCCTCGGGGGCCGAGGACCCGCGGTTCGCGGAGCTCGCGGCGGCGCGGGGCGCGGCGTTCGTCGACATCACCGCCACGACCTCCTACACGGCCGAGCTGGAGCGGCTCGACCCGCCGCGTCCGGTGCTGCTCGGCGTCGGGCTCGCCCCCGGGCTGACGAACCTGCTCGCCGCCGACGTCCACCGCGCCGCGCCGGGACCGGTCGACGTCGCCGTCCTGCTCGGGGCCGGCGACCGGCACGGGCCGGCGGCGACCGACTGGACCTACCGGCTGCTCGGCCGCCGCTTCCACCACGGCGGCGACACGATCCGCAACCTCACCCGGCCGCGGGCGTTCGACCTGCCCGGCCTCGGCCGCCGCCGGCTCTACCGGCTGGACTTCTCCGACCAGCACGCCCTCAGCCGCGACCTCGGCGTACCGGTCCGCACCTACTTCGGCCTCGACTCGCGGACGGCGACCGCCGCCCTCGCCGCGCTCACCTGGCTGCCCGGCGCCTCCCGCGCGCCGCGCGGCGTGCACCCGCCCGGCGGCGACGGCTGGCTGCTGCTCGCCCGCGGCCACGACGGCACCGTCCGGTGGGCGCGCGGGCGCGGCCAGTCGCGCGGCACGGCGATCGTGACGGCCGCCGCCGCCCGCCTGGCGCCCGGCCTGCCTCCCGGGACGCGGCACCTGCACCACGTCCTCACCCTCCGCGACCTGCCCGCCCACCAGGGCATCGAACTCGGCTGAACCGCCGTCCGCGCCGGCGTCGGGACCTTCGGCCCTGTACCGGAGGCGGGGGAGCGCGCAGGCTCGGCCGGGAGGGGTTACCGGACGCGGGACGGGCGCGCCCGTGCGACCCGAGCGCCCGCCATGGCGGAGGCCGTGACGGACCCTCCCACCGGCGCGGGCCGTCGCCCCGGCGCCGACGGCCCGGCCGGACGCGGGGCGCGCGTACCGGCCGGGCCGGGCGCGGCGCCGTGAGCTCGCGCAACGTGTCCGGTTGGACACCGCTCGTCCGGGCATGAGGATGACCGTCCAGTCATCCGCGATCCGCAAAGGAGCGATCGTCATGGCCCAGCCCGAGCACCCGGCCGACGTCACCACCGCCGACACCGCCCGCACCGCCCACGGGAGCGACCCGCTGCCCGAGGCGTGGGAGGTCGCCGACGTCCCGGCCGCCTCGTCCGCGATCCGCCGCAACCCGCTGCGCACCGACGCCGACCTCGGCTGAGCCGCTCCCGACCCGGACGTCAGCCCGGACCGGCGCCACCGCCGGCCACGGCCACCGCGACGAGGCCGAGGTCCACGTAGGCGATCCGCCCGCCCGGCCCGCGCTCCACGAGTAGAAGGTGACCGGCCCGCGAGAAAGCGCCATCCCAGCCCACCGCCCTTCCCATCACGTTCGGTAAGAGATGGGGAACGCTAAGGCGCCGGGCCGAGGCGAAGGTTCTCCGCCGGAAACCGTGCTCGGATGAGGTTCATGCGCCAGGCGAGGCCGCGCAGCTCGCGGCCGCCGGGCTTGAGCAGCAGGTCGGCGACCAGCTCGCGGAGGAGCGGGTGGTGGTGCACCTGTTCGGGGGAGAGGCGTTCGGCGTGCCGGAGTTCGGCGCCCGCCGCGCGGTGGTCGCCGAGCATGGCGTGCGCGCGGGCGCGTTCCAGGCGCAGGGCGGCCCGGCGGTCGCCGGAGGCCAGGGCCTGCGGGACGTCGGCGTCGGCGTCGGCGTAGGTGAGGGCACGGCCGGGTTCGCCCGCCTCCACGGCCAGGGACGCCCGCCACACGCCGACGTTGGCCGGGCCGAACAGTTCCCAGGCGTGCGGGTCGTCGCCCAGGGGCGCGGCGATGCGCGCCGCCTCCTCGGCGTGGGCGTCGGCGGCGGCGTGGTCGCCTTGGATCTGGCGGGTGAGGGCGGCGGAGAGACGCAGCATCCCGTAGACCTGTCGCGCGAAACGGTCGTCGCCGACGTGCGGTTCCACGTCGTCGGCCGCCTCGGGCGTGGTCATCAGGGCGCACGGCAGGTTCATGGAACTGCGGGCGTGGGCGCGGCCGTAGGCGGCCGCGGCGCACCAGACCGGGTCGCCGAGCAGGGCCGCGGCCCGGTGGCCGCGCTCGCCGCTGATCCAGGCCAGTTCGGTGGCGCCCAGGTGCCGCAGCGCGCAGACCGCCTCCGAACCGTACGCCTTCACGAGCAGGCGGAGCGCCGTCGAGCGTGCGGGCTCCGGACCGGCGGAGCGCACGCACAGCTCGCCGAGGAGAGGCGGCAGGAGACGCATGACCGTCGTGTAGTCGGCCGTGCGGAGAGCCGCGTCCACCGCGTCGAGGTCGTCGCGGAGGAGGGGGAGCGGCCGGGCGGGCACGTCCGGCGGGTCGTCGAGCGCCGCCCAGTACGGCCCGAGCGGCCGCAGTGGCTACATGGCCCTCGGCGCGTTCGGGTGGGAACGTCGCGACTTCGCGTGGGAGGCCACCGTCCTCGCGTTCAGGACGAACGAGACGTACCGGAATTCTGTCGGCCGCCCCCACTACCGTGATCACCGTGATCCTGGAGTTCATCCCCCGCCGCGGCGGCGCCCCCGGCCCCGCCCTCGCCGTCGCCCCCGACGCCGCCGAGCGGCTCGCCCGCGCCCTGCCCGACGACGGCGACGGCGCCGCCGCCCTGCGCCTGTACGGCGAGCCGGACGGGTGGCGGACGCTGGTGGACGGCCTCGTCGCCCGCCGCGGTCCCGCCGCCGCAGCGGCCTCGGTCGCCGGACTGGCCGGCCGCACCGACCCGGCCCGGCCCGGTTCCACGAACGGGCTGCGGCACAAGGACCTCGACGCCCTCAGCCGCCTCCGCGCGTTCCTCGCCGCCACCGGCGACGACGAGTACGCCCGCGCGATCGACCTCCTCGCCCCGCTGCGCGGCTCGGAGCTCGGCGACCTGGTGACGGGCTTCCTGGTCCCCACCCGGCACGACTGGGCCGCCGCCGACCTGGCACGAAGGTCGATGTGGACCCAGCACAACCCGCTGCGCGTCCTCGCCCTCTGCTCCCTCGGCGCCCCCGAGCACCTGGACGGCGTCAGTCTCGAACAGGACGACCTCCTGGACCGCGTCATCCTGGGAACGCTGGCGGACGGCGTCGGCGGCGACGCCCTCGCCGCCCACTTCGCCCGGCTGCTGGACGGACCCATCTGGGACGACGCGGGCCGGGCCCTCGGCCTGGCGCTCGGCCGCATCCCCGGCGACCGCGCGCTGCTCGCCCTCGCCGAGCGCGCGGGCCGGTCCTACATGCGGACGCCCGTGCTCGCCGCGCTGCGCCGCGTCCCCGAGCGCCTCCCGGAGTTCGCCGCCGCGCTGCGCAGCGGCGGCGGCAGCGCGATCCTCGACCTCCTCCAGCGCGAACGCGCCTTGCTGGACGTCCCGCGCGTCCCCGACGCCGCCCCGGCCGACGTGCCCGGCTTCCTCGCGACGCCGCCCGGACAGGAGCCCCGCCCCGAACCCGTCGTCGTCCCCAGGCTCAAGGCGCCCGCTCCGGTCGCCGCCTGGGCCGAGGGCGAGCGGGCCGGGTGGCTGAACGCCCCCGTCGGACGCTCGGTCGGGTCGATGGTCGCGAAGAGCACCGGGCGGCCCTACGACGCCGCGAGCGACTCCACCGACGCACTGCGCGCCACCGAGGTCACGCCCGAATGGCGGCGGCAGGTCGACGACGTCCGCCGAGGCAGCCACTCCTACGCCGTCCAGGACGACGCCGCCGTCCTGCTGCTCGCGCCGGACGAGCTGGTGCGTCCGGTGCTGAAGGAATGGAACCGGCACCCCCACCCCTGGCGCTACTACGGCGATTTCGGCCCCACGTACAAGGTCCTCGCCGCCCGCTTCGAGGCCGACGCCCTCCCCTTCCTGCTGCCGATGGCCCGCTGGGACGCCGGGGCGCTCGTGCCCTTCCTCGACGTCCGGGTCGCCGCCGCCATGGCCGCCCGCGGCCCCGACGACGCCACGGCCGCCGCCTGGCTGCGGCGCCACGGCCTGGCCGCCGTCCCCTACCTGCTGAAGGACGCGCTCGCCAAGCCCGGCCCGAAGCGCCGCAAGGCCGACGCCCTGCTGCGCGCCCTCGCCGCCGAGCACGGCGCCGACGAGGTCGCCGAAGCGGCGGGGGAGCACCGCGAGGCGGTCGCGGCGTCCTTCGCCTTCGACTCCAGCCTCCTCACCGAACGCAAGATGCCCGTCCTCGGCCCGTGGCTGCACCCGGAAGCGCTGCCCCAGGCGGTCCTGCGCGCCACCGGCACCGCCCTGCCCGCCGCCCTCGTCCCGCACCTGGTCACCCTCATCGCCCTGGACGACGGCCGCGTCGAGCGGATCCGCGAGGTGTTCGAGCCCGCCTCCCTCACCCGCCTGACCTGGGCGCTGTTCGGCCAGTGGCAGTCGGGCGGCGAGCCGAGCCCGGGATCGTGGGCGCTGCTCGCGCTCGGCGCGTTCGGCGACGACGAGACCGCGCGGCTGCTCACCCCGTCCGTCCACGCCTGGCCCGGCGACAACGGCCACGCCAAGGCGGTGAAGGGCCTGGACGTCCTCGCCCGCATCGGCACCGACACCGCGCTGGGGCAGCTCAACACCGTCGCGCAGCGGGCGAAGTTCAAGGCCATCAAGCAGCGCGCCGCCGAGAAGATGGAGGACGTCGCGCACGGCCTCGGCCTCACCGGCGAGGAGCTCGCCGACCGCCTCGTCCCCGCCTACGGCCTGGACGACCGCACCCTCGACTACGGCCCCCGCCGCTTCACCATCGGCGTCGACGAGCAGCTCAAGCCCTACGTCGTCGACGAGGCGGGCAAGGTCCGCAAGGCGCTGCCCAAGCCCGGCGCCAAGGACGACCCGGAGAAGGCCCCCGCCGCGCACCGCCGCTTCGCCGACCTCAAGAAGGACCTGCGCGCCACCGCCGCCATCCAGATCCAGCGCATGGAGCTGGCCATGACGACCGGACGCCGCTGGTCCGCACCCGACTTCGACCGCTTCATCGCCCGCCACCCCCTGACCGGCCACCTCGCCCGCCGCCTCGTCTGGCTCGCCGAGGACGACGGGACCGCGACGGCGTTCCGCATCGCCGAGGACGGCACGCTCGCCGACGTCCGCGACGACCCCTTCGCTCTCCCGGACGACGCCCGCGTCGCCGTCGCCCACCCGCTGCACCTCGGCGCCGACCTGGCCGCCTGGTCCGAGCTGCTCGCCGACTACGAGATCCTCCAGCCGTTCGAGCAGCTCGCCCGCCCCGTCCGCGCCCTCACCGGCGAGCAGCGCGCCGCCCGCCGCCTGGCCGCCTTCGAGAACGTCACCGTCCCGACCGGCCGCGTCCTCGCCCTCGTCAAGCGCGGCTGGAAGCGCGCCGCCCCGCAGGACAACGGCACCGAGTTCGGCGTCCACCGCGACCTGCCCGGCGGCCTGCACCTCATGGTCGCCCTGTCGCCGGGCATCACCGTCGGCAACGTCATGATGGACCCCGACCAGACCCTCACCGAGGTGTGGATCACCGACGCGTACGACGAGTACCACTGGTTCCGCGACGGCCCGCACACCTTCGGCGACCTGGACGCCGTCACCGCCTCGGAGATCCTCCTCGACCTGAACGGACTGGCCGATGCCGCATCCTGACGCCCCGCCCGCCGACGCCGCGCGGGAGGCGCAGCGGCCGCCCGCCGAGGTGCGGTTCGCCGCCGAGCTGGCGCGCCTGCGCGACACCGACACCGCGCCCCGCCCGCCGGGCTGGGCGCTCAGCCTGGAGGCCGCGCGCCGCTTCATCGTCGGCGACCCCGCCCGCGACGTCGCCCGCAAGTTCGTCGGCGACCCCTCGCTGGTCGACCGCGCCCTGGTCACCCTCGCCACGAGCCGCGGCCTGATGCTCGTCGGCGAGCCCGGCACCGCCAAGTCGCTGCTGTCGGAGCTCATCGCCGCCGCCGTCAGCGGCGACTCCACCCTCACGATCCAGGGCGGCGCCGCCACCACCGAGGACCAGATCCGCTACTCCTGGAACTACGCGCTGCTCGTCGCCGAGGGCCCCTCGCCCCGCTCCCTGGTGCCCGCGCCGCTGCTGCGCGGCATGGCGGACGGCAAGGTCGTCCGCTTCGAGGAGATCACCCGCTGCCCGCTGGAGGTGCAGGACACGCTGCTGTCGCCGCTGTCGGACCGCGTCCTCGCCGTCCCCGAGCTGACCGGCCCCGACGCCATGGTCTTCGCCCGCGACGGCTTCAACATCATCGCGACGGCCAACACCCGCGACCGCGGCGTCAACGAGATGAGCGCCGCGCTGAAGCGCCGCTTCAACTTCGAGACCGTCTTCCCCATCGCCGACTTCGCCACCGAGCTGGAGCTCGTGGAGGCCGAGGCGGCCCGGCTGCTGGAGCACTCCGGCGTCGGCGTCCCGCCCCGCCGCGACGTGCTGGAGGTGCTCGTCACGACGTTCCGCGAGCTGCGCGAGGGCCGCACCGCGCAGGGCCAGGCGATGGACCGGCCGCAGGCCGTCCTCAGCACCGCCGAGGCCGTGTCGGTCGCGCACGCCGTCGGCGTCCGCGGCTGGTTCCTGCGCGGCGAGGCCGGCACCGCCGCCGACATCGTGGAGAGCCTCGCCGGCACCGCCGCCAAGGACAGCCCCGACGACCTCGCCAAGCTCCGCCGCTACCTGGAGCAGCAGGCGTCGCGCCGCGACGGCGCCCAGTGGAAGGCGCTGCACGCCGCCCGGCACCGGCTGCCCGGCTGATGCCCGTCACCTTCGTCGGCGTCCGCCACCACAGCCCCGCGTGCGCCCGGCTCGTCCGCGCCGCGATCGCCCGGCTGCGGCCCGCGCACGTCCTCATCGAGGGCCCCGCCGACTTCACCGATCGGCTGGACGAGCTGCTCCTCGCCCACACCCTCCCGTTGGCCATCTTCACCCACCACAGGGACGGGGACCGGACGCACGCGTCCTGGACGCCGTTCTGCGCCTACTCGCCCGAGTGGGTCGCGCTCACCGAGGGCCGCGCCGCCGGCGCGGAGGTCCGCTTCATCGACCTGCCCGCCTGGCATCCCGCGTTCGCCGACCGCGGCAACCGCTACAGCGACGCCGAGGAGCGCTACGCCGAGGCCACCCGCCGCCTCTGCGAGGAGCTCGCCGTCGACAACAGCGACGCCCTGTGGGACCACCTCGTCGAGGTCGCCGGGGACGACGGCCTCGCCGAGCGCCTCACCGCCTACTTCGACCTCGTGCGCGGCGAGTCCGAAGCCGGCGAGGACGACGCCGAGCGCGAGCGCTACATGGCCCGCTGGATCCGCGCGGCCGCCGCCGACGCCGGCGACCGCCACGTCGTCGTGGTCACCGGCGGCTTCCACACCCCCGCCCTCCGCGCCCTCACCGCAGCGCCCGGCGACGGCGCGGACGGCTGGCCGGAGGTGCCCGCCCCCGCCGGCGGCGCCCGGCACGGCAGCTACCTCGTGCCGTACTCCTTCAAGCGCCTGGACGCCTTCACCGGCTACCAGTCGGGGATGCCGTCGCCGGAGTACTACCAGCGACTCTGGGAGGGCGGCCCGCAGGCCGCCGCCGACGCCCTCACCGAGCTCGTCGCGACCCGGCTGCGCCGCCGCAAGCAGGTGGTGTCGACGTCCGACCTCATCGCCGCCCGCACCCTCACCGAGGGCCTCGCCCGGATGCGCGGCCACGCCGCGCCCGCCCGCGCCGACCTGCTGGACGGCCTCGCCGCCGCGCTCGTCAACGAGGACCTCGCCCAGCGGCTCCCCTGGAGCGCCCGCGCCCCGCTCGGCCCCGGCGCGCACCCGGCCGTCGTCGAGATGGTCGGCGCGCTGAGCGGCGACCGCGCCGGCCGCCTCGCGCCCGGCACCCCCGCCCCGCCGCTCGTGCACGACGCGGCCGCCGAGCTGGAGCGCCTCGGCCTCGACACCCCCGGCCCCCGCACGCTGCGCCTCACCCGGCCGAAGGATCTGGAGCGCAGCCGCACCCTGCACCGCCTCCGCGTCCTCGGCGTCCCCGGCGCCACCCCCACCTCGGCCACCTACACCGAGGAGGGCTGGACGCTCGCCGGCGACGACGCCCGCGACTCCGCGCTGATCGAGGCCGGCGCCTACGGCGCGACCCTCGCCGACGCCGCCACCGCCGCCCTGGAGGAGCGCGCCCTCGCCGCCGGGCACGACATGGCCGCCCTCGCCGCGGTCCTGGACGCCGCCGCGCGCGCCGGCTGTACCGGCGTGTCCGGCCGCATCGCCGCCCTCCTCGGCGGCGGCATCGCCGCCGCCACCGACTTCGGCGGCCTCGGCGCCGCCCTCGCCACCGTCCTCGGCCTCTGGCGCCACGACGCCGTCCTCGGCACCGCCGGGAGCCCGCTGTTCGCCGCCGTCATCGACGGCGCGGTCACCCGCCTGCTCTGGCTCGCCGAGGGGACGCGCGGCGGCGCCGCGCCCGCCGAGCCGAAGCGCCTGGCCGCCGTCGCCGCCATTCGCGACGCGCTCCGCCACGCCGCGCCCGTCCTCACCGTCGCCCGCGAGGACGCCCTCGGCGTCGCCGCCCGCATCAGCGCCGACCCGGACGCGCCGCCCGACCTGCGCGGCGCCGCGTTCGGCCTCGGCTGGGCGTTCGACGCCGCCGACGATCCGGAGCGCGCCGTGCGGGGCGCCGCCGACGCGCGGACGCTCGGCGACTGGCTCGCGGGGCTGTTCGCCGTCGCCCGCGAGCAGGTCCTCACCGGCGGGCCCGGCGTCCTCGGCGTCCTGGACGAGCTGGTCGGCGGCCTCACCGAGGCCGACTTCCTGATCGCGCTGCCCGCGCTGCGGCAGGCGTTCCACCACTTCCCGCCGCGCGAGCGCGAGACGATCGCCCGCCGCCTGCTGGAGCGCCGCGGCGCCGCCGGCTCCGGCCGCGCCCTGCTGCGCGGCGCGCCCGACCCGCTCGCCGTCGCCCGGGGCCGCGCCCTGGAGGAGCGCGCCGCCGCCGTCCTGGCCGAGGAGGGCCTGCTGTGACCACCCCCGACGCGCCCACCCCCGACGCGCCCACTCCCGATCTGGAGCGCTGGCGGCTCATCCTCGGCGACGCCGCCGAGAGCCGCACCGGCGCCCCGTCCGCCGCCGGCGCCGCCCGCGACGCCGCCCTGGACTGGCTCTACGGCCGCGACGCCGACGCCGACGGCCGCGGCGTCCGCCGCACCGGCCCGCGCACCGGCGGGGACGGCCCGTCGCAGCTCACCCCCGTCGACTGGCTGGACGAGGTGCACCGGCTGTTCCCCAAGGAGACCGTCGAGCGGCTGGAGCGCGACGCCGTCGAGCGCTACGAGATCCACGAGATCGTCACCGACCCGGCGGTGCTGGAGCGCGCCGAGCCCGACGCCGCGCTGCTGCGCGCCGTGCTGCGCACCAAGCACCTGATGAACCCCGAGGTCCTCGCGCTCGCCCGCCGCATCGTCGAGCACGTCGTCCGCGACCTGATGGACCGGCTGCGCGTGGAGGTCCGCCAGGCGTTCCACGGCACCCGCACCCGCCGCCCGAGCCACCGCAAGCAGGCCCGCGACTTCGACTTCAAGGGCACGATCCGCGCCAACCTCGCCCACTACCGCCCCGACGAGCGGCGCCTCTACATCGAGCGGCCGCGCTTCCTCGCCCGCACCCGCCGCCACCTGGAGCAGTGGCAGCTCATCCTGCTGGTCGACCAGTCCGGGTCCATGGTCGGGTCGGTCATCCACAGCGCGGTGACGGCGGCGTGCCTGTGGAGCCTGCCGGGCCTGCGCACCCACCTGGTCGCCTTCGACACCGCCGTCGTCGACCTCACCTCCGACGTCGTCGACCCGGTGGAGCTGCTCATGAAGGTCCAGCTCGGCGGCGGCACCGACATCGCCCGCGCCGTCCGCTACGGCTGCGGCCTGATCGACAACCCGCGCCGCGCCATCGTCGTCGTCGTCAGCGACTTCTACGAGGGCGGCGACGCCGAGGCCCTCGTCCGCGACGTGCGGGAGATGGCCGCGCAGGGCGTGCAGGTGCTCGGCCTCGCCGCCCTGGACGCCGACGCCGAACCCGACTACGACCGCGAGATGGGGCGGCGCCTCGTCGCCGCCGGCGCGCACGTCGGCGCGATGACGCCCGCCCACCTCGCCGAGTTCGTCGCCGAGAGGATCGGCCGGTGACCCGCGCCGACCTGCTCGCCCTCACCCCCGACGCGCTCGCCGCCCTCGCCAACCGGGGCCTGGTCAAGCGCGCCGCCAAGGACCTGGACGCCGGCACCGTCCCCGCCCTGGAGAGCGACGCCGACGGCACCGTGCGCGCCGCGTTCCCCGACGGCGCCCGCGCCGCCCTGCCCGCCGGCGCCGGCCTGGAGGCCGCCACCTGCACCTGCGGCGCTTCCGGCGTCTGCCGCCACCGCATCGGCGCCGTCCTGGCCTACCAGCGCCAGGGCGCCGGCGCCGAGCCCGAGCCGCCGCAGGACGCCGCGCCGTGGTCGCCCGGCGCGTTCGACGACGACGCGCTCGCCGCCGTCGTCGGCGCCCGCGCCCTCGCCGCCGCCCACCGCACCCTGCGCGCCGGGTACGCCGCCCGCGTGCACCGGCCCGGCCCCGACGGGCAGGCGTGGGCGGAGCTGCCCGCCTGCACGGTCCGGTTCCTCGTCCCCGGCGAGCTCGGCTACGTCCACACCGACGCCGGCGACACCCGGCGCGGCGAGGTGATCGTCCTCGCCGTCTGGGCGTTCCGCGCCGCCGACGAGCGCGGCCTCGGCGACGCCGTCCTAGACGTCGGCGGCGAAGGCCGTACCGGCCGCGACGACATGGCGGGCGTCCTCGACCTCGCCGAGCGGCTGCTGCTGGACGGGGCCGCGCACGCCGGGCCCGTCCTCGCCGCCGCGCTCGGCACCGCCGAGAAGGCCCTCGCCGCCCGCGGCCTGCACTGGCCCGCCGCCGTCGCCGCCGACCTCGCCGACCAGCTCGCCGCCCACGACGACCGCGCCGCCCGCCACGACCCGGCCCGCACCGCCGAGCTGATCGCCGAGCTGCACGCCCGGCACCGCGCCGCCGCCCACGCCGGCGGCAGCCCCCGCTCGGCCGTCCTCGGCACCGCCGAGGCGGGCGAGACGCCGCTCCGCCGCGTCCGCCTCACCGCGCTCGGCTGCCGCGTCGGCGGCACCCCCGAACGGCCCGAGGCGCGGGTGCTGCTCGCCGACGGCGCGGGCACCGTCCTGGTGCTGCACCGCCAGTGGCCCGAGCCCGCCGCCGACATCGGCGGGCGCCGCGTCGCCGGGGCGGCGCTGCGGGCGCTCGCCGCCTCCAACGTGGTGTCGGAGAGCGCGTCCCGCAGCGCGCGCCACCACGTCCGCCTGTCGCCGGGCCGGATCGCCCGCACCACCGTCACCCCCCTCGGCCGCGCCTGGGAGGACCTGCCCGCGCCGCTGCTCACCGGCGACTTCGCCGCGCTCGGCGAGCGGATCGCCGCGCTGCCGCCGCGCCTCGTGCGGCCCCGGGTGGACGCCGACAACGTCCACGTGCTGCGCGTCGCCGCCGTGGAGGACGTCCGCTACGACCCCGGCGGCCAGGCGCTCTCGGCCGTCGTCCGCGACGGGCACGGCACCCCCGCCGCCCTGCACGCCGTCCACAGCCCCGTCGCCCCGGCCGCGCTGGACCGCCTCGCCGCCGCGCTCGGCGACGGCGCCACCCACGTGTCCGGCGCGGTGCGGCGCTCGCAGGGGACGCTGCACGTCACCCCCTACGCCGTCCTCACCTCCGCCGGGCTCCAGGTCCCCGACCTGGCCGCCGGCACCGCCGCCGCGATCACCGACCGCGCCGTCCCCGCCCCGCCCGACCCGATCGGCGCCGCCCTCGACGAGGCCCTGGAGGTGTGCGCGGACGCCGCCCACCACGGCCTGCGCCACCTGCCCGCCGGTTTCGCGCCCCGCGCCGAGCGCGCCGCCGCCGCCCTCGACGCGACGGGCCTGCGCGCCGCCGCCGGCGCCGTCCGCGCCTTCGTCCACGCCCTGGACGACGAGGAGGAGGCCGCCCGCCGCTGGACCGACGCGCAGATCCGCCTCACCACGACCGCCGACCTCCGCTGATCCGAGGACACCCGATGCCGCGCCGCCTCCTGCTCGCCCTCGCCGGGCTGTCCGTCCTCGCCCTGGCGCTGGTGGTCGTGGCGCTGGAGCTCTTCGAGCGGTGGGCCGAATGCAGCGGACGCTGCTGACGCGCCGCCCGCGTCAGCGGACGCGGACCGTCTCCACCCAGCCGGGCGGGTTCGGCGGGTCCTCGCCGACCAGGCCGGCGATGAGGCGGCACGTCTGCGGCTCGTGCGGCCACGGCGTGAACCCGTCGGTCAGCACGATGACGACCTGCGGCCGCTCGCGGGACGCCAGCGCCCGCGCGATCCCGACGCGCATGTCGGTGCCGCCGCCCCCGCCGAGCTCCACCTGGCCGGCCGACGTCACCCGGCTGACGGCCTGCACGTCGGCGTCGCAGGCCAGCACGCTCACCCGGTTCGCGCCCACCCCGACCTCGCGGAGCACGCCCGTCACCTCGGCGAGTGCGGCGCCGAGCTCGTCGTCGCCCATCGACCCCGAGGTGTCGATGACGATCGCGACGCGCGGCAGCGGCCGCCGCAGGCTCGGCAGCACCACGCCGCGCAGCGCGGGCGTGCGGCGCGACGGCCGCCGGTAGGTGTAGTCGACGGCGCCGCCCGCCCACGCGACGGCCTCGCGGACCGCGCCCGCCAGCACCCGCCGCCAGTCCACGACCGGCTCCAGGACCTGCTCGGCCCACCGCTTCCAGCCGCCCGGCAGCGTCCCGCGCGACCGCTCGTGCGCGCGCATCGCCTCGGCCGTCGCGCGCCGCAGCGCCGCCGCCTCGACGTCCCCGACCGACGCCGCCCCGCCCCGACCCGGCAGCTCCCACGGGGCCGGGACGCCGTGCGCGCCCGACCCGCAGTCGTGCGGGTGCGGCTGCGGCGGGACGCCCGCCAGGTACTCCTCGAACAGGCGCCCGGTGGGCAGCCCGAAGTCGCCGGGCACGACCCGCGAGGCGGGCAGCCGCAGCCGGTCGGCGAGCAGGTCGTCGTTGATCTCGCAGTCCTGCGCGAGGTTGAGGCGGGCACGGTCGCGCTGGTCGGCGGCCGGCAGCCGCGACGCGCGCCCGTGGTGGTCGCGCAGCAGGTGCGCGACCTCGTGGATCCACACCCCCGCCAGCTCCTCCACCGGCGTGGCGTCCACGAACGCGGGGGAGACGTAGCAGCGCCAGTACCGGTCCACGCCCATCGTCGGGACGGCGGCGGTCGGCACGACCGTCAGCGAGTACAGCGCCGACGCCAGGTAGGGGCGGTCGCCCGCGGCCTTGAACCGGGCGGCGAGCAGCTTGGTGCGGTCGAGCGCGGGCGCGCCGGGCGCGGGCTCACCGGGAGCGGGCATTGCCGCCCCTACAGCGCGCCGGACAGCTGGAGCAGTTCCACGAACCCGTCGATGCCCTCGGGCACCGGCCAGTCCGGCTCGCGCAGCGCCGCGAGGTCGGCGGCGGCGCGCGCCGCGACGTCCGGGACGCCCGCGTCGACCGCCTTGGCGAGCACCACCCAGCCCGCCTCCCAGCGGCGCCGCGTGAGGTCGCCCTGCACGGCCGACACGACCGCCGTCAGGAACGCCAGCTGCCGGTCGCCGCGCTCGGGCAGCGCGAACCGCGCCGGGTCGGCGAGGACCTTGTCGGGGTCGGGCAGGTCCAGCTCCTCCAGGTAGGACAGCAGCTCCAGGCCCGCGCCGTCGCCGACCGCGCCGACGACCGCCGCCGACACCGCCTCGCCGGCGGAGCCGGTGGCGTACCCGGCGGCCAGCAGCCGCAGCGCCATCTCCCAGCTGCGCGGCGACGGCCACGCGCCGCCGCGCGCCTCGGCGTCGGCCGGCATGTGGTGCACCAGGCCCGGCCGCGCCGTCAGGAACCCCGAGATCGCGCCCCGGGCGCGCGCGACGGCGCCGCCCGCCCGCGCCGGGTCCACGACCGGGACGGACAGCTCGGGCCACGTCCCGGCGAGGCCGCGCGCGACGGTGCGCGGGTCGTGCGTCCAGTGCAGGTGCACGAACCGGTTGGCGAGCGGCGGGCTGAGGTGCCAGCCGTCGGCGGCGCTGGACGGCGGGTTCGCCGCCGCCACGATCCGCACCGGGCCCGGCAGCGTGAGGCTGCCGACGCGGCGCTCCAGGACGACGCGCAGCAGCGCGGCCTGCACGGCGGGCGGCGCCGACGACAGCTCGTCGAAGAAGACCAGGCCGCGCCCGGCGGCCGCGACCCGCACCGCCCAGTCCGGCGGCGCCATCGGCACGCCGGTCGCCGCCGGATCGTCCCCGATGATCGGCAGCCCGGCGAAGTCGGACGGCTCGTGCACGCTCGCGATGACCGTCTCCAGCGGCACCCCGAGCCGCTCGGCCAGCCGCTCCATGCCCGCCGACTTGCCGATGCCGGGCTCGCCCCACAGCAGCACCGGCAGGTTCGCGGCGACCGCGAGCGCCAGCGCCTCCAGCTGGGTGCTGCGGGCGGGCTCCGAGCGCCAGGCGCGGGCCCGCCGGTTCAGCTCGTCGGCGGCGGCGAGCGCGTCGCTCACGCGTCCTCCCCGTCCTCGTCCTCGCCGTCTTCGTCGTCGCCCCAGTACTCGTACTCGTAGCCGACGCCGGGGTGCTCCTTCTCGACCCGGTCGCGCAGCCACTCCAGCTCGGTGCGCTTGTGCTGGCGGATCAGGTACGCCAGGGACACGTCGTCGTTGTCGACGGTGTCGATGCGGGCGCCGCGCTCGACCAGCGCCCGCACCAGCTCCTCCGACCCGTAGTCGCCGACGGCCATATGCAGCGGGGTGCGGCCGTTGCCGTCCTCGACGTCGATGTCGAGGCCGGCGTCCAGCAGCCGGGGCAGCAGCCGCTCGTGGTCGAGCATGTGCAGGTGGTGCAGCAGCGTGCGGCGGCGGCCGTCGCGCAGCACCGGCGGGACGCCGGCGTCCAGCAGCGCGAGCACGGCGGGCGTGTCGCCGTGCTGGGCGCGCAGGTACAGCTCGCGCATCTGCGCGCGCAGCGCCTTCGGCAGCCGTCCCTCGCCGGTCTCGACGGCGGTGCGGACGGCGAAGCAGCCCGCGACCTTGCCGCCGAACGCGCCGAGCGCCCGCTCCCGCCTGATCTCCTCGGCGGTGTGCGGGACGGCCAGCGCGCCGTCGCGGAACGCCACCTCGTGCCAGCCGCCCTGGCAGCGCACCCGCACGGGGGAGGGCGGGACGGGATCGGTGCGCGGGCCGACCGGCCCGTCCGCCTCGCCGCGCGCGGGGAACATTCCGGCGCGCACCAGCGGGTGCAGTTCCTCGGGGGACAGCAGGCCCGACCGCAGCAGGTCCAGGTCGGGGGAGCGGCGCCACGCGGAGCTGTCGAGGTGGGGGACGCCGTCGAGGTCGTTCCAGTCGACGGCCACGGCCCGGCCGTCCCGGACCTTCAGGTACAGGCCGCCGCCGAGGTCGACGCAGCCGAGGCCCGTTCGCGCCAGGAGCGGGAAGTCGATCGGCGTCACGGGGGCGATCTCGCGGGCGGTGTGCGACCCCCAGGGCGCGGACGTGTCGAAGCCCGCCGGGTCGGGGACCGCCAGCCCGACGGCCTCCAGCGCGCCTCGCAGGTCGCCGCGCTCGTTCAGCAGCGTCGTCCACTCCACCAGCTCCACCCCGCCGGACGGGGGAGCGGCGGGCGGCGGCACCGGTTCGCCGGCGGCGTCGAAGTACGGTGTCCGGGACTCGCCGCCGCGGACGCCGTCGATCGCGCGGACGTCCCACCGGTACCGCAGGCCCGACCAGTCGGCGTGGTGGAGCTCCATCCGGCCGCCGGGCGCCTTCTCGACCATCGCGCGGTCGTGACGGAGGACGAGGCGCTGCGGCCCGTCCACCATCACCGGCGTGGTGACGTACAGGACGCCGTGCTCGTCCTCGCGCAGCTTCAGCGCGTTGTGGGTGGTGATCGTGGACCGCCCCTCCAGCACGCGCGGCAGGTGCCAGCGCAGCAGGTCGGGGGCGAAGTGCGCGAGGTCGTCCTCCAGGGCGGCGGCCGCCGCGGGCGGCAGCGCGGCGAGGTCGACGCGGACCTCGACGTCGGCGGCGGCGCACGCGCCGCGCCAGTCGCCCGCCAGGCGGCGCTCGGTCGCCCGCTCGATCATCCAGGCGGGCACGGCGTAGCGGCGGACGCGCAGCCAGTCGGCGCGCTCGTCGGGCGCCAGGTTGGACGGAGGTGCTGCCGGCGGGGTCATCGGTAGATGCTCCCGATCGCGTGCAGGTCGGGGTGGGGGGCGCCGGCGGGCCGCAGCACCTCGGCGAAGCCGCGCTTGACGCGGCGCGGCACGCCCGGCCCGAGCCCGACGTACTCCAGGCGGCTGCCGCGCGTGCGGGCGAGGAGCGTCTTGGCGCCGCGCCCGGTGATGCCCGAGTGGCGCAGCTCCAGCCTCCGCAGCGGGCTGCCGGGCAGCGCCGCGGCGAGCAGCGCGGCGCCCTCGTCGCCGGTGGCGTTGCCGGGCGCGCCGAGCGTGCGCTCCGACGGAGGGCGGCCGAGGTCGAGCGCCTCGATGCCGGGGAGCGCGGCGGCGAGCGCCCGCGCCCCGTCCGGGCCGATGCCGTTGCCGCCGAGGCCGAGGCGGATCGGGCGCGCCGGGTCGGCGGCGGCCGCGAGGACGGCCGCGCCGCCGTCGCCGAGGTGGTTGGCGGGCAGGTACAGCTCGCGGACGCCGCCGTCGCGGACCAGCGCGGCGAGCAGGTCGGCGGCCTCGGGTCCGAGGCCGTTGCCGCCGAGGAACAGCCGCTCCAGCGGCGCCTCGCGCCCGGCGGCGGCGTCCAGCAGGGCGCGCAGCCCGGCGAGGCCGACACCGGTGTTGACCAGGTCGAGGGTGCGGATCGCGGTGTTGCGGCGCAGCATCGCCGCGAGCGCGGCGGCGCCCTCGTCGCCGACCGGGTTGCGCTTCAGCCAGAGCGCCCGGACGGTCGTGTCGGCCGCCAGCGTCTCGCCGAGCGCGGCGGCGCCCTCGGCGTCGATGCGGTTGCAGCCGAGGTAGAGGGTGCGCAGGCCGTGCCCGGCGGGCAGGCCCGCCGCGAGCGTCCGGGCGCCCTCGGTGCCGATCGCGTTCGTGCCGAGCAGCAGGTGCGCGGCGTGCGGGGACGCGACGGCGGCGGGCAGCAGCCGGGCCAGGCCGCCGGGGCCGAGGCCCTGCTTGCACAGGTCCAGGCGGCCGTCGGCGCGCAGCGTCCCGAGCGGGAACGCCTCGTCGGCCGCCACCGGGCGGTCGCCGGCGAGGCGGGCGAGCAGCGGCGCGAGCGCGGCCGGGTCGGCGGCGGGCACGTCCGGGTACGCGATCGCCGGGCAGCGGACGGGGGTCGGCTCCATGGTCACCACTCCACCGGTCGGTAGTCCTTCAGGAACAGGCCGGACAGCCGCTCGCCGCCCGCGACGCCGCGCACGATCGGGTCGTACACCCGCGCCGCGCCGTCGATCACGTCCAGCGGCGGCCGGAACCCGGCGGCGCGCTCGGCCTGCTTGCCCGGGTGCGGGCGCTCGTCGGTCACCCAGCCGGTGTCGACGCTGGTCATGTGGATGCCGGCGGCGGCGTAGTCGGCGGCCGACGTGCGCGTCAGCATGTTCAGCGACGCCTTGGCCATGTTGGTGTGCGGGTGGCGGACGGTCTTGTTCTCGCGCGAGAAGCTGCCCTCCATCGCCGACACCTGCACCACGTACCGGTCGGGGAACGGCGACGCCTCCAGCAGGCCGCGCAGCCGCGACGTCAGCAGGAACGGCGCGAACGCGTTGACGAGCTGGGTCTCCAGCCACTCGCCGGCGTCCACCTCGTGCAGGCGCAGCGTCCAGGAGTTGCGGTCGCGCAGGTCCAGGGGCTCGCCGGTCTCGTCGGTGCGGCCCGCCGGGAACAGCGCGTCGTCGGCGGGCGCGAGGACGGGCAGCGCACCGACGTCGACGGGCGGGGCGGGCGCGGCGAGCGCGACGCGGGCGGCGGCGCCCTCCAGCGGCAGCGCCTCATCGGCGCGGACCTGCCGGTGGTAGGCGGCGGGACGGCGGATCGTCTGCGCGGCGTTGTTGACCAGGACGTCCAGGTGGTCGAACCGCGCGTGGGCGGCGCCGAGCAGCCCGGCGACGCCCGGCATGTCCAGCAGGTCCACGCCGTGCACCGACAGCCGGTGCAGCCAGTCGGGATGGTCGGGGACGGCGGCGAACCGGCGGGCGGCGTCGCGCGGGTAGCGGGTGGTGACCATGACCTCGGCGCCGTCGCGCAGCAGCTTCAGCGCGAGCTGGAACCCGATCTTGATGCGGCCGCCGGTGACCAGCGCCGTCCGGCCGCGCAGGTCGCAGCGCGCGTGCCGGCGCTCGCGGTTCTCGCGCGCGCACTCGGGGCAGAGGGCGTGGTAGTCGGCGTCCAGGCGCCGGTAGAACACCTTGCACACGTAGCAGCGGCGCGCCGACGACAGCACCGCGCCGCCGTCGCCGTCCGGCCCGGCGGGCGCGGCGATCTCGGGGCCGGGGTCCTGCTCGGCGAACCGCGCCGTCGCGGCCATCGCGGCGAGGTCCTCCTCGCGGCGCGCGGCCTTGCGCTGCGCGCGGCGCGCCTTGCGGGCCGACTGGAACACCCGCGTCAGCGCCTCGTGCACCGGCCGCCAGTGCGGATCGTCGGGATCGGCGGCGCGCGCCTGCTCCAGCACCCGCAGACAGGTCTCCAGGTCTGCGGGGTCCGGCGGCGGCACTGCACTCCCTGATCGAGCGGAACGTGTAGGGGCAGGACCGACCGGATTCGAACCGGCGTCCTCCAGCTCGCAGCCAAGGCGCGACGACCTCTGCGCTACGGTCCTGCCGCGCCAGACACTAGCGGACCACCCCGACATTCCGCACCAAGATCCAACAAGGCCCGGCTAGGTCGCCGCCGGCGGCTGCTCCTCCAGGCCGGTGAGGAGGTGGGCGACGTCCAGGCCGGCCGTCAGGTACTCCTCGAACGTCCGGTTGTTCAGGGCCCACCTGGACCGCCGGTAGCGCACCAGGAAGATCGCGTCCGCGGCGTCGTGCCCGAGCAGCGTGAGCGCGTGCGCGACGACCAGGCCGGAGCGGTTGTAGCCCGAGTGGCAGCGCACCAGCACCTGCCGCCCGCCGCGGACGGCGTGCGCGGCGCGCTCGGCCATGTCCAGGACGACCTGGATCTGCGCAGGGGTGAGCGGGTCGTCGGGGATCACCGTGCAGTGGTGCTCCACGCCCGGGTCCGGGCCGTGCCCGGCGCGCTCGTAGAGGCTGAGCACGAGGTCGAAGCGGGCGTCCGGCACGGCGGCGGCGCGGGCGCCGGTGGCGTCGCGGTAGTGGTGGCCGCCCATCCAGAGCCCCGGGACGATCTCGTTCCAGGGCGCGTCCGCGTCCGGCGCTCCACGGCCCTCGGTCCGCATGCTCACCACCTTCCGTTCACTCCATGTTTGAGGGTAGATCGGAGGGTATGGCGTTGTCTGGCCGAGAACACAAGACCTGGGAGGGACGCCATGGCCATCGAGACGACCCCGACCACCGGTGCGACGGCCGGACTGGGGACTCCGCAGACCACGCCGGACGCACTGCACGTCGACGCCGAACGCACCAAGGACAACCTCGACGCCGTCGAGCAGGGCAAGCGCCGCCCGTCCGTGAAGGCCGCCGCCGGTTCCGGCGCCGGGCTCGCGGGGGTGGCCGCCGGGGCCGCCGCCGTGTGGGCGTGGCGCCGCCACGCCCGCGCCAAGCAGAGCCGCTGGACCAAGGCGACCCGCAAGGTCAAGGCGCTGGGCAGCGCCGGGGCCGGCGCCGCCGTCCAGGGCGCCGGTGCCGCGCGCAAGCAGGCCGCCAAGGCCAAGGCCGGCATCGGACGCTGACCTCGGCAGCACCCCGGGAACGGCCCCGTCCTCACCAGAGGGCGGGGCCGTTCCCGTTGCTCACACGCCGGGGGCGAAGAAGTAGGTGGTCCGGTGGCGGATCAGCCCGTCCTCGAAGGTGAAGAAGTCGGCCCACTCGGCCGACAGGTCCTCGTCGTCGCGCGACAGGCCGCGGAACGTGCCGCGCGCGGCCACGTGCTCGCCCTGCCAGACGGCCGAGTCGACGGCGTGCTCGCCCTTGGCGATGATCCGCACGTTCTCGTAGAAGTGCCGCAGGGCGGCCGCGCCCTCGATGGGCGGGTAGCCGCCGCGGCGGTAGACGGCCTCGGGGTGGAACATCGCCAGCAGCGCCTCGTTGTCCCCGGCGTCCACGGCGTCGTAGTAGGCGAGCACGATCTCGCGCGGTGTGGCCATGAGCCCTGATTGTCCGAGACAACACAGGCGAAATGCTTATAGCGGACGAAGGAAAAACTTCGCGGATATCCGCGTGATCGGACAATTTCGCTGCCGGTCAGCGGCCCGCCGGAACCCGCTCCAGCGCCAGCGGGAGGGTGCGCAGCCCGCGCAGCACCGGGCTGTCGAGCCGTCCGGGCCGCCCCGCGAGGCGCGGCGCCAGGCCGAGCCGGAACAGCGACTCGATCGCCACCGTGCTCTCCAGGCGGGCGAGCGCGTGCCCGATGCAGTAGTGGACGCCGGTGCCGAAGGCCAGATGGTCGGCCCGCCCGCGGTCGAGGCGGAAGGCGTCGGGATCGGGATGGCGCCTCGGGTCGCGGTTCGCCGAGGCGATGAGCAGCAGCACCCGGCTCCCCGCCGGGATCGTGACGTCGCCGAAACGGGCGTCGGCCTTGGCGATCCGCAGCAGCCCCTGCGCCGGGCCGTCGTAGCGCAGGGTCTCCTCCACGGCGGCGCCGGCGAGGCCCGGATCGGCCCGCACCGCCTCCAGCGCGTCGGGGTTCTCCAGCAGCGCCAGCACCGTGTTGGAGATCAGGTTGGTCGTGGTCTCGTTGCCGGCGACCAGCAGCAGGACGCAGAACGTGACGAGCTCGCCGGTGCTGAGCGGCGCCTCGTCCCCGCCCGCGACGAGCAGGCCGATCAGGTCGTCGCGCGGGTCGCGGCGCCGCCGCCGCACCGCCGCGGCGAAGTGCGCCGACATCATGGCCGTGCCGTGCAGCGTCCGGAGCAGGGATCCGTGGGCGAGCAGGCCGTCGACCGCCTCGTCGGACCAGCGCCGGAACCGGTCCCGCCGACCGGGCGGCACGCCCATCATCTCGGCGATCACCATGCTCGGCAGCGGCGCGGCCAGCGCGCGCACCAGGTCGATCCGCCCGTCCCGCGCCGCCGCGCCGCCGAGCAGCCCCTCGGTGATCTCCCGGACGCGCGGCTCCCAGGCCGCGATCCGGCGCGGGGTGAAGGCGGGCGCGACCTTGCGGCGCAGCTCGGTGTGGTCGGGCGGGTCGCTGGTCAGCAGGACGCGGGGCGAGAGCAGGCGCTCGACGGCCGCGGCCACCGGCGCGGGCACCCTCGTCGAGGGGTTGAACGGGTTGGCCGACAGGTCCGACCAGGGGCCGCCGGACTCGGAGGAGAACCGCGCGTGGTCGCGCACCGCCGCCGCCACGTCGTCGTGCCGGCTGAGCACCCAGAGGTCCAGCTCGCGGTCGTGGTGGACGGGCGCGTCCTCGCGCAGCCGGGCGTAGTGGGGGTAGGGGTCGGCGATCACTTCGGGGGAGTTGAGGTCGAACCGGATCGGGGTCATCGCGTCCCTCCCAGGACGTGCGTCAGGGTGGCGACCCACTGGCGCACGAACCGCTCCTCGTCCATCCCGAGGAGCGGGCCGCCGTGCAGCTCGCGGGTCAGCCAGTAGTTCTCCAGGGCGCCCAGCCAGATCACCGCGAGCGCCTCGAAGTCGAACCCCGCCCCGGGCGCCCTCGTCGCCAGCCACTCCGCGAGGAAGGCGTGCGAGGGGGCGAACAGGCGGGTGCGGGCGTCGGCCATGACGGCCGGGAACAGGTCGCACTCCTTCGTCATGACCCTGATCAGGTCGCGCCAGTTGTCCATCAGCGCCAGCGACGCGCGGGCCACCAGCGTCAGCTCCGCCCGCAGGTCGCCGAGCGGCAGCATCGGCGCCAGCGCGAAACCGGACTCGGCGAGCCGCACGGCGTCGTCCACCGCCGCCGCCATCACCTTCTCCTTGGAGGCGAAGTGGGTGTAGAGGGCGCCCGAGCGCGGGGACAGCCCCGCCGCCTTCTCGATGGCGCCGATCGACGTCGCCGCGTACCCCTTCTCGGCGAACAGGCGCAGCGCCTCGCTGATGATCCGCTGACGGGTGCTGGCGGCCACGGCTGTCCAATCGATCGTTTGGATGGACCAAACGTACGATTGGAGCGGCGCTGCGGCCACCGCCTGGCCGCATCCGGCCCGGCACCGCACACGACAACGGCACCGCGCGGCCGGAGCCGCGCGGTGCCGTGGGAAAGGACCGCTTAGCGGGTGAGGGCGCGGGCCCCCGCGAGGGCGGCAGCGACGCCGGCGGCGGTCAGGGCCTTCTTGTGCCGGACGGCCCAGAACTGCGGGTTGCGGTCGTGGGCCTTGTCGTCGAACGTCCCGTGGGCGCCGAAGTCGCGGCCGTCCTTGCCGTCGGCGGGCTCCCACAGGTTCGCGGGCTGGTCGGGGTCGCGCGGCTCGCCGGTCTGCTGCGACTTGTAGCCCGTCCGGGCCAGGTAGCGGTCCAGCACGCCCGGCGCGACGCGGTTGGCCAGCAGCGTGCCGACCGTGCTCGCGCCCACCCAGTACTCGCGCTTGCCCGGATGGTCGGCGGCGTACACCAGCGCCCGCGCGGCGACCTCCGGCTGATAGATCGGCGGGACCGGCTGCGCCTTCTGCGGCAGCTTCGACGCCACCCAGCCGAACTGCGGCGTGTTGACCGCCGGCATGTGCACCATCGTCACCTTCACGTTGCTGCCCTTGTGCAGCAGCTCGGTGCGCAGCGACTCGTGGAAGCCCTGGATCGCGTGCTTGGCGCCGCAGTAGGCGGACTGGAGCGGGATGCCGCGCTTGGCGAGCGCCGACCCCGTCTGCACGATCACGCCCCGGTCGCGCGGCAGCATCAGGTCCAGCGCCACCCGCGTCCCGTGCACGTAACCGAGGTAGCTCACCTCGGTGACCCGCTTGAACTCCTCCGGGTCGATGCTGGTGAACTCCCCGAACACCGAGCTGAACGCGACGTTGACCCACACCTCGATCGGCCCGAACTCCGCCTCGGCCCGCCGCGCCGCCGCCTGGACGGCCGCGAAGTCGGCGACGTCCACGGGCAGCGCGAGCGCCGCCCCGCCCGCCGCCCGCACCTCGTCGGCGGCGGCCTCCAGGCCGGCCTCGCCGCGCGCGATCAGGGCGACCTTGGCGCCGCGGGCCCCGAAGGCGCGCGCCGTCGCCCGCCCGATGCCGCCGCTCGCGCCGGTCACGACCACCGTCATGTCGGCCTCCTCGTCCGTGATGTCCGTGGAGCGCTCTACCCCCGCGGCGGCGGGCAAACGTCAGCCGTGGACGAGACCGGCGAGCAGCGCGCCCACCGACGCCGCGCCGAGCCCGGCGCCGATCGAGGCCACCACGTTGAACAGCGGGGAGAGCCGCTCGCCCTCCTCGGCCAGGCGCAGCGTCTCGTAGCCGAAGGTGGAGTAGGTCGTGAGCGCGCCGCAGAACCCGACCGACGCCAGCTCGCTCACCCCGCCCCCGACCGGCCAGGCCGCCAGGAAGCCGAGCACGGCACAGCCGATCACGTTGGCGGTGAAGGTGCCCCACGGGAACGTCGTGCCGTTGCGCGCCTGCACCGCCCGGTCGGTGAGGTAGCGGAGCGGCGCGCCGACCGCGGCCCCGAGCACCACGAGCAGGACCGTCACCGCGCCTCCCCGACGAGGCGCCGCGTCCCGCGCACCCCGGCGTACACGGCGACGAGCGCGCAGACCGGCGTCGCCACCAGGTAGGCCAGCGCGACACCGGGCCTCCCGAGGCCCGCGATGCGCTGCACGTCCACCACGTAGGTCGAGAACGTGGTGTAGCCGCCCAGCACCCCGACGCCGAGGAACGGGCGGACCAGCGGATGCGCGTTCCGCACCGCGAGCACGGCCATCAGCACCCCGATGAGCAGGCACCCCGAGACATTGATCGCGAACGTGGCCCAGGGGAAGGCGCCCGGCCCGGCCGGGAACGCCTGCCCGAGCCCGTAACGGCCGAGAGCACCGATCGCACCGCCTGCCGAGACCGCCCCGAGCGTCGGCCAGGGCGCGCGCGCCATCTCGGCGCGCTGCCGCGGCACGTGCAGATCGACATCGGGATCCATGGGCGCCCGGCGCTCGGACAAGGGCTCCTCCTCAGGGCCGAAGGCACGACCGACATGCTAGAAGGCCGCCCCCGCACACCCGCGACGCCTCGCCCATGTAAAGCACCCTTGACATCCTCCGATGTAAAGCGTACTTTCCATAGGTAGGGAGGACGGATGCGCAACGATGTGCGCCACCTGCGCCTGGGCAAGGGCCTGTCCCAGCAGGCCCTCGGCGAGGCGCTCGGGGTGTCGCGGCAGACGATCAATGCGATCGAGCAGGGCCGCTACGACCCCTCGCTCCCGCTCGCGATCCGCATGGCCCGCTATTTCGGCAAGGTCGTCGAGGAGGTCTTCCATGTCGACCCGTGAGATCGGCCGGGGACGCTGGCTCGTCCCCGCCACCTGCGTCCTGCTCGCCGCCGCCTACGCGGTGGTCTTCCTGCTGAACGACGAGCCCGCGATGGCCGCGGTCGGCGCCGGCGTCATGCTCGCCTACGGCGCGTTCCTGCTGCTGTTCGGCGGCCGCAGCGAGGCCGTCGCCCTCCTCGGCGGCAAGGAGGGCGACGAGCGCCGCCGCCTGATCGCCCTGCGCGCCTCCGCCGCCACCGGCCAGCTCCTGGTCGTCGTCGCCGTCGCGATGCTGTTCGTCAAGCTCGCCCAAGGCGACGACCCCGGCGCCTGGGCCACCATCTGCGCCGTAGGCGGAGCCGCCTTCATCACCTCGATCGTCTACTACACCCGCCGCAACTGACCCCGCACCGCCCGCGCCCCAAGCGGATCGTGCGCGCCGGCGCGCAAACCGTTAAGGGAGAGAAGCGCTTGGGGAGGTGCCGATCGACGCGATGCGCACCAGCGTGACCGCAGGCGACTGCAATACGGCGACGGGGGTTCTAAGAGAAGGTGCGGGGGTCCGCACCTGTACCGGCGCAGTGCGCGTTAGCGCGCGAGCACCTCGGGGGTCCGGGGGTCGTCCCCCGGGGAAGCAGTGCGGGCCACCGGGAAG
>NZ_JAIBOA010000018.1 GCF_019458805.1 Actinomadura parmotrematis
CGGGGTTCGATGATTGTGTGCAGGCGAGGAGAGGCGGGCCGAAGCGGCCGTGCGTCTCCTCGCCGGTGTCGAGGGTCAGCGGGGCGGGTCGATCAGGGTGGCGACGTCGGCGTAGCTGGGCAGGCCGGAGGCGACGGGGCGGTCTGCGGCGACGGCGAGGGCGGTGGTGAGGGTGGCGTCCAGGGCGGCGCGGAAGAGGAGCGAGCCGAGGCTCACCCGGCGGACGCCCAGCTCGCCGAGGGCGGGCAGGCTCATGCCGGGCTGGTACAGGACGTTGACGGGGACGGTGCTGTGCGCGGTGAGCGCGCGGATGTCGTCCGGGTCGGTGATACCGGGCGCGAAGAAGCCGTCGGCGCCCGCGTCGGTGTAGGCGGTGGCGCGGGTGAGGGTCTCGGCGAGCGGGTCGTCGAGGCGCAGCCAGTAGGTGTCGGTGCGGGCGTTGACGAAGAGGTCGGGGACGCGGGCCTTGACGGCCGCGATCGTCGCGGTCCGGTCGGCGACCGGGGTGAGGGTGCCGTCGGGGCGGCCGTCCTCCAGGTTGACGCCGGCGACGCCGAGGTCGGCGAGGCGGGCCGCGACGTCCGCGACGGCCTGCGGGGTGGCGCCGAGGCCGGCCTCGATGTCGACGGTGAGCGGGCAGCGCAGGCGGGACGCGACGGCGGCGAGCCGCAGCGTCTCGTCGAGGGTGGCGCCGCCGGCGTCCGGCTTCCCCGCGGCCGCCGCGACGCCGAGGCTGGTCGTGCCGACGGCGGCGAACCCGGCGCGCGCGAGGGCGAGCGCCGACGCGTGGTCCCAGGCGTTCGGCAGCAGCAGCGGTTCGGCGGCGCGGTGCAGAGCGTGGAAGGTACCGGTCATGTCCTCGACGGTAGACGGGGCGGGAGCCCTCCTGCGGGGAGGGCGCCCGGAGCATTCCCGTCAGCCGAGGGGCTCTTGAAGCTCGGTGACCCAGGCGGCGGTGTCGTCGGGGCATTCGAGGTAGAGCTCGCGGGCGTACCCGGCGGAGCGGTGGCCGCTCGCGTCGATCCAGCGGGCGAGGGCCTGCGCGGTCGGGAGGACGTCGTCCATCGGGCCGCGGTGGACGATGGTGGCGGCGCGGACGGCCGGCAGGTCGGCGACGGTGAGGCCGGGGACGGCGGCCGGGCCGACGGGCATGGCGGCGTGGACGAGGATGCCGCCGGGGGCGTCCTCGTAGTAGGCGATGCCGGGGCCCGCCGGAGTGACGCCGGCGGCGTCCAGGCGGTGGCACAGTTCGGCGAACAGGGGACCGGCGACGGGGCCGATGTGTTCGGGGGCGTAGCTCGCCGCGGTGCCGCTCAGCTGGGCGACGCGGACGGCGGGGATGGACTTGACGACGACCTCGTCGGTGGTCATGCGTCCCTCGCTCTCGATGGTGCGGAGCCTCGCCTCGACCTGCGCGAGCCGGGCGGCGGCGGCAGCGGCGGCCGCCTCCAGCTCGGCGCGGCGCAGCCGCAGCATGCCGTGCAGCTCCCCGGCGGTCACGCGGTCGTCCAGGATCGTCCGCACCTGCGCGAGGGTGAAGCCGAGGTCCTTGAGGGCGATGACGCGGTTGAGGTCGGTGAGCTGGGCGGCGGTGTAGTGGCGGTAGCCGCTGGCCGGGTCGACGTGGGCCGGGCGCAGCAGCCCGATCGCGTCGTAGTGGCGCAGCATGCGGACCGTCACGCGGCCGTGGCGGGCGAAGTCCCCGATGGTGAACATGGCGTCTCCGAGCCCATCGCCTCACACGGTGTGAGGGTCAAGCGTCAGATGTCGCCGCCGGACAGGACGGTGTTCGCGTCGACGATGCGGTAGGCGTAGCCCTGCTCGGCGAGGAAGCGCTGCCGGTGGGCGGCGTAGTCCTGGTCGAGGGTGTCGCGGGCGACGACGGCGTAGAAGCGGGCGCCCTGGCCGGACGCCTTCGGGCGGAGCAGCCGGCCGAGGCGCTGGGCCTCCTCCTGGCGGGAGCCGTAGGCGCCCGAGACCTGGACGGCGACGGTCGCCTCCGGCAGGTCGATGGAGAAGTTGGCGACCTTCGACACCACCAGCACGTTGATCTCGCCGGCGCGGAAGGCGTCGAAGAGCCGCTCGCGCTCGCGGACGCGGGTCTCGCCCTTGATGACGGGGGCGTCCAGCATCGCGCCGAGCTCGTCGAGCTGGTCGATGTACTGGCCGATGACGAGGACCTGCTCGCCGGCGTGGCGGCCGACGAGCTCGCGGACGAGGTTCTGCTTGGTGGCGGTGGTGGCGCAGAAGCGGTAGCGCTCCTCGGGCTCGGCGGTGGCGTAGGCGAGGCGCTCGGAGTCGGTGAGGGTGACGCGGACCTCGACGCAGTCGGCGGGCGCGATCCAGCCCTGCGACTCCATGTCCTTCCAGGGGGCGTCGTAGCGCTTCGGGCCGATGAGGGAGAACACGTCGCCCTCGCGGTCGTCCTCGCGGACGAGGGTGGCGGTGAGGCCGAGGCGGCGGCGGGCCTGGAGGTCGGCGGTCATCCGGAAGATCGGCGCGGGCAGCAGGTGCACCTCGTCGTAGACGACCAGGCCCCAGTCGCGGGCGTCGAACAGCTCCAGGTGCTGGTAGGCGCCCTTCCGGCGGGTCGTCATGATCTGGTAGGTGGCGATGGTGACCGGCCGGATCTCCTTCTTGGTGCCGGTGTACTCGCCGATCTCGTCCTCGGTGAGGGAGGTGCGGCGGATCAGCTCCTGCTTCCACTGGTGCGCCGAGACGGTGTTGGTGACGAGGATGAGGGTGGTGGCGCGGGCGCGGGCCATGGCGGCGGCGCCGACGACGGTCTTGCCCGAGCCGCAGGGCAGCACGACGACGCCCGAGCCGCCGTGCCAGAAGGCGTCGGCGGCGTCGCGCTGGTAGGGGCGGAGCTCCCAGCCGTCCTCGGCGAGGTCGATGGGGTGGGCCTCGCCGTCGACGTAGCCGGCGCGGTCCTCGGCGGGCCAGCCGAGCTTCAGCAGGGCCTGCTTGAGGGCGCCGCGCTCGGAGGGGTGCACGAGGACGGCGTCGTCGCCGACGCGGTCGCCGATCATCCCCTTGATCTTCTTGGCGCGGAGCACCTCCTCCAGCACCGACCGGTCGAGGGAGGCGAGGACGAGGCCGTGCGCGGGGTGCTTCTCCAGGCGGAGCCGCCCGTAGCGGGCCATGGTGTCGGCGACGTCGACGAGCAGGGCGTGCGGGACGGGGTAGCGCGAGTACTTCAGCAGGGTGTCGACGACCTGCTCGGCGTCGTGGCCGGCGGCGCGCGCGTTCCAGAGGGCGAGCGGCGTCACCCGGTAGGTGTGGACGTGCTCGGGGGCGCGCTCCAGCTCGGCGAACGGGGCGATCTCCTTGCGGCAGGCGGCCGCGAGCTCGTGCTCGACCTCCAGGAGCAGCGTCTTGTCGGACTGGACGATGAGCGGACCGTCGGACACGGTGCAGCGGCCTCCGTCGGGTGCGGGAAGGGGGACACAGGCACAACGGCGGCGGGCGCCCGGGTCTTCCCGGCGGTCAGTAGGTGGACGTGGACGAGGTGTCGTCGTTCAGCGCGCCGACCAGGATCAGGACGACGAACACGGCGATCGCGAGGACGACGGCGCCCGCGAACAGCGCCCAGCTCCACACGGTCAGCCGCCGCGACGACTCGGGGTCGGTGCTCGCCCGGCTGAGCGCGATGATCGAGGTGATGACGGCGGGAATGGCGAGGACGTTGCAGCACGACAGCGTCATGAGGCTCGACAGGACCAGCACGATGATCGTGGACGCGCTCGCGCCGCGCTGCTGCGGGACGCCGGGCGGCCCGTAGCCGTAGCCGGGCTGTCCGGGCGGCGGCCCGTAGCCCTGGTCCGGCTGGGCGCCGTACTGGCCGTAGGGGTCCTCCCAGCCGGGCGGACGGCCGTCGTAGCCGCTCATGGGAGCTCCTTGGAGGAGGGGGCGGTCAGGGGCACGCTACACGCCGCCGCCGACATCGCCGCCGCCGTCGGCGAGCTCGGCGACGCCGGTGATGCGGTGCAGCGCGAACCGGTGGACGGCGGCGCGGGTGGCGTCGTAGCCGGTGAGGAAGCCGCCCTCGACGCGGACGGGCTCGACGATGCGGCTGGAGGTCTGGCCCTGCTGGTCGAGGTAGCCGATCCAGACGCGGGTGCCGCGGTCGACGGCGCCGCGCAGCAGGTCGATGGTGGCCAGGGCGGGGGAGCGCGGCGGGTCGCCGCCGGGGGCGCCGGTGCGGGCGTGCTCGGCGCCGAGCCGGGACGCCTCGTCGCCGGCGCGGAGCGCCCGCACCGCCGCGGCGATCATGCCGGGGTCGGTGTCGGCGCCCGGCCGCACCCGGACGATCTCGGTGGAGGGCGGCGGGTCGGCGCGCTGCGCGTCCGGCCGGGTCACGATGACGCCGCCGCCGGGGGCCTCGGCGACGGGGGCGAGGCCGAGGGCGCGCAGCCCGTCGAGCAGCTCGGTGCGGCCGAGGGCGGAGGCGAGGACGGTCGGGGCGAGGCGGTGCAGGCGCAGGGCGTCCGCGCGGCGGTCGGCGAGGATCTCGTCGAGGGTGGCGGGGGTGTCGGTGCGCACGTAGGAGGTCAGGGCGCCGACGCGGAGGTGCCCGTGGCGGCGGGCGACGTCGTCGATGAGGTAGGCGAGGGGCTGCGGGAGGGGCGTCGCGGAGTGGTGGGCGAGCAGGTCGCGGAGCTCGTCGGCGGTGCGGCCGGCGTCGAGGGCGCGGCGCACCGAGGCGGGGGTGAACCGGTAGACGGTGGCGCCGCCGGTGGACTCGACGTCGGCGGTGAGGGCGAGCTCGCGGGCAAGGCGGGTGACGAGGGGGCCGGGCGCGATCGCGGTGAGGTCGGCCTGGAGGAGGACCTTGTCGACGGGTTCGGGCAGGTGCTTGTCGAGGGCGGGTTCGGGGTCGTCGCCGTTCAGGACGTCGCGGCCGAAGGGGGCCAGCTCGCCGAAGCCGGTGACGCCGAGGACGGCGGCCTCGCGGAGCGTCCAGCCGACGAGGCGGTCGCGGAGGGGGCCGCCGCGGCGCGGCTGGAGCCAGGCGAGGCGGGTGCGGACGGCGGCGGCGTCCGCGGGCGCGCCAGGCGGCGCGTCGCCGAGGACGGCGAGGACGGCGCGCCGCACGGGGGAGGCGCTGCCGCGCACCATGCCCTCGGAGAGGGCGTTGATGAGGCGGTCGCGGTCGTCGCGCTCGCCGGCGAGGCCGGCGGCGCGGTCGCTGCGCAGCCAGCCGCGGGCGAGCTCGGACCAGCGGCCGGCGACGTCGCGCATGAGCCACAGGTCGTAGGCGGGGGTGGGCAGCCACTCGCCGTCCAGGTCGCCGCTGCGGGTGAGGAGGCCGGCGGCGAAGGCGGTCTCGGCGAGGAGGGCGGCGTGCCACTCCTCGACGTCCAGCAGGGTCGCGGCGGCCCGCAGGTCGCGGACGGCGAGGCCGCCGCTGCGCAGCACCGGCGGGGGTTCCAGGCCCCAGCGCTCCAGCAGCTCCTCGGTGAGGCGGACGGCGGTGAACGCCTCGCCCGCGGCGGTGCGCACCACCGCGTCCTCGCGGCCGGGCCGGGGCGGGGCGGTGGTGAGGGGCTCGGGGCGGGCGGACAGGTCCTGGAAGAGGCGGCCGCCGCGCAGGTGCAGGGCGATCTCGCGGGGGAGGGTGACGGTCCGGTCGTCCTCGGCGGCGAGCAGGCCGCGGGCGAGGAGCCGCTCGATGGGGGTGGTGGCGGTGTCCAGGCGGACGGGGCGGCGGGCGTCGGCGACGCGGCCGACGGGCGGCCCCCACACCAGGGCGCCGAGGGCGGCGCGGGCGTCGTCGCCGGCGTCGCCGATCAGCGCGCCGGGGGCGGCGAGGAGCTCGGCGAGGCGGGTGAGGAGGGCGCCGGCGTCGGCGAAGCCGCGCGGTTCCTCGCCGGTCAGGTCGGTGACGAGGGCGGCGAGGCGGTCGCGGGAGTAGGTGGCGAAGACCTCGGTGACCGGCGGGCCGAGGCCGGCCGGGTAGGGGAGGGCCTGCCGGACGCCCGGCGCGGCCTGCGGCGACCTGGCGCCCCAGGCGAGGCCGTGCGCGCGCAGCGTGGCGAGGGCGGCGTCCACGTCGGCGGGTTTGGCGCCGAGCGCGGTGCGCAGCGCGGTGATCCGGACGGGGCGGGGCAGCACGAGCAGCGCTTCGAGGGTGGCGAGGGCGAAGCGGTCGAGGCGGTCCAGGGCGCGGGAGATCGCGGCGGGGGTCGCGGCGCGGGCGGCGAGCGCCGTCAGGTCGGCGGGGACGGGTGCGATCAGCTCGGGCCGCGCGGACAGCAGCGTGCGCAGCGACTCGTCGTCGCGCGCGCGCAGCCAGTCCGCGTAACTCTCCATACCGCTCTCAATTTAATGGGCGCGCCCGGATGGGGACGCCGCCGAAAGCGGGGCCGGCTAGGACTTCTCCAGGCCGACGAGGCCGAGGCCGAGGCGGGCCCAGCTCGCCACGAAGCGCTTCTCGTCGATGCGCGTCGGCGGCTCGTACATCGACTCGTTGGCGAGCCAGTAGTTGACGACCGCGCCGCCGAGGATCGAGGCGATGGCGGGCCAGTCCTCGCCCGACCCCTCGAACTCCGGCTGGGCCTCCAGCCAGGTGGCGATGCCGTCGTAGAGCGGGTTGACGATGCCCTCGCGCATCTCGGCGACCAGGTTGGGGAACTGGTCGAGGTCGCGGAACAGGACGCGGATGAGGTCCTGCTCCTCGCGCATCTTGGCGAGGCCCGCCTGGCACGTCATGCGGAGCCGGACCTCCAGGGGCCGGTCCTCGTAGACGGCGGCCTGCTCCAGGACGTCGACGACCTGGCGGCGGGTGCGGTCGATGTGCTCGCGGATGGCGGAGGCGAGCACCTCCTCCTTCGACCGGAAGTGCCGGTAGAGGCCGCCCGCGCCGGGCGACAGGCCCGCGGCGGCCTCGATCTCGGCGACCGACGTGGCGGCGTAGCCGCGGTCGGCGAACAGGCGCAGCGACTCGGCCACGATCCGCTCGCGCGTAGAACTCGTCATGGTTTCGTGTTCCTCCGCAAGAACACTAAGGCATTCTGGACTGCGGAGGAGGCGCGCCCCGCTGGTACGGGCGCGAATCACCCCTGTGACCGCCCGGCCATGGGCACTAGAGTGCTGTGCTTCGCGTACAACCGCCGGGCAGGGCGATGTCGGAGGGTTCGAAATTGGCTGTCGAGGCACGCGTCGAGGGCCGGGCGAGGACCTTCCTGCCCGCCGACTTCGTCGTTCCGGAACTGGTCGCCGGCCAGCGCTTCCACATCCGCCCGATCACCGTGCACGACGTGGTGAAGGACTACGGGGCGGTGCTCGGCAGCCTGGAGGCGCTGCGGGGCCGGTTCGGGCCCGAGTGGGGCTGGCCGGACCGCGAGTTCACGTTCGAGCAGGCGCTGATCGACGTGGCGTGGCTGCAGAAGGAGGCGCAGCTGCGCCGCTCCTTCAGCTACGTGGTCACCTCGCCCGACGGGGAGCGCCAGTACGGGCGCATCCACGTCGCGCCGTGCGACGACGACGCCGCGGACGCCGTCGTGGTGTTCTGGGTGCGCGCCGACGAGCCCGACGCCCGGATCGAGCGCGAGCTCGCCGACTTCGTCCAGGGGTGGGCGACGGCCGCGTGGCCGTTCCAGACGGTCCGCTTCCCCGGGCGCGACGAGCTCGCCTGACGGGGCCCGTCCCGGGTCAGCGGATCCGGCGGATCAGCGCGACCAGGAGCCGTCCCGCGACCAGGTAGGCGACCGCGGCCAGGCCGTAGTTCACCGCCACCCGCAGCTTCGCGTCGGCGGGCTCGAAGACGTCCTTGAACTGCCAGGCGAGGCGGTCGGCCCAGTCGGCGAACCAGGACACGATGCCGTTGCCGGTGTTGGCCTCGAAGACGGTGAACACGATGTGCACGGCGAGGATCGCCACCACGACGGTGGTGATCGCCGACACCGCTCCGGCGAGCACCCGCACCGCGCTCGCGCGCGCCGCCGCCCCGGACGGCGCCCGGCGGGGCCGGCCGTCCTTCTCGCCGGTCCGGCCGTCCGCCGTCACGGCCTGGTCTCGTTCCGCCATGGGTTCCTCCTCGGGGGGTCGGCCGGAGCCCGGCCTTGGCCGGATGATGGGGGTGAGGGCACCGTTGTTTTCCCTGGTAAGGGGGTTTTCCGGGGGGCGGGCGGGCATATCCGGATCACGCGGTTCGTGCCGCCGTCCGACCCCGCGGGATCAGGGGATGGAGATCGGGCGGAAAGGGCGGATCGCGCGCCCGACTCCCGCGCTCTCCCACTCGGATCCCGTCGCATCGCCACTACCGGGAGAGCGCGGGCCGGGGCGCGTGCTGGGATACCGGCCGGTCCGCCACTCATACCGTCCCTTTACCCTGTGGGGCGTGCTGGACCACGACCCATCGCCGATCGCGTTCCCGGCGGCCGTGCCCGCCCCGGCCGTCCCGGCCCCGGGGGGCCGCCTCGTCATCGGCTTCGACCTGGACCTGACCCTCGCCGACACCCGCGCGGGGATCGGCGCGGTGTACCGCGCCCTGTCGGCCGAGACGGGCATGCCCATCGACGTCGACCAGGTGGTGCGGCGCATCGGCCCGCCGCTGGACGTCGAGATCGGGTACTGGTTCCCGCCGGCGGAGGTGCCCGCCATGGTGGACCGCTACCGGGCCCTGTACCCGGGGATCGCGATCCCCGCGAGCACCCTCATGCCCGGCGCGGTCCAGGCGGTCGAGGGGGTCCGCGCCCTCGGCGGCGGCGTGGTGGTGGTGTCGGGCAAGAACCAGCGCGACACCGAGCGGACCGTCGCCGCGCTCGGCCTGGACGCCGACGCGGTGATCGGCGGGGTGTTCGGGGCGGACAAGGGCGTGGCGCTGCGCGAGCACGCCGCGTCCGCCTACATCGGCGACCACACCGGCGACGTGGACGCGGCGCGGGCCGCCGGGGCGGTCGCCGTCGGCGTCGCCACCGGCATGTTCGACGCGGCGGCCCTCACCGCCTACGGCGCCGACGTCGTGCTGCCCGACCTGCTGGCGTTCCCCGGGTGGCTGGAGCCGTTCGCGGCGGGCGGGCGGTGACGGCGCGGCGCCCGAAATCGAGGTGACCGCCGCAGGGGTGGTGGCGCTAACCTTTAGGCCAATTCAGGACGAGCGCTGAACGAGGTCTCCCGTGCCCACTGGCAAGGTCAAGTGGTACGACGCCGACAAGGGATTCGGCTTCCTCACCCGCGACGACGGCGGTGAGGTCTTCGTGCACTCCTCCGCGCTGCCCGCCGGCGCCCCGCTGCTCAAGCAGGGGCAGCGGGTGGAGTTCGGCGTCGCCGAGGGGCGGCGCGGCCAGCAGGCGCTGTCGGTGCGGGTCCTGGACACGCTGCCGTCGGTGGAGCGGACGATCGCCAAGCAGCGCCGCAAGAAGCCCGAGGACATGGTCCTGATCACCGAGGACCTGATCAAGCTGCTGGACGGGATCTCCGAGACCTACCGGCGGGGCCGGCACCCGGCCCCGGCCGAGGCCAAGAAGATCGCCACGGTGCTGCGCGCGGTCGCCGACGACCTGTCGCCCGCCTAGTCGCCCGCCTAGCGGGGGGCGGCGCCGGCGGGCGCCTCGCCGCGGCTGCGCACGCCGTCGCGGCGCGCGCGGCGGGCGAGCAGGGCGGCGAGCGTCAGCGCGAGCGCGGCCGCGACGGCGCCGAGCCCGAGGCGGCCGCCCGCCACGACCGACATGCCGAGGCCGAGCAGGCCGCCGAGCACCCAGGCGAGCTGGTGCAGCGTCTCGGTGACGGCGAAGGTGGACGAGCGGACCTCCTCGCCGATCTCGCGCTGCACGACCGCGTCCATCGACAGCTTGCCGAGCGACTGGCCGAGTCCGGCCGCGAGCGCGACGACCAGCGCGGCCCACAGGCCGAACAGCGCGGCGCCCGCGATGGCGACGCCGGTCACCGCGGCGAGCGTGGCGTAGACGATGAGCCGCGGCGCGCGGGCCCGCATCCAGGCGCCGACCGCCGTCCCGGCGAGGCCGCCGGCGCCCGCCGCGGCGGCGAGCAGGCCGAGCGCGACGTTGCTGGAGACCGGGTCGAAGCGCTCCTGGCGGAGCAGGAACGCCAGGTAGATGATCAGGAAGCCGGAGAAGGCCCGCAGCGCCGCGTTCACCTGCATCGCCTCGGCGACGACGGGCCCGACGCGCGGCAGCGTCCGCCAGCGCCGCCCGGCGGGCTCGGGCGCGTCCGGGACGCCGGACGGCGGCGCGTCGGCGTCGGGGGTGTCGGCGTGCCGGGGCAGCGCCAGGCTGAAACCGATGCCGAGCAGGAACACCAGGGTGCCGAGCCGCATCAGCCAGGCCCCGCCGACGAGCGCGGCCAGCCCGGCGGCGAGCGGCGCGGTGACCGACGCGGCGATGAGGCCGGCGAACGCCGCGCGGGCGTTGGCGGTGACCAGCGACGTCCCGGGCGGCAGCACCCGGGGGGTGACGGCCGCCCGCAGCACCCCGAACGCCTTGGACAGGACCAGGACGGCGAACGCCGCCGGCAGGAACGTCACCTGGTCGCCGTGCGGGAGGGCGCCCGCCATGCCCCAGCAGAGCAGCCCGCGCGCCGCGAACGTCGCGGCGATCGCGTACCGGGAGACGTGCCGCATCCGGTCCAGCACCGGGCCGATCAGCGGCGCGACCAGCGCGAACGGCGCCATCGTCACCAGCAGGTAGAGGGCGACCTGGCCGCGCGCCTGGTCGACGTCCAGGCCGAAGAACAGGGTGCCGGCGAGCGCGACGGCGACGAGGGCGTCCCCGGCGGAGTTCAGCGCGGCCGTCTCGATCAGGCTGCCGAGGCCGCTGTGCCCGGCGCCGTGCGCGTGCGTGGCGCGCCGCGTCAGCCGGCCCGCGCCGCGGACGGCGCAGCCGGCGCGCCCGAGCGCCCGGCGCGCCGCGCCGGGCCCGTCCTGGTCGCCCATCCGGCCTCCCTCCCTGGGGCGCACCCGAGACTACGTCCCCCGCCCGCACCCCGGCTCACTTCCCGTAATAGCCGTTCTGCGGGGATTCGTGCGGACGGTGGGCGGGGCGCGGTGCACGGTCACGTCCCGGGATAGGCGAGAATTGACCTGTGAGCCCACTGCGCCAGACCAGTACCGCCCGCCGCACCCGTACCCCGGCCGTCGACCCGGCCTGCGCCGGGGCCGTCGACCTGGCCCGCGAGGCGGCCGTGGAGACGGCGGGCCGGGACGACGTCGGCGAGCACCTCGGCCTCACCCCCGACGGCGACCGGGTGGTCACGCACTACTTCGCGTCGCTGGATCCCGCCTACGTCGGCTGGCGCTGGGCCGTCACGGTCGCCCGCGCGTCCCGCGCCCGCAACGTCACCGTCGACGAGGTCGTGCTGCTGCCGGGCGACCGCGCGCTGCTCGCCCCGGCGTGGGTGCCGTGGCTGGAGCGGCTGCGGCCCGGCGACCTCGGCCCCGGCGACCTGCTGCCGACCGCCCCCGACGATCCGCGCCTCGCGGCGGGCCTCACCGAGACCGCCGCCGACCTCGACCGCGCCGCGCAGTGGGAGCTCGGCATCGGGCGCGTCCGCGTGCTGTCGGCCGAGGGCCGCGACGAGGCGACGGCCCGCTGGTACGAGGGCGTCGCCGGGCCGCGCGCGCCGATCGCGGCGTCCGCGCCCGCGCAGTGCTCCACCTGCGGCTTCTTCCTGCTGCTGGCGGGGGAGCTGCGGCAGGTGTTCGGGGTGTGCGCCAACGAGTACGCCCCCGACGACGGCCGGGTGGTGTCGGCCGACCACGGCTGCGGCGCCCACTCCGAGGCGGTGAACGTGCCGGCCGCGTCCGAGCACGGCCCGCCGGTGCTGGACGAGCTCGACTACGAGATCGTCGCCACCGCGGCGCCCGCCGGCGACGGCTGACCGGCCGGTGGACCTCGGCGCGGACCTCATCCGCGGGCGCGTGCTGCGCGCCTGGGCCGACTCGCCGGCCCGCTTCCGCGAGGACGCCAACACCGAGGAGGACCACGCGCTCGGCGGCTACCGCGACCGCGTCGTCGTCGAGCTGGCGCAGAACGCCGCCGACTCCGCGGCCCGCGCCGGGACGCCCGGACGGCTGCGGCTGGTGCTCGCCGGGACGGTGCTGACCGCCGCCAACAGCGGCGCGCCGCTGGACGCCGCCGGGGTGCAGGCCCTGTCGACGCTGCGGGCGTCCGCCAAGCGCGACACCGGCGCCGTCGGCCGCTTCGGCGTCGGGTTCGCGTCGGTGGTCGCGGTGAGCGACGAGCCGTCCATCGCCTCCGCCGACGGCGGGGTGGAGTGGTCGGCGGGGCGGGCCCGCGAGCTGGTCGCGGCCGAGCCCGCCCTCGCGGGCGAGCTGGCGGCGCGCGGCGGGCACGTGCCGCTGCTGCGGCTGCCGTTCCCGATCGGGCCCGCGGTGCTGCCGGAGGGGTTCGCGACGGTCGTCCGGCTGCCGCTGCGCGACGCCGACGCCGCCGCGTCGGTGCGCCGCCAGCTCGACGAGGCCGGGCCCGCGCTGCTGCTGGCGCTGCCCGCCCTGGAGACCATCGAGATCGACGTGGACGGCGCGGCGCGCACGATCGCCCGCCCGTCCGGCGGCACCGTCGAGGCGCACGGGGAGCTGCCGCCCGAGCTGCTCGCGGACCGGCCCACCGAGGAGCGCGCCCGCACCGCGTGGTCGGTGCGCTGGGCCGCGCCGCCGCCCGGCGGGACGCCCGCCGTCCTGCACGCGCCGACCCCGAGCGACGAGCGGATCGAGCTGCCCGCGCTGCTCATCGCGTCGTTCCCGCTGGCCCCCGACCGGCGCCGCGTCGCGCCCGGCCCCCTCACCGACTTCCTGATCGAGCGCGCCGCCGAGGCGTACGTCCGGCTGCTCGCGGACGTCGCCGAGGAGCGCGGCCCCGAGGTTCTCGATCTGGTGCCCGCCGCCGGCATCGCCGCGGGCGAGCTGGACGCCCGGCTGCGCCGCGCGATCTCCGACCGGCTGCCGGACGTCCCGCTGCTGCCGGGCCGGCTGCGCGGCCGCGACGCCGTCGTGGTCGACGGCCCCGCCGCGTTCGTCGCGATGCTCGCCGAGGTGATGCCGGGCCTCGTCCCGCCGGACTGGCCCGCCCGCCACCCCGCGCTCGCCGTGCTCGGCGTCCGCCGCACCGAGATGGCCGACGTCGTGGACGGCCTCGCGACCCTGGACCGCGACCCGTCCTGGTGGCACGGCCTGTACGCCTCGCTCGGGTCGATCTCCACCGACGGGCTCGGCGCGCTGCCGGTGCCGCTGGCCTCCGGCCGCCTGGCGCGCGGCCCGCGCGGCCTGTTGATCGCCGACGCCGTCGACCCGGCGCCGCTGGACGTCCTCGGGCTGCGGTTCGTGCACCCGGACGCCGTGCACCCGCTGCTGGCGCGGCTCGGGGCGCTCGACGCGGGGCCGCGCGCCGTCCTCGCCGACCCGGGCGTGCGCGCCGCCGTCGAGGACTCCTTCGACGCCGACGACCCCGGCGCCGTCGCGGACGCCGTCCTCGGGCTCGTCGCCGCCGCCCGCCTCGACCCCGGCGAGGAGCCGTGGCTCGCCGAGCTGGCGCTGCCCGGCGAGGACGGCGAGCTGTACGCCGCCGGGGAGCTGCTGCTGCCGGGCGGCGCCCTCCAGGCGGTCGTCGCCGACGACGCGCCGTTCGGCGTCGCCGCCGCCGGGCTCGTGGAGCGCTGGGGCGCCGAGGCGCTCACCGCCGCCGGCGTCCTGGACGGCTTCGCGCTCGTGCGCGCCGAGGACGCCGACCTCACCGGCCTCGCCGACGAGGCCGAGACCTTCGACCTGGACGGCGAGGAGGAGTGGGCCGACGAGGTCCTGGACCGGCTCGGCCTCCAGGACCTGCCGCCGCTCGTGCCCGAGTTCACCGCCGTCCGCGACCTGGAGCTCGTCGACGACTGGACCGTCGCCCTCGACCTGCTGGCCCGGCCTCCCTACCGGGCCGCGGTCGTCGACCCGGCGTACGCGTCGCTGCCCGACGGGCGGCGCGCGCCCGTCCCGTCGTACACCGCGTGGTGGCTGCGGCGGCATCCGGTCCTGGACGGGCGGCGCCCCGGCGAGTTCCGGATGCGCGACGGCGACGGCCTGCTCGCGGGCCTGTACGACGAGGCGCCCGGCCGTCCCGACGAGTTCCTGCTGCGCGCCCTCGGCGTCCGCACGTCGCTGGCGGCGCTGCTGGACGAGCCCGGCGGCGCCGCCGAGCTGTTCGCCCGGCTCGGCGACCCGGCGCGGACCGTGACGCGCGCGCACCTCGGCGCCCTCTGGACGGCCCTCGCCGACCGCCCCGACCTCGCGATCGAGCCGCCCGAGCGCGTCCGGGCCGTCGTGGACGGCGCGGTCGAGGTCGTGGACGCCGCCGACGCGCTCGTCCTGGACCGCCCCGACCTGCTGCCGCTGCTGGCGGGCCAGCCGCTGCTCATCCCGGCCCGCGGCACCGCCGGCGACCTCGCCGAGCTGCTCGACCTGCCGCTCGCCAGCGCCGAGATCGTCGGCGCGGTCGCGGGCGCGGGCGAGGAGACGCCCGTGCCCGCCGCCGTCCGGACGCTGCTGCCCGCCGCGCCCGGCACCTACGCCGCGCACGGGCGCCTGGTCGTGGACGGCGTGGACGTTCCCTGGTGGTTCGACGGCGCGGCCGTGCACGCCGCCGGGACGGCGGGGCTGGCGCGCGGCCTGGCGTGGGCGGCCGGGGCGTGGGAGGACCGGTTCCTCGCCGAGGCCGTCCTGCGCGATCCTGGGAACCTGGCCGCGATCCTCGCGGAGGCCGATCTGGAGGCGTGACGGTGCTGGACTACGAGATCGTCGGCGAGGGGCGGCCGCTGGTGCTGCTGCACGGCTTCTACGGCGACCGCACGACCTGGACCGCCAGCGGTCACGTGGCCGGGCTCGCGGGCGACTTCCGCCTCGTCCTGGTCGACCTGCCCGGCCACGGCCGCAGTCCCGCGCCGCACGACCCCATCCCCTACGCGCTGCACCGGCAGGCCGACGACGTCGCCGCCGTCCTCGACGACGCCGGGATCGGCCGGGCGGCCGTCTGGGGCTCCTCGCTCGGCGGGACGGTCGCGCTGACCCTGCTGGCCCGCCACCCCGGCCGCGTCGGCGCCCTCATCGCCAACGGCGCGCACGCCGAGGCCGCCTCGGGCGACCCCGAACCCGAGAACACGATCTTCCGGGAGCAGGGCATGGCGCCGTTCCTGGCCATGCTCGGGCCCGTCCCGGACGGCATCCGGGCGCCGATGGAGCGCGCCGACCCGCTCGCCCTCGCCGCCCTGAACAGCGCGCTCGCCGAGATCCCCGCGCTGCCCGGCGCCCTCGCCGCGCCCATCCTGCTGCTGGTCGGCGAGAAGGACCGGGCGCTCGCCCGGGCGCGGGAGAGCGCCGGCCGCATCCCCGGCGCCCGCCTCGTCGAGCTGCCCGGCTGCGGGCACCTGGACTCCTTCACCCGCACCGACCTGACGCTGCCGCTCGTCCGGGAGTTCCTCGCGGGCGGCGCCGGCGTCGCCTGGTGATAAACAGGGGGGTATGAGCGGGGGAGCGGGCCTGGGGCAGGCCGATCTGGACGGCGTCGGCGGGCTGGTCGCGGAGGCGGGGCGGCTCGCGCTCCGCTGGTTCCGCGCCGACCCCGCCGCCCTCGGCGTCGCCGACAAGGGCGGCCGCACCGGGTTCGACCCGGTGACCGAGGCCGACCGCGCGGTCGAGGGCCTCATCCGCGCGGGGCTCGCCGAGCGGTTCCCCGGCGACGCCGTCCTCGGCGAGGAGCAGGGCCTCACCGGCGACCCGGACGCCCCGCGCCGCTGGATGGTCGACCCGATCGACGGGACCAAGGCGTTCGTCAGCGGCGTCCCGGCCTGGGGGATCCTGCTCGGCCTGCTGGACGGCGGGCGCCCGGTGGCGGGCTGGCTGCACCAGCCCTACCTCGGCGAGACGTTCGCCGCCGCGGGCGGCCGCGGCACGTTCACCGGCCGCGACGGCGCGGCGTCGCCGCTCCGCGCCCGCGGCACGACGCGCATGGCGGACGCGGTGATGTACACCACGCACCCGAACATGTTCGCCACCGAGGAGGAGCGGGCCGCGTTCGGCCGGATCGCGGGCGCCGTCCGGCTCCAGCGGTTCGGCGGCGACTGCTACTCCTACGGCCTGCTCGCCCTCGGCCAGGTCGACCTGGTGGTGGAGGCCGACCTGCACCCCTACGACATCGTCCCGCTCATCCCGATCATCGAGGCGGCGGGCGGCACCGTCACCGACCGGGCGGGGCGCACGCCCGTCGAGGGCGGCTTCGTCGTCGCCGCGGCGACCCCGGAGCTGCACGCCGCGGCGCTCGCCCTGGTGAACGGGCGCTCGTGAACGGGCGCTAGGCGGCGCGGCGGGCGGCGTGCTCGGCGGCCTGGCGGCGGCGGCCGGCCTGGAGGCGCGGGACGTACCAGCAGGCGAACAGGCCGATGAGGATGCCGCCGACGCACACCCACAGCCACCAGCGGTCGCCGTCCGGCAGATCGAGCAGGAGCAGGACGGCGAGGGCGACCGCCCACGCGACGGTGCCGGCCTGCGCGACGCGCACGTCGTTGGTCTCCAGCGGCGGCGGGTCCGGACGGCGCGTATGCGACATACGCACAGGTTACCGGGCCAGTCCCGCATCGTGGAGGGGCGGGCGGGGCCGGGCCGTCAGTCGGTGCCGCAGGCCGGGCAGGCCGACTCGGCGTAGCCGAGCAGCGAGGTGACGACGACGCCCGCGCCGAGGCAGAAGCGGCAGAGGCCGGAGTCGCGGACGGCCGGATGGTCGGCGACGGTGAGGCTCTGGCCGCGCCCCGCGTCGTAGGGGGCGCCCGGCGTCTCGCACGCCCAGCAGGAGACGACGGACCGCTGCCCGTCGCGGTGCGTGAAAACGATCTCTTGCCGCCCCCTGCACCGCGTGCAGGGGGCGCCGTTCACTGGATCGGCCACCGCTCACCTCGACACCGCGCTGACACGCCGCGCTCCGCCCGGAATCTCCTCCGAGCTTAAAAAGCGGTCGGGGTGCGGGGAAAGGGTTCGGGGAAAATGCCGCCGGACGGGCGGGCCGGGACGCGGTGCCGCGCGCCGCGTCCCGGCGGGGCGCGGCACCGCGTGGCACCATGAACGCGAGGACACGAGCGGAGGTGTGGAGTCGGCCGCGCTGCCGAGATCTGGTGGAATACCGGTCCCCCGGATATCGTTAGCAAAAGCAATGACTTCTGCGAACGAACATGACAACGCCACCGACCCCAGGGCACGCGCCACCCTCCCCGGCCGTGGCCGAGGAGCTGCGCATCGCGATCGCCCGGCTGTCGCGGCGCCTGCGCGGGCTGCGGGGGGTGCCGCCCGCCGACGGATCGCCCGGTCCGCTCTCGCTCACCCAGTTCGCCGCGCTCGCGGCGATCGAGCGGAACGGCCCGATGACCCCGCGCGAGCTGGCCGACCACGAGAAGGTGCAGCCGCCGTCGATGACCCGCGTGATCGCCCATCTGGAGGAGCGGGGGCTGGTGGAGCGCACCCCGCACCCGACGGACGGCCGGCAGGTCCGGCTGACGGTGACGGGCGCGGGCTCGGCGCTGCTGGCGACCGAGCGGAAGCGCAAGGAGGCGTGGCTGGCGCAGCAGGTCGCGCTGCTGACGGAGGAGGAGCGGGAGGTCCTGCGGAGGGCGACGCCGATCCTGGACAAGCTCAGCCGGTCCTGACGCAGCCCACCAAGAGCGAGGGGGCGCGCGCCGTCTGGACTGAGGAGCGCGAGCGGCCGCGCGCCGTCTGGACTGAGGAGCGCAGGGAGCGAAGCGACCGGAGCGACGAGGGAAGACGGCGCGTGAAGCGGCCGTCCGCCGCCGAGCGCAGGCGAGGCCATGAGCACTGCGAGCGAAGCGACCAGAGCGACGAGGGAAGACGGCGCGTGAAGCGCCCCCGAGCCGCCGAGCGGAGCGAGGCCGACAAGCAGGGCATGTTCCGGTCCTTGCGGACGCGCAACTACCGGTTGTTCGCGGCCGGGCAGGTCGTGTCCAACACCGGGACCTGGATGCAGCGGGTCGCGCAGGACTGGCTGGTCCTGGAGCTGGCCAAGGGGAGCGGCGGGTCGGCGCTCGGCATCACCACCGGCCTGCAGTTCCTGCCGCTGCTGCTGTTCGGGCTGTGGGGCGGGGTCGTCGCCGACCGCTATCCCAAGCGGCGCGTGCTCATGCTCACCCAGGTGTCGATGGGCGTGCTCGCGCTCGTCCTCGGCCTGCTGGCGATCTCCGGTTCGGCGCAGGTGTGGCACGTCTACCTGCTCGCGTTCGGGCTGGGCCTCGCGACCGTCCTCGACAACCCGACGCGGCAGTCGTTCGTGGTGGAGATGGTCGGCAAGGAGGACCTGCCGAACGCGATCGCGCTGAACAGCGCGATCTTCAACGGGGCGCGGCTGGTCGGCCCGGCCGTCGCCGGCGTGCTCATCGCCGCGATCGGCACCGGGCCGGTGTTCCTGGTCAACGCCGCCTCGTTCGGGGCGGTGCTGTTCGGGCTGTACCTGATGCGCCCGGCCGAGCTGTACGCCGGGCCGGTGGTGAAGCGCGCCAAGGGGCAGCTCCGCGAGGGCCTGCGCTACGTCAGGGGGCGCCGGGACCTCGTGCTGGTGCTGGTGCTCGTCGGGTTCGTCGCGACGTTCGGGATGAACTTCCAGGTGACGATCGCGCTCGTCGCCCGGCAGGTGTTCCACACCGGCGCGTCCTCGTTCGGGCTGGCCTCCAGCATGCTGGCGGTCGGCGCGCTCACCGGCGCGCTGCTGGCCGCCCGCCGCGCGTCCCGGCCGCGGATGCGGCTGCTGCTGCTCGCGCCGCTGGCGTTCGGGGTCTTCGAGGTGCTGAGCGGCCTGATGCCGTTCTACTGGGCGTTCCTGCTCATGCTGGTGCCGACCGGCATCGCGCTGATGACCTTCACGACGGCCGCGAACGCGACCATGCAGCTCGGCGTCGCTCCGGAGATGCGCGGCCGCGTCATGGGCCTCTACATGTTCGTGTTCGTCGGGACGAACCCGATCGGCGCGCCCGTCGTCGGCTGGATGGCCGAGACGTTCGGGCCCCGCATGAGCATCGTGTTCGGCGGTCTCATCGCGATCGTGTCGACGCTGGCGGTCGCCGCGTTCGCCGCGCCGCGCCCGCTGCGCGACCGCGTCCTGCACCCGCGCGCGACCCTGGCGGAGCGAAGCGCGTGACAAGGGTCGCTTCGGGCTGAAAGGCTGGTTACGTGGCACAACGGACGATCCGATGAGGTTGTTCGTGGCGCTCACCCCGCCGCCGGACGTCCTGGACGCCCTGGACGCGTTCGTCGCCCCCCACCAGGGCGACTGGCCGGACCTGCGCTGGGTGCGCCGCGACCTGATGCACGTCACGCTGGCCTTCCTCGGCGAGGTCGACGACGCGGGCCTGGAACGGCTGCTGCCCTGCCTCCAGGAGGCGGCGGCCGGCAGCACCGGGCTCCGGCTGTCGCTCGCGGGCGCCGGGGCCTTCCCCGCCAACGGCACGCACGCCCGCGTCCTCTGGACCGGGCTGTTCGGCGACCGGCGCGGCCTGGCCCGGCTCGCCGCCGCGACCGCCGCGGCCGGTCGGCGCGCCGGGACGCCGCCCGACGGCCGCTACCGCACGTTCCGCCCGCACCTCACGCTCGCCCGCAGCCGCCGCCCGGTGGACGTCCGCCCGCTGCTGGAGCCGCTCGCCGCGTTCGCCGGGACGCCGTGGACGGCGGGCACCGTGCACCTCATGCGCAGCCACCTGCCGACCCGGGAGCGGCCCGCGCTGGAGTACGAGGAGCTCCGGTCGTGGCCGCTGCCGCAGAGCCCGGACGCGCAGGGCCCGGACGCGCAGGGCCCGGACGCACAGGGCCCGGACGCTCAGAGCTCGGGCGGCGGGGGCGCGGGCCGGTCGGCGTCGGGCGGCCCCCAGGGCAGCCCGTAGCGCTCGCAGGCGCGCCGCAGCTCCTCCAGGTCGGGCGGGAACCCGACGTGCCGCACCACGCGCCCCGACGGCGCCCAGACGACCAGCCGCGGCGTCCGGTCGGCCGAGTCGTCGATGCCGACGCCGCCGACCCGGTCGTGGGTGAGGTCCCACTCGACGCGGCCGCGCTTGGTGACGACGGCGAGGCCCGCCGCCGACACCTTCAGCTGCGCCCGGTTGCGGTCGTAGAGCCAGTACCCGCCGAGCCCGATCGCGACGCCCGCGGGCAGCGCCCACGACGCCGTCGCCGCGAACCCGCCGAGGTGCGGGCCGAGCCACACCGACCCGAGCAGCGCCACCACCTCGCAGAGCACGACGCTCAGCACGTAGGTGGCGATCCGCGAGCGGCGGGTCGCGTCGAGCAGCACGCCGGGCGCGGCGACCGGCGCGGACGGCCCGCCCGGCTGCGGCACCGACAGCGCCGACACCGCCGAGTGGAACGCCGCCGACAGGTAGGCGTCGTACTCGGCGTCGTTGACGGGCAGCCCGGTGCGGCGGGCGCTCTCGCGCAGGTCGGTGCGGGAGACGCGGAGCGCCGACAGGGGCGCGGCGAAGAACTCGTCGCCGTCGGAGTCGTAGAGCCGCACCCAGGCGTGGCCGCCGATGGTGAGCAGCTCGATGCCGCCGATGCGGTCCGCGGGCATCCGCAGCACGATCTCCCCGGCGGCGTCGGCCCAGCCGAGGCCGCCCTCGGCGACGACGAGGCGGCCGCCGGGCACCTGCCCGAAGATCTCCGGCAGGCCCTCCAGGCCGTACTCGGGGGTGTGCGGCGGCCGCACGCCGGGCGTGACGACCCGGTAGCCGGCGTCGTCGAGGGCGTGCGCGAGCTGAAAGGCGTCCAGGCCGTGGGCGGGCAGCCGGGCGGCGAGGCCGAGCCGGTGGTCGAAGGCGAGGACGGCGAGGTCGGTGCGGCGCGGCTCGCCGGTGACCGGGTCGGGGCGGAGGCCCGGCCCGACGACGAGCGCGGCGACGTCGCCGGCGGCGAGCTCGCGGACGCGGCGGGCGCGGACGCGCAGCCCCTCGGGGGAGACCGTCCAGCGGATCCGGCGCGACAGCAGCAGGCGGCGGCGCCCGGCGAGCACCCCGGTGATCGCGATGAGGGTCCAGCAGGCGGCGGCGAGGCGGGCGCCGAAGTCGGGGGCGCCGTCCAGCGCGATCCGGGCGATCATGGCGGCGCCGAGCAGGCCGGTGAGCGCGCTCAGCAGCGCGACGCGGTGGCGGCTCGGGACCGGTGCGGGGGAGGAGAGCTCCCGCGGTTCGCGGGCGCCGTCGGGCGCGGCGGGGGGCGGCTCGTGCGCGGCCGCCAGCAGCTCGGCCTCCTGGTCGAGGAGGCGGCGCTCGGCGGCGTGGTCGCGCGGCAGCGGCACCTCGTCGCCCTCGGGCGCGGCGTCCTCCAGGGCGGGGTCGGTGAGGTCGGCGGCGTCGCCGTCCAGGACGTGCACGCGGATGCCGAGGCGCCGCGCGGTGACGAACAGCGCGAGCGGCTCCAGGCCGAGCGCGGTGAGCGTCCCGACGGTGGTGCGGCCGAACCGGTGCAGGACCGTCAGCGCGCCGTCGGCGGTGGTGACGGCGAGGGCGTCGATGCGGGACCGCTCGTAGCGGACCGGGTCGGGGCCGAGCCGCTCCAGGCCGGCCGCCGACAGCCGCCAGCGCGAGCGGCCGCGCCGGTGCACGACGCCGAGCGCCCACGGCAGCGCGGCGGCCGCCGCGATGAGGGCCGCCCACAGCCAGGCCGGGCGGACGGGCAGCAGGGCGAGGGCCGCGGCGGGCAGCGCGAACGGTCCGGGGGCCACCGGCCGCCGGCGTCCGCCGGGACCGGGCAGGCCGGTCAGCTCATGCTCCACAGTCGGCATCCTCACATGGGTCGCGCCGGGTGCGGCGCCCGCTTGCCCGAACCGGCCGCCGCCCGCAGGGAGATGAGGCGCCGGGGTGAGGCGGCGTGCCCTCCCGCGTCCCACGGGCCGCCTCCGCCGTCATGCCCGCCTGCGGATCACGCCGTAGCCGACGGCGGCGGCGATCGCGAGGACGAGGAACAGCCCGACCCGGCTGCCGCTCGCGTCGCGGTGGCCCTGGTCGGCGTCGTCCTTGCCGGCGGCGTGCTCGGCCGTGACGGGCGGCGACGGCATCGCCTCGGCGGGCAGCGGCACCTCGTAGACGGGCTGGTCGCTGCCCTCGGAGCCGACCAGCACCGACCGCCCGCCGGCGGTGTAGGTGATCGACTCGCCCTGCTCCTGGGCGGGCAGGGACACCGAGTGCAGGGATTTCCCGGGTTTTCCGTCGGCGCCCATCGCGTAGACGCGGGCGCCGAAGTAGCCGCGCACGACGAAGCTGCGGCCGTCCGGCGCGAAGGCGCCGTCGGTGGCGATGGACGGGACGTCGTCGCCGACCTTGCGCAGCTTGTTGAAGCCGGACGTGCGGAGCGTCGCGGGCGCCTCGTAGATCGCGCCGCCGAACAGCTTGGACACGATGTACAGCCGGTTCGTCACCGGGTTCACCATCATCGTCTCGGCGTTGCGGGGCCCGTCGGCGTACTTGAACCGGAACGCGGTCGCCTGGATCGTCCGGCTGGACAGCGTCGCGGGCTCGGGGATCCGGTAGACGGTGACGTAGGGCCAGGCGCCGCCGAGGTTGTCGCCGATGTCGGCGACGTAGATCGCGGGGCGGCCGCGCTCGTCCTCGCCGACGGCCATGGCCTCCCAGTCGCGGGCGGTGGCGCCGCCGAGGGTGAGGACCGCGCGCGTCCGGCCGTCCTTGCCGAGGGCGAAGATCTGCGGGCGCCCGCCCGAGTCGTTGTGCGTGTAGATCACGCCGGGGTGGCGGGCGCTCAGCGCGAGGCCGCTGGACTCGGTGATCCGGCTGTCGGTGACCTTGAACAGCTCGCGGGCGTCGCCGTCGTCCGCGCGCGCCGGGACGGCGGCGGCGAGCGGGGCGAGGGCGGCCAGGGCGAGCGCGGCGAGACCGGCGGCGGGCCGGGCGAGGCGGGCGTGGACGGGCGCAGGCATGATCATGTCTTTCCCGCCCGGGCGCCGGGCAGGCATGCCGGTCCGCCCCGCCGTGCTCCGCACCCCGCTCAATTCAGCAGCGCGCCGATCACCACGGCGAGGACGAGCGCGGCCAGCACGGTGGGCAGCAGCCATTGGGGCGCACGGTTCACCCTGGAAGACTATGCGGCGTGCGGCGCCGATGGGAACCGCCCAGCTGACCGGTCGGTCACATCAGCCTCCGCCGGTGGCGGCCGCGCGGCGCCGGGCCCGGTGCGCGGCGACGCTCGTCCGGCTGGCGCAGGCGTTGGAGCAGAACCGGCGGCTGCGGTTGCGGGAGTCGTCCACGTAGAAGCGCGCGCAGCCGTCGGCGCGGCAGCGGCCGATCGCGACGTCGGGGTCGCCGCAGTGCACATGGGCGAGCGCGGCGGCGCAGCTTCGGCCGAGCCAGGCGAGGCCGTCCTCCCCGTCGCGGGCGAAGTGCAGATGGGGGCCGCCGCCGTCGTGCTCGGCGATGTGGACGTCCGGCGGGAAGCGCTCCAGGAGGCGGTTGACGGCGTCGGCGGGGCCCCGGTCGGCGACGGCCGCGACGGCGGCGCGGAGCGCGGGCAGCAGGTCGCCCGGCTCGGCGGGCTCGCGGACGCGGTGCTGGGCGTGGAACTCCCGGCGCAGGCCGGAGGGCGGATCACCGTTGGCGAGCTCGACGGCGAGCCGGGCCAGGTTGCCGATGTAGGCGATGTGACGCACTTGACCCCCTACATGATCGTGCCGCACTGTAGGCGGCATGACGTCTGAGACTACCTACAGCCCGGTGGCGGCGCTCGTCCACGCGGGCCGCTGGGACGCGGCGCTCCCCCTCGCCGGATCGATCGGGGAGCGCGCCGCGATCCTCGTCGACGCCCACTGGTGGCGGCTGTCGGGGCGGGCGGAGGCCGAGGAGGCCGTCGCCGCCCTCGCCGCCGAGGACCCCGTCGTCGCCGGCTACCACGCGGCCGTCCTCGCCTACACCCGCGTGCTGTTCGGGCCGGAGCCGGACGCCGGCGACGCCGCCCGCGCCCGCGAGGGGTTCGCGGCCGCCGAGGCGCACCCGGTCCTGGCGCCCTGGGCGGTGTTCTGGCAGGGCGTCGTCGCCGACAACCTGGACGGGGACGCGGCGGCGCCGGCGCTCTTCTCCCGCGCCCTCGACGCCGCCCTCGCCACCGGCGACCCGCTGCTGGAGTCCTACGCCGTCCGGCACCTCGGCGGCCCGGCGGCCGAGCGGGGCGACCCGGCGGGCGTCGCGATGCTCCGCCGCTCCTACGACCTGCGGGCGAGCCTCGGGGCCCGGCCGCAGACGGCCGCCGCGGCGGTCTACCTCGCGGCCTGCCTGCCGGAGGGGGAGGAGGCGGAGCGCCTGCGGACGCTGGCCGCGGCGACCGCGCGCGAGCTCGGCCTGACCTGGCTGGCCGCCGCGGGGTGAGCGAATCCACGGGCGCCCGCCATAGACGATCATGGGCGGGGCGGGCCAGGATGCCCGGATGAACCCTCCGCGCGCCCGCGTCGCCGCCTACGTCGTCCGCAACGGTGCCGCGCCCGGCCTGCTCGTCTTCGAGCACGTCGGGATGCCGCAGGCCGGGCTGCAGGTCCCGGCGGGCGGCGTGCGCCCGGGCGAGGCGCCCGCCGACGCGGTGCGCCGCGAGGTCGAGGAGGAGACCGGCCTGCGCGGCGCCGTCCTCGTCCGCGAGCTGGCGGTGGACGAGCGCCCCCACCCGGTGACGGGCCGGCCCCGCCGCACCGCGTTCTTCCACCTCCAGGCGCCGTCCGGGACGCCCGACGCCTGGGAGCACACCGCCGGCGGCGACGGCGCCGACGCCGGGATGATCTTCGCGTGCCGGTTCGCGCCGCTGCCCCTGGACCGCCCCCTCGCCGACGGGCAGGACCGCTGGCTCGGCGAGGTCGACCCGCTCTGGACGGCCGGCTGGGACCTGTCCGAACCGGGCGGATGACGCCGACCTGGGGTTTTCACCCTCCGGCAGCCGATACGTTGGGGAACGACGCGGCCACGGTGGGAGTGGATGTGCAGGTGACGACCGGTGACGAGGACGGGGCGGCGGACCGCCCCGCGGGCGTGGAGCTCGGCGGCGGGCAGGTGCGCGCGGGCGCCCGGCGGGACGCCGGGGCGGCCTGCGGGCCGGTCCTCGTCGTCACCGTGGCGGGCGAGCTGGACTACCGGGTCGCCGCGCCCCTGTACGACTGGGTGGCCGAGCGCGCCGCGGGCGGGCCCGGGGAGGCGCGCCGCGTCGTCCTGGACCTCGCGGACGTCGGCTTCTGCGACTCGGCCGGGCTGAACACCCTGATCCGCGTCTGGCGCCTCGTGCACGGCGGCGCGGGCCGCGACCTGGTGCTGGCCGCCGTCCCCCCGTCGCTGCGCGAGCTGCTGGCGAGCACGGGCCTGGACGCCCACATCGCCCGCGCCGACTCCGCCGCCGGCGCCCTCGCGCTGGCGCCGGGCGGCCGCTGACCCGTCCCGGTCAGGCGCCGGGGACGCGGACGGCGAGCAGCACGACGTCGTCCTTGGCGTGCGGGCCCGCGACGGTGTCGGTGATGCTCTCCAGCAGGCCGTCCAGGGGGCGGCCGGGATCCTCGGCGAGCAGGTCCGCGAGCAGGCCGGCGGTGCGGTCGATGCAGGCGCCGATGCTCTCGCCGGGCCGCTCCACCAGCCCGTCGGTGTAGAGCAGGACGGTCGCGCCGGGAGTCAGGACGCGGCGGTGGTCGGTGCGGGGTCCGAAGGCCAGGCCCGGCCAGAACAGCCGGTCGTGGCCGGTGAGCTGCTCGGCGCCGCCGCGCGGCAGGGCCAGCAGCGCCGGGGGATGCCCGGCGTTCGTCCACGTCAGCTCCCAGGAACCGCTGCCGGCGGGAGTCAGGTGAGCGTGCACGAGGGTGCCGGTGGCGTCCAGCGGCAGTGACGCGCAGGCGTGTTCGAGGGCGTCCACGGCGCGGCTCGGGCCGGCGCCCGGGTGGTCGGCCTCGGCCTGGCGCAGCATCGCCCGCGCCTGCCCCATGATCGTGGCGGCGGCCATGTCGTGGCCGGTGATGTCGCCGACCGTCACCGCGAGGGGGCGCGGCGCGTCCCCGGCGTCCGCGCCCGCGCCGCCGGGCAGCGGGTAGGCGTCGTACCAGTCGCCGCCGACCATGTCCCGGTCGGCGGCCGGCCGGTACAGGGCGGCGATCTCCAGGCCGGAGGCGGGCGGCAGGTCGGTGAGCATCGCCTGCTGGAGGCGGCGGGCGGTGGAGACGCGCTCGTCCAGGAACACCGCGCGCTCCAGGGCCTGCGCGGCGTACCCGGCGATCGTGGTGAGGACCGCCCGCTCCTGCACGTCGATGGTGTAGGGCCGGTCCCAGCCGAGCTCCAGCGCGCCGAGGACGCCCTGCGCGCCGCGCAGCGGCATGCAGACGGCGGTCCGCAGCCCGAGCGCGTCGAAGGAGCGCAGCGCGTCCGGGCCGTAGCCGGCCGCCAGCTCGGCGCGGTCGGCGATGATCACCGGGCGGCCCTCGGCGACGGCGGTCGCGCTCGGCCGGCGCGCGGTGCGCGGGTAGGCCGCGGGCGCGTCCTCCAGGACGTTCGGCAGGTCCGGGTCGGGGATGCGGCGGAGGCTCGCGCCCTCGGCGACGACCAGCCCGACGTAGGACGGCTTCAGGTCGCCGCTCACCAGGTCGCGCAGGGTGCGGCGGACGTCGGCGAGCCCCGAGGTGTCGCCGAGGTCCTCGGCCGCGCGGAGCAGCAGCTCGGCGCGGCGCAGCGCCTCCTGCGACAGGGCGTTGACGTGCAGGGCCTCCTCGCCGGCCCGCTCGGCCACGCGCTGCGCCCGCTCGGCGCCGAGCCGGCCGAGCTCGGCGGCCTCGCGCGCCTCGATCGACCGGCGGGTGACGCGGCGGAGCCGCAGCTCCACGCCGCACGCCGCGGCCAGGTCGGCGAGATCGGCGAGCTCGGCGTCCGTCCACGCCCGCGGCCGGGTGTCGACGGCCGCCAGCACGCCGAGGACGCGGCCCTGCTCGTCGGCGAGCGGCAGGCCCGCGTAGGCGACGAGGCCGAGATCGTCGATCGCCGGGCTGCCGCCCGTCCGCTCGTCGGCGCGGGCGTCGGGCAGCACCAGCGGCTCGCCGGCCTCCACGACGAGGTGGCAGAGCGCGTGCGGCACCGGGATCGCGCGCCGCGTCGCCCACGGCTCGGGCAGCCCGAACTGGCCGGGCAGCACCTGCCGGCCCGCCTCGACCAGCGAGACCAGCGCCATCGGGACGTCCAGCATCCGCACCACCAGGCGCGCGAACCGCTCCATGCCCGGCTCGCGCTCGGCGGACAGCCCGACCTCGGCGACCGCCGCCAGCCGCCCGCGGTCCGTCAGGCGCGCCGTCCGCCCGCCGGATCCCTCCGCCACGCTCACCCCGCCCTCCCCACCCGGACGCCCCCGGACGACCCGAGGACGGCAGAACACCGGGAACAATGTCATTCTGCCAAGGAGAGCGGCGCGGGACCCCGCGGCGCCCCGAACGTGATATTTGTCGTCCGGCAACAGATGCCGGCGGAGCCGTCCGAACGAGAGGCGACCATGAACGCAGCGCACCACGGGGCCGGCGACCGGCCGATGGTCGTCCTCGTTGTCGAGGACGACCCGGGCGACCAGCTCCTCATCGAGGACGCCTTCGAGCAGATCGGCGGCCCCGAGCGCGAGCTCGCGATGGTCGACGACGGCGCGCAGGCGCTCGACTTCCTGCACCGCCGCGCCGAGCACGCCGACGCGCCCCGCCCCGACCTCGTCGTCCTGGACCTCAACCTGCCCAAGTACGACGGGCGGGCGGTGCTGCGCGAGATCAAGGGCGACGCGGCGCTGCGCACCATCCCGGTGGTGATCTTCTCGACGTCCGCGGCCGCCGAGGACATCGCCGGCACCTACGAGCTGCACGCCAACGCCTATGTCACCAAGCCGACCGACTTCGACCACTTCACCAGCGTCGTCGGCCACATCAACGACTTCTTCACCCGCCTCAGCCGCACCCCCGGCGCCTGAGCCGCCGTCGGGCGGCGCGGCGGCGGCCCGCGGTCGAGTGCATCGGGTAGGACGCGGCGGCGAAGCGCGGGTCGCCGAGGGCGCGGGCGAGGCGAGCCCGGTCCGCGGCGGTGAAGCCGCGCGTCCTCGCCGTCGCCGGCCAGCACCAGCCGCGCGCGGACCACGTCGAACGGCCCCTCGGGCAGAGCCTCGCGCGCGCCGCCCGGGACGTCCGCGGCTAGGGGGTCTGCCAGCCCTTGGTGATCCTTTCCAGGGCGGCGTTGCCGGCGTGGTCGTCGCGCGCGTCGAGGGCCTCGCGGATCGTCTGCCCCGTCTCCGCGTTGCGCGAGGACCAGCGGGTGACGTCCAGGCTCGGCGGGGTCGTGCGCTTGAACAGCTCCTCGAAGGCGGTGAGCACCTGCGGCACGGTGCGGACGCGGAACGTCTCGGTGTAGCCGGTGTTGAAGGTGAAGCTGATCTCCCACGGGCCTTCCCTCCGGTCCGGGCCACTCATCACGACCGCCCTTCGGGAGTTCGGCTGGATCAGGGGCGACGCGGCGCCCCAGCGTCACGATAGCCGCCGGGCCGGGCCCCGGCCGACCTCGGTGCAACCGGGGGCGGGGGATCGGGATAGAGGGGGTGACGACCACCGAGGGACGGAGGACCCCCCATGAACGGACCGGGAGACCTGTGGCCGCGGCGCAGCGGGTGAGGGCGGCGCGGGACGCGGTCGACGACGCGGGGATCGTGGCGGCGTCGTTGCGGGAGCCCGAGGCGTTCGGCGAGCTGTTCCGCCGGCACGCGCCGCGCCTGCACGCCTACGCCAAGCGGCGGCTCGGCGTCCCGCTGGCCGAGGACGTCGTCGCGGAGGCGTTCGCCACCGCGTTCCGGCAGCGGGAGCGCTACGACGGGCGCGCCGACTTCGGCGCCTGGCTGTGGGGCATCGCCGGGAACGTCATCGCCCGGCACCACCGGCAGGAGACCCGCATGTACCGGGCGTTCGCCCGGACCGGCGTCGACCCGGCCGAGGACGGCATCGCCGAGGCCGCCGCCGACCGCGCGAGCGCGGCCGCGCTCGGGCCGCGGCTCGCCAAGGGGCTCGCCTCGCTGAGCGCGCAGGACCGCGACGTCCTGCTGCTCCTCGCCTGGGGCGGCCTGTCGTACGCGGAGATCGCCGCGACGACCGGGCTGCCCCTCGGCACCGTCAAAGCCAAGATCCACCGGGCCCGGACCAAGCTCCGCAAGGCCCTCCCCGAAGGAGACCTCGATGGATGACCTGGACGCCCTGCGCGGCCTGCGCACCGCGCTCGCCGAGGAGGAGAGCCCCGACCGGCTCGCCGAGCGCGTCGAGTGGCGGCGGGCCGTCCCGGCGCGGAGGCGCCGCGCCGGAATGCGGCTCCCGCTGCTGAGCGCGGCCGCGGCCGGGGTCGTGGCGGCCGGCGCGGTCGCCGTCCTGGCGCTGCCGCACGGCGGCGCGCGGGCGCCGTCGGGCGGGACGGCCGCGCCGCCGGTCACCGGCCGCGCCGCGCTGCTGGTGGCGGCGACGAGCGCGGCGAAGGCGCCCGGCGGCGCCTACTGGCACTACCGGCGGACCTGGGGCGACGTCTTCGGCGTGGGGAAGACGCGGGCCGCCTTCTACAAGGTCGACTCGCGGCAGGTCTTCGAGGCGTGGCTCGACCGGAACGGGAACCAGGGGGCCCGGCAGGCCGGGCCGGTGGGCCGCCCCTTGACGGCCGCCGACGCCGCCAGGTGGCGGGCCGACGGCGCCAAGCACATGGTGCCCGTCTACGAGGAGGGCCTGAACGCGTTCGTGGAGATGGGCGACCTCCCCGCGCTCCGGCCCTGGCCGCCGCTCGGCAAGGCCGACACCTTCAACGGCCTCACCGCCGCCCAGATCGCGGCGCTGCCGACCGAGCCCGGCGCGCTCCGGGACCGGCTGCTCCACCTCAGGGGCAGCTGGCGCGCCGTCGAGAAGAAGGCCGCCGCGTACCCGATCGGCGAGCTGCGGGGCACCGACCGCGTCCGGGCGCTCACCCAGGTCGCGGGCGACCTGCTGAGCACCTGGCCCGCCCCGCCGGGGGTGCGGGCGGCGGCGTTCCGGATGCTCGCGGCGCTGCCCGGCGTCGAGGCGGGCGGGACGGGGACCGACCCGCTCGGCCGCAGCGGGACGGTGGTGTCGCTGCCGGTGGCGTCGACGGTGGAGCTCGGCCTGCACTCGGCGCCGGTGCAGCTCGGCTCCTACCGCCGCGAGTGGGTCATCGACCCGGCGAAGGGCGCCCTGCTCGCCATCCAGGACCGCATGGTGGCGCCCCCGCGCGGCAGCCGGAAGATGCCCCCGGGAGACGACGGCAAGCCGCGGTCGCTGCGCGCGAAGGACATGCCGGAGCGCTTCTTCGCGCCCGGCGACCTGACCGGTTACCAGGTGTTCGAGGACACCGGCTGGACCGACGGCCCGCCCCCCGTCAAGGTCGGCGGCGGCAAGCGCGTGGTGAGCCCCCGGCGCTGACGGAGGGCCGTCGGGCCGTGCGGCGAGGAGCCGGGCGGCGACGTCGTCCAGGGCGGGGCCGTGATCGGCCGTGCCCCGTTCTGGCCGACGTCCCGGCGGCGGATCAGCGTCCGTAGACGCTGACGTGGCGCCAGGACGCCGCGGTGAACGGCTCGCGGTCCCAGCCGCCCCAGCGGTCCAGCAGCCGCAGCCCCGCGATGCGGGCCATCAGGTCGAACTCCGGCGGGTGGGCCAGCCGCAGCCGGATCGGGCTGAAGGCGATGCCGCCGGCGGCGATGGTGACGTGGTTCTCGTCCATGATCTGGGTGACCGGGTCGTAGCGGGCGACGTCCAGCGTGACCCGGTCGAGGCCGATCTTCTCGGGGTCCACGAACCGGTGGCCGGGCCGGGCGGGCGCGGTCGGGACGCGGCACTCCAGCACGAACACGCCGCCGTCGTCCAGGTGGCGGGCGGCGTTCTGGAAACAGCGGACCTGCTCGTCCTGGGTCAGCAGGTTCCCGATCGTGTTGTAGACCAGGTAGACGAGCCCGTAGCGGCGGTCCATCGAGACGCGCGCCATGTCGCCCATCGCCACGGCGATGTCGCCGCCGCCGGGCTTCTCGCGCATCCGGTCGACCATGTTGGGCGACAGCTCGATCCCGTCGACGCGGAGGCCGGTGTCGCGGAGCGGCAGCGCGATCCGGCCGGTGCCGATCGCGAGCTCCAGCGCGTCGCGGCCGCCGGCGAGGTCCGCGAGGAACGCGACGGTCGGCGCCTCGTCGCCGCGCGCGTCCACCTCGTCGTAGCGGAGCGACGCCTCGTAGCCGAAGCTCGTCGCGGGGTCGAACCCTTCCACAGCGCCCTCTCTCCTGCCGTCCGGTGGCCATGGGAACACGGCGGCCGGGGGCCTGGCGAAGGGTTTTCCGCCCGGCCCGGCCGGACGTTCTGTGGCGAAAGATGGGTGTTCCACTGCCTTAACCAGACGCCGCCGCGCGAATACTCGGAAGGACCGGCGGCGCCGTCCCCCCACGCCGCTCCGCGGACGGAGGGGGACACCGCATGACGAGCCATCCGGCCTGGGTGCTGTTCTTCGCACTGTTCGGCCTCTACAGCCCGATCGCCGCCCTCGGCTCCTACCTGCCGCTCGTCCGGCCCTACAGCAGCGCGCAGATCCTGCGGCTCGCGCTCGGGCTCGGCGTCAACGTCGCGGTGTTCGTGCTGGCGGCCCTGTGGGTCGGGGAGCCGCTGCTGCAACTCCTCGGCATCAGCACCGCCGCCCTCACCGCGACCGGAGGCATCGCCCTGGCCTTCGCCGCGATCCCGCTCCTGCTCGGCAAGGGCGGCGCCGAGGAGACCGACGAACCGGGACAGGACGCGCCGCCGGAGGCCGCCGACCCGAAGGCGATCCTGTTCACCCCGCTCACCTTCCCGCTGACGGTCGGCGGCACCACCTTCGCCTTCGGCGTCGCCGCGTCCGCCGACGCGACCGGCCTCGCCGAGAAGGGCTGGCTGTCGCTCGCGGCGGTCTGCTTCGCGGCGGTGACGGCCGCGACGCTCTACGCCTCCGGGCACGTCCAGCGGCGCATCTCGCTGAAGGGCGCGCAGATCCTCGACCGCATCGCCGGGATCCTGCTCACCGCCATCGCCACCATCCTGCTGGCCAACGGCTTCACCGACCTGGTCACCGCGCGCCTCGGCGGGTGACCGGGAGTCAGCCGGTGAGCCGGTCGCGGACCGGGCCGAAGTTCAGCATGCCGCTGCCCGCGCCCGCCAGCTCGGCTGCGGCGGGCCGCAAGCGCGCGCGGGCGCGGGCGAGGACGGCGCCGTCGCCGGCGGCGCGCGCCGCGTCGGCCTCCAGACAGCAGAGCGCCTCGTACAGCAGGTCGGCGGGCGGCTCGGGCAGGGCGCGCAGCGCGTCCGGGTCGTGGCGGGCCTCCGCCCACGGGCGGTACGGCCCCCAGTCCTCGCCCGGGCCGACCGGCACGCCGATCGACAGCAGCGCGAGCGGCAGCAGCCCGTCCCGGACGCCCGGCATGCCGGCGCCGTCCAGGAGGGCGTCCGCGGCCCGGTAGGCGTCCTCGGACGGCGCGCGCATCGCCCGGTACCAGGCGGTGAAGACGCGGGCGAGCGGCAGCTCGTGGCGGTCGGCGAGCCGGTCGGCGGCGTCCGCGTGCTCGGACGCGGCGGCGAAGTCGGCGAGCGCGGAGCGCGCCTGGAGGCGGACCAGACGCCCGAGCACCTCGTACGTCGGCAGGGCGTGCCGGGCGGCGAGCGCGACCAGTTCGGCGCCGATCGCGTCCCGCTCCGGCGCCATCCCGGCGCGCGTGCACGACTGCATGAACCGGCCGTTCAGCGCGAACGCCAGCAACGCCGGGTCGTCCAGCGCGCGCGCAAGCCGCTCGGCCTCGCGCGCGGCGGCCGGGCCGCGCGGGGAGCGGGTGCCACGCGACTCCACCGCGACCGTCGCGAGCAGACGGCACCGCGCCGCGTCGCTGCCGGGAGTCAGCGCGGCGAGGGTGCGTTCGGCGGCGGTGACGATCCGGGCGGCGAGCGCCGGATCGTCCGAGCGCGGCCAGAGCGCGGGGACGTCGAACGTGCCGATGACGCGGGCGGTCAGCTCGGCGTCGCCGGTCTCCTCGGCGGCCTCGACGGCGGCGAGGCGGTGCGTCCGGGACTCGGCCAGCCCGCCGCCGCCCGTCACCGCCAGGTCGCGGATCAGCCCGACGGTCGACTCCAGCCGGACGCGGGCCCCCGCCGCGACCGTCCGGTCGTAGGCGGCCGCCGCCCGCGTCCACAGCCGCGACGCGGCGGTCTCCAGGCCGGGATCGTGCGCCAGGATGTCGGCCTCCAAGCGCCGTAGGGGCGCGCCCGGGTCGACGCCGAGCCCCTCGGCCAGGGCGGCGCGCGCCCGGCGCAGCACGGCCAGCGCGTCGCCCTGGCGGCCCGTCCGGTACAGGGCGAGCGCCAGCAGCCGCCAGCCCTCCTCGCGCCACGGATGCGCGGCGGCGTGCGCGTCCAGGTCGGGCACGGCTTCGGCGGCGAGCCCCGCCGCGAGGCGCGCCTCGGCGAGCCGCTCGACCGCCCGCAGCCGCAGCTCGGCCAAGCGCGCGCGCTCGGGGACGGCCCAGTCCGCATCGGCGAAATCGGCGTAGGCGGGGCCGCGCCACAGATCCAGGGCGTCCTGGAGGCGGTGCAGGGACGGCGGCGCGGCGACGGCCCGCTCGAACCGCCAGGCGTCCACCGCGTCCGGCGCGGCGCGCAGCGCGTAACCGGGGCCCTCGGTCACCAGCAGCCGCGCGGGCGCGCGAGGCGGCCGGTCGGGCTCCAGGGCGCGGCGGAGCGCCCCGACGAACGTCTGCACCGCCCCGGCGGCGCCCGCCGGCGGCTCGTCCCACAGATCGCCGATCAGCACGTCCAGCGGCACGACGCGGCCGCGCGCCACGATCAGCCGCGCGAGGACGGCCCGGTGGCGCGGCCCCTTCAGCTCCAGCGGCGCGCCGTCCCGGGCCGCCCCCACCGGCCCCAGCACCGCGAACCCGACGTCCCCCACACCGGCCACGTTAGGCGCTGACCGAACGCTGATCCGCCCCGGGCAGCCTCGGGGCATGGACCTCACCGACCGCGGATTCCGCTACCGGCGCGTCACCGTCGCCGACGGCGTCGCCCTCAACGTCGCGACCAAGGGCACGGGCGACCCCGTCGTCCTGCTGCACGGCTTCCCCCAGACCCACCTGATGTGGCGGCACGTCGCCGCCGACCTCGCCGCCGACCACACCGTCATCTGCCCCGACCTGCGCGGCTACGGCGCCAGCGACAAGCCCGCCGAGACCGGCCCCGACGTCTACAGCAAGCGCACCATGGCCGCCGACACCGTCGCCGTCGCGCGCGCTTTCGGCTTCGAGCGGTTCGCGCTCGCCGGGCACGACCGGGGCGCGCTCGTCGCGTTCCGCGCCGGCCTCGACCACCCGGACGCCGTCACCCGGCTGGCCTGCCTGGACGTGCTGCCGACGCTGGACATGTGGGACGTCCTGCACGGCGCGTCCGCCGCCGTCGCCTTCCACCTGTACCTGATGGCGCAGCCGCCCGGCCTGCCCGAACTCATGATCGGAGCGGCCGCGGACGCCTTCTTCGGCCACTTCCTCGACGCCTGGGGCGCCTCCCCGGACGCGCTGCCCCCCGCCGTCCGCACCGCCTACCTGGACGCCTCCCGGGACGCCGTGCCGTCGATCGTCGCCGACTACCGGGCCTCCGCCGGCGTCGACCTCGACCACGACGAGGCCGACCGCGCCGCCGGGAACCGGCTCGCGATGCCCGTCACCGTCCTCCAGCAGGACTGGGGCGCCGCCCTCGGCTACGACGCCGCCGCCGTCTGGCGCGCCTGGGCGCCCGACCTGCGGCACCGCACCGTCACCAGCGGCCACTTCATGGCCGAGCAGGACCCGGCCGGCGTCACCGCCGCCCTCCGCGACCTGCTCAGCCGGTGACGGCCCGCACCGCGTTGCGCTGCCCGCGCCGCCACACGCCCAGGTAGGACGCGGCGAGCGCGACGCCGAGGAAGAGCAGCACCTCGTAGCGGCCGACCAGGCCCAGGTTGCCGACGCAGAACGTGATCGCCAGGAAGAGCACGACGCACGTCCCCGCCGTCCGCAGGAACAGCAGCAGCAGGCGGCCCTGCGCGGCGGGGGCGCGGTCGCCCGCCCACACCGCCGTCCCGGTGAGGAGCGCCGCGACCGCGACGGCCCCGGCGTGCCCGACGAGCGGGACGGGCCCGAACAGGCCGAGGACGAAGGCCGTCAGCACGTAGAGCGCGAAGAACAGGACGGTCGCGCGCAGCACCAGCAAGATCGGCCCCTTCCAGGAGTGTCGGACCTGGTCAGGATAGGCGCGGCGGCCGCTCCCGGTCGCGGGGAAACGCCGCGCGAACCCCGACGCGGCCGGGCGCATCTCACCGTTCATGTGCGGACTGTTCGGGCTGCTGCGATCCCCCCACGCCGACCACCCCGAGCGGGCCTCGGACGCCCTCGTCGCGCTCGGCGCCCTGGCCGAGGAGCGCGGCACCGACTCCGCCGGCCTCGCCCTGTTCACCGGGCGGCCCGTCGCGCACGGCGCCGAGGGCCCCGCCGCCGGGACCGCCGACGACCGCCGCTCCGACATCAGCCACGACGGCGTCCGCGTCGTCAAGGGCCGCGGCGCCTTCGGCGGCGTCTGGGGCACCGGCCTGCTGCCCCTGCTGGACGCGGCGCCGCTCGCGTTCGGCCACACCCGCTGGGCCACCCAGGGGTCGCCGTTCTCGCTCGACAACGCCAGCCCGCTCGTCGTCCCCGGCCCGCACGGGGCGCCCGGCATCGTCGCCACCCACAACGGCGACGTCGAGGCGGGCCTGCTCCGCGCCCGGTACTCGCTGCCCCCGGCGACCGGCACCACCGACAGCGAACCGCTGTTCCAGATCCTCGCCCGCGCCCGCGGCACCGCCGAGATCACCGGCGTGCTGCGCGGCCTCGTCGGCCGCGCCGCGCTCGCCTGGGCCGACCGGAGCCGGCCCGGCGAGGTCCACCTCGCCCGCGCCGCGCTCAGCCCCCTCGCCGTCGCCGCCGACACCGACCGCAACCTGTACTGGGCGTCCAACCCCGACTGGTTCCGGCGCGTGCAGGACGCCACCGCCGTCCGGTTCGCGACCGTCGTCATGCTCCGCGAGGGCACCTACCTGCGGCTGACTCCCGGCGACGTCCCGGCGCGCGCGGGTTTCGTCCCCACCGCCCGCGACTGGGACCTCGACGACCGCGTCTGGACCGGCTTCACCCCCGCCGACCGCGACGCCGACCGCGCCCGCCTCCGCCACCTGGTCGTCGGGAACGCGACCGCCGGGCCACGCGTGGCGTGACCCGGCGGGACGCGGCGCGCTAGAGGCGCTCGACGACGTACTCGATGCTCGCGGTGAGGGCCTCGACGTCGGCCGGGTCGATCGCCGGGAACATGCCGATGCGGAGCTGGTTACGGCCCAGCTTGCGGTACGGCTCGGTGTCGACGATGCCGTTGGCGCGCAGCGCCTTGGCGACGGCGGCGGCGTCCACCTCGTCGGCGAAGTCGATCGTGCCGACGACCTGCGAGCGCTGCGCCGGGTCGGCGACGAACGGCGAGGTGTAGGACGTCTTCTCGGCCCAGGTGTAGAGCCGCTGGGACGAGTCGGCGGTGCGCGCCGTCGTCCACTCCAGGCCGCCCTGGGCGTTCATCCACTCGATCTGCTCGGCGAACAGCAGCAGCGTCGCGACGGCCGGGGTGTTGTAGGTCTGGTCCTTGGCCGAGTTGTCCACGACCGTCTTCAGGTTGAAGAACTCCGGCACGTACCGGTCGGACGCGGCGATCTCGTCGATGCGGGCGAGCGCCGCCGGGGACGCGAGCGCGACCCACAGGCCGCCGTCGGCGGCGAAGCACTTCTGCGGCGCGAAGTAGTAGACGTCGGTCTCGCTGACGTCCACGGGCAGGCCGCCCGCGCCGGACGTCGCGTCCACCAGCACGAGCGCCTCGTCGGCGGACGTGCCGGCCGGGCGGGCGATCGGCATCGCGACGCCGGTCGAGGTCTCGTTGTGGGTGAGCGCGTACACGTCGACGCCGGCCTCGGCGGCCGCGGCCGGGTGGGTGCCCGGGTCGCTGGAGATCACCGAGGGGTCCGCCAGCCAGGGCGCGCCCTTGGTGACCTTGGCGAACTTGCTGGAGAACTCGCCGAACGCCAGGTGCTGGGACTTCTCGCGGACCAGCCCGAACGCGGCGGTGTCCCAGAACGCGGTCGTGCCGCCGTTGCTCAGCAGCACCTCGTAGCCCTCGGGGATCGAGAACAGGTCCGCGAGCCCGGCGCGGACACGCCCGACCAGGGACTTCACGGGCTTCTGCCGGTGCGAGGTGCCCAGGTAGGTCGAGCCGGACTCGGCCAGAGCGGCGAGCTGCTCGGGCCGGACCTTGGACGGACCGCATCCGAAGCGGCCGTCGGCGGGCTTGAGGTCGGCGGGAATGACGATGGCGGGATTCGCGGCTTCGGTCACCCGCAGAAGGCTACCGGAACGCAAGTCGGCCCTCCGAGCCTTCGGACCAGGTGGAAGGGGCGCGCGGAGAAGGCCGCCGAAGCTCGGTTGCGTATGGGCCGGACGGTCAAACCGCTGGGGAGTACGATGGTGACGTGCAGTTGCGGTACAACTTCCGCGTGTATCCGTCGCCTGGTCAGCAGGTCGCGTTGGCGAGGGCGTTCGGGTGCGCGCGTGTGGTGTTCAACGACGGGTTGCGTGCCCGGCGGGACGCACACGAGCAGGGCCTGCCGTACATCTCCGATGGGGAGTTGTCCAAGCGGGTCATCACGCGGGCGAAGGCGATGCCGGAGCGGGCGTGGTTGGGCGAGGTGTCGGCGGTGGTGCTGCAACAGGCGCTGGCCGACCTCAACGCCGCCTACCGCAATTTCTTCGCCTCCCTCGCCGGGAAACGCAAAGGACGCAAGTTCGCCCCGCCGCGGTACCGGTCGCGCAAGGACAACCGGCAGGCCGTCCGCTTCACCCGCAACGCCAAATTCAAGGTGCTGGTCAATGGCCGACTGCGGTTGCCGAAGGTCGGGGATGTGGCGGTGCGCTGGTCGCGGCCCCTGCCCGCCGATCCCTCGTCAGTGACGATCGTCAAGGATGCGGCGGGCCGGTACTTCGCCTCGTTCGTGGTGGACACCGGCCGAGACGAGGCATTGCCACCGGTGGAGTCGGCGGTCGGGATCGATCTGGGGTTGACGCATTTCGCGGTGCTGTCGGACGGCACCAAGGTCACCGCGCCCAAGTTCTTGCGGCGGGCGGCCCGCAAGCTCAAGCGGTTGCAGCAGGGGTTGGCGCGCAAGCGGAAAGGCTCGGCCAACCGTCGCAAGGCCGCGATGAAGGTCGCTCGTGCGCATGCGCGGGTGGCCGATGCCCGGCGCGACTGGCAGCACAAGCTCTCGACCCAGATCATCCGCGACAACCAAGCGGTGTACGTCGAGGACCTGTGCGTCACCGGCCTGGGCCGCACCCGGCTGGCCACATCGGTGTACGACGCCGGGTGGGCGTCGTTCACCGCGATGCTGGAGTACAAGGCCGCCCGCTACGGCAGAACCTTCGGCCGGGTGGACCGGTTCTTCCCCTCCACCCGCATGTGCTCGGCCTGCGGCCGCATCAGCGAGAAGAAAACACTCGACGTCCGCTCGTGGACCTGCCCGTGCGGGGCTGTCCACGACCGGGATGTGAACGCGGCCCTCAACGTGCTCGCCGCCGGGCAGGCGGAGAGGCTAAACGACCGTCGAGCGCGGGTAGGACCGGGATCCGTCCCGGCACCGCGCCGTGAAGCGGTAACCCGTCCCGATGCCGCGCGGACTCCGCGTTGTATGGAGGGAATCTCCGCCCCTCAAGGCGAAGAGGATGCCAATTGAGCTGGCCCTGAGATCGCCGGTGGGTTCACATCCCGAGACGGTCGCGTCATCGGGTGCGGCGGCGATGGCGGTGGCGGGACCGGGACCAGGCGGTGAGGGCCAGGGCGGCGAGGGTGAAGAGGGCGGCGTTCGCGGCGGGCGGGTAGAGCCAGTCGTCTCCGCGCCGGTGGGCCTCCACGGCGGTGGACGCCGAGTCGTAGGCCAGGAAGGCGAGCAGCAGGACGGCGGCCCAGAGGGCGATGCGGCCGGCGATCCTGTCGGTGCGGCGGCGGCGCGCCTCGCGCTCCTCCTCGTAACGGCGCAGCTCGGCCGCCCGGTCCGGGACGGGCGTGGACGGCGGCGGGGCCGTGGCGGGGGCGGCCGGGCCGATGTCGCCGTCCAGGGGCTCGTCGTCGTGGGTGCTCACCGGGCAATCATCGCAAACGGGCGGAGAGACGTCATCGTGATCTCTTCGCCGGTGCGCGGCGTCTAACATGCGTGACCATGTCCCAGCCCGGCGGCGCCGAACGGTACGCGGGCCTGCTCACGCTGTTCGCGCGGCTGCGCGAGCGGCCGACGGCCCGGCAGGGCGACCGGCTGCGCCCGCTGCTGGTGGTCGTGGACCCCGACGGGAGCGCGACCCGCGAGCTGGCGGTCGGCGCGAAGACGGACGGTCCCGCCGTCCACCTGAGCGCCGACTCCGCCGCGTCCCCGCGGTCCGACGAGCTGCCGCTGCTGCTGAGGCAGATCAGCCGCGGGCTGTCCCAGGGGCCCGCCGCGCTGCGGTTCCCGCTGCTCAGCCTGGTGCTCTGGCTGGTGGAACTGCGCCTGACGCGGATCGAGCAGGAGGAGAGGGGGGACGAGAACGAGCCTTCCGACGAGTTCCTCAAGAAGCAGTGGGCGCTCGTCAAGGAGCTGCGGCGGCCCGGGGAGCACGCCGAGCAGAGGCAGCGGATGGAGCGCGCCGTGCGCGCCCAGCGCCAGGTGATCGTGCCCGCCGCCGAGCCCGGGCAGCGCGGCCGGCTCGGCTCCGCGCTCGACTACATCGGGCAGATCGCGCCGATCGGCGTCGCGGTGGTCGCCCTGCTGAGCGCGACCGCCGCGTCCGCCGTGGACCTCGTGACCGCCCTCATCGCCGCCGCCGCGGGCCTCTCGGTCCTGCTCGGGCAGATCCTCGGCCGCACCCGCGACTGGTCGGGCGGCCGGCACTACCGCTGGCTCACCGAGCAGCGGCACCTGCGCGGCGACCCGGGCGAGGGCCTCACCGGGTTCGCCCTCGCCCTCTTCCACGACGAGCCTCGCGGCGCCGCGCGCGGCGGATCCGGCGACCCGGTCGCCGAGCTGCTCGTCGACGCCTTCCTCCAGGACCTGCGGCAGTCCTACCGGCGCCGGATCTGGCGCGCCGCCTGGGCCCGGGTGCGCTACCCGGCCGTGGTGATCGACGCGATGCCGGCCGACCGGGCGGCGCACCGGTTCGTCGTGCTGGTCGAGAGCGTGCGGAGGGCGGAGCCGCGCTTCGACCCCCTGGTCATCGCGGTCGGGTGCGCGTCCGCGAGCGACGCCGCCGAGCTGGCGGGCCTCGTGCGGACGCCCGTCGCGAGCGCCGAGATGATCGGGCTCGACCGGCTCGCCCGGCCGGGCGCGGCCCCGCCGTTCTGGGAGCGGAGCCGCGCGGACCGGCGCCGCGCGAACGTCCTCGGGCCGACCCGCGCCTTCCTGGTCGACGCGACGGACGGCGACGGCTCGTCGACCGAGCCGCCCTACCGGGGCCGGCGCCGCCCGTGGGCGACGCACCCGGCGATGCCGTGGATCGCGATGGGCGCGGTCGTCGCCGCGTCCGTCGCGGTGATCTCGTTCCAGGCGGTGCGGTACTGCGCGCCGTTCAGCGTGTGGCGGGCCGGCGACCGCGAGTGCGTCGGGCTGACGGACGGGTCCTACGTGTTCGCCGGGCGGCTCGCCGCCACCGAGCGGCGGATCGAGAAGCTGAACGACGCGGTGCTGGACTCCGGCCGCCCCTACGTGACGATCGTCTACCTCGGCGCGATGTCGGTAGACCCGACGACCCGCAACCCGCAGAACGACCTGCAGTCGGACGTGCACGGCGAGCTCGTCGGCGTCGCCCTCGCCCAGCAGCGGAACAACGCCACGAGCGGGCTGCCGCACGTGCGGGTGGTGCTCGCCAACGCCGGCAGCCGGTTCCGATACGCCGCCGAGGTCGCCGAGCGGATCCGCACGGAGGCCGCGCACGACCCGCGGATCGTCGGGGTGGTCGGGTTCGGGCAGAGCCGCCGGCAGACGAGCGAGGCCATCGCCGAGCTGTCGAAGTCGGCGCTGCCGATGGTCGGCACCACCAACACCTACGACGACACCGGCAAGATCGACGATGCGGCGCGGGCCGGCGGCGACTTCTCGCCGTACTACTTCCGGCTCGCCCCGCCGAACTCCCGCCTCGCCGAGCACGCCGCGTTCTGGGCGCGCGACGGGGAGACCGGCCCGCCCGCCAAGGGCGCCGACGTGTTCTACGACACCAGCAACGACGACCTGTACAGCACCGACCTGGCCAGGGACTTCGCCGACTACTTCGGCAAGGGCCTGCCGCGCGGCTCGGTGACGATGCTGCCCTACAACGACCCGAGCCAGGTGCCGGCCCGCGTCCAGCAGGCGTGCCAGGACGCCGGCCGGATCTTCTACTACGCGGGCCGGTCCGACGAGTTCCGGCTGTTCGTCGACCGGCTCGCCAACACCGACTGCCACGGCACCCGCGTCGTCCTCGCCGGCGACGAGGTCACCAAGTACGTCAGCGACAACGCCGCCGACATCGGCAGCACCGCCTCGATCCGGCTGTTCTACACCCCGCTCGCCGCGCGCGAGGCATGGACGCCCGAGTGGGTCGGCGCCAGCCCGCTGCAGGTGTTCTACACCTCGTTCGGGCCGCTGGTCGACGACCTGGTCGGCAAGGACGCCCCGGCGAACGAGCGGCCGTCGCAGGCGCACTCGGCGCTCGGCTACGACGCGGCGAGCGCGCTGATGAGCACCGCGCAGCGGATCTACGGGGAGCAGCGCAGCCTGCCGTCGGCGGCCGCGGTGCTGTCGGAGCTGACCGAGCCCGGCGGCGGCGCCAGGGCGCAGGGCGCGTCCGGGCCGCTGGTGTTCGGGCCGCGCGCGACCGGCCACGCCGTCCCCGACAAGGCGGTGCTGCTGGCGACGGTCCAGCCGGACGGGAAGGTGCGGATGGTGACCGTCTGCGGGCGGCTGACCTCGGAGGTCGCGCACCGCGAGCGGTGCCCGAAGGGCTGACCGAGGGCGACGAAAAGGCCCCCGGGCGTCCCGGGGGCCTCAGCGTTGCGCGGGAGGGACCGGCGCGTCAGCCGGCGTAACGCTTGAGGGCCTCCGCGGAACCGGTCACGTCGTCGATCGAGCGGGTGCCCGGCCCGGTGTAGCGGGCGGACGGCCGGACGAGGCGCCCGGTGCGCTTCTGCTCCAGGATGTGCGCGGCCCAGCCGGCGGTGCGCCCGCAGGTGAACATGGCCGGCATCATCGCGGTCGGGACCTCGGCGAAGTCCAGGATGACCGCGGCCCAGAACTCGACGTTGGTCTCGATCGCGCGGTCGGGGCGGCGCTCGCGCAGGACGGCGAGGGCGGCGTCCTCCAGCGACTTGGCGGCCTCGAAGCGCGGCGCGTTCAGCTCCTTGGCGGTGCGGCGGAGCACGCGGGCGCGCGGGTCCTCGGCGCGGTAGACGCGGTGGCCGAAGCCCATGAGCCGGCCGCCGCCGTCGAGGATGTCGGTGACGACCTTGCGGGCGTCGCCGGACTTCTCCACGTCGTCGATCATCGGCAGGACGCGGGCCGGGGCGCCGCCGTGCAGCGGGCCGGACATCGCGCCGATGGCGCCGGAGATGGACGCCGGCACGTCGGCGCCGGTGGAGGCGATGACGCGGGCGGTGAAGGTGGAGGCGTTCAGGCCGTGCTCGGCGGCCGAGACCCAGTAGGCGTCGATGGCCTGGACGTGCTTGGGGTCCGGCTCGCCGCGCCAGCGGATCATGAACTGCTCGGTGATCGTCTTGCCCTCGTCGACGCGGGACTGCGGGACGAGCGGGACGCCGACGCCGCGCGCGGACTGCGCCACGAACGACAGGGCGGTCACCGAGGTGCGGGCGAGGTCGGCGCGCGCCGTCTCGTCGTCGATGTCGAGCAGCGGGCGCATCCCGTAGGCGGGCGCCAGCGTCGGCAGCGCGGCCTGCACGTCCACCCGCACGTCGCCGGAGGTGACCGGCAGCAGGTGCGGCTCGGCCGCGGCGAGGCCCGGGGCGAAGGAGTCGTCCACCAGCAGGCCCCAGGCGTCGCCGAAGGACACGCGGCCGACCAGTTCCTCGATGTCGACGCCCCGGTAGCGGAGCGCGCCGCCCTCCTTGTCCGGTTCGGCGATCTCCGTCTCGAAGGCGACCACGCCCTCCAGACCAGGTTTGAAGTCGGACATGTGTCGTCCTGCCTTTCGTCCCCATGAAGTGATAAGGCGGTGCCGTGCCATTGAACCCTGTCCGCCCTACCGACGAGTACCCCGGCCCCGGTGCGATGGCCGAAGGCCAGGTGGGAAGGTATGACGCCGTGGATCACTCGACGCCCGACCCCGCACGGCTCCGCAGATCTTACGAGGGGGCCCGGCTGCGCGAGCAGGCCGTCCCCGCCGAGCCGCTCACCCTGTTCGCCGCCTGGTTCGCCGACGTGGCCGCCGCCGACCTGCCCGAGCCGAACGCGATGGTGCTCGCCACGGCCACCGCCGACGGCGTCCCCGACGCCCGCACCGTCCTGCTGAAGGGCTACGGCGCCGCCGGTTTCGAGTTCTTCACCAACTACACCTCCGCCAAGGGGCGCGAGCTGGACGCCAACCCGCGCGCCGCGCTGGTGTTCCCCTGGCACGCCGTCCGCCGGCAGGTCCGGGTGACCGGCCGGGTGGAGCGGCTGTCGCGCGAGGAGTCGGCCGACTACTTCCGGACGCGGCCCTACGGGTCGCGGATCGGCGCCTGGACCAGCGAGCACCAGTCCGGCGTCATCCCCGACGACGCCTACCTCGCCGACCGCTACGCCGAGCTGGAGGCGCGCTGGCCCGCGCCCGCGGAGGGCGACGACGCCGACGCCGTCCCGCTGCCGGACTTCTGGGGCGGCTACCGCGTCGTGCCCGCGGCCGTGGAGTTCTGGCAGGGCCGCCCGAACCGGCTGCACGACCGGCTCCGCTACGAGCGCGAGGGGGAGGCGGGGGAGGAGCACTCCTGGCGGATGGTCAGACTGTCCCCGTGACACTGGAGAAACGACCCCCCGCCGGCTCCGAGCCGACGCCCGAGGAGGAGGCGCTCGCCGAGGCGAGCCCGCTCGACGCCCCCACCGTCCTGCCCGAACCGCCCCGCAAGCGGGGCCTGCGCCGCTTCGCCATCGACACCGACCCGCTCCGGAACGCTCCCTTCCGGCGCCTGTGGATCGGGCAGGGCGTGTCGTTCGTCGGCTTCCAGGTGACGTCCGTCGCGGTGCCGGTCCAGGTCTATGACATCTCTCACTCCTCGGCCTGGGTCGGCGCGCTCGGCATCGTCAGCCTCGTCCCGCTCATCGTGTTCGGGCTGTGGGGCGGCGCCGTCGCCGACCACATGGACCGCCGGAAGCTGCTGCTCGCCTCCTCGCTGATCACCTGGGCGTCCACGCTGCTGCTCCTGGTGCAGGCGCTGCTCGGCCTGGACAGCCTGCTGCTGCTCATGGCGGTGGTGGGGGTCCAGTCGGTCGGGTTCGCGGTGTCCTCGCCGACGCGCAGCGCGATCGTGCCGCGGCTGTTCCCCAAGGAGGAGGTGGCCGCGGCGACCACCCTGAACTTCACCGCCAGCCAGGTCGGGATGCTCGCCGGGCCGCTGCTCGCGGGCCTGGTCATCGGCACCGGGCACTACTCCCTCGCCTACGGCCTGGACGCGGTGCTGTTCACTGTCGGCCTGTACGCCGCGCTCCGGCTGCCCGACCTGCCGCCGCTCGGCGACGTCCCCGCCGCCGCGCCCGGCCTCCGCTCGGTCTGGGACGGCCTGCGCTACCTCGGCACCCAGCCGGTCCTGATGATGTCGTTCGTGGTGGACATCATCGCGATGGGCGTCGCGATGCCCCGCGCGCTGTTCCCCGAGGTCGCCGACGAGCGGTTCGGCGGCGCGCACGCCGTCGGCTGGCTGTTCGCCTCGATCGCCATCGGCTCGGTGCTCGGCGGCCTCATGTCGGGCTGGATCGGCCGGGTGCACCGCCAGGGCGTCGCGCTCGTCGCCGCCATCGTCGCCTGGGGCCTCGCGGTCGCCGCCGCCGGCCTCGCCCACTCGCTCTGGCTCGCCGTCGCGCTGCTCGCGGTCGGCGGCGCCGCCGACCTGATCTCGGCGGTGTTCCGGCAGACGATGCTGCAGACCTACGCACCCGACGAGATGCGCGGCCGGTTGCAAGGCGTGTTCACCGTCGTCGTCGCGGGCGGCCCCCGCCTCGGCGACCTGCGCGCCGGCGTCACCGCCACGGCCGTCGGCGCCACCGCGTCCTGGGTCGGCGGCGGCGTGGCCTGCGCCGTCCTGGTCGTCGTGGCCGCCCTCGCCGCGCCCGCCCTGCTGCGCTACGACACCCGGACGGCGGCCGGGACCGCCGAACCGGCGGCGGGCGGCCCCGGAGCGTGACCGAACGGGAACAACCCGGCCGGTTCCGGCGTTGTCCCGATTCCCCCACCACGGGGATGCCCGCGCGAACCGTTCGAGGGAGTGCGGAGCAAGTAGACTCGAGGCCACGAGACTGGAGGGAGCCTGTGACCTCACACGGCCTGATCGACACCACGGAGATGTATCTCCGTACGGTCTTCGAGCTCGAGGAGGAGGGGATCGTCCCCCTCCGCGCGCGCATCGCCGAGCGGCTCTCGCAGAGCGGCCCGACGGTCAGCCAGACGGTGGCGCGGATGGAGCGCGACGGGCTGCTGCGGGTCGAGGGCGACCGGCACCTGGAACTGACCGACTCCGGCCGCCGGCTGGCCGTCAGCGTCATGCGCAAGCACCGCCTCGCCGAGTGCCTGCTGGTCAACGTGATCGGCATGCCCTGGGAGGACGTGCACATCGAGGCCTGCCGCTGGGAGCACGTCATGTCCGAGGAGGTCGAGCGGCGCCTCGTCGCGCTGCTGGACAACCCGACGGCCTGCCCGCACGGCAACCCGATCCCCGGCCTCGCCGAGCTCGGCGGCCACGACGACGAGGCGGCCGGCGTCCCGATCGCGCTGATGAGCACGGTGGCGTCGGCGGCGGGCGCGCCCGTCGTCATCCGCCGCATCAGCGAGCAGGTGCAGAGCGACAGCGACCTCATGCTGCGGCTGAAGCAGATCGGCGTGCAGCCCGGCCGCGAGGTGACGCTCCGCGCCACCGACGACGGCGTCCGGGTCACCTGCGACGACGAGGCCGGCGTGCCGGACACCGAGCTGCCGAGCACCATAGCCGAGCACGTCTTCGTCAGCCGGCGTTAGGGGACGCGACGGCGGAGCGGGGCGTGGACGGCCGCGGCGGCCGGGCGGGGCGGACCCGATCCGGCGCCGCGGGCGGCTATGGCCTGCCCGCCTTCGTCCCTTATGGTGGGCCGGTGGGCGGTCCGTGCCGTGCGGTCATTACCGAAGATCTCCACAGCGTTCCGCCGTTCCGGCGCTTCCGGGCCCCCGGGACGTCGTTCAATACGACAGTGGCGCTCGCCCCTCCGGGTGAGCGAGGATCACGGCAGCGGCGGGCGAGGAACGCGACGGTAACCGGGATGGGCACATGAAGCGCTGGGGGGAGACGCCTTACGAGGCGCACCTGCCGCCCGAGACCGTCCTCAACCAGATGGAGATGGCGGTCGTCGTCTGCGACCGCTTCAGCAACGTCATCTACGGCAACGCCTTCGCGCGCCAGCTCTTCGGGTTCGGCGGCGACGAGCTCATCGGCCACTCGGTGCTGTCGCTCGGCATCGCCGAGGAGGACCACGAGCAGGCCACCGAGCTCGCCAAGCACGTCCTGAAGGGCGGCGTGTGGGAGGGCACCTTCTGCAACCTGCGCGCCGACGGCTCCACCGTCTACACGCGGGCGCACGCGGTGCCGCTGCGGCACCCGTCCGGCGCCGTCGACGGCATCGTGATCTTCGCGCGGGAGGCGCTCCGCTCCAACCAGCGCGAGCAGGACCGCTACGGCCTGCTGGAGCGCATCGGGGAGCGGCTCGCCGGGTCGCTGGAGCTGGAGTCCACGCTCCGCCGCGTCGCCGACACCCTCGTCCCGCAGTTCGCCGACCACTGCTTCATCGACCTGTTCTCCGGCGACCGGCTGTTCCGCCGGGTGTCGCGGCACGCCGGCGGGTGGACGCCGCCGCCGGGCACCTGGGCCGAGGTCGGCGAGGCGGTGTCCTACCCGCCCGGCCACTTCAGCGCCAAGGCGATGGCGCGCCGCGACGCCGTCCTGGTCGAGGACATGCTCCAGCACCGCTTCGCCGCGCCCACCGAGCCGTCGCAGCGGCTCGGCGACGCGATGGGCGTCACCTCGGTGATCTCCGCGCCGCTGCTGGTGCGCGGCGAGCTGCTCGGCGTGATGAGCCTCGCCCTGTCCAACCTCACCAAGCGCGTCGACCCCCACTACGACGGCTTCGACCGCGACCTGCTCGGCGCCATCGCCAGCCGCGTCGCCCTGTCGGTCGACAACGCGCTGCTGTTCGAGGAGGAGCGCGAGACCGCGCTCGCCTTCCAGAAGCACCTGCTGCCCGCCGACTCCCCGCCCCGCCTGGACGGCCTGCAGATCGCCTGGCGGTACGAGCCGGCCCGGCCGCTGGAGTCGCACGGGCACGGCATCCAGACCCAGGTCGGCGGCGACTGGTACGACGTCATCCCGCTGTCGGCGGGCCGCGTCGGCCTCGTCATCGGCGACGTCGAGGGACGCGGCGCCCGCGCCGCCGCCGTCATGGGGCAGCTGCGCGCCGCGCTCCGCGCCTTCGCCCAGGACGACAAGCCGCCCGCCGACATCCTGCGCAAGCTCGACGAGTGGGTGCGCACGATGACGCGCCCCGAGCGGATGCGGTCGGGCTGGAACAGCGACGACCTCGTCCGCCCGCCGCTGGTGTCGTGCACCTACTTCGTCTACGACGCCTGGTCGCGCGTCCTGGAGTTCGCCAACGCCGGCCACGACCCGCCGCTGCTCGTCCAGGACGGCGTGGTGTCGGAGCTGGAGTTCGGCAGCGAGGGCGTCATGCTCGGCGTCCGCGGCCCCGGCATGGGCGGCGAGATCCTGTTCACCGAGGAGTCGGCCGAGCTGAAGCCCGGCACCACCCTGGTGCTGTACACCGACGGGCTCGTCGACCGGCGGCCCCGCGAGGACGGCGCCTACTACTCGCGCGAGCAGGCCCGCGAGATGGTGCGGTCCGCGGTCGCCGCGGTGTCCCGGCAGGGCGTCGAGGCGATCGCCAACGCCGCCTACGACGCGGTGCCCGGCGACGTCAACGACGACGTGGCGATCGTGGTGATCCGCACCGCGCCCGAGGAGCTCGCCGTCACCGAGCGCAGCTACCCGGCCGAGCCGATCATGGTGTCGGAGGCGCGGCGGCTCGCCTCGGACGCGTTCGCGTCCTGGGGCATGGCCGAGGAGCGGGCCGAGCTCGCCTGCCTGCTGGTGTCGGAGGTCGTCACCAACGTCGTGCTGCACGCCGCGACGACGCCGGCGCCGCGCCGCGAGCTGGTGCTGGACGGCGGCGGCCCCGGCCAGTTCGGCGGCGACCCGTTCGACGAGGACGACTGGGGCCTCACCACCGACCTCGCCGAGCAGCTCGGCCGCCGCGAGCCGCGGTCCAAGGAGTTCCGGCTCCGGCTGCGGCGCGGCGCGGACGCCGTCTGGGTCGAGGTGTTCGACACCGACATGCGGCTGCCGCGCATCCGCAGCGCCGGCGAGACCGACGAGGGCGGCCGCGGCCTGTACCTGGTCGACCAGCTCGCCAGCCGGTGGGGCGCCCGCCCGACCAGCGACGGCAAGGCCGTCTGGTTCGAGATCCCGCTCGACTAGGCCGGCTGGACGGGCTGGACGGGCTCGGCGGCGACGTGCGCCCAGGACTGGGTGAACCAGAGCTCGCCGCCGATCAGCCGCGGCCGCGCGCCGGTCGCCGGGCCGCCGTCGATCTCGTCCATCAGCTCGTCGCGGATCCGCTCGGCGGCGCGGGCGCTGTGCGCGCCGGCGAGCCACGGTTCGATGGGCCGCTCCACGGTGAACACGTCCATCCGCCGCACCGTCGCGCCCGCCCCGGTGATGAGGTCGGTGAGCGCGGCGAGCGACGGGGTGCCGCGGTGGTCGGGGTCGCGGAGCCGCTCCAGCCGCTCGCGGCCCGGTCCCGCCAGGTTGGGGCGGACGAGGTCGGCGACGACGAGCCGCCCGCCCGGCCCGCAGACGCGCAGCAGCTCGCGCACGACGCGCCGCGGCTCGCCCAGCGTGTACAGCGAGAACCGGGCGGTGACCAGCGAGAACGCGCCGTCGCGGTAGGGCAGCCGGGTCGCCTCGGCGCGCACCGTGACGCCCTCGGGGTCGGCCCGCTCGGGGCGCGGCTGCGGCCGGGCGGCCGGGACGCGCCGCGCGGCGAGGTCGCCGTCGCCGGCGATGCGGACCGGCCCGGTGCCGAACTCCACGGTGCGGGACCGCTCGCGTGCGCGCCGCACCGGCGCCGGCGGCACCGCGTCGACCGCGCTGACGTGCCGGACGCGCGGCGCGAGCGCGGCCGGCATCGGGCCGTGGCCGCGCGCCACGTCCAGGCACACGTCGCCGCGCGCCGGTTCGGCGAAGTCGAGCAGCCGCTGCAGGTGCGGCGCGACCGCCCCCCTGCCGGGCTGCTCGGTCGTGGTGGCCGGCTGAGGCACGTCGCATCTCCCTACGATCGGTCGGCCTCACCGGGCGGGGTCGCCGCTCGCACCGGACGCCGGATCAGGGAGCGGGGAAAAGAAGGGAAGCCGGTTTCACCGGGTATGACTCACGGCGGAGCCGAAAGGTTCGCCGGCGGCAGCGGAAATCAGCCGTTCAGGTGCTGCCCCCACAGGGCGAGCACGACGAGGACGAACACCACCAGGATCGCGTTGCGGGCCGGCGGGTTCAGGTGCATCCGGATCATCGCCCAGCGGATGCAGAAGGCCGCGAGGAGCGCGACCACGACGAGCGCGATGATGCCTTCCATGGTCACCTTCAGGTCCGGGGACGGGCCGCCGCCCCCAGCCTAGCCGGGTAAGGAGCGGCTTACCCGGCCGCCGGGCGCCGGGGTGCGGCCGGTAGCCTCCCGGATGTGGCAGATGTGAAGGAAGAGAACGGCGTCGACACGCTGGACGCCCTCATGCAGAACCTGGCCCTCGGCCGCGTCGCGCTCGGCGCCGTCGCCTTCGCCGCCCCCGGGCTCACCGGCAGGCTGCTCGGCCTCGGCGCCGGCGACGGCGGCCGCGACTACATCACCAGGGCGTTCGCCGCCCGCGAGCTGGCGCTCGGCGGCGGCTACCTGCTGGCGCGCGGCCGCGCCCGCGACCTGTGGGCGCGGCTCGGCCTCGCGGTGGACGCGCTGGACACCGTCAGCGGCGCGAAGTCGCGCGGCGCGGTGCCGCTCTGGGCGACGGCCGCCGCCGTCGCGGTGTCGGGCGGCGCGACCGCGCTCGGCGCGGCGAAGGTGGGGCGCGACCTGGTGAAATGACGGCCGCCCCCGGCAGGACGCCGCCGCAGGACGTCCCGGCCGGCACGTGATCTTCGCGGGCCGGATGGGTAGGCCTCTCCCGTGACCGGGGGATTCTGCCATGGGGGGCGGTATGACGGCTGACGTTTCGGCCCAGCGCGAGAGGGAGATGCCGCACGGCAGGAACCTCGCGGTGATCCTCGGCTCGCTGATGCTGGCGATGCTGCTGGCGGCGCTGGACCAGACCATCGTGTCCACCGCGCTGCCCACCATCGTCAGCGATCTCGGCGGGCTGAACCACCTGTCGTGGGTCGTCACCGCCTACCTGCTGTCGTCCACCGCCTCCACCCCGCTGTGGGGCAAGCTCGGCGACCAGTACGGCCGCAAGCGGCTGTTCCAGACCTCCATCGTGATCTTCCTGGTCGGGTCGGCGCTCTGCGGGCTGTCGGGCTCGATGGGGCAGCTCATCGCGTTCCGGGCGATCCAGGGGCTCGGCGGCGGCGGCCTGATGGTGCTGGTGGTCGCGATCGTCGGCGACGTCGTCCCGCCCCGCGACCGGGGCCGCTACCAGGGCCTGTTCGGCGCGGTGTTCGGCGTGTCCAGCGTGTGCGGGCCGCTGCTCGGCGGCTGGTTCGTGGACAACCTGTCCTGGCACTGGGTCTTCTACATCAACCTGCCGGTCGGCGTCCTCGCGCTCATCGCGATCGCGCTCGTGCTGCGCACCCCGGGCGAGCGGCACCAGCACCGGATCGACTACCTCGGCACGCTGCTCATCGTCGGCTGGTCGGTGGCGCTCGTGCTGATGACGACCTGGGGCGGCACCGAGTACGACTGGATCTCGCCGCAGATCATCGGTCTCGGCGCGGCGGCGCTGGTGCTCATCGCCGCCTGGATCTGGGCCGAGCACCGGGCGGCCGAGCCGGTCCTGCCGCTGCACCTGTTCAAGGACCGGGTGTTCTCGCTCTGCTCGGCGATCGGCTTCGTCATCGGCTTCGCGATGTTCGGCGCGCTGACCTTCCTGCCGATCTTCCTGCAGGTGGTGCACGGCGTCAGCCCGACGCTGTCGGGCGTGCACCTGCTGCCGATGATGATCGGCCTGCTGGTCGCCTCGATCGGCTCCGGGCAGCTCATCTCGCGCACCGGCCGGTACAAGATCTATCCGGTGGTCGGCACCCCGATCGTCGCGCTCGCGATGTTCCTGCTGTCGCGGATGGACGAGCACTCCAGCACCTGGTCGATGAGCCTGCGGTTCGCGCTGCTCGGCTTCGGCCTCGGCCTCGTCATGCAGGTGCTGGTGATCGCGGTGCAGAACCAGGTGCCCTACGCCGACCTCGGCGCGGCGACCTCGGGCGTCACCTTCTTCCGGCAGATCGGCGGCTCGTTCGGCGTCGCCGTCTTCGGCAGCGTGTTCGCCAGCCGGCTCGCGACCGAGATGACCGACCTCGCGCGGCGCGGCGAGCTGCCCCGCGGGTTCGACGCGACGGCCGCGCAGGGCAACCCCGACGTCATCAAGAAGCTGCCGGCGGTCGTCCAGCAGGACTTCCTGCACGCCTACGCCGCGTCGATCCAGACGGTGTTCAAGTGGGCGGTGCCGATCGCGCTCGTCGCCTGCGTGCTGACCTGGTTCCTGCGGGAGGTGCCGCTCCGCGCGACGGCGCAGGCCACCGACTACGGCGAGGGCCTCGGCGGCGCGTCGGCGCGCTCGTCGCGGCGCGAGATCGAGCGCGCCCTGTCGGAGCTGATGCGCCGCGACCCCGGCGCCAAGGAGGTCTACGCGCGGCTCGGCGCGCTGTCGGGGATCGCGCTGCCGGCCGGCAGCATGTGGGCGCTCTGCCGGATCGCCCGGGACGGCACGGTGTCGGGGCAGGAGCTCGCCGACCGCGCGGGCGTCCCGGTCGAGCAGGGCCGGCCGTTCGTCGACCGGCTCGTGGACGAGGGGTACGTGGTCCGCGACAACGGCGCGCTGACGGTGACCCGGACGGGCACGAAGGCCGCCGACCGGCTCGTCTCCGCCCGCGAGCAGGGCCTCGCCGCGCACCTGGACGGCTGGTCGCCGGAGGAGAAGCCCGAGCTCACCGCGCTGCTGCGGGAGCTGGCCCGCGACACCCTCGGCGACGACGCCGAGGGGCGGGAGGTGCACTCCCCAAGCGGGCCTACCGGCGAGTAGTATCGGCCGCGCCGCCGTCGGGGCGGGGTGGGATCGAGGTCACAGCGGGCGTTGCGTCCCGGGGGATGTAATCTCATACTGACTAACCGAATCCCACTCGGTTTCGGGACGGAACCCGTACCCCAGCTTTTGGAGGCGCAGTGGCCGAGGCGTACATCGTCGGCGCGGTCCGTACCCCCGTCGGTACCCGCAAGGGCGCCCTGAAGGACGTGCACCCCGCCGACCTCGGCGCGCACGTGCTCAAGGAGCTCGTGGACCGGACCGGGGCGGACCCGTCCGCCGTGGAAGACGTGATCATGGGCTGCGTGATGCAGGTGGGGCCGCAGGCCCTGGACATCGCGCGCACCGCCTGGCTGTCGGCCGGGCTCCCCGAGTCGGTGCCGGGCGTCACCATCGACCGCCAGTGCGGCTCGTCCCAGCAGGCGATCCACTTCGCCGCGCAGGGCGTGCTGTCGGGCACCCAGGACCTGGTCGTCGCCGCCGGCGTCGAGCAGATGGCCAAGGTGCCGATGGGCGCCAGCATCGTGCAGGGCCTGGACTTCCCCTACGGCGAGGGCTGGGCCGGCCGCTACGGCATGCAGGAGATCTCCCAGTTCCGCGGCGCCGAGCTCATGGCCGAGAAGTGGGGCTACACCCGCGAGGACCTGGAGCGGTTCGCGCTGGAGAGCCACCAGCGCGCGGGCAAGGCCATCGAGGCCGGCTACTTCGACCGCGAGATCGCCCCGATCGCCGGGCTGGCCAAGGACGAGGGCGCCCGCCCCGACACCACCCTGGAGAAGATGGCGGGGCTGAAGCTGCTCCGCGAGGGCGGCGTCATCACCGCCGCCGTCGCCTCGCAGATCTCCATCGGCGCCTCCGCCGTCATGATCGCCTCCGAGGACGCGGTGAACCGCTACGGCCTCACCCCCCGCGCCCGCATCCACACCCTCGCCGTCACCGGCTCGGACCCGGTCTACATGCTGACCGGCCCCATCCCGGCGACCGAGAAGGCGCTGTCGCGCAGCGGCCTGAAGATCAACGACATCGACGTGTTCGAGGTCAACGAGGCGTTCGCCCCCGTCCCGCTCGCCTGGGCGCACGACACCGGCGCCGCGCTGGAGAAGACCAACCCCAACGGCGGCGCGATCGCCCTCGGCCACCCCCTCGGGGCGACCGGCGGCATCCTGATGACCAAGCTGCTGCACGAGCTGGAGCGCACCGGCGGCCGCTACGGCCTGCAGACGATGTGCGAGGGCGGCGGCCAGGCCAACGCCACCATCATCGAGCGCGTCTAGCGTCACCCGTACGATCGGCGGGCGGGACCTCCTGGCGGGGTCCCGCCCGTTCCGCGTCCGAGGAGGCCCATGTACGACACGATCCTGTTCGAGGTGCGCGACCGGGTCGCCCGGATCACCCTGAACCGCCCCGAGGCGCGCAACGCGCTGAGCGACGCCATGACGGCCGAGCTCCTCGACGCGCTCGCCAAGGCCGACGTGGACGACGCGGTCCGCGTCATCGTGCTGACCGGCGCGGGCGACCGGGCGTTCTGCGCGGGCGCCGACCTCGGCGGCCTCGGCGCCAAGCAGGCCGCCGGCGGGTCGGTCACCGACGGGAGCGCGATCCGCGAGAGCGCCCCGTTCCGGCTGTTCACCGCGATCCCGAAGCTCGGCAAGCCGGTGATCGCGCGGCTCGCCGGGCACGCCGTCGCGGGCGGCCTCGGCCTCGCCGCGTCCTGCGACGTGGTGGTCGCCGCCGACGACGTCACGCTCGCGACGCCGGAGGTGAACGTCGGGCTCTGGCCCATGATGATCATGGCGGTGATCAACCGGAACACGGCGCCCAAGCACGCCTTCCGGCTCTACTACACCGGCGAGCGGATCAGCGCCGCCGAAGGGTACGAGATCGGCCTGGTCAGCGAGGTCGTCCCGCGCGCCGACCTGGACGCCCGGGTGGACGCGCTCGCCCGCGCGATCGCCGCCAAGAGCCCGCTCGGGCTGCGCCGCGGCCGGCGGGCGTTCTTCGCGATCGAGGGCCGGCCGCTGGAGGACCAGGTCGAGCACCTGCTCGGCGAGCTGGTCGCGCTCGCCGCCACCGAGGACGCCAAGGAGGGCATCACCGCGTTCCTGGAGCGCCGCGAACCGGACTTCAAGGGCCGCTGAGCCCGGCCGGACGCGGGCCGGGCGCTAGACGATCCGGACGGCGACGCCGGCGCTCTGCAGCGCGGCGACGATCTCCGGTGGCGCGCTCGCGTCGGTGACGACGGCGTCCAGGTCGGTCGCCGGGCAGACGACGCCGAGCCCCGCGCGGGCCAGCTTGCCGCCCTCGCAGACCGCGATCGTCCGCCGCGCCGCCGCGATCGCGGCCCGCTTCGCCGGCACCTCGTGCAGGTCGTGCGCGGTGAGGCCGTACTCGGCGTCCAGGCCGCACACCCCGATCACGGCGGTGTCGACGCGCAGCGAGCGGAGCGCGTTCTCGGTGAGCGGGCCGGTCAGGTAGAGCGAGCCCGGCGTGGCGAGGCCGCCCGGCAGCAGCAGCCGCACCTCCGGCGCGTCCGCGAGCGCCATCGCCGCGTGCAGGTCGAGGGGGACGACGGTGAGGCGCCGGCCCGCCAGCGCGCGCGCGACGGCGAGCGTCGTCGTGCCGCTGTCGAGGACGACGGCCTCGCCGTCGGCGAGCAGCCCGGCGACCTCGGCGGCGAGCCGCGCCTTGACCTCGGCGTTCTCGTGCGCGCGCACCGCGTACGGGGGCGCCTCGCCGCGCAGCAGCAGGCTGACGGCGCCGCCGCGGACCCGGCGGACCACGCCGCGCGCGGCGAGCTGGTCGAGGTCGCGGCGGATCGTCATCTCCGACGAGCCGGTCAGCTCGGCGAGCTCGGCGACCGTGACGTGCTCGGCGGTGCGGAACCGCTCGATGAGCGCCAGCTGACGTTCCGAACTTTCCATATGTTCATTTGAACAGATTCTGTGTTAGAAAGTCAACGAAAGGTCGCCGAGCCTCCGGGGAGCGTCATGGGCTGGATCGTGTTCGACTACGGCGAGGTCATCAGCCTCGCCCCGCCCGAGGGCGCCGGCGTGCTGCTCCGCGAGGCCGCCGGGGCGCCCGCGGACGCCTTCTGGCCCGCCTACTGGGCCGGGCGCCGCCCCTACGACGAGGGCGCCGTCACCGCGGCGGAGTTCTGGGCCGGGGTGTTCGGCCGCATCGGCCGCGCCCTGGACGACGACCTCGTCGCCGTCCTCGTCGAGCTGGACCTGCGCGCCTGGTCCCACCTCAACCCCGGGACGCTGGCCCTGCTGGAGGAGCTCGCCGCGGGCGGCGCCGACCTCGCGCTGCTGTCCAACGCCCCCGCCGAGTTGGCCCGCCGGGTGGACGCCGCGCCCTGGGCGTCGGTGTTCCGGCACCGGGTGTTCAGCGCCGACCTCGGGCTCGCCAAACCCGACCCGCGCATCTACCGGCGGCTCTGCGAGCGCCTCGGCGCGCAGCCGGGCGAGGTGACGTTCGTCGACGACCGCGCCGACAACATCGACGCCGCGCGCGCCCTCGGCATCCGGGCCCTGCGCTTCACGGGCGTCGACCGGCTGCGCGCCGAGCTCGCCGCGGCGGCCTGACGGGCGCCCGCCGCTCAGGTGGCGGTGAGCGCGAGGGTGCGCTGGATGCGGGCCGCGGTCGCCTTCATCCGGTCCGCCTCCGCCTCGATCTTGGGCAGCTTGGCGGACCGGCAGGAGATCGCGAGCGCGCCGAGCACGCTGCCCGTCGCGTCGGTCACCGGCACCGCCGCGCAGCCCGTGCCGAGGGTGTACTCCTCGTGGTCGAGCGACAGGTGCGGGGAGGCGTCCAGCAGGTGGAACAGCCGGCGCTGCTCGGTGATGGTGTGCGGGGTGAGGTCGACCAGCGGGTGCTGGAGCAGGTACTCGCGGCGGGTGTCGGCGTCCATCTGCGCGAGGATGCACTTGCCGATCGCGGTGGCGTGCGCGGCGTCGTCGAAGCCGACCCAGGTGTCCACGCGCGGGGTGCGCGGCCCGTCCGCCACGTCGATGATGCGGATCTGGTCGTCCTCGTGCACGCCGAAGTAGGACGCGACGCCGAGCTCGTCGCGGAGCGCGACGAGCGTCGGGCGGATGCGCGCCAGCAGCTGCTGCGCCCGGCTCTGCCCGTGCAGGCTCTCCACCTGCGGCCCGAGCACCCACGCGCCGTCCGACAGGCGCATCGCGTAGCCCTCGTGGCCGAGCGTGCGGAGCAGGTGGTAGGTGGTGGCGAGCGGCAGCCCGGCCTCGCGGGAGATCTGCTTGGCGGGCGCGCCGTTCGGGTGCGCCGCCACGATCTCCATCAGGCGCAGCGCGCGCTGTACCGAGGCGATGAGGGTCGGCTTCGGAGTCCCGTCCATACTGGCACCATTGGATCACTTTCCGTGGCCGCGCGTGCGCGAATCGGTGAGGCCGTCCCGCCCGGCCGCCCCGCGGCGGCCCGGCGCGCCCGCGACCGGCGACCCCTCCGAGCAGGCGTTCCGCCGCGGCGTGTCACCATCTGAAAACTCGGCGCCGGCGATCTGGGCGGACCACCGGTCGCGGCGCCGGACCCCGGAGGTATGACGGAACCGCCGGGCCTTACCGCGGAGGACCCGGCGCGGGGGGAGAGCCGCGCATGCTGACAGTGATCGTCGAGGACGGCGCCGACCCGGCCTGGAACCTGGCCCTGGACGAGGCGCTGCTGCGCTCGGCCGCGGCGCCGCCGGGCCGCGGCGCCTGGGACCGGGCCGGGACGGGCCCGCTGCTGCGGGTCTGGCAGAACGCGCCCAGCGTGCTCATCGGCCGCTTCCAGAACCTGACGCGCGCCGTCGACCTCGCCGCCTGCGCCCGCGACGGCGTCCCCGTGGTGCGCCGGGGCAGCGGCGGCGGCGCCGTCCACACCGGCCCCGGCACCCTGCTGTTCTCCCTGGTGCGCCCCGCCGCCCCGCGCGACGCGCGGCCCCCGCTCGACGCGCTCGTGGCCGCGGCCGTCGCCACCCTCGGGCCCCCGGCCGCCGCGCTCGGGGACGGGACCATCGCCACCGCCCGCATGCGCACCCGCCACGCCGAGCTCGTCCAGGTCGCCGTGCACGTCTCCGACGTCGCGTCCGGCGCCGCCCACCTGGCGGCCGGCCCGCAGCCGACGCTCGCCGGGCACGGCCCGCCGGTGTCGCTGGACGCGGTGCGCGCCGCGGTGCTCTGCGGCGCCGTCGAGGAGTACGGCATCGCCGCCGCCCGGCGCCCCGACCGGCACGAGCTGGACCTCCAGCGGCGCCTGCACGCCCGCCGCTACGGCGATCCGGGCTGGCAGCTGAACGGCGTCGAGGCGCGCGACGGCCCGTCCGGCGGCCCGTCCGGCGGCCGCCCGCACCGGATCGGGGCATACCCGTCCGCCCGGCGCTGAGCGGACGTTCACCTGGGGCTCGGGTGGCCTCCAGGGACGCGGCGGGCCTTCCTTCAAATGTGCGGTCGAATTCTGTCAGCCTTGCCGCGCGTGGTTACACTTGCCCGATCCGAGCGCTGGACCCAGGCCGACGGCCTGCGCTCCGGCATGGCCACGCGAGCGGGAATCATGCAGACAACCAATCAGCAAGACATCGTTCAGCCTGCGGCCGGTGAAGGCGCGCTGGAGAACCACCTCGGCGGCGACGAGGCACGCAACTACCGCCGCTACCAGTACAACCTGGTCTCCCCGCACGTCGGGAAGTCCCTGCTGGAGATCGGCGCGGGGCTCGGCCACCTGTCGGCGGAGCTCGCCCCGAACCTGGACTACCTCGCCGTCAGCGACGGCGACCCCTACTGCCTGGAGCAGCTCGCCCAGCGGCACGCCGGCGACGTGGACGTGGACGTCCTGTCGCTGGAGCTGCCCTGCGAGGTCAAGCTGCGGCAGCCGGTCGACACCGTGCTCATGATGAACGTGCTGGAGCACATCACCGACGACGCGCAGGCGCTCCGCGACCTCGCCGCCGCGACCGTCCCGGGCGGCCGCATCATCATCTGGGTGCCCGGCTACCAGCAGCTCTACAGCGACTTCGACCGCAAGGTCGGGCACGTGCAGCGCTACACCCCGAAGACGCTCGGCGCCGCCGTCCGCGCCGCCGGCCTCACCCCCGAGGTGCTGAAGCCGATCAACTTCCTGGGCGGCCTCGCCTGGTGGGCCGCGGTCCGCCGCGGCGGCGCGTCCTACCCGCGGCCCGGCCTGGTGAAGATCTACGACCGGACGGTCATCCCGATCACCGAGACGGTGGAGCGCTTCGTCCGCCCGCCGTTCGGGCAGAGCGTGTTCTGCGTGGCGCGCGTCCCCTCCTGACCGGCGGGACCGAGGGGCGGGCCCGGCCGGGGATCGGTGGGGGTCCGGCCCCGATTTAGGTATGCCGATCGGGATGTCTCCCGATGCCCCGCGGCGCGCGGAGGCCCGAGACTGGGCAGTGGCCGGACGGGCCGCGGACCGCCTCTCCGAGCGGAGCAGTACCGCGTACTCCGCGGATCGCGGTCGGGAAGGCCAGCCACTGAAGTTCCCGTGTGGTCCGACGATCCGGCGCCGGGTGCCCGGGAGGGGAGGCCCCCGGCGCCGGATCCACGCGCCCGCCGCCGGACGCCGGGCGGACGCCGGGCGGGTGTCAGGCGGGCTCGTCGAACAGGCCGAGGCGGTGCGCGGTCGCGGCGGCCTCGCCGCGGTTCGCCACGCCGAGCTTGCCGAGGATGTTCGACACGTGCACGCTCGCGGTCTTCGCCGAGATGAACAGCGCCGCCGCGATGTCGCGGTTGCCGTGCCCGTCGGCGACCAGCCGCAGCACCTCCAGCTCGCGCGGCGTGAGGCCGAGCGGCGCGGCCGCGGCGCCGCCGCCCGCCCGGCGCGGCCGCCGGACGCGGCGGGCCAGGTCGGCGAGGCGCTCGTGCAGCAGCGCGGCGCGGAGCGTCCCGGTGAGCTCCAGGGCCTCGGTGAGCCGGTCGTGCGCGGCGTCGTGGTCGCCGGCGGAGAGCGCGGCCTGCGCGGCGTGCAGCAGCGCCTCGGCGCGCGGGTAGGGGCAGCCGAGCTTCTCCCAGGACGCCGCGACCTCGTCCCAGGCGCACACGTCGTCCTCGCCGCGCAGGCGGGCGATCCCGGCGCGGAAGGTGCGGTGCCAGGCCTCCTGCGCGGAGCCGCGGACCTGGATCGCCGCGGCGTGCCGCTCCAGCTCGGCGGCGGCGCCCGGGTCGCCGGCCCGGACGGCGGCGTCGGTCCCGAGCACCAGCACCGGCCAGGCGTAGCGGGCGCCGTCGGGCAGCCCGGCCTGGTCGCAGAGCCCGTACGCCGCCTCCAGCGCCTCGCGGGGGCGGTCCTCGGCGAGCAGCACCCCCATCTCCAGGCGGAGCACCGCGAAGGTGTCCTGGGACTTGGTCCACCGCTTCTGCGGCGCGAGGATGCCGCGGGACGAGGCGAGGCGGGCGCGGGCGGCGGCGAGGTCGCCGCGGGCGAGCGCGAGCTCCCCCGACAGCACCTGCAGCGAGGTGCGGGTGGTGATCGGCGGGTCGAGCTCCAGGCCGCGCTCCAGCATCTCGGCGGCCTCGTCCCAGCGGCCGAGCGACAGCAGCGGCTCGGCGACGTTGATGGTCAGGAACGCGCCCTGGGTGCGCTGCACGCCGAACTCGGCGGCCCGCACGGCGCCCTTGCGGGCCACCTCGGCGGCCTCGGCGTGCCGGCCGGCGCCCTCCAGGAAGTGCGACTTGATCACCGCGAACCGCATGACGATCCGGTGCGCGCCCGAGCGGAGCACCGCCTCCTCGGCGTCGGCGAGCTGCGCGAGGCCGTGCTCGTAGTCCATGTCGGCGCAGAGCAGGGTGATGCGGGCGTCGGCCTCGGCGGTCGCGTCGCCGATGTCGACGGCGATCCGCAGCGCCTCGGCGGCGGCGTCCTGCGCGGAGCGGATGTCGGTGGTGAGGCGGCCGTAGGTGGCGAGCGCGGTGAGCGCGCGGGCCCGCTGCGCCGTCGCCTCGTCCGGCAGCAGCCGCACCGCCTCGCGGAGGTCCTCCAGGAAGCCGGGCTTGGCGAGCTGGTGGCGCATCCGGCCCGACATCTCCAGCAGGGCGGCGCGCAGCCGGCGCCGGTCGGCCGTGCCGTCCTCGGGCAGCTCGCGCAGCGCCCGCTTGGCGATCGTGATGCCGCGCCCGTACTCGCCGGCGATCTCGGCGGCGGCCGCGGCCTGCCGCAGCACCTCGGCGTAGGGCGCCTCGATGCGCCCCTCGGCGTCCGGCACCTGGTCCCACAGCTCCATGACGCGCGAGAGCATCGTCAGGCTCTCGGCGTAGGCGAGGGCGCGCCGCGACTCGGCGGCGGCCCGCCAGGCGCTCACCAGCGCCCACAGGGCGTCGTGCGCGGCGTGCCAGTGGTGGCTGATCGCCACCCAGCGGCGGCCGGCCGGCATGAGCGCGGCGTCGGCCTCCAGCGCCTCGGCGAAGCGGGCGTGCAGGCGGGTGTGCTCGCCGGGCAGCAGGTCGTCGTGGACGGCCTCGCGGATGAGCGCGTGCCGGAACGCGTAGCCGTCGCCGCTCACCAGCAGCGCGTTGGCGGCGACGGCGGGCCGCAGCAGGCGGCTGAGCGCGGCGTCGTCCTCGCCGGACACGGCGGCGAGCAGGGCGTGGTCGACGTGCACGCCGCCGACGGCGGCGACGCGCAGCAGCTCCTGGGTGTCCTCGGGCAGGCGCTGGATGCCGGCGAGCAGCAGGTCGCGCAGCGACTCGGGCAGCTCGCAGGCGAGCGTCCCGTCGGCGTCCAGGAGCGCCTCGACGAACAGCGGGTTGCCGCCGCTCCGCTCGTGCAGCCGCAGCGCGAGACCGGGGCCCGGGTCGTGGCCGAGGAGCTGCGCGGCGAGCTCGCCGACCTCGCGGACGCCGAGCGGGGCCAGGTCCAGGCGCCGCACCCGCTCGACCCGGCCGAGCTCGGCGAGCAGCGCCCGCAGCGGGTGCGTGCGGTGCAGCTCGTCCGAGCGGTGCGTGACGACGATGAGCAGCGGCGCGCCGCTGAGGTTGCGGACGAGGAAGGCCAGCAGGTCGCGGGTGGAGCGGTCCGCCCAGTGGGCGTCCTCGATGATGAGCGCCACCGGCCGCTCGGCGGCGAGGCGCTCCAGCAGCACGAGCACCAGCTCGAACAGCCGCGCGCGCTCCTCGGCGGTCGCGGCGTCGCTCTCGGGCTCGCCGAACTCCGGCAGCAGCCGGGCGAGGCCGGAGGTGTCGCCGCGCGGCAGCAGCGCCGCGACGCCGTCGGTGCCGATGTCGCGGACCAGGCCGCGCAGGATCGTGGTGAACGGCGCGAACGGCAGGCCGTCCGAGCCGAGCTCCAGGCAGCCGCCGGCGAGCAGCCGGGCGCCCGCCGCCCGGGCGCGCGCGGCGAACTCGCGCATCAGCCGCGTCTTGCCGAGCCCGGCCTCGCCGCCGAGCAGGACGGCGCCGGGGATGTCGCGGAGCGCGTCGTCCAGGACGGTGATCTCGGCGGTGCGGCCGACGAGGACGGGGCTCATCACGCGGGAGGTCACGCCCCCATGATGCCAAACGGACCGGACAAAACGCTCATCGTTATCCGGCGGCCCAGCCCTGGCCCGCGTGCGCGTCCAGCTCCGCGACCGTCCCCCCGGTCAGCGGCGGGTGCGCCGCGGTGCGGACGGGGCTGCCGAACACCGCGTCGCGGGCCCGGAAATGCGGGTGCTCGATCATCGCGGCGCGGTCCAGGACGGGCGCGACGGGCGCGCCCGCCGCCGTCAGCCGCCGGACGGCCTCGGCGGCGGGCAGCGCCGCGACGGCGGCGGCGACCCGGGCGTCCAGCGCCGGCACGTCCCGCATCCGCCCGAGGAAGTCGACGTGGGCGATGTCGTCGAGGCCGAGGGCTGCGCAGACGGCCGTCCACAGCCGGTCCTCGGAGACGACGCCGAGCGTGACGCGGCCGCCGTCCGCCGCCGCGTACACCCCGTACCCGGGGACGGTGCCGCGCCGCGTCGCCTCGGGGACCGTGCCGGTCCAGTTGGCGAGCACGTCGGCCATGCCGAGGTCGATGCGGTCGCCCTCGCCGCTCGCGCGGGCCTGCACGACGGCCGCGGCGATCGCGAACGCGGCCATCGTCGCGGCGGCCATGTCGGCGAGCGGCAGCTCGTCGGCGTCGGGCGACCCGGTGCCCGGCGGGAGCGCGGCGGTGTAGGCGCGGTAGTTGACGTCGTGGCCCGGTACGTCGGCGAGCGGGCCGCGCGCGCCGTACCCGGAGATCGAGCAGTAGACGAGCGCGGGGTTCGCGGCGCGCAGCGCCCCGTACCCGACGCCGAGCCGGTCGGCGACGCCGGGCCGGAACCCCTCCACGAACACCTCGGCGCCCGCCGCGAGCTCCAGCGCCCGCGCCCGTCCCGCCTCGCTCTTCAGGTCGAGCGCGATGCTGCGCTTGTGCCGGTTGAGCAGGTCGAAATGGCCGCGGAACATGCGCATCGGCTCGCCGCCGGGCGGCTCCACCTTCAGCACGTCGGCGCCGTGCTGCGCGAGCAGCTGCGTCGCGTAGGGACCGGGCCGCCACATCGTCAGATCGAGCACCCGCAGCCCGTCCAGCAGCCCCATCGCCCACCCCTCCGCCCCGAGAAGACCGCCCCCACCGTGCCCGCCCCCGGCCCGCCTCGTCAAGCGAGCGCTTGGTCAAAACGAATCCGGGGGAGGGGCGGGGATCTATTGACGTGGAGTCCAATTCGGGTGAGGCTGGCCGGGTGATGCCGGGGCGTCCCGTTATCCGCCCTGGTCGGACAGGTGGAGGTGGGTGCCATCCGATTCTCGCTCTTCTACGAGCACCAGCTGCCGCGGCCCTGGGACGACGGGCAGGAGGCGCGGCTCTACCGGGACGCGCTGGACCAGATCGAGATCGCGGACCGGATCGGGTTCGACATCGTCTGGGAGGTCGAGCACCACTTCCTGGAGGAGTACTCGCACTCGTCGGCGCCCGAGGTGTTCCTCGCGGCCGCGTCGCAGCGGACGAAGCGGATCCGGCTCGGGCACGGGATCGTGCAGCTGCCGCCGGAGGTGAACCATCCGGCGCGGGTCGCCGAGCGGATCGCGACGCTGGACCTGGTGTCGGGCGGGCGCGTCGAGTTCGGGACGGGGGAGTCCAGCTCCAGCGCCGAGCTCGGCGGGTTCGGGATCCGGCGGTCGGCGAAACGGGGCGAGTGGGAGGACGCGGTCGACGCCGTCACCCGCATGTTCGTCGAGGAGCCGTTCGCCGGGTGGGACTCCCCGCACCTGCGGATGCCGCCGCGCAACGTCATCCCGAAGACCGTGCAGAAGCCGCATCCGCCCCTGTGGGTGGCGTGCTCGCGGCGCGAGACGATCGAGTTCGCCGCCCGCAACGGCATCGGCGCGCTGTCGTTCTCGTTCGTCGAGCCCGCCGACGCGGGCAGGTGGGTGCAGGAGTACTACCGGATCATCGAGTCGGAGGAGTGCGTCCCGGCGGGGTTCTCGGTCAACCCGAACGTGTGCGTGGTGCTGCCGATGATGCTGCACGAGGACGAGGCGACCGCGATCGAGCGGGGCATCGACGGCGCGCACTTCTTCGGGTTCGCGCTCGCGCACTACTACGGGACGACGCCGCACGACCCCGGCCGCACGAGCGTCTGGGACGAGTTCCAGGCACGCCGCGCCCAGCAGGGCTTCGACCGCGACCGCATCATCGCCAACGCGGAGGCATTGAACGTCAACGTCGGGTCGCTGCGGGGCGCGGTCGGGACGCCCGACCAGGTCAGCGAGCTGATCCGCAAGTACGAGGAGGTCGGCGTCGACCAGATCTCGTTCGTGCTCCAGGCCGGGCCGAACCGGCACGAGCACATCTGCGAGGCGCTGGAGCTGTTCGGCAAGGCGGTGCTGCCGCGCTTCACCGAGGGCCGCGAGGAGCGGGAGGCGGCGAAGGCCGCGCGGCTCGCGCCCGCGATCGAGGCGGCGCTCGCCCGCCGCGAGCCCGCCCGGACGCTGCCCGCCGGCTACCGCATCGACGAGGACGCCGAGGTCGCCCGCGCCCGCCGGGCGCGCCGGCCCCGCGTGACTCCCGGCGCGGTGCGCGCGGAGGTCCGGGGCGCCGGGCGCCGCCGCGCGTTGCAGGGCTTCCACCGCCTGGTGAAGGGGCGGAGCGACCGGCAGATCGAGCGGGCGTTCGGGGAGCGGGCGCAGCGGGTGTTCTTCGCCGGCATGGCCCGCGCCTACGATCCGTCAGCGGCGGGCGGCTTCGAGGGCGACCTGGCGTTCCGCCTCGGCCGCTCCGACGGAACCGAGACCGCCTGGACGATCCGCGTCCGCGACGGCCGCGCGCGGGCACGCGAGGGCGCCGCGGACGACGCGCGGCTCACGATCGCGGCGTCGACGGCCGACTTCGTGCGGGTCCTGGCGGGCGACGGCAACCCCGCGTCGCTGCTCATGGACGGGAAGCTGAGGCTGCGCGGCGACGTGGAGGTCGCGCCGCGCGTCAGCGAGATGTTCGGCGGCCCGTCGCCCTACTAGGCCGCCGGGAACGCGGAAGCCCGGCCCGTGACGTCGTTGGCACGGGCCGGGCGGGGTACCTGTGTCCCCCCGATGGACGCAGGTACCCGATAGGTGTGACGAGCGAAACCTCCTCCGGGTTCGCCCCGGCCTGTCCCGGACCGATGTGAAGCATGTCCTCTTGACCGCCCGGCCCGCACTGTGCTCCGGCGGGAGAGGTAGTTGGTATTACTTGTGTCGTTCTGTACCGCTACTGTTTCCTCCGCTCTGACAGACGAGAGACAAGGGAGAGTCAGTGGGCAGAATGCTGCGCGGGGGAGTCGCGGGGCTGGCCGTCGCGGCCGTCCTCGCGACGGGCGGCGTCGCCGACGCCGCCACGGGCTGGCGTATCACCGCCACGCCGGACGCGAAGGCCGATCTCCGCGACATCGTGGCGCTGAGCGCCAAGGACGCCTGGGCCGTCGGGTACAAGTCGGGCACCGGGGCGCTCATCCGCCACTGGAACGGCACGACCTGGAAGAACGTCGCGGTCCCGGCGGTCGCCAAGGCGGCCTACCTGGAGAGCGTCAGCGCCACCTCGTCCAAGGACGTGTGGATCGGTGGCACCGACGGCCATCTCAAGCAGTACTGGCTGCACTGGAACGGCAAGAAGTGGAAGTGGGTCGCCGGGACGCTCCCGTCGAACTCCGACCCGTCGGCGCCGGACCTGTACGCGCGCAGCGCCACGGACGTGTGGTCGTTCGCGCAGACCGGCGGCTGGGACGCGTCCAAGCCGGACGTGCGGCACTACAACGGCAAGAAGTGGTCCAAGGTCGCCTCGCCGGGCATCATCCGCGAGGTCTCCCCGGGCACCGGCAAGGACCTGTGGGCGACCGCCTGGGTGAAGGGGCCGCAGAGCCTCGTCCCGGCGGTGCTGCGCTGGGACGGCAAGACCTGGAAGAAGCAGGCGCAGCCGTTCGGTACGGAAGGGCAGAGCGCCCTGAACGGGATCCTGGCGCGAGGCTCCAAGAACGTGTGGGCGGTCGGCTACCTCGGCTCCAAGTCCGCGGTCGTGCACTGGGACGGCAAGACCTGGAAGAAGTTCGCCGCCCCCAACAGCACCGAGGCCCTCGGCACGCTGGTGGACGACGGCGCCGGCGGCCTGTGGGCGAAGGGGAGCAAGCACTTCTTCCATTACCGCAACGGAGCCTGGACCGCGACTGCGATCCCGGCCCGGAGCGGCCTGACGACGCAGGTGGCGACGCTCGCCCACGTCCCGAAGACCACCTCGACCTGGGGCGTCGGCGCGCTGGACGACAGCGACTGGATCCACCGCTACAACCTGGTCCTGAAGTTCCACTAGAGGCCGCCGACGAGGGCGGGCCGCCACCCGGCGGCCCGCCCTCGCGCGTCCGCCGTCAGCCCTTCAGGAAGGCCAGCAGCTCGGCGTTCAGTTCGGCGCGGTGGCTGTAGTAGAGGCCGTGCCCGGCGGTCGGGTACTCGCGGTAGTCGGCGTGGGGGACGAGCTCGGCGATGCGGCGGCCGGTGAGGTGGACGGGCGCCGACATGTCGGCGGCGCCGTGCACGACGAGCAGGGGGAGGGCGAGGGTGGCGAGATCGGGGCGCAGGTCGGCGGCCAGCACCGACCGCTGGCACTCGCGGACCGCCCAGGGCGAGGTCGCCAGGCACATCCGGACGGTGTGCTCGATCATCGCGGGCGAGACGGCGTTGCCGAGGTGGGTGGCGAAGAACGCCTGCGCCTGCCGGGCCAGCCAGCCGGGCCGGTCGTCGTCCAGCGCGGCCAGGGACGCCTCCGCCGCCTCCGGCGGGAGGCCCTGCGGGTTGTCGTCGCGGCGCAGCAGGCAGGGCACCGTCGCGGAGATCAGCGCGGCGCGCCGGACGCGGTCCGCGCCGTGCCGGGCGAGGTACCGGACGGTCTCGGCGCCGCCCATCGAGTGCCCGGCCAGGGTGACGTCGCGCAGGTCCAGGTGCTCGATCAGCGCGGCGAGGTCGTCGGCGCAGGTGTCGAGGTCGTAGCCGCCGCTCGGGCGGTCCGAGCGGCCGTGGCCGCGCCGGTCGAGGGCGACGCAGCGGTACCCGTTCCGGACGAGGAAGGGAATCTGGTACTCCCACATGTCCGCGCTCAGCATCGCGCTCGCCGCGAGGACGACGACCTCGCCCTGTCCGTGATCCTCGTAGGCGAGCCGGGTGCCGTCGTGGGTCTGGAAGAACATGGGGGCGCTCCTTCGGCCGGTCTCCGTGCTGATGAATCCAGCTTCGCGGCCCGCCGTACCAAGATCCATTACGTGCGGGGTAACGGCCCGCCCGCACGCGCCGGGGCGGCGTCCGGCGGGCCCCGGCGGCGCCGGGCGGAACGGACGATGTGACCCAAACGGGATTCGGCCGGTTTGTTCCAGTGCCGCGCGTGGGTGATCCTGGGGAGGTGTCAACGGAGACTCTTCCCAGCGGGCCGCAGCTGCGGGCCTTCCTGCACGGCCTGCCCGGCGTCGACCAGGTCGGCGTCGACGAGCGGGCCGCCCGGCTGGCCACCCGATCCATCAAGACCACGGCGAAGGCGCAGGCCATCGACCTGGCCATCACCATGGTCGACCTCACCACCCTGGAGGGCGCCGACACCCCCGGCAAGGTCCGGGCGCTCTGCGCCAAGGGCGCGCGCCCCGACCCCGGGGACGCGTCGGTGCCGCGCGTCGCCGCGATCTGCGTCTACCCCGACATGGTCGAGACGGCCGTGGCCGCGCTGCGCGGCACCGGGATCGGCGTCGCCAGCGTCGCGACCGCGTTCCCGTCCGGGCGGGCGCCGATGGAGGCCAAGCTCGCCGACACCCGCGCCGCCGTCGCGGCGGGCGCGAGCGAGATCGACATGGTCATCGACCGCGGCGCGTTCCTCGCCGGCGACTACCGCAAGGTGCACGAGGAGATCGTCGCCACCAAGGAGGCGTGCGGCGACGCCCACCTGAAGGTCATCTTCGAGACCGGCGAGCTGGTCACCTACGACAACGTCCGCCGCGCCTCGTGGCTGGCGATGGAGGCGGGCGCCGACTTCATCAAGACCTCCACCGGCAAGGTGGCGCCCGCCGCGACGCTGCCGGTGACGCTGGTCATGCTGGAGGCCGTCCGCGACTACCGCGCCGCCACCGGCCGGCAGGTCGGCGTGAAGCCGGCCGGCGGCATCCGCACCACCAAGGACGCGATCAAGTACCTGGTGCTGGTCAACGAGACCGCCGGCCCCGACTGGCTGGATCCGCAGTGGTTCCGGCTCGGCGCGTCCAGCCTGCTCAACGACCTGCTGATGCAGCGCCGCAAGCTCACCACCGGGGTCTACTCCGGTCCCGACTACTTCACCTTGGACTGACCCCCATGGACTTCGAGTACGCACCGGCGCCCGAGTCCCGGTCCGTCGTCGACATCCGCCCGTCCTACGGGCTGTTCATCGACGGCGCCTTCACCGACGGGCACGGCGAGCCGTTCAAGACCATCGAGCCGGCCAGCGAGGACACCCTCGCCGAGATCGCCACCGCCGACGGCGCCGATGTCGACCGCGCCGTCGCCGCCGCCCGCGCCGCGTTCGAGAACGTGTGGGGCCCGATGCCGGGCCGCGAGCGCGCCAAGTACCTGTTCCGCATCGCCCGCATCGTCCAGGAGCGGGCGCGCGAGCTGGCCGTGCTGGAGTCGATCGACAACGGCAAGCCGATCCGCGAGTCCCGCGACGTCGACGTGCCGCTCGCCGCCGCGCACTTCTTCTACTACGCGGGCTGGGCCGACAAGCTCGGCCACGCGGGCTTCGGCGCCGACCCGAGGCCGCTCGGCGTCGCCGGCCAGGTCATCCCGTGGAACTTCCCGCTGCTCATGCTCGCCTGGAAGATCGCCCCGGCGCTGGCCTGCGGCAACACCGTCGTCCTGAAGCCCGCCGAGACGACCCCGCTGACCGCGCTGCTGTTCGCCGACATCTGCCGGCAGGCCGAGCTGCCGCCCGGCGTCGTCAACATCGTCACCGGTGCGGGCGAGACGGGACGGCTGCTCGTCGCGCACCCGGGCGTCGACAAGGTCGCCTTCACCGGCTCCACCGACGTCGGCCGGCAGATCGCCCGGAGCGTCGCGGGCACCGATAAGCGGCTGACGCTGGAGCTCGGCGGCAAGGCCGCCAACATCGTGTTCGACGACGCGCCGCTCGACCAGGCCGTCGAGGGCATCGTCAACGGGATCTTCTTCAACCAGGGGCACGTCTGCTGCGCCGGGTCGCGGCTGCTCGTCCAGGAGTCGGTCGCGGACGAGCTGCTGGAGCGGCTGAAGGCGCGGATGGCGACGCTGCGCGTCGGCGACCCGCTGGACAAGAACACCGACGTCGGCGCGATCAACTCGGCCGAGCAGCTCGCCAAGATCCGCGAGCTGTCGCAGGCCGGCGAGGACGAGGGCGCCGAGCGCTGGGCGCCCGACTGCGCCCTGCCGCAGCGCGGGTTCTGGTTCGCGCCGACGGTGTTCACCGGCGTCGCCCAGTCGCACCGCATCGCCCGCGAGGAGATCTTCGGTCCGGTGCTGTCGGTGCTGACCTTCCGCACCCCCGCCGAGGCCGTGGAGAAGGCCAACAACACCCCCTACGGGCTGTCGGCGGGCGTCTGGACCGAGAAGGGCTCGCGCATCCTGTGGACGGCCGAGCGCCTGCGGGCCGGCGTGGTGTGGGCCAACACCTTCAACAAGTTCGATCCGGCGTCGCCGTTCGGCGGCTACAAGGAGTCCGGCCACGGCCGCGAGGGCGGGCGGCACGGGCTGGAGGCGTACCTGAATGTCTGAGCGACTGACCGTCCGCAAGACCTACAAGCTGTTCATCGGGGGCGCGTTCCCCCGGTCGGAGTCGGGCAGGTCCTACGTGGTGAACGACGGCAGGGGCGCGTTCCTCGCCAACGCCTCGCAGGCGTCCCGCAAGGACGTGCGCGACGCGGTCGGCGCGGCGCGCAAGGCGTTCGGCGGCTGGTCCGGCCGCACCGCCCACAACCGCGGCCAGATCCTCTACCGGATCGCCGAGATGCTGGAGGGCCGCCGCGCCCAGTTCGTCGACGAGCTGCGCGCGACCGGCCTCGGCAAGTCCGCCGCGTCCGACGAGGTGGACGCCGCCGTGGACCGGTGGGTCTGGTACGCCGGCTGGACCGACAAGATCGCCGCCGTGGCGGGGTCGGCGAACCCGGTGTCCGGGCCGTTCTTCAACTTCTCCACGCCCGAACCGGTCGGCGTCGTCGGCGTCGTCGCGCCGGACGCGCCGCTGCTCGGCCTCGTGTCGGTGCTCGCGCCGGTCGTCGCGACGGGCGGCACCGCCGTCGTCGTCGCGTCCGAGCCCGCCCCGCTGCCCGCGATCACCCTCGCGGAGGTGCTCGCGACCTCCGACCTGCCGGGCGGCGTCGTCAACCTGCTCACCGGCCGCCGCGACGAGCTCGCGCCCTGGCTCGCCTCGCACATGGACGTCGACGCGATCGACCTCGCGGGCGTCCCGGCGGACGGCGTCGCGGCGCTGGAGGAGGCCGCCGCGGGCAACCTCAAGCGGGTGCTGCGGCCGGCCGGCGACGACTGGTCCGGCGAGCCGGGAACCGCCCGGTTGACGGCGTTCCTGGAGACCAAGACGGTGTGGCACCCGGTGGGCGTCTGATGACGGATGTACCACGGAGTGTGTAAAGAGGTGCGGGGAGTGGAATAGGTCACCCGTAACTGATCATGTACGGGGGGTAGATCAGTGGCGACCACGACCACGAACCGCGCGACGCCCAGTCGCGCCAAGAAGGGCACGGGCGGCAAGTCGACGGCGGCCCGGAGCACGGCCAAGAAGCCGGCCGCCAAGCGGACCAGCGCCGCCGCCAAGACGACGGCGGCGCGGTCCACGGTCAGCGCCCGCACCACCAAGGCGTCGACCGCGAAGAAGCCCGCGGCCAAGAAGACCACGACGGCGGCCAAGAAGACCGCCGCGTCGTCCGGCCGGAGCAGCACGGGGGCGGCGACCAAGGTGACCGCCGCCGCGACCCAGGCCAAGGCCGCCGCCACGCAGATGAAGTCGGTGGCGACCAAGGCCAACACCTCGGTCAAGGCCATGACGGCCATGACCAAGGCGATGGACGGCGCGACCAAGGCGATGGCGGACGCCGCCAAGGCGATGAACGCCGCCGCCAAGGTCATCACGACCGGCGCGAAGGCCGCGCCGAAGGCGTCCTCGTCGCGCAGCACGTCGTCGCGGAGCACGGCCGCCAAGAGCGGCACGGCGAAGAAGTCGACGTCGGCCGCGAAGAGCACCGGCTCCAGGAGCACGGCGAAGGCCGCTACGGCGAAGAAGCCGACGTCGTCGGCCCGCAAGACCGCGGCGTCCGGCACGAAGGCGTCCACGTCCTCGGCGCGCAAGCCCGCGTCGTCGAGCGGTTCTCGCAAGTCCACCAGCGCGGCCTCGTCGACCCGCCCGCGCGGCGTCGGCGCCCGCCGGGCGGCGCCGAAGTCGGCGGCGGACAAGAAGGCCGCGATGGCGGGGGCGAAGAAGGCCTCGCCCGCGCGCCGCACCGCGTCCCGCTCGACGACCGCGTCCCGCTCGACGACCGCGTCCCGCTCGACGACCGCGTCCCGCTCGGCGGCCAGGCCCGCCGCGCTGGTCGAGGCCAAGACCGACGTAGGCTCGGTGCCGAGCACCAGCAGCGGCCTGATGTCGGGCGCGAACAGCGCCCGCTGACGGTCCCGCGACGGCGGTGGAGCCCCAGCCCGGTGACGGGACGGGGCTCTTCCGGCATCCGACACCACAGCAGGAGGGTCCATGGACGACGAGCAGATCCTGTCCCAGATCAGCGGTTACGTGACCGAGGAGAAGGACCTGCGCGGCAAGCTGCAGCGCGGCGAGCTGTCGCAGGCCGAGGAGCAGGAGCGGCTGAAGCGCATCGAGGTCGCCCTGGACCAGTGCTGGGACCTGCTGCGCCAGCGGCGCGCGCGCGAGGACGCCGGGGAGAACCCCGGCGAGGCGCACGTCCGCCCGGCCAGCGAGGTCGAGGGCTACATCCAATAATCCGCAATGCCGAGGGCCGGACCCCACCGTGTGGGAGCCGGCCCTCAAGCGCGTCCGGGACGCGCTACATGCGTTCGGGGGTCTGGACGCCGAGGAGGCCGAGGCCGGTGTCCAGGGTCCGCAGCGTCACGGCGCAGAGCGCGAGCCGGGACGCCTTGGTCGCCTCGTCGGGCGCCTTCAGCACCGGGCAGTTCTCGAAGAAGGTGGTGAAGGCGTCGGCCACCGAGTACAGGTAGGCGGCCAGCTTGTGGGGCTCGGCGAGGTCGAAGGCCTGCTCGACCGCGGCGCCGAAGCCGAGCAGCTCCAGCGCGAGGGCGCGTTCGGCCGGGTCGCCGAGGACGATCGGGCCGGTGGCGTCCTCGGGTGCGAGGCCGCCCTTGCGGAAGATGGAGCGGATCCGCGCGGTCGCGTACTGGAGGTAGGGGCCGGTGTTGCCCTTGAACGCCAGCATCCGGTCGAAGTCGAAGATGTACTCGCTGTCGCGCGCCACCGACAGGTCGGCGTACTTGACGGCGCCGATGCCGACCTTGCGGGCGATGTCGTCGCGGGTGGCGGCGTCGAACGAGTCGTCGTGGTTGACCTCGTCGTAGGCGTGCCCGGCGCGCTCGACGGCCTCGTCCAGCAGCTCGGTCAGCTTCACCGACGCGCCCGAGCGGGTGCGGAACCGCTTGCCGTCGGTGCCGAGGACCATGCCGATCTGGGCGTGCTCGGCGCGCACCGAGTCGGGCAGCCAGCCCGCCTGGCGGGCGGCGGCGAACACCATCTGGAAGTGCAGCGCCTGGTCGGCGCCGACGACGTAGATGATCCGGTCGGCCTTGACGTCGTTGACCCGGTACCGGATGGCGGCCATGTCGGTGGTGGCGTAGCCGTAGCCGCCGTCGCTCTTGCGGATGATCAGCGGGACGGGCTGGTCGTCGCGGCCGGTGAACCCGGGCGGGAACACGCAGAGCGCGCCGTCGCTGATGACCGCGACGCCGCTCGCCTCCAGGTCGGCGCTGACGTCGGCGAGCATGTCGTTGTACTTGCTCTCGCCGGCGAGGTCGTCGTCGGTGAGGGTGACGTCGAGCCGCTCGTACACCTTGTTGATGTAGACGACGGTGTCGTCGATGAACTTCTGCCAGATCCGCAGCGTCTCGGGGTCGCCGGCCTGGAGGGCGACGACGCGGCGCCGGGACCGCTCGGCGAAGCCGGGATCGCCGTCGAACTTGGCGCGGGCGGCCTGGTAGAACTCGTTGATGTCGCCGCGGGACAGCTCCTCGCGGGCGGCGTCCTCGCCGATGTCGAGCAGGTGCTCGATGAGCAGGCCGAACTGGGTGCCCCAGTCGCCGATGTGGTTCTGCCGCACGGGCTTGTGGCCGAGGAACTCCATCATCCGCACGAGCGAGTCGCCGACGATGGTGGTGCGCAGGTGGCCGACGTGCATCTCCTTGGCCACGTTCGGCGCGGAGTAGTCGACGACGACGGTCTGCGCGTAGTCGGCGGCGGGCACGCCGAGCCGCTCGTCCGCCAGCATGTGCTGTGCCTGCCCGGCGATCCAGGCGTCGGCGAAGGTCAGGTTGATGAAGCCCGGCCCGCTGACCTGCACGTCCGACACGATGTCGGCCACGTCGAGGTGCGCGACGATCTCTTCGGCGACCGCGCGCGGGTTCTGCTTCTCGCCTCGCTCGGCCTGCAGCTTCTTGGCGAGCGGCAGGGCCACGTTGGCCTGCAGGTCGGCGAACTGCGAGGGCCGGATGACCGGGTCGGTGTCCGCGTGGGACGGGCCGAAGGCGGCGGCCAGCGCGTCCTGGACGCGGGCCGCGAGTACGAGCTGCGGATCGGGCATGGTCCAAGGTTATCGGCGCGCCCCTGGGAGGCGGGTAATCCTTTGTCCCGGGCATGCCGTCGCCCGGGGAGCGGTCCGGCTGACGCCCGGCGCCCCGGCGTGGGACAGTGGCGGCGATGAGCGGCACCGGCGCCGAGGGCCCCAGGGTCGAGGACCTCGTGGTGAAGGACGTCGGCAACGACGTCCACCTGTTCGTCGACCCCGGGACGGGCCGCGTCGTCGGCACCCTCTACGCCGAGGGCGGCGGCTGGTGGTGCGGGCGGGCGCCGAGCGGCGAGGTGCTGCGCTTCCAGGTCCCCGAGGACGTCGCCGAGCCCTGGCGCGCCGCCGCCGAGCGGCTGCGGGGCGCCTAGCGGAAGGCGTCCGCGTTGCGGGCGCACCAGCCGGCGAAGGCGCGCGGCGGCGCCGTCCCGCATCAGCGCGTGGCCCTCCAGGAGCGCGGCGGCGAGCTCGGGGGGAGCGCCGCGCGGGAAGCGGGACGCGACGGCCTCCTCGGGCGTCGTGGTCGCGCGGACCTCGACGTCGCGCCCGATCGCCTTCCCGATCAGGGCGGCCTGCTCGGCGACGGTCAGCAACTCGCCCCCCGGTCAGCGCGTACGCCGCGCCCTCGTGGCCGCAAGTCAACGAGGGGTGAACGGGTGGTCGCGGCGGGGCAGGGTGGGGCGGGGGCGGTCAGTCGGTGGCGGCGAGGAGGCGGCGGAGCCAGCGGGTGCGGGCCTCGCGGGCGCCGGCGGCGATAGGGGCGTGCGGGACGAACATGTCGAAGGCGTGGCAGCCGCCCGGCCAGACGTGCAGCTCGGCGACGCCGCCCGCCTGCCAGATGCGGGTCGCGTAGGCGACGTCCTCGTCGCGGAAGGTCTCGGCGCTGCCGGCGTCGATGAACGCGGGCGGCAGGCCCGACAGGTCGGCCGCGCGGGCCGGGGCCGCGTACGGCGACACGTCCGGGCCGCCGCGGGCGTCGCCGAGCAGCGCCGTCCAGCCGGTGTCGTTGGCGGTGCGGTCCCAGATGCCGAGCCCGGCCATCTGGACGGCCGACGGCGTGTCGTTGCGGTCGTCGAGCATCGGGCAGACCAGGAGCTGCCCGAGCAGCGCGGGGCCGCCCCGGTCGCGGGCCATGAGCGCGAGCGCGGCGGCGAGGCCACCGCCCGCGCTGACGCCGCCGACGATGATCCGCTCCGGATCCAGGCCGAGTTCGGCGGCGTGCGCGGCCGTCCAGAGGAGCCCGGCGTAGCAGTCCTCGACGGGGCCGGGGTGCGGGGTCTCGGGCGCGAGCCGGTAGCCGACCGACACGATCGCGGTGCGGCGCTCGGTCCAGTCCTGCACCTCGGTGACCATGGTCCGCTCGTCCCCGAAGATCATCCCGCCGCCGTGGGCGTGGTAGAGCACGGGAACGGGGCCCTCGGCGTCCGTGGGGACGCAGATGAGCAGCGTGACGTCCGGGGCGCCCGCCGGGCCGGGGACGGCGCGCTCCTCGACGCGGTAGGCGCCGTCCCGGGCCAGCTCCGCCAGGGACGGCGGCGGGAGGACGGCGCGCTGCTCGCGCAGCTTCGGCAGGTTCTCCAGGGTGAACGGCAGGGGCGGGACGTCGATCGCGGCGAGCACGGCCGCGACCTCCGGGTCGAAGGGCGGGGGCGGGCCGACGGCGCCGCTGGCCGGAGCGTTCATGAGTCCTCCTCGTGCGGGGGGGGTAACCGCGATCACCATTGTGCGACGCCCGGCCGCCGGCCCGTCCGCCGCCCTGCGGACAATCAGGCGGCCGACGGTTCGGGCGCCGGCTCGGGGAGGGGTTCGGGCGCCTCGCGCCGGGGCAGCAGCAGCGGTGTCGCGATGAGCAGGACGCCCGCGAGCGCGATCGCCGCCCGCGTGCCGAGGACCGCGCCGAACACGCCCCACAGCGCGGTCATCGCCGCGATCGACGCCTTGCTCGTCACCGACCAGGCCGCCATCGTCCGGGCGACGCGGTCCTGCGGCGTCCGCTCCAGGCGCGCGGCGGCGAGCAGCGGAGTGAAGATCCCCATACAGGTGATCAGCGCCAGCTCGACGCCCATGACGAGCGCGAGCCCGGCCGCGCCGGGGCCGACGAGCGCCAGGCCGACCGGCCAGAGCGTGCGGACCGTCCCGGTCGCCAGCATCACCCGGTGCCGCCCGAACCGGGCGGCGAGCGGCCGCGCCACCCGCGCCCCGGCGAGGCCGCCGAGGCAGGGCAGCGCGAACGCCAGCCCGTACTGCCAGGGCGCGAAGCCGAGGTCGCCGAGCATCAGGACGGCGAGCGGCGGCGCCACCGCCATGATCAGGCCGTTCACCAGGACGCCGTTCAGGAACAGCGCGCGGAGCGTCGGGTCCGCCCAGATGAACCGCCAGCCGTCCGCCAGGTCGCGGGCGCGCGGCCGGGACGCGGCGCGGGCGGGGCGCGGCTCGTCCCCGCGGATCGCGCGGATGCCGAGGGCCGACAGCAGGAAGCTCGCGGCGTTCGCCAGCACCGTCGCGACCGGGCCGAGCGCGCCGATCGCGAGGCCGCCGAGCGGCGGGCCGAGCGCGGTCGTCGTCCAGGTGGTCGCCTCGAAGCGGGAGCTCGCGGTGAGCAGGCCCGCGCGCGGGACGAGCGCCTTCAGGCAGGCGCCGCTCGCGGCCGTGAAGGCGATGTCGGCCGCGGCGACGACCATGGAGACGGCGAGGAGCTGCGCGAACGTCAGGACGCCGAGGGCGTAGGCGGCGGGGACGCTGAGCAGCGCCGCGCACCGCACCAGGTCCATCGCGATCATCACGGGCCGCTTGCGGCGGCCCTCCACCCACGGCCCGAGCGGGAGCGCCAGCACCGTCCCCGCCGCGAGGCCCGCCGCGGCGAGCGCCGAGACCCGCGCCGGCCCGGCGTCCAGCACCTTGATCGCGATGAGCGGGAAGGCGTCGAACGCCAGCCACGTGCCGGCCGAGCTGGTCGCGAACGCCGCCCACAGCCACCCGAAGTCCCGGCCGAGCCGTACCGTTTCGTCTGTCACCCGCGCCATCCAAACGACCCGGCGGGCACGCCCGCAAACAACCTCCCGGAGTCCCCGGCCACAACCAGAGGTTGTGGCCTAGGTTGGGGGCGTGCAGATCGACGCCGTGCGGACGTTCGCCGCCATCGCGGACGCGAGCAGCTTCCAGGACGCCGCCGACGACCTGGAGATCAGCCAGCAGGCCGTCTCCAAGCGCGTCGCCGGGCTGGAGCGCGACCTCGGCGTCCGGCTGTTCGCCCGCACCGCGCGCGGCGCGCAGCTCACCGCCGACGGGCTCGCGTTCCTGCCGCACGCCCGCGCGCTCCTGCGGGCCGCCGAGCGCGCCGAGGCGGCCGTCCGGCCGGGCGGCCGCGCGCTGCGGATCGACGTCGTCGGCCGCAAGCTCGCGCCCGCCGAGCTGGTGCGCGGCTTCCACGCCGCGTATCCGGACGCCCGGATCGACGTCGCGACGCCGCCCGACGCCGCCGCGGCCGTCGCCGCCGTCGCGGCGGGCACGCTGGACGCCGCGCTCCGCGCCGTCACCGCACCCGCGCGGCTGCCGGACGGCGTCGCGTCCGCCCGCGTCCACGACGAGCCCGTGCAGCTCCTCGTCGGCGCCTCCCACCCGCTCGCGACCGCGCCCGCCGCGCGGCCCGCCGACCTCGCCGCGCACCGCGTCTGGCTGCCCGGCATCGTCCCGGGCACCGAATGGGCGGCCTACTACGACGATCTCGCCGCCGCGTTCGGGTTCACCATCGAGACGGCCGGCGCCGACTTCGGCGCCGAGCCGCTGCTCGAAACCGTCGCCCGCGACCCGGCCCTGGCCACCCTCATCGGCGAAGGCACCCAGCTCTTCCCGCCGCCCGGCCTGGACCTCCGCCGCGTCCCCCTCCGCGACCCGACCCCCGTCTACCCGCACTCCCTGGTCTGGCGCGAGGACAACCCCCACCCCACCCTGGCCGCCCTCCGCGCCTACCTGACCCCCCGCACACCCTCGCCCGTCCCGTCCTGGACCCCCGCCTGGACCCACTGACCCCCCGGTCACCCCTCGTCGAGATGCGGCGTGTTGGCCTCTTGGAGCGCTCCAAGAGGCCAACACGCCGCATCTCAACTTTGAGTGACCGGGGGGTCAGCGCGTCCAGGGGACGATGGGCAGGACGTCCGCGGCGTCGTCAGAGACCGGGCCGGCCGCCGACAGGTCCAGGTGGGCGAAGCGCGGGGCGAGCTCCGCGGCGTCCTCGACGTCCAGGCTCCGGACGCGCAGGCGCTCCAGCTGGGGCAGGACGGACGACGCGGCGAGCGCGGCGAGGACGTCGTCGTCGCTCGCGTCGAACTCGGCCGCGCCGAGGTCGAGGCTGCGCAGGGCGGGATAGCCCGCCGCGTCCAGCTCGTCGAGCTGCTCGACGGGGCAGGCGGTGCCGTGCACGTCCGTCCCGATCTCCAGCGTCAGGGCGGCCAGGTTCGGGAGCGTGACGGTGCCCGGCCGGGAGCCGGGGAACACCGCCCCGTCCGACAGGACGGCGCCGCGCAGCCGCAGGTCGGTGAGGGCGTCGCCGGCGATCCAGTGGAACAGGAGCGCGCCCTCGACCGCCAGCGTCCGCAGCGCGGGCAACGCCCGCCACAGGGCGTCGGTCGCGTCGCCGACGAAGCCCGCGTCGTAGTGGTCCATGGGGTCGACGCGGCCGCCGGTGGAGGTCCGGACGTCCTCGTAGAGGTAGGTGAAGCCGTAGCCGAAGCGCAGATCGGTGAGCCGCTCGCGCCGCCGGGCGGCCAGGGCCTCGGCGGCGCGCCGGGCGGAGTGGTGGACGTCGGTCAGGTGCAGCTCCAGCCCGCGCAGCCTGGCGGCGGCGGGATGGGACAGCAGGGCCTCGATCAGCACCGACTCCCACCGCTCGGGATCGTCGACGTCCGCCCCCGCCGCGAACCGCTCCACCAGCTCCCGCCGCTGCGGCGCCGTCTCCGGCGCCAGCCGGAACCGGGCCCGGTCGATGAACCCGCGCGCCCAGGTGAAGTGCCAGGAGCCGTCGTCGCGTAGGCCGTCCAGCCCCCACTGCCGCTCGACCTCGCGGTAGTCGGCGCCGTCGGCCTCCGTCAGGATCGCCGCGCCGCGCGGGTCGTCCGCCTCGGCCAGCGCTTCGGCGTAGGCGCGCCACGCATTCCAGTCGTCGGATTCGGGGGCGTCCGCCGCCTCAGGGGAGATCACGCCGCCATCCAAGCACCGCGCGCCGGGGCAGGCCGCCCGAATGATCGACTCGGTCGGCCCGGCCGCCCTCGCACTCGGCGCGGGGACGCTGATCGCGCTGGTGACGGCGCCGGTCCGGCTCAGCGTCCTCGGCGTGCCGAGCCCGGCGGTCACCCCGACGAACCTGCTGTTCAACGTGGTCGCCGGACCGGGCGCCCTCGCCCGCTACCGCCGGCACGGGCATCTCACCGGACCGCTCACCCACCTGCCGCGCTCGCGGACGCCGCCTGTCGTCGTGGTCGGCGCGACCGACGCGACCGACGCGACCACCCGGGCGTTCGCCGTCCCCGGCCGACGCTCCGGGAATCCCCGAATCGCGCCGCCCATGACCCACCGGTCACCCTGCGTTGACTTGCGGCGTGTTGCGCGTTTGAAACGTTTCAAAAGCGCAACACGCCGCAAGTCAACGCTCGACGACCACCTGGTCACTGGTGGCTGCGGTGGGATGGGCTTGGCGGGAATCGGAGGTGCCGGACGCGCCACGCTTGGGCTTTGGGCGATCGCATCGTCTCGGCGGCGGCGGGGCGGCCGGGGCGGGTTGCTTGCCTCTCGGCCGCTATTGCGGGCGTGCTCTGATCAGCGGCGGGCGTGGGTTTCCTGGCGGGCGGCGCGGTACTCAGCGAGCCACTCGGCGCCGAGCTGGTCGGCGGGTAGGGCCTTGGCGGCCGTGTACAGCGGCGAGGCGGCGTCAGGTGTTCTTGAGGTGCTCGGCCAGGGCCACAAGCGCGGTGGGCGTGAGGACGAGGTGACCGGCCGAAGGTGCTTTGCTGTCGCGGACGCCGATGCCGAGGGGGAGGCGTGCCAGTTCCACGCAGTCGCCGGTGCCTGTGGTGTTGCTCTTGCTGCTCTTCCGCCAACGCGGCGCGTCACTCATTGAGGGACTCCATCGTGTCAATGATCAACTGTCGGGAGGTGCTCAGTGACAGGGCGCAGGAACTGACGCGCTCCCAACGTACGTCGAACTCGCGGATCTTTGTAGGGTCGTTGATCAAGCGACCGCCCTCCTGGGCCTCGATATAGACGACCGCATCGTTCGAGCGGGCGCGATGCATGATTTTGAACGATCCGTCCTGCCCGATGTACGCGCCCGCCGACCACGGAACCACTCGCAACAGGCCCATGGGTGACAGCGAGAATTCGACCAGCCGGGCGAGCTGCACTTTCATGATCCTGGCACCGCCTGCGGTGCGGGAGATGACGGCTTGGTCGAGTATCGCGGACACCTTCGGGGAGTCGGCCCTGCTGAGGAGCTGCTGGCGAGCGGCGCGCCTTGCCCAGGCGTGGTCGACGTCCTCCACCCCCGCGGCGGTGAAGCAGGAGCGGGCATACTCCTCGGTTTGCAGCAGGCCAGGCACGGTCGATGATTCGAAGGTTCTGATGAGCGAGGAGGAATCCTCGTACTCGGCGTGCTGGCGGCCCCAGTCTGGATTGTGGCTGTTCTCCGCCAGCCTGCGGAGTCTCGTGAAGTGGCCTCGGGTGCGCCATCGCTCATCGAGGGTTTCGGTGTGGTGTTTGGGGATTTTAGCGCGGGCCGATTCATAGTTCGAAACCGTAGAAGTATCGATCTTCAGTATGCGTGCCACATCCGCCTGCGAGAGGTTGCGTTCCAAGCGCCATACGCGCAGGTCGACAGCAAGCCAGTGCCAGCGTGAGTGGTCGGGGTCCAGTGTCTCGGCCGTCGGCATGTGGAGATCCTTGGGGGTGGGATCAATGGGCGCAGTGTACCTAGCGTAGTCGTCGCGTTGCAGGGTGGCAGCGGAACGGCGAATGCGCAGGGAGGCGCGAATGGAGATCTCGGTGGTCCATGCAGGCAGCGAGGCCGTGGCCGGCCCGCTGGCGGGGCGCGAGGGCGTCCCGGAGGTGCGGGGGTGGGCGCGGGGCGTGTTGCGGGGGTGGGGTGTGAGGGGTGAGGCGATCGACAGTGGGGCGCTGGTGCTGTCGGAGCTGGTGACCAACGCCGTCGTCCATGGGGTCGGGCCGGTGACCGTGCGGTTGTCGCTGCGGGGCGAAGGCGGGTTCGTGGTCGAGGTGCGGGACAAGGGCGATCACGCTTTGGTGCTGCGGGCGCCCGGGGAACTCGCCGAGTGCGGACGGGGGCTTTTGATCACGGACGCGCTTGCGAGCGAGTGGGGTGTGAATCCCGTCGCGGGCGGAGGGAAGTGCGTGTGGGCCGCTGTCGGGGGGTGAGGCGGGCTACCGCTGCGGGTCCGTGGTCTCGGCCTCGGGTTTGCGGGGGCGGCGGAAGCGCTGGTACCAGGTGTCCCAGCGCAGCGACAGGGTGAGCAGGACGGACGCGCCCACCGCGATGGCCAGGGCCGTCAGGTCGTTCTGCAGGTTGTCCGGGTGCAGGGCGAAGAAGTCGCGCAGCCACGGGACGGCCAGGACGACGAGGAACGCCGCCGCCATCGCGGCGACCAGCGACAGGCGCCACCAGTTCCACGGCCGCGCGATCAGCAGCAGGACCCACAGGGCCAGGACGAACAGGGCCAGGGACGCCGTCGTGCTGTCGTCCTCGAACCCGGTGGCGGGGTTCTCGGTCGCCAGGCGGTAGCCGGCGAAGGTCGCGGCGCCGCAGGCGATGCCGGCGGGGACGGCGAAGCGGAGGACGCGGGGGACGAAGCCCGCGCGGGCGCGTTCGGTGTTGGGGGCGAGGGCGAGGAAGAACGCCGGGATGCCGATCGTCAGGCTGCTGATCAGGGTCAGGTGGCGCGGCAGGAACGGGAACCGGACGCCGACGAGGCCGACCAGGACCGACAGCAGGATCGAGTACACCGTCTTGGTCAGGAACAGGTTCGCGACGCGCTCGATGTTGCCGAGGACGCGGCGGCCCTCGCCGACGACGTGGGGGAGCGTCGCGAAGCGGTTGTCCAGCAGGACGATCTGCGCGACGGCGCGGGTGGCGCCCGAGCCCGAGCCCATCGAGATGCCGAGGTCGGCGTCCTTGAGGGCGAGGACGTCGTTGACGCCGTCGCCGGTCATCGCGACCGTGTGGCCCCGCGATTGCAGGGCCTTCACCATCGCGCGCTTCTGCTGCGGGCTGACGCGCCCGAACACCGAGTTGGCCTCCAGCACCTCGCCCATCGCGCCGGCGCCGTCCGGCAGCGTCCGCGCGTCCACCGGGTGTGAAGCGCCCGGCAAACCGAGGTCGGCGGCGATGGCGCCGACCGACACCGGGTTGTCACCCGAGATGACCTTGACGGTGACGTCCTGGTCGGCGAAGTACCGCAGCGTCTCGGCGGCGTCGGGGCGGACGCGCTGGCGGAGGACGACGAGGGCGGCGGGTTCGGCGCTCGCCGTGGCGTCGAGGCCGTCGGGATCGGCGAACGAGCCGTCCGGGACGCGGGCGAGGGCGAGGACGCGGAGGCCGGTGGAGCCGAGCCGCTCGGCCTCGGCGCGGGCGGGGTCGGCGGGGCCGAGGAGGACGTCGGCGGCGCCGAACGCCCAGCTCCCGTGGCCGTCGAAGGCGGCGCCGCTCCACTTGCGGGCGGACGAGAACGGCACCGTCCCGGTGATCGTCCAGTGCGGGTCGGGCTCGCCGAGGCCCTCCTGGACGGCGCGCATCGTCGCGTTCGGGTCGTCGTCGCCGGCGGCGAGGGCGGCGAGCGCGGCCCGGCCGGGCAGGGCGTCCGACAGCGCGACGACGCGGTCGAGGTCCATGCCGGGCTCGGTGAGGGTGCCGGTCTTGTCGACGCAGAGGACGTCGACGCGGGCGAGGCCCTCGATGGCGGGCAGCTCCTGCACCAGGCACCTGCGGCGGCCGAGGCGGACGACGCCGACGGCGAAGGCGATGCTGGTCATCAGCACCAGGCCCTCGGGGATCATGGTGACGACGCCGGCGACGGCGCCGACGACGGCCGCGGGCACGCTGCCCGCGGAGTTCCACTGCGACACGAACAGCAGCACCGCCGTCGGCACGATCAGCCAGGTGATCCACTTGAGGAACCGGTCGATGCCCGACATGAGCTCCGAGCGCGCCAGCGTGAACCTGCTGGCCTCCTCGACGAGCCGCGCCGCGTAGGCGTCGCGGCCGACCTTCTCGGCGGTGAAGGCGCCGCCGCCCGCGACGACGAAGCTGCCCGACTGGACCTGGTCGCCGGGCGCCTTGTGGACGGGGTCGGCCTCGCCGGTGAGCAGCGACTCGTCGACCTCCAGGCCGCGCGCGGACGCGACCGCGCCGTCCACCGGGATCCGGTCGCCGGTGCCGAGGACGATGAGGTCGCCGAGGACGACCTCGTGCTGCGCGACGGTCTCCTCCGCCCCGTCGCGGCGGACCGTGACGGGCGTCTCGCCGATGACGGCGAGCCGGTCCAGGGTGCGCTTGGCGCGCAGCTCCTGGATCACGCCGATGGCCGAGTTCGCGACGATGATGCCGCCGAACAGCCCGTCCTGCCACTGCCCGAACGCCAGGACCAGCACGAACAGCGTGCCGATGAGCGCGTTGAAGCGGGTCAGCACGTTCGCCCGGACGATCTCGCCGACCGACCGGCTGGACCGCCGCGGCACGTCGTTGGCCTGCCCGGCCGCCACCCGCTCGCGCACCTCGGCCGCGGTCAGCCCGCGCGCCGCGGTGGTCTCCACATCCGTCACAAGAGCCCCCGAAGATCATCGTCCCCCGGTCGGGAGGGGGCCAATCACGGCTGCTCGGGCCGCTCCAGCACCTCGGCGACGGGCGGGACGGCCGGGTTCGGGACCGGCTCGGCGGGCTCCTCGGCGACCGGTCCGGGCGGCGGCGCGGCGCCGTCCTCGTGTTCGGCGTCGGCGTGGTCGCGCTCGCCGTGCGTCCAGCGCCCGAACCGGGACGTGCGGGTCGCGGCGATCTGGTCGCGGACGCGGTCGACGATGCGGCCCGCCGCGAGGTCGTGGGCGAGCCGGCAGGCGGCGGTGACGGCCCGCTCCTCGGCGGCGCCGTGCGCGATGACGACGGTGCCGTTCAGGCCGAGCAGCACCCCGCCGCCGTAGGTGTCGGAGTCGAGGCGGTCGCGGAGCGCCTGGAGGCGGCGGCGCTGGAGCAGCGCGCCGACCTTGGCCGTGCGGGACGCCGTCATGGCCGCGCGCAGCTCCCCGAACGCCATCCGGACGGTGCCCTCCATCGTCTTCAGGGCGACGTTGCCGGTGAATCCGTCGGTGACGACGACGTCGACGGCGCCGGTCAGCAGGTCGTGGCCCTCGACGTTGCCGGCGAACTCCACGTCGTGGTGGCCGGCGGCGAGCAGCTCGTGCGCGCGCTTGGCGAGCTTGTTGCCCTTGCCGGGCTCGGCGCCGATCGTCAGCAGGCCGACGCGGGGCCGCTCCAGCCCGAGGCGGACCTGCGCGTAGGCGGTGCCGAGCGCGGCGAACTGCACGAGCGTCTCGGGCTTGACGTCGGCGGTCGCGCCCGCGTCCAGGAGCACCGTCGGGCGCGGCTCGGTCGGCAGGGTGACGGCGATCGCGGGCCGCATGACGCCCTGCTGCCCCTTCAGGCGGAGCCGGGAGGTGGCGACGACGCCGGCGGTGCTGCCCGCCGACACGAGCGCCGACGCCCGCCCCTGCTTGATCAGGTGGCAGGCGATGGCGACCGACGAGCGGGGCTTCCGCCAGCTCGCGAGCGCGCCCTCGCCCATGTCGAGGGCCTCGTCGGCGTGCACGATGGGGATCTCGCCGGCGACGCCGTGCCGGTCGAGCTCGCGGCGGATGCGCGGCGCCTGGCCGACGAGGACGAGGCGGACGCCGTGGTCGCGGACGGCCGCGACCGCCCCCGCGATGACGGCGGCGGGGGCGTGGTCGCCGCCCATGGTGTCCACCGCCACCGGCGCGGTCGGGCGTGCCGGGACGGCTGCGGACACGGGTGCTCCAGGGTGGGACGGGACGGTGCCCCGGCGGGCCGGGGCGGTCCTGTCGATGGTAGGGCGTCGCCTCGGCAGCTCCGTCCCGGCCTCACTCCCGCTTGCCGCAGTCCTTGCCGAGGCAGCCGGCGTTCTGGACGACGGGCTTGCCGGCGATGAGGATCGTGTACCACTGGTCCTGGGTGGCGTCCTCGCCGGAGCCGAGGACGCGGACGTCGTGCCGGTCGGCGGTCCGGCCGGTGCAGCTCACCCGCATCTTCTTCTTGGTCCAGCCCCGCATGTCGGTGCAGGTCAGGCCGCGGCCGAGGGTGACGCCGCGGGCGGCCAGCTCCGCGGTGGCGGCGGCCGGGAGCGCCGCCCGGAGCGCGCTCTGCGTGTCGTAGCGGAGCTCTTTGGTGTGGGCGAGGGCGACGTAGGACGCGGAGGCGGCGGCGCCCGTCAGCAGGACGGTGGCCGACCCGATGACCAGGGCCTTCTTGCGGGTGATCTTCACGATCGCAGCATCACCGCCCGGCCGCCGCGCCACGCGCGACCGGCGGCGGGTTTTCCGTCCCCCGGGCCGATCCATTACAAGATCAAGAATCGGCGGAGCGGTGCGCGCAGCCGAGCCCGAGGCAGTCCTTGCGGAGCAGCTCGCGCCCCGCGACCGTGATCACGTACAGCTCGCGGGGGTGCCGGGTGCCGACCTCGGCCGCGGTCCCGCTCACCCGCACCGGCTCGCCGGTCGCGGTGGACGCGGTGCAGGAGATCGTCATCCGGTCGCCGGGCCGCGCCGCCGGCATCGCGCAGGCGGGCCGCCCGGCGAGCCGCACGCCGCGCGCGGACAGCTCGGCGATCGTCCCGTCGGTGACGGCGTTGCGGTAGGCGCCCTCGGAGATGCGCTGCATGACGCGGCAGCCGCTCGACGAGGCGCCGACGAGCAGCGCCAGCGCGAGCGCGGCCGCCGCCCGCCCCCGCCTCACGCGCGCCCCTCGTGGACGGCCGCGACGGCGTCGGCGACGGCGTCCGGGCGGTCGATCTGCACCATGTGCAGCGAGTCGGTGAGCTCGACCTGGCGGCCGAGCGGCGTCATCGCGGCGAGCCGCGCGTGCCCGGACGCCCACTCGCGGCGGGCCTTGTCGCCGTCGACGTCGCCGAGGGCGGTGAGCACGACGAGCGGGACCGGCGGGAACGGGAGCCGCTCGCGCAGCCCGGCGAGGTCGGCGGCCATCTCCCGGTAGGCGATGTTCTCGGTCAGCATGGTGCCGAGGACGGTGCCGCGCCCGTACACCGCGCGGACCTCCGCGTCGGGCGTGGCGTCGGGGACGCTGCTGGTGAAGCGCATCGCGAAGCGGCGCCCGGCCGGGCCCGCGAGGCGGAGCAGCCCGGTCGCGCCGAGCGCGCTCCCGGCGGCCTGCGCGACGGGCGCGGCGAGCGTGGCGAACCGGACGGCGGGCGGCCTGGCGTCCGCCTCGTAGCTCGGGTCGACGAGGACGAGCGCGGACACGAGGGCGGGCCACTGGCGGGCCAGGGCCTCGGCGTGGAAGCCGCCCATGGAGTGGGCGAGGACGGTGACGGGCCCGCCCGTCCAGGCGGCGACGTCGGCGAGGACGGCGACGTCGCGGCGGAGGCTCGGCGGCGCCTGCGCGGCGGGGCTGAGGCCGAGGCCGGGCCGGTCCAGCAGCACGATCCGGTAGGCGCCGGACAGCCGCTCGACGACGGCGCGCCAGTCGAAGCCGGCGCCCCCGAGACCGTTGGTGATCAGCAGGGTGGGGCCGTCCGGGCGGCCGGTGTCGGTGAGGTGGACGCGCTCGCCGCCCGCCTCCACGACGGCCTCCAGGCCGGCCGGGACGGCCGACAGCGCGGTGGCGCCGGTGGCGCCGGCGGCGGCGTCCAGGTCGCCGGTGGGCTCGGTCATGGCAGCACTCCCTCTCGTTCGGGTTCGGAGGGGGTCGTCCGGCCGGCCCGCTGGTCGGTGTAGAGCGCCCAGGCGATGGTGAGCAGGCCGAGGCAGAGGATGGCGATCTGCACGCGCTGCACGATGCCGAGCCACCGGCCGAGCAGCATGGCGACCAGCGTGCCGGTGCCCGCGACGATCTCCAGCATGGCGAGCGGCCAGCCCCAGCGCGCGAGCGCGGGCCACCAGCCGTACCGGCGGGCCGCCATCGACAGGGTGAACAGCGACGCGACGCCGAAGCAGACGACGGTCGTGCTGGTCACCGAGTGGAACTGGTGGGAGAACGACACCTGGTCGGCGCGCTCGCGGAGCGCGCACCAGGTCTCCAGGCTCGGCGCGCAGTCCAGCGGGAACAGCGCGTCGCCCATCGCCCAGAGGCCGAAAAGCCCCTGCAGCGTCCAGCCCGCGACCGACCAGGGGCGGCGGCGCAGGGTGAGCAGCGCGGTCACCGCGACCACGATCGACAGCACCCCGGTGATCAGGTCGCCGGCGCTGTAGACGGTGTGGAAGGGCTGGTCGATCGCCGACAGCTCGCTGACGTAGCCGTTGATGACGTCCAGGTCCGGGCTCAGCACGTTCTCCAGGAAGAACGACGCGTAGCTGACCGCGGCGACGAGGGCCAGCACCACGGCGAACAGGGGCACCCGCCCCGGGCCGCCTCCGTCACGCTCCACGCGGGCCCCCTCGCCTCGACGCTGCGCCTGCCTGTCCACACCCGTCCTCTCGAACGCCGCCCGCGCAGCCTCGGTTCCGGGGGGTGGACCGTGCCCCCAAGCATAGAGACGGCCCGCCCGCGCGCCACGTCGCCCCGGGCGTCCGGCGCGGCGCCCGCTCCGGCGTCCGGTCCCGCCGAAACCGGACCCCCTGCCCTGGGCGCCTCCGGTGAAACATCGGGTGGAACGCGCCAGAGGCGCCCGCTGACGGTGCGTAATCGCGTTCCCGCCCTCCTTCCGCCCATTCAGACGTTTGCCAGGAACGCGACTTATGGTTGACCAGCATCTTTGTAATGTGAAAGGGGTAACTATTCGTCATGCACCGGAAATCACCGGTTGAATGGGGGTGCTCCGGCCCATAGCGGCCACGTTCCGTGACGTCCGCTGCGGCGTGTTTCCCGCCCCGAACTCCAAGGAGTACCGACACGTGACCATGGTGAACGACGCGGCTCCCGCGACGCGGCCCGCCGGTCGCAAGTTCCGCGCCTTCACGGCGAAGCACCTGGACGAGCTGACCGCTCGTGCGGGGCTCACGCCGGACCAGCGGCTCGCGACCCGAGCGGTCGCCGCCGTCCTGCCGTTCCGCACCAACGCCTACGTCATCGAGGAGCTCATCGACTGGTCGGCCGCGCCGGACGACCCCATCTACCGGCTGGTGTTCCCGCAGCCGGACATGCTCCCCGCCGAGGACGTGGCGCACCTGTCGGACCTGCTGCGGCGGGAGGCGCCGGCGGCCGAGGTGGAGGCGGCCGCGCACGCCGTGCGGATGCGGCTGAACCCGCACCCGGCGGGGCAGCTCGAACTGAACGTGCCGAGCTTCGGCGACGGCAGGATCCCCGGCATGCAGCACAAGTACGACGAGACGGTGCTGTACTTCCCCAAGCAGGGCCAGACGTGCCACGCCTACTGCACGTACTGCTTCCGCTGGGCGCAGTTCGTCGGCGAGCCGGACCTGAAGATGGCCGGGGACGAGCCGGCGCGGCTGCGCGAGTACCTGCTCGCGCACCCCGAGGTGACCAGCGTGCTGTTCACCGGCGGCGACGCCATGATCATGGGGGAGCCGGTGCTCCGCCGCTACCTGGAGCCGCTGCTGGACCTGGAGCAGCTGGAGTCCATCCGGATCGGCACGAAGTCGCTCGCGTACTGGCCGCAGAAGTTCGTCACCGACCCCGACGCCGACGCCATGCTGCGCATGTTCGAGCAGGTCGTCGAGTCCGGCAAGAACCTGGCGTTCATGGCGCACTTCACCCACCCGCGCGAGCTGGAGCCGCTCGTGCTGGCCGAGGCGGTCCGGCGCATCCGCGACACCGGCGCCGTCCTCCGCACCCAGGCGCCGCTGATCCGCTCGATCAACGACGACCCGGAGGTGTGGGAGGGCATGTGGCGGACCCAGACCCGCATGGGGATGGTGCCGTACTACATGTTCGTCGAGCGCGACACCGGTCCGCGCGACTACTTCGCCGTCCCGCTCGCCCGCGCCTACGAGGTGTTCCGCGACGCCTACAAGAACGTGTCGGGGCTGTCCCGCACGGTCCGCGGGCCGTCGATGTCGGCGACGCCGGGCAAGGTCTGCGTGGACGGCGTCCTGGAGATCGCCGGCGAGAAGGTGTTCGCGCTGCACTTCATCCAGGCCCGCAACGACGACCTGGTCGGCAAGCCGTTCTTCGCGAAGTACGACCCGGAGGCGATCTGGCTGGACGAGCTCAAGCCGGCCTTCGCCGATCGTTTTCCGTTCGAGTAAGCACAGCCCGTTCGAGGAGTAGCGTCCTGACGCTGGGGGCGGGCCGCCGGCCCGCCCTCAGCGCACGTGCCGCGCGAGCGCCAGGGACACCGCGACCGCCCCGGCCCCGCAGAGCGCCATCACCGTCCCCGGCGACCACACCTCGGCGAGGGCGCCCGCGGCGGCCATGCCGAGCGCCTGGCCGGTCATCTGGCCCGTCCCGACGAGCCCGAGCCCCTGCCCGCGCAGCCGCTCGGGGACGAGGTCGACGAAGCGGTTCTGGACGGCCAGCTCGTAGGAGAGCCCCACGGCCGACAGCCCCATCAGCGCCGCCGCGACGGGCGTCCCGGGCGCCAGCGTGAGCGGCAGCAGCGCGACGCCGGTGAGGACGGCGAGCGGCAGCGCCAGCCGCGACAGCCGCGCGCCCTTCGCGAACCGGCCGACGAGCAGGTTGCCGAGCAGCATCCCGCCCGCCGCCGCCGCGAAGATCGGCCCGGCCGCCGCCGGGTGCCCCGCCCCGGCCGTGTAGGGGATCACCACGCCCTCCGCGGCGACCGCGAGGGAGATCGGCAGCACCGCCGCCAGCAGCGCCCCGCGCAGCGCCGGGTCGCCGAGCACCTCCCGGTTGCCCCGCCAGGTCCCGCGCACCGTCCCGCCCGTCCCGGCGGCCCGCGCCGGCCGCCCGCGCAGCCCGAACCGCGCGAGGACGGTCCCGATCACGCCGAGCGCGGCGGCCGTCCAGAGCGCGCCGCGCGGCCCGATCAGCACCAGCAGCGCCCCGCCGCCGCCCTGCCCGACGATCTGCGCCGCGCCCGCCGACATGATGAACAGCGACCGGCCGAGGACGAACCCGCCGCCGGGCAGCACCTCCGGCAGCACCGCCTGCGACGCCGCCGCGCCGAGCGGCGCGACCAGCCCGAGCAGCAGGACGAGCGCGAGCGCCACCGGCAGCGGCGGCAGGGTCAGCGCCAGCAGCGCCGCGACGACCGCCCGCGCCCCGTGCACGCCGGTCAGCAGCCGCCGCGCCGGCCACCGGTCGGCCAGCGACAGCAGCAGCGCGCCGCCGAGCACGTAGGGCAGCATCCCGGCGCAGAGCACCAGCGCCGCCTGGAAGGGCGAGCCGGTCCGCCCGTACACCAGCACCGACAGGGCCAGCACCCGCACCTGGTCGCCGCCCGCCTGGAGGGCCTGCAGGCCGAACAGCGCGCGGAACTCGCCGACGGCGAACAGCCGCCGGAAGCCGGGCGGGGCCTGGTCCACTGCGATCTCGCTCATGAGGACGACCCTGGGCGACGGGCGCCGCCGCGGCTAACCTTTCGGCCATGGACGAAAGATGATCCGGATCGAGCTGTCCGGCGCGGCCGTCGTCGCCTGCCGCTTCGCGATCGCGCCGCTGTACGAGGTCAACAGCCTGCTCGGCCCGCTCGCGGGCCACGTGGAGGCCGGCACGATCACGCCCTGGGTCGCCCGGATGCGCGACCGCTACCGGGAGGCGAGCGCCGACCCCGCCGTCCGCGCCCTGGCCTTCCTGCGCCGCCGCCACGCCTACATGGCCGACTTCGTCGCCCCGCCCCCGGCCGGCCCGCACGAGACCATCGCGAGCCAGCTCGCCGTCATGCGGGCCACGCCGCTCGCGCTGGCCCGCGCCGAGCTGGACCGCAACCTCGCCGCGCTGCCCGACCCCGGGCCCGAGCTCGCCGCCCTCTACGCCGCCCCCGACGTCGTCGAGCGCCTCGCGCGGGGCCTGGAACGGGCCTGGACGGCCCTCATCGAGCCCGAGTGGCCCGTCCTGCGGTCGATCTTGGAGCAGGACATCGTGCACCGCGCGGGCCGCCTCACGGCCTACGGGTGGGCCGAGGCGCTGACGGGGCTGTCGGACCGGGTGCGCTGGCGCCCGGACGGGACGGGCGGCGCCATCGAGCTGGCCGGGTTCGAGCGCTTCGCGACCCGGCGGACCGCGGACGCCGTCCTGCTCGTCCCGACGATCTTCCCCGGGCTCGGCGTCCAGGCCGAGCCCGACTGGCCCGTCACGATCTCCTACCCGGCGCGCGGCGTCGCGGCGCTCTGGGAGCGCGGCGACGCCCGCACCGCCGGCCCCGACGCGCTCGGGCGGCTCCTCGGCCGCACCCGCGCCGCGCTGCTGCGCGCGCTCGACGGCCCCGCCACCACGACGCACCTCGCCGCGCAGCTGCGGCTCAGCCTCGGCGGCGCGGGCGACCACCTGGCGGTGCTGCGGGACGCCGGCCTCGTCGCCCGCGACCGCCAGGGGCGGTCCGTCCGCTACCGGCGGACCGCCCTCGGCGACGCGCTGCTGGCCCCCTCGGGGGCCCCGGCGTCAGCTCCCGTAGACGGGGACGATCACCGCGCGGGCCAGCGTGTGGGCCGTGACGTTGAAGCCCACGACGGCGGGCGAGGCTTCGGCGTCAACGCCGAGCGTCTCGACGTCCAGGGCGTGCACGGCGAACACGTAGCGGTGCGGGTCGCCGGGGGGCGGGGCGGCGCCGCCGAACGCCTTGATCCCGTAGTCCGAACGGGCCTGCACGCCGACCTCGGCACCGGCGGTCCCGGCGCCGGTCGGCAGCTCGGTGACCGAGGCGGGGACGTCGAACAGCGACCAGTGCCAGAACCCGCTGCCGGTCGGCGCGTCGGGGTCGAAGCAGGTGACCGCGAAGCTCCGCGTGCCCTCGGGGAACCCCGACCAGGACAGCTGGGGTGACAGGTTCCCGCCGGAGAAGCCCCAGTCGTCGAAGACGTGCCGGTCGGACAGCGTCTCGCCGTCGGCGATGTCGGTGCTGGTGACGGTGAACGACGGCACCTCGGGCAGGAACTCGTACGGGAGCGGCGCCTTGGCCATGGATGACCTCCTTGTCGGCGGACGGCTGCGCGGGGACGCGATGATCCCCACCCCATACCTATCAGCGCCGCGCCGCAACGCGGCGGCGCCCGCCGGGATCGCTCCCGGCGGGCGCCGCTCCGCGCGTCCCGCTACTTGCCGGTGGCCTCGGTGTAGGCGCCGAGGACGGTGTCGGGGTCGCCGTCCATGCGCATCCGGCCGTCGTCCAGCCAGATGACCCGGTTGCAGGTCTCCTCGATGACGTCGAGGTTGTGGGCGACCAGGAACACCGCGCCGGCGTCCTTGCGCAGCTCGTCGATCTTGGCCTTGCTGCGCCGCTTGAACTTGGCGTCGCCGGTGGCGAGCGCCTCGTCGATCAAGAGCACGTCGTGGGTGCGGGCCGCGGCGATCGCGAACCGCAGCCGGGCGCCCATGCCGGAGGAGTAGGTGTTCATCGGGTAGTCGATGAAGCCCGGCTTCAGATCGGCGAACTTGACGATCTCGTCGTACTTCTCCCTGGTCTCCTCGGGCGTCATGCCCATCGCGAGGCAGCCGAGGATGATGTTGCGCGAGCCGGTGAGGTCCTTCATCAGCGCGGCGTTCACACCGAGCAGCGACGGCTGCCCGGCCGTGTAGACGGCGCCGCGGGCGGGCGGCAGCAGGCCGGCGATCGCCTTCAGCAGCGTCGACTTGCCCGACCCGTTGGTGCCGATGACGCCGATGGCGTCGCCCCGGTAGGCCACGAAGGACACGCCCTTGACGGCGTGCACCTCCTTCATCTGCGGCCGGCCCTCGCGCTTCACCACGCGCATCAGCGCGGACGCGGCGTTGCCCTTGCCGCCCCCGCCGCCGTACACGCGGTAGACGATGTGCAGGCCGTCCACGACCACGATCGGGTCGCGGTCGTCGTCGAGGGTGACCTCGGGCTGCGGCCCGGTGGCCTTGTCCTTCAGCGAGTTAGCCACGGCCGTACCTCTCCTCGGCGCGCTGGAAGTACCAGAAGCCCACGATCATCGCCGCGACCGCCCAGAAGATCGCGTACCACCAGAGGTGGTCGTCCCCCCAGTGGATCCTGTGCAGGTCGTCCCGGTAGGAGGCGAGCAGCGAGGTGCGGGCGAGCTCGACGTACACCGACCCCGGGTTGGCCTTCAGCAGCTCCAGCAGCCAGTGGTGCTGCTCCAGCCGGTGCGCCAGCGACGGCAGGAAGAAGATCACGCCGGAGGCGTACAGCCAGGTCCGCATGATGAACGGCAGGAGCTGCTGCACGTCGGGGGTGAACGCGCCGACCCGGGCGAGCGCCAGGCTGAGCCCCATGTTGAAGCAGAGCTGCAGTGCCAGCATCGGCACGATCAACAGCATCTGCAGCGACGGCCGCTCGCCGAAGGCGAAGATGATGCCGAACAGCACCACCATCGAGATCAGCAGCTGCTGCAGCTCGACGATCACGTAGGCGAACGGCAGCGACGCCCGCGGGAAGTGCAGCGCCCTGATCAGCGACAGGTTCGCGCTCACCGACTTGGCGCCCGCCTGCAGCGACCGCTGGGTGAAGGTGAAGATGAAGACGCCCGTCACCAGGAACGGCATGAAGTCGGTGACGCCGCGCTTGGTGTTCAGCAGCACACCGAAGATCAGGTAGTAGACCCCGACGTTCAGCAGCGGCGTGAGGACCTGCCACACCTGGCCGAGGCGGGAACTGGTGTACATCGACGACGTCTTGGCCGACGCGAAACTCCAGATGAAGTTGCGCCTGTTCCAGACGTCCTGGACGTACTGGCGCAGCGGGGGGCGCGCCGAACTCTGGGTCAGACCGTGCCGGGCGGCGAAGGTCGCCAAGGATTCGCTGCTGCCCGACCCGTTCAAGCGAGGAGGCTCCGCGATCGTGGCGACCGGCTCGCCACCCGAGGTGCTGAGCCGTTCCGGGTGACTCATGCCGGGAAGCCTATTGCAGTCCGCCTTGTGTGAGGGACGTTCGCCCGCATGTGAGCACCGATTCGAGATCTTGGCGGCATCATGTCCGTGTCCGTGGGGATACCCCGGACATGCATGACTCTCACCCTCGGCGGACGGCCGGTGCGCAGGCCGTACGCATGCGCGTCCTGCCCCGCGACAACGCCGGCCGCCGCACCGAGCGGGGCCCGGCGGTGCTGCGGCGGCTCGGCCGGATCGACCGCAAGGCCTTCGATCTCGTCGCCTCGGCGCGGCTCCCGGGCCTGGAGTACGTGCTGCCGCGGCTGTCGCACTCCGCCGACCACGGCGTGTTGTGGTTCGCCACGGCCGCCGGCCTCGCCGCCACCCGCCGGACGCGGCTGCGGCGCGCCGCGCTGCGCGGCGCGCTCGGCATCGCGGTCGCGAGCCCGGCCGTCAACGTCCTCGGCAAGCAGGCGTTCCGGCGCAAGCGGCCCGTCGTCGACCTCGTCCCCCCGGTGCGCATCCGCTGGAAGCTGCCGACCTCGCACGCCTTCCCCTCCGGGCACTCGGCGTCGGCCGCGGCGTTCGCGACCGGCGTGGCGCTGGAGGCGCCCGCCGCCGTCGCCGTCCCGGTCGCCGCGACCGCCCTCACCGTCGCGTTCTCCCGCGTGTACACCGGCGCCCACTACCCCGGGGACGTCCTCGCCGGCCTCGGCGTCGGCGTCGCCGCCGGGCTCGGCACCCGCCTGTTCATGCCGCCGCGCCCGCCGGCGGCGCAGGTCCGCCCGACCGGCACCGAGAGCGTCACGGTCACCGACGACGGGCGCGGCATGGTCGCCGTCGTCAACAGCGGCTCGGGCGACAACACCGCCGAGAACGTCAAGCTGATCAAGAGTTCGGCGGAGGCGGCGGTCGCGCTGCTCCGCCGCGAGCTGCCGGCCGCCGAGGTCGTCGAGGTCGACCCCGACGGCGACCTGGCCGCGGCGATCGACGAGGCGGCGGGGCGCGCCGAGGTGCTCGCCGTCATCGGCGGCGACGGCACGATCAACCTGGGCGCGCAGGCCGCCGTGAAGCACGGCGTGCCGCTGCTGCCGGTGCCCGGCGGCACCTTCAACCACTTCGCCCGCACGCTCGGCATCGACGACGTGCAGGACGCGATCCGCGCCTACCGGCAGGGCTGCCTCGGCCGGTCGGACGTGGCGTACGTGGCGTCGCCGGGCGGGCCCGAGCAGCCGTTCCTCAACACCGCCAGCTTCGGCGCCTACACCGAGATGGTGGACCGCCGCGAGCGGCTGGAGAAGCGGCTCGGCAAGTGGCCCGCGCTCGCCGTCGCGGCGGTCCGGACGCTCCGCCACTCCGAGCCCATCGACATGGTCGTGGACGGCCGCACCCGCAAGGTGTGGCTCGGCTTCGTCGGCAACGGCCTGTACGGGGCGCGCGGCCCCGCCCCCACCTGGCGGGACCGGCTCGACGACGGCCGGCTGGACGTGCGGATGGTCACCACCGGCACGCGCCGGGTGCCGCGCGCCCGCGCCGTCGCCGCCGTGCTGATCGGGCACCTGCACCTGATGCCCGGCTACCGGCACTGGGCGGGCGGCCGGCTGGACCTGCGGTCCCTGGACGGCGCGCTGCGCCTCGCCCGCGACGGCGAGGTCGGCACCGTCCCGGCGACGCTGAGCTTCGGCAAGCACAGCGGCGCGCTCGCGGTGTTCTGCCCGCCCGGCCCGCCCGCCGACGCCAACGAGGCCCGCCCCAAGCGCTGACCGCCCGGTCACGACTCGTCGAGATGCGGCGTGTTGGCCACTTTCGCGATCGAAAGTGGCCAACACGCCGCATCTCAACTTTGGGTGACCATCCGGTCAGGAGAGGGCGAGGGGGAGGCGGCGGAGGCCGGTGACGAGCGGCGAGGCGTTCCAGACGGGGTCGCCCGCCGGGACGAGGCGCTCGTGGCGGGCGGCGGTCTCCTCCAGCAGGATGCGCAGCTCCAAGCGGGCGAGGGCCGCGCCCAGGCAGTAGTGCGGCCCGAAGCCGAAGGCGAGCCCGGCCGGCTCGGGCGCGCGGGCGATGTCGAAGCGGCCCGCGTCCGGCCCGTAGGCGGCCGGGTCGCGGTTGGCCGACCCGTACAGCAGCATCACCCGCTCGCCCGCGGCGATCTTCGCGCCGCCGAGCGTCACGTCCCGCGTCGCGGTGCGCAGGAAGTAGACGACCGGCGCCGTCCAGCGCAGGATCTCGGCGACCGCGCCGTCCAGCAGGGCGGCCGGGCGCGCCCGGAGCGCCGCCCACTGGCCGGGGGCGGCGGCGAGCGCGTGCAGGCCGCCGGAGATCGCGTGCCGGGTCGTCTCGTTGCCGGCGACGAGGAGCTGGATGAGGAACATGACCAGCTCCAGGTCGGTCAGCGAGTCGCCGTCCGCCGTCAGCGTCGCGAGCTGGGAGATGACGTCGTCGCGCGGGGCGTCGCGGCGCTCGTGCGCGGTCCGCACCAGGTAGGTGCCGCACTCGATCCGCAGCCGGTCGCGCTCGGCGTCGTCCAGGCCCTCGGCGGCGCCCGGCACGATGGCCTCCGACCAGGCGTGGAAGCGCGGCCAGTCGTCCTCGGGGACGCCGAGCAGCAGGCAGATCACCTGGAGCGGCAGCGGGACGGCGAGGCCGCCCACGACGTCGGCGGGCGCGCCCGCCGGCAGCGCGTCCAGCAGGGCGCGGACGCGGTCGCGGACCGGGCCCTCCAGCGCCCGCATCACCTTCGGCCGGAACGCCGGCGCGACGAGGCGGCGGTAGCGGGTGTGGTCGGGCGGGTCGGTGTGCATCATCGTCGGCGGCGCGTCGTAGGCGTGCCCGATCTCGGAGATCAGGATGCCGTCGCCGGACCGGAACGCCGCGGGGTCGGCGGCGGCCTCGTGCACCTCGGCGTAGGTGCCGACGAGCCAGAGCGGCAGCTCGGGGTGGCGGACGGGCGCGCCGTGCGCCCGGATCTCCTCGTACAGCGCGCCCGGGTGGCCGGCGCCGAAGCAGCCGTCGGGGAAGCCCGGCGGGACGGTCACGCGAGGATGCCGTCGGGGCGGGCGATGCCGGCCGCGTCGCAGAGCGCGTAGTAGGCGGCGAGCGTCGACTCGCCGTCCACGATCCCCGAGATGTTCCCCTCGGCGTCGAACTCGATGAAGGCGCCCTCGATGATGAACAGGATGTCGCTGTCCTCGGTGATGGTCAGCGTGTGGATCGAGCCGGGCGGCTCGTGGATGAACGTCCCGGCGACGTAGTCCACGCCGTACTCGGCGTACTTCCAGCGCCCGGCGAAGGTGTAGGCGTGCACGCTCCCGGTGTGCTTGTGGGTGGGCAGCTGGAACCCTGCCTCGAAGCGGTTGCGGACCACCCAGGTGTCGGGGGAGACGCGCAGCACCTGGAGGCCGACGGGGCCGGCGGTCACCCAGGGGAGGTCGTCGGAGTGCACGTGGCCGACGGGCGGCCCGAGGATCTCGGTCATGAGCAAACGCTAGGTAGGTTCGCCGCCGGGTGCAAGGGCGGTCGGTTCGCCCGGTCCTGGCGGGGTAGGTGCGGCGGCGAGGAGATCACGAGAAGAGGGGTGCCCATGGACACCATCGGCGTCGACCCGGCGCAGCTCGACGAGCGGGACCTGTTCCGCGAGCTCGGCCACTTGTACGAGACGCGCATGGAGGCGCTGCGCCACGCGTCCGACCCCGCGTTCGCCGAGCACACCCGCCGCACCGCCCAGCTGGAGGCCGAGTACCTGCGGCGGTTCCCGTCCCGCGAGATCGACCCCGACCGCCTCCGCGACGGCGCGCGCAGCCGCTGACCGCCCGGCCGCCCCCGCCGGGGGCGGCCGGACGGCACTTCCAGGATTGCGGCAAGGATCGGTGAAGCCGCGCTCCCGCCCGGTCACGCACTGTAATGATCATCGTCGAGGGCGCGGTGGAGCTCGACCGGGGAGGTGCCGATGACCGTGCGCATGACCGGGCGCATCCGGTTCGACGAGCCGGGGCTGGGCGTGTGCGTCCGCCGGTGGTGGCCGTGCGTGGCCGGGACGACGGCGGTGACGGTCTCGCTCGTCGGCGCCTACCTGATCTCCGGCGGCGGCGGGCCCGAGCCCGGCGCCGCCGCCGCCGAGCCGGGCACGGGCCCGCCGCCGGAGGCGCGGCGCGTCGCCGACCGGGCCGCGACCGGCCGCGCGGCGCCCATCGGCACCTACACGACGGGGTTCCGGCCGGGTGAGGCACGGGTCCGCAACATCAGCCTCGCCGCGCGCGCCCTCGACGGCCGCACCGTCGCCGCCGGCGCCCGGTTCTCCTTCAACGGCGCCGTGGGCCCGCGGACCGCGCGGCGCGGCTACGTGCCCGCCCCGACGATCGTCGGCGCGCGCCTGGTCAACGACGTCGGCGGCGGCATCTGCCAGGTGTCCACCACGCTGTTCAACGCCGTCTTCGACGCCGGCCTGAAGATCCGCCGGGCCCGCGCGCACACGCAGTGGATGCCCGAGTACCCGCAGGGCCGCGAGGCCGCGGTCGCCTACCCCGGGCTGGACTTCGTCTGGCGCAACGACTCCGGCCACCCGGTGACGATCCGCACCGCGCTCACCCCGACGACGCTCACCGTCACCCTGTGGGGGACGCGCCGCTACCGGGTCCGCTCCGACATCTCCCGCCCCTACCGGATCACCCGCGCGGGCACCGCCGCGCCCGGCCGCGGCGCCCGCTGCGTGCCGATGCCGGGCGGCCGCGGCTTCTCGATCGACGTGTGGCGGTCGCTGTACGAGGACGGCCGGCGGGTGCGCCGCGAGCGCTACCACACCGTCTACCAGGCGCAACCGAAGGCGTCCTGCGTCTGATCGTGCGGGCCGCGGCGACCCGTCCTAGGGTGTCGGTATGGCGCATGAACTCGGCCCCCGCGACGGACTGCTCCTCCTCAAGACCGGCCGGAGCGGTCTCGGCCGCCGCGCGGGCCACGACCTGACGCTGGAGGCGACGCGCTGGCGCGCCACCGTCGAGCCCGGCGGCGCGGACGGCGCCGGGCCCGCCGTCAGCGTCGTCGTGGAGACCGCCGGCCTCACCGTCCGCGAGGGCGCGGGCGGCGTGCTGCCGCTGTCCGGCGACGACATCGGCGAGATCACCAGGAACCTGCGGAAGGTGCTGCGCGCCGGCGAGCACCCCGAGATCGTCTTCCGCTCGCTGCGGGCCGACCGGGACGCCTGCGAGGTCGAGGGCGAGCTCACCGTCGCGGGCCGCACCGAGCCGCTCACCGTGCGGGCGAACGCCGAGCACGGGCGGGTGCGCGGGGGCGCGACCGTCCGCCAGACCCGGTGGGGGATCAAGCCCTACTCGGCGCTGCTCGGCGCGCTCCGCCTCGCCGACGACGTCGAGGTCGTCTTCGACCTCGCCTACCCGGCGGAATGAGGCGCCGCTAGCGGCGGAGGCGGGCGGCCCGCGCGTACTGGTCGTCGAGGGTGCGGGGGAAGGGCAGGACGCGGTGCCGGTCGCGCCAGGGCGCGAACTGGCGGACGGCGTTGAACCCGGCGCCGGTGACGATCCGGGCGGCGTGCTCGCCGAGCGGCCACGCCGGGTAGGCGTCGCGGTGCGCGACCTCCGGCGGCAGGCCGTCCGGGCGGTGCGGGGCGACGAGGGTGAGCGGCGGATGGACGCCCTCGGTCGCGGCCATGTCGAGGGCGTAGGCGACCAGCTCGCGGATCTCGGCGTCCGGGCCGGAGTGGACGACGAGCCATCCGTCCAGGCGGGCGGGCGGCGCGGGCGGCTCGACCAGCTCCAGCGGCGCGACGGTGTCCGACACCGTCCGCAGCCACGCCTCGTGCTCGGGTTCCAGCTCCTCCATCAGGTAGGTGCGGGCGAAGCGGAGCGGCCGGGCGGGCAGCCGGGCCCGGTAGACGTCCCAGCGGAGCAGCCGCGCGAGGTGCGTCACCGGCGTGCCGGGCGGCACGGACGCGGCCGACAGCTCGCCGTGCAGCCCGGCGGGGAAGGCGTCCACGATCACCTCGTCCGGCGCGAGGCGCGGCAGCGCGTCGAGCGTCGCGGCGTCCCAGCCGCCCGCCACGCGCGGGTCGGCGGTGAACGGCGACGACGACACCACCGCCACCGGTCCGGCCGCGCGCACGGTGTGCAGGTAGGCGCGGAGGCGGGTGAGGTGGCCGAGGCCACCCCCGCGCGCGTAGCAGGCGATCACGCGTCGAGGACGGCGAGGTAGCCGGCCGTCTCGGCGGCGGGCGTGAAGTCGCGGGCGATCCGCTCGGCGGCCGCCGCGCCGAGCTTGGCGAGCGTCGCCTCGTCGGCGTGGGCGGCGCGGACGAGCGCGTCCCGGCAGCCGTGCTCGTCGCCCGCCCGGAAGGTGAACCCGACCGCGTCGTCGGCGACGTCGGCGAGGCCGCCCGCGTCCGAGGCGAGCAGCGGGACGCCGAGCGCGGCGCCCTCCAGCGCGACGTTCGGCATCCCGTCGTAGAACGACGGCAGCGCGACGAGGTCGCACGCCGCGTACACCGCCGGCAGGTCGTAGCGCTCCAGGAACGGCAGCGCCGAGTGCGCGACCGCGCCCGCCGCGAGCCGCTCGCGCACCCGCTCCTCGACCTCGCCGACGAGCACCAGGTGGAAGTCGGCGGCGCGGCCGGAGGCGCGCAGCGCGTCCAGCAGGAACCCGACGCCCTTCTTGCTCTTCAGCTGCCCGACGAGCCCGACCGTCCGCCGTCCCGGCTCGACGTTCGCCGCCCGCCACGCGGCGGCCCGGTCCCGCTCGGACGGCAGCACCCGCCAGTGCTCGGTGTCCACGCTGTTGGCGACGTGCACGACCGCCGCGTCCGGCGCGAGCGCCCGCACGAGCGGCGCGTGCGACCGCGCCACCACGCACACCCGCCGCGAGGCGCGCAGCGCGTCGGCGAGGACGGCGCGGCGGCGGATCGAGAACACCCCGACGTCGATGTCGTTGCCGCGCAGCAGCGTGATCAGCGGCGCGTCCAGCAGCGCCGCCAGGACGGGCGCGGCGAGCATCGCGTAGGCGCCGCCGAACGCGACGATCCGCGTGTAGCCGGGCTCCAGCATCGTCAGCAGGCGGCGCAGCGCGTGCTCGGGGTCGTCGCCGAGCGGCGCGGTGAGCAGCCGCCCGCCGACCTCGCGCTCGGCGCGGAACGGCCGGTCGCGGCGCGTCAAGTGCGCGACGTCCACCTCCACGCCCGCACGGCGCAGGCCCCGCACGATCCGGTCGCACGACTCGGCCATGCCGCCCTTGCTCGGCGGGTAGTGCTCGGTCAGCCAGAGGACGCGGTGGGCGGTCATGAATCCACGAAGTCCCCTCCGAAGTCCCCGTCGCCGTCGCCGAAGTCGCCGCCGCCGAAGGAGTAGTCGCCGCCCGCGTCGAAGCCGCCCCGGTCGTAGTCGTCGAACGAGGAGTACCAGGTCGTGTCGTTGTAGGCGCGCGAGCTCTCGGAGTAGTAGGTGCGCCGGTAGCCGCGCGCCCAGCGCGGGTCGTACGGCGAGGCCGGGCCGCCCGCGAGCCGGTCGGCGCACTCGGGGCAGAGGCCGTCGGGCCCGGCGTGGTGCGCGCACACCGGCTTGCCGCAGCTCGGGCAGCCCGCCACGGCCGGGCGGCCGCAGTGGCCGAGGACGAAGAAGCCGGTCGTCACGTCGCAGGGGGTCACGCGGTCCTCCTCGTCCACCGGAACGTCTCCGTGGACACTTGCAGGATCTGCTGGGGGAGCTGCGCCTCGGGGTAGTTGGCGAGCACCTTCGCGGTGGCCTGGACGACGGTCCGCTCGCCGCTCTTCACCCGCGTCCGGATCCACCGCGGCGGCGGCGCGGACGGTCGCGCCACGGCGGCGCCCTTGGCGATCCGCCGGGTCACCGCGATGCGCCGCACCGTCTTGGTCTTGGTCTTCCACTTGTGCTTGCCGCGCGAGTTCACCTTGTGGATCTTGCGGTAGCGGACCCGGTCCACCACCTCCACGTCGAGGACGCTGCCGTCGCGCAGTTCGGCGCGGATCCGCAGCCACGGGTCGACGGCGTACCACTGGGCGACCGACCGGACCGGGCGGCGCGCCGGGAGCCGCTGCTGCGGCCCGGCCTTGCCGGGCGCGTCCGGGCCGCGCAGGTCGGCGGCGATCGACAGCGTCGCCTTGCCGCGCATGTCCTCGGTCAGCACCTGGATCAGCGGGACGAGCACCAGCGGCACCCGCTCGGGCAGCCGCCACTTGCGGCGCTTCACGTGCGCCTGGTGCTGGGCGAGGCTCGCCACCAGCGCCCGCCAGTCGGCGGGCGGCAGCGACACGCTGAACCCCTGCTGGTGCACGAGCGCCTGATGGAGGGGGTGGAACCCCTCGATGGCCGCCCGCTGCTTCCGCCAGAACACGGCTAGCACCACCGTCCCTCGTCGTCGCGCCGGGTGATCGTACGGTAGACCTCCGCGAGCGCCGCCCGCGAGTGCCCCCAAGTGAGGCCCGCCGCGATCCGGTCCCGCGCGCGGGCGGCCAGGGCCCGCGCCTCGTCCGGGTACTCCAGCAGGATCCGGATCGCGCGCGCCAGCTCGGCGGGCCGGTCCGCCGGGACGAGCCGGCCGTGCACGCGGTCGTCCAGCAGCTCGCGGACGGCCGGCAGGTCCGAGGCGACGACGGGGACGCCGGCCGCCATCGACTCGATCACCTTCAGCGGCGCGCAGCCCTGGTCGAGGTTGCGGGCGCAGCCGGTGAGCGGCGCCACCGACACCTGCGCGTGCGCGAGCCAGGCCGCGACCTCGTGGTGCGGCAGCGTGAACCGCCAGTCGACCCGGTCCGCGACGCCGAGCCGCTCGGCGAGGCGGCGGACCGGCTTGGCGCGCCGCTCGGGCACCGACGCGCACACGACGAGCCGCAGGCCGGGCAGGTCGGCGAGGCGCGCGAAGGCCCGCAGCAGCACGTCCACGCCCTGCCACGGCTGCATCGCCCCGACGTAGACCAGGTAGCGGTCCGGGGCGCCGGCGGGACGCGGCGCGGGCCCGGGGACGGGCGCCCCGTTCGGCACCAGCGCGATCTTCCCGGCGGGCACGCCGCGCCGCTCCAGCGCCCCGGCGATCACCCGGGACGGGACGACGACCGCGTCGCTGCGCGCCAGGCAGTACCGCTCCAGCTCGGCGATCTTGGCGAGGGCGGCCGGGGACGCCCACGGCCAGGTGTGCGCCATCTCGATCGACGGCAGCCCGTTCACCTCGTACACGACCCGGTACCGGCGGTCGTCGCGGGCGACGACGGGCAGCGCGCTCCACGGGTCGCGGACGTGGCAGACCTCCAGCGTGGCCAGATGCGGCCGCAGCCGGTCCGCGGCCCACGCCGAGAACGCCTCGGCCCGGTCGATGAGGTTCGGGACCTGCTCGCCGAACCGGACGATCTCCCGGTCGCCCTCGCGCTGGTACCCGGGCAGCCCGCCGCCGCCGAGGACGCCGAGCAGGCCGCCGCCGAACGCCGCGAACAGCTCGTCGGCCATCTGCGCGATGTGCACGGCCGAGCCCTTGCTGGAGGGGAACCGGTCGAAGGCCAGGTAGGCGGCCCGGTGCGCGGGCTGTGCGGGCGACCCGGCCGTCACCGGGTGCTCCGCTGCCACTCGACCTGCTCGCGCAGCCCCTCGGCGAGGCCGATCCGCGCCGTCCAGCCGAGCAGCCGCGCGGCCCGGCCCGCGTCCGCCCAGGTCTTCACCGCGTCGCCCGCCACCGGCTCCTCGCCGCGGACGCGCGGCGCGACCCCGAGGACGCGGCCGAGCACGCCGATCGCGTCCCGGACGGTCACCGGCTCGGGGTGCCCGACGTTGACGGTGGCGCCGCCGGGCAGCGCGACCGCGGCGGCCGTCGCCGCCACCACGTCCCGCACGTGCGTGAACGACCGGGCCCGCGTCCCGTCCCCGAACACCGGCAGCGGGCGCCCTTCGAGCGCGGCCTCGATGAACCGGTGGAAGGCCATGTCGGGGCGCTGCCGCGGCCCGTACACCGAGAAGTAGCGCAGCACCGTGACCGGCAGCCCGGACGCGGCGGCGAGCCGCTCCACCTCCAGCTTGCTGGCCGCGTAGGGGCTCTCGGGAGCGGGCGGGTCGTCCTCGCGGTGCGGGCGCGTCCCCGCCGACCCGTACACCGACGAGCTGGACGCGACCACCACCTTCGTGCCGCGCTCCCGGCACGCCGCGAGCAGCCGCCGCGTCGCCGTCACGTTGTCGCGCTCGGCGAGCGCGCGCCCCGCGCCCCACGACGTCCGCACGCCCGGCCGCCCGGCGAGGTGCACGACCGCGTCGGACTCGGCGAGCTTGGCGAGGTCGTCGGCGGCCAGGTCGGCCTCCACCAGCGTGATCCCGGCGCGGTCGGCGAGGCCCGCCCAGTTGCGGCGGGCGGCGCCCGGCGCCGCCGCGCGCTCCAGCGCGTCCACGGCGATCACCTCGTGGCCGTCCAGCGCCAGCGCCTCGGCCACATGGCTCCCGATGAACCCGGCCGCCCCCGTCACCACGATCCGCACCCGAGCACAGTACTCGGACCGGAACCTTCCTGGTCAGGGCTTTTGTCCAACAGCGGTCACGGGGACCGGCGGCCGTCAGGGGCGCGGGCCGTCCGGCAGCCCGGCGATGAGGCCCGGCGCGGTCTCGGGGAGGTCCGCCGGCGCGCGGGCGTGGCGGCGGCGGAGCAGGAGGACGCGGAGCGCGACGGCGAGGGCTCCGGCGAAGCCGACGAGCAGGGCGAGGACCGCGATCCAGAGGGCGGGACGGTCGGCGGCCAGCACGTCGTCCTGGAAGAAGCCCGCCAGGGCCGCCAGCGCCCAGGTCACGAACGCCGCGGCGCAGAGCCCTCCCGCGAGGACGTCGCCCCGGTCGCGCCAGCGGAAGAACAGGAACTGCGTTCCGGCGATGCCCGCGACGAAGGCCGCCACCGCCAAGCCCGTCCGGGTTCCCTCCGCCAGCCGCACGGCCACCGAGAAGGCGACCCAGCCGGCGGCCGCGCAGGCCACCGCGCCGAACAGCGCGCGCCCCTCGAACAGCCGCTTCATGCATCCGCCCCTTACCGACCCGTCAAGGGGCATATCCAAGCACAACGGAGGACCGTCCCCGCCCTACCGGGGGCGGACGACGCGCGTCTCGTCCCAGACCGGCTCGGGCGCCTCGTAGACGGCGCCGTCCGCGCCGAACACCAGGAACCGGTCGAAGGACCGGGCGAACCAGCGGTCGTGGGTGACCGCCAGGACCGTCCCCTCGTACCCCTCCAGCCCCTCCTGGAGGGCCTCGGCGCTCGCCAGGTCGAGGTTGTCGGTCGGCTCGTCCAGCAGCAGCAGGGTCGCGCCGCCGAGCTCCAGCAGCAGGATCTGCAACCGGGCCTGCTGCCCGCCCGACAGCGTGGACCCTGACGGCGGCCTTACGACGGTTGGCCGAGCCCTTCTGCTTGCGCGCCAACCCCTGCTGCAACCGCTTGAGCTTGCGCGCCGCCCGCCGCAGGAACTTGGGCGCGGTGATCTTCCGGCCGTCGGACAGGACCGCGAAATGGGTGAGTCCAAGATCGATCCCGGCCTCGGTGTCGACCGGCGGCAACGCCTCGCCCTCGGCGGTCCGCACCACGAACGAAGCGAAGTACCGCCCCGCCGCATCCCGGATGATCGCCACGCTCGATGCTTCGGACGGCAGCGACCGGGACCAGCGGACCGCCAGGTCACCGATCTTCGGCAACCTCAGCCGCCCGTTGCCCAAGACCTTGAAGCGGCTGTTCTTGGTGAACCGGATGGTCTGCCGGTTGTCCTTGCGCGACCGGAACCGGGGCGGAGCCACCTTGCCGCCTTTGCGCTTGCCGGCGAGCGAGGCGAAGAAGTTGCGATAGGCGGTGTTCAGGTCCGCCAAAGCCTGCTGCAACACCACGCTGGACACCTCGGAAAACCACGCCCGCTCAGATGTCCACTTGGCTTCGGTGATGATCCGCTTGGACAGCTCGGCGTCCGAGACGTACGGCAGACCCTGTTCGTGCGCTTGCTGCCGCAGGCGCAGCCCGTCGTTGAACACTACTCGCGCGCACCCGAACGCTCGTGCCAACGCGACCCGCTGGCCGGGAGTCGGATACACGCGGAAGTTGTATCGGAGCTGCACGAACAGTAACCGTACCGTGTCGGCACGTGACCTAACCGGTAGGTTTCCGTGCCGGACATGAGCCGCGTTCTCCTGGCACCCGACCACGTGGTCTGCGCGACAAGGTTCCGGCACGCGGCGGCCACCTATCGACCTGACCCGTGCAAGAGGCGATCATGCGGGACATGCGCACCGGCTCCATGGACGATCCGGCGCCCGGCGGGCTGTGGAACGCCTTCGTCGCGGCCAAGAAGGACTACAACGGCCACCAGGCCGCCTTCCACCAGCAGGTCCGCGACCGGACCGCCGTCCTTGCGCGCGCGCTGGACCAGGGCGGTTGGGACCGGGCGACGGCGCTCGCCTACATGGCCGAATTCGGCGGCGACACCCTGCCCCTGCTGCCCAGGCTCGTCGAGCTGTCCCTGTCCCACGGCCTGGCCGGGGACGTCAGGGCCGCCATCGCGGGAGTGCCCCGGGACGACCTGCTCCCTGCGCTGGAGCCGCTCGTCCTGGACCGCTTGGTCGCCGCCGACGACGACGAGTACCGCCGCCTCGCGGAACTCCTCGACCATGTTCGGGCGTGGGACGCCCTGGCCCGGCTTCTCGACCGGGCCAGGGCATCCGGCGATCCCCGTATCAGGGACGTGGCCGCCGAGTACGAATGACCGCGCTCAGGCGGCGGGGGCGCCGAACCAGCGCGCCAGCGGGCCGTTCAGGGACGCCTGGTCGTCGCCGACCCAGGCGATGTGGCCGTCCGGCCGGATCAGGACGGCGGGCGCGTCCAGCTCGTCGCTCCCGTCCACGACGTGGTCGACGCGGTCGGACCGGCCGCCCGCCGACAGCCCGCCGGACGGGTCGAGCAGCAGCCCGCGGCCCGCGTGCATCAGCCCGTAGAGGCGGCCCCGCTTGAGCTGCACGTCCGGCACCCGCCGTCCGACCAGCGGGTGGTCGTCGCCGAGGTCGTAGCGGACGCCCGTCCCGGTGATCTTCTCGGCCAGGTGGCGGCTCACGTCCTCGAACCGCATCAGCTCCCCGACCAGCCGCCGCACCGACTGCGGGCCCGGCGCGGGGTCCATGAGCTGGAGCTGCGCGCGGGTGTTGTCCAGCACGTCCGCCGCCGCCGGGTGCCGCTCGGCCTCGTAGCTGTCCAGCAGGCCGTCCGGCGCCCGGCCGCCCACCTCGGCCGCCAGCTTCCAGCCCAGGTTGAACGCGTCGTGGACGCCCAGGTTGAGGCCCTGCCCGCCGACCGGCGGATGGACGTGCGCGGCGTCCCCGGCGAGCAGCACGCGCCCGGCGCGGTACCGCTCGGCCTGCCGGGTCGCGTCGCCGAACCGCGACAGCCAGCGCGGCGAGTGGACGCCGAAATCGGTGCCGGCGTACTTGCGGAGCTGCCGCTTGAAGTCCTCCAGCGTCGGCCGGGCCGCGCGGTCCTCCGACACCCCGTCGGCGGGCACGACGACGCGGTAGTAGCCGGTCCCGTAGGGGCCGAGCCCGAACCGCAGCTGCGTCTTGCGGACCTCGGCGACGATCTCGGCGAGCCTCGCCGGCTCCTCGGTCGCCTTCATCTCGCCGAGCAGCGTCTCCAGCCGCGTCGGCTCGCCCGGGAAGCCGATGCCGAGCAGCTTGCGGACCGTGCTGCGGCCCCCGTCGCACCCGACGACGTACCGCGAGCGGACGCGCTCGCCGTCCGCCAGCACGACCGTCGCGCCCTCGGCGTCCTGCTCCAGCCCGACCACCTCGCGGCCGCGCCGGATCTCCGCGCCCGCTTCGGCGGCGTGCTCGGCGAGCAGCCGGTCGATCTCCGGCTGCGGGAGGCCGAGGACGTAGCCGTGCGCGCCGTCCAGCTTCGGCGGCGCCGGCGCCGGGATCGCGGCGAAGAAGCCGCCCGCCGGGTACCGCTCGCCGAGCGCGAGGAACCGGTCCAGCAGCCCCCGCTGGTCCATGATCTCGATGCTGCGGGCGTGCAGGCCGAGCGCCCGCACGACCTCGGTCGGCCCGGCCTCCCGCTCCAGCACCACCACCCGCACGCCGTGCAGCCGCAGCTCGGCCGCCAGCATCATGCCGGTCGGACCCCCGCCGACGATGGTCACGTCGAAGTCGGACATGCGCTCCCCCTCGGATGGACCAGGACCCGGCCGCCCGCTGTTTCCGCAGGTCCCGGGCTCGGTCCGACGATTGTGCGGCACACCCGGGGGCTTGTGGCAAGCCCCCGGATGCGCTATAGATTGAAAATGGAGGGAGTGCGCCCTCGCGCCGGCTCAGCCGAACGGCAGCGCCGCCGGCGCCCGCGTCCGCCCCTCGCTCCAGCCCGACGAGCGGATCAGCACGTAGTCGATGACGAACCCCGGCCGCCGCCCCGCGTACGGGCCGCCCGCCACGGTCAGCTCCTCCTCGTCGGCCAGCAGCGCCCCCGTCCGCTCGTCCAGGACGAGCACCTTGCGGGACCGGTAAGCGCCCCGGTCCGCCGCCGGCGTCCCGAACTCGCCGGTGACCTCGACGGGCCGGTCGGCGGTGGCGAGCGCGATCCCGCGGCGGCCGAGCGGGTCGGTGACCCGGCCGATCGCGTGCACGCCCGGCTGGGCGGCCACCGCCCGGATCAGGCCCGCGCGGACCTTCGGCGGCAGCGGCTGCTGCGCCAGCAGCCCCGACGCCCGCGCCAGCGCGAAGACGCCGGGAGCGGCCGCGTCCCCGCTGCTCGGCATGCCCGCCGCCCGCTGCAAGCGCGCGCGCTCGGCGGCGTCCGCGCCGAAGAACCTCGCGGCGAGCGCGGCCGGATCGGTCGGGAGCCTGCGCAGGTCGTCGGCCGTCGCGCCGCCGTCCAGGAACCCGCCGCCGCCCTGGGCGTCGGGGGACTTCGCCCGCCACGGCGTCGCCTTCGTCGTGTAGGTGCCGTAGTGGTCGCCCGACCAGACGCGGAAGGTCTTCGGCGACCCGGCCTTGCGCCACAGCGCCGCGTCCTGCGCGGACGCGGGGCGCGCCGGCAGGGTCCGCTCGTGGTACGTCTCGCCCATCCCGCGCCGCGCGCCCCGCAGGCTGAACGTCTCCCCGGCGGCCGCGGTGATCGCGTACGCGCCGGACGGCGCTCGCACGATGTAGGACTGGGCCTCGACCTGGTCGACGTGCCAGTAGTTCCCGGACGGCTGCGCCGCCGCCCGGTCTGCGGCGGCGAGGACGGCCGCGCGCCCGTCCAGAGTCAGCGGCGCGCTCTTTTCGGGGACGCCGCCGCTCCCGGTGGCCGCGACCGCGACGGCCGCCGCCGTCCCGGCGGAGGCGAGCCCGGCCAGCCCGATCCACAGCCGGGGGAGCGGGCGTCGCGGCGGGTCGTCCACCAGCGCCCGCGCGCGCGCCACGGCCCGCGCCGTCGGTGGGGCGGGCTCGGGGTAGCGGTCCTTGACCATCTGCAGCTCATCCATGCTGTTCCTCCAAAGCGAGCATCGGATTGGTCCCGCCCAGCGCCTTGCGCAGCGCGGCCCGCGCCCGGCTCAGCCGGGAGCCGACCGTGCCGTAGGAGATCCCCAGCGCCGCCGCGATCTCCTCGTGGGTGAGCTCGGCGAGCGCGACGAGCAGCAGCACGTCGCGCTGCCCGCGCGGCAGCGCCGCGATCGCCTCGTCGAGCCGGCCGCGCAGCCCCTCGGCGCTGACGCGCGCGTCCACCAGCTCCAGGGGCTCGCCGGTGTCGCGCCCCTGCGCGATCCGCGCGCGGGCCCGCAGCGCCCGCGTCTCGGACCGGCGGTGCCGGCCGACGACGTTCGTCGCGATCCCGAACAGCCAGACGCGGACGTCGGCGCGCGCCGGGTCGTAGCGGCGCCGGTGCCGGAACGCCTCCAGGAACGTCTGCGCCGCGACGTCGTCGGCGGCGTCCGGCCCGAGCCGCCGGGCGGCGTACCGGTGGATCTCGGCGAAGTGCGCGTCGAAGACCTCGTCGAACCGGTCGGCGGGATGGGGCGGGGGATCCCCGGTCATGTGGTGCCCTTCGTGGCGTGGACGGCGGTCACCCGGATATCAACCGCACCCCGGCGCCGCTTTCCGCGGCTCCGCGCCGCCCGGATAGCATCCACCTCGCCCGGACCCGCACGACCTGGAAGGAAACGCATGGCGGCCGTACTCGACGACCCCGTGGGCGCGTCCCTCGACGGCCGCCACGCCCACCTCGCCCGCCGCGTCGGCCGCGCCGCCACCTACCTGCCGGACGTCTCGACCTTCGCGACCGTGCCGCCCGACCCGGACGCGGCCGCCTGGAACGACCTCGCCCGCCTCCTCGGCCGCGGCGCCCTGGCCGACCTGTTCAGCAGCCCGGCGACCCCGCCGCCGGACTGGGAGCCGGTCTTCACCCTCGACGGCTTCCAGCTCCTCTGGCCCGAGGACCACCCCGCCGCGGCCGCCCCCGAGGCGGTGGAGCTGGGCGCCGCCGACGTCCCGGAGATGCTCGACCTGGCCGCCCGCACCCGTCCGGGCCCGTTCTGGCCCCGCACCCGCGAGATGGGCACCTACCTGGGCGTCCGCGAGAACGGCACGCTGGTCGCGATGGCCGGCGAGCGCCTCCGCCCGCCGGGCTGGACGGAGATCAGCGCCGTCTGCACCCTCCCCGAGGCCCGCGGCCGCGGCCACGCCGCCCGCCTGGTCACCACCCTCGCCGCCCGCATCCTGGCCCGCGGCGACCGCCCCTTCCTGCACGTCGCCGAGAAGAACACCACCGCCCTGTCCCTCTACGAACGCCTCGGCTTCGAGATCCGCCGCCCCGTCACCTTCCGAGGCTTCCGCATCCCGTAGGGCCGAGGCGAAACCGTTCGATGGAACGGCCCGCGCACGGGCATGATCGGCACATGCCGCGCAAGTTCCCGCGGCGACGGAACCGGCCCGCCCCCGCCCCACCGCCGCCCCCGCCCCTGACGGAGTCCGAGGTCGTCGAAGCCGAGCGCGACCTCGGCATCGCCTTCCCGCCCGAGTACCGCGAGTACCTGCTGAACGTCAGCGCGGGCGGCGAGGTGGAGACGCTGTACCGCAGCTCGGAAGGCTGGCGCTGGCAGGGCCGGTACAACCGTGGCACGGAACTTCAGGAGCCCTTCCCGCACCCTGATTCGTGGGCGGAGTACGAACTGGAGCTGTTCGATCGCCACCCCGAACCAGAGGACTTTCCCAGTACGGAGGCGTTCGAGGCCGCCTGCGAGTCCTGGAGACAGGAGGCGTGGGCCTTCGAGCTGTGGCAGGTGGCGGGCACGTTCGTGGCCCGCAGCCACGGCTGCACCTTCAACACCCGCATGGCCGTCTCCGGGCCGCTGGCCGGCACCATGTGGTGGGAGGACCTGGGCTGCGCCGGCGAGATCGTTCCGCTCTCCCTGGACTACTCCACCGACCCGCCCCTCCCGATGACCTTCCGCGAATGGCTCGACCCACGGGGCGGACTCATGGGCGCTGAAGCGCCCATGGCCGCCGCTGCCCTGACCGCCCCACCGCCCATGACCACCCGGTCGCCCTCCGTTGACTTGCGGCGTGTTGCGCAATGGAAGCGCTCCCATTGCGCAACACGCCGCAAGTCAACGGGTGCTGACCAAATGGTCACCACTAGTGACTGTTGCAGTCTGTGGCATCGGGCCTATCGGCGCGGCGGAGGGCGGCGCGCCCTGGATCCATGTGGTTGCCGTACGTCGGTGCGCCGGTCGCCCTGCTCGTGGCCTACGGCCTCTTCGCGGACCGGCGCGCGCGGCGCCGGCGGCGCGGCTTCCGCGACGGCGCGGAGGTGTCGCAGCAGGTTCGCGAGACCCTCCGGGACATGCGCGCCTGGGATCGCGGCAGCCCCGGGCACCGCCGTCCGCCTCTTCCTCTCCGAGGCCGGCCCCGTGGTCGAGGTGCGGGACCGGAGCGAGAAGCCGCCCGTCGTCCAGCCGCTCCGCCTGCACGGCGCCAGCGGGCGGGGGCTGGCGATGGTCCAGATGATCGCGGCGGCATGGGGCTGCAACCCGCTCGCCTCCGGCGGCAAGGCCGTCTACGCCGTCCTCCGCACCGACTACGCGTCGTCGTGACGCTCCCGGACGCTGTCGGGGACCGACGCGCGCAGGCGGCCGACCGCGCGGACGATCTCATCTCGGCGCTGGCCCGACTTCACCCAGGCGGGCAGCTTGGCCAGCATGCTCTGGGCGTAGGGACCGCGCTCGCGGAGGCGGGCCGCGACGTAGTCCTCCAGCAAGGCCAGGTGATCGAGGTTGTAGGCCCACAGTTCGTGGCCGCGGCACGGGGCCCGCAACCACAGGGGGAGCCGGAAGTACGGGTCCACCGGCGCCCCGATCACGAGAGGGGCCGAGTCCGTTTCCCTGAACAGCCCGCATCCCGGGCAGTGCAGACGGCGCGGGTACCGGGTGACCCTGTCGATCCACAGACGCTCCGAGGCATCCGGACGGACCAGCACGACCGCGCAGCCGCCGCAACCCGGGCACCGCACGAGCACCCGTTCGGTGAACGCGTACACCCGGGTGCCGGGGTCGCGGAACCGCTCGGCGCCTCGGCTCTTCTCACGCATGGCAGGACGCTATCCACCGCCTCCGGGCCAGAACACCCCATTTCCGGCCCGAAAAGAGGGGACGGGCGGGCGCGTCAGCCCGCCAGCAGCTCCGCCAGGCGGGACGGGACGTCGGCGAGGGCCACCTTCTCCGTCTCGCCCGTCGCGCGGGAGGTGATCTCCAGGGTGCCCTCCGCCAGGCCCCGCTTGCCGACCGTCACCCGGTAGGGGATCCCGGTCAGCTCGACGTCGCGGAACTTGACGCCCGCGCGCTCCGCGCGGTCGTCGACGATGACGTCCACGCCCGCCGCGACCAGCGCCCCGTACAGGTCGAACGCCGCCCGCTCCACCGCCTCGTCGCCCGCCTGCGCGATCACGACGGCGACGGTGAACGGGGCGACGGCGAGGGGCCAGACGATGCCGCGGTCGTCGTGGTGGGTCTCCACGATCGCCGCGAGCGCCCGCTCGATCCCGATGCCGTAGCTGCCCATGATCAGCGGGACGCGGCGGCCGTCCGGGTCCAGCACCTCCGCCCCGAGCGCCCGCGCGTACCGGTCGCCGAGCTTGAAGATGTGCCCGACCTCGATCGCGTTCTCCACGACGAGGGGCTCCCCGCAGCGCGGGCACGGCTCGCCCGCCGCGGCCTCGCGCAGGTCCGTCCACGTCCCGACGGCGATGTCGCGCTCGACGTCGACGCCCCGCAGGTGGACGTCGTCGCGGTTGGCGCCGGTGAACATGTCGCGCCGCCCGCGCAGCGCCTCGTCGGCGAGGACCGGCAGGTCCGCGACGCCGACGGCGCCGAGGCTGCCCGGCAGGGCGCCCAGCGCCTCCCGGATCTCGTCCGGCGCCGCCGGGCGGATCTCCACGGCGCCCGTCGCGTCCGCGAGCTTCTGCTCGTTCAGCGCGTGGTCGCCGCGCATCAGGACGAGCGTCGGCGCCCCGTCCAGGACGTACACGAGCGTCTTGACCTGGCGTTCGGCCGGCGCCCCGAACCCCGTCGCCAGGTCCTCGATCGTCCGGACGCCCGGGGTGCCGAACGCCTCGGGCGCGGGCAGCCCCGGACCGTCCTCCACCACCGCGAGCGCGGACGTCGCCCGCTCGATGTTGGCCGCGTACCCGCAGGCCGGCGACCGGACGAGGAGGTCCTCGCCGATCTCGGCGGGACACATGAACTCCGTCGAGTCCGACCCGCCCATCGTGCCGTTGGACGCCTCCACCGGCAGCGCCGCGAGCCCCAGCCGCTCGAAGACCCGCTGGTAGGCGACCTGGAAGGCGTCGAAGGAGGCGTCCAGCCCGGCCTGGTCGACGGCGAAGCTGTAGGCGTCCTTCATGGTGAACTCGCGGACCCGCAGCAGGCCGCTCTTCGGCCGCGGCTCGTCGCGGAACTTGGTCTGGAACTGGTACCAGTGCTGCGGGAGCTGCTTGTAGGACGCCAGCTCGCGCGCCACCGTCGCGAAGATCTCCTCGTGGGTGACGCCGAGGGCGAGGTCGGCGCCCCTGCGGTCGCGCAGCCGGAACATCTCCGCGCCGATCGACTCCCAGCGCCCCGACCGCCGCCACGGCTCGGCCGGGTGCAGCGCCGGCAGCAGCATCTCCTGGCCGCCGATCGCGTCCATCTCCGCCCGCACCACGTCGATGATCTTCGCGCGGACGCGGACGGCGAGCGGCAGCAGCGAGTAGTGCCCGGCGGTGAGGCGGCGGACGTACCCGGCGCGGAGCAGCAGGCGGTGGCTCGCCGCGTCGGCCTCGGCGGGGTCGTCCCGCAGGGTCGGGATGAACATCTGGGACCAGCGCATTCACGGAAGATACCGGCCGCACCGTAAAAGGACCGGCGCATTATCGGGTGCCGCTACCCTCGTGTGCGTGAGTCGAGAAGGTGTGACGCCGCAGAGCGAGGATTTCTCCGCCTGGTACAACGAGCTGGTGATCCAGTCCCAGCTGGTGGACCGTGGACCGGTGCGGGGCACGATGGTCATCCGCCCGTACGGGTACCGGATCTGGGAGCTGCTCCAGGCCGACCTGGACCGGCGCATCAAGGAGGCCGGGCACGACAACGCCTGCTTCCCGATGTTCATCCCGGAGTCCTACCTGAAGCGCGAGGCCGAGCACGTCGAGGGCTTCTCGCCGGAGCTCGCCGTCGTCACCATCGCCGGCGGCAAGGAGCTGGAGGAGCCGCTCGTCGTGCGGCCGACCTCCGAGACGGTCATCGGCGAGTACATGGCCAAGTGGATCGACTCGCACCGCGACCTGCCGCTGCTGCTGAACCAGTGGGCCAACGTGGTCCGCTGGGAGATGCGGCCCCGCATGTTCCTGCGCACCACCGAGTTCCTCTGGCAGGAGGGCCACACCGCCCACCTGGACGAGGCCGACGCGATGCGCGAGACGATGTGGGCGCTCCAGGACGCCTACGCCGCCGTCGCCCGCGACCTCGCCGCGATGCCCGTCGTGCCGGGCGAGAAGACGCCGGGCGAGCGGTTCGCCGGCGCCGTCCGCACGTACACGATCGAGGCGATGATGCGCGACGGCCGCGCGCTGCAGGCCGGCACGTCGCACTACCTCGGCACCAACTTCGCCAAGGCGTTCGAGATCCAGTACCAGGACGAGGCGGGCAGGCTGACGCTCGCCCACACCACGTCCTGGGGCATGAGCACCCGCATGATCGGCGGCGTGATCATGACGCACGGCGACGACAAGGGCCTGGTGCTGCCGCCGCGGCTGGCGCCCTACCAGGTCGTCATCGTCCCGATCGGCCGCAAGGAGCAGGGCGAGGAGGCCGCCGCGGAGGCGCGCCGCCTCGGCCAGGCGATCCGGTCGATGGGCATCCGCGTGCACGTCGACGACAACCGGCCGCAGCTCTCGCCCGGCTTCAAGTTCAACGAGTGGGAGCTGCGCGGCGTCCCGGTCCGCATCGAGCTCGGCAAGCGCGACATCGACAACGGCGTCGCGACGCTCGCCCGCCGGCTGCCGACCGTCGAGGGCCAGGGCAAGGAGCAGATCCCGCTCGACAAGCTGCCCGAGCTGCTGCCCGGCATCCTCGCCGAGTTCCAGCGGTTCCTCTACGACCGCGCGGAGGCGTTCCGCGAGGAGCACACCGCCGACGTCGACACCTGGGACGCGTTCGCCGCGCAGGTCGCGGGCGGCTGGGCGCGCGCGTTCCACTGCGGCCGCACCGCGTGCGAGGACGAGATCAAGGCCGAGACGGCCGCGACGCCGCGCTGCATCCCGCTGGACGCGCCGCAGGAGTCCGGCGCCTGCGTCAAGTGCGGGCAGCCGTCCGCCTACGGCAAGCGCGTGATCTTCGGCAAGGCGTACTAGGACGCGACGAGGCCGCCCGTCCCGGAGTCAGGGGCGGGCGGCCTCGTCGCGTGCGGTCAGTTCTTGCGCGGCCCGGCGGCCTCGTCCAGGTCGTCGGCCTTCTCCTGCTCGGCGGCGTCGCGCATGGTCCGCCGCTCGCCCGCGGCGACCTCGCCGTCGCGGCGCTCGGGGTGCCGGTCGGCGGCGCGGCGCGTCAGCACCGGCTGCACGAACCACACCCAGGACGTCAGCAGGCCGATCACGAGGACGGTCGCCCAGGCCGCCCAGCCGTTGGTCAGCGACTCGATGATCAGCGTGGTGGAGGCGGTGATCGACACCGCCAGCCCGACCGCGGCGACGATGCCGAACCGGTTGGCGCGCCGGATCAGCAGCGCCTTCTGCCCGGCCTGGAACAGGATCCGGTGCTGGATCACCGGGGCGATGAAGCAGATCGAGGCGAGCGCGGCGGCGAACAGCGCCACGTAGAACAGCCACTTGCCGACGCCGTCGACCTCGTGGAAGCGGGCCGCGTAGGGGACGGTCAGCAGGAAGGCGAACAGGACCTGCACGCCGGTGACCGCCACGCGGAACCCTTGCAGGAGCTCGATGAGCTGCCGGTCGAGCCGCTCGTGCTCGGTCTCGTCGCGCTTGGGCCGTTCACTGTTCGCCATGCGCCGGGCTTACCCCGACAAATGTAGTTAATGCACCGCTCACCTGGCGTTCTCTCCGCGGACGGCGTCAGTTCAGCGACGGCGGCCGGACGCGCAGCGCCAGCATCGACACGTCGTCGCGCAGGTCGCCGTCGGAGAACTCCAGCAGCACCCGCTCGACCGCGTCCAGCATGCCCTGCACGGGACCGCCGGCGTTGCCGGCGAGCGCCTCCAGCAGCCGCTCCTGGCCGAACTCCTGCCGGGTGAGGTCGCACGCCTCCAGCACCCCGTCCGAGTGCAGGAACAGCGTGTCGCCGGGGCCGAGCTCGATGCTGTCGAGACCCGCCTCGAAGTCCTCGAACAGGCCGAGCGGGACGCCGCCGCGCGAGGCCGTCCTGATCACCCCGTCGGCGCGGATCACGATCGCCGGCGGGTGCCCGGCGATGCCGAGCCGCACCGTGACGCCGTCCTCGCGGACCGCGAGGGCCGCCATGACCGCCGTCACGAACCGGTCCTGGTCGAGCAGCGACTCGTTGACCATGGCCAGCACGTCGGCGGGCGCGTCCTTCCACCGCGACACGAGGCGCACCCCGTGCCGCGCGGTGGAGGTGACCGCCGCCGCGTCCTCGCCCTTGCCGCACACGTCGCCGAGGACGAGGCCCCAGCCGCCCGGCGTCGGGAACACGTCGTAGAAGTCGCCGCCGACCTCGGCGCCGTGCGTGGCGGCCAGGTAGCGGGCCGCCAGGTCGACGCCGGGGATCTGCGGCAGGCTCTTCGGCAGCAGGCTCGCCTGGAGGGTGTCGGCGACCTCGGCGCGCCGCCGGTACAGCCGGGACGCGCGGATCACCAGCGCCAGGTAGCGGCCGAGGCGCTGCACGACCGACAGGTCCCGCAGGTCGAACGGGCCGTGCTCGCCGCTGCCCGCCAGCGTGATCGCGCCGATGCAGCGGTCGCCGTCCTCGATCGGCACGCAGAGGACCGAGGTCGCGCCGATCAGGGAGAGCACCGGGCGGCCGTCCGGGCAGGTGCCGAGGAGCTTCAGGTCCTCCACGTTCGGCCGCAGGGCGCTCTGCCGCGTCGTGTAGACGGTGTGGGGGAGCGTTCCGGCGGCCGGGTCGAGGGTCTCCAGGACGCGCGCCGCCTCGTGCGTGCGCTCGTCCTCGGCGGCGCCCATCACCACCTGGCGGCGCAGCGTGCGCGCGGCGGCGCCGGGCGCGCCCGGCTCGGGCACGGTGATGTCGATCAGCGCCCAGTCGGCCAGCTCGGCGGCGAGCAGCCGGGCGCAGCGCCGCACCGCGACGGTCTCGTTGAACACCGGCTCGTCGAGCAGCAGCTCGCTCGCGGTGGCGAGCACGTCCATGCGGTGCACCAGCGCCGCGACGGCCTCGTCGTCGACCGGCGCGGCCCGCTCGGCGCGGTCGCCGGCGTCGTCGGTCGGGGTGGTCGTCGGGCCCGCGACGGCGATCACCATCGGGTCGGGCTCGCCGGGGATCCACACCCGGGTGAGCGTCACCACCGCGTCGATCGGGCGCTCGCGGCCGAGGAACCGCACCGGCACCCGGCGCCGCTTGCCGGTCCGCACCACCGACGCGAGCTGCGAGCGGAGCGCCGCCCGCGACGGCAGGTCGCAGAACGCGGTGAACTGCTTGCCCGACACGTAGCCCGAGGAGGTGCCGAGCAGCGCCGCGGCCTGCTTGTTCACCCGGCGGACGCTGGTGTCGCGGTCCAGCACGAACATCGGGACCGGCGCGTCGGAGAACACCGCGCGCAGCACCCGCCGCTCGGACTCGGCCGCCGCCGCGCCGCCGCCCGCGCCGCCCTGGCCGTTGCCGACGGCGCGGAGCGCGGTGAGCGCGAACTCCAGCTCCTCCAGCGCCGCGTCCAGCGTCGCGCGGGTGTCGGCGGCCGGCATCCCGGCGGCCTCGCGCAGCTCGCCGATCCGGCCCTCCAGCTCGGAGATCTCGCGCAGGATCGTCTCAGGTTCGAGCTGATCGGGCATCGAGGCTCCCCCTTGGGTTCTTCGAGCGGGCACGGCGGGGCGGGACCACGGGAGGGGACGGGTCGCGGGCCGCCCGGCAGGGCTTGTGGACAGGGTAGGCGGTCGGGGGAGGCGGTCCGGCGGGATCGCCGAGCGCAGCCTATTCCCCAACGGCGCATAGGGCCTAGTTCGGATGTTGCGGACGCGTCGGGCGGGGCGGCGGGGACGTCAGAGCAGCCCCTGATCACCGACGATGCGCTGCGCGAGCGCCGTCAGCTTCACGTGCCGGGTCTGGGAGATCCGGCGCATCTCGGCGAACGCCTGGTCGGCGTCGCAGCCGAGCGAGTGCATGAGGATGCCCTTGGCCTGGTCGACGATCGCCCGCGACTCCACGGCCTCCTGGAGCTGCACGGCCGTCCGGTGCACCTGGCCGTACTGCAGGGAGTTGGACACCGCCGCGGTGCCCTGCGCGACGAGCAGCGCGGCGAGGGCCTGCTGCCCCGGCAGCAGCGCCCGCGGCGTCACCCCGTACAGGGTGAGGGTGACGAGGACGGGCTCGTTCAGGTGCGGGGTGGTGGCGAAGCTGCGCACCCCGCGGCGGAGCAGGTCGGCCATCGCCTCCGGCCAGCGGGCCTCGGCCAGGATGTCGTCGGAGCTGAGGGCGCGGCGCTCCTGCACCACCTCGAAGATCGGGCCGGTGCCGCGGGCCAGCTGCCGGTCGACGGCCTCGGCGAGGTCGGGATGGCTCGCCGCCGAGGCGAGCGGCTCGGGCCGCTCGCCGCCGTCGCCGAGCGACCAGCGGACGCTGGAGGCGCCCGCCGCGCCCGGGACCGCGCGGGTGGCGAGCTCGGTGACGCGGTGCAGCGTGCCGATGTCGGAGGACTCGCCCACCATCCCGAGATGGGCGATCTCCAGCGCGAGCTGGTCGGTGAGAACGGCATCGGTGGTCGGCACGGCTTCGACCGTATCCTGTGGGTCGGACGTTTCGCACTGCCCCCGGAGTCGCGCTCGTCTCTCCTCGCCGGGAGCGGGCTCAGGCGCTCGGGGGCGCCTTGGCGATCTCCGCGAGGAGGGGCGCGGCGTCCGCCGTGAGCGCCAGGTCGCCGATCGTGACGATGCCGACGGGCCGGTGCGCGCCGTCCACCACGGGCAGGCGGCGCACGGCCCGCTCGCGCATCAGCCGGACCGCGGTGTCGGTGTCGTCGTCGGGGCCGACGGTGACGAGGTCGGCGGTGCAGATCTCGCCGAGCGGGGTGAGGGCGGTATCGCGCCGCTCGGCGACCGCCCGGACCACGATGTCGCGGTCGGTGACCATGCCGCAGAGCCGCCCGGCGTAGGTGACCAGCACGTCGCCGACGCCCTCGTCGCGCATGACGCGGGCGGCCTCGGACAGCGTGGCGCTCAGCGGGAGGGACTGCGGGCCGGCGGTCATGACGTCGCTCACTCTCCGTGACATAGCCTGCACAACTCCCATCCTCGGAGATCGCCGCCGCTCCCCGGCGCGCCCGTACCCGCGCGCGGCCGGGCTATGCGGAACGCGCGCTCAAAACGCGAACAGCGCGCCGGTCCGGGCGCTCAGCTCGCAGCTGTTGGCGTAGCGGGCGTGGAAGGCGACCGGGGATCCGCGCCACATGCCGGAGGCGTCGGCGACGACGGGCGCGTACTCGCGGGTGCAGACGACGTCCTTCGCCGGCGCCTCGGCCCTGCCGCGCCGCTGCTCCAGCTCCCGGCAGGCGTCCTCCTTGCGGGGGTGCTCCCCGGCGGGCGGGTCGCAGCGCAGCACGACCGAGCGGGCCGCGGAGATGTGGTCACCGGGACGCGTCAGCGCCAGCCGGACCTCGGTCCGCGGGGCGGCCGGCGGCGGGGTGGGCAGGAAGGCGAGCGCGGCGCTCGCGAGGACGGAGGCGACGAGGTGCGGCACGGACACTCCCGATGATCGGAACCCAGGGTGTCGCCCAATGTATCCGTGCCGCTACTTAAAGTGCCCGACGTTCGGCGGCGACACTGGGGTCATGCGGCGAGCGCAGCGGCCCGGTCGTGGCCGGCCAGCGCCTCCCGGAGCTGCTTGCGGCCCCGGTGCAGGCGCGACATCACCGTGCCGATGGGCGTGCCCATCATCTCGGCGATCTCCTTGTAGGCGTAGCCCTCCACGTCGGCGAGATAGACGGCGTCCCGGAAGTCGGCGGGCAGCGCTCGCAGCGCGGCCACCACCGCCTGGTCGGGGATGCGGTCCAGCGCCTCGTGCTCGGCCGAGCGGAACCCGGCCGCGTGCGCCTCGGCCTGCGCGATCTGCCACTCCTCCAGCTCCTCCGACCCCGCCCGCTGCGGCTCGCGCTGCTTCTTGCGGTAGGTGTTGATGAAGTTGTTGGTGAGGATGCGGTGCAGCCACGCCTTGAGGTTGGTGCCCTCCTTGAACTGGTGGAAGTTGACGTAGGCCTTGGCCAGCGTCTCCTGCACCAGGTCCTCGGCGTCGGCGGGGTTGCGGGTCATCCGCACGGCGCTCGCGTACAGCGGCGTGGCGAGCGGCAGCACGTCCCGCTCGTAGCGCTCGGCGCTGCCGCCGCCGTGCGCGGCACCGCCCTGCGCGTCGAGGCCCTGCGCGTCGCGGCCGTCGATGCCGTCGCCGGCCTGGGCGGGCACCTGCGCGACGTCCCGGCGCCGTTCGCCGGGGCGCGCGTCGCGGATCTCGGTGCGCATCTCGGTGCGCATCTCGGTGCGCATCTCGGTGCGCATCTCGGTGCGCATCTCGGTGCGCATCTCGGTGCGCATCTCGGTGCGCATCTCGGTGCGCATCTCGGTGCGCATCTCGGTGCGGACGCCGTCGTGGCGGGCGTCGTGGCGGGCGTCGGGGCGGGTGTCGTCGGGGCGGATGTCACGGTGCGCGTCGGCGGGCCGGGCGGCGTCACGGAGGGGGCGACGGGTGTCGCGCCCGTCCGCGGTGCTCCGGCCGGCGGGCACCTGGATCTCCGGCGTGGTCGCTGCAGTGGCCATTTCGCTCCCCCTTGGTCATGGTCGACTGGCGGGCGCGTGCCGGGGACACGCGCGGGCCGGGCGGACAGCCGCCCCCCTTGGCGGTACGCCCACCGTTCCCACCGGGTTCGCCTGTAATCGGACATAAGGCTCGGCCGGGCTCCGGAGCCGGCTGCGCGTGGCGGGTGAGCCGGGCGGAGGGGGTGGCGCGCATCCGCGGTGGCCAGGGCGACCCCGTTCGCCGGGACGTCGCGGGCCCGCTGAATCGGGCGCGACCACTCTTCGGTGGCGCTCTCGTTAGGTAAGACGCCTGGAACGGTACACGGAGTTGCGTGACCTCGCTCACAAACCCCGGGTAAACGCACCGGCGCCACCGGGCAATGCCCTAAAGCGCCGGACCAAGCGCACCCCGGAAATCTTCCCGCCGCCCGCCTCGCGTACCCCGTGTCACGGCCGGACGGCCGGACGGCCGGACGCTGGGGGCGTCCGGTCGTCCGGGTCGTGCGGAGGGGAAAGGGGCCGCGCGGGGCGGGCCGCCGGGGGCGGCCCGCCCTCGGGTCAGCCGATCAGGTAGCGCAGCGAGCGGGCCACGAGATCGCGCTGCTGCGCCGTGGTCTTCGCCTGCTCGATGCCGAAGCCGAGCAGCACGCTGTCCTTGGTGGACACCGCCGCGACCGTGTCGATCACGGCCTGCGAGCGGACGAACTCCGAGGTGTTGCCGGGGCTGCCCGCCGGGGCGCCCTGGATCGCCCACGGGCCGAGGCCCGTCTCGAAGCCCTCGGCGTCCAGCGTGCCGCCGGTGGTGGTGACCTTGGTGTCGTCGATGAACAGCCCGGCGCCGCCGGTGAACGGGTCGCTCACGTAGGAGATCGACACCTCCACCTTCTTGCCCGCGTACGCCGACAGGTCGAACGCCGCCGGCACCCAGCCGTTGGAGTTGCCGGTGAAGGAGTTCCACGCGCCGGTGGACCCGGTGTTGCCGCAGGGGTTGGCCTGCGTCAGGTAGTGCAGCAGGAACGGGTGCATGTCGGTGAGGAAGCCCTGCTCGCAGTCCGCCGGGACGCGGGTGGTGGTGCGGCCGTTCTTGTCCGGCAGCGTCGTCCAGTCGTCGGCGCCGGCCGTGTGCGCCTCGACGATCACGTGGTCGTAGCCGGTCTCGGTGCTGTAGGACAGCTGCGCCTGCAGCGCCGGGGCCTGCGCGGCGGTGACCGACGACAGGTCCACGGTGCGGGTGAGGCGCCGGTACAGGCTGTCCTGGTGGGTGCCGGCGACGTACCAGGAGCCCTCGGCGGGCTCGTACGGCCCGGTCCGGCCGAGGTAGTCGCCCGACTTCCAGCTCCTGAACTGCGGGTACTGCGACGGCGGCAGCACCGTCGAGGTCACCTGGAAGCCGCCCGCCTCGTTGACGGGGTTGGTGGCGGTGCCCGCCAGGTCGGCGGTGGTGCTCCCGAACGGCTTGCCGGCCCCGGCGAACCCGGTCGGGTTCCCGACGATCTGCCGGTCGTAGGCGCCGAGGTAGTACTGCAGGAAGTCGTCCGACAGCAGCTCGCAGTCGTCCCGGAAGCTCGTGGTGATCACGCAGGGCTTCTCGGGGTGGCCCTTCAGGCCGTAGTAGATGCCGCCGCCGTTGGCCTGCGCGAGCGGCCCGTTGTACCCGGTGGTCTCACCGGTGTTGAGCAGCTTGCCGCCCTCGTTCAGGTACGAGCGCACCTGAAGCACGAGGTCCTTGGCGCGGTCGGCGACCTGCGAGTCGGGGTAGTCGCCGATGACGGTGTGCAGCGGCTCGTCGGCGGCGTCCTGGGTGAGCCGGTTGTCGCCGAGCTCCCAGACCACGGCCTTGAAGTGCTTGAGGACGCCGAGGTCGTGCGGGACGCCGTCCTTGTCGATGTCCCACACCAGCGCGCGGTGCCCGCTGGCGTTGACCAGGCCGGCGTACTGCGCGCCGTAGCGGGGCGCCGCCGTCCCGGCCGGGTAGGTCGGGTTCACGCCCTTGTAGTCCTCGTCCGCCACGACCAGGACGTCGGCGCGTTTCTGGTCGCGGACGGTGTACGTCCAGTGCGCGCTCTGCACGGCCTTGCCGCCCGAGCCGCCGCTGAACCACACCTCGACCTTGTCGCCGGGCCGCTGCCCGCTGATCCTGGCGCGGTACTCGCCGTAGTAGATCCTGTTGTCGCGGCCGTAGCGCTCGCCGCCGCGCCATTCGGAGACGCCCGCGGTGCGGGTGCGGCCCCCGTTGACGCGGTAGTTGACGCGCTTGGCGGGCACGGCCCGCCGGATCACCGACGCGACCTCCTGGGACGAGCCGTAGGAGGTGGTGAACGGGTCGGGCTCGAAGTCGGGCGCGGTGCGGCCGACCGGCGACGTCGGCCGGTCGGGGTGCGTCGCGGACTGCCCGACGGCCATCGCGAGCGGCAGGTTCTTCTGGAACTCCCGGGCGATCAGCGCCTCGTCGTCGGGGAACTCGAAGTCGCTGCCGCAGTCGGCGGGATCCCACTGGTCGTCGGGGTCCTCGCGCGAGGCGGTGGTGCAGGTCGCCATCTCCGGCGTGATCGACAGCGAGCCGTAGTAGTGGTCGAGCTGCCCGTCGGTGTCGCCGTTGGTGGTGTAGAGCTGCGCGCCGAGCTCGGGCGTGTAGCCGGGCACCGCCGGGTGGTCGATGTCGCCGAGGAGCGCGTCGTACAGGGCGTCGTCGGGGCTGCGGGTGAGGGTCTGCCAGCCGACGCCGTGCAGCAGGAGCTCGGCCGCCGAGTGGTAGTTGAGGACGTACTTCGGCCGCAGCCGCTTGTACAGGGCGTCCTGCGCCTTGGTCTCGGGCTCGGACTCGGGCGACGGGCCGCGGTAGGTCTCGCCGCTCGGCTGGTCGGTGGAGCCCTCGTTGTCGTAGCCCCACTTGTAGGGGAAGTTGCGGTTCAGGTCGACGCCGTCGGCGCCGGTGATCTGCCCGTCGCCGTTGTTGTCGCGGACGTTCTTGCGCCACAGCCGGAAGTCGGGCTGGAACGTCAGGTCGTAGCCGTCGACGTTCACGACCGGGATGAACCACAGGTCGGTGGTGTCGACGAGCTTGGTGACGGCGGCGTCCGTGCCGTAGTTCTCGACGTCGTGGTGCAGCAGCCGGCGGATCATCTCGGGGGTGATCCACTCGCGGGCGTGCTGGGCGGCCTGGTAGACGACCGCGGGCCGGCGGCCGTCCTTCAGGTGCCGGACGTCCTTGCTCACCCGGATCGCGGTGATCGGCTGCCCGGACACGGCCTTGCCGATGTCGACCGCCTGCGCGATGTCGGGGTGCTCGGCGGCCAGCTCGACGATCTCCTCGCGGATGTTGCCGGCGCCGCTGTAGGGCCGGAACACTTTCTCGGGCGCCGCCTTGGCGCGCGCGGCGACGTTCTTGCCGTCGACCTTGCGCACCTCCAGCCGGACGCCCGCGCGGCCGAGCCGGGCGGCCTGGTCGCCGCTCAGCACCGCCACGACGTGCGTCGTGCCGGCCTTCGCGCCCTTGGTGAGGGTGACGTCGTCGCGGTCCACGCCCGCGTTGTTCAGCAGCCTGATCTGGTCGCTCGTCAGGTCGCCCTGGTAGACGTCGACGGCGGGCCCGGGGGCGGCGGGCTTCGGACTGGCGCTCGCGCTCGGGGTCGTCGCCGCGAGCGTTCCGGTGAGGAGCGCGGCCGCGGCCAGGATCGAGGTCGTCCGGCGGCCGCCCGGCGGCCACTGGAAGGTAAAGCGCCGGAAAAACATGCGCGTCATCGCGCCTCCCTGGCGTCGATCAAGATGGGGGTGGCGCGATCGTCCGTTGGACGGACAAAGGTGTCAATGCGCCGTCATGTGCCGTTGCCGCATCCGGTCAATCACGGGGCGTTGTGCACCGGAAAGGGGTATCAGGAGTCGGGACGGACGCCCCGTTTCGCCCGGCCGAGTTCCGCGGACCGCCAGCGCCGCCGGGGTCACCAGAGGTAACGTCCTCTTTACTGCGGGTTGCCGCGAACGTTAAGGGCGGCCCGCCCGATGGAGGGGTCCGCGTGGTCATCGCTCAAGGACAGTCGATGGCGTCGCCGGGGGGGAACGACCGAAGGCCCACCGAGGCGCGCAACATCTCAGCAGCAGCCGAGGACGATCCGGGCGGAGCCCGGGCGCCCTACCTGCTCGGCCGGCACCTGCTCGGCGTCGCCCGGCTCGCCGTGGTCGCGCTCAACGGGCACGGCCGCGTCAGCCACTGGAGCCGCACCGCCGACGAGCTGTTCGGCGTGCGGCCCGGCACCGCGGTCGGCCGCGCCGTCGGCTCGCTGCTGCGGCTCCCGACGCCCTACCGGCCGATCATGGAGCCGGGCGCGGCGGCCTGCGGCACCTGCGCGGTGCCGCGCGCCGACACCGGCGCGCCCGTCGAGATCGCCTGGTGGGCCTATCCGGTCGGCCGCCCGGACGGCGACGCGGCCGGCACCGGCGGCGTCCGCCTGCTGGCCTTCGCGATGGACCTCGCCCGCTTCCGCGACGGCGGCCTCGACCTCGGCCTGGACGACCTCACCTTCACCGCGCCCGCCGGCGCGCTGCGGCACCTGGCGGTCACGCCGGTGCTCGCCCCCGGCGGCGGCGACGGCGGCCGCACCGGCGCCCGCCTCGCCGAGCTGCTCCCGCTCGTCGGGCTGCCCGCCGAGCCGCTCCTCACCCGGGCGCTGGAGCTCGGCCACCCGGCCGTCGACCTCGCCGCGACCGTCCGGCTCCCCGTCGTCCCGCACACCGGGGGCGCCGCGCGGGCCGTCCGGCTCCGGCCGGCGCCCGCCGCGCCGCCCGCGCCGCGCCGCCGCCACAGACCGGAGGCCCGGGCCGCGGCGGACCGGTTCGCCCGCCTGGCCGAGGCCGCCGCGCGCATCGACACCGCCGCCGACGTCCCCCGGGCGCTCGCCGAGGCGCTCGTCCCCGACGTCGCCGACGCCGCCGGCGTCCGGCTCGTCACCGCCGGCGTCGCCGAGCGCGTCGCGCACGCCGGCGAGGTGCCCGGCGGCGGGCCGAACGGGCAGGTCGCCGCCGTCCTCGCGACCGGCCGCGCGCACCGCGGTACCGCCGCCGACGGGCCCGCCGTCGTGCCGCTGACGGCGCACGGCCGCACCCTCGGCACCGTCGAGCTGTGGCGCGGCGCCGAGGCGGCCGCGTTCGACGACACCGACCTGGCGCTCGCCGGCGGGCTCGCCCGCCACGCCGCGCTCGCCCTCGACGAGGCGCGGCTCCGCGACCGCGAGGCGCGGACCGTCCGCGACCTGCAGCGCGCCCTGCTGCCGGACGCGCCGCCCGCCGTCGCGGGCGCCGAGGTCTGCCTGCGCTACCGGCCCGCCGCCGTCGCCGAGCGGAGCGGCGGCGACTGGTACGACGCGATCGCGCTGCCCGGCGGCCGCGTCGGCGTGCTGGTCGGCGACGTCCTCGGCCCGGGCCTCGCCGCCGCCGCCGCCATGGGGCGGCTCCGCGCGGCGTTCCGCACCCTGGCGCGGCTCGACCCGCCGCCCGGCCGGATGCTCGCCCAGCTCGACGAGATCGCCGCCGAGCTCGGCGGCGAGCACGCCGCGACCTGCCTGTACGCGGTGTACGACCCGATCGGCCGCTGCTGCGCGCTCGCGTCGGCCGGTCACCTGCCGCCGGTGCTGGTCACCCCCGAGGGCGGCGCCCGCGTCCTCGACCTGCCGGTCGGCCCGCCCGTCGGCGCGGGCGGGCCGGGCGGCGCGTCCCACGCCACCGTCGAGGTCCCCGTCGCCGACGGGTCGCGGCTCGCGCTCTGCACCGACGGGCTGCTGACCGGCGGCGGCCGCGCCGTCGAGACCGGCCTGGAGGAGCTGCGCGCCCGGATGGCGGGGGAGCGGCGGCCCCTGGCGGACAGCTGCGACGGCCTGCTGGCCGCGCTCGCCGCCGAGCCGGCCGACGACGCCGTCCTCGCGCTGCTCGGCTGCGACGGCATCCCGCAGCGGGACATGGCCTCCTGGCAGCTGGAACCCGACCCCAGCATGGTGCCGCGCGCCCGCGCGCAGGCCGCCGCGCAGCTCGCCGCGTGGGGCCTCGCCGACCTCACCGACACCGTGCAGCTGCTCGTCAGCGAGCTCGTCACCAACGCCCTCGTCCACGGCGCCGGCGCGATCGGCATGCGGCTCGTCCGGATGGGCACGCTGCGCTGCGAGGTCCACGACGACGGGCCCGAGCTCCCGCGGCTCTGCCAGACCGGCGCGCACGACGAGTCGGGGCGCGGGCTGCAGCTGGTCAGCCACCTCGCCGAGCGGTGGGGCACCGACCGGACCGACCGGGGCAAGGTCGTCTGGTTCGAGCACGCCCTGCCGGACCCGGGAACCGGCCCCGCCGGTCGGTAGGAAACTGTCCCTTCGCCGACAGATCCCTGCCAAGGTCATTTTCAGGTCTGATCGGTAATGTCGGTCGGGTTCGGCAACCAGCGGGGGCGAGAACTTGGGAGACAGTCTGACGCTGCCGGTGCCGGAGGCGCTGGACGGCACCTACGCCGTCGCGTTCGCCGAGCCGCCGGAGGCTCCGCGCGAGCTCGCGCGCGAGCAGGTGACGGCCCGCGTCGCGCCGCCGCTGCGCGACCTGGTCGTCAGCATGCTGGACAGTCCCATGCTCACCCTGGACCTGCGGCCCGCGGACGGGTTCCCGCCGCTGCCCGCGAGCCTGCTGACCCAGTACGGGGCCCCGCCCGCCGACCTCGCCGCGGTGGAAGCGGCGTCGCACCTGCTGGCGGTGCGCGCCGCCTACCGGCCCGGCTGGCCGCCCGCGCACGAGTGGGCGACCCGCGCGATCGCGGGCGCCGTCGCCGCCGCCGCGGGCGCGCCCGTCGTCGACGTCTTCACCCCGCGGATCCTGCCGCAGGACGAGCTGCTGCGGTCGCTGCCGAACGCCGACGGCGAGATCCGCCTGACCGACTGGATGCTGCTGCCGCACACCGCCGGACCGCACGGGTTCTGGTTCACCACCAAGGGCCTCGCCCGGTTCGGGCTGCCCGAGCTGCAGACCGAGAACGTCCCGCCCGCGCTCGTCGAACCCTGGGGGCGGCTGCTGAACGGCCTCGCCCGCCGCGTCCTCGACCTCTGGCTGGAGCAGCTCGCCGCCCTGGAGACGCCGGTGGTGGTGGACCTGCCCGAGACGGTGTCGGTCGGGCTGCAGGACGTCGCCGCCGCGCAGGGCACCGAGGAGGAGATGCGCCGCGAGGTGTCGGTGCGGCTGCGGCTCGACGCCCCCGACGGCGGCGCGCCCGTCCTCACCGTGCTCGCCGCCGACGACGGGCCCGACCGCCTCGAATCGCTCTGCACGGCCCTGTTCGGGATGCCCCGGACGGGCGCCGCCTGACCCCGTGCCCTGCGACCTTGCCGTCGCTCCCCCTCGCATCGGAGGATCGAGGACGTGAGATTCGGTTCCCGCGACAGCCCGAGCCCCGACCCCGAGCCCACGGACGGCGCCCGCGCCCCCGCCGCGTCCGGCCCCGCCCCTGCCGGGGGCGCGTCCGGCGACGCCGCCCGCGCCGTCCCGCACCCGGGCGACAAGCGGGTGGCCGGCCGCGCGCCGTCCCGGCCGTCCGACTGGGAACCGGTCCAGCCGCCGTCCACCGCCCCGGACATGCCGCCCCCGGGCCCACCCCCCGGCCCCCAACAGGGCGCCCCGCCACCGGGCCACCGGAGCCCGCCGCCTGGCGAGCCCCAACGCGCCGAGCAGGGCGCCCCGGCGGCCGGGCAGCAGAATCCGCCGCCAGGCCCGCCGCCTGGCGAGCCCCAGCGCGCGCAGCCGGGCACCGCGCAGGGCGGACGGCCAGGGCCGCCCTCAGGGCCGCCGTTGGGTGAGCCTCAGCGTGCGCAGCCGGGCACCGCGCAGCCGGGCCAGCCAGGTCCACCGCCAGGCACCGGGCAGGGCGGGCAGCCGGGCGTTCCGCAGGGCTCGTCCTCAGGTGGGGCGTCCGCGCCGCCTCCGCAAGGGGCGCCGTGGAGTCCGCGGCCCATGCCGCAGGGCCCGCAAAGCCCTCCGCCCGCGCCGCCGCCGACGCGGGGCTGGCGCCGCGTCCTGCCCGGGTCGCGCAACCAGCCGCCGCCCCCGCCGCCCGATCTGCAGCGCGCGAGGGCCAACCCCCTGCCGCCGAAGCCGCCCTCCGCCGAGCCGCCCGTGCAGCCCGTCCGTGAGGGCGGGCCGCCCCCGGCTCCCGCGCCCACCCGCCCGGACATCCCGCAGCAGCCGGCACCGCAGCAGCGCAGCGCTCCTCCCCAGGAACCGCCGCCAAAGGATGCCGACGAGCCCAGGCGTTCGTGGCGGATCTCCGACGTTCTCGGGCTCGGCAAGGGTGAGGAGCAGACCGACGAGCCGCCGCGCCCGCCTGCCGAGCGACCCGCCGGACCGCCCGCCGGACCGCCCGAACCGCCCTCCGCGCTGCCCGTCGCGGAGGCGGCGGCCGGGCGTCCGGCGGCGCCGCGCCGCGAGGAGCGGCCCGAGCAGAAGGAGGCGCCCCCCGACCCGATGGCGGACCCCGAGCGCCGCCGGGCCCTCGTCGACGGTTTCGTCGACGAGTTCGTCGGCGGCGCCACCTGGCAGGCCACCCTGGCGGTCCTCGAAGGCGCCTTCCCGGGCCTCGGGATGGCGTCCACCCTGTCGGGCCGCGCGGACGAGCTGTGGCGGGCCGGCGACGTCCTCGACCGGTCCGGCGGGCGCAAGCTCGGCCTGCCCGTCTGGACCGACGGCATGGGCATGGTCTTCGACCTCAGCGCCCGCCGCGCCCCGGGCGCGCCGCGCGGCCCGCGGGCCGGGCATCCGCGCGCGTCCCGCCCCTACGCGGGGGCGTTCGTCATCGACACCCTCGACCCGCTCCGCTACCACCGGGCCGTCGGCGGCCCGCGACCCCCGCAGGACGGCGTGCCCGAGCCGCGCTCGGCGGAGGAGGACGACACCGGCGTGGTGATCGTCGCGGAGCTGTCCGCCGCGGGCGCCCGGGTGCTCGACTCGGTCGCGCTGTGGCGGCACGCCGGGCGGGTGGTCACCGCGACGCTGGACGATCCGCTGAGCCCGCCGAGCCGCGTCCGCGCCCGGCGGGCGCTGCGCGCGCTGCGCCGGGTGGTGTTCGTCGACCCGGTGCTCGGCGTCGGCCTCTGCCTGCAGATCGACGCCGCCCGCACCCCGCGCTGCCTCCTGGCGTTCGCGGTGGACCGCACGGAGGTGACGGCCCCGCGCTTCGTCCGGGTGTGACCGGCGGGCGGCCCCTAGACCGGGGACCGCCCGCCGGTCATTCGCCGGCGCGCAGCCAGGACAGGTCGCACTGCGCCTCCTCGGGCAGCTCGCGGACCTGCGCGGCGAGCTCCCACGGGTCGCCGGCGGCCTCGACGTCGGGCGGCAGCAGGGCGCTGAGCAGGGCGTCGGGGGTGCGGACGGCGGCGAACGGGCCGATCCGCGCGACGCAGCCGCCGTCCAGGTGCGCCATCTCCGTCAGCAGCGCGTTGAGCGCGGACGGGTCGTGCGGGTCGTACATGGCGCGCACGTAGGCGAACAGCTCCTCGGCGAGCGCGTCGGGGCGGCGTCCCGAAAGCTGGTAGGCGGTGCCGCGGAAGGCCCCGCCGGGGGCCTTGGCGCTGCGCTGGTCGCGGATCCGGACGCGCAGCCCGTACTCGGCGGCGCACCGCTCGAACGCCTCGGCGAGCAGCGGCTCGGCCTCGCCCTCCTCGCTCAGCAGCAGGCCGGGGACGACGCCCTCCTGGCGGTCGAGGCGGTCGAGCATCTCGGCGTGCAGCTCGCCGATGTCCTGCTCCACGGCGTCCAGGGCGCGGGCGAGGGAGTGCTGGGCGTCGCGGTCCAGGTCGAGGTCCTCCAGCCGGGACGCCAGGGCGGCGAAGTCCTTCTCCAGCCGGGCGACCCGGTCCGCGATCGCGTCCACCCGCTCCAGCGTCTCGGGGGACGGCCGCGCGGGCTCGGCCTCGGGCGCGACGACCGGGGCGGTGTCGGCGACCTGCGCTTGGAGGGCCTCGTGCCGCTTGGCGAGGTCGGCGACCTTGGCCCGCAGGTCGCGCAGATCGGCCTGCGCCCGCGGCAGCCGTTTGTCGGACGCGAGGTAGAGCTCGCGCGCGCCGATCGCGAGGCAGATCAGGAACAGGATCACGGTCGTCGTCATCGGGCTCCTCGGGGGGCGGGCTCCTCATCCGACCCTAACCATCCCTCGCCCTCCGAACCGATAAGGCTGCGAATCCAGCCCGAAAACAACCGGATTGCTCGGCCGGTCCGCCGCGCGAGCGGCACCCCTCCCACCGCGCCGACCGCGCAGGTCTCCGCAGCGTCCCCGAGCCGGCCCTCGGACGCGCCGCTCGACGACGGCACCGCTCGCCAACGCTGGGATCGCTCGGCCGGACGGCGCGCTGCGCGGCTCTCGTGTGTCCAGTCCTCTGCTCCACCGCCGGCGATGACCACCCGGCCACCTGATGTTGAGATGCGGCGTGTTGGGCACTTTCGATCTTCAAAGTGCCCAACACGCCGCATCTCGACGTTCGATGACCGGTCAGTCATGGGCGGCGGGCCGCCATCGGCCGGCGGCGGGAGCGGTCAGCCGAAGAGGCCGTCCAGGAGGCCGCCGAGCACCTCGCCGGCCACGTTGCCGGCGACTCCTCCCGCGAGGTCGGCGACGCCGCCCGCCATGTCGGCGACGGCGCCGGCTGCGGCTCCGGCCGCGTAGGCGGCCGCGGCGTCGCCGAGCGGGTATCCGGACGCGCCGATCGCCGCCGCTCCGGCGATGCCCGCGGCGGCCACGCCGCCCACCGCCGCGGCGGCGCCCCAGGCGGCCGCGTGATGCCCGTGATGGTGGTGCGGCGCCGGGTGGTAGGCGGGCGGCAGCGGAGCGGGCCCGCCGTAATGGCCTGGCGCGGGCGGCGGCGCGTAGCCGCCGGGCGGAACGTGCCCGCCGGGGGCGGGCGGAATGTACGGGGGAGGCGCGGGCGCCGCCGGGTGTCCGCCGGGACCGCCCGCACCCGGCACGGGAGGCGGCGGGAAACCTCCTGGACCCGCGGAACCGGGTGCTCCGGCCGGCGGGTACGGCCCGGGCGCGGGACCGGCGGGGTGCGGTGCCGGTCCGCCGGTTCCAGGAGGCGGAAAGCCGCCCGGCCCGGCGGGAGGGGGTGCGCTGTGCCCGCCTGCCGGTGGGAACGCCCCAGGCCCGTCGAAGGGAGGGCGGCCGTCCGGCGCGGGAGGGAAGGACGGCGCACCGCCGGGGTTTCCAAAGTTTCCCGGCGGGGGTGGATAGGCCCCGTGGGCGGCGGCGGGCTGGGCGCCTGGGGGAGGGGGGAACGTGCCCTGCGCGGGGGCGGACGGGGTGCCGGGCGGCGGAGGCGGGAAGGCGGAGCCTGCGGGAGCCTCGCGGCCGTGCGGCGGGGGCGGCGGGAAGGCGGAGCCCGCCGGGGCCTCGCGGCCGTGCGGGGGCGGGGGAGGGAAGGCGTGGCTGTCGTGCCCGCCGCCGTGCCTGTCGTCGTGGCCGTTGGGCGGGCCGCCCTGCGCGGCGGCGGCGTGGGCACCATATCGGCCGGGGCCCGGCGGGGGCGGAGGAGGCGGGACGGGGTACGGGCCGCCGACCAGTTCCTCACCGTGGCCGGGCATGCCGGCGCCGGGGTCTCCTGCTCCGGGGCCTCCCGGCGCGGTGCCGCCGCTGCTGCCGAAAGCGCCGTGCCCCGAGGCGCCGGGCGGGAGGAGGGCGGCGGCTTCGAGCCAGGTGCCGATCTTTCCGGGCCAGTCCGTCTCCGCGGACTCCGCGTGGCCCGAGCGGAAGGCGCCGAAGTCGTCGTCCGGCGCGGCGCGCCCCGCGGCGCGCAGCTTGAACGACATCGTCCCCGGCGCGGCCACGAAGCTCAGCCCGACCCGCTCCAGCCGCCCCTGGTACGCCGGCGGCGGCACCAGGTGGATCTCCTGGTGGAAGGGGAGCTGCTGCGCGACGCCGCGCAGCTTCGCCTGCTCGAACGTCACGTGCTCGATCTGGAAGCCCAGCCGCGCGATCGCCGCCAGCACCCACTGCTGCGACTGGAGCGGCTCGACCGAGATCGGGTCGACGTCGCCGGGGTCCGCGCCGCCCTTGACGTCGACCTCGGTGCAGAGCCCGATGGTGAAGCCGGGCAGCTCGCGCCCGAGGACGGTCGTGAACGGCAGCTCGTAGGGCAGCGGGATGGAGAACGGCAGCGCCCGCTCCTGCCCCGGCTCCAGCCGGAACGCGCGGGTGAGCGCGCTGCGGTAGATCTCCGGGCCGGTGACGGGGCCGCCGCCGCCCGGCGTCATGAGCGGCATCAGCGCGATCGTGACGTGCCGGATGTCGGACGGGTGGTGCCCGCCCCTCAGGTGGACCTTGCCGGCCACCGCCCCGCCGGGGCGGTGGTTCGGCTCGGACAGGACGGTGTCCACGACCGGCCCCGTCCCCGGCTGCTGCCCGTACGGCACAGGCTGTTCCCCCTCACAGGCGCGCGGGGGAACAGCCCCCGCCGCAAGTCGGACGAGAACCACCATGCCATTGGTTCCCCTGACACGGGGTGTCCAACGGGATGCAATCACCTACTCCGCGACGGTCACCGGCGCGTAGCCCAGCTTCTCCAGCGGCTCGCGGATCTGCGCCGCGTCGCCGACCGCGACGACCGTCAGCGCGTCGGTGCCGACGTGCTCGCGGTAGGCGCGCTCCAGCTCGGCGGGCGTCGCCGCGCGGACGGCCTCCAGGTAGCGGCGCGGGTAGTCGGCGCCGAGGCCGTTCGCGGCGGCGTCGGCCAGCTCGGCGGCGACGGCGCGCGCGGTCTCGTACTCGGCGGGCGCCCGGTCGGCGAGCGCGGTCACCGACGACCGGCACTCCTCCTCGGTGACGCCGCGCTCGACGACGCTGCGCAGCCCGGCGAGGGCGTCGGCGACGGCGTCGCCAGTGACCTCGGTGTGCACCGAGCCCTGCGCGATGAACAGGCCGCAGTGCGGCATCCGCAGCAGCCCAGCCCGCACGCCGTAGGTGTAGCCCTTCTCCTCGCGCAGCACCGCGTTCAGCCGCGAGGTGAGGCCGCCGCCGAGGACGTGCGCGACGACCGCGAGCAGCGGCCAGTCGGCGCTGCGGCGGTTCGGGACGCCGTGGGCGAGCGCGAGGTAGGTCTGCACGGAGCCGGGCCGGTCGACCACGACGATCCGCGGCCCGGCGGTCGGCGGGACGTCGTCGGCGGCCGGGAGGGCCGGGCCCGCCGCGGTCCAGCCGGACAGGGCGCCGGTGAACGCGGCGTCGACGTTGGTGCCGGCGAGGTCGCCGGCGACGACGGCGGTCGCCTCGCCCGGCTCGGCCGAGCCGAAGAACGCGCGGACGTCGGCGCCGGTGATCGCGGCGATGGACGCGCGGGTGCCGCCGGTCGGCAGGTGCGCGCGGGCCGCGTCCGGGAACATGACGGCGCGCAGCTCGCGCATCGCGCGCGAGCCCGGGTCGGCGTCCTCCTGGGCGATCTCCTCCAGCCGCTCGCGGCCGAGGCGCCCGATGTCGGCGTCGTCGAGCGCGGCCGAGCGCAGCACGGTCGACAGCAGCTCCAGCGCCGGGTCGAGGCGGGTGACGGGGACGTCGAGCGCGATCCGCAGGGCGGTGAGGTCGGCGGAGGCGAACAGGCTGGCGCCGAGCCGCTCGAACGCGGCGGTGAGCTCGGTGCCGCCGCCGGGGCGGGTGCCCTCCAGCAGCGCCCGCGCGGTGATCGTCGCGACGCCCTCCAGGCCGCGCGCCTCGCGGCCGGCGCCGGCGTCGAGCAGCAGCCGCACCGAGGCGAGGCGGCGGCCCGGCAGGTCGCAGCGCAGCGTGGCGGGGCCGCCGGGGACCTGGCCGGGGGCGCCGACCGGGAACGCCCAGGCGGGCACCGGCCCCGGGACGGGGCGGGGCTGCAGGGTCGCGGTCACGAGGCGCCTCCGTAGTTCAGCGCGGTCCGCGAGCCGGGCACCAGCCAGCGGCCCGCCATGTCCTTGATCTGGTCGGCGGTGACGGACGCCGCGCGCTGCGGGGCGGTGAACACCCGCGCCGCGTCGCCGAACTGCGTCGCGTTCGCCGACAGGGCGTTGGCGAGGCCGGTGACGGTCTCGGTCTGCTCCAGGAAGCCGCGCTCGGCCTGCGCGGTGGCGCGCGCGGCCTCGTCGGCGTCCGGCCCCTCGGCGGCGAACCGGGCGAGCTCCTCGTCCAGCACCTCGGCGATCTTGGCGGGGTCGGGGCCGACGGCGTCGACGATGGCGAGGGACGGGCCGCCGGCGAGGCGGGTCACCCCGGCCCACACCTCGGTGGCGATCTCGTCGCGGCGCACCATCCGGTCGTAGAGGCGCGAGCCGGCGCCGCCGCCGAGGATCTCCACGGCGAGCTCGGCGGCCTCGATGTCGCCGCCGCCGTCGGAGGGCAGCGGGAACAGCGCGAAGTAGGCGGGGGAGGGGACGTCCTCGTCGACCATCTCGACGCGGACCTCGCCGAGCGGCCCGAGGTCGCCGGGGCGCGGCGCGGGCGAGGCCGGGCCGGCCGGCAGGCCGCCGAAGTAGCGCTCGGCGTCGGCGAGGGCGCGCTCGGGGTCGACGTCGCCGACGATCGACAGGACCGCGTTGCCCGGCGCGTACCAGGTGGCGAAGAAGTCGGCGCAGTCCTCCAGGGTGGTGGCGTCGAGGTCGGCCATCGACCCGATGGGGGTGTGCGCGTAGGGGTGGCCCGGCGGGAACGTCAGGCGGCACAGCCGCTCGAACGCGGTGCCGTAGGGCTGGTTGTCGTAGCGCTGGCGGCGCTCGTTCTTCACCACGTCGCGCTGGTTGTCCAGGTTGGCCTGGGTGAGCGCGGCGGGCAGCGTGCCCATCCGGTCGGCCTCCAGCCAGAGCGCGAGCTCCAGGTGGCTGACCGGGACGGTCTCGTAGTAGTTGGTGCGCTCGAAGGAGGTGCTGGCGTTGAAGGTGGCGCCGGCGCTCTCCAGCAGCGCGGCGTGCTCGCCCTCGGCCACGTTCCCCGAGCCCTGGAACATCAGGTGCTCGAAGAGGTGCGCCAGGCCGGTGCGGCCGGCGACCTCGTGCCGCGAGCCCACGCCGTACCAGATGTTCACGGCGGCGAGCGGGACGACGTGGTCTTCGCAGACCACCACCCGCAGGCCGTTGGCGAGCGTGTGCTCGTGCAGCGGCTGTTCGGCCACGGAGCGCTCCCGTCCGGTGGTTGGTCGGTTCGTCGGACAGCGCCGCGCGCGCGGGCCGGTCCGCGGTGCGGCCGTGGGCCGGATCCGGCCCCGGCGGCGGGCTTGATCTCCGTCTCACCGTACCGTTTCGCCGGTCGCCGGGTGCGGCACGCGCCCGCCCCGTGGAGCCGGCCGGTGCGTTCTCGCGGGCGGGACTTCAGCCCGCCTGCTCGGCCTGGGCGGCCTTGTGGGCGGCCTGCGCCTCCTCCAGCGAGCCGTGCAGCACGAAGATCTTGGTGAGCTGGGTGACGTGGAAGACGCGGCGGACCCGGTCGTTGACGCCCATGAAGGACATGGAGCCGTCCCGCGCGCGCAGCCGGTGGTAGATGCCGACCAGCACGCCGAGGCCGGTGGAGTCGAGGAAGGTGACCTCGCCGAGGTCGACCACCAGGTGCAGGCCGCCGTTCTCGATGATGTCGAGCAGCATCTCGCGCAGCCGGGGACTGGTGAACACGTCGATCTCGCCGCTGATCGTGACGACGGTCAGATCTTGCTCGGTGCGGCTTTCGACGGCGAATTCCACTGTTGCTCCTTGTCAGATGCTCCGTACAGGAATGTGCCGTATACCCAGGAGCGATCGGGTTATCCCGGCAACGTACGGAGAGGCCGTTACGCGGCGTCCTGGGGGCGCGGCGTCCGCGGGCGCCCGGAGCCGGCCGGCGGCCGTCAGCGGTCGCCGGCGGTCGGGTCGCGGAAGAGCGCCCAGACCACCTTGCCCCGCGGCAGGCCGCGCCAACCCCAGCGCCTGGAGAAGGATTCGACCAGGTGCAGGCCGCGCCCCGTCTCGGCGATGTAGTCGGGCTCCTTGCGGCGCGGGGCGTCGCCGCTCGCGTCGATGATGCCGCAGAGCAGCCAGGACGCCTCGTGGACGAGGCGGAGCTGGATCACCGCGGGCGCCGAGCCGAGCGGGTCGATGAGGGCGCCGAAGCCGTCGCGGGCGTTCCAGCGCGGCATCCCGAGCGGGGTGCCGCCGCTGTGCCGCAGCGCGTTGGTGACCAGCTCGGAGACGACCAGGCCGACGTCGTCGCGGAGCGCCCCGAGGCGCCACTCGCCGAGCCGGTCGAGCGCGAAGTGCCGCGCGTCGGTGACCGACTCGGGATCGGGCGGGACGGTGAAGGTCGCGGCCGGGCCGACCGGGTCCACCAGCGAGTCCAGCGCGCAGGCGAGCCGCGGGGGCAGGTCGGAGGATTCGGGTACGGGGGTCGAGTGCACCGGTAGGTCCTGTGTCCCCGCGGGCCCCGCGTGCGTCGTTTCCAGCGTCCAGCGCGTCGCATCGTGCGCGTGGCGTGACGTCATCCCGGGGACCCCGCAGAGTGATCTCGTTGTGCAGCCGTGGCTCGGAAGTCTCGTGCGTTATCCTGCGCATCGTAGCGTGCGAATGCAAGGCCCAATGCACGTGCACGAAGTTTTCCACAGGAAGAACGAGCGGTACTCCAGACGGCGGAAGTCCTTCGATCGGGTGATCGGAGAGCTCCGCAGGACACGGAGGCGAGTGGCACACTAGGTTCGCTGTCCGCCATGAAGCCGGGAGGTTGGGCGTGACTCCAGAGACGCCGGGAAGCGGGTCGACGGTCCGTCGGATCCTGCTCGGCTCACAGCTGCGCCGCCAACGCGAGGCGAGAGGTGTGAGCCGGCAGGAGGCCGGCTACGTCATCCGCGCGTCGGAGTCCAAGATCAGCCGCTTGGAGCTCGGCCGCGTCAGCTTCAAGGAGCGGGACGTCGCCGACCTGCTCACGCTGTACGGCGTCACCGACCCCACCGAGCGCGAGGCGCTGCTCCAGCTGGCCAAGGACGCCAACACGCCAGGCTGGTGGCACCGCTACAACGACGTCCTGCCGGGCTGGTTCCAGACCTACGTGGGTCTGGAGGAGTCCGCCGCACTGATCCGCACGTACGAGCTGCAGTTCGTTCCGGGGCTGCTGCAGTCCGAGGGGTACGCGCGGTCGGTCATCAAGCAGGGCAACGCGGACGCGGCCGAACACGAGATCGACCAGCGCGTCGGCCTGCGCATGCAGCGCCAGGAGCGGCTCACCGGACCCGAGGCCCCACGCCTGTGGGCGGTGCTCGACGAGGGGGCGCTGCGGCGCCCCATCGGCGGACCCGAGGTCATGCGCGGTCAGTTCGAGCACCTGATCGAGATGTCCAAGCTCCCCAACGTCACCATCCAGATCATGCCGTTCCGCTTCGGTGGCCACGCCGCCGAGGGAGGGGCCTTCACGATCCTGCGCTTTCCCGAGCAGGATCTGCCGGACGTGGTTTACGTCGAGAACCTCACCGGTGCGATGTACCTCGACAAGCGCGACGATGTCGACACCTACCTGCAGGCGATGGAACGCCTCTGCGTCGACAGCGAGACCCCGGAACGCACCGTCGAGCTTCTTGGTGATCTTCTCAGAGAGACATGATGCTCCAGACCGACCACGGCCCCAGCCGGGCCGTCCAGCCCACGTACAACGGGATGCCCGCGACCAGCCTCCACGGGGCGCGCTGGTTGAAGTCCCGGCGCAGCAACTCGCAAGGCAACTGCGTCGAGATGGCCGAGCTCCCCGACGACCGCATCGCGATGCGCAACTCCCGCCATCCCGAGGGCCCCGCCCTCATCTACACCCGGCCCGAGATCGAGGCGCTGATCCTCGGCGCCAAGGACGGCGACTTCGACCATCTCCTCGGCGCCGGCAACTGAGACGGGGGACGTTCCCGGGGACCGCTCCCCGGGAACGTCGCACGGCGCCCGGCCCGGATCAGCCGCAGTTCCCGTAGGGCGCGGCCGCCGCGCCCGCACCGAAGCGCACGCACTTCTTGGCCGCCGACACGTACACGGGCCCGGCGTACCAGGCGTAGGAACCGCTGTCGCCCACCTTCGCGCCGCCGCTGCGCTGGATCCACACCGCGACCGCAGAGCTCTTGCCGACGCTGCGGGTCTTCATCGTGACGGCGCAGTTGTAGCCCGAGCTGTTGTAGAGCAGGTAGGCGCGGCCGCCTGATACGGCGAGCGAGCGCTGCACGTAGTAGCCGCCGCCGTGACCGCCGGAGTTGCACGCCTGCTGCGGCGTGTACTTGTTGGCGGGTTCGGCCGCCGCCGTCGTCCGCGCGGGCGTGGGAGCCGTCCCGCCGTCGGCCGCGGGGGCGGACGCCGTCGGTGCTGCCGTCCCGCCGCTGGCCTGGCGGCCGCTCCCCTTCGTCGGGACGGGCCCCTTCGGCGCCTTGCCTTTCGGACCGTTCGGCCCCTTCGACGGCGCGCCGGAGGAACCGCCGCCGAGGCCGTCGGCGGCGGCGCCCGCGCCGGACTCGCCGCCCTGCTGCGCCGCGGCCGCGTCCCGGCCGCCGGTCCCGCCGCCGCTCGATCGCGTCGCCGCCCAGACCGAGCCGCCCGCGACGACGGAGGCGACGGCCACCGCCGCCGCGATCGGGACCAGGGCCGCCCGCCGCCCCCGCCGGGGAGCGAGGGGCGCGGTAGCGCCGTGCGTCCCGCCGCCGGGCGGGACCGGGTCCGGCGGGCGCACCGCGACGGGACGCTGCGGGGCCGCCGCAGGGGGCGGCAGCGGCGCGGGGACGGGCGCGGGCGCAGGTCGGGGCGTCTCGGGCTGCGCGGTGACTCCCGAGGGGCCGCCCACCAGCCACTCCTGGGCCGCGCGCGCCGTCGGCCGCCGTCCCGGGTCCTTGTCCAGGCACGCCGCGACGAGACCGCGGAGCGGCTCGCGGAGCGCGCCGAGCTCTGGCTCGGCGGTCAGGATCCGGTGCATGACCGAGGCCATCTCGTCGTTGCCGAACGCGGGCCGCGCGTTCGCCGCGAACACCATCGTGGTGCCCCAGGCGAACATGTCGGACGCGGGCGTGATCTCCGCGCCGGTGAAGTGCTCGGGCGCCATGTAGGCGGGCGTGCCGACGTTCTGCGTCTCGCCCGCCGCGCCGAGCGCCCGCGCCACCCCGAAGTCGATGACGCGCGGCCCGTCCGGCCCGATCATCACGTTGTGCGGCTTGAAGTCGCGGTGCACGATGCCGGCCTGGTGGATGGCGTAGAGCGCGGTCAGCGTGCCGACCGCGAGCCGCTCCAGCGCCCCGCCGCCGCGCGGCCCGTCCTGCTGGACGACGGCGTGCAGCGACAGCCCCGGCACGTACTCGCTGACGATGTAGGGCCGGTCGCCCGCGACGTCGGCGTCCAGCACCTGCGCGGTGCAGAACCGGGCGACCCGCTTGGCGACCTCCAGCTCGCGCACGAACCGGGCGCGCGCCGGCCCGTCCCCGGCGAGACCACCGTGCAGCAGCTTGACCGCCACGAGCTCGCCGTCGCCGGCGCGGCCGAGGAACACCGCGCCCTGCCCGCCCTCCCCGAGCCGCCCGAGCACCGCGTAGCCGCCGAGGCTGGTCGGGTCGCCCGAGCGCAGCGGCTGCGCGTCGGGCATCGTCCGGTCCGTCACACCGTCCCACTTCCGTCGCACTGGTCTCATGATCGTAGGTGCTCCGCGAAGCGGGCGCGGTGGGGCGAGTCGGGACGGATAGCCGGAAGGCCCCGCATTCACCTAAATGCGGGGCCTTCTCGGGTTCGCGCCGGGGTCAGGCCGGGTCGGCGACGGCGGCGGTGCCGTCCGCCTCCGCCCGGCCGTCCGGACCGCCCGGCGGTCCCTCCAGGACGTGGTGGCGTTCCAGGCGCGCGGCGACGGCGAGGGCGCGCAGCGAGTGCGTCCTCACCTGCTTGCGCGCGGAGTTGCGCGTCGTCGGGATGCTGCTGGGCACGTGACCTCCTGTGGGGGTCGTGGGACGGATGCGCTTGCACTAGTTGCAACCGCAAGATCTCTACCGCTATTCCGAGGATTCCGAGATCTTCTTCATGTCGGCCGGAGCTACCTATGTTGCATACCTATTTAGGTGGTACTAGCGTCTAACTCGTCCCGCCGACCGAGGAGCCGCCGATGACCGCCGACCGCCGCGCCAGCTGGCTGAAGGGCGTGCTGGACCTGCTGGTCCTCGCCGCCCTCACCGAGGGCGAGAGCTACGGCTACGAGATCGCCAAGACGCTCGCCGCGGCGGGCGTCGGCGAGATCAAGGGCGGCACCCTCTACCCCGTCCTCAACCGCCTGGAGGAGGCCGGGGAGGTCGCGGCGGAGTTCCGCGCCGCCGAGCGCGGCCCCGGCCGCCGCTACTACCGGCTGACCCCCCGCGGCCGCGCCACCCTCGCGGACCAGGGCGGCGGCTGGCTCGCCTTCGACGCCTCCGTCCGTTCCCTGCTCGCCCGAGGAGGCGTCCGATGACCTACTACGACGAGCTCGCCGACCGGCTGCGCGACCGCGGTCTCACCGGCCCGCGGGCCGCCGCCCTCGCCGCCTACCTCCTCGGCCGCACCCGCCGCACCTGACCGGCGCGGGTCAGCCGCGGCACGTCACGCAGGCGCGCAGCGAGGCGATCGCCGCGCGGGCGGCCTGCTCGACGTCGTCGCGGGCGACGTCCATGGGGACGGGCGTCGTCTGGGACGCCGCTCCGGGCTTGGACGCGGGCGCGTCGGTGCCCCCGTAGACCAGCTCGATGTGCAGGTTGGCCAGGCGCGCGCGCAGGATGGCGTTGCCGAAGCGGGCCCGGCCTGAGGTCTCCTGCTTGGTCGCGACGTAGGACTCGTCGCCGATCCCCGCGAGCGGCACGAGCGGTCCGAAGACGGTGGCGCCCTTGGTCCGGTCGGCCGTCGCGGCGATCTCCTGGCGGGCCTGGGCGAAGTCGGCGCCGGCCTTCATCGCGCCGGTCCGGTCGGATCCGTCGCGACGGATGATGATCTTGATGTGCAGGCTGCGGGCGCGCTGGACCGGCGCGCCCGCCATGTCCGAGGACGTCCACGTGCAGCCGGTCGCCTTGCCGTCGCCGGTGGCGGCGTCGACCGGGTCCTTCAGCATCGGCTGGTGGTGCTCGCCGGGCACGAGCGCGTCGATGAGGCTCTGCGGGATGAGCGCGCAGACGCCCTCCACCTTGGCGAACCGGGCGGCCGCCGGGGTCGCGGCGACCGGCGCGGGGGAGCGCGCCGCGCCGCCGGGTCCGTCGCCGCGGAGGGCGGTGACGCCCCAGGCGGTCCCCGCCGAGACGGCGAGCACCGCCGCGCACGCCGCCCCGACGATCGGCCACGTCCTGCGCGCCCGGCGGGCCGGCGCGCTCTCGGGCCGTGTGGGGGAGGGCGTCGCCGGCGTCCACGCCGCGTGGACGGCGGTGGCGGCGGCCCGCTCGGCGTCGTCCCTGGTGCGGTGGGTGCCGATGAGGCCCGCCAGGAGGCCGTCGGCGGCGGGGCGCCGGGCCGGGTCGGGCTCCAGGGCCGCGCGGACGAGCGGTTGCAGGTCGGCGGGCACCCCGTCGAGGTCGTAGCGCGCCTGCTGGGCGCGGGTGGCGAGGGTCGGCAGGTTGCCGGTGCCGTAGGGGTGGCGGCCGGTCGCCGCGTAGGCGATCAGGGTGCCCCAGGCGAACACGTCCGCCGCCGGGCTCACCACGCCGTCGAACAACTGCTCCGGCGCGATCCAGCCGGGACTGCCGATCACCGCGCCGGTGCGGGTGTGGCGTTCGTCGGTGTCGAGGGCGCGGGCGATGCCGAAGTCGATGACGCGGGGTCCGTCGGGGGCGAGCATGACGTTGCGGGGCTTGAGGTCGCGGTGCACCAGCCGCACGGAGTGGAAGGCGGTGAGCGCGGTCGCCACTCCGATGGCGAGGGCGCGCAGCGGCTCGGGGGCCAGCGGGCCGTCCGTCGCGATGCGGTCTTCCAGGGAGGGTCCGTCGATGTATTCGGTGACCAGGTAGGGGTGGCCGTCGGTGTCGCCGTGGTCCAGGACGCGGGCGGTGCAGAAGGAGGCGACGCGCCGGGCGTTGGTGATCTCGCTGTCGAAGCGGGCGCGGAAGGAGTCGCCGGTGGCCAGTTCGGGGCGGATCACCTTGATGGCCACGCGGCGTCCGTCGGGGGCCAGGCCGAGGTAGACGGCGCCCATGCCGCCCTCGCCCAGCCGGCCCAGCAGCCGGTACGCCCCGACCGAGACCGGATCGTCGGACGCCAGCGGTTGCGCGCCGGAGGTCCACGCGTTCTCGTCGGCCTGCATGGCTCCCCCATGGGTCAAGCGGTCGGGCGGGAAAGGAAAAGGAACCCGTCAGATACGGCAGTCGACGCACCTGGTCAAGGCGGTGACCGCCTCCCTGGCGGCCTGCTCGACGACCGGCCGGAACGGGGCCGGATCGATGGGCACGGTCGTGGTGGACGGGGCGCCGCGCGGGTTGTCGCTGCCTTGGAAGGCCACCTTCACGACGGCGTTCCGCAGCAGCACGACGACCGTCACGGAGGTCGTCCCGCCGTAGCGGCCGGTCTGCTGCTCCGCCGAGGCGAACGCCTTGTCGCCGAGACCGGGGAGGCGGCGCACCGACAGCGGCCGGAAGGTCGTGCCGTCCTGGACCGTAGGGCCGCCGCCCGCGTCGCCGGCGGTCTCGGACTCCACCTCGTAGGCGCCTCGCGCGGCCTGCGCCCCGGCGACCCCGTCGGCGGCGGTGTAGACGCCGACGGACACGCGCACGGACCGCAGCTGCCCCGGATGGGACCGGGCCTGGGACGACCATTCGCACGCCGCCTCCGCGCCGCTCTCGGCCGGCGTCATCTCGATCTCGGGGTCGGGGGCCAGCCGCCGGGCGGTGGCCGGATCGACGAGCGGGCACACGGAGGCGACCTTGGTGAACAGCGTGCCGGGGGCCGCCGGCGCGGTCGCGGCCGGCGCGGTCGCGGCCGGCCGGCCGGCGGCGGACGGGGCGCGGTGCGGGCCGCCGTCCCGGCCGTCCAGCGCGGCGGCGGTGCCGAACACCGCCCCGGCGGTGACGGCGGCGGTGACGGCGCTGGTGGCCGCCGGGACCGCCCAGCGGGCTCGGCCGTCCCGCCGGGAACCGCGGGCGGCGGGCGCGTCGGGTGGGGGCATCGGGGCTCCGTCCGTGGTCACGAATGGCAGTCGCGGCAGGCCGACAGGGCGCGCAGCAGGTCCCCGGTGATCGCGGTCGCGGCCGCCTTCGCCTTCTGCGGGTCGAGCGCGGTGCTCTTGGAGGGGGACCGCGGCGGGTAGTCGGCGCCGGCGTAGCGGACGTCCAGCAGGACGTTGCCGCGCCGCACGACGACGGCCCCGACGCCGGCCGGGCCGTCGCCCTGGTGCAGCTTGGTCCCGGCGAACGCCTCGTCGCCGAGGCCGCGGACGGTCTCGACGGGGCCGTAGCTGTCGCCGGGGCCCGCCGAGTCGCCGCGCCCGCGCTCCTTGCGCTCCGCCTCGGCGAACGCGTCGGCCGCCCGCGCCGCCCCGGCCCGGCCGGCGGCGTCGCGGTGGACGGTCACCTTCACCTGGAGGTAGCGGTCGTTCTCCATGCCGTCCGCGTCCTGGACGCCGGCGGTCGTCCAAGCGCAGACGTGCGTGTCGCCGCCGCCGCTCGGGTTGACGGCGGACTGGGGCAGGTAGGCGGTCATCACCGGTGCGGACAGCAGGCCGCACACGTCGGCGACCTTCGTGACGGGCGGTTCCGCGGAGGCCGCCGAGGAAACCGCCGGGGACGGGCGCGGCGGCGCGGCCGAGGCGGCGCCACCGTCGTCGCGGAGCAGCACCACGCCGACGCAGGCGGCGCCGACGACGACCGCCGTCACGGCCGCCGAGAGCACCGACAGCAGCCAGGTCGGCATCCGCCGCCGTGCCAGGGGCGAGGCGTCCTCCCTGGTCTCCGGGGTCGGGGAGGCGTCCGCCGTCGCGGTCCGCAGGTCCTGCCACCCGGTGTGGACGGCGGTGGCGGCGGCCTCGTCGGCGTTCTGCCCCGTCCGGACGGTCCCGAGGAGGCCCGCCAGGAGCCCGTCGGCGGTGGGACGCCGGGCCGGGTCGGGCTCCAGGGCCGCGCGGACGAGCGGTTGCAGCTTCCCGGGGACGCCCGACACGTCGTACCCGGCCTGGCGGGCGCGCTGGGCGAGAGCCGCCATGCCGCCGGAGCCGTACGGGTGGCGTCCGGTCGCCGCGTAGGCGATCAGAGAGCCCCAGGCGAACACGTCCGCGGCCGGGCTCACCACGCCGTCGAAGTACTGCTCGGGGGCGATCCACCCAGGGCTGCCCACGACGCCGCCGGTGCGGGTGTGGTGCTCGTCGGTGTCGAGGGCGCGGGCGATGCCGAAGTCGATGACGCGGGGTCCGTCGGGGGCGAGCATGACGTTGCGCGGCTTGAGGTCGCGGTGCACCAGCCGCACCGCGTGGATCGCGATGAGCGCGGCGGCCACGCCGACCGCCAGGGCTTGCAACGGCTCCGGTGGGAGGGGCCCCGAGGCTTCGACGTGGTCGCCGAGGGAGGGTCCGTCGATGTATTCGGTGACCAGGTAGGGGTGGCCGTCGGTGTCGCCGTGGTCCAGGACGCGGGCGGTGCAGAAGGAGGCGACGCGCCGGGCGTTGGTGATCTCGCTGTCGAAGCGGGCGCGGAAAGATCCGCCGGTGACCAGCTCGGGGCGGATCACCTTGATCGCGACACGCTGCCCGTCGGACGCCAGGCCCAGGTAGACGGATCCCATCCCGCCCTCGCCCAGCCGCCCTAACAGCCGGTACGCCCCGATCGACGCCGGATCGTCGGACATCAGCGGGCCGGATCGGGGCGTCCGCGCTTCCTGCTCGCCCTTCATCGGCCGCCTCCGCGATGTGATCGAATCCGAAGATCGCGGCCGACTTTACCAATGTCGGACTATCGAGTCAGGGGTTTTGATAACCGCAGATCGCGGAGAAAACGGCCGGAACGGTCAGGGGTGGCGGGTGCGGATGGTGGTCTCGGCGGTGTCGAGGCGGGACTGGGCGCGGCGGATGCCGAGGACGCTGACGGGGATCATGGCCGCCCAGAAGGCGGCGGCGAGCCACCACCAGGGGTTGAGCAGGGCCTGGAGGGCGCCGAGGACGGCGAGGGCGCCCGCGAGGATCGGGTTGTAGCGGTAGGACGTGCGGAGCTGGCGCCGGCGGCGGGCGATGAGGGCGAGCGCGGCGTCGTCGTCGGCCGGGTCCGCGGGGGCCTGGCCGCGGCGGAGCGCCAGGTCGATGGGGGTGACGCGGGTCGTGCCCGCGGCGGCGACGTCGCGGCGGCGGCTGCGCAGCAGGAGGAAGGTCATGGTCGCGCCGAACAGGACGCCGGCGGCGAGTCCGGCGAGGACCGCAACGGCCGGGCCGGTGTCCTCGCGGAGGCCGAAGAAGAGGCCGAACAGGACGCCGAAGGGGGCGCCGGTGCCGAGGAACAGCTGCCAGGCGGGCGGGGAGGCCAGACGTTCGCGCCAGGTGGGCATGCTCTGAGTGTGGCCGCGGACGGGGGGAGTATGTCCGGAAGGCCCGGATGGGTATGGGTGCCGGGCTCAGCGGGCGCGGAGCGCGGCGTGGACGGCGTCGGCGAGGCGGTCCACCTGCGGGCCGTCGCCGTCGAAGACGACGACGAAGCGGCCCGAGCGCATGACGGTGCGCGGCGGCGAGGCCAGGGTCGTGCTGCCGTCGCCGAGCCGGACGTGCCGGTCGTCGCCGTCGAAGACGGCCGCCGCCAGGGCGGGGGTGGGCGCGACCCACGCGACCGTCGTGGTGATCCCCGACAGGCGGCAGGAGACGTGCCGCAGGGTGGACGCGCCGACGCGGGCGTCGGCCGGATGGGTGCCGCGGACGCCGCGCGCGAGCGTGCAGGCGTCGGGCCAGTCGCGCGGGCGGACGCCGCCGAGCTCGGACGGCCCGGGGCGCGCCGGGCCGGGGACGATCTGCGCGGCCGTCCAGGTGCGGCCGCCCAGGTCGGAGCGGAGGAGGAACAGGTCGCCGCCCGCGGCGATCATGTTCTCGCCGAACGTCGGCGAGGGCGCGGACGAGGACGCGGCGATGGGCAGGGCCGCCGGGGTCGCGCGGCCCGTCGCGGGGTCGATGCGGTCGAGCGTGCTCGCCATCAGCGGCGCCGGGCCGTCGCGCAGGGCGTACAGGACGCCGCCCGCGGCGGCGAGCTGGGTGTAGTCGGGGAGGCTGTGGGACTTGACGGTGCCGGTGCGCAGGTCGGCGACCTGGACGCCGCCGTCGCCCGCGACCGCGGCGTACCGGCCGGTGACGGCCAGGGAGCAGTTCGTCTGGCAGAGCCCGGTGTCGGCGAGGACGCGGCCCCTCCGGTCGAGCAGGGCGCTGTTGCCCGACCACGACAGCAGGGTGACGCCCCCGGCGACGCGGGCGGTGAACCCGGCGTCGACCCCGCCCGGCGCGACCCGCCGCCGCCAGAGGACGGCGCCGGTGGCCGGGTCCAGCGCCGCCGCCATGACGGCGCTGGGGCAGGCGAGGGGGACGAGGACGACGCTGCCGTCGCTCCGCACGTGCTCGGTCAGGGTCGGGTCGGCCAGGCAGTCGCCGTCGGTGACCTTGCCGGTGGCCCAGCGGACGTGGCCGGTGCGCGCGTCGACGCCCTTGACGGTCCGCTGCGTCGGGTCGGAGACGGCGGGGACGACGCCCGCGGCGGACGGGAAGTGCAGGGCCTGCACCAGCGGGCGGCCCTGGCCGGAAGTGGCCCACACCTCGGCGCCGCTGCCGGCGTCCAGCGCGGACCAGCGCTCGTCGCCGCCGCGGTCCCAGGTGGCCAGCAGCACGGTCCCGGCGGTCGCGGTGACGGCCTGCACGGTGCGGGGCGCCCGCACGGGCACCGTCCAGAGCCGCTTGCCGCCGGCCAGGTCGTAGGCGCGCAGGGACTCCGGGCCGGCGACGAACAGCCGGCCGTCGGCGACGGCCATCTGCTCGCCGGGCGCGCCCGCGAGGCGCCAGCCGGGCGCCAGCGTCGGGGAGGCCGGGCCGGCGTCGGCGAGCACCGGCGGCGCCGAGGGCGTCGCGCGGGCCGGGGGACGCGGTGCGCCCGCCGTGCAGGACGCCGGCAGCAGGCAGGCGACGGCAAGCCATAAGGCGCGCATAGCGCCACAAGATAGCCCCTACAGGTACTGGCCGACGTGCTCCTCCAGGCCGCCCGCGCGGGACGGCAGGTCGGCGGCGCGCAGGACGGTGATCTCGGCGGCGGCCGGCGGGTCGCCCGCCAGCAGCCGGGACGCCTGCGCGGCGATCGTCTCGTCCAGGACGTTGCGCATCAGCCGCCCGTTGCCGAACGCCGGGCCGCGCGGGACGCGGGCGAGCAGCGCCCGCAGCGCCCCCGGCAGGTCGTCGGCCAGGGTGAGGCCCTCGGCGGCGGCGAGCCGCGCGAAGATCTCCACCAGCTCGCCGTCGGTGTAGTCGGGGAAGGCGATGCGGCGCGCGAACCGCGACTCCAGGCCGGGGTTGCCGGCGAGGAACGCGGTCATCTGCCGCTCGTAGCCGGCGGCGATGACGACGAGGTCGCCGCGGTACTCCTCCATCAGCTTCACCAGCGTCGCGACGGCCTCCTGCCCGTAGCCGTCGGCGGCGAGCGCGTACGCCTCGTCGATGAACAGCACCCCGCCGACGGCCTGCTCGACGGCGGCGCGGACCTTCCCGGCGGTCTGCCCGAGGTAGTGCGCGACGAGGTCGCCGCGCTGCACCTCGACCAGGTGCCCCGACGACAGCAGCCCGAGCTTGGCGTAGACGGCCGCGACCAGGCGCGCCACCGTCGTCTTCGCGGTCCCGGGGTTGCCGGTGAGGACCAGGTGGCGGGTCGGCGCGGCGGCGGGCTGCCCGGCGGCGCGCCGCAGGTCGGCGCTGCCGGCCTCGGCGACGAGGCGGCGCACCTCCTCCTTGACGCCGCGCAGGCCGACGAGCGCGTCCAGCTCGGCGAGCGGGTCGGCCGGCGGGGTGTCGCGGGTGACTCCCGACAGGGACGCGGGGACGTCCTCGGCGAGCAGCGCGCCGAGCGCCTCGGCCGACGGCCGTTTCAGCCCGGCGACGCGCCGCGCCTGGCGGACCGCGGCCCGCTCGGCCAGGTTGCGCATCAGCCGGGCGTTGCCGAAGGCGCGGCCGCGCGGGGCGCGCCGCAGCAGCTCGGCGACGCGGGCCCGCGCCTCGGCGGTCGCCTCCAGCCCGGCCTGCCCGGCCATGCCGGTGAAGATGTCGACGAGCTCGGCGTCGGTGAAGTCGGGGAAGCGGACCGTCGTCGGGAACCGGGAGGCGAGGCCGGGGTTGGCGGAGGCGAACCGCGCCATGTCGGCCTCATAGCCGGCGGCGATGACGACGAGGTCGTCGCGGTGGTCCTCCAGCGCCTTGACCAGCTCGGCGATCGCCTCGGCGCCGTAGTCCTCGCCGAGGTCGGACTGGGTGAGTGCGTACGCCTCGTCGATGAACAGCACGCCGCCGACGGCGCGCTGCACGGTCGCGCGGGTCTTCTGCGCCGTCTCGCCGAGGTACTGGCCGACGAGGTCGCCGCGGCCGACCTCGACCAGGTGCCCCGACGACAGGACGCCGAGGTCCTTGTAGATGCGGGCGAGCAGCCGCGCGACGACGGTCTTGCCGGTGCCGGGGTCGCCGGTGAACAGCATGTGCCGGGCGGGGACGGGCACCGCGAGGCCCGCCTCGCGGCGCAGCCGGGCGGCGGCGAGCCCGGCGGTCTGCAGCTCGATCTCCTGCTTGACGGTGCGCAGGCCGACGAGCGCGTTCAGCTCGGCCATCGGGTCCTTGGGGGAGCCGGACGGGTCGAACGTCGCGGGCACGTCGGCGCGCTTGACGACGAGCTCCTCGCCCTCGGGGGTGCGCTCGCGGACGGCGTCGACGATGACGTCGGCGAGGCGCTGCGCGAGCCGGGCGTTGCGCAGGTTGCGGACCGGCGCGGTCTGCGCGAGCAGCCGCCCGGCCGCGGTGAGGGCGTGCTTGTGGGCGCGCGCGCCGCGCTGGTAGAGGGCGCGGGCGAACAGCTCGGCGTGGCCGTCGGCGGTGAAGGGGTGGGTCCGCACGACCTGGAAGCGCAGCGACAGCGCCGGGTTGATCTCGCGGACGCGCTCGTCGCCGCCGGGCTCGCAGAGCGCGACGACGTGCAGGTCGTCGCGGACGTCCAGGGCGCGGTGCAGCTCCTCGACGATCGCCTCGCCGCTGCGCGGGTCGCGGGACATGTCGTCCAGCCCGTCGATGACCATGAGGCGCTGCCCGGCGGAGTCGCGGGCGTCGTTGTACAGGTGGGTGGTGGCGGCCGAGACCTCCTTGCCGGCGAAGAAGTCGCCGGCGAGCCAGAGCGTCTCGGCGGCGATCTGCCGGTCGGCGAGCAGGTGCGCGATCTCCTGGGCGGCGTCGCGCTTGCCGGTGCCGTCCGGCCCGACGATCATCAGCCGGACGGGCCGGTCGGGCTCGGCGGCGACGCGGGCGACGGCGGCGGCGAGCTCGGGCTGCCCGACGAGGGCGCTGGCGAAGTCGGGGGTGCGCGGGCGGCGGGTGCGCGGCGCCTTCTTGCCGACGGTCGCGGCGAGCGGGTTCACCACGCGGCGGCGCGGGGTGGCGAGGCGCCGCAGGTCGGCCTGGAACTCCCCGACCGGGATCCACTCGGGGTCGGGGTAGCCCACCTCGTCGGGGAAGCCCTGGACGGCGCCGGTGAAGCGCATCGCCATGTCGAGCCAGCCGCGGCAGGCGTCGGCCTCGCCCGCGCCGAGCGCGCGCGCCAGCCAGGACCGCGCGCCGAGATACCACTCGTTGGCGTCGAACAGCGGCCGCGTCTTCGCGAACCGCTCCAGGACGTCCTGGTAGCCGTCCTCGTCGAGCACCGCCGACAGCTCGGCGGGCACCTCGGTGAGGCCGGCCTGCGCGAGCAGGTGCACCACGAGCTCGGCGACGGGCTCCTCGCGCGGCGCGACCTGGACGAGGTGCTCGTGCAGCGGGAGCAGGCCCGCGCAGATCCACTCCAGGTAGCCGATCGGGCCGGCGAGCTCGGGCAGCACCGCGACGATCTCGTCGGAGGCGTGCGCGGCCCAGAGGCGCCGCTGCTCGTCCAGCGACTGGCCGGCGATGTCGAGGGCGGGCGGCGGGTCGTCGTAGAGCGCGATCAGCGCGCGGCGGCGCCGCTCCAGCGGCTCGACGCCCTCCAGGACGTCCAGCGACGCGCGGCTGAGCGCGAGCGCGACGTCCTGGTCGGGCGCCTCCTCCAGCCATTCCAGCGGGCGGAACACCCCGGTCGTCACGCCCCAGCCGCCGGGCGGGCGGAGGGCGTCCTGGGGCTCGCGCAGGAACTCGTTGAAGAACTGGAACTGGAGCCGCGAGTGGCTGCCGCTGTTGACGGCGGCCGAGCCGCAGAGGAAGTCCAGGGTGAGGAGCAGGTCGCCGAGGACGAGCGGGCCCGGCTCGACCAGCAGCGGATGGTTGCCGCCCGAGGTCAGCTCGCGGGCGCGCGGGTCGGCGGCGAGCGCGCGGACGCGGTCGCGGACCTCGTCGTACAGGCCGTCCGGGACGCGCCACGGGCCGTGCGCGTACAGGTCGAAGACCGGCTCGTCGGTGACGAGCAGCTCCAGATGTTCCGGCAACCGCACCCGTGATCCCCTTCAACGCGCACAAACCCCGACCGAACAGACTAAGAGGTGCGGCGGACGGGCGGAGCCGATCGCCGAGACGCGTGGGGAAGATGACGCCTTTTGGTGGCGATGGCGGTTTGTGGGGTTGTTCGTGGCCGGGATCCCTTGCGCCGCACCCTCGTCCGGTCACGCTGGAGGGGGTAGGTCACTGAACAGTCACCTGCCGGCCAGGATCCGCCGAGACCGGGAGAGGTCCCCGTGATCACAAAGCTGCTCGTCGCCAACCGAGGCGAGATCGCCGTCCGCGCGTTCCGCGCCGCCTACGAGCTGGGCATCGCCAGCGTCGCGGTCTACGCGCACGAGGACCGGTTCTCGCTGCACCGCCAGAAGGCCGACGAGGCGTACGAGATCGGCGAGCGCGGCCACCCCGTGCGCGCCTACCTCGACGTGGACGGCATCGTGGCGACGGCGCTGCGCGTCGGCGCCGACGCCGTCTACCCCGGGTACGGGTTCCTGTCGGAGAGCCCCGAGCTGGCCGAGGCGTGCGAGCGCAACGGGATCACCTTCGTCGGGCCGCCCGCCGCCGCGCTCCGCCTGGCCGGCAACAAGATCGAGGCGGTCGCCGCGGCCCGCCGCGCCGGGCTTCCGGTGCTCCGCTCGGTCACGCCCGAGCCGGGCGGGGAGCTCGCCGCCGCCGACGAGGTCGGGTTCCCGCTGTTCGTCAAGGCGGCGGCGGGCGGCGGCGGCCGCGGCCTGCGGCGCGTCGACCGGCGCGAGGACCTGGAGGCGGCCGTCGACACCGCCCGCCGCGAGGCCGAGAGCGCCTTCGGCGACGCGACCGTCTTCCTGGAGCAGGCGGTGGACCGGCCCCGCCACATCGAGGTGCAGGTCCTCGCCGACGGCACTGGGCGCACCGTCCACCTGCGCGAGCGCGACTGCTCGGTGCAGCGCCGCCACCAGAAGGTCGTGGAGATCGCCCCGGCGCCCCGGCTGGACGCCGCGATCACCGAGCGGCTCTGCGCGGACGCCGTCGCGTTCGCCCGCGAGATCGGCTACGCCAACGCCGGGACCGTGGAGTTCCTCGTGGACGACCGCGGCGCGCACGTGTTCATCGAGATGAACCCGCGCATCCAGGTCGAGCACACCGTCACCGAGGAGGTGACCGGCATCGACCTCGTGCAGAGCCAGCTGCGCATCGCGGGCGGCGCGACCCTCGCCGACCTCGGCATCGCGCAGGAGGACGTCGCGGTGTCGGGGTTCGCGGTGCAGTGCCGCATCACCACCGAGGACCCCGCCAACGGCTTCCGCCCCGACACCGGCAAGATCTCCGCCTACCGGTCGCCGGGCGGCGCGGGCGTCCGCCTGGACACCGGCACGACGCACGCCGGCGCCGTCGTCACGCCGCACTTCGACTCGCTGCTGGTGAAGCTGACCTGCCGCGGCCGCACCTTCGAGGAGGCCGTGCGGCGCGCCCGCCGCGCCGTCGCCGAGTTCCGCATCCGCGGCGTGTCCAGCAACATCCCGTTCCTGCAAGCGCTGCTGGACGAGCCCGACTTCATCGCGGGCGGCGTCACCACCTCCTACATCGCCGACCACCCCGAGCTGCTGACGGCCCGCTCCAGCGGCGACCGAGCGACCCGCCTCGTCTCCTACCTCGCCGACGTCACGGTCAACAAGCCGCACGGCGACGCCCCGACCCACCTGGACCCGGCCGCGAAGCTGCCGGACGTCGCGGTGGACGGCCCCGTCCCCGAGGGCTCGCGGGACCGCCTCCTCGCCCTCGGCCCGCGCGCCTTCGCGCAGGCGCTGCGCGAGCAGGACGCGCTCGCCGTCACCGACACCACCTTCCGCGACGCCCACCAGTCGCTCCTGGCGACGCGCGTCCGCACCTACGACCTCGTCAAGGCCGCGCCCTACCTCGCCCGCACGCACTCGCAGCTGCTGTCGCTGGAGGCGTGGGGCGGCGCGACCTACGACGTCGCGCTGCGCTTCCTCGGCGAATCGCCGTGGGAGCGGCTCGGCGCCATCCGCGAGGCCGCGCCGAACCTGTGCATCCAGATGCTGCTGCGCGGCCGCAACACCGTCGGCTACACCCCCTACCCCGACTCGGTCGCGCGGGCCTTCGTCGCCGAGGCCGCGCGCACGGGCGTCGACATTTTCCGTATTTTCGACGCGCTGAACGACGTCGAGCGGATGCGGCCCGCCATCGACGCCGTCCTGCAGACCCACGCGATCGCCGAGGGCACCCTCTGCTACACCGGCGACCTGTCCTCGCCCGGCGAGAAGATCTACACCCTCGACTACTACCTGCGGCTCGCCGAACGGCTCGTCGAGGCGGGCGTCCACGTCCTCTGCGTCAAGGACATGGCGGGACTGCTGCGGGCGCCCGCCGCCCGCACCCTCGTCGGCGCGCTGCGCGAGCGCTTCGACCTGCCCGTCCACCTGCACACCCACGACACCGCGGGCGGCCAGCTCGCCACCTACCTCGCCGCGATCGAGGCCGGGGTGGACGCGGTGGACGGCGCCGCGTCGCCGCTGTCGGGCACCACCAGCCAGCCGCCGCTCCAGGCGATCGTCGCGCACACCGACTTCACCGGCCGCGCCACCGGCCTCGACCTGGACGCGCTCACCGCCATGGAGCCCTACTGGGAGGCCGTGCGGAGGCTGTACGCGCCGTTCGAGATGGGCCTGCCCGCCCCGACCGGCCGCGTCTACCGGCACGAGATCCCCGGCGGGCAGCTGTCCAACCTGCGCCAGCAGGCCGTCGCGCTCGGCCTCGGCGACCGCTTCGAAGAGATCGAGCGGCTCTACGCCGCCGCCGACCGCATCCTCGGCCGCCTCGTCAAGGTGACGCCGTCCAGCAAGGTCGTCGGCGACCTCGCCCTGCACCTCGTCGCGGCGGGCGCCGACCCCGAGGACTTCGCCGCGCACCCCGAGCGCTACGACATCCCCGACAGCGTCATCGGGTTCCTGGCGGGCGAGCTCGGCGACCCGGCCGGCGGCTGGCCCGAGCCGTTCCGCGAGCGCGCCCTCGGCGCGCGCAGGCACACCCCGCCGCGCGCCGAGCTGACGGGGGAGGAGGAGAAGGCGCTCGCCGGACCGGAGGTCCGCGCCACCCTCGACCGGCTGCTGTTCCCCGGCCCCGCCAAGGACCACCGCGAGACGCGCGCCGCGTTCGGCGACCTGTCGGTCCTGCCGACCGGCCCGTTCCTGTACGGCCTGCGCACCGGCGACGAGGTCGCGTTCGACCTGGAGCCCGGCGTGCGGGTCCTCGCCGCGCTGGAGGCCGTCGGCGACCTCGACGAGGCGGGCGTCCGGCAGGTCATCTGCACCGTCAACGGGCAGCTGCGGACGCTGGCGGTGCGCGACAAGTCCGCGACGTCGGACGCGCCGCCGGTCGAGCGCGCCGACCCGGCCGAGCCCGGCCACATCCCCGCGCCGTTCGACGGGTCGGTGACGCTGCGGGTCGCCAAGGGCGACCGCGTCGAGGCCGGCGACACCGTCGCCACCATCGAGGCGATGAAGATGGAGGCCGCGATCACCTCGCCGGTCGCCGGGACCGTCGCCCGCCTCGCCGTCCCCGCGGCGACGCCCGTGCAGGCCGGCGATCTGCTGCTCGTCGTGTCCTGACGGAGGGGTCCGGCGGGCCCTCCGGGAGCGTCCCGGAGGGCCCGCCCGGATTTCGGGCGTCCGGCGGCGATCCGCTGCGAACGCGGGGGTGTGCGCGCGCCTGGGATTGGGAACGACGAGATCCATGCAGCCCTGCGCGTTCCACCGGGACCGGAGACCCGCGCCGGGCTGACCGCCTGCCCCGCCGCCACCCCACCCGGACGAGGAAAAGGACCCCCCTTGAACGCCTTCCGCAATGCCAGCACCGGTTCCACCGACCCGGTCAAGGACTACCTCGCCCAGATCGGCCGGACCCCGCTGCTGACAGCCGAGCAGGAGGTCGACCTCGCGCAGCGCATCGAGGCCGGTCTCTTCGCCCGCGAGCGGCTGGAGAGCGTGCTCGGCCTCAGCGACCAGGACATCGAGGACCTGCGGTGGATCGCCGCCGACGGCGCGCGGGCCAAGGACCACATGATCCAGGCGAACCTGCGCCTGGTGGTGTCGCTCGCCAAGCGGTACGCGGGGCGCGGGCTGCCGCTGATCGACCTCATCCAGGAGGGCAACCTCGGGCTGATCCGCGCGGTGGAGAAGTTCGAGCACAAGCGGGGGCTGAAGTTCTCCACCTACGCGGTGTGGTGGATCAAGCAGGCGATGACCCGGTCGCTCGCCGACCAGGGCCGCACCATCCGGCTGCCCGCCCACGTGGCGGAGGTGGTCAACCGGATGAACCGGGTGCGCCGCCAGCTCGCCCAGGACCTCGGCCGCGAGCCCAACTCGATGGAGCTCGCCGTCGAGCTGGACATCACGGCCGAGAAGGTGGAGCGGCTCCAGCGCCAGTCCCGCGAGCCGATCTCGCTGCACGTCCCGGTCGGCGAGGCGGGCGACGGCGGCGAGTTCGGCGACTTCATCGAGGACACCGAGACGCCCGACCCGGTGGACGCGGTGTCGTCGTCGATGCTGCGCGGCCAGCTCGACGCCGTCCTCGGCACCCTCACCGAGCGCGAGGCCGGCGTGATCTCCCTCCGGTACGGGCTGAGCGGCGGCGAGCCGAAGACCCTCGACCAGGTCGGCCAGGTGTACGGGGTGACCCGCGAGCGGATCCGCCAGATCGAGTCCAAGGGCATGCACAAGCTCCGCCAGCCCTCCTGCCGCCGCGCCCTCGCCGACCTCCTCGGCTGAGCTCAGCCCGCGTCGTCGGCGCCGACCTGCCCGGGACGCGGGTCGGCGCCGAGGCGTTCCACGAGGCCGTCCAGCAGCAGGCGGAGCAGCTCGGCGAGCCGGTCGCGCTCGTCCTCGGTCAGGTGGTCGAGCAGCTCCTCCTCGTGCCGGAGCAGGCCGTCCACGCTGTCCTCGATGAGGGCGTGGCCCGCGCCGGTCAGCGCGACCGACGAGGCGCGCCCGCGCGGGCCGCGCTCCACGGCGACCAGGCCCGCCGCCTCGGCGCGCGCCACCCGCTGGCTGACGGCGCCCGCCGTCAGCAGGGCGGCGTCGCGCAGCGCGGCGGGCGCCATCGCGTAGGGCGGGCCGTGCCGGCGCAGGGTGGACAGCAGGTCCAGGGTGGCGGTGTCGATGCCGAGCCGGGCGAGCGTGCGGCGCCGGTCGTCGCCGAGCAGCTTGGCCGCCCGCCACACCCGCGTGATCACCCCGATCGAGCCGACGGGGGTGCCGGGGCGCTCGCGCGCCCAGGCGAGCTGGATCTCCTCGACGGCGTCGGGGTCGCGTCCGGAGTTGCGTTCGGCGTGGTTCACGGTGCTAGCCTACCGGTAGATGTTTAGACCTAAACAAGGAGGGCGCATGGCACGCACCGCAGTGGTCACCGGAGGCGGCACCGGCATCGGCCGGGAGGTCGCGGCACGGCTGGCGGCCGACGGGCTGGACGTCGTCGTCACCGGCCGCCGGGCCGGGGTGCTGACGGAGGCGGCGGACGCGATCGGCGCCCGCGCCGTCGCGTTCGACGCGGCCGACCCGGCGGCCGTCGAGGCCGCCCTCGCCGACCTGCCCGGCCGCGTCGACGTGCTGGTCAACAACGCCGGCGGCAACACCGACATCGGCGCCCCCGAGCGGGCCGGGCTCGCCGGCGTCCGCGCCGCCTGGCTGGCGAACCTGGAGGCCAACCTGGTCAGCGCCGTGCTCGTCACCACCGCCCTGGAGCCCCGGCTCGCGGACGGCGGCCGGGTGATCTCGCTGAGCTCGATCGCCGCGGCGCGCGGGCGCGGCTCCTACGGCGCCGCCAAGGCGGGCCTGCACGCCTGGACCGCCGGGCTGGCGTTCGAGCTCGGCGGCCGCGGCATCACCGCGAACGCGGTCGCGCCGGGCCTGATCGAGGACACCGGGTTCTTCGCCGGGACGATGACCGGCGAGCGCCGCGCCCTGCTCGTCGGGCAGACCGCGACGGGCCGGGCGGGCGTCCCCGGCGACGTCGCCGCCGCGATCGCGTTCCTGGCCTCCCCGGCCGCCGGGCACATCACCGGCCAGGTCCTGCACGTCAACGGGGGCGCGTACCTGGGGTCGTGACCGCCCGGTCGGTTCCGGCCGGGAACGGGTGATCCATTTTCCGGGCGCGCGCGGTAGCGTCCCTCGTTACGGGCGAGGGGAGGTGTGCGGTGAGCGGGTGGCACGGCGACGAGGTGCCCGGGGACGGCCTCGAACCGCTGCCGCCGATCTTCGGGCCGGCGATCGACGGGTCGTCCGGGTGGCTCGCGCGCCCGGACGCCGAGGGGCTCGCGCAGGTGCCCAAGGACGAGCGGGTCTTCGGCTGGGGCGACGGGATGCCGGACGGCCCCGCCGAGCCGGTCCGCCGCCCGCGCCGCGACGTCCCCGCGCCCACCGGGAACGTTCCGGCGGGCGAACCGCTGGACCGGCCGCGGTCGCCGAGCCGCAGCTACAAGCGGCGCCGGAGCGCGGCGCGGCTCGTCGCGGGGCTTCTCACGGCGCTGGCGCTGCTCGGCGCGGCCGCGGCGGGGTTCTATCTGCTGGCCGTATACGGCTGACCCGGCGTGCGCGTCAGGGCGCGTCCGCGCGGTCGAGCAGCAGGCGCCGCTCGGCCTGGTTGCGGGTGAGCTCGGCGGCGCGGGCGAACTCCGCGCGGGCCTCGTCGTGGCGTCCCAGGCGCGCCAGGAGGTCGCCGCGGACGCTCGGCAGCAGGTGGTACCCGGCGAGGTCGGCGGCGAGCCCGTCGACGATCTCCAGGCCGCGTTCGGGGCCGTGGGCCATGCCGACGGCGACCGCGCGGTTCAGCTCCACGACCGGCGACGGCGCCTCCCGGACGAGCAGCTCGTACAGGCCCGCGATCGCCGTCCAGTCGGTCTCGGCGAAGCTCGGCGCCTGCGCGTGCGTCACCGCGATCGCGGCCTGCAGCACGTACGGGCCGGGCGCCGCGCCGAGCCCGCGGGCGCGCAGCAGCGCCGCGACGCCGCGCCGGATCAGCAGCCGGTCCCACTGGCCGCGGTTCTGCTCGGCGAGCGGGACGGGCCGCCCGTCCGGGCCGGTGCGGGCGCGGGTCCGCGCCGCCTGCACCTCCATCAGCGCGACGAGCCCGTGGACCTCGGGCTCGCCCGGCGCGAGGCCGGCGAGGACGCGGCCGAGGCGCAGCGCCTCCCGGCAGAGGTCGGCGCGGACCAGGTCGTCGCCGGCGGTCGCCGCGTACCCCTCGTTGAAGACCAGGTAGAGGACCTCCAGGACGGAGGCGAGGCGCGCGGCGCGGTCGGCGCCGACCGGCGTCTCGAACGGCACGCCCGCCGCCGCGAGCGCCTTCTTCGCGCGGACGATGCGCTGCGCGACGGTCGCCTCGGGGACCAGGAAGGCGCGCGCGATCTCGTCGGTGGCCAGGCCGCCGATCATCCGCAGGGTGAGCGCGACCCGCGACGGCACCGGCAGCACCGGATGGCAGGCGGTGAACACCAGGCGCAGCACGTCGTCCTCGATCGGCTCCTCGTCGAGGACGCCGTCGAAGGCGGTGTCGTCGGCGGTCTCCAGCCGGTGCCCGATCTCGGTGAGCTTGCGGGCGTAGGTCTGCTCGCGGCGGATGCGGTCGATGCCGCGGCGGCGCGCCACCGCCGTCAGCCAGGCGCCCGGGTTGTCCGGGACGCCCGTCTCGGGCCACTGCTCCAGGGCCTGCACCAGCGCGTCCTGGGCCAGCTCCTCGGCCAGCCCGACGTCGCGGACCAGCCGGGCGAGGCCCGCGATGATGCGGGCCGACTCCAGCCGCCAGACCGCCTCGACGCGGCGGCGCGCCTCGTTCGCACTCACCCGCAGATGAGAGCAGGACGGGGCGCGCCGCGCAAGCGCCGCGGGCCGCCGTCAGTCGCCGGGGCCGAAGACCTGCTGGATGACGCCCGCGCCGTCGCCGACGATCGACCAGAACCGCTTGGACAGCTCGATCGCCTCCTCGCGGCTGCCGGTCTCGATCAGCGCGAAGCCGACCACGACCTCCTTGGCCTCGGTGAAGGGCCCGTCCACGACCTCGGCCTTGCCGCCCTTGGAGCGGATGCGGGTGCCGCCCGGCTCCAGGCCGCCGGTGGCGAGCAGCACGCCCGCCCGGCTCATCTCCTCGATGAACGCGCCCATCTGGGCGAACATCTCGGGGTCCGGCGGCGTCTGCGGAGCGGACGGGTCGGCCGTGGTCATCATCATGAAGCGCATCGCGTCCTCCTGCTCGTCCGGCCGGGTCCGTTCCCGGCCTTCACCAGCGCGTCGAGCGGGCGGACCCGGGATCGACACGCGGCACGACATCTTTCCGGTTTTCTTTTCGCGGCGGCGGAACCGCAGGTCAGCCCTTGATCCGGGCCCAGGCCTCGGCCCAGCGGGCGTAGTCGGCGCAGGTCCCCTCCCCGCACGTCCGCATCGGCGTCCGCCACATCGACAGCCGCTGGTAGAACGCCGCGTCCCCGGCGTGGCGCGCGGCGCAGTAGCCGCGGGGGACGTAGCGGCAGGCCAGCGGGTTGGCGGGGGCGCGCCCGAGCCGCCGCGCGAGCCGCGCCTGCACCTTCGGCGCGGTGACCCAGCTCATCCAGCGGTACATGCACGAGGGGTGCCGCGCCTTGGCCGACACCATCCAGCCGTCCGCCGAGCCCGTCGCGCCCTCGGCCGGGATCGCCGACGCGACCGGCGTCCGCAGCGCCCGCGCCCGCTCCACGGCGGACGCCGGGGCGAGGCCCGCCTGCACGTCCCCGGCCCGGACGGCGGCGAGGACGTCCTGGGGGCGCCGCCAGAACCGGGCGACGTCGGCGCGGCGCCGCGCCAGCAGCGAGACGGCGGCGGTGAACTGCGCGTCGTTCAGCGCGAACGGGTCGCGGATGCCGAACTCGGGCCGGTGCGCCCGCAGGTAGAGGGCGGCGTCGGCGATGGCGAGCGGGGAGTCGGGCAGCGCGAGGCTCCCGGCGGCGGGGGAGGCGGCGTCCCAGAGCGCCGCCGACGACGCGGGCGGCCGCGAGAAACGGTCGGTCCGATAAAGCAGATAATTGGCGTCATAAGTGGCGGGAACGGTGTAGGGCTGGGCGTTGACCGAGTTGTAGGGCTGCCCTTTCAGGAAAGGCGAGACGGCGGCGTACCCGGCCACCAGCCCGGTGTTCACCGGCGCGGCGTCCCCGTCGTGGACGAGCCGCAGCGCCATGTCCCCGCCGACGGCCGCGCCGTCGTAGCGGCCGGTCTTCAGCAGCGCGACGAGAACCTCGGGCGAGCCCGCCGTCCGCGCGACGACCCGGCAGCCGGTCGCGCGGCTGAACGCCGACACCCAGGTGCGCGGCCGGCCCTTCGCGGGCGTGCTCTCGGCGTACCCGGGCGGCGCCACCAGGTTCAGCACGCCCTCGCCCGCGCCGACCGCCTGCTGCTGCGCGAGCTGCGGCACCTCGGCGTCCCCGGCGTCACCGGCGCCGTCGTCGGCGGCGCCTGCCTGGCAGCCGGCCAGCAGGGCCGCCGCGGCGAGGGCGAGCGCCGCCGGGCGCGTCCGGAGGATCACGTAGCGGATTGTAGGCCACCAATTCGCAACGATCGCGGCGAACCGCTTATAACTGCTTTTTCGACTGTAAGGTCTCCAGCGTGTCAGTGGTCTCGTTCTAGCGGGGGCTCCGCTTGCGCACCATCCGCTCCAAGGTCGTCCTGCTGGTCCTCGTCTCGCTGGTGTCGCTCACCGCCCTCTGGACGTTCGCCGCCGCCACCACGTTCGGCGACGGGCAGCGGCTGCGCCGCGCCGCCGCCGTCCAGGACCGCCTGGTCGCCCCCGCCGCGCTGCTCGGCAGCGCCCTCCAGGAGGAGCGGCGCCTGTCCACCGCCTACCTCGGCGCCCGGACGCCCGCCGCGCGCACCGCCCTGGAGGCGGCCCGGCTGGAGACCGACGGCCGCGCCGAGCGGTTCCGCGCCCGCGCCGCCCCCGGCGCCGTCCCGCCCGCGTCCCGGATGCTCGCCGGGCAGGTGCTCGCCGAGATCGCGGCGCTGCCCGCCGAGCGCACCGGCGTGGACACCGGCCGCGCCACCCGCGGCCAGACCCTCGCCGACTACAGCGGGCCGCTCGCCGCGATCGGCGCCCTGCAGGGCTCGCTGTCCACGGCGCCCGACGCCGGCGCCGCCCGCGACGCGCGCGACCTCGTCGCCCTCGCCCGCGCCCGCGAGGCGCTGTCGCAGGAGGACGCGCTGCTGTCGGGCGTCCTCGCCGCCGGCCGGATGACCCGCGCCGAGCAGACCTCCCTCGCCGGGCTCGCCGGGACGCGCCGGTCCCTGCTCGACATCGCCGCACCCGAGCTGCGCCTGCCCGAGCGCGCCGGGCTGGCCCGCATCACCGGCGCCCCCGAGTACGCGCGGCTGGAGTCCCTGGAGCGCCGCTACGGCGGCCGCGACCTGCACCGGGACGGGCCCGCCCCCTGGCGCGTCGCCGCCGACACCACCCTGACCCGGCTGCGCGGCCTGGAACTGGAGCTCGCCAACGCCGCGCGCCGCCGCGCCGTCCCCGCCGCCGACGAGATCACCGCCCGCCTCGTCCTCGCCGCCGCGCTCGGCCTCGCCGCGCTCGCCGCGACGCTCGCCCTCGCCGTCCGCACCGCCCGCTCCGTCACCGCCGACCTCGCCCGGCTGCGCCGCGCCGCGCTCGACTTCGCGGGCACCGGGCGGCCCCCCGCCCTGCGCACCCGCGAGGTCGCGCAGGCCGGGCACGCCTTCGCCGCCGCCCGCGCCGCCGTCCTCGACGAGATCGCCGCGCAGCGCGAGCTGGGCCGCGCCGGCGACGCCATGCACGAGCAGCTCGCCCGCCGCGCCCAGGCTCTGCTGGGCGGCCAGCTCGCCGTCCTGGACGCGCTCGCCGCCCGCGCCGACCACCCCGAGGTGGCCGAGGCCCGCCGGCTGGCCGTCCGGCTGCGCCGCCAGGCCGCCGGGCTCGTCGTGCTCGCCGGCGGCGCGCCGGACGGGGCCCGCGCGGCGCCCGCCGCGCTCGCCGACGTCGCCCGCGCCGCCGCCGCGGAGGCGGGCGGGGGCGGCCGCCGCGCCG